>CAKSZH010000001.1 GCA_934525675.1 uncultured Eubacteriales bacterium
AAGTACGGCGTGCTGGTCAAGATTTACGACGGCGCGAACATGGGCTTCTACACGGCAGACGGCAAGTCCACGGCACCCCTGACCTTCACGGCGGCAAACTATGCGACCGTTGCATTCAATGAACTGCAGGACGGCGAAACGCTGATCATCTTTGCAAACGACGGCGGTGCAAACGCAGGCCGTGCCTTCGCGCTCGGTCTCCGCGGCGTCGGCGGCGCAAAGGCATACTGCGGACTGACCGCGACCCTGACGGGCTTTACCTTCGAAGCCAAAGCGGAATAAAGTTTTCTCCCTTTCCCGGCACGCACGTGCCGGGAAAGGGAATCCCGGACGGTGTTTTCCGGAACCGGGACGGAGAGAGGAGATGGCTATTCCATGAAAAGAAAATGGCTCTGTATACTGGCGGCACTTCTTGCGGCGGTATTGCTTCCCATAGAGACCTTTGCCGCGTTTTCTCCGTCGCTTCCGGAGGACCCGACCTACACGCTTTTGGGAAACGGATTTGATTACTGGGAAGAGGCCGTTCATGAAAACGGCAAACAGGCGCTGTTTTACGGCGCTTACAACGCGACCAAGCCGGACGCGGAATACGAATGGGCCATCCACAGTGTGAGGAGCGGCTCGGAAACCACGCTGTCCACGGTCATGGACATTGCGCTGGATTATGAAAAACAGACCGGCAGAAAAGTCATGCTTGCGTCCAACGGCGATTTCTTTTACGCCTCGGGTGCCAATGTCGAGTCCTACGTCGCAGACGGCGTGGTCATCAGCAAGGGCGCGTTTGTGACCAAGCATTGCATTGGATTTGATAACAAGGGAAAGGTCGTCATCGGTCGGATGACCGAGGTGGAAAAACGCCTCATGGTCGTCCTTGACGGCGAGAAGACCTTCTTTGAAATAGAACAGGAAAACAGAGAACCGGGGGAGAACGGAATCGCCGTTTACACCACCCCGGGGACCTACACCGTCCGCGGGGCGGGGAAGTACATCATCGGCACGGATTCTTCGAATCTGACGCAGTATCCCGTGTTCGGAACCTCCCGCCGGATGGCGACGGGGACCGTCACAAACGACGATTCCTTCACCATCAAGAGCGGACAGTTTGCCGTGGTGGTGCGCGGAGAGAAGGCGCAGTTCTTCTTCGATCACGTGCTTTACGGCGTGGAGGTCAATCTGGTGGAAATCCCTGCGGGCGAATTTGCCGGATGTCGCTATGTGGTCGGCGGATACGACATTCTCGTGAATGACGGGAAGGTGAACTCCTCGTTCCACACGGACAATTTCGGCAATGTTGCCGCACCCCGCACGATCCTCGGCTTCAAGGAGGACGGAACCGCGTTTCTCTGTATGCTGGACGGCAGACAGGCGGGATACAGTGTGGGGCTGACGGTGGAAAAAGAGGCGGAGCTTGCCGCTGCACTCGGTGCGAAGTACGCATTGGAACTCGACGGCGGGGGCTCCACAACGGTGATCGTCCGGATCGACGACACCCTGACGCTTCGCAACAAGCCCTCCGACGGAAGTATGCGTAAGGTTTCCAACGCGGTGCTCCTGGTCGAAAAGGAAAAGGCACAGCCCGATCAACCCACGGAAACCGGAACCGACCGGGAAACCGAAACGCCTCCGTCCCCCGCGGAATCCGAAACCGGGACGACGGGCGGAGAAACAACGGCTGACACCGGGGAAACCGAGACGGAGACCACTCCCACCGACCGGATGCATAACCGTATTTTGAATTTTGTCGTAACCGGGATCGTCGCGGCGGCGATTGTTGCCGGCGTTGTGTTGGTAATCAGAGGAAAACGAAAAGATAAACAGTGATCCGGGTCTTTACCCGAATTCCACATATACGGAGGTACCGAAATGAAAAAACACGTGCTGAAGCTCTTTTCTCTTGTGCTCGCCATACTGATGCTGGCGACCCTGTTTGTTGCCTGCGGCGGCAAAAAGCAGAACGAGTACGAGATCAACTATGACATTGATCTTTCCAAGAAGCCCAAGCTGAACGTCCTCATGCCGTATTCCGGCAGATCCATTCAGGATGTCAATTCCGACGCAACGGCTAAACTCATTGAGGAGTTGACCGGCTATGAGGTGCAGTACACCCAGCTTCCCGCGCTTGACGGCTCCAAAACGCTCAACAACGAGCTGATGGACAAGCGGAGCTATCAGGTCATGAAGCTGACCAAGGATCAGTTCAGCGACCTGGTCAAGGACGATATGCTGGTGGACATCACCGATGCGCTCAAGGTGTTCGCGCCCGACATCCTCGCCAACATTTCCGAGGAATCGTGGGATGTGGTGACGGTCAACGGTCGCATTTACGGTATCCCCGAACGCGCGTCCAGCGATAACATCGAAAACATGATCGTGTTCAATCAGGATCTCATGCTCCGGAACAACCTGGAGATTCCGACCACCCTTGCGGAGTTTGAGGAAGTGCTCCGGGTACTCACCGAAAAGATCGGCAGACCCGCCCTGACCTTTGACCGCTACACGCCCCTTGTGTACACCATCTCCGCGGCGTTCGGCATCTATTCCGACTGGCAGGAGTACGAGGTGAACGGCGAGACGCAGGTGCTCTACTACATGAACGCGCCCCGCTATCAGGAGTACGTGGAATATATGCACAAGCTCTATGCGGCGGGCTACATTGATGTCGAAGTCGGCACCAATACCTCCGCCGACGCAATCAACAAGTTCACGAGCGGCGAGGCGGGCTGCTTCGCAGGTTCCCTCTGGAGTGTTCCGAGCATTGTTGCCGGCATGACGGCAAAGGGAACCATCACCTCGGTGGAAGCGTCCGGCACGCTGGAGAATTACCTCGGCTACCTGCGCTCTCTCAAGGAAAACGCATCCGATCCGGAGCGCGTATACCGTGCGAGCGGTTACACCTACATTTCCGCGATCCCGTTCTATGAAGCGGAGAACGCGGGCTATGCGCTTGACTGGATGAACTCCAAGATCAAGGATACCGAGGACGCGCACAACTTCCGCTCCATCGTGCTCGGCACGGAGGGCGTACACTGGACATACAGCGCAAACGAGGGGTACCTGCCGATCGCGGCAAACTTCTCGGAAAAGGACGACGCAAGCTACTATCTGACCGGCTCCAACGAAACCAAGTACACCGAATACTGGAAGGCGCGTGTCCGCAAGCAGCCCGAATTGTACCGCGCATGGTCGATCCTGATGGACAATGCGGACGCAGTCGGCGTTTACAACATCGTGGACTTCACGCCTCCCATCGAAGCCTATAACGCGAGCCGTTCCGCAATGGAGGAGTACGCGCAGGACCAGTTCTACATTATGATGAAGGACGGCACCGGCAAGATGTCCGAGTATCTGACCAAGCTCAATTCTCAGCAGGGCGGAACCAAAGCGACCGACGCGATCAACGCGTGGTATAAAACCTACCGGAAGTAATTAGCGTCAACAGAGGAGGGGGAAGCATGACCTCAACTTCAACACTCAAGGAAAAATTCAAAAAGCACCGGGCGCTTGTCCCGTTTGTGATCCCGGCGATGCTGTTCGCTCTCGTGTTCTCGTATCTGCCGATGATCGGTATCCTCATCGCATTCAAGGATAACCCGAATTTCGGCAGATACGACGCGATCGAGGCGTTCACCCGCGCCAACTGGACGCTGGATAACTTCCGGACGCTGTTTTCCGACCCGGAGATCCTGCGTTATGTCATCAACACGCTCGTCATTTCCATTATGAAGATCGTGATCCTGTTCCCCCTGCCGATCATCCTTGCGGTCATGATCTCGGAGGTCAGAAGCAAGCATTTCTCGAAATTCATTCAGGGCATCGTGTTCCTGCCGCACTTCTTTTCCTGGGTCGTCATTGTCGGTATCTTCAACAGCCTGTTCGGTATGTACGGACCGATCAACAATATCGGTGTGGCGCTCGGCGGCAGTCCGATCTACTTCATGGGAGATCCCTCGTGGTTCCGATGGCTGGTCGTCATTCTGTCCGGCTGGAAGGAGATCGGATACAGTTCCATCGTCTATATCGCCGCAATCTCCGCGATTGACCCCGCGCTTTACGAGGCGGCAAAGCTGGACGGCGCCTCCAAGTTCCGTCAGATCTGGAACATCACCATTCCGCTTATCATGCCGACCATCATCGTCATGCTCATCATCCGTGTCGGATACCTGATGGACGCGGGCTTTGAACAGGTTTATGCCATGATCAACTCCTACACGAGAGAAACGGGCGAGATCATCGGTACCTACGTGTACCGGTTGGGTCTTGGCACCGGCTCCCGCGATTACGGGCTTTCTACGGCAGTGGGACTTGTCAACGGACTGATTTCTCTCCTTCTGATCCTTGTGACCAACAAGATCTCCAAAAAGAAAATGGGAACGGGAATATGGTGATGGTATGAATAAAGAAATGAACAAGCAAACGCGTACTGTAACAAAGAAACCGAAGATGAAAATCCACGACAGCCCCGTATTCCATGTGATCAATACGGTGGTGCTGATCCTGACGGCGTTCGTCTGTATCCTGCCGTTCATCAACGTGCTTGCCACGGCGTTTTCCACGGCAGGGCAGCAGATCAACTTCTGGCCGAAGGGCTTTACCTGGTTCAATTTCAAGACCGTCCTGACCGATGTCGGCTTCTGGCGTTCGCTCGGCGTGTCGCTCATGGTCACCGTCGTGGGAACGACCCTGTCGGTGCTGACCATGTACGCGGCGGCATATGCGCTCTCCAAGCCGGATTTTCCCATGCGCCGCGGCATTATGATTTTCTTCATTATTGTTATGATCTTCAGCGGCGGCATGGTGCCGAATTACATCGTCGTCAACGCACTGGGACTGACGCGGTCGCCGTGGGCGCTGATTCTGCCGTCCGTCGTGCAGGTGTATAACCTCATCCTCATCAAGAGTTACTTGGAGGGCATCCCCAAGGAGCTGGAGGAATCGGCGAAGATCGACGGCGCGAACAATCTGCAGATTATGTTCCGCGTGATGATTCCCGCATCCATGCCGTGCGTTGCAAGCGTCAGCATGTTCACGGCGGTCACCTTCTGGAACAACTATACGAGCGCGCTGCTGTACCTCGGCACGGAGGAAAAGTGGTATCCGCTGTCGCTCTACATCCTCAACTATATCCAGAGCGATCCCGACGTGCTCAACCCGACGCTTGAAAACATCCAGAAGTCCAACATCGAAGCGGCAATGATTATCTTCAGCATTCTGCCGGTTCTCATGATCTATCCGCTCGTGCTCAAGTTCTTCACCAAGGGCGTCACGGTCGGAAGCGTAAAGGGATAAGGAGCGTATGATTGTAGCAATTGATCTGGGGGCGACCGGTATCAAGGTTGCTCCCTTTGACAAAACACGGCTCGACGCGGGGGAGGACCCGCGGATCGGACGGGTTCTGACGGTCCCGACGGACGCTTCCTCCGGAAAGGAGGGTGTTGTCCGTGCGCTTGACCGCGCGGTCCGTCTGTACCTGAACGAAGAAACAGAGGGACTTGCCGTCTCGACCGCCGGAAACACGGACACCGGGACCGCGACCATTACTTACGCAACGGGGAATCTTCCCGGAATGACGGGTTTTTCTTATGCGGAGTTTGCCCGCGGCTACGGGCTTCCCGTCAGCGCCATCAACGATGCACACGCGGCACTGCTCGGCGAGCTGTACGACGGCGCGGCGCGGGAATATTCCGGGGCGCGTGTCATTATGCTGACGCTCGGCTCGGGGGTCGGCGGGGCATACGCGGCAGAAGGCAGGATCGTGTCGGACGAGAAAAACGATTACGCCCGTTTCGGGCATATCTGTCTCATACCGGGCGGGTTCCCCTGTACCTGCGGCAAGGTCGGATGTGCGGAAATGTATCTTTCCGGCAGAGCGATTCACCGGGACGCGAAGTCTGTGGGAATTGACGGGGACGATCTGTTTTTGCGGTATCTTGCGGGCGATCCCCGGTGCGTCTCCTTTGCGGAACGATTCCGCGAGCGGCTTGCCGCGCTCCTTGAGAAGATCCGTCCGGTCTGCCCGTATGATGTCTGCATCATCGGCGGCGGTGTCGCCGACTGGATGGGCGACGCGTTTCCGGAGCTTACCGGGGGACTGGGTGTTCCCGTCATCCGCGCGTCGCTCGGCAACATGGCGGGCGTGTACGGCGCGTTCCGGCATTACATGAGCGGAGAGGTGGTCTTATGAAGGATCAGATGAAGAATTACGACGCGCCGATTGTTGTCGTCGGCGCGAGTCTCGGCGGAACGATCGCCGCATGGTCTGCCGCCAAAAACGGCGGCGGGCGGCGGGTCCTCCTGCTTGAATCCACCGACTGGATCGGCGGTCAGCTCACGTCTCAGGCTGTTCCGCCCGATGAGCACCGCTGGATCGGCGAGCAGGGCTGTACCGCTTCCTATCGTGAATACCGCCGGCAGATCCGTTCTCATTACCGGAACCTGCCCGGATTTTCCCCGAAGATTAAAATTAAGGAAGCATTCTGCCCGGCGGATTCCGAGGTCAGCCACCTGTCCCATCCGCCGAAGCTGGCGCTGGAAACGCTGGAGAAAATGCTTGCGCCCTACAAGGCAGACGGCACTCTTACGGTGCTCACCGGCGTGCGGTATCTTTCTGCCGAAGTGAGCGGCGACAGGATCTGTTCCGTCGCCTGCGAAAAGGACGGCGAGCGGTTCACGGTCACGGGGGAGATGTTCCTTGACGGAACGGATACCGGCGAGCTGATCGCCCTTTGCGGGGCGGAATACCGCACCGGCGCGGAGAGCCGGGCGGAAACGGGGGAGACCCACGCTCCGGAATTTGCCAACCCTGCCGATATGCAGCCGGTTACCTACACCGCGGCGATCGAGAACCGCAGGACCGGCGACTTCGTGATTCCCAAGCCCGACGGCTACGACGAGTTCCGCCGCCTCCGGATGCCGTATGATGACTATCCCGTGTTTTCCATGTTCGGTCCCGACTCCTCCACGGGACGGGCAAAGCGCTTCGGTATGTTCGAGGGCGAAACGGACGAAAAGGGAAACGAGCTGTTTCCGCTCTTCAAGTACCGCCGGATCATCAATTCCGCGTATTTCACCGACGGAAGCGAGCCATATGATGTGACGCTCGTCAACTGGCCGCAGAACGATTTCTTCCTCGGCAATCTCTTTGATTGCCCGGACGCGTCGGAGAATGACCGCCTGGCGCGGCTCTTCACGCTTTCCTTTGTGTACTGGCTCCAGACCGAGGCGCCGCGCGCCGACGGAGGGAAGGGGTATCCGTATTTCCGCCTGGCGGGGGAGCACCTCGGCACCGCGGACGGGCTCAGCAAAGCCCCGTATATCCGCGAATCCCGCCGCATCCGGTCTTTGTTTACGGTGACGGAGGACATGGTGAAAAAGGGCGGCAATCCCGCGTTCCCCGACAGCGTCGGTGTCGGCAGCTACCCCATCGACCTGCACATCACGACCGCCACGCATACCTTCTTCTATGAACCGAGCGAGCGGTTCACCATTCCGCTCGGTGCGATGATCCCCGTGCGTATGAAGAATCTTCTCCCCGCCTGTAAGAACATCGGCACCACGCACCTGTCCGGTGGCTGTTACCGCCTCCACCCGGTGGAATGGAACATTGGCGAGGTCGCGGGTCTGCTTTCTTCGTTTGCCCTCTCGGAACACCTCGCTCCGTCCGAGGTACGGGAAAATCCCGCACAGTTTGCGCGGTTTGTCTCCCTGCTGGAAGCAAACGGTGTTCAGCGGTATTGGAAAGAATAACATCGGAATATCTGTCGGTTCAGCACAGCCGGAACGTCCGTTCGGACGTTCCGGCTGTTTGTTTGTTTTTTTGCATAGAAATAAAATTGTGATTGCAAAATTCACAAAGTGACGGTTTCGACAAAATATTCGACTTGTTTTGCATAAATATCCGATTGATGTAAATAATCTCGTATATTATGGCGTAAATTCTGGAATTTCTACGTATCCGAATATTTCTTATGCGGAAAATTATTCAGAAATTCAAGAAAGAATTCATTGGAAAAGCAATCTGAATTTTGCTGTTTGTGCAAAATTCACGACAATTTTGCATAAATTTCTTTTAAAAATATCATAAATAGGGGTTGACAACGGGCGGGAATCATACTATACTACTAATAACAATATGAGACCGCTTTTCGCTTTCCGAAAAGTCAGCGGAAAGCGGTGACCTCTTCGTTTGCCCGCTACCCGGGTGAATTCCGGGAGCTGACAATAAAGTAGTATTAAATTATAATTGGAGGAATATGCGAATGAAAAAGACTTTTGTATCAGTCATGGCTGCTGTGCTTGCCCTGATCATGGTCCTTTCCTTTGCAGCCTGTGGTACAAAACCGGGAGAAACCGGTACCACCGGCAGCAAAGAATCCACCACTGCCGGCAGCGAGTCCGGCACGGGCGAAGGACCGACCCGACCCGAGGTGACCCCGTTTGAAGGGGATTATACCTATCATGATGCGGTTATCGCGATGCCGACGAACTGGAACCCGCATACCTATCAGACTGAAACGGACAACTATCCTTTCAGTTATATTACAACCGGTTTGTACGGCTTCTATTTCAATGATGATGTCCACCCGATCGAAGGGAAGGAAAGCTTCAAGGGATATGTCATCATTCCCGAAATGGCTGCAAGCGATCCGGTTGACGTAACCGAGCAGATCAAGAAGGACCATCCCGAGTTCAAGATCCCGGCTGACGTGACCAAAGGCTATGCGTATACCATCGACCTCAACAAGAATGCAGTTTGGGATGACGGTACTCCAATCAATGCGGATACGTATGTGTATTCCATGCAGCAGCTGCTGAACCCAGATCTTCACAACTACCGTGCAGCTGACTACTACAGCACGACGCTTTCTATCGCCGGGGCAAAGGCTTATGCGAACCAGGGTACTTCCATGTATACCGCAATCGGTGTCACGACCACGCAGTTCTTTGCAAACGGCGGGAAAGTGGAAGACTTGTATCTGGATGTGGCTGGCTTCTGGGGAATTCCCAATCCTGACGGCAGCGATGATGCATACTATGTCAAGGTAACCGATGACACCAAGCTCCGCGATCCTGCGGTTGAAGAAGGTCAGGACGGCGACTGGATCTCTGCTAAAGAGATCTACGAGGGCTATCTTGCCCCCGGTGCGGCATACGAAGAATATGCCGGCGAAAGTCTCTTCACCTTTGAGGAATTCGCAGACGGTTTCTCCTACGACAATGTCGGTTGCTTCAAGAGCGGTGAGTATCAGATCACGCTCGTTTTCGACAAGTCGCTGGCTGGCTTCAACCTTTACTATGCGCTTTCAGGTAACTGGATCGTCAAGAAGGACGTCTACGAAGCAAACCTTTCCAAGGTCGGGGACACCGATGCATGGACCAGTACCTACTGCACGAGCGCGGAAACATCTGTATCCTACGGTCCCTACAAGATCACCTCTTATCAGGCAGACAAGTCCATGCGTTTTGAACGCAACGACAAGTGGTTCGGCTACACCGACGGTCAGCATATCTACCGTGACCCCGAGGACGGCCGCTACTACAACATGTACCAGACGACCGCAATCGACACCCAGTGTGTCCCGGACGGCGATACCCGTAAGATGATGTTCCTGACCGGTCAGCTCATGAGCTACGGCCTCCAGGAAAACGACTTCACCCAGTACCGTAACAGCGAATACTGCTACGTGACTCCCTCGGAAACCATTTTCTTCTTCATTTTCAACGGCAATATGTCCATGATCCAGCAGAGAGAAGCAAACGGCGGCTTTGATAAGTCCAAGTACGATCTCGAAACGCTGACGCTCAAGTCCTTCCGCCGGGCAATGGCAGTCGCATACGACAAGGACGCTTTCTGTAACACCATGTTCCCCGATAACTCCGCTGCATTCGGTCTGATCGGCGAAGCTTATGTCTACGATCCGGATACCGGCGCACGTTACCGTGACACCGACGAGGCAAAGCAGGCACTCTGCGACTTCTACAGCGTGGATGTCAGCAAGTTCAACAGTCTTGATGAGGCGGTGGAATCCATCACCGGTTATGACCCCGTGAAGGCAAAGGAGCTCTTTACCCAGGCGTTCAACGAAGCACTGGAGAAGGGCTATATCACTGATAATGACAAGGACGGCAAATCTGACCAGACCATTGAGATTGAGTACGCAAACAGCAAGACCTCTCCGCGTATCGAAAAAGCAATCGACTACCTGAACACGCAGCTTGCAGTGACGTTGGCAGGCACCCCGTTTGAAGGCAAGATCGTCTTCAAGCTCGGCGCACCGGTCGGCAACGCATGGTCCGACAACATCAAGAACGGTGTTTCCGATACCGTCCTCGGCGGTTGGAGCGGATCCGCGCTTGACCCGTTCAATGTTCTGGACTGCTACACCAACCCCGCAAAGCAGTATGACGCAGGCTGGTTTGATGCAAGCAAGGTCTCCCTCACCATCACGGTTCCCGTGGACGGTGTGGAAACCGAACTGACCATGTCGCTCCAGCAGTGGTCTCAGGCGCTCAACGGCACGACCATCACGCTGGCAGGCAAGGGCTACAACTTCGGCGATGGCATGGCGGACGTCAAGACCAGACTGCTGATCCTGTCCAAGTGCGAGACTGCGATCCTGCAGACCTATGACTATCTGCCGATGCTTCAGGACGGCTCCATGGCGCTTCTTTCCAAGCAGGTCTACTATGTGGTCGAGGAATACAACCCCGTCATGGGACGCGGCAGTATCACCTACCTCAAGTACAACTATGACGACGCTGCATGGACACAGTATGTGAAGGATCAGGGCGGTCGGCTCAACTATTGATCTATTCATAAAGACAGTTCAATTGAATCTTCTACCCCCGCCCGCCGTCCGCGGGCGGGGGTAAACGGGGAAACGGGGGACTTTTCCCGATTGCCGTTTTTCCGCGTTTTCCCGTGCCGGGGGCATCAGTGCGCTCGGCTTATCCCTTTTTTATCGCCTGACCGCGGCGGCGACGTTTTGCCGCTCCCGGTTACGGATGACAACGAAAATCCTGCCGTGCGATCTTTTCCGCTTGCCGCGACCCGCGGGAGCGATCCTGAAGGCGTGTGGCTGAAATCGGAGGATTGCAATGCTGAAATATTCGTTTCAGAGAATACTTCTGATGCTTCTGACCCTGTTCATCATCGTCCTGATCTGTTTCATTCTGGTCAGAATGCTTCCGCTCCCGGAACTTCCGTCAGGCGACCCGCACACGGAGGTCATTGCCAGATACCGGGAAGCCATGGGATACAATAAACCGTATCTGGTCCAGTTCGGACTGTTTCTCAAAGGTATTTTTACCCGTTTTGACTGGGGCATCAGCGACAAGCTGTATTTCGGCCAGAACGTATCGGACATTTTCCTGTCCAAGCTGCCCGCAACCATGGCGGTCAACATCTTTTCCATTATTCTGAGTATTCCGATCGGGATCCTGCTCGGCATTTTCGCCGCGCTCAAGAAGAACACATGGATCGACCACACCATTTCCACGGTCACCATGCTGACCATCTCCGTCCCGTCGTTCGTATATGCGTTCCTGATACAGTATATCTTTTCGTTCAAGCTCGGCTGGTTTCCGTTTGTCATGGCGGACGGCACCAATTATCTGTCCTGGACCATGTTCCGCAGTATGCTTCCCGCCATTCTGTCGCTCTCCTTCGGCGTGATTGCGGGCTTCACCCGTACCACACGCGCGGAATTGACCGAGGTGCTGACGAGTGAATTCATGCTGCTTGCCCGCACCAAGGGACTGACCCGGAGACAGGCAACCGTCCGGCACGCACTCCGCAACTGCATGGTGGTCGTGCTTCCGTCCATTTTCGGCGAATTCATCGGGATCCTCTCCGGCTCGCTCATCATCGAGCAGATTTTTTCCATTCCCGGTGTCGGTCAGCTTTACCTCAATTCCATCAACGCGCCGGACTATTCCATGTTCATGCTTCTGACCGTGTTCTATACGGTCATCGGCTTGCTTGCCTCCATCGTGGTGGATATCAGTTACGGCTTCATTGATCCCCGCATCCGCATGGGATCCAAGAAATAACGGCAGAAAGGAGTATCACTCATGGATCAGTCTTTTGAACACATCCCGGCGGAAAAATTTGAATTTGCCAACCGGGACAGCGTCATTCACGATCAGAAACTGGAGACAAAATCCCGCGGTTTCCTTGCCGACGCGTTTCTGCGCTTCAAAAAGAACAAGTCTTCGGTCGTGGCGGCAATCATCATTGCGCTTCTGATTCTGTTTGCCATCGTGGCACCCATCATTTCTCCGTACTCGATTCAGGATAAGGACACCATTTATAAAACCTTTCCGCCGTATGTCAGGTGGGTGGCAGAAAAGAATCTCGGCATTCTGGACGGGTCTGTTACTTTCTCCAGCCAGAGCGAGAGCCAGCTTTCCCAGATCAGAGCCATCGGCGTGGAGACGGGCAGAGACCCGCTCATTGCCATTCTCGGCACACAGACTCAGGAAGAGATCTACCGCGGTCAGCCGAGACAGGTGACTTATTACAAGATCAAGGTCAACCGGTACTACTCCATCGGTGTCCGGTATCTGAATCTTTCCTATGAGGATTTTGAGAAAATCCAGCAGTGGCAGAATGAGACCGGGATTCAGGTCATCTACCCATACGTGGACCCGAAGGACATCATGGACATTTCCGACAACGCAAATATCTGGTATCAGGTTTCCGACAAGCGCGGAACGCCCAAACTGGATGCCGACGGAAATTATATTCCCGCATACAACACCGATGCTTCGCGCACGGGTGCCGAATACAACAGCCTGCGTATTGCGGGAGATGACGGCAGTTATGTATACAGCCGCGCGAAATCCGGCTCGGTACAGTGCCGCGTGGATTACTACTCTTATTATCAGTACAAAAACGGTACCGAACCGATCTTCCTTTTCGGAACCAACTCCATGGGACAGGATCTGTTCTGCGCGATCGGAATCGGCGCACGCTTCTCGCTGGTATTCGCCATTCTCGTTTCTGCGATCAACCTGACCATCGGCGCTTTCTATGGCGCGGTGCAGGGATACTACGGCGGGGTTGTCGATATGGTCATGGACCGTGTCACCGACGTGCTTTCCAATGTGCCTTTCATCGTGGTCGCAACGCTGTTCCAGTTACACCTTGCCGCCAAGGTCGGCATTGTGCCGTCCTTCCTGTTCGCCTTTGTCCTGACGGGGTGGATCGGCATGGCGTCTCTGACAAGACAGCAGTTCTACCGCTTCAAGGGGCAGGAATATGTCCTTGCGGCGAGAACGCTCGGCGCGTCCGACCGTCGTCTCATGTTCAAGCACATTTTCCCCAACTCGCTCGGTACCATCGTGACGAGCTGCGTGCTGGTCATCCCCGGTGTCATTTCTTCGGAAACCACGCTGACCTACCTCGGTATCATCAATCTGTCCGAGTTTGCGGGTACCAGTATCGGTACGCTCATGTCGCAGGGGCAGACCTCCATGACCACCTCGCCGCACGCCATGTTTTTCCCGGCGCTCTTTGTGTCGCTTCTCCTGATCTGCTTTAACCTGTTCGGCAACGGTCTGCGCGACGCATTCAATCCGTCAACGAGAGGAGTGGAAGACTGATGGAACCCGAAAAGAAATTATCCGTATCGGATCTGACCGTCTCCTTCCGCACCGCGGACGGCAAAGTACAGGCGGTGAGAGGGATCAGCTTCGATCTCTACAAGGGCGAAACACTTGCTATTGTCGGCGAGTCCGGCTCCGGTAAATCCGTTACCTCCAAGGCGATCCTTGGTATTCTTGCCGGAAACTCCATTGTGGAGGGCGGCGAGATCATTTATGACGGCAAGGATCTGCTCAAGATTTCGGAGGAAGAATTCCACAAGATCCGCGGCGACAAGATCGCGATGATCTTCCAGGATCCGATGTCCAGCCTCAACCCCATCGTCCGCGTGGGCAAGCAGCTCACCGAGGCGATGCTGCTCAAGGGCAAGGCACGGCAGAAGGAAAGCCGTAATGCGTTCAACTCCACGCTTGCGCTTCTCAACCGGAAAATGATTGAGGCGCTGGCACGGGACGATTCCGCGCACGCGGCGAAGCTGACCGAAAAATGCCGCAATTTCGATAAGTTTGAATACAAGCATCTGGAACTGGAGCGCCTGTATCTCGCGGCTTACGAGGCGGCAAGCGACGCGTCTTTTGACCTGTCCAACCTGATTTTTGAAATCGGGAAAAACGCGGCGCGCGATCTGCATTACCGCCTGGCGCGCGACATGAATCTTGCCCTGAAGTCGATCCAGACCTATGTGGTGCGTGCGCGTGCGGCAGAACTGACGCAGTTGGTCAGGGAAGCGAAGGTCGCCGCCCGGGGGTATGACAAGGACCCGTCCGACACGCGTCTTGCGGACGTTCTGACGGGCGTCAAGGAAATTCTCGACGAGGCACTGACGTTTGAGAAACCCAACTTCTTTGCAATGGGGTATCACGAATGCTTCGTGACCGAACCGCTCCCCGATCTGCCCGTCCCCGAACTCAACAAATATCTGCGCAAGTATCTTGACGACAACTTCATGCTCGACTTCATTGCCGACGCAAAAGAGGGCATTTTGTATTCCGCAAAGGAATCCGCGGAGAAGAAAAAGCAGGTGGTCGCGCTGCTCGGAAAAGAGCGCGCGGTGTTTGAAGCACAGCCGCTTGACCGTTCCGCCTGCATAGCATCCGCCGCGCGCCTGGAGAAGGCGGTGCTTGACAGCATCGACCGCCTGGAACTGGTCAAGGACAGCCTTGCCTACACCTTCCCGGACGCTCTGAAAACAGAGATCGCACACTATTTCAATGCCATCGGGAAAAACGCGAAGGAAGAAAAGCGGTTTGCCCGCCAGACGGCGAAGTGGAACCGGAAGGCAGAGAAAGGAAAAGAACCCGACTGGAAGGTCGTTCCCGCCTCCATCGCGGATCTGGAACTGATCCGCCGCGGACTGCTCCACCAGATCGACCGCCTTGCCGCGCACGATGAAGCCGCGCTCGCCGGGTTTGGTAGCCGCAACTTTGACGACGAGACCGTCGCCATGATCGACTTCCTCAAAGCCAAGGCTTCCGGCGTGGTAGACCGCGTGACCAAGAGCATGGCGAAGAACAAAGCACTCAAACTGATGGAAGAGGTCGGTATTCCCGAGCCGAGAAAGCGTTACCGCCAGTATCCGTTTGAGTTTTCCGGCGGTATGAGACAGCGTATCGTCATTGCGATCGCGCTTGCCGCCAATCCTGACATCCTGATCTGCGACGAGCCGACCACCGCGCTTGACGTGACCATTCAGGCGCAGATTCTGGAGCTGATCAACCGTTTCAAAAAGGAGAGAAACCTGTCGGTCATCTTTATCACGCATGACCTCGGCGTGGTCGCAAATATGGCGGACCGCGTTGCCGTCATGTATGCAGGTAAGATCGTGGAATACGGCACCTCGGAGGATATCTTCTACCGTGCGGCGCATCCCTACACCTGGGCACTGCTTTCCTCCATGCCTGACCTTGATACCGATGAAAAGCTGGAGGCAATTCCCGGAACGCCCCCGAACATGATCTATCCTCCCGTCGGCGACGCGTTTGCCGCAAGAAACAAGTATGCCCTCAAAATTGATTTTGAGCGTCAGCCCCCCATGTTCCGCATCAGCGATACGCACTACGCGGCAACCTGGCTGCTGCATCCCGATGCGCCGAAGATCGACCCGCCGAAGATCATGACCGAACGCATCCGCAGAATGAGAGAGAGAGGAGGAAACGTCCATGCCGAATGACAAGAATGTGGCAGAAAACGAGGTCCTTCTCCGTGTGGAGCATTTGTGTCAGTACTTCGGCAAGGAGGGAAGCGAGACCCGCGCTGTGGACGATGTTTCCTTTCAGATCCACAAAGGCGAGGTGTTCGGGCTTGTCGGCGAATCCGGCTGCGGTAAAACAACCACGGGTCGCTCCATCATCAAGCTGTACAACATCACGTCCGGCAACATTTACTTCAAGGGCGTCCGCATCGGTGCGGGGATCCGTTCCTACAACGAGGCGATTGCAAACGCAAAGCTGGAATATGCCGAAAAATGCAAGAGCGATCCCGCGGGCAAAGCGCAGTACCGTGAAGAACTGAACCGGGTCGTAGCCGAAAACCGTGCGGAGATCCGTGCGGCGAAATATGACCAGAAGCACTGCGACAAGGAATATCAGGAAAACAACTGTGCGGCGGTGAGGGCAAAATATGAGGCGCTTCTGTCCCGTGCGACCGAAGCGGAGAAGCCTGCGCTCGTCAGGGAATACCGCGATGCGCTCCGTAAGGCGAAAAAAACCAGGCTCGTGACGCAGATCCAGATGATTTTCCAGGATCCCATCGCGTCGCTCGACCCTCGTATGACCGTCCGGGAAATCATTTCCGAAGGACTCATCATCCAGGGAGAACGCGACCGCAAGGTGATTGACGAAAAGGTCTATGAAATGCTCGAATTGGTCGGGCTTGTCAGAGAGCACGCGGGCAGATACCCGCATGAATTCTCCGGCGGTCAGCGTCAGCGTATCGGTGTGGCGAGAGCCATCATCATGCGCCCCGACCTGATCATAGCCGACGAGCCGGTCTCCGCACTCGACGTGTCGATCCAGGCGCAGGTCATCAACCTGCTCGGCGATCTCCGCGATAAGTTCGGGCTGACCATCCTGTTCATCGCGCACGATCTGTCCGTCGTCAAGTATTTCTCCGATCGCATCGGTGTCATGTATTTCGGAAAAATGGTGGAGCTTGCCGATTCCGATGAATTGTTCCATCATCCGCTCCATCCGTATACCAAGTCGCTTCTGTCCGCGATCCCGCTCCCGGATCCGGAGTATGAAAAGAACCGCAAGAGACTTCAGTACAACCCGCTTGCCGAGCACGATTACACGATGGATCCGCCCTCGTTCCGTGAGGTGATTCCGGGGCATTTCGTACAGTGCAACGAGGCGGAGTATCAAAAGTATCTGAAGGAAATCTCGGATTGATGTGAAAAGAGGTGAGAAACGCGTGAAACCGATCGGAAAGAAGAACGTCATACGGCTTGCCGTCTACGGGGCGGTCCTGCTTCTGGCGGCACTCGGGGGAGCAATTGCCAAAGGGGCGTTCGCTTCCACCATGCCGGCGGAAACCTTCCGTATCCTGTCCGACGCGTTTCTCATTCCCGGCGTGGTGCTTGCCGGGGTTGCCGGCTTGAGCTGGGCAGCCTCCAAGGGCGCTTACGATTCGCTCCGCTACCTGCTTTATAACTTCGGGCTGCACACGATCTGGGTCTCGAAGCCCGAAAAGTACAGGCATTTTGATTCTCTTTACGACTACAAGACCGAAAAGGACAAAAAAGGACGCAAGTGGTTCCCGGAGATGCTGTATGTGGGACTCTTCGGCATCCTGGTTGCGGGAGTTTTCCTTCTTTTGTGGGGAATTACCTCCTTCTGACTTCCTTGCCGCGGCAGAAATGCCGCGGCTTTTTTTGTCTGCGTTTGTCCCCGTTCGTGCGCCGATTCACCCGCTTCCGAAAAAGCAGACATCAAACCGACGAAATTTCCGTTCATTTTTTGTCAGGTTCTCCGAAAACACAAGATGTGGATGGTTATATATTGACAGGCACAGGATATTGTGATATATTAAATGCGTTCGGCGATGTTGTTCTGCCCGGTAAAACGGGGAACGGCACGCCGTATTTGTCGGTTTGGAGACCGGGGCAGAGCAACCGCTGTCCTTCGTATAAGAACGCCCGATTCTCCGAAAACTATCTTCGGATTTTGTTTTCGGAGGAACGGATATGTATGATGTAATCATTGTTGGTGCGGGAATTGCCGGGCTCAGTGCGGCAATCTACGCAGGACGCGCGGGAGCGCGGGTCCTGCTCCTTGAGGGTGCGCTTGCGGGCGGTGAAATGCTGCTGACTGACAAAATCGAGAACTATCCCGGCGCGGAAACTCTTTCCGGCGGTCAGCTTGCGGAAATTCTGTGCAGGCAGGCGGCACAGCTCGGTATCCGTCCGGTGGCGGACACCGTTACGGAAGTGCTTGCGGGCAACCCGTTCCGGGTCCATGGGAAAGAGACCTATTCCGGCAAAACGGCGGTGATCGCCGTCGGTTCCCGGCACCGCACGCTCGACGTTCCGGGTGAAGCGGAGCTTGCGGGACGCGGCGTCTCCTATTGCGCGACCTGTGACGGACCTCTTTACCGGGGGCGCGAGGTTTGCGTCATCGGCGGCGGAAATTCCGCGGTCAGCGAGGCGCTTCTGCTTTCCGGCTACTGCCGGCAGGTGACGCTTTTGCAGGACCTCCCCGAACTTACGGCGGAAAAGCGGCTGACCGACCGGCTTGCGGAGTGTAAAAATGTCCGCGTGCTGACTGGTATGCGCGTTCTCGGAATACGCGGTGAGAAAGCAGTCCGCGGCGTGCTCGCGGCGGAGCGGGGAACGGAGGGCGCATCCGGACGGGGGAGGAAAAACGTTCCCGCGCCTGTACAGGGACCGGCATTTTCGCAGGCAATCGGAGCGGCTTCTTCGCCAGCGCAGGGATCAGCTTTTCCGCAGACAGGGAAACCGATTCCGACGCAGGCAAGTGAAGCAGTTTCCGTGCCGGCGCAGGGGTCTTTACCCCGCAAGACGCGGGAAATTCCCGCCGACGGCGTGTTTGTCGCCATCGGTCAGGTGCCCGCGACCGAGCCGTTCCGGTCTCTTTGCAAAACGGATGAAAACGGGTATATCCTGACCGACGGGTGTTGCGCGACCTCCGCTCCCGGTATCTTTGCCGCTGGCGACTGCCGGAAAAAAGACGTGCGGCAGTTGGTGACGGCGGCGTCCGACGGCGCGGTGGCTGCGGTTTATGCCTGCCGCTTTGCGAAGGAATGCCCACCGTATAACATTGATTTGAATGATCGGCAATTGACCGATGACGGAGTTTTGATATGAAGTATCAGGCAGTGATTTTTGATCTGGACGGAACCATTCTCAATACGCTGGACGACCTTGCCTCGGCAACCAACGCGGTTCTTTCGGAAAACGGATTTCCCGCGCGTACCACAGACGAGGTGCGGCGGTTTGTCGGCAACGGCATCCGCAAACTCATCGAACGCGCGGTCCCCGCGGGGACGGATGAAGCGACGATCGACCGGCTGTTTGCCCGGTTCAAGGAGTACTACGGCGCGCATTGCGCGGACGCGACCCGTCCCTATGACGGGATCCCGGCGCTTCTGCGCCGCCTCCGCGCGGACGGATACCGTACCGCCGTGGTTTCCAATAAGGCGGATTTTGCCGTAAAGGAGCTTTGCCGCGATTATTTCCCGGATCTCTTTGATTCCGTTGCAGGGGAGCGCGAAGGCATCCGCCGCAAGCCCGCGCCGGACACCGTCAACGCAGTGCTCGCCGATTTCGGTCTCTCGCCCGCGGAAGCCGTGTACATCGGCGATTCGGACGTGGACGTGGAGACTGCGAAAAACGCAGAGATGGACTGCATCGGCGTGGCGTGGGGCTTCCGCGGCGAGACGTTTTTGAGAGAACACGGTGCCACGACCGTCGTGTCCGACGCGGAGGAGCTGTACCGGTGTATCTCGGCAGGCGTCGCCGAAAAACGACCTGACGGGGGTACATAAAAGTATGGATCAGTTTGCAAGAACAACGCTGATTTTCGGCGAAGCGGCAATGGAGCGGCTGCACCGCAGCCGCGTCGCGGTTTTCGGACTCGGCGGGGTCGGCGGATATGTCGTGGAAGCGTTGGTCAGAAGCGGGGTCGGAACTCTCGATCTTATCGACAACGACCGCGTCAGCCTGACCAACCTGAACCGTCAGATCATCGCAACGCACGAAACGGTCGGAATGCGCAAGACCGATGCCGCCGAAGCGCGCGCGAAGGCGATTTCTCCCGATGCCGTCATTCACAAACACGACTGCTTTTTCCTGCCCGAAACCGCGGGGCAGTTTGATTTTTCCGCCTATGACTATGTAGTGGACGCGATTGACACGGTGGCGGGGAAGATCGGAATCGTCGCAGCGGCACACGCCGCGGGTACTCCCGTGATTTCCTCCATGGGAACCGGCAACAAGCTGGATCCCGCGCGCCTTCGGATCTCGGATATTTCCGAAACGGCGGTCTGCCCGCTTGCCAGAGTGATGCGCAGGGAGCTGAGGGCGCGCGGCATCCGCCGCCTCAAGGTCGTCTGGTCGGACGAGGTTCCGTCCGTGCCGGATGAGGAGACCATGCGGAATTGTATGCAGGAGGAGGACGTTGCGGTCCGCCGGAGCGTGCCGGGGTCTACCGCGTTCGTGCCGCCTGTTGCGGGACTTCTGATCGCAGGGGAGGTCGTGCGTGACCTTTGCGGCGTGCAGTCAAAGGGAGGCGGGATCTGATGGCAAGAAAACCGCTGGAGCCTTACCGCGAGATTGAGCGGAGCATTATCACGGATTATCGCAAGACCCTGTGGAATCCCTTTATCGCCGCCGTCAAGCGCTATGAACTGATCTCCCCCGGCGACCGCATTGCCGTCTGCATTTCGGGGGGCAAGGATTCCATGCTCTTGGCAAAGCTCATGCAGATGCTGCAGCGCATCAGCGAGGTGCCGTTTTCATTGGAATTCCTCGTGATGGATCCCGGCTACCGCAAGGAGAACCGGAAGAAGATCGAGGACAACGCAGAGCTGCTGCACATCCCGATCCGCGTCTTTGAGTCGCAGATTTTCGACATTGCCAATTCGTCCGGCGGCTCGCCGTGCTACCTTTGCGCGAGAATGCGGAGGGGGCACCTGTATGCCAACGCGCAGGCGCTCGGATGCAACAAGATTGCGCTCGGACATCATCAGTCCGATGTGATCGAGACAACACTCATGGGCATGATGTACGGCGCGCAGATTCAGGGGATGCTCCCCCGTATCCCGAGCACCAATTTCCCCGGAATGGAGCTTGTCCGACCGCTTTACTGCATCCGCGAGGAGGACATCATCTCGTGGCGGGATGCGCACGGTCTGGAGTTCATCCGCTGTGCCTGTCGCTTCACCGAAAACAGTGCCGCGACCGAGGGACTTTCCAAAAGACAGGAGACCAAGGAGCTCATCCGGGAGCTTCGCCGGGTCAACCCGAATATCGAACACAACCTTTTCGAGAGTATCCATAACGTTCAGGTCGATACGTTGGTCGGGTACAAGTTGCACGGAGAAGAGCATTCGTTTTTAGAGAAGTTTCACAAAAAAGACCAAAATTCGCAATAATGTGACTTTGTCACAACACAAGATATTGTGTATGTGGTACAATAATAAACGCAAGATATTGATCGGAGGACGAAAAGGACATGAAAATTATCAAGCGCAACGGCTCGGAGGCAACGTTTGACCGGCAGAAGATCGTACACGCGATCCGTAAGGCAAATGAGGCAACCGAAGGGAAGCCGGAGCTTTCGGAGCGTCAGATCGAATACATTTCCCTCGTGATCGAGGATTACTGCCGCGATATCGGCAGAGCGCTCTCGGTCGAGGAAATTCAGGAGTTGGTGGAGACCAACATCATCAAGCAGGACGCGCCGGAGACCGCAAAGCGTTACATCCGTTACCGCTATAACCGTAGCCTTGCGCGTATCGCCAACACCACGGACAGCCAGATCCTGTCCCTGATCGAATGTAACAACGAGGAGGTCAAGCAGGAGAATTCCAACAAGAATCCGACCGTCAACAGCGTGCAGCGCGACTACATGGCGGGCGAGGTCTCCAAGGACCTGACCAAGCGTATCCTGCTTCCCCATGACATTGTGGAGGCGCACGAGGAGGGGATCATCCACTTCCACGACGCGGACTATTTCGCACAGCATATGCACAACTGTGATCTGGTTAACCTGGAGGATATGCTCCAGAACGGCACGGTCATCAGCGGCACCATGATCGAAAAGCCGCACAGCTTCTCGACCGCCTGCAACATTGCGACCCAGATCATCGCGCAGGTCGCGTCCTGCCAGTACGGCGGACAGAGCATTTCGCTCACGCATCTTGCTCCGTTTGTGCAGATCTCCCGTGAGAAAATCCGCCGCGACGTAAAGGCGGAAATGGAGGAGCTCGGCGTCGCTCCCGACGAAAAGAAGCTTTCCGACATCGTCGAAAAACGCCTGCTTGCCGAGATCCAGAGAGGCGTGCAGACCATTCAGTATCAGGTCGTCACGCTCATGACCACCAACGGTCAGGCACCCTTCATCACGGTGTTCATGTATCTGAATGAAGCAAAAGACCCGGTGCTCAAGCACGACCTCGCGCTTATTATCGAAGAGGTGCTTCGCCAGAGAATCCAGGGTGTCAAGAACGAATCGGGTGTGTATGTCACTCCCGCGTTCCCGAAGCTCATTTATGTGCTGGAAGAGGACAACATCCGGGAGGATTCTCCGTACTGGTATCTGACCGAGCTTGCCGCAAAATGCACCGCAAAACGCATGGTGCCGGACTACATTTCCGAAAAGGTCATGCTGCAGCTCAAGGTGGATTCCAACGGAGAAGGGCATTGCTACACCTGCATGGGCTGCCGTAGCTTCTTAACTCCGTATGTCGATCCCGAAACCGGCAAAGCAAAGTATTACGGCAGATTCAACCAGGGCGTAGTCACGCTCAATCTGGTGGATGTAGCCTGCACCGCCTGCAAGGACGGGAAGGATGAGGAGAAGTTCTGGCGGGTGCTTGACGAGCGTCTGGAGCTTTGCCACAAGGCGCTTCAGTGCCGCCATGAACGTCTCACCGGCACTCTGTCCGACGCGGCGCCGATTCTCTGGCAGTACGGCGCGCTCGCACGGCTCAAGAAGGGCGAGACCATCAATAAGCTGCTCCACGGCGGTTATTCCACCCTGTCCCTCGGTTACGCGGGATTGTGGGAATGCGTGTACGAGGTAACCGGCAAGAAGCTGACCGAGCCTGCGGGCAAGGAATTCGGACTTCGTGTCATGGAGAAGCTCAACGAAGCCTGCGCCAAGTGGAAGGCGGCGGAGGATATCCACTATTCGCTCTACGGAACGCCCCTTGAATCGACCACCTATAAGTTTTCCAAGTGCCTGCAGCGCCGCTTCGGCAAAATCCCCGGCGTGACAGACAAGAATTATATCACCAACTCCTATCACGTTCATGTGACCGAGCCGATCGACGCGTTTGACAAGCTCAAGCTGGAATCCGAATTCCAGGCGCTCTCTCCCGGAGGCGCCATCAGCTACGTCGAGGTCCCGAATATGCAGGATAACATCCCCGCAGTGCTGGAAGTGATGAAGTTCATCTATAATAATATCATGTACGCAGAACTGAACACCAAGAGCGATTACTGCCAGGTGTGCGGTTATGACGGAGAGATCCGGGTCATCGAGGACGACGGCAAGCTGGTTTGGGAATGCCCCAACTGCCACAACCGTGACCAGACCAAGATGAATGTTGCCCGCCGTACCTGCGGGTACATCGGGACTCAGTTCTGGAATCAGGGCAGAACCCAGGAGATCAAGGAAAGAGTCCTGCATCTCTGATGCCGGGAGGGCGGGGAAGTGCCCGGTTTTCCTGCTTGGATACGACATTTCCCGAGGCATCGTCGGCAAACAAAAAAGGTCGGGCTGTACGCGTTTTTGCGCGACAGCCCGACTTGATTCCGGAGAAAACGGAGGAATATCATGAATTACGGAGCCATCAAAAAATTTGATATTGCGGACGGACCCGGCGTGCGTGTCTCGCTGTTTGTGTCGGGCTGTACCCACCACTGCCGCGAGTGCTTTCAGCCGGAGACCTGGAATTTCGATTACGGTCAGCCGTTTACAGAGGAGACCGAGCAAGAATTGTTCGAGGCGCTTGACAGGGAATATATCTGCGGGCTGACGTTGCTCGGCGGGGAACCGTTTGAGCCGCAGAATCAGCGGGTGTTGGTTCCGTTTCTCCGTCGGGTAAAAGAGAGATTTCCGGAGAAAAGCATCTGGAGCTACACCGGCTACACGCTGGAGACCGACCTGCTGTCGCCGAGCCGCGCAAGATGCGAGGTGACGGACGAAATGCTCTCCATGCTGGACGTTCTGGTGGATGGGGAATTCGTGCTTGAGAAAAAGAACATCCGACTGCGGTTCCGCGGATCGGAAAATCAGCGGCTGATCGATTTGAAGAAAACGCTCGCAACGGGAAATACGGTTCTTTGGGATGCCTGACCGGAACGGTGTGTTTCTGTTTTTTACAAACTATTGACAATTATCCATCCTTGTGCTATAATTAATACAATTGTCGGGAGTTGACGCGGATTTTGAATAAATGAGTGAAGATGCGTCGAAAATTCTCGAAAAAGCGTTTGACAAGGAGGAGTAGGTCGTGTACAATGCCTTGACAGACAGAAAGACAGGCAGACAGGCGATCTATCTGCGCTCTCCTGTAAAGCGGCTGTTTCCCGCGACCACGGTGCAGGTGTTTTCTGCATCCCCGGTCATTCTGCCCATCTCACGCTTTCCAAAGCAGGCGTATTTTGTGCCGACAACCTCCCGGGAGAGGGGGACTGCGCCCTTCCGAAGTACGTCCCTGCCTTGTTTTATCCATCAGAATATTTTTGCCGCGTCTCCGGTGTTCCCGGGGAAGCGGCTTTTGTCGTTACCGGAGTTCGTTCCCGGGAACGCCGATTCTGCGGAAGCACAGTCTTGTGTGTTCCCGGAGTCCGCGACCATGCGCACCCGGTCATCCTGCCGCGCTTCGGTCGTGCCGACGCGTTCCGGGTTTTCTGAAAGCGGGGTGGCGGCATGAGAACTGAATTCCTCGCGCTTTGTATTGTGTATCTTCTTGCCGGCGTCTGCACGATCTGGACCCTGTACCGCAACAAAATGCCGGTCGCAACCGCCTTTTATACAGTCGCGTTCATCGTGCTTCTGTTCTTTCTGCCCGTTTTTACGGGAAATGACCTGTTCCGGCAGGCTGTGGAGGAGGAACGGGTGGTGTTCGGTACCTCCGAGGCGGCGAAAAACGCAATCAGTACGGCAATCGGCGTTGCGATTTCCTATCTGAAACTCCCGTTCTTCATCGCGATCTGCCTGTCCCTGTTTTTGTGCCTGTCCGCCATTTCGGTGGCGGTTACGGCGATCCGCGCGGTCCGGGCATTCCGCCGCGCCCGGAGCATTTACCGCCGGGTAGGTACGTTTACGGTCAGAAAAATCGGTACCCGTTACCGGGTTCCGAAAATCCATAACTACTGTCATACTTTTTGTCGGTATAACTGTTGATCCCGGGTGCAACCGGAAGCTTGCAACCCTCAAAATCAACTATTATACGAACAAGGAGTTATTATGAGACACAATAAAAAAGCTTTTACCATTATCGAGCTTGTCATTGTCATTGCGATCGTGGCAATTCTCGCAGCGGTTCTGATTCCGACCTTTGTCACGCTGGTGCACAAGGCAAACACCTCCAATACGCTTACGCTGGTAAGAAACCTGAACACCGCCCTCAAGGCAGATAAGCCCGACGGCGTGCATGACAATATGTACGACGCCCTCAAGGCGGCAGAGAAGTTTGGTTACAATGTCGATAAGATCAATGCCTCCAAGACGGACAACGAGATTCTTTGGGACAGTGTGAACGGCTGCTTTGTGTATATGGATGGCGACGTTGTGAAGTATGCCCCCGAGCTGAAGGATAAGCAGACTGTGGTAAACAGCCAGCTCTGGAGAATCGTGACCGATAAGACAGAGGCGACCTCCGCGAAGCTCCAGGAAAGCAAGTACAGCGCTTATCTTGCCTGCACGGTGACCGGCGCACTGGAAACCAACAAGGGTCTTGACGTCGGCGAGAATACGGGCATCACGGAGATCAAGTATGTCAATACGGCGGATAAGCAGACGGCTGCCATCCGTACCAACGGAGGAACGCTGACTGTTAACGCACCGCTTGATATCGTTCACCATTATGGCGCGGTTGACAAAGCTGTTATCGAAAAGATTGCGGATGCTTCTTACCATGAAAACGGAAAAGTTGCAGTTTCTCTGGAAGTCAAAGCCGGTCACGTTGTTGTGGAGCCGTCCGCTGTAATCAAAGAAGTGCTTGTTCCCCAAAATGCTGCTGCCACTACGAAAGTGGATATTAAGGAAAACAGCACTGTTACCACCATTGTTGTGGATAGCACGGCAGCAACTGTTGAAGTGAAAGAAAATGCGAAGGTAGAGCAGGTCGTTGCAGCAAATGAGAGTACCAACATTACTCTTCCTTCGTCAATTACTTCCAATAAGGTCGAAAAGACGGTTGTTACCACCAAGGATGAACTGATTGCTGCAATCAATAATACTTCTGTTAAGTATATTGAACTTGGTGCAAATATCGATGTTGTGAACGCTATCACGATTGATCGTGATCTTACGATTGACGGTACTGCGAATAAGTATTCAATTACCGCTTCCAAAGAAGACAAGACAGAGGGGCGCACAATCAATATCGGTAGGGCGGACAACGCTGCAATCGAGGTAACCTTGAAGAATCTGAAAGTTGCCGGCCCGGCTGTGAGTGGCAACAGAGGCTTGAATATTTGGTATGCGAACGTTTCCTTGGATCTTATTGACAGCGAGGTAACCTGTGCTTATTACGCGATTAATATCACGTCCCTTGCGAACAAAACCAAATTAAATGTCTTCAATTCCAAGCTTTCCGGTTGGGCGGCTCTGAATATTTGGGCGGCTTGCAATGAGATCAATGTTGTAAATTCCGAATTGATCGGAACCAACGACAAGTCAGAGGGTGGTTCGAATGACTTTGCAACGATTTGCTTTGAAGCAGATACAACCGATAAGACCGCAGACCATGTTTTCAGTTCTACGGTTGTAATCAGATCATCGGTTGTAAAGGCTATCGAAACCAACCGTAATCAGCAATGTATCGTATCCTTCAATTACAACGCAACGCAATCTTCTGTAGGGAATAAGATCGAATTCTTCGATTGTACGCTTGAGTATTCCAACGGTCATGACTTCGAGTTTAATGATGCACCCAATCAAGTCTTTGTTAACGGAGAAGAAAAAGTAAAGTGAATCTTTCCCCCGCCCGTCAGGGCGGGGGATTTTTTACACCTGCCCCCGTTTTGTCCGAAAACTCCTCCCTCCTTTTTGATTTTTCTCACGCAATCTTCCCGCAATCCCCTTGACAAATGCGGGAAAGCCGTTTACAATGTAATTATATATCGTAAAATGCCCCAAGTAGGATTTCGGTATATAATCTTTGAAAATTGAGAAAAAAGAAAGAAGGAGGTGTATTATGGATACGACGCAGATTATCATCCTGATCGTGGTGGGTCTTGCCTGCCTCGCGGTCGGTGGTCTCGTCGGTATGGTCCTGCGCAAGAAGCTCGCAGAGGGAAAGATCGGTTCCGCCGAAGCGGAGGCTGTCCGCATCGTCAATGAGGCGAAGCAGGAAGCAGATGCCAAGAAGAAAGAACAGCTTCTCAGCGCGAAGGAAGAGATCCTTCAGCTTCGCAACGAAACCGAAAGAGAACTCAAGGAACGCCGCAATGAAGTGACACGTCAGGAACGCAGAATCAATCAGAAGGAAGAGAATCTCGACCGTAAAGCCGAGGCGCTTGAACAGAAGAACGAGCTGCTTGACAAAAAACTGAAAGACAATGACGCGGTCCGCGCCAAGATCGACGAAGCGCTTGCCGCTGAGATGGAAAAACTCGAAACGATTTCGGGTTATACCGCTGAAGAAGCAAAGCAGGAGCTGATCTCCCTGACCGAATCCGAGGCAAAGCATGAACTCGCGCAGAAGCTCGACGAGTTGGAAACGCAGTTCAAGGAAGAAGCCAACGAAAAGGCGAAGAACATTCTGTCGCTTGCCATTCAGAGATGTGCCGCGGATCATGTCGCGGAATCCACCGTTTCGACGGTCGCCCTGCCCAGTGAGGACATGAAGGGACGTATCATCGGACGCGAAGGACGGAATATCCAGAAGCTGGAGACCCTGACGGGCGTCGAACTCATCATCGACGACACACCCGAGGTCATCACCCTGTCGGGCTTTGATCCCGTGAGACGTGAAGTCGCAAGATTTGCACTTGAAAAGCTGATCGCCGACGGACGCATTCATCCCGCAAGAATCGAAGAGATGGTGGAGAAATCCAAGCGGGAAGTGGACGCACTCATCAAGCAGGCGGGCGAGAGAGCTACCTTTGAGGTCGGTGTGCACGGTCTGCATCCGGACCTTGTCAAGCTGCTCGGCAGACTGCGTTACAGAACCAGTTACGGTCAGAATGTCCTCAAGCACTCGGTTGAGGTCGCATTCCTTGCCGGAATCATGGCAGACGAGCTTGGCGAGGACGGCAATATTGCCCGCCGCGCAGGTCTTTTGCACGACATCGGCAAAGCATTCCCCCACGATGTGGAAGGCTCCCATGTCGAGATCGGCGTGAATACCGCCAAGAAGTACAAGGAATCGAAAGAAGTCATCCATGCCATCGAAGCGCACCACAACGATGTGGAGCCGCAGACGGTCATTGCCGTTCTGGTCCAGGCGGCGGACGCAATTTCCGCAGCAAGACCCGGCGCACGCCGCGAGGATATGGAAAACTACATCAAGCGTCTTGAAAAGCTGGAGGAAATCGCCGTCAGCTTCGAGGGCGTGGAAAAGGCATATGCCATTCAGGCGGGCAGAGAGATCCGCGTGATGGTCAAGCCGGAGGTTGTCAATGACGACGGCATGAAGCTGATTGCCCGGAATATGGCAGCCAAGATCCAGGACGAGGTCAAGTACCCCGGACAGATCAAGATCAATGTGATCCGGGAAAGCCGCGCTACCGATTACGCAAAATAATCGGGTCAAACGTTTTTGCCGAAAGGTTTCTTATAAATTTTGATATAGAGCCAAACAGGTAAATACGGCGTCAGCCGAATCCATATAGCAAAAAATGAGAGCAGATTTGAAAGAATCTGTTCTCTTTTTATGAATGTTTACAAAATTGACTTACATATCGGGCGGTAATTTGCTATAATAATTGTAATTGGCGGAGAAGAGGCTTTTGACGATGGAAGAGAGATACTGGCAGAAAGAAATCGAGACCGCTCCGCGGGATCGCATCACCGGAATACAGAGCGAGCGGCTGTGTGAAACAGTCCGCCGCGTCTATGCAAACGTCCCTCTTTACCGTGCGCGGATGAAAGAGGCGGGCATCACGCCCGACGATATCCGCGACCTTTCCGACCTCGGAAAACTTCCGTTTACCTCCAAACAGGATCTGCGCGACACCTACCCTTATGGTATGTTTGCCGTTCCCATGGAAGAGGTGCGCCGCCTGCACGCGTCGTCGGGCACCACCGGCAAGCAGATCGTCGTGGGATATACCGAACACGATCTGGATGTCTGGGGCAATATTGTCGCGCGTCAGCTGGTTGCCGCCGGGGCGGACGAGCATAGCAAGATTCATGATTCCTACGGGCTTGGTCTGTTTACCGGCGGGTTCGGCATCTGGGAAGGCGCAAGGCGACTCGGCGCCACCTGTATTCCGGTATCCTCCGGCAATACCGACCGCCAGATCACCATTCTGGAGGACTTCGGCGCGGACATTCTCACCTGCACACCCTCCTATGCGTTGTACCTTGCGGAAACCATGGAGAAAAAGGGCATTGCTCCCTCCCGGTTGCATCTGCGCGCCGGCATCTTCGGCGCGGAGCCGTGGACGGAGGAAATGCGCCGTCAGATAGAAGGCAGACTGCACATCCGTGCATACGATATTTACGGCCTGACCGAAATTATGGGACCCGGCGTTGCGTATGAGTGCTCCTCTCAGAAGGGAATGCACGTCAACGAGGACCATTTCATCATTGAAATTCTGGATCCCGAGACCCACCAGCCGGTGCCGGACGGGGAGAAGGGCGAGATCGTTTTTTCCGCCATTACCAAGGAAGCGTTCCCGCTTCTCCGGTTCCGCACCAAGGACATCGGCGTCATCACACACGAGAAATGCGCCTGCGGCAGAACCTTTGTCCGTATGTCCAAGCCGATGGGCAGAACCGACGATATGCTCATTGTCCGCGGGGTCAATGTGTTCCCGTCGCAGATTGAGACGGTGTTGCTCCGCCTCGGATATTCTCCGAACTATCAGATCATTGTGGATCGCGTCAACCATACGGATACCTTCGAGGTCCGCGTGGAAATGAACGAAAACACCTTCGGAGATACTGTTGCGGCAATCTCCTCCGCCGAGCGGAAGCTGGAGGAGGCGCTCCGGTCGCTGCTCGGGATCGGCGTCAAGGTGACGCTGGTTGCGCCCGGCTCCGTGGACCGTTCGACCGGCAAGGCGGTGCGTGTCATCGACCGGCGGAACCTGCACGACTGACTGCCGCTGTGATTCCTGCCCTTGACCGGGCTTTCCCGGCGGGGGATCCTGACAGAGCAGCGCCAGTGACCGACCGGAAAATTGCGCCCCCAAAAACACCGGTAAAACTGTCCCGTTTCCGTATACGGAGCAGGGCTTCTGCCGGTCACGGGTTCCGCCGTGAAAACAAATGCAAAGGAGAGAGCGATATGGCGATCCGACAGATTTCCGTGTTTATCGAAAACAGGCGCGGCGCGCTTGCGGACGTGACCGGCGTGCTTGCCGCGGCAGGAATTGATCTGCGCGCCATGTCTGTCGCGGATACCGCGGATTACGGCATTCTGCGCCTCATTGTGAATGATACCGATAAAGCGGCAAAGGTACTCTTGGAGCACGGTTTTCTCTCTTCGCTGACCGAAGTGCTCGCGGCAGAGGTACCGGATGTGCCCGGAGGGCTTTTCCGGATACTGGATCCCCTCGGCGGGCAGGACGTGAACATGGATTATCTTTACGCGTTTGCGACCGGCGCCGGACGGAGTGCCTCCGTGGTGTTGCGCGTCCGCGACAACGAGCGCACGGAAGCGCTTCTTCGGGCGGCGGGAATCCGGATGCTCACGGAAGCGGATATTGCAAAAGACTGATCCGGTCCCGGACCGGACACGGAAAAGTAAAAGACGGACGGAAGCCCGGCGCGGTGCGCGGAGCGGATGTTCCGGGTTCCTTTGGAAAGGGGGAGCTGTATGAAGTATAAATCTGTACGGGCAATCGGATTGCTTTTGGCAATTCTCAGCGTGTTGTCCGTCGGCAGTGTTGGCCTGACCGGGTGCGTGACCGCCCCGCCTGACGGAAGCGAGACCGAAAGCGACGGTACGCTCGAACCGGATAACGCAGATACGGTATTCCAGTTCCTGGAATCCGACATTCAGAAGACAAACTACGATCGTGAGATTACCCAGCTTTACCGCGGCCCCGATCAGCGTATGTCCCACGAGATTTACATGGCAAACGGTGCCTCCAACGGCGATCGCATCGATTATGCCGTATATCAGAAAAACAAGAAAGTGGAAGACTACCTCGGCGTGCGCTTCCGTTTTGTGGCGGCAGACGGCTCCTCGCACGGTTTTGAACTGGTCAAACAGCTCAAAGCGGAGATCCGTGTCGGGAACGATACCTATCAGATCGTATCCAATTCCAACTACGGAATGCAGGACGCGATTCTGGACGGCTCCTTCCTGAACCTGAAAAATGTGAAGAATCTGGATCTGTCCAAGAAATACTGGGCACAGCGTATCAACGAGAACGCAGAGGTGTCCGACGCTGTGTTCGGCATTACCGGCAGTATTTCGCTTTACCTCTATCAGGAACTGTTCGTCGTTTTCTTCAACAAAGAACTGGTCAACGAGTTTGGCATCGATCCGAAAGCGCTTTATCAGACCGTGTCTGACGGCGCGTGGACGCTCGATTATATGATAAACTTGACCAAGAACATTTACCGGGATACCAATCAGAACGGTACGACGGATGCGGAGGACCTTTACGGCATGGCAATGCAGCTGACCTCTGCGGTCAACGGATTCTGGTCTGCCTGCGACATCCGCATGACTACTAAGACGGAGACCGGTGCGCTTTCCCTGGATGTGGACATCCAGAAGGTCTATCAGGTCGTTTCCAAGCTGAACAGTTATGTCTGGAATCAGCCCGGCGTGCTTCGTATTGTGGAGGATTCGGAAGCCGCGTCCCCGTCGAAAGGGCTGTATTCTGAGGTCGGCTCGGTTCTGGTAGGGAACAGCCGTGTCCTGTTTGCAACCGACCGTTTGTACGAAGTCCGTCAGGAATCTTTGTTCGGAACCGACCGGTACGGGGTGCTTCCGTATCCGAAATACAACGCGAGAAGCAAGTATGCTTCCTGTGCGCACGACTCCTATACCGTCTTTTCCGTCCCCGTGACCGCAAAGGAAGAGTCGGACATCTGCGGAGCGGTGCTTGAATATCTTGCCGTCACCAACCATAATGTGGTGATGCCGACCTATTACGACGAGGTGCTGAATTCCGACAGCCATGACCCGCTTGCGGTCAAGACGCTGAATATCATTTTCCAGAATATTCAGATGGACTCCGGACTTCAGTTTTCCATCGGAGGACTTTCCAACATTCTGATGAGCGGAATGATTATGAACCGCCTGAACAATGTTTCCTCCGTTTATGATTCCACCAAGAGTGCAATCGCAATCCAGTGCCGGAGAATTTCCACGCTGTATGCGCGTTACGCCTCCAACGGTGCGGATACGGAGACCACCGAAAACCCGGATTGACCGGCACCGGCGTGCGGCGCAAGCCGTCTGCGCGTGCTGCGTGACACCGGAAACGGCGTATCCGAACAATCTCACAGTAACCGTCAGGATAAAATCAAGAAAGGAACCCTTTATGCTGATTAACAAGAATTATATTGTACTTCCCGTTACTTACCGTATGGCGAGCAAAAAGCTCAAATTCACCGAGAACGGCAAACTGATCTTTGATATGGACGTGTGCCTGGACACCAAGTCTCCCCGTGCGCTTGCGTATTATGACATCAAGCGGTTCCGCGGCAAGGATCTGGAGATCACGGTGGATCCGGAGATGAATTATGTCCCCGTGCTTGTCGATGAGCCGGACGAGACCAATCTCTACCGCGAGAAGTATCGCCCCGAGGTGCATTTCACCGCGAAGTTCGGTTGGCTCAACGATCCGAACGGACTGGTAAAGGTGGGAGACACCTATCATATGTTTTTCCAGCATAACCCCTGTCTGTGGCGTTGGGGCAATATGCACTGGGGACACGCAGTCTCCACCGACCTGTTCCACTGGAAGGAGCTTGATCATGCGCTGTTCCCCGACGAGATGGGCACCATGTATTCCGGCAGTGCGATCATTGACAAAGACAACGTCTCGGGACTCGGCGACGGCAAAACGCCTCCCGTCATCTTCTTCTACACCGCGGCATCCGAGAACAATATCATTTCCGAGGGCAAGAAGTATACCCAGTGCCTCGCGTACTCGCTGGATGGCGGCATGACCCTGCATAAGTATAAGAACAACCCGATCATCGACCACATCGAAGCCTGCAACCGCGACCCCAAGGTCGTCTGGTGCGAGCCGATCGGCAAGTTCCTTATGTCTCTTTACTTAAACGAAAACCGTTACGCACTCTTCTCCTCCGCCGATCTCATCCACTGGGACCGGTTCCAGGATCTGTCGATTGAAAACGATTCCGAGTGCCCGGATATGTTCCCCATCAGGGCGGACGACGGCCGCGACCTGTGGTGCATCTACGGCGCGTCCACCAGGTACCTCGTCGGCGAATTCCGCGACGGTAAGTTTGTCCCGATCCAGGGTGTGGAGACCCTCCGCAACAGCGACTGGGGATATGCCGGACAGACCTTTTCCGATATGCCCGACGGCAGACGGATCCTTGTGCTCTGGGAGTGCCTGGACATGGGAACCGACCCGATCTGCGGTCAGATGAGCCTGCCGCTTGACCTCAAACTGAAAAACATTGACGGCAAGTACCTGCTCACGGCTTATCCCGTGGAGGAGATTGCAGGACTCCGCAAGGAGGTTCTCCGCAAGAACGTGACCGTCTCCGGCAAGGAGCAGGTGGCGTTCCGCGATCTTGGCGACGACGCGTGCGACCTCACTCTCAGATTCAGGTATCAGAAGGATAAGAAGTTCTTCGTCAGCCTGTTCGGCGCATACTTCACCGTAGATATGGAGAAGAATGAGATCTGGTTGCATGACCGTCACGAGCCGATCACTCACTGCGTCGACGGCGATTGCGAGATCCGCATCGTGCTGGACCGCTGCACGGCGGAAGTCTTCACGGACGGCGGACTTTACCCGATGGCGCTGGAGAACATTGCCGATCTCAATATTGATACCATGGTTATTTCCGGCGATGTGAGCGACCTCTCTGTCGAGTATGCGCCTCTGAAATCCGTTTGGGAGGGCTGACCCAATGAAGCTGATTGCATTTGGCGAGGTCATTTGGGACCGTTATGAGAGCGGAGATGTGATCGGCGGTGCGCCGTTCAACTTCTGTGGTCATGCGGCACATTTCGGCGACGAGGCGTATATCCTCTCCGCAGTCGGGAAGGATTCTCTCGGCGACCGCGCGATCGAAGCAGCGAAGAAATTCGGTATCCGCACCGATCTGCTCCAGAGAAACGACAACGAAACCGGCGCCTGTCTGGTGACACTGGACGAAAACAAAGTTCCGAACTATAACGTCCTGACCGGGACCGCGTATGACCGCATTGTGGCTGACGGGGAAGTGATTGGTAAGATCAATGCGCTCCACGCCGACGTGTTTTATTTCGGAACGCTCATTCAGCGCGATCCCGTATCGCGTACCGCGCTCCGGAATATTCTGGCGAATTGCACGTTCCCGGAGATCTTCTGTGACATTAATATCCGCAAGAACTGCTTTGACCGGGAGTCCCTGGAGCTTTGTCTCTCCAAGGCGACGATCATCAAGATCAGCGACGAGGAAGCGCATTACATCTACGACCTCGGAATTCTTCCCGCGGACGGCGAGGGGATAGATTTGCTTCCCGCAAAGCTCGCAGGCAAGTATCCGAACCTGAAAATCATCATCTTTACGCTCGGTGCAAAGGGTTCTGTGCTGTATGACGCAAAAGAAGGGAAGACCATCCCGTCTCCCAAGCCCGCCGACGTTAAGGTGGTTTCCACCGTCGGTGCGGGCGACAGCTTCGGCGCCAGTTTCCTGCATCATTATATGGCGGGCGAGTCATTCGACAAGTGCCTCTGCGAGGCGACTGCAACGAGCGATTTCGTGGTGGCGCACAAGGACGCGATTCCGTATTGAGTGTTCGCTGTCGGCTGAAGAGAATCGTGGTAGCGCATAAGGACGCGATTCCGCATTGAGTGCTTGTTGTCAGTCAGCTGAAGAGAATCGTGGCAGCACGCAAGGTTGCGATCCCGTATTGAGTGTTCGCTGTCAGCTGAAGAGAATTCCGTATTTTCGTTTATCGCCAAAAGAAAAGCCATCCGGTTTCGGATGGCTTTTCTTTTGGTGGCTTTGATTATGGGATGTGTAAGCGGGATGACGCACAGTTTACCGGAATGACGTCACATCCCAAGGGAAGCACTCCGCCCGCCTGCGGAGCAAAGCAATTGCCGGGCGGGCACAATCCGGGGGATGGTGTCAGTCGCCGGAAACACACAGCCAACGGGAAATGTGCAATCCGTGAAAAAACGTGCAACCTGCCGGGAAGGAGGCGGTTCGCGGGAATCCGTTCCTTTGAAACTTTACCCGTTTTCCTGTGATCCCGAGGCATCCGCTGTCGCCGGTTCCGGATGCTGCGGTTTCTCTGCATTTTCCGACGGCGTTCTGGCAAGGATCGCGTCGCTGTAAAGCAGTTCTCTTACCATTTCCGTGTTGTTGCCGCTCCGGCAGTATTCCTTGTAGCGATTGAACATCCCCGCGGGCTTCACCTTTCTGGTTTCCCGGTCGCGGTAGTCGGGGGAAGTAAAGGTCACCTCCACCGGCTTGCGGTAGCCCGCGCGGTCAAGGTATGCGAGAATCGTCAGGATGTTCGCATAGCTGCGTGCGCTGTCCTCGAAATACAGATGATAGGTGTTACCCTCCGGTTCCCGGAACGCATCCAGATATTTCAGGATTTTGTCCTGATAGTTGGTGATGGTCGTGTGCCATGCGGAGAGACGTTCGACAATGAACATGCCCGACAGAAGATCCTCTTTGGGCGAACCGATGTCCATCTGTCCGTTGAACGGAATAATGTCTGTGCATTCTGGGCGGTTGACCTGAAAATACGCCGCCATTTCCTCACCGTTTACTACGGTATAATTCATTTTCTCTACCTCCGGGGTCTTTTGAATCTTTGGATCCGTTACGGCAAAATGGATGTCCGAAATGATCCGAGACCTTTTCTGCTGTTCGCCGGACACGATCCGCACTCCTGATTGCGTTCGGAATATCAGGGGACGTACAGCGAAGCATATCTGTATTCATTATACAATAAAACCTTGCGAATAGCAAGACCAATCTCCAACAAAAATGCCCCCGTCGGATCGCACCGGGACAGGCGGTTGCCTGTCCGGATCCGATGGGGGACACTTTATCTGAGTGGGGGGAAGGTGGGTCAGCGATCCTCGCGGAAGTAGGAAAGTCCGAGCGCAGCAGGCGCCTGATTTTCTCTCTTCTTGCGCAGGCTGATAAGAATCAGCACGATGATCGTGACGACGTAAGGAAGCATTCTGGCAAGATCCGTCGAGACCTTGATGTTCAGAAGTGCAGGCAGGTACTGATATGCCCAGTAGCAAAGTCCGAACAGGTATGCGCCCCAGATTGCCTGAACGCTCTTCCAGACGGCGAAGATGACCAGTGCGACAGCCAGCCAGCCGAAGCCCTGAAGTTCGCTGCCGGTCTGCGTGGACCAGCCGCCGTTGTTGATGTCAAGCAGGTAGAATGCGCCGCCCAGCCCGGAAATGCCGGAACCGACTGCAATTGCAAGATACTTGTATTTCGTAACGGGGATACCGGCGGCGTCCGCTGTTGCGGGGCTTTCGCCGATCGCGCGGAGATTGAGACCGACGCGCGTTTTGTTTAAGATCAGCATCATGCCGATTGCCAGGATCACGGCAAGGTAGACCATGAAGCCATAGGAGAAGAACAGTTTGCCGACAACGGGAATGTCCGAAAGTCCCGGGATGTGCGCTCCGTACAGGCGGCTTGCTACTGCCGCGCGGATGGAGACCTGCCCCTTCGGGATAAAGAACGCCGCCATAAACTTTGCCATACCGACCGCAAAGGTGGTCAGCGTCAGACCTGCGACATTCTGATTTGCGTGCAGGGTGATCGTGAGGAAACTGTAAATTCCTCCGGCAATCACACCGGCAAGGAAGGAGACGAAGAGTGTCAGCATCAGCATGAGGAACGCATTCGGCTCGGTTCCCGCCGCGGTGCAGGAGTTTTCATAAAGGAAGCCGCTGAGGAACCCGAACGCGCCGCCGAACACCATGATGCCGGGCGTGCCGAGGTTCAGATGCCCCGCTTTTTCGGTGATGATTTCACCCATGGCGCCGTACAGAATGACCGTTCCGTACAGAATGGCACTGGAAAACCAAGTCAGAAACAGATTCATTTCACTGCCTCCTTTCCACGGAGCAGGACCCGATAGTTGATGAAAAACTCACAACCGATGACGCAGAAAAGCATAATGCCGACGACAACGTCGCATGCGCTTGCACTGAAGCTGCTGTATCGGTTGGAGATCAGTGCAGTGCCTTTTTCGAGCGCAACGATGAACAAGGAGATTCCTGCCATATAGAAGGTGTTGAACTTGGAGAGCCATGCGACGATGATCGCCGTAAAGCCGTATCCGCTTGCAATGTTGGTGCTGATAGTCTGGCTCTGTCCGGCGACCGTCATGCAGCCGCAGACACCGCAGACAAGCCCCGAGATCGCCATGGTGCGGATGAGAACCGCCTTGACGTTGATTCCCGCGTACCGTGCGGTGTTCTGGGATTCGCCGACGACCGAGATCTCATAGCCCTGCTTGGTCTTGGAGAGATAGAAGTACATGACGACCGTCAGAATCACAACGATAATGACGTTGATGAAGGTTCTCTGACCCATAATGGCAGGGAACCAACCCTCGTGACCGATCTTGTTGAGCTGTCCGAGCGAGGACGAGGAGCCCTTCCAGAGGTTGTAGAAGAAGCTGACGAGCTGAATGGCAACATAGTTCATCATCAGGGTGAACAGTGTTTCATTGGTCCCCCATTTTGCCTTGAAAATGGCGGGAATGACCGCCCAGACCGCTCCGCCGACCGCGGCGGAAAGAAACATGAGAGGGAAGAGCAGATATGCGGGGAGGTCCGCGAAGTTGACCATGACGATGGCTGTCATGAGCGCACCGATGAGAACTTGACCCTCAGCGCCGATATTCCAGAATCGCATTTTGAATGCGGGAGCCAGCGCAACCGCGATGCAAAGCAATTTGACGGTCGCGTTGACGGTGGACCAGATGTAAATGGAGTTGCCGAACGCACCGCGGAACATGGTTGCATATGCGGTAATGGGATCGACACCCGTCGTTGCCAGAATGAAGATTGCGTTGATGAGAAGCGCCACCAGAACGCCGCCGGCGCGGATGCAGGCTGCCTGCCACGGCTTGATGGTGTTGCGCTTGGCAACACGCAGAAACGGCTCGCGCTTGGCTTTTTCTTTGACTGCGCCTGTATTCGTCGTGTCAGTCATCGGTTTCTCCCTCCTTTTCCGGGGAATCTTTGCGGGAATCGGCGCTTGCTTGATCTGCCGGTACGTGTGACGGTTTTTCTGCAGACAGCCCCTGTCCGGACAGGCCCTGTCCTGTCATCAGAAGACCGACTTCTTCCTTGGTCACGCTTCTGGCATCCACAATACCGCTGATCTTACCGCCCGCAAGAACAAGGATCCGGTCGCAGAGCGCGAGCAGAACGTCCAGGTCTTCGCCGACGTAGACCACGGCAACGCCGCGCTTTTTCTGCTCGTTGAGCAGGTTGTAAATGGTGTACGAGGTATTGATGTCAAGTCCTCGCACCGCATAGGCGGTCAGGAGTACCTTCGGTGCGGCGGCAATTTCACGTCCGACCAGCACCTTCTGCACGTTACCGCCGGACAGCTTACGCACCGGGGTGTTGATGCTCGGCGTGACGACTTCCAGCTCGTTCAGAATCTGTTCTGCCAGCTTCTTTGCGGACTTGGTTTCCACAAAAATGGAGTGACCGACGCCGTAATTGCGGAGCAGCATATTGCCCGTCATGCCCATGGAGCCGATGAGCCCCATGCCGAGGCGGTCTTCGGGAATGAAGGACAACGTAACGCCGAGCTCACGGATCTTGCGCGGGTTCATGCCGATGAGCTGTTCCGTGTCGGCTTCCTCATCTGCGTGGTAGAGCACGCTGGAACCGGGCGTGGTCGCCTGAAGTCCTGCGATGGATTCAAGCAGTTCCTTTTGCCCGCAACCGGAGATGCCCGCGATACCGAGGATTTCGCCGCTGTAAGCTTCAAAATTGATGTTGTCGAGTACCTTTCGACCTTCATTATTCAGGCAGGAAAGGTTGGACACCTCCAGACACACCTGTGGATTGACGGGCTCGGGGCGGTCAATGTTGAGCTCCACCTTTTTGCCGACCATCATTTCGGTGAGCGACTGGGTGTTTGCCTCTTTGGTCTCCACCGTGCCGATGTATTCTCCGTGGCGGAGTATGGTCACGCGGTCGGAGATCTCCAGCACTTCCTGGAGCTTGTGGGTAATGATGATGACAGACTTTTTGTCTTCTCTCATCGCGCGGAGCACCTTGAAGAGGTTCTCGGTTTCCTGCGGGGTCAGTACGGCGGTCGGCTCGTCCAGTATGAGAATGTCCGCGCCGCGGTAGAGCACCTTGATGATCTCCAGCGTTTGCTTTTCGGAGACGGTCATGTCGTAGACCTTCTGGTCGGGATCCATCTTGAAGCCGTAGCGGTCGCAGATTTCCAGAATCTTCTTGCGCACCAGCTTTAAGTTGTAGCGTTCGTTTTTGATGCCGAGCGCGACGTTTTCCGCGGCGGTGAACACATCGATCAGCTTGAAATGCTGATGGATCATGCCGATGCCGACTGCGTAAGCGTCCTGCGGGGAACGGATCGTTACCGGCTTCCCGTTGACAAAGATCTCTCCCTCGTCCGGGTAATAAATGCCGGCAAGCATATTCATCATGGTGGTTTTGCCACTGCCGTTTTCGCCGAGAAGGGCAAGGATCTCTCCCTGTCTGACTTCCAGACTTGCGTGGCTGTTTGCCGTGATGGAGCCGAATGTTTTGGTGATATTGTCCATGCGGACTGCGATCGGAGCGTTCAAAGCATTCATCCTTTCCAAGAGCTGGGTTTTGCCGGAGGACGCCTCGTGCGGCTTGTCCGACAGATAAAAAAAGGAAAAAGTTCAGAGAAGGGAGGCTTTTGAAAAATGCTTTTCTGAACACGGGAAGGGAAACGGAGATCCGTTTCCCTTCGGGTGTGTCATTCCGTTTATCGTTTGACCGAAACGGAAACAAATGTAGAATCAGTCCTTTTTGAACGACTTGTCCGTGTTCTCGACGATGCCGTCAATGCGGATCGCGAAGTAAGGAGCCGCGCGGAGCGTGGACTCACTGAAGTAGGTCACACCGTTCTCGGTCACAAGAGCGTTCTTGGTCTCGCCCTGGTACACGAGCTTCGGCGTGTCGCCGGTGAAGACTTTGTAGGACAGGTCAATCTTTGCATTCTCTTCGGTGATTTGCTTACCGCCGACGGTGAACTTGCTCACGTCAAAGACCTTGAGGGAGCCGTCCTTGATTGCCTTGACCACTTCGTCAACCTTTGCCTGAGTACCCTCAGCGCAAGCGGTGCCGAGTGCGGTGATGGCAACTGCATTCTGTGCGTAGCCTGCAGCCCAGTCGGTGGGGATTTCCTTGCCTGCGAGCATCTGAGTGAACAGGAATTCGTAATAGACTTCCCAGTTGTTTGCAGCGGAGGTCAGAGCGACGTCCTTCGCAGCGGTGAGCATATCGACGTTGTAGCCGACACTGTAAACGTTGGTGTACTTTCCGGATTCGCGAGCCTTCTGAACAGCGCTGGGTGCACCGGTGGAGTCTGCGTGCTGACCGATGATGACACAGCCCTGGCTCATCAGGTATTCAGCAGCCTGACCTTCCAGTGCTTCGCTGAACCAGGAATCGGTGTAGACAACTTCCATGGTCACTTCGGGAACGATGGACTGAATGCCGAGGAAGAATGCGGTGTAGCCGGAAACGACCTCTGCGTAGGGGTATGCACCGACGTAACCGATCTTGATCTTGCCGTCTTTCTTGTTGCTGTCGAGGATCTCGTTCTTTTCGATCATGTCCTTCAGCTTCATGCCTGCGACCACGCCGGAAACGTAACGGGATTCGTAAACGTTCGTGAAAGCGTTGTGCATATTGGAAGCACCGCAGATTGCGGCGAAGTCACCGGTCATTGCCACGAACGAGATCTTCGGGTACTTGTCGGCGACGGGCTTGATGAAGTCCTGATGACCGTAGGAGTTGGAGATGATGAGGGTACAATCGTCCGCGATCAGTGCTTCTGCGGATTCTGCACATGCTTCGTTTTCTCCGATCTTCTTCTTGTACACGATCTCGACGGTCTTACCGGTCTTTTCCTTGATCGCCTTGATAGCTGCGTCAATGCCGTTCATGTGAGCGAGCGTGTAACCTTCGGTTTCGTCACCGACCAGGATTGCGCCGACCTTGAGGGTGTCCTTGGGTCCGGTTTTTCCACCGTCCTTGTCGCCGCAGGACGCAAAGATCACAGCGCAGGAGAGCACCGTGACAATGACGAGTGCGAAAGAGAGAAGCTTCTTGAACATTGTTTTTTCCTCCGTAAATTTTGTTGGGAAATCTATTCAAAAGGGATTTTCCCTTTGAATCGGGAATCAGGCGGGGATATGCCCCGCGCGGGACAATCCGGATAATGAAAATCCGGAAACAAAAAGGAAAGGCACCGTTTCCGGGGCGGGGGAGCGCACCGCCCGCAGGCGGTGCGTATGACCTTTAACAGAAGCGGATGCCGTCTTCCACGCTCATGGAAGCGATGCGTGCGAGAGATTCGACCCGGACACCCATGTCCCGGATGAGCTTCCCGCCCGGCTGATATGCTTTTTCAATGACGATGCCTGCACCGACGACCGTTGCACCGGCATCCTTGACTAAGGAAATGAGAGCGTTCAGGGCGCTTCCTTTGGCAAGAAAGTCGTCAATGATGAGAACGCGGTCGGTGGGGAGCAGGAACTGCTTGGAGACTACAATATCATAAGTGGTGCCGTGGGTATAGGAATCCACTTTGGAAGTGTACACGTCGCCGTAGATATTGTTTGTCTTGGTTTTCTTTGCGAAGACCAGGGGGCAATGAAAAAATTGCGCTGTAAGCGTGGCGATTCCTATTCCGGACGCCTCGATGGTTAACACCTTGTTTACACCGCAATCCTTATATAAATGGTAGAATTCTTCTCCGAGCTTGCACAGAAAGTCCACATCGATCTGATGGTTCAGGAAACTGTCGACCTTCAGGACTTCGCCTGCGCCGACTTTGCCGTCTTTCAGGATCCGATCTTCCAGAAGTTTCATATCTGACACCTCGGCAAATAAAATCAATTACTTATTCATTCTATATGAAATCCGGGTGAAATTCAATTGACAAAAAAAACAAATTCCCAACAAAAAACGATCACAATTTGTATACCTAACCAAATTACGGCTAATTGTAAACCAAAGCTTAAATTTTTGGTTGACAATCGGACCGGAATATGGTACAATCAGAGAAAATCGGCACTCGGACAGCAAGACGACGCGGCGGACAGGGTAGGGGTACCGATCATATCACGCAGAAACCGGAGAATCGTTATGAAACAGGGAAAAATTGCAATGCTTGTCCGTATCGCGCTGGGCGCGGCGCTGATCACCGTTTGCTCGTGGTTTGCCATTCCGTATCCCGCGAGTGATATTTCGTTCACGCTCCAGACATTTGCGGTGTTCGCGATCGCGGGACTGCTCGGCTGGCGGGCAGGGTGCGCGTCTGTGCTTGTCTGGATTGCGCTCGGTGCATGCGGTGTTCCGGTGTTTTCCGGGTTCTCCAATCTCTATGCGCTCATCGCCAAACCGAGCGCGGGATATGTGGTTGGATTTCTGTTCATCGCGCTGATTGTCGGAATGTTCGCCGAGCACTTCGGAAGACGGCTGTGGTCGCTTGCCGTCGGCATGACGCTCGGGCTTCTCGTCTGCTATTTCTTCGGGACTGCGTGGTTTGTCATCCGGTACGCCTCGGTCAACGGTGCAATCGCGCTCGGTTCGGTGCTCGGCATGTGCGTCGTGCCGTATCTGCCGGTGGACGCTGCCAAGATTGTTCTCGCAGTGATTCTGGTCAACCGGGTCTATCCGTTGCTTGCGTGCAGAGGAAAGAAGACGGAACGCGCGGCGGAGTGAACACCGGTTCCCGGTTTTATCATGACAATTCGACGAATGTGTATCGCTAACGATATGGGCAGTGGGGGAGAGCCTGCGCAGTCGCTCCGGCTACACGGTCGGTTGTGCCCGACGGTCAGGAGACCGTCGGGCTTTTTGGACGCGGCTTTTCACCTCGGCACCCTGTGCCGTCCCGGCGCCGGCGATTTTTTGCGCGGCAGCCCCAGAAATCCGCCGAGTACTTCCAGAAGAATGATTCCCGCGTGTAAAAACAGGCTGACGGCGGGGGAGTATCCGCTTCCCGCGTCGCGGAAAAAGCAGAGCGACAGGATCATCAGAATGCCTGTGTAGAGAATTCCGCCGCAGAGCCCCGAGAGGAGCGCTCCGCCGCGGTTGAAACGCACGGCGGCAATCCCTCCGATGACGGCGGAAAGTCCTGCCGCACCGACCCCGAGTGGCGTGAGAAACGCGTCGGGATCCGCTTGCGCGTATGCAACCCCTGCGCAGATGAGGAGAAGCAGAAACCCGGAGAGTATGGAAACGGGAAGGGCGCGGAGCGCACCGGAGAGAACGGGAAGCACACCGGTTTTCTCCGCGTCTCCTCCGCCTTCGTGCGCGCGGGAAACGGCGAGCGACCGGGGCGCGCCGGCGCGCGGATATGCCTGATTCTTTTTCATAAAACAAAAACCTCCGCCCAACAGAATACCGAAAGATCGGTACACTGTATGCGGCGGAGATTTTTTTAGAACAAACGGTCAGTCCTGCGCATCCTCAGCCTTGACATCGACCGAGCGGATTGCGCTCTTGAGCAGACGCATTTTGGTGCGGTCGTGGCTGGTCTCGATGGTGACGGTTTCGTCCTTGACGCTGACGATCTTGCCGATGATGCCGCCGATGGTAGTGATTTCATCGCCGACCTGCAGGCTGTTGCGAAGCGCGGTTGCTTCCTTCTCCTGTTTCTTCTGGGGACGGATGATGAAGAAGTATCCGACGACCAGAACGCCGACAAGCATAACGCCGGTCATCAGCCAGTTCTGCCAGCCACCCTGCTGGGTGTTATTCGTTGTACCCTCTGCAAGGGTAATAAGTGCATTCCAATTCATAAATTGAGCCTCCGTGATTACATTTGTATCTATTATACATGATTTGCCGCCGAAAAGCAAGCAATCTTCGGAAAAATCTTTGCGCGCACGGGAAAAATTTGCTCCGGCACACAAAATCAGGGGCAACCCGTTGCAAAAAGGGAAAAGATGTGGTAAAATATATTAAATATATGTGAGAAAAAGGGGCGGAACCATGGCAAGGGACGCGTATCTGGAATGCGGAAAGATCATCAATACGCACGGTTTCCGGGGAGATATCAAGCTGGAGTCCTGGTGCGATACGCCGAAAGTGCTTGCGGGGCTTGGCAGGATCTTTTTCCGCAACGGGAACGACTACTGCGAGGTGCGGGTGACAAGTGCCTCGGTGTTCCGTCAATTTGTGCTCATGCACCTTGCCGGAACCGAGAACGAGGAGGCGGCGAACCGCTTGCGCGGGACCGTGGTTTATGCGGCAAGGGAGGACATCCCCCTGCCTGTCGGCGGATTTTTCATTGCCGACCTGACGGGACTTCCCGTCATTGACGCGGACAGCGGGGAAGTTCTGGGAACTCTCCGGGAGGTCATCCATCCCGGCGCGTCGGATATTTATGTGGTGAAGCGTCCCGGGAAAGAGGACGCAATGATCCCCGCAGTGCCGGAATTCATCCGGCGGGTGGACACGGAGAAGGGCGTCTTTGTCACGCCGATCGGAGGCATGCTCGACGATGACGAAACGGTTTGACATTATGACCCTGTTCCCGGAGCTGGTGGACACGGTGCTCGGGAGCAGTATCATCGGGCGCGCACAGCGCGCGGGGTACCTGTCGGTGCGTTCCTTCAACATCCGTGATTACTCGGAGGACAAGCGCCGCCGCGTGGATGATACCCCTTATGGCGGCGGCAAGGGAATGCTCATGGCGGCGCCGCCGATCTATGCCTGTTACGAGGGGGTCCTCAGGGCGCAGGCGGAGGACGGCTTTACGGGGACCAATCATGTGATTTACCTCTCTCCCACCGGTAAGGTGCTGACCCAGAAGCGCGCCGCGGAGCTGGCGCGCGACTATGACGGACTGATTCTTCTGTGCGGGCACTATGAGGGCGTGGACCGCCGGATCGTGGACGAGATCGTGGACGAGGAGATTTCCATCGGCGATTACGTGCTGACGGGCGGGGAAATCCCCGCGTGCATCCTCGTCGATTGCGTTGCCCGCATGGTGGACGGCGTTCTGGATTCTCCGGAGTGCTACGAAAAGGAAAGCATCGCGTCCGGTATGCTGGAGTATCCGCAATATACAAGACCTTATGAATTCCACGGCGTGAAGGTGCCGGACGTGCTGATTTCCGGAGACCACGCAAAGGTGGACCGTTGGCGGGAAGAGATGGCAATGGAACTGACCCGGAAAAACCGCCCCGATCTTCTAGGACCGGAGCAACTGTTCCCCGGCGGGGAGCATCCCGATTCCGAAAAGCCCGGCGGAAAGAAACGAGCCGGAAAAAAATCAATCAAAAAAGTGTCCGGAGACATGGAAGCACCCGGCAGGGAAGACCCCATCGAAGACGGAAAGGAGGAGAACCTATGAAGAAACAGGAAAGCGGCAGCGGCGCGGGCGGAAAAGTTCTCGGCGCGGTCAACCGCTTTACGGCGTGGATTTACTCGCTCTTTGCCACCAGTTTTCTCGGCAGATTCTTCACCTCCTATGACCGCCTGAATATGGCGGCGTTTGACGGGTTCGGCGGTCGGTTCCGCAGGGGCTTGGCGGGTGTCGGGCGCGCCGGGCGGCTGCTTCGCCGCCGGATCGCCGGTGTATTTGAGTCCAGCCGGGTTCTCCGGCTCATCCGGAGACTGCGGAATCTGCTTCTCGAATGTTCTCTCAGCGTGTACGGCGTGCTGTTTGCCGTGTACGGGGTGTACACCCTCGTGCTCCGGCTGGTGCTCCGCGGAAACACGAGCGGTCCCGATGTCGGTCTGATTCTGACGGGTGCCGTCTTTCTGCTGACTGCGCTGCCGATGTTCTTTTCCGGCAGATCGCTTGCCGAGGCGCTGGGCAGAAGCCGTATTTTCCATTGGTTGCTCGTGGACATTTTCGGGGTGGATGAGGATGACCTCAAATCGGCGCCCCGTGTGAGTGGCACCAGATATGTGGTCGCGGTCTCCGTCGCGGTGATCTGCGGGTGCCTGACCTATTTTGTGCATCCTCTGGTGCTCCCCGGCATCGCGCTTCTGGCGGTGCTTGCCGCGATGGTCCTGTATCAGCCGGAAATGGGGGCGGTCGTCACGCTCCTTGTCTGTCCGTTTTTGTCCTTTACGCTGCATCCGACGCTGTATCTGTCCTGTATTCTCGGAGTGACGGCGATCGGGTATCTCTCAAAGCTGATCTGCGGAAGACGTACCTTCCGCTTCGGGCTTCTTGAGGGAATGGTGGGATTCTTTGTGCTTCTCGTGCTCTTCGGCGGATTCTTCACGCTCGGCGGGAAGGCATCTCTCCGGTCGGCGCTGATGTACGCGTTTCTCATCGCGGGCGGCTTCTTCCTGATTCTCAACCTTGCCCGGACGCGGGTCTGGCTCCGCCGGTGCGCGATTGCGCTCGGAACCTCCTGCACGCTGGTATCGGTTGTCGGCGTTGTGCAGTATGCGCTCGGATATGCGGAGAACAGCTGGCTGGATCAGAGCCTGTTTTCGGGGATCTCCGGTCGGGTGACCTCCGTATTCAAGAATCCGAATATGCTTGCGGTATTTCTGGTGCTGATTCTGCCGCTTCTGTTCGGCTTCATCATCACTCAGCGCCGTTTTTCCACCGGCTTTTTCCTGACGATCGCTGCGGGTGTCTCGGCTGCTTGTCTGATCCTGACCTGGTCGCGCGGCGCGTGGCTCGGGACGGTGGTGGCGTTTGTGTTCATGCTGCTGCTCATCAGTCATAAGACGCTCAGCACTATTCTGCTCGCCGCGTTTCCCGTATACGCGGGTGCCACCTATCTTTCTCCGTACCTGACCGGGTATTCCTTGCTTGACAGTATTACGGGGCGGTTTGCAAGCATCGGCAATCTCGGGGATTCTTCCACCCTGTACCGTGTGTACACGTGGCGTGGGGTCGGCAACATGATCCGTGACCACCTCCTCGGCGGGGTCGGTGTCGGAGAGATCGCGTTCGGGGAAGTGTATCCCCTGTACGCGCTTTCCGGGATTGAGACCGTCATGCACAGCCACAGTCTCTATCTGGAAATTCTTGCGGAGCTTGGCGTGGTCGGGCTTATCGTGTTTCTGGTCTGTATGTTCCTGTTCGTGCAGATGTGTCTCGGTAGTCTCAAAAAAATGCCGGATCAGCGTATGCGCGTGATGGTGATCGCCGGACTCTGCGGGGTTCTCGGCACCATGATTATGGGACTTGCGGATTATATCTGGTATAATTACAGCGTTTGCTTTTTGTTCTGGGCGGTCATCGGACTGACTGCGGCGTATGTCCGAGTCGGCAAAGAGGAGACCGAACGCACCTACCTCCCCACGGAGAATTCTCCCGGGGAAGCGGAAGTGACGGTTCGTTTCTGACCGGGATCCGGAGCCGCGTTATTGCTTTGAATTGAGAGGAGAATCAAAATGTCAGAAGACGAAAAGAATCTGCAACCGGAAACCGATTCCGGAGAGCTTTCCCCGGAGGAAGCGTTTGTATCCGGTTCCTCGGGGGAAAGGATCCGGGTACGCCGCCTCGGCAAAGCGCCGGGGCAGTCTCCCCGCCGTTCTTCGCCGATCAACGCGATCGATGTGATCGTCATCTTATTGGTGCTTGCCGTGATCGCCTTTTTCGTGGTGAGAGGGGTGTTCGGTGGCAGTCTGTTCAAAAGTAAGACCGAAACCAAAACCATCGAATATACGGTGGTGTTCCGGCGGGTCAGCGAGGATTTCGTGACCGCGATCGCCAGCGGAAATGCGGTGCTGAACGCAAAGGAAAAGCAGTCCTTCGGCACGGTCAGCGCGGATGTGGAAAGCAATCCCTCCACTTATGTCGCATATGTCCCCGGTGACGGGGAAGGCGCGGGCGGTACGGCGGCGCTTCTGCCGTACCCCGGTTACGTCGATCTGACGGTGACCATCCGCGTGGACGCGGAGTACAGCGAGGGAACGGGGTATACGGTCGGCGGAATCCGGATCGCGGTCGGTTCGGAGTATTCCCTGATGTTCCCCGGATTTACCGGGACCGGAACCTGTATCGCACTCAACGATAACCTGACCTAAGAAAGGGGGAGAAACAAGGTGAATCAGCAGAATCAGTCCGCCGGAGCGAAAAAGAAATTCCGTTTCGGTATCGGCAGTGTCATCGATATTGTCATCATTCTCCTCATTCTCGCTGCCATCGCGGGCATCGCCTTCCGCGTGTATTCCGCTAAGAACCCGACGGTCAGCGCGACGAAGGAGACTTATGAGATCCGTTTCCGCGTGAGCAACGTATCCTATATGCTCCCGAATTACCTGCGCGCAGGGGATCAGGTGTATTTCAGCGATTCCGGCAAGAAATTCGGCGTTCTGGAAGCGAACGATGCCAGCGAGAGCGGCTCCGCCCTTGCCGTCAGCGCGGCGAACGTTCTGATCCGGGACGACAGCGGGAACTATGTTTCCGTCAGTTATCCGGACGAAGCGCTGGTGGACGCGACGGGAGCGGTGCTCTCAAGCGGGTATTATGATGCGAGCGGCAGTTTTCTTCTGGACGGCAAGATTCACGTCACGCCGGGCGAGACCATCCGTGTCCGGACGGAGCTTGCGGACTTCACCCTTGTGGTGACCGAGATCGAAAAGCACTGAATCCCGGCGGATGATGCGCCGGATCGTTGGCTGACATAGGCACTTTATCCGATATATGAACGACCTTTTCGGGCATTTTTATGAAAAAAGCCGACGGTTTGACTATTGATTTTGAGGGGCGGATTTGCTATACTAATGATAGAATGCAAAAGTATAATCCGTCTGAAGAGGTGCAAAACATGATCTCAAGAGAGGTAGTTGTCAACAATGCAAGCGGGCTTCACGCAAGACCTGCTACGTTTTTCATTCAGAAAGCCAACTGTTACAAATCCTCCATCTGGGTGGAGCGGGACGACCGTAAGGTCAACGCAAAGAGCCTTCTCGGCGTGCTTTCCCTCGGCATTGCAAAGGGAATGAAGATCACCCTGATCGCAGACGGACAGGATGAGAATTCCGCACTGGAAGGACTTTGCGAGCTGATCGACACCGGTTTTTCCGAATAAGAGGGAGACGGCTTGCGGACCATGCAGGATTGAGAATGAAAACGGCGCAGTTCCGGACTCGGAGACCGAGCGGGCTGCGCCGTTTTGTTTGACCGGATTGTTATCAACGCCCCGCGTCTGCCGGACACGGGAACAGAATCAGCCGCCATCAATAAACGAAAGGGGAGCATACGAATGGAAGAGAATCAACCGCGCACGCGCCTGACGCGTGCGGAGCTTCTGGAAAAAGCAAATACGCTCCCGCTTCGTCCCGGCGTTTACGTCATGCGCGACGTGACGGGCAAGGTCATCTATGTCGGCAAGTCGCGCAAGCTCAAGAACCGCGTGTCCCAGTATTTCCAGAACAGCGAAAAGCAGATCAAGGTCGCGCGCATGGCGGCGTCGGTCGCGGATTTCGATTATTTTCTCTGCGATACCGAGATCGAAGCCCTGTCGCTTGAAAATACGCTCATCAAGGAGTACACCCCAAAGTACAACATCCGCCTCAAGGATGCGAAATCTTATCCTTATATCAAAGTAACGCCGGAAACCTATCCGCGCCTCGTCATGACCCGTAAACGGGAAAACGACAAGGGACGCTACTACGGACCCTATTCCGGTACCTCGACCGTCTTTTCCGTCATCGGTGCGCTGGAACGCATCTTTGCGCTCCCCACCTGCACCCGCCGTTTTCCGCGCGACATCGGCAAGGAACGTCCCTGCCTGTATTATCAGATGGGCAAATGCTGCGGAGTCTGTACCGGAACGGTCACGCCGGAGGAGTACGCAGGGCGTATCCGCTTTGCGGAAAACGTGCTGAAGGGCGACACGGCAGAGGTCAAAAAGGAGCTGGAGACCGAGATGTTCCGCGCGGCGGAGGAGGAACGCTTTGAGTCCGCCGCCCGCTTCCGCGATACCGTGCGGGCGCTGGACCGTCTGACCGAGCGGCAGAAGGTCGTTGCCTCTCCCGATGAGGAATCCGACGTGGTCGCGCTGTATGCCGATGAGGTGTGCGCCTGCGTGTCGGTGTTCTTTATCCGCCGGGGCGCCGTCATGGACAAGTCGGACTTTCTGTTCGGTGCGGACCGCATCCCGGATGAGAGCGAAATGGCGGCGTTTCTTCTGGAACTGTACCAGATGCGCGAGTTCATCCCGCGCAGGATTCTTTTGTCCTTTGATCTCGGCGAGGACCGGGAGACGCTGGAAGAGTACCTGACCGGGCGTGCCGGGCGCAAAATCACGGTACACACCCCGCGCCGCGGAGAATGGAAAACGCTTTGCGACATGGTGCGCGACAACGCGGAGGAACGCTGTAAGCGTTACCGCATCGACACCGAAAAGGAGGAGGGCGCACTCCTCCGTCTCGCCGGACTTCTGGGGCTGGAAACCTATCCTTCAAGGATTGAATCCTACGATATTTCCAACTTCGGCAAGGAACAGCTGACTGCCGGCATGGTCGTCTTAGCGGACGGAAAATGCAAGCGGTCGGACTACCGCGTGTTCAAAATGAAAACGGTGGAGGGGACCGACGACTACGCCAGTATGCGCGAGGCGCTCTCCCGCCGGCTGGATCATCTTTCGGACCCCTCGGGATCGTTTTCGGAGCGCCCCGACCTGATCCTTCTGGACGGCGGACGCGGACACGTCGGCGTGATCCGGGAGCTGATGCGGGAAAGAGGATTGGACATTCCCGTGTTCGGCATGGTTAAGGACGATTTCCACAAGACCCGCGCACTTTGCTCGGAGGACGGGGAAATCAGCATAGCCAAGGATAAGCAGGTGTTCCTCATGATTTATCAGCTTCAGGAGGAGGTACACCGCTTTACCGTTTCCCGTATGAGCGCGGGAAAGAGAAAAACGCTCCGTACCTCGTCGCTTGAAAAAATCCCCGGCATCGGACCGGCAAAGGCGAAAGCACTGCTTTCCATGTTCGGCGGACTCGGGAAGCTCCGGGCGGCAACGAAAGAGCAGATTGCCGCGGCCAAAGGAATTTCCGAAACAGACGCGGGGAAGGTGTACGCTTATCTGCACAGAAACGAGGGGGCGCAGCCGCCGGAGGCATGACCTGATTTCTGCAAAATGCTTCAGGTACTCCGCGCATACCAGCCGTACCGACGTACCGCGGAACGCATTCCCCGATTCAATCGCGCGAACCCATAAAGGAGACAGACCGTCAATGATGAGAATTATCACCGGAAAAGCCAGAGGGACACACCTCTTCACGCTGGAGGGCAACGAGACCCGCCCGACGACCGAGCGCGCCAAGGAAGCGATCTTTTCCATTCTGTACGGCAAGGTGGAGGGCAAACGGGTGCTTGATCTGTTTGCCGGTTCCGGACAGCTGGGATTGGAAGCGATCAGCCGCGGCGCTGCCCGCGCGACCTTTGTGGACGCGTCAAAAGAAGCGGCGGCGATCATCGCAAAGAACATCGAAAAAACACATTTCGCCGATGCCTGCCGCGTGGTTTCTTCGGATGTCGCAACGTTTCTCCGTTCCGACGCCGGGCAGTATGACCTGGTGTTTGTCGATCCCCCGTATGCGGCAGGGCTGACAAAAGGAACGCTTGCGCTCCTTGTATCCGGGAGGAAGCTCGCCCCCGGCGCGATCGTGGTTGCGGAAACAGGGGAGGAGCGGGACGTGTTCGGTGATGACGCGGCGCTTGCCTCGCATTTTGCAGTCAGGCGGGTACGATACGGCAAAGCGGCTGTTGCGTTCCTGACCTTCCCGGGAGGAGGAGAGACCCCATGAAAACTGCATTGGTCACCGGTACTTTTGACCCCATTACCAAGGGACACATGGATGTCATCACCCGCACGGCGGGCATATTTGACCATGTGATCGTTGCGGTGATGAACAACCTGAAGAAGGGAAGTCTCTTTCCGCAGGACCTGCGCCGGCAGATGGCGGAGGTGGCGTGCCGAGACCTTCCGAACGTCACCGTGGTGGCGGATGCCGGCATGATGGTGGACTTTTTTGACAGAAGCGGCGCGGATGTCATCGTCCGCGGTATCCGCAACGAAACCGATTTCACCTATGAGAGTTACATGGCGGATTATTTAAGAGAACACAATCCGCGCATCGATACGTTGTTTCTGCACGCGGACCCGTTGCTTGCCTCGGTCAGCTCGACCGAGGTGCGGGAACGGCTTGCGCGCGGGGAAGATGTATCCGACGAGGTTCCCGCCGGAATTCTTCCGTATTTCCGGAATTTACATTGACTTCATGATTTTTTGCTATAATCATTTCATCTTTTCCCGAATCCACACCGCCCGGGCGGTATGACAGATCATTTCTTGAAAGGATCCTTCAGCCATGAATCAAAGCAACATGAAAAAAATGAATCTTGCCTCGCTTCTTGTGACCAGCGCGGTCGGGCTTGCCGTCGGCATTCTCCTGCTTTTCCACGCGGACAAGATGTTCGGCGTTCTCGCCGTTCTCTGCGGGATCGTCGGTCTTGTGGTATCCATCCCCCCGTTCCTTGACGCGCTGATGCACAACGGGGAAGAGGGCTCTGCCGCGGGGATCATTCTCTACGGTGCTGCCGTGCTTCTGTCGCTTGCGCTCCTGATCTCCCGCAATTTCGTCATGATGATCATCGTGGGGCTTTGTCTCATCGTCATTCCCGTGATCCGCATTTCCAAGGCGACCGATACCGGCGCACAGTTCCGGGAGGAGCTTCCGCGCATCCTTGTCGGCGTTCTTCTGGTTGCGGTCGGTCCCTGCAAGGTCGTGGACTGGCTGTTCCGCGTCATCGGTGCGGTGGTGCTCGTTTTGACGGTGGTGTACTTTGTGTACGGCTTGCTCCGGTATCTCGGCAAGATCGGTAAGGCGGAATCCGCTACCAAGGGCACGCGGACCTTTGTGGATACGACGGGCGACGGAAAAGTGGACACCATTTATGTGGATACCACGGGTGACGGCAAGACCGACACCGAGATGCCCTATATCAAGCGCCCAAAGAAATGAGGACGCTTTACGGTCTCCTGACCGGGGACGCACAGAAGGAGCTTTACCCCATGCATATGCCGGGGCATAAACGCAACCCGGAATTCGGGGGCGGGCTCCCTGTCGGGGAGGATATCACCGAGGTGGAGGGCTTTGACAACCTTCACGAGATGACCGGGGTACTCGGCACGCTTGCCGGGCGATTTGCGCGTCTGTTTCACGCCGACCGCGCGTTTCCCCTGGTCAACGGCTCGACCTGCGGGATTCTTGCCGCCGTCCGCGCCCTGACAAAGTACGGCGATCGGGTGCTTGTCGCGCGAAACTGCCACCGGTCCGTGTATCACGCGGTCGAGCTTTGCGGGCTGCGCGCGGAATACCTGCTTCCCGAACTGTCGGACGGGATCTTTCTGGACATTCTGCCGGGGAAGGTAAGCGCGGCGCTTGATGCGTTTCCGGATACCCGGCTCGTCATCCTGACCTCCCCGACCTATGAAGGCGTGGTCAGCGATATCCGGGCAATTGCTTCGGCGGTTCACGCGCATGGCGCGACGCTCCTCGTGGATGCCGCGCACGGTGCCCACCTCGGCTTTTCTCCGGATTTCCCGGAAAGCCCGTATGTCCTGGGCGCAGACGCGGTTGTGCTGAGCCTGCACAAAACGCTTCCGTCGCTGACGCAGACGGCACTGCTTCTTTCAAAAGAGCAGTTCGCCGCCGACATCATGCGTGAGCTCGCGGTGTTTGAGACCTCCAGTCCGTCGTACCTGTTGCTTGCGTCCATGGAAAACTGCGCAGAGCTTTTGGAAACGGACGGCGAGCGGCTGTTTTCCGCCTATTCCCGGCGGCTTTCCGGATTCCGGACAGACGCGGCAGCGTGGCAGACGCTCCGGTTGTACCGGGGGGACGTATGCTATGCGTATGACCCCGGAAAGCTGGTGATTCTGACCGGTCCGCGGATGTTGCCCGGTCCCGCGCTTGCCGGACGCCTGCGGCGGGACTACCGGATTGAAACCGAAATGGCGTATCCCGGGTATCTGATCTGCTTGACTTCCATCGCAGATACCGACGAGGGATTTGCCCGGCTGACGCGTGCGCTCGGAGAGATCGACCGCTATCTGACCGGACGGTGCGACGGTTCCGCTGCGGAAAGTCGCACAACAACCATATGTGATTCAACGGATCAGGGGATTTCTTCATTCCCGCACTTTCTTTTGAAAAAGCGGATGACCTCTGCCGAAGCGCACGACCGGGAAAAGCGGTTGGTGCCGCTTGTCGCATCGCTCGGCAAAACGCTCGGCGAATACGTGTTTGCCTATCCTCCGGGCATCCCGCTCGGCGTTCCGGGGGAAGTGATCGACGGACGGCTGCTTTCCGCTATCCGTGCATTTGCTGACGGCGGAATCTCGGTGAAGAGCAATTCCGGCTCGTTACCCGAAAAGATTTTGGTGCTCGTTGACGAAAACTCTTGACAATCCGCGCGGAATATATTATAATGAACTTTGTAAAAATCTTCAGTAAAGGAATTTACGATCATGAAAAGAATTCAGACCATTGAAACGCGTGATCTTGCCGCTTCCGTAAAGAACGGTGGCTGCGGCGAATGCCAGACCTCCTGCCAGTCTGCCTGCAAGACTTCCTGCGGCGTTGCCAACCAGGAGTGCGAGAAGTGCAATAACGACTGATCGGATCTGATGCCGGGTGACCGGTTTCCGGAAGTCGTCATCGCTGCCCCGCGTCGTCCCCGCAGGTGTCGCTTACCGCGTGTAAGCAGAGGCATCGGGTGCCGCACGGGCATGAGAACGCAAGGATGAATGCCGTTCCTTCCGCAGAAGGGCGGCTTTCCTTTTGCCTTGAAAATCAATCACCCGCATGACGGGGAAAGGCTTGGTTACTTATGATTCACCGTTATCAACTGAACGGATACAATATCGTGCTCGACGTGTACAGCGGTTCTGTCCATGCGGTCGATGAGGTCGCGTATGACGCGATCGGCATGTTTGAAACCCATACGCCGGACGAGATCGTCCGGGAGCTTACCGCAAAGTACAGGATCACCGAAGAGGACGCTCGCGAAGTGCTCTCGGATATCGAGGAACTGAAGACTGCGGGTAAATTGTTCGCCGAGGACAGATACGCGGATATGGCGTTCGACTTCAAGAACCGTTCCAACGAGGTCAAGGCGCTTTGCCTGCTTGTATCCCACACCTGTAACCTCAATTGCGACTACTGCTTCGCAAGTCAGGGGCGCTATCACGGCGAGCGTGCGCTCATGTCGTTTGAAGTCGGCAAACGCGCCATTGATTTTCTTGTGGAGCATTCGGGAAAACGGCGTAATTTGGAGGTCGATTTCTTCGGCGGGGAACCGCTCATGAATTTCGATGTCTGCCGCGAGATCGTTGCTTATGCGCGGTCGATCGAACAGGAGCACAACAAGAATTTCCGCTTTACCCTCACGACCAACGGTGTGCTTCTCGACGATGAGGTCATTGACTGGGCGAACCGTGAGTGCCACAACGTGGTCTTGTCGCTGGACGGACGCAAGGAGGTACATGACCGCCTGCGCCGCACGGTTTCGGGCAAGGGAAGTTACGACACCATCGTTCCGAAGTTTCAGCATTTCATCGAGCGGAGAGGCGACCGCGGTTACTATATGCGCGGAACCTTTACGCACAACAATACGGATTTTACCAACGATATTTTCCATATGGCAGATCTCGGGTTTACCGAGCTTTCCATGGAGCCTGTCGTTTGTTCCCCGGACGACCCGTATGCCCTCACCAAGGAAGATCTGCCGATCCTTTTTGACCAGTACGAGATCCTTGCAAAGGAAATGCTCCGTCGGGAAAAGGCGGGCAAGCCGATCACTTTCTATCATTACATGATCGACCTGACAGGAGGTCCCTGCATTTACAAGCGCATTTCCGGATGCGGCTCCGGCACCGAATACATGGCGGTGACCGCGTGGGGCGACCTGTACCCCTGCCACCAGTTTGTCGGCGATGACGCATACAAAATGGGTAACCTCTGGGATGGCGTAGTCAATACGGCGCTCCGCGACGAATTCAAACTGTGCAACGCGTATGCCCGCCCCGACTGTAAGGACTGCTGGGCAAGGCTCTATTGCTCCGGCGGCTGTGCCGCAAATGCTTATCATGCGACGGGCTCCATCAAGGGAATCTATGAGTACGGCTGTGAGCTCTTCCGCAAGCGGATGGAGTGCGCGATCATGATGAAGGTCGCGGAGTCGCTCGATCCGGAACTGCGGGCGCTGCATGAAAAGAAAAAGGGTACCGCCGCCCCCGCTGGCGGGGAAGCCTCCTGCGATACCTGTTCGTCCTGCGGGACGGATTGCTGACTTTGGGTTTCCGATCCCGGAGCAGAGTTACTTCCGCCCTCCGGCGCCACATTCCGCGGCACCGGAGGGCGGCTTTCTGTGTCATGCGGCTCCCTTGCCCCCGCGGGGCGACTTCCGCCCCCACCTAGCGCCTCCGGCGCGGGCGGGGACTTCCGCCGCCCCGCGGGGGCGGGAAAACCTCCCCGTTACACAAAAAAGCCTTTCTTCTGTCGGATACCGTCCGTCAAAGAGAGGCTGTTTTTGTATTCCGCTGTTTCCGGAAGCGCCCTGTGTCTGTCTGAACGTGAATCCGGAAACGAAAACTCCCCTGTTCCGCGTCTGTCGGAACAGGGGAGCGCAAGAATCAAAAATTCAAAGCTTTGCGGCTGTCAAAGCAGACACCGCACCACCCGGACGCACCTGCTCCGCATCTGTCGGAACACGATCCCGCATCTGTCGGGATCCGGGTGCCCGGGCGGCTGTAACCCGCTCCGGTCCCCCGCATCTGTCGGGGAACCGGGATAGCGCATGCCATTCCGCCGCGCGACTGTTTGCCGCATCCGTTACGGAATGGGGAAGAGCCGGTCAATCAGTCAATGCTGATCCGCTTTGCGGTCGGTGCCGAAACCTTCCGTTTGGGAAGATCAAGGGTCAGAACACCGTTTTCAAACTTTGCTTTGATCGCGTCCTCGTCGATCTCGGAAATATCAAAGCTACGCGAGAACGAACCGAAGGAACGTTCACGGCGGACATAATGGTTCTTGCCGCCCTCCTTTTCCTCGGCCTCCGAGTGACGCTCGGCGGTAATGGTCAGATACCCGTTTTCGGCATCGACCTTGATGTCATCTTTCGAAAATCCCGGCAGATCGGCTTCCAGCGTGTAGCTGTCACCGTTGTCGCGGATGTCAGCCTTGAATTCGGCGACCGAATGATTGCCGAAGAACGCTTTTTCAAGGTCGTCCATTTCGGCGAACGGATTATAAGAAGAAACGGAATGATTGCGGTTTGCATAAGGCATAAGTCCAAACATAATCAAGTACCTCCAACATGTTCGGAATTTCTTTCCCGCCGGATCCGTGACCCGGGAAAAGATCGGTCAGACGGAAGCGGGAAGAGGATCCCGGGCACCGCCCGTACACTCTCTGTCCCTTTCCTTTTGACACTTCCTATTATAGCCGAAGATTATGAACGATTAAACATGATTGTATTGATAATCTATTAATCTTAGCACTTGATGATATAAAGTGCTAAGATTGCGAGAGCGAATCACGCATAAAGCAGCTGCGAAGCGATGTGATTTTAGCACTCACGCGCCAAATTGATTGCTTTCGCTTAGCTGACACAGAAAAGACGCCTCCGACATTCCGTCGGAGGCGTCCTGAAAAAAACGTGTGCGGGAAGTGCGAGGATGTTTTCCCGGATAAGCCGCGCTTCCGGTTACGTCCAACCTGACGTCCTTATTTCTTGACGACCGTTGCGCCGAACGGCATCAGCGCGAGCTTGGCGAGCTTGAAATACTGCTTGCCGAACGGGATACCGATGATGGTAATGCAGAAAAGAATGCCGAGCAGGGCATGCTCCAGCGCCAGTACCCAACCGGAAAAAATGATCCAGAGCACGTTGAGAATGGTTTTGCCCGCCCCGCCGCCGTACCGCACCTCTTTGCCGAAGGGCAACAGACTCAGCCCCGCCAGCTTGAAACACTGAACGCCCACGGGAATTCCGACGATGGTGATGCACCAGAGTACCCCAGCCATGCACCAGCTGATGGCACTGCCGAGCCCTCCGAGAATCACCCAGAGTAAATTACCGAGAAATCTCATAAAAACCTCCGGAACGTGTTTTCCGGTTTCCGTAAAACGGCTCCCCGGATCTGATTTCATTATATCATACGCACGACCGTTGTGCAAGTGCAATTTTTCCGGTGTATTGTAGCCCGTGGTTCGCTGTCCGTTCCCGACCGTCGGGGAGTGCCGAGCGACCCGATGCGTTCGCTGTGCGTCACGCCCGGCTGTGCGGCGCCCGATACCTTGTTGCGTCAGGCAGAGCGTCGTGCCGGCGGTGTACCCGCCCCGATCGTGCTGCGCTGACCGGCGGTGCGACGCGGATGTTTCCCAATCGTATTACGTGTTCCGGTCAACCGTTTTCATTTTTTTGAGATTGCCGATTTTTTCGGCGCGCTTTTCGCATTCCGCGGCGATCTCCTCATAAGTCAGCCCGTATTCCGCGGCAAGCACCAGGACGTGATAAAAAAGATCGTTGATCTCCCCGACCAGGTCCTCCCCTGACGGATTCTTGGCGGCGATGATGGTTTCCGCCGCCTCCTCGCCGATCTTTTTTAAGATTTTGTCGCGCCCCTTTTCGAAGAGGTAGCAGGTATAGGAACCCTCCTCCGGGTTCTCGCGGCGGGTTCGGATGACCTCGAACATTTGTGCCCAGACATCGTTTTTCATAGGTTTGGATTCTTCCTTTCCGAAGTTTTTGTGCGGCAGAATTGCCGGGGAAATGCTGTTTTCGTCTGATTCCGCGTTATTCCCGGCGATTGACGGATGTTTCCGGGAATGCCCCAGACGTGTGCACGGTCGTTCCCCGGGAATATCTCCCGAGTTGTTGCCGGGCGTTATCTGCGTGGTTCCGCGTTTTCTTCCGTCGTCCCGGCATAAGGGAACTCGCGGTAAAAGCAGGAGCGGTTTCCCGTATGGCAGGCGGGACCCAGCGGTTCCGCGGAAATGAGCAGGGTATCGCAGTCGCAGTCGTAGCGGATGCGGCGAACCAGCTGATAATGCCCCGAGGTTTCGCCTTTGCACCAGAGGCTGTTCCGGGAGCGCGACCAGAAGGTGCATTTTCCGGTTTCCAGCGTTTTTTTGAAGGACTCTTTGTTCATGTAGGCGAGCATGAGTACCTCGCCGGTCTTTTCGTCCTGCACGATGGCAGGGACCAGTTCCTGCTTTTCAAAAAGAAAGCCGTATTCCGTTTCCGGACAGGTCATCAAATTCTTACCTCGATTCCGTTTTTCTTCAGATACTTTTTTAAGTCGGGGATTTCCATTTCCCGGAAGTGGAACAGGCTTGCCGCCAGTGCCGCATCGGCATCGGAAAGGAAGGTATCCTTGAAATGCTCCATTTTTCCCGCGCCGCCCGACGCAATGACGGGAACGGTCACGACCGATGTGACCGCGCGGACAAGATCGTTGTCAAAGCCGTTTTTCGTGCCGTCCGCGTCCATGGAGGTGAGCAGAATTTCTCCGGCACCTGCTGCCTGTGCTGCCTTTGCCCACGCGACCGCATCGATTCCCGTGTCCACTCTGCCGCCGTGCGTAAAGACCGACCACTTGGGTAAGCCGTCCGGACCACATCCCGCGCGTTTTGCGTCAATGGCGACCACGATGCACTGGGAGCCGAATTTTTCCGCCGCCGCGCCGATCAGCCGCGGGGAACGGATTGCCGCGGAGTTGACGGACACCTTGTCGGCGCCCGCAAGAAGCAATGTCCTGACGTCCTCGACCGAGGAGACCCCTCCGCCCGCAGTAAGTGGGACGAACAGCTCCTTTGCCGCCCGTTCGACCTCGCGGGCAAAGGTCTTGCGTCCGTCGCTGGTCGCGGTGATATCCAGGAAACAGACCTCGTCCGCTCCCGCGGCGTTGTAGTATTTTGCATTTTCCACGATGTCGCCCGCGTCGCAGAGCCCGACGAAGTTGACACCCTTGACAACCCTGCCGTCCTTCACGTCAAGGCAGGGGATGATTCGTTTTGCAAGCATGGTTTTTCCTTTCCGGAATGATGAATTGTGCGGAATGCGTTTTTCGCCTGAATTGCCCGCCGCCATTAATTCAATCTGTAACGAGCGGCAGGGCGGTGCGTTTTGTTTGCCCGGGGCATCTCCCGCTTTTTTGTCCTGCGATTGGCGGCAGTTATGTTTCAGTCCCTCGCCGCGCGGATCGCTTCGCCGAGATCCAATGTGCCCGCGTAAAGCGACTTGCCGCAGATCGCACCGCTCATGCCGAGTACCTTCAATTCACGGATGTCCTCCGCGCTCTTCACGCCGCCCGAAGCAATCAGGGCAGTGCCGGGAAGCGCGGACCTCAGCGCCTTCAGCATTTCCGTGTTGGGACCCGTCAGCATTCCGTCCCGCCCGATGTCGGTGAAAATGATGGTGCCGACCCCAAGCCCCGCGACGGTTTTCGCAAAATCCAGATACCCGAGCGTCCCGGTCTTTGTCCACCCCGAGGTGGCAACCAGCCCATCCTTTGCGTCGATTCCGACGGCAATGCTTTCTCCGAACCCGGCAACTGCCTTCTCCAGAAATACAAGATCGGTCGCGGCGGAACCGAGAATGACTCGGGTGGCGCCGTCGTCGAGTGCCCGACTGATGTCGTCAATGGTACGGATTCCGCCGCCGATTTCCACGGGGAACCAGCCTTTTTTTGCGATCTCGCGGATGACCCGGCGGTTTTCTTTTTGTCCTTCGCCGTGTTTTGCTCCGTCAAGGTCAACGGTGTGCAGATACTCTGCGCCCGCCAGATAGAACCGTTCGGCGGTTTCCATGGGATCGGCGGCAACCTCGCGGGCTGTGTCGTACTCCCCCTTGGAAAGACGGACACATCTGCCGCCAAGCAGGTCGATTGCAGGCAAAATAATCATGGTTCCTCCTTGTATTCCGCAAATCCGCGGAGAATGGACAACCCCGCCGCATGACTCTTTTCCGGGTGGAACTGCGCGCCCCAGACGGGAAGTCCGGGACACCTCACGAGCGCGGGAATGTGTTCTCCGTAAAACGTGTCCGCGACGATGCTTTCTTCCCCCGTGTCGGCGCGGAAGGAATGAACGAAATAGACATAGGTTCCGTCGGAAAGTCCCCGAAGGAGCGGGTCGTCCGGGCGGCGGAAGTTGAGCGAATTCCAGCCGATGTGCGGGATTTTCAGCCCGTGTGCGTCGATGGGGACGACCCGTCCTCCGATCAGCCCAAGTCCTTTGGTTTTCCCGAATTCCAGGCTCTCCTCAAAGAGCAGCTGCATTCCGAGGCAGATGCCGAGGAGCGGTTTTTTCGCCCGGCAACCGTCGTACAGGAAGGAATCCAGTCCGCTTGCCGAGAGTGCCCGCATGGCGTCCGGGAACGCGCCGACACCGGGGAGAATCCATTTGTCTGCCTTGGCGAGTGCCTGCGGGTCGGCGGAAACAAAGGATTCCGCGCCGATGTGATCCAGCGCGTTTTTCACACTGTGCAGGTTTCCCATGCCGTAGTCGATGATTCCGATCATGCGTCGAGCGTTCCTTTCGTGGAGAGTGCGTCACCGTCGCGGAGACATGCCGCCTGTCCGAGTGCGCGGGCGAACGCCTTGAACATGGATTCTGCTTTGTGGTGGTCGTTGCCGCCGTAGAGGTTGCAGATGTGGAGCGTGACACCGGATTTCATAGAGAACGCGTAGAAGAATTCGCGGATGAGAGCGGTTTCGAGCGTCCCGATCGCGGGATAGTCAAATTTCGCGTCGTATACGAGATAGGGTCTGCCCGAAATGTCCAGCACACAGCGGGAAAGCGACTCGTCCATCGGGATATACGCCGTGCCGTACCGGCAAAGGTGCGCGCGGTCGCCCGCGGCTTCGGCAAATGCAGTTCCGAACACGATCCCGAGGTCCTCCACCGAGTGGTGCCCGTCCACGTACAGGTCGCCCGTCATCCGGAGCAAAAGATTCATGTGCCCGTGCAGGGCGACTGCCGCGAGCATGTGGTCGAGGAATCCGATCCCCGACGACCCTTCAAACGTTCCCGTCCGGTCGGGGGGGAGCAGGGTAAGGGTCAGGTCAATGTCGGTTTCGTTTGTCGCGCGGACAATATGTGCCTGTCTCATGAAAGCACCTCCTTGATTGCAGTGTACAGCCGTTTCAGTTCTTCGTCGGTCGAGGCGGTGATACGCAGATGATCGGGCGCAAAGAAGCGCACGGCGATCCCCCGCCGGGCAAGCCCCTGTGCCAGCTTTTCCGCATCTCCGGTGCGAAGATACACAAAATTCGTGCGGGTCCGGGAAACCGTGGCGCCGGGCAGAAGAATGCGCAGTTCTGCGGCGAGCTTCTGCGCCTGACGAGCGAGGAACGGGGCAGGGGAATCCGTTTCGGGAAGCTCCAGCACCAGCCGTGCCATCTCCTGCGTCAGAGTGTTGACATTATACGGACTTCTTGCGACATTCAACGCGTCAATGAGGCTTTTGTGCCCGACGGCAAATCCGCAGCGGATACCCGCCGCGCCGTATGCCTTGGAGAGCGTGCGGAGAACGATCAGATTTTCAAAATCCGCGGCGACATCCAGAATGGATTGATCCCAGAAATCCATGTACGCCTCATCCACCACGCAGAGCGCGGGGCAGTTTTTCACGAAGGAAAGAACTGCTTCCCGGTCAAAGCCTTCGCCTGTCGGATTGCAGGGATTGGAGAAGACCACCGCGCGGCAACCGTTTTCCCGGACGAATGTAAGCAGCCCGCCCAGCGTGTATTCTTCCGGCTTCCGGTAGCAGAGAACCCTGTTTTCGGACAGCTCCGCGTAAAACGCATACATGGAAAATTCCGGTACGGGGACGGCAAGCGTGTCGCCCTTGTCGAGAAGCGAGGTCATGATCAGCGAGATCAGCTCGTCCGAGCCGTTGCCGACGACCACCCGGTCGGGGTCCACTCCGTAGCGGCGGGCGAACGCTTCCCGCACCGCCTTTGCGGTCGGATCGGGATAGCGATCAAGCGGGGTGCGGAGCATTTCTTCCGCAAAGTGGGTTTTGACGGACCGCGGCAGGTCAAACGGGCTTTCGTTCGCGTCCAGGCGGACGGAGAAGTTGCCCTCCGCGGGGAGATAGGGCGTTTTGCCCTTCATTTTTTTTGAAACAAAATCCATATCAGTTCTCATTTCTGCGGATACGCACCGAGTTTGCGTGTGCGCCGAGCCCTTCCGCCTCCGCAAAGCGGATGACATCCTCCGCGTCGCGCCGGAATGCTTCTTCGGTGTAACAGAGGTAGCTCATCTTTTTGACAAAATCGTCGACCGAGAGCGGAGAGGAGAACCGCGCGGTTCCGTTGGTGGGAAGCACGTGATTGGCTCCTGCGAAGTAGTCGCCCATCGGCTCCGGTGCGTATTCGCCGAGAAATACCGATCCGGCGTTTTCAATCTGCGGGAGCAGGATGTACGGATCCTCCGTCATGATTTCCAGATGCTCGGGGGCGACGCGGTTGGCGACTTCGACTGCCTCGGTCAGACTGCGGACGAGCAGGGTGGCGGAGTAATCGGCAAGCGATGCACCGGCGATGTCCTTGCGGGGAAGACGGTCAAGCTGTCGGTTAAGCTCGGTGTTTACCGCTTCGGCAAGGCTTCGCTCGGTTGTAAGCAGGACCGCGCTTGCCGATGGGTCGTGCTCAAGCTGGGAGAGCAGATCCGCCGCCACGTATTCCGGCTTTGCGGAGGCGTCCGCGATGATGAGTACCTCGGAGGGACCCGCCACCATATCGATGGCAACCGTTCCGAATACCTGCCGTTTTGCCTCGGCGACGAACATATTGCCGGGACCCACGATCTTGTCCACCTGCGGGATACTTTCGGTGCCGTATGCGAGCGCGGCGACCGCCTGCGCCCCGCCGACCGTGAAGATCCGGTCAACTCCGGCAATCTCCGCCGCCGCGGCAATCGCGGGGTGGATACCGCCCTCCTTCGGCGGGGTGACGAGGATCAGTTCGGAGACCCCTGCGACCTTTGCGGGAATACAGTTCATGAGAACTGTGGAGGGGTAGGCGGCACTTCCTCCGGGGACGTACACGCCGACCCGCTCAAGCGGACGGACAACGCGTCCGAGCGTTTTGCCGTCCACCGTGAATTCGTAGCCGTCGGCCAGCTGGCGTTCGTGGTACGCGCGGATGTTTTCCGCCGCCCGTTTCATGGTCTCATAAAGAGCGGGGGAGACTCTGGCAACCGCTGCGGCACGTTCTTCTTCGGTCAGCTCAAGTTTACCGAGTGATACACCGTCAAACTGCATACTGTACCGGTAAAGCGCCGTGTCACCGTTTTCTCTCACTGCATCGATCACGCCCCGTACTTTGTCTGTGATATCGTCGGAGACACGCTGCGTACGTGAGCGGAGCATACGGAACAGCTCCCCGGTCTCTTTTTTTCTTGCGTCAAACAGTTTCATCTGATGATCCGGCTTTCGCAGTGCGAAAGCGTCCTTTCTTTGCTTTCTTGTTTCCCGGGAAAATCGGGCTTTATGCCGGCGGCATCCCGATTGCGGAGGAGATGCGGTCGAGAAATTCTCCGATTTCGCGGTTCTTGAGCTTCAGGGAAGCGGCGTTGACGATACAGCGCGCGGAGATGGGAGCGATCTCTTCGTAAATGTCCAGCCCGTTTTCCTTCAGCGTCGTTCCGGTTTCCACGATGTCCACGATTGCGTCGGCAAGCCCTAAGATGGGCGCCAGTTCCACGGAGCCTTCGATCTTGACAATCTCGCATTCGACGTTTTTTGACGCCATGTATTTCTTAGTGACGTTCGGGTACTTGGTGGCGACGGCGCGGTGTCCGTAGCCCTCGTAAAAGTTCTTTCCCCGGACTCCCGCAAGCGCGAAGCGGCATTTGCCGAAGCCGAGGTCGAGCAGCTCGTAAAAATCGCCGCCCATTTCCATGATGGTGTCCCGCCCGACGATTCCCGCGTCGCAGGTGCCGTGGTCCACATAGGTGATGACGTCAGCCGCCTTGGCGAGAACGATTTCCAGATTTCCCGTGCGGAAGAGCAGCTTTCTGCCCTTACCCTTCAGTTCGGATACGTCGTATCCGCAGGACGCGAGAATGGCGACCGCCTTTTCTTCGATCCGTCCTTTTGTCAGTGCCAGCCGTATCACAGAGTATCACCTCCCGCCGTTTGTTCAAGATACGCTCTTGCGCGGAGAATGCCGGCGGCACCGTCGGAAAAATCAAACCGGGGAACCTCCGGCAGCCGGGTTTCTCTGATCTCCGCAAGTGCGGAGAGGTTGAACGCAAACCCGCACGCGGGAATGTCGTCGCCGTAGTTGGCAAGCAGACTGTCGTATCTGCCGCCCGAAAGCACCGCTTCGCCGACGCCGTCCACATATCCGCGGAACACAAGACCCGTGTAGTATTCGATCTTCTGTACGATTCCGAGGTCAATCAGAAGGTCGTCCCCGTAGCCCGCCTCACCGAAGATCCGGCAAAGCGAATCCAGCTCGTCAAGAATTTCATTGGCGCGGACGTTTTCCCCGGCAAGTGTCCTTGCCCGATCCAGAACCGTGCGGTCGCCGCACAGCCGGGGAAGCTCTCCTGCCAGTTCCACTGCCCGCGGGTCGGTCATACGGAGCGTAAAGGCGTATCCGCCGGAATTGCGCGCCGCCGCAAAGGAACGCAGGTTTTCCGCGTCCTCCTCCCGGAGCCGGTATTCGGAGAGGAGCGACGCAAAGAATCCCGCATGCCCGATCTCCAGCTTGTAGGGTTTCCCGTTTCCGCAGCGGCGGAGGGCTTCCATGGCGGTGAAGAGACAGCGGATGTCCGCCCGCCGCCGGTCACCGCCGATGATTTCCACGCCGCTTTGCAGAATCTGGGAACGCTTCGCGTGAAACGCCGTGTTGCTGCGGTAAACGTTCTGACTGTAACAGAGTAAGAGCGGGAGCGGTTCGTCCTTGAGTCTTGAGAGCGCGACCCGCGCCGCGGGGCAGGTATTGTCGGGGCGCAGGGCGATGAGACGTCCGTCACTCCCGGTGAATTTGAAGATGTTTTCCTCCCTCAGGTACCGCTGACCGTGATCGAAAACGTCATAGAATTCATAGTCCGGCGTTGCGATCGGCTTGTAACCGAGGCGGAGGTAGAGGGAGAGGAGGGTGTCCTCCAGCTCGCGGCTGGCAAGCGCGTCTTCGTAGATGAGGTCGCGGGTGCCGTCCGGCAGGTTTTTCTGAATACACATCTGAAAGGCTCCTTGTCTGAACACTTTATCGCTTTATTGCTTTACTTTGCTAAAGTATATCACGCCCGGAAAGGATTGTCAAGGGGGAAACATGAATTTCCGCACTTCTCACCCGGAATTTTTCGCCCGGCATAAGCCGCTGCTCCGAACGGTGTTTGCAAGCAAAAAACTCCCCCGTGACCGGGGGGAGTTTTCATGTCATTGCGCGGTTGGCGAATTGTATTTGCCGTGCTCCGTGTTCAGTTTATCCCAGGTGTAGCGGTTGACCCGTCCCGTGGCCTCCAGCTCGTTACGGAGCTGAAACTGGCGGACGGCGCGTTCGGTGGCGGTGTCAAATACGCCGGTTTCCGGGACCGGACCGATGTCATCGTGGATGACCTTGATTTCTTCAAGCAGGTACTGAATGACCCGCACGAGAAACTGGCGGTCGCCGGGACCAACCGAATAATTGTCCGGTTCACTCGGAAAAATGTCAAATCCCATCGGCGGGGAATAGGTCTCCACCGAGCGGAGATAGGTCTGAAACAGAAGGTCAAAGGTCTCCCGATCTGCAACGCCTGTGGCGGGAAGCCCCACTCCTTTCTGAAACGCTGTCAGCGCTTCTTTTGTGTCGTTTCCGAAGATGCCGTCCACCGGCACCTTCCGGATTGCGGGATCGTGGTAGGAAAGCTGCCGCAGATACCGTTGCAGGTTGCGGATCGCTTCGGTTTCATTGAACCTTGGCTCCTGTATCTCATTCATTTCCATCGTAGCCGTTAACCTCCGATCTCAAATCCGGGGTATTGCCCCTCGCCGAGGCGGTTGCCGCGGTACAGATCCTCATAGATACCGGTAATCGTGTTCCAGGTCACCACGCCGACGGCTCCATTGGCGGGAAGCCCGAACTGCCGTTGAAACGCCGTGACCGCCGCCTGTGTCTGGGTCCCGAAATATCCGGTCGGGTTGACCGAGGGGATCTCCGGGTAGAACTGCGAGATGAAATTCAGGTACTCCTGCAAAAGGCGTACCGCGTCACCCTCCGAGCCGAGCACATACAGCGTGTTTCCGCCGGGGAACGGGACGGTCAGCCCCTCCGTGTACTTGAGCGGGATGGTGGAAACGATGCCGAGGTAGGCGTTGTACAGGGCGTTCCAGGTGTTTCTCCCTACGATTCCATCGGGGGTCAGCCCGAAGGTGTTCTGCGCGTCAATGACCGCCGCCTCGGTTGCAGGGCCGAAAATATTGTCGATCGCGACGGCGGGAATGGAGCCGTAATAATTCGAGAGATAGGAGAGGTAGTATTGCAGGTTGCCGACGCCGATGCCGGTACTGCCGCGCCTCAGCGTTTCCTCAAACGACTGTGCGATATCCTCCCGGGAGATCCCCTCCGAGGTGATGCTGTTCAGCCGCTTGACCGCCGCGTAAATGCGCTGAATGGAATACCACGTCGCCTTGCCGACCACGCCGTCCACGTCCAGTCCGAAGATTTCCTGGAACGCGCGGACCGCGTCTTCGGTGCCCTCGGAAAAGATCCCGTCCGTGACCGCGATCTTGGGAATGGCGGGGTAGTTGTCGGAAATACGGTTGAGGCGCACCTGTATGGTGCGGACGTTGTTGCCGACGTTTCCGAGCCGGAGCGGTTCTGTGGGGACCGATACGGTGATGCCCTGAACCGGGGCATTCGTCACGATGTCAATGTCGTTCCCGTAATAATAGGTAAGAATTTCGTAGGGGGTCAGCCCTTGCCGCGCGAGATCGACCGTCCCCCACTGGGAAAGCCCCGGGCAGGTCACCCGCACGCCGTCGCAGTAGGCGGCGAACAACGGCTCCACGCTTCCTTGCCTGCGGATGTAGTTGGGAAACAGCTCCTCGGTAAGCTGACGGATATTCTCAAAAATATCCCTGCCGTACACAAAGGACTGGTCGATTGCGGTGGAGTTGGTGATGTCAAAATCGTACCCGCGCGAGCGATAGTATTCTGTATAAATGCGGTTGAGTGCAAAGGAGATCTGTGCGTAGATGTTTGCCCGGAGTGCGCTTTCCGGCCAGGTGGGGTAGATTTCGCTGGATGCCACGTTGGCGATGTAATCCGCAAAGGGCAGGGTGATGTTCCGGGCGTTTGCGTCCGGTGCGCCGAGGTGTACGGTGATGTTTTCCGGAATGAACGGTATTGTAGCCATCGTCAGGACCTCCTTTACAGATCCGGAAGCTGCTCTTCTGAGATGATTCGGGTGTCCGGGGTAGTCGAATTACGTTTGCCGTTTTCGGCGAGCGGGATCAGATCTGCCTGCTGGAGCGAGGTGATTCCGTCGAAAACGGGAACATTGGTGTAATACTGCTCATAATAGCCGTCCGTGTTGATGTCCACGCTGTATGCCGCGTACGGTGTACGGACGCCGGGACGCACGGAATACTCCCTCGGCGGAGCGGAGAGGTGGAGCTTTGTGGTCTTTCCGCTCCGGTCGGTGACCAGCGTGGAAACGGCCGAACCGCGACCGGGATCGTCCTTGCTGTAATTCCGTACCGTGACAGAGATCCCCTCCAGCGGGATCGCGCCGAGTGCGGTTGTCACACGGACGATCAGGTACCCGATCCCATCCTCCGGAAGCCCGGAGGCGTTTCTTTGCGTGGAAGGGGTCTCTCCGGGGGAGTCGGCAGATGTCCCGGGTGTCGGGCCAGTATCCTGTCCGCCGTCAGGTGAGGGGACGGCTCCGTCGTCCTGCATCCGACCGGGTGAGGAGGGTTCCCCGGTGTCCGGCATCGGTACCCGGTCTGTGTTCATTCCGGAGATTCCGTCCGGCAGGTCGGCGCCGCCCCCGTAAATACCGGGAGAATCCGACTGCGGGAATCCGCTGTTCTGTGTCGGAATATCCTTTGCGGGAATCATGTCCGGGCGGTCGCCTCCCGGAGGGTAATCCGTGCCCGGACGTGGCGTTTGCCCCTGGTTCTGTCGATACATATCCATGAAATGCAGCCTCCGCTTCAGATTCGTTCCATAAGAGACTATGCGCGGCAGGGAGGATACGTGACGCAGGTCGGGGGGATGTGCCGTTAAAAATTGGCGGGACGTGAAAAAAACACTTGCAATTTCCGGAAGTCTGTGTTATAATATGGTCGATTCGTTGAATCAATGTGCCGGTGTGTCGGAATCGGCAGACGAGACAGACTCAAAATCTGTTATCCGCAAGGGTGTGTGGGTTCAAGTCCCACCACCGGCACCAGAATTACCCGTTTCCGGTCGGAGAGTTCCGCCGGAGGGATTGCCAGCGCGTCGAATCCGCGCGGCAGAACGACTCATGGTCCGCACGCCGGGGGCGGCGGTACCCGCGGGGAGCGGTGCCGTCTTACTTCCCTAAGAATTGGTACGGATAACCGGCGGATGTACGCATCCGCCGGTTTTACTATATTTTTTGTGTGAGCCGCCGCAGGATGGACGGCTCGGAAAGGACTTGCCGATGCTCAAGAAGATCCTCGGAAAACTGAAGTGGAAAAACTTCCTCCTCCTCACCCTGTCCGGTTTTATCAATGCCGCCGGCATCACCATTTTCTTGACGCCGGTCGGTCTGCTTGACAGCGGCATTTCCGGTACCTCCATGTTGCTCGCGAGTCTCACACCGGTCTCTCTTTCCATCTTCCTTGTGGTGCTGAACGTCCCGCTTTTCCTGTACGGACTGAAGCGTCAGGGACCCGTGTTCACCATATACGCGATCTATGCGGTCATCATGTATTCGCTCGGCGCATGGCTGATCAACGATGTGCTTCCCATTGATGTCACCATCCAGTCCCCGATCGCGGGAACCGATCTCGTGCTCTGCGCGATTTTCGGCGGCGTCATCTCCGGTATCGGCAGCGGACTTACCATCCGTTACGGCGGCGCGATCGACGGCATTGAAGTGCTTGCTGTCATCTTTGCAAAAAAGATCGGTGTGACAGTCGGAACCTTTGTCATGACATATAACATTATTCTGTACATTATCTGCGGCATTGTGTCCAAGAGTTGGGTCCTGCCGCTGTACTCCATCCTTGCCTACTACGCGGGGCTCAAGATGATCGACTTCGTGGTCGAAGGTATCGACCGTTCCAAGGCGGCGTTCATCATCACAACCAAGCCAAAGGAGGTCGGCGGCGCTCTGTCCGAGACCTTCGGGCAGGGAATGACGATTCTGGAAGCAAAGGGTTTCTATTCAAATTCTCCAAAGACCGTGATCTATCTGGTCGTCAACCGGTTCCAGGTCGGTAAAATGCAGGACCTGGTACACGAGATTGACCCGACGGCATATATCACCATCAACGAAGTGGCGGATGTCTTCAAGTCCGTCAACCAGCAGCAGTCCTGACAATTTCGGGCGGCGACCGTTTCGCCGAGCGGAGGAACTACCATGAAAAATATGGCGACCTATACCACCTTTTACGTATCGAAAAAAAGCGGAAACGACTGGAACACGGGCGAGAATCCCGTCTCCATCGGCGCAACCGACGGGCCCCTTGCCACGGTTGATTGCGCCTGGCAGCGGATCATGGAAATGCGGCGCTTCGGCGCGTGGCAGCCGATTACCGTGCGTTTACTAGACGAGGAATACGAAACCGACCACCCCATCAGCCTTTCCCCCGACCCGGATGTCCCCGTCGGGAAATGCGGCAATGTGACCTTCGAATCCTACGGAAACCGCCGCACGGTCGTGAGCGGCGGCAGACGGATTACCGGCTGGGGAAAGGACACCTTCAACGGCACAGACTGCCTTTCTGTTTTTCTTCCCGAAGTGAAGGCGGGCAAGTGGCAGTTCTCCGATCTTTATGTCAACGGGACCCGCGCCGAGCTTCCGCGTTTCCCGGAGGACGGACTTCTGCTCCCCGAATCGGTGGAGAATAACATTGAGATGTTCAACGAAGGTTCTCACTGGTTTGTTGCCCGCAAGGGGGATATCCGCGATTTCCGCAATTTTGACGATTGTATCATTTCCTTCTGTCACTGGTGGATTGACGAACACGTCCGCATTGCAAAGTACGACCCCGCAACGCGCAAGGTCACGCTTGCCGCCAAAACGCGGTTCTCCATCTCGGATTTCAAGCCCCATTCGGGACTCAAGTATTACATTGAAAACGTCGCGGAGAGTTTCCGCAAACCCGGTCAATGGTACCTCGACCGCCCGACCGGAATGCTTTATTACATTCCGCGCGACGGGGAAACGGCGGACACGCTGTCGGTACACGCGCCGGTGGTTGACCGCATCCTCGATGTGTCGGGCAGATACGACAAAAATGCGCATACCTGTGCCGATGTGATCTCCGGGATACGGTTCCGCAATCTGGATTTTGCTTATTCCAAGGGCGATTATGTCAGCCGCGGCTTTGCCCCCAACTGCGAGACGGCAAGTGACGAAGAACCGTACGCAGCTGACCCGCAGGCTTGCAGTTCCATGCACGGCGCGGTCAATTTCTCCTATGCGAAAAACTGCGCGGTGGAGAACTGCCGCTTCTTCTGCTTCGGCACCCACGGACTGGTATTGGAGGCGGGAACGGTCGGAGCAATCGTCAGAGGCAACAGCTTCCGCGAGGGTGGCGGCGGCGGCATCCGCATCAACGGTGAGGGAAGAGTGAACGCCCCCGATCCGCGCGCCTACACCTGGGGAAACCGCATCACGGACAACGAACTGTCAAATCTCGGCAGACGTCATTTTGCCGCCTGCGGGATTCTCTCCATGTTTTCCTATGACAATGAGATCTCGCACAACGAGATCCACGACCTGTACTATTCGGGGATTTCCTGCGGCTGGGACTGGGGGTACCAGGAGACGGTCTCCCATGACAACCGCATTGAAAAGAACCTCATATACCGCATCGGTGACGGACTGCTCTCCGATATGGGCGGCATCTATACGCTCGGTAAACAGCCCGGGACAATCGTTTCGGGAAATGTCATTCACGACGTGACCAGCCGCTTCTACGGCGGGTGGGCGCTGTATACCGATGAGGGCTCCAGTTACATGACGATTGAAAACAATGTCTGCTACAACGTATCGGAAAACTGCTTCCATCAGCATTTCGGCGGGCAGAACGTTGTAAGGAACAATATCTTCGCCTTTTCGCGTGACGGCTCCGTGCGCCTGTCCAAGCCCGAGACCCATATGGGTGTACTCATGGACGGCAATCTGCATTATCTCGGCGGCTCTCCCAAATACGGGCGTAACGACGAGTTCGGCTTTGCTCATTCCAACCTGTCCACGGTCCGCGAGATGATCTTCGACCGGCAGGAGAAGCAGCCGCTTCTGTTCCGCATCGGCGCCCCGGAGCATCCGGAGGATGACCGTACCTTCACCCTCGAACAGATGAGGGTGGCTTATGGGGTGGATGAAGACACGCTCATTGCCGATCCCGGATTCCGCGACCCCGATCACTTTGATTTCACGCTTTCTCCCGATTCCTTCGCAGTCAGGCTCGGCTTTGTGCCGATCGACACCTCGGATGTCGGACCGCGCGTCAGGCTCTGATTCCGATACAAAAAAGCCGCCCGCTTCCTGTTTGGAAAGCGGGCGGCTTTTTATGTAATGGAATTGCGGATTACTGATCCTGGTTTTCTTTGTTCTTGTTTCTGTGGGAAACCAGCAGGTTGACCAGAATACCGAGCACAAGTGCGCAGGCAATCGCAGTCAGCTTGATCTGACCGATCATCAGTGCCATGCCGCCGATGCCGGCGATCAGGATCACGGAGACGGTGAACAGGTTGCCGTTATCCTCCAGGTCAACCTTCTGGATCATCTTGAGACCGGAGACGGCGATGAAGCCGTACAGCGAAATGCACACACCGCCCATAACGCATCCGGGGATGGTGGAGAGGAAGGTGACAAAGGGAGCGAAGAAGGAAGCAACGATCGCCATGATCGCGGTCGCGAGAATGGTGACGACAGACGCGTTACCGGAAATTGCGACACAGCCGACGGATTCGCCGTAGGTCGTGTTGGGGCAGCCGCCGAACAGAGCACCTGCAATGGAGCCGACACCGTCGCCGAGCAGGGTTCTGTGCAGACCGGGGTCTTCCAGAAGGTCCTTTTCGATGATGGCGGAAATGTTCTTGTGATCTGCGAGATGCTCCGCAAAAACAACGAATGCCACGGGAACATACGCGACGGCGATCATTGCGATGTAAGAGCCGATCGAGCCGTATTCACCGAACTGGTAGTTGCCCTTGAATGCTTCGACGAATGCAAAGTCGGGGTACCACTGCATATTCTGGAACTTGGAGAAATCAATAATCTGAAGTGTTTCATTATTGGTTGCGATGCCGATTCCGGTGAAGATTGCGGCGACTGCGTAGCCTGCCATGATGCCGATGATGAAGGGAATCATCTTTGCCATCTTCTTGCCGTAGACCGAGCAGGCAATGACCGTGCCGAGCGTGATGAGCGCACAGAGGAGGCAAAGACCTGCCTTAGGAGTCATGACGCGGACAGAGTTTGCGTCAAGCGTTACACCGACAGCGTCGTTCACTGCGTTGACAGCAAGCGACAGACCGATGAGAGCGACGGTAGGACCGATGACCACGGTAGGCATCAGCTTGGAAATCCATTTCACGCCCGCAAACTTGACGATCAGTGCGATGATGATGTAAACAAGCCCTGCAAACCCTGCGCCGATGAGCAGACCGAGGTAACCGAGGGACATGGAAATGCCGCCTCCGAATGCCGCGAACATTGAGGGCAGGAATGCGAAGGAAGAACCGAGGAAGACGGGGCTCTTGAACTTCGTGAAGAGCAGGTAGACGATCGTGCCGACGCCTGCGCCGAACAGAGCAGCCGACTGGGACATTCCGTTGCCGACGATCGTAGGAACGGCGATGGTTGCCGCCAAGATCGCAAGCAGCTGCTGGAATGCGAAGACCAGCACCTGACCGAATTTCGGCCGATCATTCACGTTGTAGACGAGTTTCATGATTTAAACTCCTTAGTCTTTTATTTATTAAATGTAAGGCAAGCCTTACAGATAATCGGATAAAAAAATACCGAATACAGAAACTGTATCCGGCAGACTGCGCTCCATATGGGTAGCCCCATTCAACTTGTTCTCGCGGTGACCATATTACGCATCTGCCGTTATAGTGGTTCCTTGACTTTTGACAGTATAGCACACAAAACGACTTTTGTAAATAGGAATTCACAAAATGAACGGAATGAAATAAGCAGAAAAAAGCGTTCATTTTTTGTAAAGGTTTCACAAACGCAAGTCATTAGTCACCCGCCTGGTACCCGGAAAGATACCTTGAGGACAGGGGATCCCGGCTTGCCGTGCCCGCGGTTTTGTTCCGGCAGGGAAACCGGGCGGAGGTCCGGGAATCCCTCGTTCTCATGCCTGTCAGCCCGGTATTCTGAGGACACGGCACGACGTTTAGCGGCGCGGAAAAAGGCGGAAAATGATTGACAAACCGGGCGGGATAGAGTATAATGAAAAAAGTTATGATCGGTACCGGGAGCCGTTTGTCCGGAAAACGGATACGGCGGAAAGGAATCACAAAATGAGCCACGACCTTCTCAAAACCATGGAGGAAAAGCTGCCGACTTTCTCCAAGGGACAGCGGCAGATCACCCATTTTCTGCTCGATCACTATGACCGTGCGGCGTATATGACCGCCTCCAAACTGGGACGGGAAACGGGGGTTTCGGAGTCCACTGTTGTCCGCTTTGCCATTGAGCTCGGCTATGAGGGGTATCCGGAGTTCCAGAAGGCACTGCAGGAAGTCGTGCGCATGAAGCTGACCTCGGTTCAGCGTGTCGCGGTCACGGATCAGCTGATCGGCGAGGGCGACGTGCTGGAGAAGGTGCTGATGTCCGACGTGGACAAAATCCGCCGCACGCTGGACGGAATCGACCGCCGGGTGTTTGAAGAAGCGGTGGACCGCATTATTTCCGCAAAGAATATCTATATCATCGGCGTGCGTTCCTCCTCCTGCCTCGCGGGCTTTCTCAATTACAGCCTGCGTATGATATTCGACAACGTGCGTCAGGTGCAGCCGACCTCCGGCTCCGAAATGTTTGAGCAGATCGTGCAGATCGGTGAGGGCGATGTCATGCTTGCCGTCAGTTTCCCCCGATATTCCAAGAAGATCATCAATGCGGTGGGGTACGCGAAGGACGCGGGCGCAGATATCATTTCCATTACCGACAGCCCGGAATCCCCGATTGCCGCAAAGGGCGATCAGGTGCTGTATGCCCAGAGCGATATGGCTGCATTTGTGGACTCCCTGGTCGCGCCGCTCAGTATCATCAACGCGATCATCGTAGCCGTTGCACGCAAAAAGCGTGACCAGGTGACCGAACGTCTCCGCAAGTTGGAGACCATCTGGGATGAGTACGACGTGTACGCCAAGTCCCAGAACTGATTGTATGTCAAGAGAAATACGTGATACGGGCTTTGCCGCCGGGAAAACGGGCGGAGCCTTCAACAAGCCGGGAACACAGAATTCCCGTCAGGCATTGCAGCCCGGAAAAAAGGCGACTGCAAAGGCAGTCGGTTTTTCGCAGCCGAAAGCAGATTTTATGCAGCCCGGTGCAGGCGTTTCACAACCAACCGCAGGTGTTTCACAGTCGTCCGCACCCGGCGCCGCGGATCCCGATGTCATCGTCATCGGCGCGGGCGCCGCGGGTATGATGGCGGCTGTGACCGCCGCGCGTGCAGGTGCTTCGGTGACGCTGTTTGAACGCGGCGACAAAGAGGGAAGAAAGCTCCGGATCACCGGCAAGGGGAGGTGCAATGTCACCAACGACTGCGACACCGAAGAATTCCTTTCCAACGTCCCGACCAATCCGCGCTTTCTTTATACCGCCCTCAACCGGTTCGGTACGGCGGAGACCAAAGCGTTTTTCGAGGATGCGGGCGTTCCCCTCAAGGTGGAGCGCGGCAAACGGGTGTTTCCCGTTTCCGACCGCGCCGCGGATATCGTTTCCGCACTGGTAAAGACCTGCCGCGAGGCGGGCGTCTGTACCGTGCACGAGCGGGTGCATGACATCCGCACGGTGGACGGTCGCGTGACCGGCGTGACGGCGGGCGGGAAATTTTACTCCGCCGGAGCCGTGATTCTCGCCACGGGCGGGAAGTCCTATCCCTTAACCGGCTCCGACGGCGACGGTTACCGCATGGCGGAGGCGCTCGGACACACCGTCACGCCGCTTTGTCCCTCGCTTGTTCCCATCGTGGAGGACGGACATTTCTGTGCGTCGCTTCAGGGGCTGTCGCTCCGCAACGTTTCGCTCCGTATCACGGAGCGGGGGGACGGCAAAGTCGTCTATGAAGATTTCGGAGAGATGATGTTCACGCATTTCGGCTTGACGGGACCCATGATCCTGTCCGCATCGGCGCATCTTTCCGACATGGCGCCGGGAAAATATGAGGCGCAGATCGACCTCAAGCCGGCGCTTGACGAAAAGACGCTGGACGCGCGGGTGCTCTCGGATTTCTCCAGATATGAAAACCGTGATTTCATCAACGCGCTGGGGGATCTGCTTCCCCAGAAGCTGATCCTGCCCGTGATCCGCCTGTCGGGGATCGACGAGCGCAAAAAGGTCAACTCGGTGACAAGGGAGGAACGGAAAAAGCTGGTCTCGGTCATCAAGGGACTGCGTGTGCCGCTTCGCGGCTTCCGCCCGATTGAGGAAGCCATCGTTACCAAGGGCGGTATCAGCGTGAAAGAGGTCAGCCCCCGTACCATGGAATCCAAGTTGGTCGCGGGTCTCTACTTCGCGGGCGAGGTGCTGGATCTGGATGCCTATACGGGCGGCTTTAATCTCCAGATCGCCTTTTCGACCGGCGTGCTTGCGGGAGAATCCGCGGCAGAGAAGCTCTGACGAAGAACCACTGACAACGGAGAGACAGAATTTATTCCGCCGAAGCCCGGTGACGTGGTGCGGGCGGAGCAATCGTCCCCGCCCGGTGCCATGCCCCGCGAAAAACGGGTGGCAGGAAAATCGTGCCATTCAGAACCCCGGAAACAAAAAAGACAGACGGAAGGTCAGGAAACCGATAGATTATGATTCGTATCGCCATTGACGGTCCCGCTGGCGCGGGGAAGAGTACCATTGCAAGAATGACCGCAAAAAAGCTCGGCATCATATACGTGGATACCGGGGCACTTTACCGCACGGTCGGTTACTATGTCCGCTCGGTCGGAGCGGATCCGCATGACGCGGCGGCGGTGGAAAAGCTGCTTCCCGCCATTCACATCGAAGTGAAATTTGAAGGCGGCAGGCAGACCGTCATGCTCAACGGGGAGGATCTCGGCGACCGTATCCGCGAGCCGGAAATGTCCATGTACGCGTCCGCCGTTTCGGCAATCCCCGCAGTGCGCGCGTTTCTTCTGGACACCCAGAGAGATATTGCGAAAAAAAACAGCGTTATCATGGACGGTCGTGACATCGGCACGGTGATTCTGCCCGACGCGGACGTCAAAGTGTTCATGTTCGCCTCCGACGAGGTGCGCGCCCGCCGGAGATATAACGAACTGATTGCAAAGGGGATGAACGTCCGGTATGAGGACGTTCTCCGCGAAATGACCGAGCGCGACAGACAGGACCGCGGCAGACAGACCGCCCCCTGCGTTCCCGCGCCCGACGCGATTTTGTTTGACAATTCCGACCTCACGCCGGATGAATGCGTGGATCGGATCATCGGTTTTGCCGAAAAAAAGAAGGCGGAGGTCGGTCGGTAATGGAGAAGCAAACGGAAAAGCACGAGGGAAAGGCCAAAAAGACAAAGCGCAAAAACGGCACCGGGACCTACCGCTTTGTGCGGGGACTGCTCGGTTGGTTTGTGCGGCTGATCCACCGGATTCATATTGTCGGCAGGGAAAACGAACCGGACGCGACCAAGGGTCCGTATCTGCTCGTCTGCAATCACCTGCAATGGTGCGATCCCATCTGGATCTGTGTCGCACTGAAATATCAGCAGCCGCATTACATGGCGAAAAAGGAGCTGTTCGGGATACCCGTCCTCGGCGGGCTGATCCGCAAGCTCGGCGCGTACCCGGTCAACCGCGGCGGCGCGGATGTCGGAGCGGTCCGGCATACCATTGAGCTTTTGAAGAACGGTGTCTCGGTCGGCATGTTCCCGCAGGGGCACCGTTATCCCGGCGTGGAACCCCGCACGACCCCGATCCGCCCCGGCGCGGGCATGATCGCTCAGCACGCGGATGTTCCGGTGCTTCCCGTGTTCATCAAAACCAAGGATAACCGCCCGAAATTTCTCCGCCGCGTGGATATTATCATCGGAAAGCCGATCCCCCCGGAGGAGCTGCATTATAATAAGGAAGCATCCGGCGAGTACGCCCGTATGACCGAAGAGATTTTCGAGAGAGTCTGCGCGCTCGGCGACAGCGCCGGGAAATGATTCATGGCGAAGAAACTGATCGTCGCGCAACACGCGGGGTTCTGCTTCGGCGTCAGACGCGCAACCGAATGCCTCGGCGCGAAGCTCTCCGACCGGGTGCCGGGGGAACGTCTGTATACCCTCGGTCATCTCATTCACAATGAACTTTATAATGCGGAATTGGAACAAAAGGGCGTGCGGAGCGTCGTACCTGATGAGATTCCCGCGCTTGCCCGCAGTGCAACCGACGCGTCGCCGGTAACGCTCTTCATCCGGGCGCATGGGATTCCCAAAGAGACCGAAGCGCTTCTTGCCCGCCTTGCCGCGGAATACCCCGCGTTTCACTACGAGGACTGTACCTGTCCGTATGTGAAAAAAATTCAGAACATTGCCGAAAAATACGACGACGGAGAACATCTGCTCCTTCTGTTCGGCGCGGCGGAGCATCCGGAGGTCGTCGGGATTCTCAGTCATTTTTCGGGAGAAGCGTATGTGTTTCCGGATGCGGAGACCTTCCGCCGGGCACTTTCTGACGGCTTGATTGTAAATTTGCACAAAAAATCACCAATTGCAGCGGCGCAAACGACCTTTCATTTGTCGGAATGGCAAAATTGTCAGGAAATTCTCAAAAAAGTCTGTACAAGCGCAGTTATTTTTGATACAATATGTAAGGTTACGGATGAGCGGCAGTCCGAGGCGAAACGCCTTGCGACGGCGTGCGATTCAATGATCGTGATCGGCGGCAGAGAAAGCTCCAACACAGCCAAGCTGTATGCCGTCTGCCGCGAGCATTGCGCGCATACCGTGTGGGTCGTTTCTGCGGAAGAACTTGCCGGAATCCATCCGTTGCTCCCCGGAGTCACCGGGATCGTTGCCGGAGCCTCAACCCCCGGCAGCATAATTGAGGAGGTAGTCAAAACCATGAGCGAAGCAGAAAACTTCGAAGCAATGCTGGAAAAATCAATCAAAACTTTAAATACAGGAGATACAGTTACCGGACTCGTAACACGCGTTACCGATCAAGAGTTGCAGCTTGACCTCGGCACCAAGGTTACCGGCGTGATCAAGGCTGAGCAGATCACCGATGACCCGTCCGCTAAGCTGACTTCCATGTTTAAGGTCGGCGATGAGGTCGAGGCATTCGTCATCCGTGTCAGCGACGTCGAGGGCGTCGCGGAACTTTCCAAGAAGCGCGTTGATGCAGACAAGAACATCAAGACGCTGGTGGAAGCAGAAGAGAACAAGGAAGTCGTTGAAGGCAAGGTCACCGAAGTCATTAAGGGCGGCGTGATCGCATCGGTCAATTCCAATCGTGTGTTCATCCCCGCGGCTCTTACCGGTGTCCCGAAGGACGGCGACCTGAACACGCTTGTCGGCACGACCGTCAAGCTCCGGATCATTGAGGTCAAGGGCAAGAACATTAAGGGTTCCATCCGTTCGGTTCTCCGTGAGGAGAAGAAGGCGCAGGAGGCTGCGTTCTGGGCAAACATCGAAGTCGGCAAGAAGTACACCGGTAAGGTCAAGAGCATGACCGATTACGGCGCATTTGTCGATCTCGGCGGTGTGGACGGCATGGTGCACAAGACCGAGTTGTCCTGGAAGCACATCAAGACCCCCGCAGACGTGGTGAAGATCGGCGACGAGATCACCGTGTTTGTCAAGAGCTTTGATCCCGAGAAGAAGAGAATCTCTCTCGGCTACAAGACCGAGGAGACCGAGCCGTGGTACGTCTTCACCCATACCTATCAGGTGGGCGACGTTGCCGCTGTCAAGATCGTCAACATGATGCCCTTCGGCGCATTTGCAGAGATCGTTGACGGTGTGGACGGACTGATTCACATTTCTCAGATCGCACAGACCCGGATCGGCAAGCCGTCCGACGTTCTGGAAATCGGTCAGATCGTTGATGCAAAGATCATCGACATCGACAACGAGAAGAAGAAGGTCAGCCTTTCCATCCGTGCGCTTCTTGATGAGGCACAGGCAGCAGAGGAAGCCGCTCCCGCAGAGGAAACTGCCGAGGAGGCTCCCGCATCTGACGAGCAGTAATCAAAAAATCAAAGAGCCGCCCGCATGGGCGGCTCTTTTTGGTATGGCGGGGATGCCCTGCGTGGCGTTGGCTTTGCGAGGGTTCTGCCGGTACAGGCGTGCTGCACCGGTTTTTCATATTTTTGTTTTGCAAGGGGCACGGCTATGGTGACGGTTACCCTCGGCGTATCGTGACGGCTCCTTTCAAATTCTTTTTTGCGCATGGGCAGGGTAATCAGTCGGTGCGGACGTCGCAACCCGGTTGTCAACCCTTGACCCCGCGCACGATCATGGTAACAGCCACCGTGGTGTCCCATTGCCGAATCCCGCAGTCGTAAAGTCGGATCTTTTCGTCATATCTGGCGTTCGCCAGACGCTTGAGTTTTTCCGTTTCCGCGGAGGTAACCAGTCCTTCGGTAACGGCGGGCAGACTGTCAATGTGGTCGAGATGGCACTGCCGGTTCGCGTTGATGATGGCGTGTGCCGTTTCGGGGGGAGACGTTTGGATTGTCCGGGGTCAGATTGACGGTCAGGTATTCCGTCGAAACGTCCCGGAAGCCGTATTTCTCCAAGCAGAGCGGCAGCTCCGCTTCATTCTGCGGATAGGCGCAGACGGCATATTTCTGTTGAATCTCTGAGAGAACCGGCTCGGCGCGTTCCCGGATTTCCCGTTCCGGTTCCGTTTCCACGGCGATACACGGCGCGGTGACCTGAATTCCGCGTTCGCTTTGATGCGGGTTCTGATTCCATCATAAATCCCGGCGAATGTCAACGGGGGGGCTTTCCGACAAAAAACTCTTGATTTCGGCGGGGAAGTGTAGTATAATAATATTCCGAAGTTCGGGAAAGGAGGACGACCCATGGCGGAAAAGAAACAGGACGGCAAGATCATCGCGGAAAACCGCAAGGCATGGCACGATTATTTTGTGGACGAACGCTTTGAAGCCGGGATCGCACTTTTCGGAACCGAGGTCAAGAGTCTTCGCAAGGGAGCGGTCAATCTCAAGGACTCCTACTGTGAGATCCGGAACGGCGAAATTTTCGCGGTCGGTGTGCATATCAGTCCGTTCGAGCAGGGAAACATCTTCAATAAGGACCCTCTGCGCGACCGGAAGCTGCTCATGCACCGCCGGGAAATCATGAAGCTGAACGGTCAGGTATCCCAGAAGGGGCTGACGCTGGTTCCGCTCAAGCTGTACTTTTCCGGTTCGCGCGTCAAAATGGAGATCGGGCTTTGCCGCGGCAAAAAGCTGTATGACAAGCGGGATGCCGCCGCGGAGCGCGATGCAAACCGTTCCATCGACCGTCATATGAAGGACAGCCGTTACGAGGACTGACACAATTCAGATAAGGGGACGTAAAGGTTTCGACGGGGATTCTGAGGCATGATAAGCGTGGCAGGCCGGGCAATCCTGTAAAAGGCCCAACTTTAAACAATAAACGACAACAATACTGTTGCAATGGCTGCCTGAGAGGGCAGTGCTGTAGGACTGCGGTCCTACCCGGTCAGCCGATGAGTATCGCGGCTTCGGATTGACCGTCAATGAGCGATGCACGTGCACCGGCGGTTCGCACTTGAACCGGTCATGCAGAAAAGCGCTACCGAAGAGGTGAGCCTGTCATCCGGCGCTCCTCTGAGGGAAATCTAAAAGAATGACTGCCCACGAAGAAGGTTGTGTCAAGGGATTTTCGGACAGGGGTTCGATTCCCCTCGTCTCCACCAGGCACAAACAGCCCGGCTTTATGCCGGGCTGTTTGTGCCTGTCAATAACAAACGAAAAGTAGCATCTTTTTAGGGCGAAAACAGGGCAGGCGTCCACGGGGATTTGTACTGATTTATTTTTGTTGAGTTTGGCGCCATTTTTCACTGGATATATCGAAGAATTTAGCGTATGATGTCCTAATGTAAGGAGGCAAATATGAATAACAGCGATATTGCATTATTTATTGAAGAGATCCTCTGTTCGTTATGCAAACAACATTTACTAATAGCAGAGAAAGCCGATGATCTTAAGACAAGGATAGCGCACGGCGGAAATGATCCGCTTCGATGGATGATGGATAACGTGTATGTCCGAACCGACCCGGCAGGAAATATCAAGATGGACAAGGAAAAGTCCACCGAGCGAATAGACGGCGCGGCAGCGACTGTTATGGTACTTGATCGAGCAATCCGAAACGAAGGCTCGACCGATAGCGTATATAACGAACGCGGCATCAGCGTGATATAAGAATTGGCACTATGCGAGACTACAACAAGTGCCCAAATGACACTTTTAATATCAAATCCAAGTGCTATATTTTCACTACAATAGAACAATCGAGAAAAGCTCCACATTAGAATTGGATGTGGAATGAAAAGTAATCCAAAACAACATAATAATTTGTCAAAACGCTTGCAAAATGCATTCAAACAGTATATGATATGCTCATTAAAAGAATACTTGAACGGAGGTATTTATTAGATAGCAAGAACGGCAAACGTTTTTACACGAGTTGATCCCTCCATTAAAGCGCAAGCCGAAACCGTTTTGGATCAATTGGGAATATCTATGGCAACGGCTATGGAAATTTATCTTCGTCAAATTGCATTGCAAAGGAAAATTCCATTTGAAATGAAACTTCCTGATGTTAGTAAGCCGATTTCTTATGGCTCGCTTACGGACGAAGAATTCAATGTACTTGTGGATCGGGCTGCAAAATCGTATGCGGATGGATTATGCACAGCTATTTCGGAGTTTAAAACGAGATTTCAAAGAAAATAGGGTTATGAATGAATGGCAGATAATCCCAATTCCGGAGTTAAACAAGAGTTCAGAAGTATTTATGCGTATATCGCAAACATATTGCTTGTGCCGGATACGGCAAAAAAGCAGCTAGGAAGAATACTCAATCGAATAAAACAACCAAATGAAATGCTAAGTTGGTTTTCACTGGTAGAAAATGAGCCTTGGCATAGTCGTGGGGTAAGGAATTTGACAGTGGATAATTACATAGTTTTTTACTATCCCAACGAACAAACCCAAGAAGTCATTATTTTCTAGGTGTTCTATGGTGGGCGAAATATAAACGAATTGCTCGATGAATAGTGATGGGCAAGAAGAATAATATTAAGATAACATTTTTGGAGGTCATAAATCCTATGTTTAAGAAGAGATTCTCAATGATTTTTTGTGCGGTGCTTTTAGCGATAACCTGCGTCGGTTTCGTTGCGTGCGGAAAGGGCGATGGCGGCGGAGAAACTCCAAAACCGCTCCACGACAACACGAAATGGTTTACCGAAGAAGAACTGTCGGCAAAAGGGCTTGCAGGATTGACGGCGCCGACAGGGCTGTCGGGGGAGATGAATGCAAGCGATGCTTGGTATAACGACGGATATTCGTTTTCGCAAGGTTGTCCGGATGAAGAGACGTTCAATGCGAATGCAGAAACATATTTTTCGTATTTGAAAACGCATTATGACGGTGCGTTCGGAAAACCCAGAAGCGAAAAATTCAGCATGGATACAAACGAAAATTGGTATATCATTGAACAAAAGGATGATTTGTCCGACTATTTTGACGATAATCCGAGCAAATTGTATAAGTTCTATTACATCAGAAACAAAACTTTGGATAACGGCTATTTTGCGAAAGGGTCGGTTTGGATTTTTGAAATTCGCTATGAATTCGACACCGATTCTAATGAATACAAATTCAAACTGTTTATTGAAAATGCAGACTCCTCACATAACGGAATTTACACGAACTTTTACAAAATGAATTGAAGCCAATATATAGTCGGTGGGACAATGAGCATCGGCAAAACAACAATCAGCCAATGCAGCGCTTATGAAAACATCATTTTTTCTGGGTGATGCATGAACAATCTATCATCGATCATAAGAGAAATCTTATAAGTAAACGTCCGACTGCGTTCGTAAGATACCCTTGTCTTGCATAGAAAAAGACACAAGCGACGGAGTTTTGTACGCCCCTTTTGCGTGCGCCTTGATGGCATCGACAGGGTAACCCGCTCCGCTCGTGATTCCGCCTGCGGGGTATCACGAACCTGCATCGCTTACGCGACAGGTTCGCGTCGGGAGAGCAAAAGACCGGGCACCTCGTATGAGGTGCCCGGTCTTTTGGTGGAGACGAGGGGAGTCGAACCCATTATACCACCGTGTATATCTGTGTTGGACTTGTCTCCTGTTGAGGGGGAGAATTCGCTGCCGCTCGATAATATATCGAAAAAAGCGGACAAAGTCCGCCTTTTTTGGTAACATGGAATCAGAACACCACAACCAACAGCATTTTGAATTTCTTTTTTCCGAATACGGCGTGCGGATGGTGCGCGGGCATGACGATGGATTCGCCTTCGTGAAGTTCGTAGTCAACGCCGTCAATGGTGACTTGCCCAACACCGTCAAGGCAGGTGACAAACGCGTCTCCGCCGGATTCGTGCGTGCTGATCTCTTCGCCTTCGTCGAAAGAGAAGAGCGTGATACTGTGGTGCCCGTTCTGTGCAAGTGTCTTGCTGACGATCTGTCCGTCCTGATAGGTGATCTGATCCTTCAGCACCAGCACCTCCGATTTTTCAATGTTTTTTAGTCCGTTTGTTTCGTTCATGTCTTTTTCTTCTTTTAATTATCAGTGGTTGTTCGGACAATTTCCGGATCAGCGTACCGGTCGGCATCCTGTTTCAGTCGAGGATCTTGCCGTCCAGGGAGAGGGTCACGACCTGCCACGGAATGAACTTTCCACTCTGTTTCAGCGCCGTGATTGCCGCCTGTTCCAGTCCCCCGCAACAGGGAACTTCCATGCGGAGAACCGTGATACTCTTGATGTTGTTTTCCCTGAGAATCGCGGTCAGTTTTTCGCTGTAATCCGTCGCGTCGAGCTTGGGACAGCCAATCAGCGTGATTTTTCCCCTCATGAAGTCCTCGTGGAAATCCGCGTATGCATAGGCGGTACAGTCCGCCGCAATGAGTAGCTTTGCTCCGTCAAAGTACGGCGCATTTACCGGTACCAGACGGATCTGGCAGGGCCACTGACCAAGGCGGGAGGGCAGATGCATTGGAGTATTCGGCGCGTCGGCTGCCGCTTCCGCCGTGTGGAACTGCCGCATTCTCTGACCGGGACAGCCGTGGAATGCGGGTTGTTTTTCCGGTGCCGGAGCGTGAGGTACCGCGGCGGTTTTTGCCTGCATTTTCTGCTTATTCGCGAGTACCGCTGCTTCATCGTATGCGGGCGCTTCCCGTTCGGTGAAGGTGATCGCACCGGTCGGGCAGTTCGGCAGGCAGTCACCGAACCCGTCGCAATAGTCTTCGCGGGTCAGTTTTGCCTTGCCGTCAATGACCTCAATGGCGCCTTCGTGGCAGGCGGTTGCACAGGCGCCGCAACCGTTGCACTTTTCTTCATCGATCTGAATGATTTTCCGGATCATAGTATCTCCTGATTTTTTATGAATATCAATACTTGGAACATTTCGGACAAAACACGAAAGAGTGTCTGATATTTTGCGGTGTTTTGCTCCTGTCCGAACTTACTATAACAGAAATTCATAGGCCAGTCTGTGGTTTAAACCACAAAATCAAAAATCCGTATTGGTTTTTACGCCGTTTTTGCTTGCAAACGCGAAAACGGTAAGATATAATAAAGAAAAAGCGCCGCGGTACCGGCAGTGTTTTTGCGGCAGCGAACGGAGGTTTTCCATGGAACCGACCAATCACCTTTTTACCCGCGGGTTTACACAGGGGGAAATGGAGGAGATGCGGGAGCTTTCCCTTGTCCGCGTTGCGTCGTACCGAAAGAACGAGGTGATCTTCCATGTGGGGGATACCGTCCGGGAAATCGGCGTTGTTCTTTGCGGCAGCGTTCATGTGGAAACGGTGGATTTCTGGGGCAACCGCAGTCTGCTCGGGCACATCCCGGCGGGCCACATCTTCGCCGAAACCTATGTCATCTGCCGGGAGCCGCTCCGCGTGGACGCGGTCGCGGCGGAGGATTCCGAAATCCGTTTTGTGGATCTGGACCGGCTGACGAACCGCGCCAACGCGGGGAAGAGCTGGTATGCGGGGATGTTTTCGTCCCTGCTTGAAATTACCGCGCGCAAAAATCTTGCCCTGTCCGACCGTATTTTCTTTACCTTGCCCAAGTCCGTGCGCGAACGTCTGCTAACCTATCTTTCCGCGATGGCACAGAGGAGCGGGTCTGCCTCGGTGGAAATTCCGTTCGACCGGCAACAGCTTGCCGATTACCTCAATCTCGATCGGACGGCGGTCTCCAAGGAACTCGGCAGAATGAAGCGGGAGGGGCTGATTGCTTTCCGCAAAAACCGTTTCAGACTCTTGTCTGGTACGGACGGAACCGGGGCAGACGGAAATCCGTAAACGGTCGTTTCCTGTCGGGAAAGTGCGTTTTCCGGATTGACAGGGGAGGAAAATTGTGCTATCCTAATACCGTGTTCCGCACAAAAACGGCAGAGAAATTCCGACGTGTCAAAGGCACGCCGACAGTCCTGCCCGGAGGTAGCTATGGATTCTCAGAATCAGAAAGAAAATAATGCAGCTTTTTCGGAAAATACTCCCGCTCCGAAATCGGGCGCACCGGCACCCGCCGCGCGGCGGGGGATGCACCCGGCGCTTCGGGTGCTGACCTATGTACTGGTGTTTCTGCTTGGTGTGTCCGCCTCGTTGGGGGCGCTCGCCGCAGGGATCTTTTACGGCTATGACCACGTTCCCGTCAATTCGGTGCTGGAAGTGGTCTACCCGGATTACCGGGAGATTCTGAATGAAGAATTTGCGGAGAAGACCGTAGCGGGAATGCTCCGGGAGCTCGGCTCCGGCAATATTCACACGCTCGCCGACCTCCGGGGAATTACGCCGTGCGTCGATTCTCTCCTTGACAGATTAGAGGAAGCACTGGCGGAGTTCGGCATCGTTCCGGACCGGGAGGAGCTTTGCAGGGTACGCTGGGAAGACCTCGGGACCTATGTATCGGAGGATCTTGTCCGCTCCGCACATCTTGACCGTTTGCTTTCGGTGAACGCCTCCTCCTCCGATCTGGAAAAGTATCTGGTGTACGGCGTGGAGGGCGAGGATTATACCGTTCTCAACGGGGAAATCGTCATGAAGGAAGGCAAGTCGGTGCATACGCTCGGAACTCTGCTTGACCCGGATGAAAGAAAAGCATTGCTTGACGGAATGCGGCTTTGCGACGTGATGGAGATCACGGAGGACAGCGAGCTGATACTCCGCAGTCTCAAGGATACCAGAATCAGTGCGCTCTCCGAAAAGATGGACACGCTTCTTCTTTGCGAAGTGGTCGAGATCGGGGAGGAGAGCAGTCAGGCACTTCTCTCGCTGAAGGATACGCCGGTCAGTGAGATCGGTGACCGTCTGGATACTCTGACGCTCGGCGAAGCGGTGAAAATCACGGAGGACAGCGAACGACTCCTGAAACGGCTGAAGGATACCGAGATCCGGAATCTGACGGCAGAGGTGAAGGAACTGACGGTGACCGACGTGGTGGAGGTTCGGGAAGACAGTGCGCATATCGTCCTGACCCTGAAGGATACCAAGCTTTCCGCCCTGAACACAAGGCTGGAAGCACTGACGCTTTCAGAAGTAGTGAAGCTGGATGAAAGCAGTCCGCTGATTCTCCGGACGCTTGCCGGAAGCCGGCTGGAAAACATCGATGAGGATGTCAACGCGCTGACGATGGAGCAGGTGCTTGGGGAGGCGGCATTCGGGCATAATGTGGTGCTGGATGCGATCCGTTCGTCCCGCCTTGACACCGTGGCGGATGATATTGAGACGCTGACGGTCAACGAGCTGTTCCGGGATGAGATTTATGACGCGGACGGAGACGTCAAGGGCGCATGGAGATATATTCTGATGGAAGACGGTGTGGAGCAGGTCACCTACCTCAAAGATATTGACCTGCTGTCCGGACGGATTTCCGCCAATGTCAATCAGGCAACCCTGTCCGAACTGCACGCCGACGGAATGATCTCCGTCAAAAATCCGGAGAATCTGGACAAAACGATCTTTGTGGACGGTCAGCGGGTAAAGCTCGGGGATATGACCGTGTCGCATCTGGTAGACTATATTCTTCGTTATGTTCATTGAATTTTCGGTTTGGTCTGATTCTGACCGCATATTGATCCATCATCGCCGTTGTCGTGGCAATGACCACGGCACGAATACTGCAAAAGAAGCACCCGCCACAGGCGGGTGCTTCTTTTTTTGGAGCAGGATCAAACGCGTGCTTTATCTGTCTTGCTTGTCCGATAAAAGAACTTTCGCGTGCCCCGCAAGATAAGCGCGCATGGCGTTTTCCGCGGCGGCGGTCAGATTCCGTTTCGCGTGTTTCATGGCTTCGTCGAGCGGTACCACCGAAGTGACGGCTCCGAACGCCGCGGTGACCCCGACGCGGTACAGTTCTGTCATGTCCCCAGTGACGGCACCACTCAGAAGAAAGCAGGGAACCCCATGCGCCCGGCAGATCGCCGCAACGCCGGCGGGCAATTTGCCGTATGCCGTCTGTTCGTCGGTACGTCCCTCGCCGGTGAAGACCAGATCGGCGTTCCGGATTTTTTTGTCAAGTCCGACCGCATCCGCCACCATATCGAAGCCGTGCCGGAGCTTCGCGCCGCAGAAGACGGTCAGTCCCGCGCCGAGTCCTCCCGCCGCACCGCCGCCGGGGAGCGCGGCGACATCGGTTCCGAGACATTCCCGGATTACTTCCGCGTAATGCACCATGTTTTCTTCGAGCAGTTTCACGTCCTCCGGCGAAGCTCCCTTCTGCGGGGCAAATACACGCGATGCTCCCTCCGATCCCACAATCGGATTGGTCACGTCGCACGCGACGAGGAATTCCGTGTCTCTGATACGCGGGTCAATGGAACCCGTGTCGATACGGTCAATGCGGGAAAGCGTTGCGCCCGTCGGGATGAATGCGTTTCCGTCTCTGCCTATGAAGCGGACGCCGAGTGCCGCCGCCATGCCCGCGCCGCCGTCGTTGGTTGCGCTTCCGCCGATCCCGATGAGAATCTTCCGGCATCCGTGTCCGATGGCATCAAGGATCATCTGTCCCACGCCGTAGGTATTTGCGAGCAATGGATTCCGCTCGTCGGGGGAGAGCAGGCAAAGCCCGTTTGCCTCCGCCATCTCCATTACGGCAGTGTCCCCGGCAATGCCGTATTCCGCCCGGATTTCCTTGCCGAGCGGGTTTCTGACGGTAACCCGGACCCGATTGCCGCCGAGCGCCTTGGTCAGTACCGTCCCGGTACCTTCGCCGCCATCCGCCATCGGAATTTTCACCGTCCCGCAGTCGGGAAGCACGCGCCGGATGCCCGCGTCCACGCATTCCGCGGCTTGTTCCGCGGTCAGGCTTCCTTTGAAAGAATCCATGGCAATGACAATCTTCATGGTTGCTCCTCCGTTTGTCCTGTGAAATCAGTGTGCGCTCTGCCGTGTTTGGGTAGCTTTTCCGGATATCCGGATTCCACCCGTCCACGGGAAAGGGAACGTTTTTCTGCGGCAGCTCTCCGGGGACACCGTCCTGCGGATGCTTCGGATACAACGGATACAGAGCGGCAAGCTCTGACCGGCTTGCAGGACTCCCTGATTGCGCTGCCGGCGGTCTGTTCCTTTTTATTGTACCCGCGAACCGTTGGTTTGTCAACCGGAAAGCAGGGTATGCGGCACAAAACCGCGCATTTTGTCAGAAAAACTGACGGACGGATGCCTGTCCCCGAAGGACAGGTTTTTCTTCGGCGGAACGGTTCTATTCGGGGAAGACCTCCCATATATTCTACCGATGAAAAACGGGAGGTACACATATGCCTGCACATTCGATTTATCAGGATATTGCCGAGCGCACGGGCGGGGAGATCTACGTCGGTGTGGTCGGCCCCGTCAGAACGGGAAAATCAACATTTATCAAGCGGTTCATGGAGTCCCTGGTGCTCCCGAACATTGCCGACGGCTACGGCCGCGACCGTGCGCGGGATGAAATGCCCCAGTCGGCAGCGGGGAAGACCGTCATGACGACCGAGCCGAAATTCGTGCCGGATGAGGCGGTCACGGTCAGCCTGGACGACGCGTCTGCGGTGAAGGTGCGGCTTGTCGATTGCGTCGGGTATCTGGTTCCTGACGCGATGGGCGCAGTGGAGAACGGACAGCCGCGCATGGTCCGCACGCCGTGGAAAAAGGAACCCATGCCGTTTGCGGAGGCGGCGGAACTCGGCACGCATAAGGTCATCACGGAGCATTCCACCATCGGGATGCTGGTGACGACCGACGGCTCCATCGGCGACATTCCGCGGGAGAACTATGTGGAAGCCGAGGAGCGCATTGTGAAGGAACTGAAGGAAATGGGCAAACCCTTTGCGCTGATCCTCAATTCCGCCAATCCGTCGGGCGACGCGGCGGTCTCGCTTGCGTATGAGCTTGAGAAAAAGTACGGGGCACCGATCGCCCTCGTCAGTTGCCTGGATCTTGACGCGGAGGACATCCGCCACATCCTTGAACTGGTGCTTCACGAATTCCCGGTGACCGAGGTTTCTGTCCGTCTGCCTGAATGGATGAGTGCGCTGGACACGGCGCATCCGATCCGGCAGTCCCTTATCGCAAGCATCCGTGCCTGCGCCGATTCGGTGCAGAAAACCGGAGACGTCAAGGCGGCGTTTGCCCCGCTTTCGGATAACGAATACGTAGGGCGTGCAACGGTGGACGAGGTGAACCTCGGCACCGGTAAGGCGCAGGTATCCGTCACGGCGCGCGACGGGCTGTACTACGAAGTCATCAGCGAGCTGACGGGATTCCGGATCGACGGGGAAGAACAGCTCATCACGCTTCTCCGCGAGCTTTCCGGAATGAAGGAAAAATACGACAAGGTCGCCTCGGCGCTTGCCGACGCGGACGAAAAGGGCTACGGCATCGTCATGCCGGAGATCGGGGACCTGCATCTCGCCGAGCCGGAGCTGACGAGACAGGCGGGCGGCTACGGCATCAAACTCCGTGCGTCGGCGCAGTCGATCCACATGATCCGCGCCAACATCGAAACCGAGATCAACCCCATTGTCGGCACGGAACAGCAGTCCGAGGATATGGTGAAGTACCTGATGGACGGCTTTTCCAAGGACCCGTCGGCGCTCTGGCAGTCCAATATGTTCGGCAAGAGCCTGTACGAACTGGTCAACGACGGACTGCACTCCAAGCTCGAACATATGCCGGAGGAATCCCGCACCAAATTGTCCGAGACGCTCGAACGCATCATCAACGAGGGAAGCGGAGGACTCATCTGCATCCTGCTCTGAAAAACGAAAATTTGTTTTTCCGCCGCCCCGTTTTCAAAAAAACGGGGCGGCTTTTTTGCCTTTATCCGTGGAAATCCGAGAAAATTTATGGTATACTGGTAGCGACTGAGAAACCACTGCCGGAAAGGAGAATGACCGCCGTGAAATTTCTGCTTGCTGCCGACCTGCATCTTGACGCGAAACTGGAATCCAATCTTCCGCCCGCCAAAGCGAGGACGAGAAGGCGGGAACTGCTCGATACCTTCCGCCGTATCCTGAAGCTCGGCGAAGAAAAGGGCGCCGGGGTAATTCTTCTTGCGGGCGACCTGTTTGACGCCGACCGTGTGAGCGAAAAAACGCGCGATTATGTCGCCGCCACGATTGCGGAACATCCCGGATTGACGGTTCTCTACCTGCGCGGCAACCATGACGGCGGATTCGGCGGGGAAGAACTCCCCGGAAACGTCCGTACCTTCGGCGGGACAGATGGCTGGCAGCAGTACCGCTTCGGCAACGTCGTTTTCACCGGCACCGAGGACAACGCCGCGCCGGACATCTACGAGCGGCTGACGCTTGCTCCGGAAGATGTCAACATTGTGATGATGCACGGGCAGATCAGCCCGTCGTCGTCCGTTCCCGCGCCCGATACCGTCTGTCTGAAACTGCTCAAAAACAGGAATATCGACCTGCTTGCGCTCGGGCACCTGCATACGGCGCGGGTGGAAAAGCTCGACCGCCGCGGCAGGTATGCCTATCCCGGCTGCCCGGACGGAAGGGGCTTTGACGAATGCGGGGAGAAGGGCGTGTACCTCTTTGACGTGGGGGACGACGGGAAACTGACGGAAACCTTCCTCCCGACCTCCTCGCGCACGCTTCACGCACCGGAGGTGGACGTAAGCGGGCTTGAAACATACCCTGAGGTGGAAGAAAAAGTCCTTGACGCGGTCTCCGGAATCCCCGGGGACGATCTTGTCAAGGCCGTGCTGACCGGTTCCCGCAGCCCCGACGCGCGCCCGGTGGAGGAACACCTGACCGAAACGCTCCGGAGCCGGTTCTTCTTTGCCAAGGTTAAGGACATGACCACGCTTGAAATCCGCCCGGAGGATTACGTCGGGGATATTTCGCTCAAGGGCGAGTTTATCCGGTCGGTGCTTGCCTCCCGGATGACGGAGGAAATGAAAAACCGCGTGATTCTGACGGGACTGCGCGCCCTGCGGGGAGAGGAGCCTGACGTATGAAACTGTTATCCTGCGAGATTGCCGGGTTCGGCGTGCTCCGGAACGAGACACGTACCTTCACGGACGGGCTGAACTGTGTCTGCGCTCCCAACGGTGAAGGAAAGAGCACGCTTGCCGTGTTCATCAAGGCAATGCTGTACGGTTTGCCGCAATCGACCAAGCGTAAGCTGAACGACAACGAGCGCAAGAGATACCAACCGTGGGATGGCGGTATCTACGGCGGCTCCTTAACCTTTGAGGTACATGGGAAACGCTACCGCGCGGAGCGGTTCTTCGGCACGAAGGAATCCGAGGATACCTTTGCCCTCACCAACCTTGACACCAATCTGCCGGGGACGGAATATTCTGCAAACCTCGGCTACGAACTGTTCGGCATCGGCGCCGACGCGTATGAAAGAAGCACCTATATCAGCCAGAGGATTCTTGCGGACAAGCCGGAGGACAATGACCTCCGGGTCAAACTGACCCATCTCATCGAGGAATCCGGCGACTTTTCCACGCTGGAGTCTGCTCTTGACATTCTGAATAAGAAGCGGAGCGAGTATCTGGTCCGCGGCGGACGCGGGTTGATCGGTGACACCGACCGTGACCTGCAGACGACCGAAAGCGAGATCATCCGCCTGCGCGGGGAATGCGACAGTCTCCGTCGTTTCCGCGCGTCGCTCCGGGAGGAAACGGGGAAAGCGGAGCAACTGCGCGCCGCGCGGGAACAGTACGAAAAAACGCTTCGCGCGCTTGCCGACGAAAAGGCAAAACGCGAAATCACCGCCCGGATGCGCGAACTGGAAACGGAGCGTGACCGGCTCCGGAAAGAAGTCGATACAACCGCGGCGCGTCTCGGCACCCCTTTGCCGACCAAAGAGGAAATCGCCGCAAAAAGAACGGACTGCGAGCGGCTCATCCGCCTGTCCGCAGAGATCGACGCGACGCGGCTGTCCCCGGAGGATAAAACGCGACTTGACGCGCTGTCCGCGCGATTTACCGATGGTTGCCCGACGGAGGAAACCATTGAGAGCGCACGCGCGTCGCTTGCCGAGGCGGCAACCCTGGAATCGGAGAATCAGAATCTCAGAGTGCAGGCGGAAACGCTGCGGAGCATTGCAAAAATCCGCAAAGAAGCACAAAAGGCGCAAAAGAAACCCGTGCCGAAGCCGGTTTATCTGATTCCCGCGCTCGTTCTGCTTATTGCGGCGATCCCACTGTTCGCGCTTTCCCTGACGGTTCCCGCCGTCATTGTGCTGGCAGCAGGTCTGCTCTGCGGCGCGGCAGGGGTGGTGCTTGCCGCCCGGGAAAAGCCGGAACCCGTTGAACCCGTGCAGGACGACGACGGGACGGCGGAATACGAGCGGAAAATCGCAGAAAACAGCCGCCGCGCGGCGGAATTGCGGGGAGACGTCCTGAAGCTGACGGGAGAGGGAAGTGACCCCTCGACGGCGCTTTCCCGGCTTGCCGCCGACGTGCGGGAGTACCGCACGCTTGCCGACCGAAAAACGGTGTTTGCAAAAAAGCGGGAGACGCTGGAGAGCGAATCCGACGCACTTTCCGACCGTGTCAAAGCCTACCTTGCCCGCTGGTTCGATCCCGACAGCGACAAGCCGTCGGCGCTCCTTGTGCGGCTGGAAGCGCTGCTTGACCGCTACGCTTCGCTCGTGGCGGACGCAAAGAACGCGGAGGAACGCGCCGTGCATTACCGCGAGGAACACAGGCTCCCCGATCCGCTCCCGGAGAATTCCGAGAACGACCTGCCGGATGAGGCGGGTCTGAACGCCGAACGCGACCGCATTGCCCGGGAAACGGATGTGGTGAACGCAGAGATTGCCCGGCTCGGGCGGCTGATTGAGGAGCGGGCGGACGCGGAGGAAGAGCTTTCCGTCGCGGAAGCGCGGGCGGACGACCTGAAGGAAGCAGGGAAGCGCTACCGCGAAAATCTTGATGTTATAAAGGAAACCGTAAAATACCTGTCCGCGGCGCGGGACAATCTGTCCGCGCGTTACCTCGGTACCATGCAGGACAGCTTCCGCAAGTATTTCGCCGCCCTGACCGGAACGGATTCCGGCGCTTATGAGATGAACGCGGATTTTGAAGTGACCTACCGCGAAAACGGCAGGAGTTACAGCGCGGAGTATTTAAGCCGCGGAATGCGGGACGCAATTCTTGTCTGTACCCGGCTGGCGCTTGCCGACGCGCTGTTTGAAGGGGAAAAGCCGTTCCTCGTTCTGGATGACCCGCTTGTCAATCTGGACGACGAAAAGCAAAAGAATGCCGGGGCGCTTCTCCGTGCGGCGGCAGAGGACTATCAGATCCTGTATTTCGTATGCAGTAGATCGAGAATGTGAAAGAGGAATTTCTGTGGAATTTGTAGCAACCTGCCTGTTCGGGCTGGAAAAACAGCTCGGCGAAGAAATCGACGCGCTCGGGTACCGGCGCCTCTCCACCATGGACGGACGCGTGACCTTCTCGGGGGACGTGAGCGCCGTTCCCCGCGCCAACATCAACCTGCGGCTTGCCGAGCGGGTCTATCTCCGCGTCGGTTCCTATCCCGCAGATACCTTCGACGCTCTTTTTGAGGGCGCAAAGGCGTTGCCGTGGGAAAAATACATCGGAAAAGACGATGCGTTTCCCGTCAAGGGGCACTCCATCAAAAGCAAGCTGACCTCACTCCCCGACTGTCAGAGTATCCTCAAAAAGGCAGTCGTCGAGCGGCTGAAATCCCGGTACGGGATCGGCTGGTTCCCGGAGACCGGCGTGAAATATCAGATTGAGTTCTTTCTTTTCAAAGACGAGGCGACCCTCATGATCGACACCTCCGGCATGGCGCTCCACAAGCGCGGATACCGCCCCGACGCGGGCGTGGCACCGCTCCGGGAAACGCTTGCCGCCTCGCTTGCACTGAACGCCCGCGTCAGGGAGGACGTGCTTCTGTGGGATCCGTTCTGCGGGTCGGGGACCATTGCCATCGAGTCCGCCATGATCGTTTCCCGCCGTGCCCCCGGCAGGAACCGTTCCTTTGCCGCCGAGGCATATCCCATGTTCCCGAAGGAGCTGTGGGACAGGGCGCGCGAGGAGGCGGACGACAACATCCTCCGCGACTGTAAATTCGAGGCTTACGCTTCGGACATTGACGAGGATGTGCTGGATCTCTGTTATGACAACGCCGTCCGCGCCGGGGTGGAGGAGTACCTGAATATTTTTGAAGCGGACGCGCGGAGCATCAGAAAAGAGGATCGCCGCGGAACGGTCATCTGCAATCCGCCCTACGGTGAGCGTATGATGGAGATGCGCGAGGTAGAGATGCTCTACCGCGATCTCGGAAAAACATTTCGTGCGCTTGCTCCGTGGCAGATTTATGTGCTGACCTCGTGCGAGACCTTCGAGCGGCTGTACGGAGAACGTGCCGACCGTGTCAAAAAGCTGTATAACGGCACAATTCCGTGCTATTTGTATCAATATTTCAAGCCGAAGGACTGACGGGTGGTACGCAACGGACGGCGAAAACAGCTCCCGGAAGACACCGTGGCGTGTGCCGCCCGCAGACGGATAATCCCGCCCGCAGGGCGCGGCGACAAGCGCGGACACAAGCGGGAAATTTTCCCCGGAAAAATCCGCGGCACGCGCTCTTTTCGGACGGGAATCCGTTGACAACCCAAACGGAAAATGGTATACTCATAGAAGATGTTGTCAGCGCGCAACCGCGCGGCGAAAATGAAAACAGGGGACGGTGAGATAACATGAAAACCGGCAGACGTTTGTGGGTTTTTGTCGTGTCCGCACTCCTGTTTTTGCTTTGTATGTGTCTTTTGCCCGTGTCGCTTTCTTCCTGCGGCGGGCGGCAGGCGGAGACGGAACAGGATCCGTTTAAAGAGATTACTGTGCGCGACCTCCGGGTCGGGATCGGCGCAAAGCTTCCGTCGGGATCCGATTTCTTTTCCTCTTTGCCGGAGGGGTATGCCGCCACGCTTCTGACGGATTACACGGAGCTGACCCGCACGGGCGAGCATGAAATCCGGCTTTCGGTGGCATCTCCGTCCGGCAGTACCCGGGAGTTTTCGGCAAAGCTGACGCTTGTGACGGATACGGTTCCGCCGACGATTGACGGCGTTGCGGATATTTCGGTGCAGATCGGCGACGCGATTGCCTACCGCAAGGGCATCACGGTGACGGACGACTGCTTCGGCGAGGTCACTCTGACGGTGGATTCCTCCAAGGTGAATCCGGAGAAGGAGGGAAGCTACCCCGTCGTCTATACCGCGACGGACGCTGCGGGGAATACCGCATCCTGCACTGCGTATGTACATGTGTACAGGCATCTGTTCTCGGAGGATGAGCTCTGGGAAACGGTGGACAAGCTGATTGCGGAGCGCAAGCTGACGGGAAAAACAACCGTCGAACAGTGCCGGAGCATCTATGAATATGCACAGAACCATATTTCATACAGCGGCACGTCGGACAAGACCGACTGGAAAAAGGAAGCCTACAACGCCATCGTCAAGGCGAGCGGCGACTGCTTTTCTTATTTTGCCGTAGCAAAAGCCTTTTTCGTGCGGCTCGGGATCGAACATCTTGATGTGGAACGTTCCCCCGATGTGGCACAGAAAGTCAACGAGCGGCACTATTGGCTGATGGTCAATATTGCCGGCGAGGGAGAATCCCCGCGCTGGTATCATTTCGACGCCTGCCGGCTGAACTCCCTGTATCCGCACAGCGGTTGCCTTCTGACGGACAAACAGCTCGACGCATATAACCGTTTGCGGTACAATTCCGACGGCGTGAACAATTATTTTTATGCTTACGACCGGGCAAACTATCCGTCGACGGATACCGAGATCATTACGCCGACCCCGACTCTGGAACCCTACGACTGAATATGCGCCGGTGTCCCGGCTTTGAATGCCATACGGCAGACGTTCCCGTGAACGGCTATTCCGGGGCGGCAAAGGAGAATCCCATGCGAAAAAATGTTCTGCAATATCTCGAATCGACCGCCGCACGGCTCCCGGATAAGGTCGCGTTTTCCGACGGCACGGATTCGCTCACGTTCGGAGAAACACTGGACAATACCGAGCGCATCGCTTCTGTCCTCGCTGCGGCGGGATATTACGGGGAGGCGGTGACGGTGCTGATGGAACGCCACCCGAACGAGCTTTGCGTGTTTTTCGGGATCATTAATGCAGGGTGCTTTTATGTGGCACCGGATCCCTCCATGCCGGACGCCCGGTTGCGCAAGATCTTGGAAACAACTGCGTCCCGCGTTGTCATCTGCGACAAAAAGAACGAGGAAACCGCGCGCGCACTTCTGCCGGACGGGCAGGTGTATCTGTACGACGACCTGCTCATGGGGGAGAAACGTGCGGAACTGCTTTTGTCGGTGCGTTCCCGCCAGATCGACACCGATCCGATCTATATCGTGTTTACCTCCGGCTCTACCGGGGTGCCCAAGGGTGTGATCGCCTGCCATCGCTCGGTTATGGATTACGCTGAGGCGCTTTCCGAAGCGCTTCCGTTTGATGAGACGACGGTGTTCGGCAATCAGACTCCGCTGTATTTTGATGCACCGCTCAAGGAGATTCTGCCGACCATCCGTTCCGGTGCGACCACTTACCTGATTCCGAAGAAGCTGTTTCTGCTTCCGACCAGATTGATCGGTTTTCTGAACGAACACCGCATCAATACCATCTGCTGGGTCGTGACCGCTCTGACCACGGTTTCCTCCCTCGGCACCTTCCGCACGGTTCGCCCCGAGACTCTGACGACCGTCTGCTTCGGCAGTGAAGTGTTTCCGCGCCCGCAGTACGACCTGTGGCGCAAAACGCTTCCGGCGGCGCAGTTTTATAACCTTTACGGTCCCACCGAGGCGACGGGAATGTCCTGCTATTATAAATGCGACCGTGAGCTTGACCCGGAGGAACCGATTCCCGTCGGAAAGCCGTTCGACAATACGGGGATCCTGCTTCTCGGGGAGGACGGCAAGGCGGTTCCAGACGGCGAGGTCGGGGAGATCTGTATGCGCGGCACCTGTGTGACGCTCGGATATTTTGCAAATCCCGAAAAAACGGCGGAGGCGTTCTGCCAGAATCCGCTGAATCATGCCTATCCCGAGCGTATCTACCGCACGGGCGACCTCGGCAGATATAATGAGCACGGGGAACTGGTGTTCCTCTCCCGTAAGGATCAGCAGATCAAGCATCAGGGTCACCGCATTGAGCTTGGCGAGATCGAAGCCGCGGCGGCGGAATGCGGTGGCGTGCGCCTTGCCTGCTCGGTCTATGACCATGAGAACAAAAAAATCCGGCTGTACTACACCGGGGAGACGGAACCGCGGGAACTGCTCGCGGAACTGCGTACCCGGATCCCCCGGTATATGATTCCCGCCGTTCTCCGGCGGCTCGACGAAATGCCGCGCACCCCGAACGGGAAGCTCGACCGCAAAACGCTTGCCGCCGGAGCGGAGGACTGAACGCCGCCCCAATGGGAGCCGTGCAGCATTTGTCGCCGGAATGGAGGCTTACTTGTTGCCCGGAGAAGGCACAGCATCCGCCGCCGGAATTCAGGACCCGATGCCGCCCTCGTGACGGAACCTGTCCGATCAAGTTACCCGCATCTGCGGGAGAAAAGAGAAACACATGGAAACTTTGCTTCAGATTCTGAACGAACTTCACCCCGATGTGGATTTTACCGCCGAGAACGCTCTCATTGACGACGGAGTGCTGGATTCTCTGGACATTGTCACGCTGATCACCGAGATCAACGACAAGTTTGACGTAGAGATTCCCGCGGAGGAAATCCTCCCAGAAAACTTCAATTCCGCGACGGCGCTGTACGCCCTGATCCGGCGGATCGACGAGGAGTAATTCTTTCGGCGTTCCGCCGTCGGATCCCCGCTCTGCGGGTGCCCGCCGACAGGCGGAACCTTCCGTCCGTTTTTTCGTTCCGCCGTCGGATCCCCGCTTTGCGGGTGCCCGCCGACAGGCGGAACCTCTCTTTATTTTTCCAAATTCATGAAAGGAGTATTGCGCCGTGTCCTTCATCTCGCTTTCGTTTCTCGCGTTTCTCGGCGTACTGCTGCTTTTGTACTACCTGCTTCCGAAGCGTGCCCAGTGGGTCCTTCTTCTGATCGGCAGTTACGTGTTTTACGCCTTCGCGGGGCTTCCGTGCCTCGCGTTTCTCGTGTTCACCACTGCCGTTGCCTATGTCACGGGACGATTGCTTGCCCGGTCGCAGGCGCGGGAGGATGCGTACATTGCCTCGGTCAGAGACGAAATCTCCAAGGAGGAGCGCAAGGCTTACCGCGCAAAGGGAAAGGGGCAGCGCCGCCTGATCCTTGCCGCCGGGCTGGTACTCGGCTTCGGGCTTCTCGCCGTGTTCAAGTATACCGGCTTTACCGTCCGCAACCTGAATGCCGTCATTCATCTTTTTGATAGAAATACTTCCATCCCGGTGCCGTCGCTCCTGCTCCCGCTCGGGTTATCCTTTTATGTCTTTCAGACGATGGGGTATCTCATCGACGTTTACCGCGGAAAAGCCGGGGCGGAGAAGAATCCGTTCCGCCTTGCCCTGTTCGTCAGTTTCTTCCCGCAGCTGGTGCAGGGACCCATCAGCCGGTATTCCGAGCTTGCAAAGCAGCTGTATACCCCGCACCGTGCCGACTGGGGCATGATCTCCGGCGGGCTTCTGCGCGTCGCGTGGGGATACTTCAAAAAGCTGGTGGTCGCCGACACGGTGCTCATCGCTATCCGGACCTTGCTTTCGGATACCGCAACCTACGAGGGCGCATACGTTCTTCTCCTGATTCTTCTTTATTCCATTGAGATTTACGGCGACTTCACCGGCGGGATTGACATCACCATCGGTGCAGCGCAGATGTTCGGCATCCGCCTGACGGAAAACTTCGACCGCCCGTTCTCCTCGGAATCCACCAAGGAATACTGGCGCCGGTGGCATATCACCATGGGGACCTGGTTCACCGATTACATTTTCTACCCGCTTTCGGTCTCAAAGCCCATGCAGAAGCTGTCCAAATGGTCGCGCGCACACCTGGGACAGGCGGTCGGCAAGCGGCTCCCGGTCTATATTGCCACCATCGTGACGTGGTTCCTGACCGGTCTCTGGCACGGAGCGGACTGGAACTTTATCGTCTGGGGACTTCTCAACTGCCTCATTATCCTGGTTTCGCAGGAGCTGGAGCCGCTCTGGCGCCGTTTCCGCGAGAATTTCCCGCGGCTTGATAAATCCACGTTTTTCCACGGCTTCCGCGCCGTCAGAACCTTTCTTCTGATGGGACTTATCCGCAGTCTCGACTGCTACCGCGACGTTCCCAAGACCTTTTCCTTGTGGGTGACCATGTTTACCCGCCCCGATACCTACGGAGCGCTCTTCGGCGGGGGAATCCTCGCACTCGGTCTCACCGTTCCCGATTTTATCCTGATCGGACTGTCCGTGCTGCTTATTTTCTTTGTATCCCGCGCGGGGAGGGAAAAGCGCCTTTCCGAACCCGACCGCCTGCCCGCAAAGCCGGTGCTTCTTTGCCTTTGCGTGTGCGCGCTTGTGATCGCGGCTCTCGTGTTCGGTAATTACGGACAGGGCTACGACGCTTCCGATTTTATTTACGGGCAGTTCTGACGCCCATGACGACGGGGAGGAGAAGATCAACCGTGCCCGGCATATCGTCGTAATCCGGAATCCGCCGGACATCCGATACACCATCAAAAACAGAAAGGAGGATTGCCATGGAAGACAATCAGACCCCCGGAACCGCTCCGGAGAAAAAAACGACCGCGCGACGCATTCTGACCGTCGCGGTTGCCGCCCTGCTCCTTTTTGCGATCCTCTTCGGACTGAACCTTCTGTTTTTACCCAAGTACTCCAAGGAGAATCTTGCGGAGGGCGCGCTCATCGGGGAATACTACCGGGAGACGACCGACCACGACGTGCTCTTTGTCGGAGACTGCGAGGTCTATGAGGGCTTCATTCCCGAGGTGCTCTGGAAGGAATACGGCATGACCGCCTATGTCCGCGGCTCCGCACAGCAACTCACCTGGCAGTCCTATTATATTATGGAAGAGACCTTCCGCTACGAGTCGCCGAAGGTCGTTGTCTTCAACGTGCTTGCCCTCAAGTACGGCGAGCCGCAGAAGGAAGAGTATAACCGCATGACGCTGGACGGCATGAGGCTGTCCGCCTCCAAGTGGAATGCAATCCGCGCGTCGATGACGGAGGGAGAATCCTTTGCGTCCTATCTGTTTCCGCTTCTGCGGTATCACTCCCGCTGGAAGGACCTTTCATGGGCGGACGTGACCGGGATATTCCGCAAGGAAACCGTCTCCCATTCCGGCTACCTCATGCAGACCGGAATCAAGCCGCAGACCTCTGCGTCCGAGGGGCTCCCTTTGGAGGATTATACGCTTCCGGCGGTCGGCTTTGCATATCTTGACAAAATGAAAGCGCTCTGCGAGGAGCACGGGGCGACGCTGATTCTCATCAAAGCGCCGACCAACAACTGGCGGTACTGGTGGTACGATGAGTGGGATGAACAGGTTTCACAGTACGCAGCCGCGAAAGGGCTGACCTACCTCAACCTGATTCCCGAAGCGGATGCAATGGGCATCGACTGGTCGACGGATACCTATGACGCGGGCGTGCATCTCAACGTTTATGGCGCGGAGAAGCTGACGCGGTATTTCGGGGAATATCTTTCGGAACACTTCAGCTTCGGTGCGCATGACGAAAAGACAGACAAAGTCTGGCAGAAGAAATACGATTCTTACCTGAAGGAGCGGAACAGGGAAGAACAGGGAAAAACAGGGGAGAACCCGGAAGAACCCGGAAGAACCCGGGAACTGAGGGAAGTATGAATCGTTTTTCGTAAACGCTTCTTTACCGGACGATGACGGAATCCCGAACGTTCACCGTCAGATGCCCGGGTACGTCCGCGCAGGCGCGGAGAACAAAGCGCGAAGCGCAAACCGGAAACTGAAAAAAGAGAACGAAGAGACAAGGAGATACCATATGAAAAAAACAATTGCAATCATTCTTCTGGCAGTTGTCTGCCTGACCTTTATTGCCTGTGCTGGGAAGGGCGGGGAAACCGGCACGGAGGCGACAACAACTGCGCCCGCGGCAGGTTACACCCTGAAAATCGGGACCGTGACCATCGCCATGCGAGAGAACGCGACCGATGCGCTTGCGGTGCTGGGCACCCCCAAGTCCCGCGAGGCGACCGGCTCCTGTGCGTACGGCGGGGAGGACATTCGCTATACCTATGACCATTTTGTACTTCTGACCTACGAAAGCGACGGCGCGGAATACTTCTCGCAGATCTCGCTTTCTGATGATACCTATGCCACGCCCGAGGGTATCCGCATCGGCGACAGCGCGGACAAGGTGAAGTCTGCCTACGGCACGCCCGCAAACGAAACCGCAACGTCGGTTTCCTATGTCAAGGGCAACACCAAGCTGCTGTTTCTTCTGCGCGACGGCTGCGTGACCAACATTCAGTATCTGATCGCCTGACATACGTTTTGGCTGAATTGAAGCCGCCCTCCGGGCGGCTTTTTGTTTTTGGGGGAGAACCCGGCTGTCCGCCGCCTTCGGGCGACTTCCGCTCCCCGTCCCGGCAACTCCGGCGCCGGGGCGGGGAACTTCCGCCGCCCCGCGGCTTAATTTCTCCGCTCCGGGCGACTTCCGCCGTGCTTGCACGGCTGTTCCGCCGCCCTCGGGCGGTTCCCCGGAATCCAGCACAACATTCCCGCGTCTGCCAATCCTGTTTTGCGCGCCTCGCCGACGGCACGTATTACAACCCCGAATTGTTCTCATAATAGAAGCATCCGCCAAAAGCCAATTGCTTCCGTTCCATTCCGGACATCCCCCGCCGGTCTCCGGAATTTGCACTCGAAGTGCAGAGTTAACAAAAAATTCATAACTAAATTTGCAAAAACTATTGACAAAGGGGGTGAAACGGGGTATATTTATATCAAAGATTAGCACTTGATGCTTTTGAGTGCTAATTTAAAGCAAAAAAATCAGAAAAGGAGGAATGCGGAATGAGTAACGCGTCGAAGGATCCGAAAGAATTCAGCGAACTGAGCGAACGCAAAAAGTTGATTCTCAAGTCCATCGTTGAAGCACATATCGCCGAAGGCGAACCGGTCGGCTCCAAGTATCTGATCGAGAACAACCGCCAGCTCACCTGCTCCTCCGCAACCATCCGCAATGAAATGGCGGAGCTGGAGGCAATGGGGTATCTGGAACAGCCGCATACCTCCGCCGGACGTGTGCCGAGCGAGAGAGGCTACCGGCTTTACATTGATTCCCTCATCGAGCGTTATGCCATGACCGCGTCGGAAATCACGGAAATCAACCGTCTGCTCCGCTCCAAGGTCAGCGAGCTGGATCAGATCCTGGCGCTTGCGTCCAAACTTGCGTCGTCGCTCACGGATTACGCGGGGATCGCGGTCAAGCCGAAACGCCGGATGGTGCAGATCGAAAAATTCGAGCTGATCTTTATGGATCCCACAACCTCGGTGCTGGTTGCAGTACCTGCGGAGGGTTCCATCAAGACCAAGAACGTCCGCTTCCCGGAGAACACCGACACGGTTGCGGTAGCGCACCTGGCGTCGCTTCTGAATCAGGAGCTGTCGGGACTGTCTGCCGAGGAGATCACGCTTCCGGTCATCATGAAACTGGAAAACGAGATGGGCGACTTTGCGTCGATGGTCAATCCGGTCATCAAGACCGTTTATGAGATTCTGAAGGAGCTGGATGACGGCGACCTCAAGGTCAGCGGCATCGACCGCCTGCTCAATTATCCCGAATACAGTAACACCGAACAGCTGAAAAAGGTGCTCGGCGCGATCGAGGATCAGGACGAGATCGTCAATCTGGTCAGTAAGGAAGAAGAAAAGGACACCAACATCCCGTCGGGCGAAAGCTCGGTGAAGGTCATGGACAATTCCGCGATCGTATACCGGCAGATCATGAAGGACGGACACACGGTCGGCGCAATCGGCGTGATCGGACCCCTGCGTATGGACTACGCAAAGGTGCTGGCGACGCTCGACGAGTTGAGCGGGAACATCGAAACCATGATCAGCGGCGACGACAAGAAACTCTTAAGTGGAGGTGGGGAACAGAATGGATAGTACAGAGATGAAAAAAGAGGAGCCCGGAACCGGCACGGAAAACGTGTCGGAGGAAAAAGTCACAGCCAAGGAAATTCCGGGAAACGATAAGAAAGCTGAGGAGACGGAGGAAACGGAACCCAAAGCAGAGAAAAAGAAGATCCGGCATCTGGAAACCGAGCTTGCGGAAGCAAGAAAGAAACTGGAAAGTGCCGAAGCCGGACTGAAAGAAGAAAAAGACAAATACATGCGTATGATTGCGGAATACGACAACTTCCGCAAGCGCACGCAGAAGGAAAAAGAAAACACCTACGCCGATGCTTACGCCGATGCGGTCAACGCGATCCTGCCCGTTCTTGACAATCTTGAAAGAGCAGAGCAGTACGACGACCCGGAAGCGGTCAAGAAAGGCGTTTCCATGACGCTGAAGGCAGCGAAGGATACGTTCACCAAGCTCGGAATCACCGAGATCGAGACAAAGACCTTCGACCCGAACCTGCACAACGCCGTCATGCATATCGAGGACGATCAGCTCGGTGAGGGCGAGATCGTCGAGGTGCTCCAGAAGGGGTACCGTAAGGGCGACAAGATCATCCGCTATGCGATGGTCAAGGTCGCAAACTAAAATAAATTCTGTAAATTGATTCAAAGGAGATAAATTACTATGGGAAAGATTATTGGTATTGACCTTGGCACGACCAACTCGTGCGTTGCTGTATATGAAGGCTCTGAGCCGATCGTGATTCCGAACCCCGAAGGGGCAAGAACCACTCCGTCCGTCGTCGCATTCTCCAAGACCGGTGAGAGAATGGTCGGTCAGGTTGCAAAGCGTCAGGCGATCACCAATCCCGACAGAACCATTGCTTCCATCAAGAGAAAGATGGGTACTGCGGAAAAGGTGACCATCGACGGCAAGTCCTACACGCCTCAGGAAATTTCCGCAATGATCCTGCAGAAACTGAAATCCGACGCGGAAGCTTACCTCGGCACGCCTGTCACGCAGGCTGTCATCACCGTTCCTGCATACTTCTCCGACGCACAGCGTCAGGCAACCAAGGACGCAGGCAAGATTGCGGGTCTTGAAGTGCTCCGTATCATCAACGAGCCGACCGCAGCCGCACTTGCTTACGGCATGGATAAGGAAAACAACCAGAAGATCATGGTGTTCGACCTCGGCGGCGGTACGTTTGATGTCTCCATCCTGGAGATTTCCGACGGCGTGTTTGAGGTGCTTGCCACCAACGGTGATACCCACCTCGGCGGCGATGACTTCGACCAGCGCCTGATCGACTGGATGGCAAACAAGTTCCAGCAGGAGCACGGCATCGACCTCCGCAAGGACAAGATGGTGCTTCAGAGACTCAAGGATGCCGCAGAAAAGGCAAAGATCGAGCTGTCCGGTATGACCACCACCAGCATCAACCTGCCCTTCATCACGGCAACCGCAGAAGGACCTCTGCATTTCGAAGCAACGCTCACCCGGGCGGAATTTGATTCGCTCACCGCAGACCTCGTCGAGCGTGCAATGGTGCCGACCAAGAAGGCACTGGCAGACGCAGGACTGAACGTCAACCAGATCGACAAGATCCTGCTCGTCGGCGGTTCCACGAGAATCCCCGCCGTTCAGGAAGCGGTCAAGAAGTTCAGCGGCAAGGAGCCCTTCAAGGGCATCAACCCCGACGAATGTGTCGCAGTCGGTGCGGCAATTCAGGCAGGCGTCCTCGGCGGCGAAGTCAAGGATCTGCTTCTGCTTGACGTTACGCCTCTGTCCCTCGGTATCGAGACGCTCGGCGGCGTGTTCAATAAGATCATCGACCGTAACACGACCATCCCGGTCAAGAAGAGCCAGGTTTACTCCACCGCAGCTGACGGACAGACCTCTGTTGAGATTCATGTCCTGCAGGGCGAACGGGAAATGGCAGCCGGCAACACGACGCTCGGCAGATTCATCCTCGACGGCATCGCTCCCGCTCCCCGCGGAGTTCCGCAGATCGAAGTCACCTTCGATATCGACGCAAACGGTATCGTCAACGTGACCGCGCAGGACAAGGGCACCGGCAAGGAACAGCATATCACCATCACCTCTTCCACCAATATGTCCAAGGAAGACATTGATAAGGCAGTCAGAGAAGCAGAGAAGTTCGCGGCAGAGGACAAGGCGGCAAAGGAAGCCGTTGATGTCAAGAACCGTGCGGAATCCCTGATCTTCCAGTCCGAGAAGACGCTCGGCGAGATCGGCGATAAGGTTTCCGAAGACGAAAAGGCTCCCGTCAAGGCGGCAATCGACAAGCTGAAAGAAACCGTCAAGGGCAGCGACACCGCGGCAATCAAGGCGGACACCGAAGCTCTGGAGCAGGCGTTCTACAAGATTTCCGAAAAGCTCTACCAGCAGAACGCGGGCGACGCGAATGCAAACCCGAACGGCGGAGCCGGTAACGGTGAGGGCGGTCAGAACGGCGGCGACGGCACCTATTACAACGCAGATTTCGAGGATCACAGCAAGCAGTAATGCGGCTCTGTGACCGGCATACGCGGTCAATCACGAAAGCGGGGAAGGGACTCTGTGCCCTTTCCCGCAAAGGGCGTTTTATCGGGAATCGGAAACGGCGCGAAAAAAGCCGCGTCGCTTCCCATTTCCGATAACAGAAACGAGAGGAACAAATTCATGGCAGAAAAAAGAGATTATTACGAGGTACTCGGTATCGACAAAAGCGCCGATCAGGACGCGATCAAGAAAGCATACCGCACCCTCGCTAAGAAATATCATCCCGATATGAACCCCGGCGACAAAACGGCGGAGGAAAAATTCAAGGAGATCAACGAGGCGTATGCCGTTTTGTCGGATCCCGACAAGAAGGCAAAGTACGACCAGTTCGGTCATGCGGCGTTCGATCCCTCGGCCGGTGCGGGATACGGCGGACAGGGCTTCTCCGGATTCGGCGATTTCGGCGGATTCGGCGACATTTTCAGTGATATCTTCGGCGGCGCGTTCGGCGGGGGCGGTTCCCGTTCCTCTGCGCGGAACGCCCCGATGCAGGGTGACGATCTGTCCATCCGCATGACCATCACCTTTGAGGAAGCGGTCTTCGGCGTCAAAAAGGATATCCGTTACCACAGGGTCGCAAAGTGCCCCGATTGTGGCGGCAGCGGCGCGGAGAAAGGGACTCAGGCGCAGACCTGTCCCGACTGCGGCGGCTCCGGACAGAAGCGGATCACCCAGCGGATGGGCGGAATGCAGTTCCAGTCCACCGTGACCTGTAATACCTGCGGCGGCACGGGACGTATCATCAAGAGCCGTTGCAAAAAATGCGGCGGCAGCGGCACCGTCCAGGAGGAAAAGAAGCTGACGGTTTCCATTCCCGCAGGCATCGACGACGGCGAGCGCATCGCGCTCCGCGGTCAGGGCTGTGACGGACGCAACGGCGGTCCTGCCGGCGACCTGATCATCACGGTCAGCGTGCGCCCGAGCTCCACCTTCCGCCGCGACGGTTACAACCTCTATTGCGAGGTACCCCTCACGGTCGCGGAAGCAACGCTCGGCGCGGAGATCGACGTTCCCACGCTCGAGGGAACGGCCAAATACACAGTTCCCGAGGGAACACAGCCCGGCGCAGTCTTCACCCTGCGCGGCAAGGGTGTGCCGTATGTCAATTCGTCCCGCCGCGGCGACCTGATCTTTACCGCGAGCGTGAAGATCCCCAAGGGTCTGAACGAAAAGCAGAAGGCGGCAATGCGTGCGTTTGACGAAGCGTGCGGCGGCAGTAACGCAAAGAAAAGCAAATTCTTCAAGAAGTAACGGGGAAGAGAGAAGGATCGGTTCCGGCGGTTTTTGAGGATGACGAAGACGGGAAAAACTTCGCGTGCCGGAACGCGGTTCCCCGGGCGGGAGGTGGACGCATGGAATACATTTCGACAGACGGACTGATCGTGTCTGTCCGCGACAGCGGAGAAAACGACCGCCTCATCTCCATGCTGACCCCGACGCTCGGCAGAATCCGCGTGACCGTCAAGGGCGGCAGATCCATCCGCGGCGGGCAGAGCGCCGTCACCCAGCTTTTTACCTACGGCAACTTTGAACTGACCAAAAGAAACGGTTTTTACAGCTTCCGCGGCGGCGTTGCGGAGCGGGTGTTTTTCCCGTTCCGCGCTCCCGTCGAAAACAGTGCGCTCATGTACTACCTCTCCGAGATCGCCTCGGAGGTGACCGACGAAAACGAGCCGGCGGACGAGGTCATGCGGATGTTGCTCAACGCGCTGTATCTTCTTTACGGCGAAGCGGAGGTTAACCCGCGTGACCCGCGCCTCATCAAGGCGGCGTTTGAAGTTCGTGCGGCGACGCTTGCGGGATACGCCCCCGAGGTAACGCCGGATTGCGCCGAATGCGGCGGGGAATCAGACGTGTATTTCCTTGACGTGGACAACGGACGGGTGCTTTGCCCTGCCTGCGTCGCGCGGCTGGGGCAGAACGTCCCGCTTCCCACAGAGGATGACCGACGGGTGCAGAATGTCTTCTGCCGCATGAGTGCGTCCACGCTTGCAGCGCTTGCGTATGTCTCCACAGCGCCGCAGAAACGGCTGTATTCCTTTTCACTCCCCGATGAGCAGGATGTGAAGGAGTTTTCCAAACTCGCGGAAACATACCTGCTTCACCACCTTGACCGCAGGTTTCCGACGCTGGATTTCTACAAATCCATTACGTCAGTCTGATCCGGGATCGGTTCCGGCGGCGCGAAAGAATATCAGTCAACAACCATCGTGAAAATGAAAGGTTCCTATGAATATTACAGGAAAAACACTGCACACACTGGAATTCGATAAAATTCTCGAAATGCTTGCCGATTGTGCCATGACCGAAGGCGCAAAGGAGCAGGCACTTCTCCTCACCCCCTCCGACGACCCGGAGACGGTGGAGAAGAGACTCAAGCGTACCTCGGACGCGCGACGGCTTGCCGACGCAAAGGGTACGCCTTCTTTCGGTATGGTGACGGATGTTTCCGCCGCCTGCGAACGCGCGGACAAGGGCGCGGCGCTGACCCCGAAGGAACTGCTTGCCGTGGCGGCAGTCTTCCGCACCGCAAGAGGGCTTCTCGATTACGGAAAGGTCAACCGCACATTTACATCGTCGCTTGACGAGATTTTTGACCGCCTGATCCCCAACCGTTACTTGGAGGATCGCATCACGCGCTCCATTCTGGCGGAGGATATGATTGCCGACGAAGCAAGTACGACGCTTGCAGACATCCGCAGAAAGATCCGCGCGGAGAACAGCCACATCAAGGACTCGCTCCAGAAGTACGTGACCTCCGGGGCGTACTCCAAGTATCTTCAGGAAAATATCGTAACAACGAGAGACGGACGTTACGTTATCCCGGTCAAAGCGGAGCACCGCAACGAGGTCAAGGGACTGGTACACGACACCTCTTCCACGGGTGCGACACTCTTTATCGAGCCGCTTGCCGTGGTCGAGGCGAACAACCGCCTCAGGGAGCTCGGCGCCAAGGAAGCGCATGAGATTGAGCGGATCCTGCATGAGATCTCCGCCGAGGTCTCGGTGCATTCCGGCGAACTTCTTCTGGATTATCACAACATCACCGAGCTTGCCCTCATCTTTGCAAAGGCGGAATTGTCCTCGCGGATGAAGGCGACGGAACCGGTTCTCTCCGATGACCGTTCCGTTTGTCTGCACAAGGCGCGCCACCCCCTCATCGACCGGAACAAGGTCGTTCCGGTGGATGTCGCCATCGGCGGCGATTACGATACGCTTGTCATCACGGGTCCGAATACCGGCGGTAAAACCGTTACGCTCAAAACGCTGGGGCTTTTCGCCCTCATGACACAGGCGGGACTGCATATCCCCGCCGAAGAGCCGTCAAGCCTTTGTATCTTTGACGACGTGCTAGCCGACATCGGGGACGAGCAGAGCATTGAGCAATCACTGTCCACCTTCTCGTCGCACATGACCAACATCGTCTCGCTGCTTGACCGCGTGAATGCCCGTTCGCTGGTTCTTTTTGACGAGCTTGGCGGCGGTACCGACCCCGTGGAGGGCGCAGCGCTTGCCGTTTCCATCATCGAAGCGGTCAGAGAGAAGGGCGCCATGTGCGCCGCGACGACCCACTACGCCGAACTCAAGGAATACGCGCTTGACACCGAGGGTGTATGCAACGCATCGTGCGAATTCGACGTGGAAACGCTCCGCCCGACCTATCGCCTGATCATCGGCACACCGGGTAAGTCCAACGCGTTTGCCATTTCCGAGCGGCTGGGGCTTCCCGCCGCGATCGTGGAGAGAGCGCGCGGATACGTCAGCGGCGACAGCAAGCGCTTTGAGCGCGTCATCGAACAACTGGAAGCCATGCGGCTGGAAATGGACCGCGACAAGCAGGCGGCAGAAAAGTCTCACGCGGAATTTGAACGCTACCGCGCCGACGCGGAGAAGACGCTTGCAAAACGGCTCCGCGATTCCGAAACGGAGTTGGAAAAAGCCAAGCAGAAGGCGGCTTCCATGGTGGAAAGCGCACGGATCTCGAGTGACTATATCTTAGCCGAAATGGACAAGGTACGGAAGGCAAAGGAATCCGAGCGGCTTGCCGAGACCATTGCCCAAGCCAGAAAAAACGTCCGTGACCACATCCGCGCAAATGAGGACAGCTTCAACCCCGTGGAGGAAGCGGAAAACGACGAGGAATACGTGCTTCCGCGCCCGCTGGTAAAGGGCGACGAGGTGTATATGACCGACGTCCGCAAACAGGCAACGGTGCTTGCCCCCGCCGATAAAAACGACTGGGTGCAGGTGCAGGTCGGCTCCTTCAAGACGCGCACCAAACTGAAAAACCTCAAGCTGGTGGAAAAGAAGCCGCAGAAGCCAAAGGAGAAACCCAAGCCCGTCAAGGGCGCCGGGTATCATGTGGAAATGGATCGCTCTTTCTCCAATGAGATTGATCTGCGCGGACTGACCGGCGACGAAGCGTGGCAGAGAGTGGACAAATACCTTGACGATGCAGTCATGTCGGGGCTTTCGGAGGTCCGCCTGATCCACGGAAAGGGAACCGGTGCGCTGAAAAACGCGCTTTGGTTGTACCTGAAGGGCGACCGCCGGATTTCTTCTTACCGTCTCGGCAGATACGGTGAGGGCGACGGCGGCGTGACGGTCGTGACCATGAAATAAGCGGCCGACGCCCGAAAATCCCCGGAAATATGAAAAAACAGCAAAGAAACGCGCAAGACTATTGCCTGCGCGCTTCTTTTGTGGTACAATACTATTTATATATCTTGATGTTTCCGGAAGGAGAAATGCTATGACCGATCATTATGAGTTTGAGACCAATTGCATTCAGGCGGGGTATCACCCGAAGAACGGCGAACCGCGTGTTCTGCCGATCTGCGAGAGTACTACTTACCGCTACGACAGCGCCGCTTCGGTCGGCGACCTGTTCGACCTGCGCGCCGAGGGACATATGTATTCCCGTATCTCCAACCCGACCGTCGCGGCGGTGGAGGAGAAGATCGCGGTGCTGGAGGGCGGCGTCGGTGCGATTCTCACGTCGTCGGGACAGGCGGCAAACTTCATTGCCGTGCTCAACATCACGAGTGCGGGGCAGAACATCCTTGCCATGTCCTCTATTTACGGCGGAACGGTCAACCTGTTTGCCGTGACCTTGAAACGGCTCGGCATTGAAGTGCGCTTTGTAACTCCGGAAATGACCGACGACCGGGTTGAGGCATTGATCGACGAAAACACCCGTCTTTTCTTCGGCGAGACCATCGCCAATCCCGCGCTCACCGTGTTTGACATGGAGCGCTACACGACGCTTGCGCACCGCCACAGGCTTCCCGTTATCGTGGACAATACCTTTGCAACGCCGTATCTCTGCCGCCCGTTTGCGTGGGGTGTGGACATCGTGACCCATTCCACCACCAAGTATATGGACGGTCACGCGGAGATCGTCGGCGGAGCGGTCGTGGACAGCGGAAATTTCGACTGGACAAAAGGAAACCGTTATCCCGAATTGACCACGCCCGATGAATCCTATCACGGCGTCACCTACACGGAGCAGTTCGGCAGAGCGGCATATATCACCAAGGCGCGGGTGCAGCTTGTCCGCGACCTCGGCTGTCTCATGACCCCCGTGACTGCCTTCCAGCTCAACACGAGCCTGGAATCCCTCCCCGTCCGCATGGACCGGCACTGCGCAAACGCGCTTGCCGTCGCGCAGTATCTGGAGGGGCACGACATGGTGACCTATGTCCGCTATCCGGGGCTTCCGTCCGATCCGCAGTATCCTTTGGCGCAGAAGTACCTTCCGCACGGCGCGTCCGGCGTGATTACATTCGGCGTGAAGGGCGGACGCGGGGCGGCAATGAAGTTCATGGATTCTCTCCGGCTTGCCGCGATCGTCGTCCATGTTGCCGACGCGCGGACCTCGGTGTTGCATCCCGCAAGCTCGACGCACCGCCAATTGACCGACGAACAGCTCGTCGCCGCGGGAGTGCTTCCGGAGCAGGTGCGGCTTTCGGTCGGACTTGAGAATATTTCGGATATCCTCTCGGATATCGGTCAGGCGCTCGAAGCGGCGCGGACGGAAGGGTAAGGTGGAAGATGCCGATCAAAATTCCCAACCTGCTTCCCGCCACAAAGACGCTGACCGAAGAGAATATCTTCGTCATGACCGAGACCCGCGCCATGACGCAGGACATCCGTCCTTTGCATATCCTGATGCTGAATCTGATGCCGACCAAGATTGTGACGGAGACCCAGATTGCGCGGCTCGTCGGCAATACGCCGCTTCAGGTGGAGCTGGAGCTGCTCCAGACCGCCTCGCACAAGGCGACGCATACCGATGAAGCGCATATGCTGGCGTTCTACAAGACTTTCGATGAGGTGGCGGACGAGAAATATGACGGCATGATCATCACGGGCGCTCCGGTGGAACAAATGCCGTTTGAATCCGTCAACTATTGGGAGGAGTTTTGTCGGATCATGGAGTGGAGCAAGAGCCACGTGACCAGTACTCTCCATATCTGCTGGGGCGCACAGGCGGGGCTGTATTATCATTACGGAATCCCAAAGTATCCGCTCCCGGAAAAACTGTCTGGCGTGTTTTCCCACCGCGTGGAGCACAAAGGCTCGATTCTGTTCCGCGGGTTTGATGACGCGTTTTACGTGCCCCATTCCCGTTTTACGACCTGTCGGCGCGAGGACATCGAAGCGGTCCCGGCACTCAAGATTCTTGCCGCGTCGCCCGAGGCGGGCGTATACGCCGTCAGCACCGACGGCGGCAAGCAGATCTTTCTCACGGGGCACCTCGAATACGACGGGGACACGCTCGCAAAGGAGTATTTCCGCGACGAGGCGGCGGGGCTTTCTCCCCGCGTGCCGAAGCATTATTTCCCGGGTGACGACCCGAAGCGTCCTCCCGTTGTCAACTGGCGCTCCTGTGCCAACCTGCTGTTTTCCAACTGGCTCAACTACTTTGTTTACCAGACCACGCCCTATGATGTGGGCAGAATCAGCTGAGTGCCGAGCCGGACAGCCGGACGGGATCATCGGTTTTGGCAATCTCTCGAAAGAGGGACGAAAGAACCCGGTAAAATCAGAGAAACCCAACAAAACGCATCCGGGACGTTCCGCTTATGCCGCACGGCAAAAGGGAAGCCGCCCCGGAAGCATTCAAAAGAGGTATATAAAATGGCAGAAGAAAATTGCACCCATGACTGCTCGACCTGTTCTTCAAACTGTGCCGATCGTCAGCCCGAAAGTCTCCTGGAAGCGCCCAATCCGCTCTCCTCGGTCGGTCATGTGATCGCCGTTGTCAGCGGAAAAGGCGGTGTCGGAAAATCCATGGTCACCTCGCTTCTCGCGGTCGCCATGCAGAGAGCCGGCTTCCGCGTCGGCATTCTTGACGCAGATGTCACGGGACCGTCCATCCCCAAGGCGTTCGGTCTCACCGCACAGGTCACCGGCTCCGATCACGCCATGATTCCGCCGGAAACCAAGACGGGAATTCCCGTCATGTCGGTCAACCTGATGCTGGAGGACGTGGAAGCGCCCGTCGTGTGGCGCGGACCCGTGATTGCGGGCGTGGTCAAGCAGTTCTGGTCGGATACCGTCTGGGACAGCCTCGATTACCTGTTTGTCGATTGCCCTCCCGGAACCGGCGACGTGCCGCTGACCGTGTTCCAGTCGCTCCCCGTGGACGGCGTTGTGATCGTGACCAGCCCGCAGGAGCTTGTCTCCATGATCGTGGCAAAGGCGGTCAACATGGCGGACATGATGAAGATCCCGGTGCTCGGCATTGTGGAGAACATGAGCTTTGTGCGTTGCCCCGACTGCGGGCATGAGATTCAACTGTTCGGCGAGAGCCACGTGGAGGAGACCGCGAAAAAGTTCCGGATTGATCTGCTTGCAAAGATGCCGATCGACCCGGCGCTTGCTGCGCTTGTTGACGAAGGACGGGTGGAGGATGCGGAGAACGACTACCTGACCGAAGCCGCCGAAAAGATTAAAGAAAAGACCTACACCGAGTAAACCGACGCCGCGGAGGATTTTTCCGCACAAGCTGGAATCCGGTGCCGCGGAGAATTTCTTCACTGAAACCGAACGATCAAAGGAGGCAGGTATGCAAAAGGATACGGTCAAAGCGGTAACGCCCACGCAATGCGTGACACACTCCCGCCGCGCTCTTCGCATCACTCTTATGGTGCTTGCCGGTGTCCTTGCGGCACTTTGCCTCCTTTTGCTTGTCACCAATCTCTTTGTCTGTTTTCGGGGGGGATCCCGTATCCGTACCCCGGAACAGCTTGCGGATGAGGAGTACCGCGCCGATGTGATCCTTGTACTCGGTGCGGGGCTTCGCCCTGACGGGATGCCCAGCGATATGCTGTCCGATCGCGTCCGCACTGCGGTCGGGGTGTATGAGAAGGGAATTTCCGGTCTGCTTCTGATGAGCGGCGACCGTTCGTCCGATACATACGACGAACCGCGGGCAATGGCGGCGTATGCCGGAACCCTCGCGTTTTTTGCGGACGGCGGGATTGATACCGACGGGGAGGGGTACTCTACCTACGAAAGCCTTGCCAACGTCAAAGCCCGTTTCGGGGAAGGGACGCGCGTCGTCATTGTGACCCAGTCCTATCATCTTTACCGTGCGCTGGATATTGCAAAGGTGCTGGGGCTTGACGCGGTGGGTGTTTCCGCAGATCTGCGTTCCTACCGCGGTCAGTTTGTCCGCGAGGTGCGGGAGATGCTTGCCCGTACCAAGGATTTTTTGTTTGCGCGTTTCAGAGGATAAAGGGGAGAGGAGACTCTCCTCTTTTGCGTATCAATCGGAAAAGGAGGACAGCGAATGAGAAAGAAGATCAGGGACCGGATCTTTTCCGCGGAGGAAGTGACACGGGACGGCTTTTCCGCAGACGTGATTTTAGTGTTCGGCGCGGGGTACCTGCCCGACGGCACGCCGAGCGATATGCTTGCCGACCGCATCCGGACCGGTGCGGAGCTGTTTCTTGCGGGCGCGGGCGCAGCGCTTTGCCTGAGCGGTGCCGTCGGAGCGGACGGGCATGACGAGCCCGCCGTCATGCGGCGGTACGCGCTTGCCTGCGGTGTGCCGGAAGATGCAATCGTCACGGATCCGGGCGGTGTTTCCACCTATGCAAGCGTTTCGTACCTTGCCCGCTGGGGGTACCGGCGCGCCCTGCTCGTTTCCCAGTCCTATCATCTTCCGCGGGCGCTTGATCTTGCACTGTGCATGGGGATCGACGCACGCGGAATTCCCGCTGATCGCCGGCACTACCGCAGAATGCCGTATTACCGCCTGCGGGAATACATTGCCCGCACCAAGGATCACGTCAAGGTCAGGGTGTGTGCCCGCCACGGAAAGTTTCAATAAATTTCACGTTTTCTCTGTACATTCCCGTCAAATTGTGCTACAATGACTTTCTGGATACTATAAGTTTTATCCAACATCAAAGGAGAACTATCATGAAGAACAAATTGTTCAGCGGTGTCTATCCGGCGTCCTTCAGTGTTTACGACGAAAACATGAAGGTCATCGTCCCCACGGTGGAAAAGATCATCAACTGGCAGCTTGCCTGCGGTGTCAAGGGCTTCTACGTCGGCGGTCATACCGGCGAGTGCCAGGTGCTTCCGCAGCGTACCCGTATTGAGATGCTGGAAGTGGTCAAGAATACGGTCGGCGACCGCGGCAAGGTCTTTGCGCATGTCGGTTCCGGTCGGATGGAGGATGTTCTGGAGCTGACCAGATATGCCGATTCCATCGGAGTGGACGCAGTCTCCTCCATGGCGCCCGCCATGATGCCGTACTATAACGACGAGGAAACGCTGGAGTACTACCGCATGATCGCGGCGAACACCTCCAAGCCCGTTCTCGCATATGTCACTCCCGCACTGTCGAATCCGGTTCAGTTCATGGAAAAGGCAATGCAGATCGACCATGTGATCGGCGCGAAGATCACCATTCCGAACTACTACGCGTTCGAGCAGGTGCTTCAGATCAACGGCGGCGATCTCAACGTCTTCAACGGTCCCGATGAAACCATGGTCTGCGGTCTTGCTCTCGGTGCGGACGGCGCAATCGGCACGACCTATAACTTCGCTCCGGAGCTTGCGGTCGGCATTTACAATGATTTTGTGTCGGGCAAGATCGCCTCTGCAAGAGAGAAGCAGTTCAAGCTGGACAAGCTGATTTCCATAGGCATCCGTCACGGCGGTTCTGCGGCATACTGGAAGGCATACATGACTCTGCTCGGCTTTGACATGGGCATTGTCGTCGCTCCCCGCCACAATCTCGATAAGGACGAGATGAAGGCATTTGAAAAGGAAGCGGTCGCCCTCGGACTGTACGAAGTCAACGACATGACAAAACTCAAGTAATCAAAGAGCAACCAAAAAAAGGCTCCCCGCGGGGAGCCTTTTTTGCTTTTCAGATTTCAAACATTTTGATTGCCTTGATTGCGAAGCCGTCCGGATAGTCGCGCACCTCGCCGAGCGCATAGAAGTGTCCCCCGGCATCTGCCATGCGGACACGCTGTCCGGTCGGAAAATCAGAGCCGATTTTCTTCTGGTAGATCTCGCAACCGCTCCTTGAGAGTTTTTCGTAGAACGCGGGGAGTCTTACCAAGGGCAGATCATAAAACAAGGATTCCACGGGGGAAAGACGCGCAAGCCGTTCCTCCATCGTCATCCCGCCAAGTTCCGCCGGGGTGACGCAGGCATCAAGCGGGAAGCCGCACGCCTCGGTGCGAAGGAGCGAAGCCATCACGCCGCCGCAGCCGAGCGCCCGACCGATGTCCGCGCAGAGCGTGCGGATGTACGTGCCGCCGGAACAGTGAACGTCCAGGACATAATCGGACGGCACGTCCGTCGGTGTGACGGTAAGTGCGAAAATTTCGATTTCCCGCGCCTGCCGTTCGACCACCTTTCCCTCGCGGGCAAGATCCACCAGCTTGCGCCCGTCCACCTTGAGCGCCGAGTACATCGGAGGAACCTGACGGATTTTCCCGACGAACGACCGGCAGATCTCCGTTACCGCTTCGGGGGAAGGGAGTGTATCGGTTTCGGTCAGCACTTTTCCCGTTGTGTCCTCCGTGTCCGTCGTCAGCCCGAGCCGGAGTGTCGCGCGGTAGCGCTTCGCGTCGTGGGAGAGATACTCCGCCGCCTTCGCGGCGCGTCCCACGAGAATGACCAGAACCCCTTCTGCCATCGGGTCAAGCGTTCCCGTGTGACCGACCCGTCTTGTGCCGTAGAGCTTCCGCATCATGCCGACCACGTCATGGGAGGTACAACCCGCGGGTTTGTTGACCGCGAGCACGCCGCACGGCTCGGTACTCACCGCCGCGTTCATGGCAGAAGAACGTCGTCCGGGCGACGCTTTGGAACATAGTGAATTCCGTTTTCCCGGAAGTAGCTGTAATCGGTCTTCCCCTCGGGCAGACCTTCAATCAGTTCCACCGCCTCGTCGGGCTTGCCGATGGCGAGGACCAGCTCCGGGGTAATTCCGTCCCCCAAGCCGAACAGCTTCTTTACGCCCTCCGCGTCAAACGCGCCGATCATACACCCGCCGAGTCCGTATTCCGTCGCACAAAGCAAGATCGCCTCGGCGGCGATGCCGACGTCTCTCTGGTATGCGTGCGCACCGGGTACCAGGGTTTCGTCGGAGCAGATGACCACATAGGCGGCAGGCTCATGCCCTGCGGGGGGCAGGTGGATTTCTTTGAGTTTTCCCGCAAAGCGGAGGAGGGGAAGCAGGTTTGCGCGCTCTTCCGCACCGGTCACCGGGCGGTAATGGAGCGGTTGCAGGTTGACCGACGACGCGGCGAATCTCGCGCTGTCAAGGAACAAGAGCAGTTGCTCCCGCGTTACAAGAACCGAGGGGTCAAACGAACGGTAGGAACGGTTTTTCCGAAGCAGTTCCGCCATCGGCAGTTCGCGGCGCTCCGGCAGAAAGCGGACGTGGACCGCACAGATGTCAAAGCCCTTGGCGGAAAAATTACGCTCGTATTCGGTCTCAATGTTTTCCCCGGCGAGCGCACTGCGGTGCAGATCGTAGGAAAGAAACAACGTTTCGGTACCCACTGCGGCAAGCTCTGCGAGCGAGAAATCAAAGAGTCCCCGGTTGTCGGTCTTGAATTCCAGTCTGCCGTCTGCCTTCAGCAGCCGGCGGTAAAGCGCGAGGAAGCCCCGGTAGGTCAGGCGGCGCTTGGCGTGTCCCTTTTTGGGCCACGGGTCGCTGAAATTCAGATAAATACAGTCGAAGACACCGTCCGGGAACCAGTCGGCAAGATTCTTCGCGTCGCCGATGAGAAAGCGGAGATTGTCCGCGGGGCGCTCTCCGGCAGACGCTTTTGCTTTTTCAAGTGCAAGGCAGGCGGCGTCCGCGAATTTTTCCATTGCGATGAAGTTGACGTCCGGATGCTTTTTCGCCATCCCGACGGCAAAGTCGCCTTTCCCGCACCCGATTTCCAGGCACAGCGGTTTTCCGGAATCAGGAAAAAACGCCGTCGGATCGGCGATTCTTTCCGACGGCGTTTCGATGAGCAGTTCGGCACAGGCAGCGATCCGTTCCGCCCCGTGCTTTTTCTTACGCATTCTCATAGGTTACACATTGAAGCGGAACAGCACAATGTCGCCGTCCTGCATGACGTAATCTTTCCCCTCACTGCGATAGAGCCCCGCTTCCTTGGCGGCGTTCATGGAACCGCACTTCACGAGGTCGTCAAACGCGACGATTTCCGCGCGGATGAATCCGCGTTCAAAGTCGCTGTGAATCTTGCCTGCCGCCTGCGGCGCCTTGGTACCCCTTGTAATCGTCCATGCGCGGACCTCGGTGGGACCTGCGGTCAGGTAACTGATGAGACCGAGCAGGGAATAGCTTGCCTTGATGAGACGATCGAGACCGCTCTCCTCAATTCCGAGGTCAGAAAGGAATGCAGCCTTTTCATCGGCGGGGAGCTCCGCGATCTCTGCTTCGATCTGCGCGCAGATGGCGATCGCCTCGGAGTGTTCCTCTTCCGCAAACTTCTTGACGGTCATGTACATGGGGTTTCCGAGCGGTTCCGATGCCGCCTCGTCCTCGGATACGTTTGCAACGTAAATGACCGGCTTCATGGTAAGGAGGGGCGTTTCCGCAAGGTATGCGCGCTCGTCTTCGCTGAGATCCACCGTGCGTGCGCTTTTGCCGTCCTCCAGTGCCGCCATGATCTTTTCAAAGACATCCAGCGCCGCCTGAAGCGTCTTGTCACCGCGCAGATCCTTCTTGGTACGGTCGATGCGGCGGGAGAGAATGTCAATGTCCGAATAGATCAGCTCCAGATTGATGGTATCGAGATCTCTTTTGGGATCAACCTTCCCATCCACGTGGATGATGTTTTCGTCTTCAAAGCAACGCACGACGTGAACGATTGCGTCCACCTCGCGGATGTTGGAGAGGAACTGGTTACCGAGTCCCTCGCCCTTGGATGCGCCGCGGACAAGTCCCGCAATATCGACGAATTCAATAATCGCGGGCGTGTATTTCGCGGGATGATACATATCCGAGAGAAAATCCAGACGCTTGTCCGGCACCGAGACGACGCCGACGTTGGGGTCGATGGTGCAGAAGGGATAGTTTGCAGAGGGTGCTCCCGCGTTGGTCAGCGCATTGAACAGGGTGCTTTTTCCGACGTTGGGGAGTCCGACGATTCCGAGCTTCATGATTTGAAAGATCCTTTCTTTGCCGCACAGGGTTGAGAGCGGCAGATTCCGAATACAATTTGTACAGAAATATCATTCCCATTATAGTACAAGTGGCGGATTTTAGCAAGTATTTCGCAAAAAAAGAGCAGAATTTCAAAAAAATTTTAGAAATCTCTTTACAAAAATCCTGAAAAAAGATATAATAAACATATATCGACAAATACTCACGACATGGAGGGAACGAGATGCTGGACTCAAAAATTCTGGTTGTGGACGATGATCCCAATATCAGCGATCTTTTGAAGATGTATTTTGAAAACGAGGGATATGAGGTCAAAGTCGCGAACGACGGAGCAGAGGGCATCAATTTCTTTAAGATGTATGAGCCGGATCTGGTTCTGCTTGACATCATGCTTCCCAAGAAGGATGGCTGGCAGGTCTGCCGGGAAATCCGTGAGATTTCGTCCAAGCCGATCATCATGATTACGGCAAAGGGTGAGGTATTTGATAAGGTGCTCGGTCTGGAGCTCGGCGCCGACGACTTCGTGGTCAAGCCGTTTGACATGAAGGAGCTGTCTGCGAGAGTCAAGGCGGTGCTTCGCCGCTACCAGCAGCACGACAACAAGAACGACGATGAGGTCATCAAATTTGACAACATCGAGATCAGCCTGCAGAAGTACGAGCTCAAGCTGAAGGGTAAGTCGGTGGACATCCCGCCCAAGGAACTGGAGCTTCTGTATTTCCTCGCTTCCAACTACAACCGCGTTTTCACAAGAGACCAGCTGCTTGACAAGGTGTGGGGCTTTGATTACCTCGGCGACTCCCGTACCGTGGACGTTCACGTCAAGCGCCTGCGCGAGAAGCTGGAGGGCGTTTCGGACAAATGGGTGCTGAAAACGGTCTGGGGCGTCGGCTACAAATTTGAACTTCTGAACTGATTGCCGGGTGACCCGGCAGGCGGAATAAGGGTTGGCGCACAACGCGGTGCCAACCCTTTCTTTGCAAGCGGAGGGAAACTGTGTTTAAGAGTCTGAGAACCAAATACATTGTCACCTTTCTGATCGTCGTTGTCATGTCCTTCCTGATCCTCTGGATCGTCATGATGTCGCTGGTACGGGCGCAGGGCAAGCAAATCAAGCAGACGATCATTGAAAACAAGGCAAGCAATGTGTACATGTATCTGAACAACCTGACCCGGTCGGCGGATCCCGAAATGACGCTCGATGAGCTGGTGGCGATCAACGGGTACGAGCTGATGGACAACATCACAAACGATACCAACGAACTCTCCATCGTAATCGTGGACGCGGACGGCAAAGTGCTTGCGGTGCAGGGGGTAGACGCAAACTGTGAGCAGGGAGATGTGCTTCCGGACGTGGTCATGAGCCTGCTCCGGAGCGGCGCGACCATCACGACGGAAGAACGCGCCGGTGAGAGCGCGACGGCGATCCCGGACGAACCGAAGCAGAAAAGCGTGCGGGAACTGTTTTCCGGAACGCTTGGTTCGCCGGAGCTGGTGGTCGGTTATCCGATCTTCTCGGTGAGCGGTTCCGATATCCATCAGGTGTGCGGTGCCGTGATCGTGTATTCGCAGAGCGCGAGCTGGGAACACCTCACGGGGATTATGACAAGCGCCATTCTGATTGCGACCGTCATTGTGCTGGTCATCGCCTTGATTGCCGTCTCGGTCATCAGTCTGCACGTCACATCTCCGCTCAAACGCATGAATGAAGCGGTCAAGGAATACGCGAAGGGCGACTTTTCCGCCCGCGTTACGGTCAAAGGAAAGGACGAGGTTGCACAGCTCGGCGTGGCGTTCAACCGCATGGCGGAGGACCTCGGAAGACTGGAGACCATGCGTAACTCCTTCCTTGCCAATGTCTCTCACGACCTCCGTACCCCGATGACGACCATCGGCGGGTTCGTAGATGGGATCTTGCAGGGGTTCATCCCCCCGGAGAAGGAAAAGCATTACCTCGAGATCGTTTCGACTGAGATCAAACGCCTTTCAAGACTGGTTTCCTCGCTTCTGGATATTTCCAAGATGGAAGCAGGCGACCGTAAGTTTGTCATGACGAGCTTTGACATCTGCGAAATGGGCAGGCAGATTCTCATTTCCTCGGAACAGCGCATCGACAAGAAGCACCTCGACGTCACCTTTGACTGCGACGAGGAGAACATCTACGTGGAGGCGGACCGCGATGCGATCTATCAGGTGTTCTACAACCTGTGCGACAACGCCGTCAAGTATTCCTCGGAGGGTGCAAGACTGGTGATCCGCATTGCGGAACAGAAGGGACACAAGGTGCTGATTACCGTGTTCAACGAGGGGCAGGGGATTCCGGACGAGGATCAGCCTCTGATCTTTGAACGGTTCTACAAGGCGGACAAGAGCCGCAGTCTTGACAAGAGCGGACTGGGACTTGGTCTCTACATTGTCAAGACCATCATCAAGGCGCACGGCGAAGACATCTGGGTCAGGAGTGAGTACGGAAAGAATTGCGAATTCGGCTTCACCCTGACGGTGTCCGTTCACGGAAAACAGCACGTCGACCGCCGCGCGGACTGATCCGGTACTTGCCGGAAACTCACGAAAAAAAGTAACCCGCCCCCGCATCCGATCCGGATGCGGGGGCGGGCTTTTTCGCGTTGCCCTCAGACATTAAGAACTATGTTTCCGTTTCTGCGGGGCAGAGCATGCGGAGAATCTCCGGGCACGGTTCCCGTCAGTCCTGCGTTTCTGCGGCGGGAACACGGCGGAAGGGATGTTCCTCAGCCGTATGCAGCATGGATTCCACCGTGGCGCGGACCTTGCGCGCACCGAAAATGGCAGATCCGGCAACGATGACGTTGGCGCCTGCTTCAGTTGCCTTCCAGATGTTGTCCGCGTTGATGCCGCCGTCCACCTCAATGTCAAGCGGGATCCCGTGGTCGTCGGCATAGGTACGGATCATTCTGACCTTGTCGAGCATTTCGGGAATCATTTTCTGACCTCCGAACCCCGGATAAACCGTCATAATGAGCACCATGTTCACCTTGTCAAGAAGCGGGATCAGCACGTCCGCGGGCGTGTCCGGCGAGATCGCCACTCCCACTCTCACCTGTTCCCGGCGGATCGACCGCGCAAGAGCGGCGGGATTTTCCGACGCCTCGTAGTGGAAGGTGATGATGTCCGCTCCGGCGCGGATGAAGTCCCTGATGTAACGCTCGGGGCGCTGAATCATCAGGTGTACATCAAAGATCTGCTTGGAATGGGGGCGCAGAGAAGAAATGACCGGTGCGCCGAAACTGATATTCGGAACGAACGCACCGTCCATCACGTCGAGGTGCAGATATGCGGCACCTGCGGCTTCGACTCTCGCCACATCCTGCGCGAGCTTTGAAAAATCCGCGGAAAGAATGGAAGGAGAAATGTAGATCATGACCGTGACCTTGGCTTTCGGAACGAAAGCTTCCTTTCTTATGCTCTTCTGATGCTCTTGAACTTCTTGTTTGCGTCTGTGCCGGTCCCCTTGAAACCGGATTCCGGACACGTATGTTCCGAACTCCCGATATTCCGGAATTTCGATCTGTCGGATGCCGGTTCCGCTTTTTCGGTGAAGGGAAGCGAGCCTGTCCCGGACGGGACGAGCCGCGCGGAATCTTCACAAAATCCCGGATTCCGACATAATATGAGGTGTACCCTTTTTTGATGATCCGTACTTTTCCCGCACGGCAGGGACAGGGAAAGAAGAGGAACTGACGGGATGTTACCGTGCGGAAGGGTACTTTGCGTCGGCGTGCGGGGAATGCCCGCCGTGATTCGGTGCAGCGTGAACCGCCTGCCGACGCGTTTGTATCAGTTGTCCGCGGGGAAGAGAAGACAGACCGCGTGCGCGGCAATCCCCTCGCCCGTGCCGGTAAATCCGAGCCCTTCTTCGGTTGTCGCCTTGACGCTGACGTCCGTGACCGGGATTCCGAGTACCCGCGCGAGATTCTGCCGCATGGCGGGGATGTATCCGGCGAGCTTCGGCGCTTCGCAAAGAATGGTCACATCAATGTTGCCGATGCGGTAACCGTGCGAGCGGACAAGCCCCCCGACGCGGGACGCGAGCTTCAGGCTGTCGGCACCCGCATAAACCGGGTCGGTGTCCGGGAAGAGCTTCCCGATGTCTCCGAGTGCGAGCGCACCGAGCAGTGCATCCATGACCGCGTGGGTCAGAACGTCCGCGTCGGAATGCCCGAGCAGCCCTTTGGTAAACGGGATTTCCACACCGCCGAGGATCAGCTTTCTGCCTTCCGTCAGGCGGTGTACATCATAACCGTGTCCGATTCGCATTGCCGTTTCGCCATCCTTTCCGTTTCTGTAAAACGATGTGTCAGATTCAAAGCCTGCGCGCTCATAGCTGTATTCCGCCGTCATGCCCGAAGCCAAGCCCTGTACCTTGTGGGCTTGGGACGGACAGGTTCCTTCCCGCCTTCACCTTGCCCAGCATACCAGTCGGAAAATTCCACCGGTATGCGTTTGGTCCGTCACACCCGTCGGAATAATCCTCTCGGTCTGCGTCGGTGCCTCCGGAAACCAGCTTACATTGAAAATCTCGCCGGACTATTTTATTTTCCGTCCCTTTCCTTGCCGGTCTCGCGTGCCCGGGTGACCGCTTCCGCTAAAATCAGGTCGTCCGGATCGGTGATTTTGAAATTCAGATGACCCACATCGACGGGCGTGACCGTGTGGCGGATATGCTCCACCAGGGACGCGTCGTCGGTACCGACGAATTTCTCGTCCCTTGCGGTGTACGCCGCGGCGCGGTAGAGATTCGCAAGAAACACCTGCGGGGTGGACGCAAGCCAGAGGTTTTTCCGGTCAGGCGTTTCGAGGAAGCCCTTCTTTTTGACTTCCTTGACGGTGTCCACCGCAGGGCAGGCGGCAATTGCCGCGTCACTTGCGTATGCGGCATAACAGACGCTGTCGATCTGCTCCGGCAGAATGAGACAGCGCGCTGCGTCGGAAATGGCAACGTACCGTGCCTTCTCCGAAATTGCTTCCACGCCGAGGAGCACCGATTCCTGTCGGGTCTCTCCGCCCGGGACGACCGCGCGGAGCTTTCCGATGCCGTATCTGCTCCGGATTTCGTCATATAAGGGAATTTCCTCCGCCTTCGCGGCGACCACGATCTCCGAGATGCAGTCCGACGCCTGGAACGCCATCAGCGTCCGCGCTACGACGGGAATTCCGCAGATCGGGAGCATCTGCTTGGATACGTTTCCACCCATCCGCGTAGAGGATCCGCCCGCCACAATGACCGCAGCGGTCAGATGCTGCGGCACCCCGCCGACAGCCCGGATGAGGTCGGCGATTCGGTGATTCAGCTTTGCCATGCGGCGCCTCCTTCAAAAAATGATGTGTATCCCGGAAAGTTGTGTTTGTCCGGCACGGGGGCATTGGTTGCCGACGACGCGCCGTAATCACTGACCGACAGAGAAACGTCGGAAACCCGGTGCTTCCGTCCGGGTTGCCGGAGTCCTACCGGATTCTGCTTATTCGTGAAAGGTTCCGGCTTCGATCTCGTCGATCATACCGACACGCAGTGCGTGCTTGCCGCCCTGATATTCGGCATCGATGAAATTATCCACCAGGTCGAACGCAAGCCCCATGCCGACGACTCTCTCGCCGAAGCAGAGCACGTTTGCGTTGTTGTGTTCCCGTGTCAGGCGTGCGGAGAACGTATCCGAGCAGGCAGCGGCGCGGATACCCTTGTGCTTGTTTGCCGCCATGGACATTCCGATACCTGTGCCGCAGACCAGAATACCGAGTTCAAACTCGCCGCTTTGAATCTTTTCGCAGACGCGGTGCGCGAACACGGGGTAATGGCAGGAGGCGGTCGAATCGGTGCCGACGTCGGTCACTTCAATACCGCGCTCTTCCAGATGTGCGATGACTTTCTTTTTGAGTTCATAGCCTGCGTGATCCGAGCCGATCACGATCTTTTTGATTTTTGCTTCCATGGAAACATCCTCCGTAAATATGTAGATGTGCCGCACGGATCGGATCCCTTTGCCGGTTGGCGATGCCGATGATCGGTCGCTTTCCGCGGTCCCCCTGCGGACAACGGTATCTGATAAACTTTTCCAGGTTACATTTTGATCCCGCCGGGGTTCTCACGCTTCAGTCGTTCTCTCTCCGCCTGTGACAGGCGCAGATAGAACGGTTTCAGGTCGGAATCAGAGACAGTCCTGCCTTCTTTGTACATTTTTTGCCCGATCATGGCGACCGAATACGCGCTTTGTGCACGAAGCGCAACCGGTGTCCCGTGGCAGACAATCGGGGAAGTCAGGTCAAGAAATGCTTGTTTGGTCAGGTCGTATCCGTCGCCGGACAGCATGACCTCCCGCCCTGCGTAAACGGTGCGCAGTTCCGCTTCCAGCTCCGTGACCGAGAGCGCCCGGTCGGGGGTAAGGCGGGTGAGTGTTCCGTCATGTGCTTCAAACAGCGCGTTGTAAACCTGTCCGCGCCGTGCGTTCATGACGGGGCAGAGTATCCTGTCTTCAAAGCCGACGAGGTTATACGCGAGTGCCTCTAACGTCGAAACGGCAACGCATGGCTTGTCCTTCCCGAACGCGAGTCCCTTGACGGTCGCCGCGCCGATGCGTACCCCGGTAAAGGAACCGGGTCCCGCAGACAGGGCAAACAGCCCGATGTCGTTCATGGAAAGGGAGAGCCGCAGAAGCGACGATTCGATCATCGGCAGCAGGTTCTCACTGTGGGTATTCTTGTTGGAAACGGTGAACAGCGCGAGCGGCGCCTCTTCCTCTGCAATGCAGACCGACGCGGTGACGGCGGTGCTTTCAACGGCAAGCGTCAGCATGATAAAAGAACCTCCTCAATCCGGATGTTGCGGTCGTCGGGCGAGCCGTCCGGTATCTTTTCGATGGTGACGCGCAGATAGCGGTCGGGCAGGGCAAAGGGGATCTTTTCGCTCCATTCGACGAGGCACACGCCGGGGCGGTCGAGGTAATCATAAAACCCGATGGAGTCAAGGTCGTCCTCGTTCTCAATGCGGTACATATCAAAGTGGAAAAGAGACATTTTTCCGTTTTTGTACTCATTGACAAGTGCGAAGGTGGGGGAGCGGACCGGGACTCCCGGGGCGTACACCGAGGCGTATCCGCGGGTGAACGCCGTTTTCCCGACACCGAGATCACCGAACAGCGCGATGAACGGCGGCAAATCCGGGTGGGAAATCATATATTCCGCAAGCCGTGCGCCGCACGCTTCGGTTTCTTCCGGGGAATGAGTCTGGATGTTCTTCATAAAACAGCAACCGCTCCTGTCGTGGGAGCTCCGCGGGTCGTGTTCCGGGCGGATCTCTTCACGGAAATTATAGCACAAATGTGCCGGTTTGTAAAGTTATTTCTTTTTGAGATCGGAGAGCGGAATGCGGGTCCCGTCGGGTTCCACAATGACGGTGTGATCCAGCTCCGAGCCGAAAGAAATGCGGATCTCCTTCAGATACTCCTCCCGAAGCGCTTTCTGTTCCGCAAGCTCCTCTTCGGTCAGCTTTCTTTCGCGGGATGCGCGTCCCAGTTCGTTGATGCGTGCGATTTTTGCTTTTTCCATGGTATTTTTTCTCCTTTGTGTCTGCGGCTTTGATTACCCGGTCGGCTTGATTTCGGGCTATCTCCGGTCAGACCGTACTGTACAGGCGGTACAACTCGCTGTAAATGCCGCCCTTGTTCATCAGTTCCTCATGGGTACCCGTCTCGGCAATGCCGTCCTCGGTCAATACCACAATGGTGTCCGCCCCGCGGATGGTGGTCAGGCGGTGCGCAATGGTCAGCGTCGTGCGACCCTTTGCCAGTTTTTCAAGCGATTCCTGGATCAGCCGTTCGCTTTCGTTGTCCAGTGCACTGGTCGCCTCGTCAAGGATGAGAATCGGCGGATCCTTTAAGAACACGCGGGCAATGGAAATCCGTTGCTTCTGCCCGCCGGACAATTTGACGCCGCGTTCGCCGACATATGTATCGTAGCCGTTCGGCAGATCCATGATGAATTCATGCGCTCCCGCAAGCCGCGCGGCGCGCTCAATCTCTTCGTCCGTCGCACCGGGCTTCCCGTAGGCGATATTCTCGCGGACGTTGCCGGAGAAAAGGTACACGTCCTGCTGCACGATACCGATCTGGCGGCGGAGCGAGGACAGGGTGATGTCGCGGATGTTGCGTCCGTCGAGGAGGATGCGACCCTCCGTGATTTCATAGAACCGGGGAATGAGCGAGCAGAGCGTCGTCTTGCCGCCGCCCGACGGTCCCACGAGAGCCACGTTTTCCCCTTCGCGGATATGCAGATTCAGGTGGGTCAGGACGTTCTTGTCCACGTCGGTGTAGTGGAACGAAATGTCGTCCATCATGATGTCGCCGCGTGCCGAGGTGATCTCCACGGCATCCTTGCGGTCGACGATTTCCGGCTCGGTCTCCATGATCTCGGTGAAACGTTCGATGCCCGTCATGCCTCTCTGGAACTGCTCCGCAAACTCCACAATCCGGCGGACAGTGGAGAGCAGGGTGGTCACATAGAGTAAGAAGGTCACCATATCCGCCGCATCGATCTGACCGTTCTTGATAAACAGCGCACCGATGATGACGACCACGAGGTACAGGATTCCCTCGGAGCAACGGGTCGCGGTCTGAAATCCGCCGAAATAGCGGTACATCAGCTTCTTGATTGCAAGAAACCGCTGGTTGCCTTTTTCAAACTTTTCGATCTCCGTTTCCTCGTTGGCAAACGCCTTGACCTCGTGATTTCCGAGCAGGCTGTCCTCCACCTGCGCGTTCAGCTCCGCGACACAGCGGCGGGATTCTCTCTGGGTTTCGCGCATTTTGTGGTTGAAGAGGGCAAGCACTACGACCATCACGGGGAGTATGGCGAAGATGATGAGCGTGAGCGGCTTGTTGATAAAGAACAGAATAAAGAATGAGGCGATGATCTTGATGCCTGCGATGAAAAATTCCTCGGGGCAGTGGTGCGCGAACTCGGTCACGTCAAAGAGATCGTTCGTAATACGCGACATGAGCGTGCCGATCTTGGTGTTGTCGTAAAAGGAGAAGGACAGCTTCTGCAGATGGGTGAAGAAGTCTCTCCGCATATCCGTTTCGATCTTGGTGCCCATGATGTGCCCGACCGAGGACATATAGAAATACGCGGCGGTGTCCACCAGCCGGAGGATGAGATACAGCGCGGCGCACTTGCCGATGAGCGACAGAGTCAGGGATGCGATATCATAGATTGCGGCATTGGAAATGGTGCGGACGATCATGGGGAGTGCGAGATCGCACAGCGTCGTCAGGGCGGCGCAGAAGAGATCGAGCAGGACCGTGCCGATGTGCCGCCGGTAATACGGCAGGAATTTCTTGAGAAGACTTCGCTTTTTGGCTTTTTCTTTGGAATTCATAGGTTACCTCGTCACACGGGAAAGCCGGTATTTTTCAACGGTGTCCGTCAGGTACCGTCGGCGTTTCAATCATATTATTATATCACAACCAAAGATAAAAGAAAAGACCTTCCCGGAAAAACGCGTGAAAAAGGGACACGATATCTCTTTGGCTTCGGGGAAGAATCCGGAGTACCGACCGGGTTCCGTCGAAAATCGCGCAAAAAAGGGACTGCCTTGCGGCAGTCCCGGATTCTTTTGGGAAAAGCTTCAACCTGCGTCAGCCGCGCAGACCGATCCCCATCTTGAATTGCAGATCCTTGACGATCTTGGCGGAAACCTTGTCCGCTTCCTCCACGGTGAGAGTACGGTCGGCGGCGCGGAGCGTGACGCGCAGGGAGACCGACTTTTTGCCGTCGCCGAGCTGCGGTCCGCGGTAAATGTCGAATACCTCGATGTTTTCCACCAGCTTGCCCGCCGCCTTACGCATGACGGCTTCCACGTGACCGACCTCCACGTTCTCATCGCAGACGAAGGAGTAATCGCGGGTGGTTGCGGGGAACTTGGGAAGCGGCTTGAAATCGCGGGTCAGATCGGCGTTTGCCCAAAGCGCTTCAAAGTCGATGACGGCAAGGTATACGGGTTCGTCCATGCCGTAATTCTGCGCGGTGAGGGGGTGTACCTGCCCAACGGTTCCGAGCTGCGTGCCGTCCGCCGACAGGATCTTTGCACATCTGCCGGGATGGTAGATCGGGTCATCGGCCACTGCTTCATAGGACGCGTCGCGGATGCCCGCAAGCGAAAGAACATTGTCGCAGATGCCCTTCATCCGGTAGAAATCGGTGTCTCCGTATGCGCCGACGGTCAGGGTCTTGCGTTCCTCGGGGAGCTTATCGGGATCGGTGTCGGGCAGATAGACGTTTCCGATCTCAAAGAGGCGGACGTTCTTGTTGGAATAGTTGTAGTTGTGCATGAGGATTTCCAGCATGGAGGGGACGGTCGTCGTCCGCATGACGCTGGTGTCCTCGCCGAGCGGGTTGGAGATGACGACCGAACGGCGGAGCGGACTGTCGGGTGCCAGCCGGATTTTGTCGTAGTATTTGGGGCTGACGAAGGAGAAGGTCTGGATCTGGTCCACACCCATGCCGTACATTGCGCGCTCCAGTGCCACTTCAAACGCCTGCTTGGGCGTCCGTCTGCCCGTCACGGTCTCCGCGCGGATGCAGGTGGAGGGGAGGCTGTTGTAGCCGTGGATCCGTCCGATCTCCTCTGCAATGTCCTGCATACAGTTGAGGTCGCCGCGGAAGGAGGGAACACAGATCTTGCCGTCCGCAACGCGGCATTCCAGCTTTTCAAGAATGGATTTCATCTCGGATTCTGCAAGAGAGGTTCCGAGGAAGCGGTTGTAGCGGTCGGGTTCAAAGGGCAGGATCACCTGCGGCTTCTTGGTCGGGTATTCGTCCACAAGTCCGTCCACCACTTCGCCCGCGCCGAGCAGCTGAACCAGTTCGCAGGCGCGCATAAGCCCGCCGTAGCAGTTTTCGGGATCCAGTTCCTTTTCAAAGCGCGCGGAGGATTCGGTGCGCATTCCGTTCTTTTTGCCCGTCACGCGTACGGAAGTACCCTTGAAGCAGGCGGATTCAAAGACGACCGTCGTGGTTTCGTCCGTGATCTCGCTGTTTGCACCGCCCATCACACCCGCCAGCGCACACGCCTTCTTTTCGTCGGCGATGACGAGCATGGAGGAGTCCAGCACGTGATCCGTCTCGTCGAGCGAACGGAACGCTTCGCCGTCAGCGGCGCGGCGGACGCGGATCGCGGAACCTTCGAGCTGCTTGTAGTCGAACGCGTGCATCGGCTGACCGTATTCCAGCATGACGTAGTTGGTGATGTCCACGATGTTGTTGATCGGGCGGACACCGGCGGCGCGCAGACGCATCCGGAGCCAGAGCGGGGAGGGGGCGATGCGGACGTTCTTGACGATCTTCGCCATATAGCGGTAGCAGAGATCGGGCGCTTCCACCGAGACGGAAAGATACTTGGAAATGTCGTCGCCGTCGCCGAGCGGCTTGACGGTCGGCTCGGGAACATGAAGCGGGCGGTCAAAGGTCACGGCGCTCTCGCGGGCAAGACCGATGACGGAAAGGCAGTCGGGACGGTTGGAGGTGATCTCAAATTCCACCACCTTGTCGGAAAGGAGCAGTGCCGCGCGGATGTCCTTGCCGATCATGGGGGCAAAGCTCTCGTCGAGAATGAGGATTCCGTTTTCCTCCTTGCCGGGCATATCATGAGCCGTGAGTCCCAGCTCGCCGAAGGAGCAGAGCATACCGTCCGACGGAACGCCGCGGAGCTTGCCCGGTTTGATGGTCACGCCGCCGGGCAGGGTTGCCACGGGAAGCGCGGCGGGAACGATCGCGCCCTCAAACACATTCCCGGCACCCGTGACGATCTGTACGTCGGTGCCGGTTCCCACGTCCATCTGACAGATCTGCAGATGGTCGGAATCCGGGTGCTTTTCCAGCGACTTGATGCGCGCGACCACAACGTTTCTCACGTCGTCGCCAAGCAGAGTATAGCTCTCGACCTTGGAGCCGGAATCGGTCATGCGGTCGCAGTATTCCTTGATTTCGATGCCGTCCGTTTTTACGAAGTCGGACAGCCAATTCATGGAAAGATTCATGTTTTCTTACCTCCTTCAGAACTGCTCAAGGAACCGGACATCGTTGTCGTAGAACATCCGGATGTCGTCGATGTGATACTTGAGCATGGCAATGCGTTCAACGCCCATGCCGAACGCAAAGCCGGAGTAAACATCGGGGTCAATGCCGCAGTTGCGGAGCACGTTGGGGTGTACCATGCCTGCGCCGAGAATTTCAATCCAGCCCTCGTTTTTGCACAGCCGGCAGCCCTTGCCGCCGCAGACAAAGCAGGAGACATCCACCTCGGCGGACGGCTCGGTGAAGGGGAAGTGGTGCGGGCGGAAGCGGATACGGGTATCCTCGCCGAACTCGGTCTTTGCGAAGGTCTCAAGGATCCCCTTGAGGTCGCTCATGGCGATTCCCTTGTCCACGACAAGTCCCTCAAACTGATGGAAGAGCGGGGAATGGGTTGCGTCCATGGTGTCCGAGCGGTACACGCGTCCGGGGGAGATGATGCGGATCGGCGGCTTCTGCTTTTCCATAACCCGCGCCTGAACGGGCGAGGTCTGGGAGCGGAGCAGGATCTTGTCGGTGATGTAGAAGGTGTCCTGCGTGTCGCGCGCCGGATGATCGGGCGGAATGTTGAGTGCCTGAAAGTTGTAGTAGTCGTATTCGACCTCGGGACCTTCGGCAATAGAGAAGCCCATGCCGATGAAGATGTCTTCGAGATCGCGCTGTACCAGCGTGAGCGGGTGGATGTGCCCCATTGCGGGAGCCTTGCCCGGCATGGTGACGTCCAGCTTTTCCGAGCGGAGCTTTACCTCAAGGGCGTGTTCCTTCATCTTTTCGGCACGCTTTGCGATTGCCTCTTCGATGTTTGCCCGCACCTCGTTTGCAAGCTGCCCGATGACGGGGCGCTCTTCGGCGGAGAGGGAACCCATGCCGCGGAGTACCGCGGTGAGCTCGCCCTTCTTGCCGAGGTACCTGACGCGGATCTGCTCGAGGTCCGCCTTGTCGTCCGCGATCTGGGAGAGCGCGTCCGATTTCAGTTTTGCAAGAATTTCTTTCATAACGGTATACAGTTTCCTTTCTTCTGAAGGTAAAATTTTCGTGTGTCGGCGGGAGGACAAAACAAAAAACATCCCGTCCTGTTTTTACAGGACGGGATGAAAAATTCATTCCGCGGTACCACCCGTATTCCGGCAAAAGCCAACACTTTCGCGGCAGGTAACGGTGCCTCCGTGACCCGCTACTGAATGCCTTCACGGGTCATGCTCCGAAGCGAAGGGCAGTATCCGGATCCGCGTGACCGCTTTCAGCCTGAGGACGGTCTCTCTGTGACGCGAAAAATCGGAACGCCGACTTCCTCAACGCATTTCTGTATTCAGTATAACACGTTTGTGCGGAAAATCAAGGGCTTTTTCAAAATTTTTCTGCGGGAACATGCGATCTTTCGCGGATTGCCTGTGCCACGATGTCGTGTTCGGAAAACGGCAGATACTGCCCCGCGACCAGCTGATAGGTTTCATGTCCCTTGCCGACGAGCGCAAGAATGTCGCCGGGACGCAGCCTTCCGATTGCTTCCCGGATCGCCTCGGCGCGGTCGGGAATGCTGATGTAAGGACAGCTGCCGGGAGGGAAGGACACGGCGATCTCCGCGATGATCTGGCTCGGCGGCTCGTTATCGGGGTTGTCCGATGTGAGAATACAAAGATCCGCCCGGGGACCCGCCGCCTCGGCAAGCTCGCGCCGGCGCCCCCGCGTTCTTCCGCCGACCGACCCGAACAGACAGAAGAGCCGGTTCGGATGATAGGCGCGGAGCGCGTCCAGAAGGGAGGAAAGGCTCACGCCGTTGTGCGCGTAATCAATGATGACAGAAGCACCGTCCGGCGTTTCGATCAACTCAAAGCGGCCGGGAATGGAAACGGTCGCAAGCACCTTTGCGCATGCCTCAGGAGAGATGCCGAACAGTTCTGCCGCAGCGACGGCGGTCATGGCGTTGTACATGCTGAACCTGCCGGGAAACGGAATCCGAAATCCGGTCGTGTGACCGTTCTTTTCCCGCACGGAGAACCGGATCCCCATCCAGGAACCGTCCCGGAGAAGCGAGAAATCCTCGCCGGAATAATCGGCGCCCGGCTCTGCGGAGACCGTGAGGATGCGTCCCCCAAACCCCTTTGTCATGTAGGCGGCATACGGGTCGTCCCGGTTGACGATGACGTTCTCGGCGCCGAATTCGTGGAACAGCCGTCTCTTGCAGTCGCGGTAATTGTCAAAATCCGGGTGCTCATGGGGACCGATGTGGTCGGGAGAGAGGTTGGTGAAGATACAGGTGCGGAAGGTCAGCCCCAGCACGCGCTGCATTAAGATCGCCTGAGAGGAGACCTCAATTGTCGCAACGCGTACTCCCGCATCGCGCATTTCGGACAGATACCGGTAAAGTTCCGGTGCCTCGGGCGTGGTGTTGTGGGTTTCTTCTTTCCGTCCCGCGTACTGAACCCCGTTGGTGCCGATATATCCCGCGGGAATGCCGTTGTCGTCAAGCAGACGGCGGGTGAGGATCGCAACCGACGTTTTCCCCTTGGTGCCGGTGATGCCGATCAGGTGTATGTCACGGTCGGGATGGCAGTAAAAGTTCGCGGAAATCTTTGCCATGTCGCGGCGCACGTTATCCGAAAACAGAATGATCGCGTCGTCAGGCAGGGATAGCGGATGTTCCGCAAGAAAAAGGCGGCACCCGTGTGTGTATGCCGCAGGGGCAAAGTCGTGACCGTCCGAAACGGCGCCGCGGAGGCAGAAAAACAGAAATCCTTCCCGGGAAAGACGGGAATCGTGGCACAGTCCGCGCACGTCCGGATTTTCTTCCGGTTGGGCAATGCCGGTTCCTTCAAGCAGTTCTGAAAGTAGCATGGTTGTCTCCTTTCCGGATTTATTCCGTCAAAAGCGGTATCGCGGCAAACCAATCGGGAAACCCGACGGGCGTTTTATGACAGGCAAGAATGGTACGGCAGGCGAGAATCTCCAGGGAATCCGCGAAAATGTGCGGGTCCTGCCGGACGACTTTGCCGATCAGTGACAGCTCGGTACAACCGAGTACCAGTCGGTCGCAGCCGTCTTCCCGGAGATGCCCGCAAACGCGGGAAAACGCTTCCGTGTCCGGAGCGTCGCCGCGCTTGATCTGCCCGTAGATCAGGTGGTTCAGGGTTTTCTGATCCGCGTCGCACGGGACCGCGTATCCGATGCCGTACCGCTCCGCGACGCTCTTGTACGCGCCGGAACGGACAGTCCCCTCGGTGGCAAGCACGCCGATTTTGCGGGTGCCGCTCCGTGCGAGCATTTTCACGGTTTCTTCAATGATGTTGATAACGGGAACCGAGACCGCGTCCTTGATCTGGCGGTAAAAGAAATGCGCGGTATTGCAGGGAATGGCGATGAGGGTCGCTCCCGCGCACTCCAGCCGCCTTGCTTCCTCGCACATAACGGGCGCGGGGTCGTCCTTTGATTCTCCCAGAATAAACGCGGTGCGGTCGGGCGTGGATGCCCGGCTCGATAAGATCAGGTCAATGTGGTCGCTGTCTTTTTCGGCGGCTGTGTGCGCGGTCAGAAGCTCGTAGAAATAAACCGATGCCATCGGACCGAGCCCGCCGAGAATCCCGAGCAACTCATGTCTGTTTTTTTTCGGCATTACGCCTGCCCCCTTCCTGCGGCTGTACGGCAGAGAAACGTTCCGACGGGGTCCTTCTCTCCGGCGCAGATGTAGTATTCGTCCAGGAAACGACGGTTTTCGTCCACGAAACGCCGGAACGCCGGGGTACAGGGCACCAGATACAGGATCCTGTCCTCCTCGTTTTCGGCGATGGCTGCAAGCAGATCGCAGAGGAAGGGAAGTTCCTTCCCGGAAAGACGGCGGACGCGCACGGCGGAGGTCGCAGTGAGAAACGGATGCGGGTGACGGGTCAGCGCGAGCGGCGCGGTATTGCAGAACTGCCCGATCCGCGCTGCATTCTGCCGGAGTCCGTACCCGTCGCCGAGCAGGACCGGAAACAACATCTCCCGGAAGATCTCATTCATGCAAACCGCCCCCGTTTCAAGGATTCACAAAAGATTATTATTGTATCATATTGTATCACATTTTTCCGGGGAATGGAAGACCTGCGGCAGGTTTTTTCCGCGGAAAATTCAGCGACCGCTTGCAAAACGATACAGTTTGGCGTATAATGAAACAAAACAGCCGGAAGTGAGGCGAGACTTTTGAAAAAAGAGACTGTATACCGCGTGTTTTCCCATCTTCCGACCCTGGAAACCGACCGGCTGATTCTGCGCCGGATGGCGGTCACGGATGCGGAGGATATGTTTGCCTACGCGAAAAACGAGGAGACCACGCGTTACCTGACGTGGTATCCGCACCGGGACGTGAACTATACCCGCGAATACCTGCGGTATATCGGGCAGCGCTACCGCGTCGGTTCGTTTTACGACTGGGCGTTGGAGTGGAAGCAGGATCACCGCATGATCGGGACCTGCGGCTTTACCTCGTTTGATTTCCCGAACAACCGCGGGGAGATCGGGTATGTCATCAACCCCGCGTACCGCGGGCAGGGGATCGCGCCGGAGGCTTGCCGCGCGGTGATGACCTTCGGATTTACGGAGCTGGGACTGCATCGCATCGAAGCACGGTACATCACGGGAAACGACGCGTCGGAGCACGTGATGGAGAAATTGGGTATGAAGCCGGAGGGCGTGAGCCGCGGAGCAATGCTCATCAAGGGGCAGTACCGCGACATCGGCATCTGCGCGATCTTGCGCGATGAGTTCCTCGCCGGAAAAAAGTCTGAATAAAGTGTGATTGGCGTGTCAATCCTTTCCGCGAAGACCTTTTGCGGCGACAAACGGAATTCCGCAAAGAGTTCAGGAAAGGAAGGGATCCCTATGGCAACCTATACAAAGCAGGGCGTTGACGTGGAAACGCTTCGCGGCACCGAAACCGAAAAGAATCTGCACACGGCGCTGAGCGGGGAATCGCAGGCGTATCTCCGGTACAAATGGTTTGAAGCCAAAGCGAAAAGCGACGGGTATGTGGAGATTGCCCGCATTTTTCAGGAGACGGCGGAGAACGAAAAAGAGCACGCGGAGATCTGGTTCCGCTATCTCGGCGGCTGGAGTGCGACCGAGCGCAACCTGGACGCCGCGGCGGGCGGCGAGCATTTCGAGTGGGCGACCATGTACAAGGAATTTGAGGAGACCGCCAGGAAAGAGGGCTTTGACACCATCGCAGGACTGTTTTCCCGCGTTGCTTCCATTGAGAAAATGCACGAGGAACGCTATGTGAAGTACCTTGACGAGGTGCGGCGCGGCGACAGCTTCCGGTCGGATACGGAAACAAAATGGATCTGTCTCAACTGCGGGTACGTCGTGACCGGCAAAGAACCGCCCGCGATCTGCCCGGTCTGCTCTCACCCCGAAGGGTATTTTGCAAGGCAAGAACGATCATAAGATACCGGCACAAACGCGCAGCGTTTGTGCCGGTATCTTTGTTTTCCGGAAGGCCGACCCTTTCTCCGCGTTCCGGTCAGGTCCGCATTCTCCGGTACACTTAATGCTCCTGCTCTTGATCCGGAGAGAAGACGCGCATTGCCCGGTGACTCGCCCCGGGATGAAAACAACCGGAGCGCCTTTTCTCCCGTCCCGCTCAAATTTTGCGGGAAAAGATCCCTTTGCCTTCTTGCTATTCCCGGCGGAATGTGCTAAAATAAAATATATTTTGAAGGATAGAAACGGGGATAGCAAATGTCTGTCGCAGAAAGATATCTGAATGTCAAACGGGCGTTGTTTGAGCGGGCGTATTCCGACCTCAACGAACGCCAGAGGGAAGCGGTGTTCCGGACAGAGGGTCCGCTTCTGGTGCTTGCGGGGGCGGGAAGCGGAAAAACGACGGTGTTGGTGCGCCGCGTTGCTTTTATCCTCCGCTTCGGAAACGCGTACCATTCGGACGAGGTCCCTTACGGTGTGACCGAGGAGAGCGTTGCGGAGCTGGAACAGGCGCTGACGCTCCCGCCCGCGGAGATTTTTCCGATCCTTGACCGCTTTGCGGTTGGTGCCTGCCCGCCGTGGCGGATGCTCGCCATCACCTTTACCAACAAAGCGGCAAATGAGATCAAAACACGGCTTGCGGCGGCGCTCGGCGACCTGCCCGGCGTCGGCGATATTTGGGCGGGTACCTTCCACTCGATCTGTATGCGCATTTTGCGCCAGCACGGCGACAAGGTCGGCTACGGGCGGGATTTTTCGGTGTACGATACCGACGACACCAAGCGCGCGATCCTCTCGGTCATGAAGGCGGAGGAAATTGAAGAAAAGACATTCCCCGTCAAAAGCGTGATGAACGCGATCGGCAGAGCCAAGGATAAACTGGAGACGCCGGACGACATGGCGGAGCGCGCGCGGGATTTCCGGGAAAAGCAGATCGCGCGGATTTATCGCGGGTACGCCGAACGGCTGAGGGCATCCAACGCGTTGGATTTTGATGACATCATCATGCAGACGGTGTTCCTGCTCCGCGATTTTCCCGAGGTGCGGGAGCAGTATCAGTCCAAGTTCCGTTATGTGTCGGTGGACGAGTATCAGGATACCAACGAGGCGCAGTTCCGCCTGACTTGGTTCCTCGCCGGCGGGAGCCGCAACCTCATGGTAGTCGGCGACGATGACCAGAGCATCTACCGTTTTCGCGGCGCGACGATTGAAAACATCCTGAATTTCGACCGGACCTATGCCGATGCCGCAGTCATCAAGCTGGAGCAGAATTACCGCTCGACGGGTACCATCCTGGATGCGGCGAACGCCGTCATTTCCCACAATGAAGGCAGGCGCGGCAAAAAGCTGTGGACGGATCAGGGCGCAGGCTCCAAGATTACGGTCAGAGAGGTGCAGGATCAGAACGCAGAGGCGCGTTTTGTCGCCGAGACTGTGCAGAGCGGCGTTGCCTCCGGGAAACATATTTACCGGGATTACGCGATCCTGTATCGTACCAATGCCCAGTCCAACAGCATGGAGCGCGCCTTCACTCGAAGCGGCGTGCCGTACCGCGTGCTCGGCGGCACCCGGTTTACCGACCGCAAGGAAATCCGCGACGTTGTGGCGTACCTTCAGCTCATCAACAACCACGGCGACCGCGAGCGGCTGCTGCGCATCATCAACGAGCCGAAGCGCAAGATCGGCGACCGGACGCTGGAGGCAGTCGAACAGATTGCAAAGGAGAAGGAGTGTACCCTGTTCCATGTGCTGGAAACGGCGGACGAATATCCCGCCCTCGCGCGTACCGCCACGACGCTTTCGGAGTTCGCGGCACTCATCAACGCGCTGACCGTCCGTGCCGGAGAGGTTCCGCTTGACACCCTGTTTGACGAGGTGCTCGACCGTTCGGGGTACCGCCAGATGCTCATTGACGGCGGCGAGGAAGAGAAGGACCGGCTGGAAAACCTCGACGAATTCAAGTCGAATATCGTGGAATACCGTAATCAGAACGAGCAGCCGACCCTGACAGGCTTCCTCGAGGAGACCGCACTGGTCGCCGACGTCGATCGCTACGACGAAACGGCGGATGCGGTGGTCATGATGACCATTCACTCCGCAAAGGGACTGGAATTCCCGGTGGTGTTCTTGCCCGGTATGGAGGACGGCATCTTCCCCGGAATGCAGACGATCATGGGCGCTCCCGGCGAAATGGAGGAGGAAAGACGGCTTGCCTACGTGGCAATCACGAGAGCCAAGCGCGAATTGTATATCCTGCACGCCAAGACCCGCCTCATGTACGCGCGGACGATGGCAAACCCCGTTTCGCGCTTCGTGGGAGAGATCCCGGACGAGCTGGTGGACCGCAAGGACCTTGACGAGGGCGGCGGAATGTACGGCGGCGGGATGTACGGAAGCCCATACGGGCAGAAGACCTATCATTTCGGAGATGACGCGAGTTCCGGCGGATACGGGGCGTCCCGGAGAAAACGACAGTTCGTTGAAGCGGAGCAGGCGACGGTGAACAAGCCGCTCATGGAACACGGAACGCACTTCGGTGCAAAGCCGGTTTTTTCGGAGGGCGATCGCGTGGTGCATCCCACCTTCGGACGCGGCGAGGTGCTGAGTGTCCGGAAAATGGGCGCGGATACGCTGTATGAGATCATGTTTGACTCTGTGGGAACCAAAAAGCTGATGGCAACCTATGCCAAGCTCCGCCGGGCAGACTGAGATCTGTAAAAGCCGCCCCGGTTGTGCGTTTGCACAACCGGGGCGGCTTGATCGTTTCATTCCTCTCCGAATACGCTTTCAATCACCCGGCGCGCGCCGTCGGGAGAATACCGCCAGCTCCGGATGGATTCCGTGTGTTCCACATCAATGTAGTACTTCGGCGGGAGCGGACGTCTTTGTTCCCGGCAGACGTCGATCAGTACCAGCTTGATCTTCATGCGGTCGGGAACGATGCTCTTGATGTATACCGCGGCGCCGGCGCCGATCAGCTGTTCCGCGGGAAGCGTCAGGTCGTCCCGCAGTTCAGCAAGTCCCGCAAGGTTTGGGGTCAGCTCCACGAAAATGCCGTATTCCTCCACGCTCCGGATGATCCCCGTGACGGTCTGACCCGCTTCAAACTGTGCCGCGTTTTCCTCCCAGGTGCCGAGCAGCTCACGCATGGAGAGAAACAGCCGCCCCGTTTCCGGATCGACCGTTTTGACGACATTCCAGAGGAACATTCCGGGCGTCAGCCGGTCGCGCGGGTGGGAAATGCGCGAGACCGAAATGCAGTCCACGGAAAGAAGCGACGCGATTCCGCACCCCACGTCCACGAATGCGCCGAAGTTTTCAAGGTGCGTGACCTTGGTGCGGACAAGATCGCCCGGCTTCAGTGCGGGCAACCGGACCTCCGCACATTCCTTCTGTGCCGCGCGGCGGGAGAGCAGGGCGGTCGGGACCCCGTCACGGACCTCGATCCCTGTGACAAAAAAGCACACAGGCTTTCCGACGCGCGTGATGACGGCAATATCCTTGAAGGGTTCCCCCGGACGGCACCAGATTGCCTCTTCTCTTGGTATGATACCCGGGATCCCGCACAGATCGACGTGCAGATTCAGCTCCGTATCGCAGAGCACGGCGATCGCTTCCAGAATCGCGTGATCTCTGATGGCTGTTTCCAGATTTTTGACGGAAGACAGATATGCCCGGTTTTCCGCGGTGCCGATCCGGGAACCCTCCGGCAGATAACGTCCGCCCGGACACAGTTCAGACTGAGGTTGCATTTGCATAATTATGTACTCCGTTCCGCCGCACAAGCGGCTTTTTTTCATTGGTTCCTTTGCAGTGGAACTATATGTGAAACGGAAGGAATTTATGCTGTCCCGATCCTGTTTTACCGGGAAAGAGAATGCGCAAGGCGGAAGTGCGCTGCCGGAGCATGATGTGAAAAATTTTGATATCGTATCCCGGGAAATGATATAAAAAAGCGAGAAAAACGGAGAATTCGCGAGATTGTACAGCGGTAAATTAAAATAACCGGATTTTTTTCGAAAAAGGTATTGACAAGCCCCGAAGGGCGTGCTATAATACACAGGCATGAAAAAAACCTTATCATATTTCGGAGGAAATAGCAATGTCCACATTTATGCAGAAGAAAGAAGCCGTTACCCGCAAGTGGTACGTGCTGGACGCTGCCGGAAAGCCCATGGGCAAGACCGCAGTTGCCGCTGCCGACCTGCTTCGCGGAAAGAATGCACCGGAGTTTACCCCGAACGTTGACTGCGGGAACTTCGTTATCATTATCAACGCAGAGAAGGCTGTTCTCACCGGCAAGAAGCTGGAGAAGAAGTACTACCATCATCATTCCGGTTACATCGGCGGTCTGAAGTCCGTTCAGTACAAGACGCTGATGGCAACCAAGCCCGAATTTGCCATGGAGACCGCCGTCAAGGGAATGCTCCCCAAGAATTCTCTCGGCGCCGAGGCTGCAACCCGCCTCAAGGTTTACGCGGGCGAGACTCATAAGCACGAGGCGCAGAAGCCCGAAGCTTACGAGTTCTAATCAAGGAAAGGAAGGCAGAGAATTATGTATACCAGTGCAAAACCCTACTTCTACGGAACCGGAAGAAGAAAGAAGTCCATTGCCCGCGTTCGCATCGTGCCGGGAACCGGCGCCATCACGATCAACGGTCGCGATATTGATAATTATTTCGGTCTTGAGACGCTCAAGCTGATTGTCAACCAGCCTTTCGCCGTTACCGGCACCGAAGGAAAGTTCAACATTATCGCCAACGTCATCGGCGGCGGTATTTCCGGTCAGGCAGGCGCGATTCGCCACGGTCTCTCCCGTGCGCTTGTCGCGGCTGACGAAGCAAACAAGCCTGCACTCAAGGCGGCAGGTTTCCTGACCCGTGACCCTCGTATGAAAGAAAGAAAGAAGTACGGCCTCAAAGCAGCACGTCGTGCTCCTCAGTTCTCCAAGAGATAATTTCTTTTGCGGAATTTCAAAACCCGGAACCCAAATGGTTCCGGGTTTTCTTTTGTGTATCGTCTGTCCGCCGGCTTGCCTGACTGAATCGGTATCCTATAAACTTTTTACGTCGATATCGCCTTCCCGCGCCGCCGCGCCCGGGCGACTTCCGCCCCCGCCTGCGGCAACTCCGTCGCCGCGGCGGGGACTTCCGCCGCCCGTACCCGTCGGCTTGTACCGCTGAACCGAAAATTTCTGTTTATGCTGAATTCTTACGAAAACAGGAACCGCCGCAGGCGGTTCCTGTTTTCTGTTCTTTGATTTACACCACATTCTCCGTTCGGAGTTTTTGTGACGGATCTCCCTGCGTTCTCCTTACGCAATCGGGCGCGGGAAGGACAGATCGTCGCGCTTCTGCTCGAGAAGCCAGTCAATGACCGTCGTGTACCAGTACGCGTCATCCCAGGAGCAGTGCCCGACATTGTTGAAGATGGTGAAACGGACGTTCCCGCCGAAATTCCGGGCGGAATTGACCATCTGATAAGACATTTCAACCGGCACGGTGTCGTCCTTGTCGCCGTGGAACGCCCAGACCGGCGTCTTGGCAAGATTGCCCGCTCTCCAGGGGAATCCGCCGCCGCAGATCGGCGCCAGTCCCGCAAAAAATTCGGGATAGGTAATCCCCAGTTCCCATGTTCCGAATCCGCCCATCGAAAGCCCGGTCGCTGTGATACGATGCATGTCGACGTTGTATTCGGCAGCGACCTTGTCGATCAGCTCCTTCAGGGTGAAAATGATATTGTTCCACACCATGTCCTCGGGACAGCGGGGGCAGAGAATGATCGCGGGAATGTCCTTTGCATCACAGGCAACAATACTGCTGAGTCCGATGCAGTGAACAGTGGTCAGATCCTTCATGCCGCCGCGCTCGCCCGCACCGTGCAGAAAGACAATCAGGGGGAGCTTTTCTTTCTTCCAGTCGAGCTTCTTCGGCAGGAAAAGTTCGTAGGCAATGCCGGGAATATAGCCGTTTTTGGGGGAAACGAACAGATCGGATACGACGTGATAGAGCTTTGTGTCGTCCATGGTATTCTCCTTGTGGTTGCCGCGGCACCAAAGCGCCGCGAAAAATGTTTCAACTCATTGTATCATACAGGAGGTCCCTCCGTCAACCGTTTGCCCAAAAAAGAAGCGGAACCGGTTGCTTTTGACCGTTTTTTCACGGAATCCCGCTTTCTGCCCGTCAAACGGCACGTTTGCCTTGCGTCAGAATTCCCATTCCACCCGATACCGCTCCGCCCACACGTCCAGCTGATACAGCCACGCAAGCAATTGCGGGCGCGCCATGAGCTGACCGAACCAGGTCACGTCGCCGCCGTCCAGCAGATCGCGGAGTTTTTTCTTATCAAGATATTCGTGAAGGAAGCCCTGCTTGCGGGCGATGCGTTCCCGCACCATGGACAACACCCGCTCCTCGTAGGCGGGATTGTGCGTTTTGGGGTACGGACTCTTCTTGCGCCACAGAATGCGCTCGGGTAAGTCCCCCCGCATGGCTTCGCGGAGCAGCGATTTTTCGTGCCCGTTTTCCATTTTGTAAGCCCACGGCAGATTGAACACATATTCGAGGATACGGTGATCTCCGAACGGTACGCGCACCTCCAGCCCCGACCACATGCTCATGCGGTCTTTGCGTTCCAAGAGGGAGGTCATGAAATAGCGGGTCGAGAGCCACGTCGCGATCCGCGCCGTGCGGTCCTCGGGAGATTCCCCGTCCGCAACGGGGCAGGCGGCAAGATCGCTCCGGTATTTCTCCGAGAGGTAAGCAAAGCCTTCGTCCGCGCGGGCGACATCCGGGCGGAGCAGTCCGATCCGCGCCATCGGCTCATGGATCCACGGATAGAAGTCCCGCGAAAGCATTTCGGGGCGGTAGAACCACGGATACCCGCCGAAAATCTCATCCGAGCATTCCCCGGACAGCGCGACCGTGTGACGCTTTTTGACCTGACTGCAATACCAGAGCAAGGAGGAATCAATGTCCGCTTGCCCCGGGAAGTCCCGCGCGAGAACGGCAGGGGCGAGACTGTCCGCCACGTCCTCCGTCGATGCCGTGAGGATCGTGTGATCGGTGCCGAGGCGCTCGGCAAGCCACGCGGCAAACTCATCGTCCGACTGCGGCTGAAACAGACTTGCGTGAAAGTCTTCGTGATTCCCCTCGTATTCAAAGGAATAGGTCGCAAGCACCTCGCCCTTTTCCCGGTAAGCCTTCGCCGCGATTGCCGTGACCACGGAGGAATCCAGCCCGCCGGACAGGAAAGTGCAGAGGGGGACGTCGCTGACCAGCTGCCGCCGGACTGCGTCGGTGACAAGAACGCGGGTCGTCTCAATCGCCTGTTCTTTTGAGTCCCTGCATTCCTCGGCGCGGAGCTGCCAGTAAGGGTAGGTGCAAAGTCCCCTTTCCCCGTACTCGGCGGCATAACCGGGAAGCAGTTGACGGATCCCCTTGAAAATGCCGCTTCCGCGGAGCGTGACGGGGGTCAGGAAAAACAATTCCCAGAGCCCCCGCCGGTCAACGACGGGGCGCACGTCCGCATGGGCAAGCAGCCCCTTGAGTTCCGAGGAAAAATAGAATTTCCCGCCGACCTCCGTGAAGTACAGCGGCTTGATGCCGAAGCGGTCCCGCGCGAGAAACAGGCGCTCTCCCTCCACGCCCTCCGAAAGGATACAGTAGGCGAAAATGCCGTTCAGCCGCTTTGGGCTGTCCTTGCCCCAGAGGATATACGCCCAGAGCACGACCTCCGTGTCACATCTGGTGCGGAACTCGGCGCCCGCGCGGACAAGCTCGGCGGTCAGCTCTTCTGCGTTGTAAATTTCCCCGTTATATACGATGGTGTAGGTCACCCCGCGCCAGTTGACGGTCAGCGGTTGCCTGCCGTTTTCCACGTCAATGACGGCGAGACGGTTGTGCCCGAGTGACACCCTGCGTGCCCGGTATTCGCCCGACTGATCGGGACCGCGCCGTTTCATGGCGGCGTTCATGCCGCCGGTATCGGGACACCCCCAGAAATGAAAATCCGCCGCACCGCAGATCGAACACATATGATATTCCTCCCTTCACGTCCGGCATACGTTGCCGGTCCGGCATACCGGCTGACACCCGGTACATCTGTCACAGTATATGATTGCCGACTCCCGGAATGTTATCCGCGTGACAGGGGATTCCGATGCTTCATATCCTGAAAAGAAAACGGAGGATGGACGGGAATGCGGGATTCTTTGCTTGATCTGTTCCGACGTTGCCTTACGGCGAAGTATATCCATACGACGGGCGACGGGGACTATTGTGTGGAGACCGAGGGGAGAACGCTGTATCTGCTGTTTGAATGGTCGGACGGGAGAATCGACTGGAAAAACAATCTGGATTTCCCCGCAACGCCTTACAAAAATCAGGCGCGGGGGGAAAAGTGGTACTGCCACCGCGGATTTCTGCGTGCCTGGAAGGGAATCCGCGATGAGGTGACGGACTCGGTCGCCTCGGAATTGCTACGCCACCCGGCAACCCGGGAGATCGTCGCGGTCGGGTACTCCCACGGCGCGGCGCTTTCGCTGTTTGCAACGGAGGATCTGGTCTATCACTTCGGGGCGCTGCGCGTCCGCGGATACGGCTTCGGGTGCCCGCGCGTGGTGTTCGGGAAACTGCCGGATACGGTCGCAAAGCGCTTCTGTACCTTCACGGTGATACGCAATGTTCCCGACCTTGTAACCCACGTCCCGCCCGCGCTGTTCGGGTTCCGCCACGTCGGCAGAATCACGGAGATCGGAAAAGGGAACGGATACCGCCCCATCGACGCGCATACGCCGGAAGCATATATCCGTTCCCTGACACAGTTGCGGAACGGGACCGGGGAACCGCCCCGCGAAGGGGTCAGTCCCGCGTCCCGGGCGGTCTGCGTTCCCGGGGGTCAAAGCTTTAAGAGGAAGTAACAGAACGCTGTGAGAATGAGGAGAAAGGCAAAGTTGAAAAGCGAGAAGAGACCGACATAATACCCGGCCTTTTCCGGGTTGTGGCTGGTGTATTCCCGGAAGGTGATCAGGCTTGCAAGCGAGGCGATGAGGGTCCCCGTTCCGCCGATATTGACGCCGTAAAGCAGAGCGCGGTAATCGTGTGTGAAGCGGGAGAGCAGGATGGCAGTCGGCACGTTGCTGATGAACTGGCAGGAACCAACCGAAACAAACAGAACGCTTTTGTTCAGCATCTCGGTGAAAAAGTCGTGTACCGCGCCGAGCCGCGAAATGTTCCCCGCAAACAGAAAGAAGCAGACGAAGGTACCGAGCAGGCAGTAGTCTACCTGCAACAGCGCCCGTCGGTCGAGAAAAAGCAGAGAAAGCGGAATGACGATAAGTCCGATCCAATACGGGATCAGGCGGAACACGATAACGATGGAGAAGGCAAACAGAAGCAGGTATACGACCGTCCGTGTCCGCGGCAGGGTGTAGGGAAATTCCTCCGTGACGGCAATCGGTTCTTTTTTGACGAAGAGGAGACAGATCGCGGTGATCAGGGCAACCGACAGAAGAAACGGAAAGATCATGATGGAGAGAAATTCCCCGGTCGGAATGGAGAAGCGGGAATAGAGGTAAAGGTTCTGCGGGTTGCCGAACGGCGTGAGCATTCCGCCGAGGTTGGCGGCAATGTTCTGCATGATGAAGGTGAACGCCATGTACTTTTCTTTGCCCGTCGAGGTCAAAACAAAGTAACCGAGCGGCAGGAAGGTGAGAAGCGCCATGTCGTTGGCGATCAGCATGGAGCCGAGGAAGGTGATGTACACGAGAGAAAGCACCGCGGAACGCGTCGAGCCGGTCATTTTGACGATCTTTCGCGCAAGGATGGTGAAAAAGCGGATGTTTTTGAGCGCACAGACGACCGCAAGCGTGCAGAACAGACAGGTGAGCGTGCGGAAATCGAAATAGGAAAGGTACTCTCCGTCGGGCGGCACCAGGAACGCGGAGACGACCGCAAGCACAAGGGCAATGCAGAAGACGGTGTTCTTACGGACAAAGCCGAGGACCAGAGAGAGGAATCTTGCAGGACCGTGCGAGGATTTTTTTGGAAAAATTACTTGGGCATTCATTGGTATGGAAATCACTTTCTGCGGCGATTTTGCCGCGTTGTCGGTCAGAATGGAGCCGACCGCTTTGGTACGTGGAGCGGTCGGATAAAGAGACGTTCGGAGAAAAACACCGGGGAATCGTTTCGTGGTGCCGGTCAGAAAAAGCAAAAATGCCGGTGCCCTCAGAACCGTATTTCCACGGATCTTCCGAGCGGGATGGAGTAAATTATAGTTTTTTCCGGCAAGGCTCCGTACAGATGCCGGACGGCGCGGCGGTACACCGAAAGCTGATGTGCGTGGCGTTCGGTGAAGAACGCGCAGATCCGTTCCGGGTCATTCCGTATTGCATCGGGCACGCGGTCGGTTTTGTAATCCGCGAGGACAAGAGAACCGTCGGGCATGGTGAGGAGCAGGTCAATGGAGCCCTGCACATGAAGCAGTCGGTTGCCAAGCGCAACTTTCAGCTGTACCCCTTCCGTGAATTCCGCATAGGGCAGAAACAGACTGAATTGTACCTCGCGTTCGGCTTTTTCCGCTTTCCTGATGAGTCGGAACAGGTCGCTTGTGAGGAATTTTGCGAGTGCCTCCCGGTCGGCGATTTCCGCCGTCCGCGGGGTGATGAACTTTTCCCGGACAAGCCGGTCAAATTCGGATTCGATGCCGTCCGCCACGAGGCGGCGGTAGTCACAGAATTGCAGGAACTCATGCGCCGCGGTACCGCGGTCGGTGGCGAGCACCGCCTTGCCTTCACCGAGCAGGGAGGCAAAGGATTTCGAGGAGGTGCGGAGCAGCTCCAGTCTGGCGCGGATTTCCCCTCCGTCTCCTCCGTTCTCGTCCGCCAGTAATCTGTCGGCAAGCCCCGGGGTGACTTTGCTTGCGGCGATCTTGGCGGGCAGCAGTCGGATTTTTTGATCGAGCATCGCCTCGCGGGAGCTATCGGGCAGGGGGGGTGCCATTTTACCGGGGATAGCGGACAAAGAACCCGTTGTTTCGCCGGAAATACCGGGCGGGGAATCCGTTGTTTCATCCGGGTCTCCGGACCGGAGACCTTCTGTGTTTTCCGGTGTATTCATGTTCTTGGCTCCGGCGGCAGATTCATCGCTGGCAGCGAAAGCCGTGTCTTTCGTGGAATCTGCGTCGCCCCGTGCAACCGTATCATGGATGACAGCGGAAACCTCATCCCGGGCAAAACCCGTGTCAGACCCGGCGGAAGCTTCACCGGGAACCGCGCTCTCCCCGACGGATGCCGCATCGGTGTCCGATATCCCGCCGGAAGTCTTGCCGGGAACCCCGCCGGAAACCGCGTTCAGCGCTGTACCTGCGTCAAAAATCAGCTCCTCCGCTGTTTGCGGGCGGAGGACGGGGTCACAGTGCGCGAGCGCCATGGAGATCCATTCCGCGAAGGACTGCGCGTGGCGGACGGTGTAGGCATCCTCCGGATCCGCCAGTCCGGCTCTTTCAAGGAATGTGTCAACGTCCCGTGTCCGGACGGTCGCGGAAACATAGAGTCGTTCCCTTGCGCGCGTGAGCGCCACATACAGAATACGCATCTCCTCTTCCACGGTGTCTCTTCTGTAACCAAAGATCGCGCAGTCGCGGAGCAGGGTGGAACGCTTGGCAAGCGTCTCATGGTCGGACAGGCGGCAGGTTACGCCGATGCGTCTGTGAAAGAGCATCTCCTCCTTGATGTCCGGCATGGTGAAGCCGGAGCCGCACCGCGCAAGAAAGCAGACCGGGAATTCGAGTCCCTTGGAGGAGTGTATCGTCATCATGGTAACGGCATCCGCCTCGGCGTTCCCCGCGCGGAAGGACAGCTTGCCGTCCGCGACGGCGGTGCGGAAGAAACCGAGGAACTGGTAAAGCCCCGTGGAAATGCTGCTCTGGTAATGCCGCGCCGTGTCGTATGCGCAAAGAAAGGCATCGCTGTCCGCCATTCCAAAGAGCAGCGGGTCGCGGTACAGTTCGCGGAGGAATCGGTCGGCGGGAAGTCCCAGCGACAGCCGACGGTAAGAGGCAAGCCACGAAACAAATCCTCGTGCGTGTTCCGCCGCGCCGCCTGTGGAATGATCCGCCGCTTCGCACATGGCGTCGAACAGGGAAGCACCTTCGCTTGCCGCAAGATGAAACCCGAGCAGGTCGTCCGTGGTAAACCCGAACACGGGATGGAGCAGGGTCTCATAGAGCGGCACGTCCGACTGCGGGTTGTCGATCACGGCAAGCAGGTTCAGAAGAAACTTCATTTCCGGTGACGAGGAAAGCCCGCTTCCGCCGGAAAACGTGGTGGCGATGCCGCGCCGGGAAAGCTCACGGTCAATCTCGTAGAGCGGTGTGTTCCGGCGGCTGAGGATCGCAATATCGGAGGCGCGGATGGGGGATCCGTCCGCTTTTTGCCCGTCCCGGAGGAGCGCGGCTACCGTGTCCGCAATCCATGCGGTTTCGGTGAGGATTCCCGCGTCGGGGGAGGCGGTGGAACCGTCCGTGCCGTCATTTATTTCGCCCGGGACGCCGGACGCTCCGGTTCCCGCCCCGACGACCATATCCGGCACGTCGGAGGAATCACCGGGTTCCGGATCCGATCCGCCATTTCCGTCCTCTCCGTCGCTTGTCCCCGCGCCGCAGAAGTAGGCAACGGTGACTCTGGGGGAGACATATTCCTCCGACGGATCCGGCTTGCTCTTCTTCAGATCATCCTCCGGACGGTACCCGACGCTTTCCCGACAGACCGAAAAGAGCGGGCGGCAGACCGTGTTGGAGAATTCGATGATGTTTTTGTCACAGCGGAAGTTGTCGGACATGAAGATGCTGTTGGCTGCCGCCTCTTCCGCTCCGGCGGTGCCGTAAGCGGGGAAGCGGCGGCGGTACTCCGCGAACAGCGAGGGATCGGAGCCGCGGAAGGCATAAATGCACTGCTTGATGTCGCCGACCATAAACCGATGGTCCCCTCCGATGAAGGAGAAAATCAGGTCCTGCATTTCGTTGACGTCCTGGTATTCGTCGATGTACACCTCGTCGTAGTTGCCCGCGAGCGAGGCGGCGAGGTCGGACGGATGGGTGCCGTCGGCAGTCAGAAGCGCCAGCATATTCCGCGTGATGTCGGTGAAATCGGCAATGCCGCGGGTGCGCTTCTCGGCGCCGAGGCGAACATCATACTCCGAGAGAAGCTCGTAGAGCATGGTGCAGAAACCGGCGGTGGCGCGGAACTGCTCCGGAATGTCCTCCGGCGGAGTATAGAAATACTTTTTTCCAAGCCCCGTGATGGCTTTGCGGTAGATCTTGTGTTCCTCGTGCACGCGGATGCCGACCTCGGTCTTCGCGTCCTTTTTCACGGACAGCCTGCCGGGGGGCGGCGCGGTGTTCGCGGCAAGATATGCCGATGCGTACCCCTCGTCCAGCCCCTGGAGGATTGCACGGAGATATTCTTCTTCCGAAGACAGCAGCGGAAAGAATCCGGCGACATAGGCGTCGTTGTCCCCGAGCAATTCCTTCGCGCGGGAGAGTTTTCCGAGGTAACAGCCGATCTCCTCCCGCACGCATTCCGAGAACAGTTTTCCCGCCGCCGTCGAAAAGAAATCCATTTCCGCGTCGTGCGTATAGGTATCCGCGTACCCGGAAAGCAGGCGGATCCCCTCCGGCTGATTGCGGACGGTGTCGTAAAAATCAATCAGAAGATCATAGGGAAATCCGGTTGCTCCCGCCGTCATGAGGTCATCCGCAAACGCGGAGAAGCGGTTACTTTCCTCGCCATTACCGTAACGTCCATAGAATTCCGTTACGGTATCTTCAAGAATCTGCCGCTTGAGGGGGAGCATTTCCGCCTCGTCCGCAATGCGGAAGGAGGCGGGGAGACCGAGCCGTTCAAAATGCTCGCGGACGGGCCCCATGCAAAAAGAGTCGATGGTCTGGATGTCGGCGCTGCCGAGCGCGACCAGTTGCTTTGCCAGATGCCCGTTCTCCGGATGCTCCGCAATTGCCGCGGACAGTGCATCGGAAATTCTTGCGCGCAGCTCCGCCGCGGCGGAGCGGGTGAAAGTGACGATGAGCATTCTGGTAATGTCCGCGCCCTCGGTGACGCGGCGGATGATGCGTTCGGTCAGCGTCGCGGTTTTACCGGAGCCAGCCGCTGCGGAGACAAGAAGCGTTTTGCCCGTGACCGACATGGCGGCGGTCTGTTCCGGGGTCCAGTTTCTCGGCATAGTGATTGTCTCCTTTCTCTTAAAAACCGCCCTTGACTGCAACGGGGCAGGCGTCGGCAAGCAAACAGAATTTGCAGGATTTTGCGGACGGGGTCTTGCTTGCGTCGCCGGAAAACAGGCGATCCGCCGAGGAGAGCAGAGAATCCCCGATCTCGTCGCCGAGCCGGTCGAAATCGGCGCTTTCCATGGCGTTTCCGGAATAGGTGCCGTCCTTTTTCTCTGTGACCCCGCAAAGGAACGCGCTGTTCATCTCATCGTTCATGGCATGGAGCAGTTCGGGGTCCATAACGACAAGTCCGCTGCGTTCGGGGCGGGGGACCTGTCCCTCGCGGTTCATGTACAGGTAAAACGCGCCTGCGGGGAGCAGTTCCGCCCCCTCTGGCAGATCCCCGAACCACGCGGAGTCCTTGCCGCGGCAGAGCGTGAAGAGGTAGAGAAGCAGCTGCAGGTCGCGCCCCTCCTTTACGTCCTTCATGGAAAACGTGTGGTTTCCGGACTTGTAATCCACCACGCGCAGATAGATCTGCCCCTCGCGGCGGAACACGTCCACGCGGTCCACCGTGCCGCCGAGGCGCAGTTTCTTACCTGCGTTTCTGCCGGACGCAATGGTCAGGTCAAGCGGCGGAATGTCCGCGTCGCCGTCGCCGATTTTCTTTTCGAAAAACGCGGGAACAAACTCCGAATGACGGAGCTCCTCCGTGACGCTTGCCGCCATGAGCCGCGCGGCGGCAAGGTATCTGCGGAAAAGGTGGGTGTGAAGCTCGTCCGGTGATGCGTCCAGCTCCGGGTAACTCTCCCGGATGCAGTCGCGGGCAGCCTGTGCCACACGCCGCTCTCTTTCTGCGTCGTCCGGAAGACGGAAGATCCCGTCCTCTCCGATACAACCGCGCAGGTAGTGCTCGAGAACAAAGTGCAGGAAGTTGCCCGCGTCAAGACTGCCGAACACCGCCGGCTGTGCGAGCCGGAGACGCATGATATAGGTCGACCAGTAGCTGTGCGGGCAGGAGTTGAAGCGTTGCAGGTTGGTCGGCGAGAAGCGGAGCGTGTTTCCGAGAATGCCGTCCGCAAGCTCCGGGGAAACCGTGTATCCGGCAGATTGCGGGTGGCTGACGGCGGGAGCCAGCTTGTATTCCGTGACGCCGAGGTAGGGAAAAAGATACCTGACCCGCGCAAACGCGATGGAGGGCGTAAGTGCTTTTCCGTCCGCCGCGGCGGTGGGCGCCGACAGGATGAGCTTTTCCTTCGGCTTGGTGAAGGCTCTGCGGATGTAATACAGCTCGTTTGCGGACATTTTATCCCTGCGGGTGCCGAAGCGTACTCCGAGCTCGTCGAGCTTTGCTTTTTCCGCGTCGCCGAGCAGTCCCGCGGATTTCACGGGCGCGGGGAAAGCCCCCTCGGTCAGTCCGAGCACCAGTGCCGCCCGGAGGTTTTCCACGCGGAGCGTGTCCGCCGCGCCGATGATGACGCAGTCCTGAATTTCCGGAACTGCGCCGATGTCGGAGGCGGATAGCAGGAGCGAGATGGCAGAAGTGAATTCCTCGGTGTTCATTTCGGCGTCGGGGAGAACGTCCGCAAGGCGCGTGAGTGCGCCGACCACTGCATCAAACAGGCGCACCGTGTCGCCCGCCTCGCGGATCTCACCGAGTGACAGCTCGGTCTCCGCCAGCGAAAGCAGACGGTCGGTCAGTCCCGCTTCCAGAAGATAGTCGTAAAGCACCGCGCATTTGTTCGCGAGTGTTCCGGCGGCGCGCAGTCCCGTCCCCAGCTTTTCCAGAGGGGGGATCAGCGTCGCACGGACGCGGTTTGCGCTCTCGAGAATTTCTTTCCCGCGCTTGGTAAGGCGCGTGGTATATCCGTCGGGATTGCGGTTCCAGACCGGTTCCGTAAAGGTCTTTCCGGTGATGTTCCAGACTCCGCAGTATTCTTCAAACAGGTCAAGATCGCGTTCTCCGAGTCCCGTCAGACCGGTTTTGGCAAGCGTCATCACGTCCTCGCGCCGAAAACCTCTGCCTGCCGCACGGAGGGAGGACAGGATAAATCTTGCGGGCGGTTCGGAGGAAAGCTCGCGCTTCTCGGACAGAAAGCAGGGAATTCCGTAACGGTCAAACACGCTGTCGATGAGCCCCCGGTAATCCTCTGTGTCCCGGACGATTACTGCGATCTCGCCGAAGTGCATCCCCTCCTCGTGAAGCGCGAGGATACGCTTCGCGGCAAGTTCCGCCTCCGCGTAAGGTCCTGCAGGGGCGTACAATTCAATTGCGCCCCGTTTGTCTTCTGCCGGAAGCGGAAGATTTTCTCTGCGGAGTCCCATGTCAAAGAGATGCTTGCCGATAAGATGAAGTTCTTCCGATTGCGTGCGGTGGTTACCCTTCAGCAGTTCGGTTTCACAGCCGCCCGCAAGCTCGTTTCCCATCGCAAACAGCCGCGCGGCGGTCGTGGCAACGGCAAGCGTTTCGGGGGAGTGGTCGGAAAGCCCCATGCAGTCCAGCGTTACCGTAACGTGTTCCGCCTGCCGCAGCATTTCGCCGAGCACCGCGTATTCGCCCTCGGTGAAGTCGGTGAAGGAATCGAGATAGACCCGGCTTCCGCGGAAAAAGGGACAGGTACGGAGTACCCGCCCGAGGCGGAAGAGCCGGTCGGCGCTGTTGCCGCCGAAGCGCTCGGTCACCAGCCCGTCATAAGCGGCGGTGATGAGCGAAAGGTCCAGGAGCTTTGTCCGGAGCGGGTCGTCCTCCGGCAGTTTTCCCGCTGCCCCCTCAAGCGCCGCAGGAGATACTCCTCCCGCGTGCATTTCGTCGGAGACAGACAGCATCAGAGCGGTCAGGCTCTGGTCGGGACGGTCGCCCGGACGGTATTCGGAGAGGAGCGGGGAAAGCTCTCTTAGGTTCTGCCACATGAAAAGGGTACGGAGCCCTTCATCCGGATCCGTTTCCGTCAGCCCGCCCGTCTCGCGGAATACAAGCTCCGCAAGCCGCCGGAAGCCGACGATCTTCAGAATTCTTCCCGCGGAACCGGGGAGAACGGGGAGCAGTTCCTGTTCGTAGAAATACACCTGCTGTTCGGGAACGATGAGAAACGCACGCTGTCCCGCTTCCATGTCGCGGCGGATGCGTTCCCGGAGCACGTAGGATTTACCGCTCCCGGACGGACCGCAGATCAGCTTCAGCATGGCGTATGCTCCTTTCCGCCGCCGTCGGAAGAGGTTCCGCCCGCTGCGGCATTTTTTCGTCCGTTACGGCAGTTTCTTCGTTCATCGCGGCGTCCTGCCTGCCCGCCACGGCAGTTTCTTCGTTCGTTCCGGCATCCCGCCTGCCCGCCGCGATGTTTTCTTCGCCCGTCGCGTTTTTGTCGGCATTTCCCGTGCCGCAGGCTTGCGCTCTTTCAAACAACATAAGATTGCGCAGGATCGTTGCCTTTCCGCGCCAGGCAAACGCTCGGTGGGAAAATGCGTCGTCCGGCATGGCGCGGACTTCTTCCGAGGTCAGATGGGTGATTGTGTCCGTGAGAAAATAGGGGATCGTCGTGTAAAGAGTCCCCGCGCGCCGCGCGGCGTCCGTGTACGGGCAGACCTCCTGACAACGGTCGCATCCCCAGACCGATCCGCCAAAGAGGAGAGCATCCTCCTCCTCTTTTGTCAGTGTCCCTTTTTTCTGAGAGAGCGCGGACAGGCACTCCCCCTCGCCGCGCCCGAGATAGGAACAGGTTGCCGTACATCTGCCGCAGCCCATGCAGGTCCCCGGTTCCGCCGCGTGGCAATCGTAGCGGTAAGAGGTGATGATTTCGGCAAGAAACACAAAGGAGGAGTAGAGCCTTGTAATCAGCATCCGGTTTTTGCCGAGCACGCCGAGTCCGGAGACTGCGGCGGCATGAAGCTCGCTGATCGGGGAATGATCGCCGAACAGGGCGAAACGCTCGTCCGGATATTTTTCTCTCAGAATCGGCAAAAGTCTCTCCGACAGCTCTGTCAGATAGGCATGATAGTCCCGCGGGACGGCATAGGCGGAGAGATTGCGGCTTTTGTCCGCCGCAGGGGAGAGATACGGAATGGCGAAAAGGAACACGGTGCCGTCCGCAATTCCCGTGCGCTCCAGCAGATACGGACGTGTGATATGGCAATCGGCAAGCGGAACGGGGCAGACCAGACCGATTCCTTCTTTTGCAAGCAGTTCACTGATGACGTCAAGCATACTCCGCCTCCCACAAAAGGTGTTGAAATTTATTGCCGTATGGTATATACTGAAAGAAAGTATTCCGCCCCGCCGGGCGGGAAGCGTCCCGCACGTAGGAATTTGCCGGCAATCCGGCGACCCGCGGTGCCGCACGGCAAAAGGGACAGCGTCCCGAATAATATCATTATACCATGCGGCGAAAAAAAGGACAAGGATTCTTTTGGGATTTCTTTGCATTTTTCTTGCGTTCGTCAAAAAACGGTCACAAAGAAAGTGTACAATAGAAATCGGATAAATAAAGGGATGATGTGTCATTCCGGGAAGGAGTATTTGCAATGGCGAACACATGGGACCTGACCGACACCGGAAAAGACAGCATGCAAAAAGGAAAAAGACTGTCAGAATCGGGATCGGAGGTCCGCGAAACGCAAAGCGGATACTGTACCTCCTACCGGACAAATGACGGCGGTGCGGGGTATGCCTATACCCCCTTTCGGGACGGAACGGAAGGCGCGGGAAAGCGCCGCAGGGCAGGTAATCCGCATAAGAGAAGAATCGCGGTCGGCGGCGTGCTCGCGGCGGCGTTTCTGGGGCTTTGTTTCCTCGGCGGATACGCCGGCGCAACGCTTGCCGGGGCGCGGACACCTGCTGACAGCTCAGGGCTGACCTCGTTTCCGGGCACGGTGCCGAACATTGAAAATCAGTCGCCGAAGGGCAACAAGGAAGGTTCCGCCGTGGGCGGATATACCACGGAGGCAGAGGTGATCTCCGCGGTTTCCGACAGCGTGGTGCTTCTGCGGGCGGAAACCTATGAAAAGAATCTTGAGGGAGAGGAGGAACTGACCGCTGCAACGGAAGCGAGCGGCGTGATCTTCTCCGGCTCCGGGTACATTCTGACCACCGCGCATGACATCGACGGCTCAACGGCAATTACCGCACGCCTGTCCGACGGAGCGGAATTTGAGGCGGGGGTCGTCGGTTACGATACCTCGTCCGATATTGCCGTTCTCAAAATCAACGCGGGCGACCGGGAACTGAAGGCGGTGGAATTCGGTTGTTCCGCTGATCTTGTTGCGGGAGAAAAGGTCGTCATCATCGGCAATCCGCACGGATACGGCAAGCTGACCGTCGGAGGCATGATAAGCGCGGTGGATGTCACCTGCGAAGTCCCCCTTGCGGACGGAAAAACCATGACGCTGATTCCCGTTGCTTCCTCGGCGGACACCGGCGTTTTCGGCGGCGGGATGTTCAATATGGACGGCAAACTGGTCGGCCTTATCAATTCGGAAAACAAGGAAAGCGGGCTCGGTTTTGCCATTCCGGTGGATTCTCTGGTGAAAGTGGTCAATGAGCTTTGCCGCTACGGTTACGTGCGCGGCGTGGTCGATCACGGTCTGTCGATCGTGGACGTGACCGAGAAGAACCTCAATTATTGCCGCTATCTGTACGGCATCACCGAGATCGGCGTGTATGTTGTGACATCGAAATATTCCGACGCAATCGAAAACAAGGATCGGATCGTCTCGGTGGACGGTCAGGAGGTCACGACCTGTGAGGAGTTCCGTAAGATCGTGACGACCGGGTACGCGGTCGGCGACACCCTGCACCTCGTCATCCGGCGCGGGGGAAGGGATTTTACCGTTGACCTTGTCCTGCATGAGTACATCCCCGCGGGGATCAAGGTGCTGGAAACCTGAAGGGTTCCGCAAATCAATTCCGCAGAACCGGGAGAAATATCAAGAGAGAGCAAATACAAGACGAGAACAAAGGAAGAGGTGACAACAATGTATCATATTCTTGTAGTGGACGATGAAACAAGAATCCGTTCCATGATCCGCAAGTATGCCGAGTTTGAAGGGCACGAGGTGACCGAGGCGGCGGACGGCATGGAGGCGGTTCTGCTTTGCCGCAAGCAAACCTTCGATCTCATTATCATGGACATCATGATGCCGGAACTGGACGGCTTTTCGGCTTGCCGGGAGATCCGCAAGACCTCCGGGGTGCCGATCATCATGCTGTCGGCGCGCGGGGAAGAGTACGACCGGATCAACGGCTTTGAAGTCGGAATCGACGACTATGTGGTCAAGCCCTTTTCCCCGAAGGAACTGATGCTCCGCGTGGACAGCATCATGCGTCGGGTCAGCGCCCGCCCGGGTGCCGGTACCTCCCAGAAAAACGACGTGGTGGAGCTGGACGGCGGCGGTCTTCGTGCCGACATGACCGCAAGACTTGTCTATATCGACGGAGAACGGGTGGATATGTCCCCGAAGGAATACGACCTGTTCTTCTATATGCTTGCAAACCGTAATATCGCTCTGACCCGCGAGAAACTGCTCAGCGAGGTCTGGGGGTATGATTTTTACGGAGACGCGCGCACGCTGGATACCCATGTCAAACTGCTCCGCAAGAGCCTCGGACGTTACAGCCGTTTCATCGTGACACTGCGCGGTGTCGGCTATCGGTTTGAGGGCGAGTAAGAGATGCGCGGAAACGGAAAGGGGAAACGGCATTTCGGTGACCGTGTCAGCATTCGTTGGAAATTGCTTGGGTACCTGCTTTTCTTCCTTGTGTTCATTCTGCTCGTGGTCTGGTTTTTTCAGATCTATATGCTGAACTCCTTCTACGAGGGTACCAAGTACCGGGAGATGAAGCGGGTTTCGGCGGAAATCTCGGACCATCTCGGGAAAGCGGGGCTTGCGGAGCTCGTCTATCGCAACGCGCAGGATTCCACCACCCGGATCGTGGTCTACCGGATGAACGGGGGCGTGGCAAGCGTGGTGACATCCTCGGACAATTTCGGCGAGGACAACGTGTTTCACCCCGCGTCCGACGCGGTCGTGAAGCTGTATGAGAACGCCGTGGAGAAGGGCGGGCAGTATTTCACCGAGCTGACCTTCGGCGGACTGGAAGCCAAGCGCACGGATCGCCGTTCGAACGGAACGATTACCGCCTGCGTGACCGTGACCGAAGCGGGGGACGGAGATGTGTACCTCATTCTGATCGGTTCCAGCCTGGCGCCCTTCAGCGCGACGGTACAGACGCTCGAATATCAGTTTTTCTGGATTGCCGCTATTTTGCTGGTCGCCGCGATCCTGCTTGCCATCCTCATGTCCAAAAAGATTTCGGGACCGCTGGTCCGTATGAGCGGTGCCGCGCAGAAGCTTGCGAAAGGGGATTATCATGCGGATTTCTCCGGCAAGGGTGGGTATCTGGAAACCAATGAGCTTGCCGAAACGCTGAACTACGCGGCGGACGAGCTGTCCAAGAACGATGCGCTCCAGAAGGAGCTGATCGCCAATATTTCGCACGACCTCCGTACTCCCCTGACCATGATCGAGGGCTACGGCGAGGTCATGCGCGACATCCCGGGTGAAAATACACCGGAGAACGTGCAGGTCATCATCGACGAAACCCAGCGGCTCAGCCAGCTGGTCAACGATCTGCTGGATCTGTCCAAACTCCGCGCGGGAACCAAGAAGATGGAGCCCGTGCGCGTCAACCTGACCGAACTTGTCAAAACGACGCTTGTCCGGTACGAAAAGCTGACCGAGCATAACGGCTACCGGATCGAGTTTCACGCCGACGGCGAAGCGGAAATTCTTGCCGACCGGACGATGATTCTCCAGGTGGTGTACAACCTTATCAACAATGCAATCAATTATACGGGCGAGGACAAGCGCGTGACCGTGACCCAGACGGTGAAGGACGGAAGAGTCCGCATCGGCGTGGCGGATACGGGCGAGGGCATCGACAAGGATCAGTTGCCGCTCATCTGGGACAGATATTACAAGGTGGACAAGGTTCATCGCCGCGCCATGATCGGCACGGGACTGGGACTTTCCATCGTCAAGGGGATTCTGGAGATGCACGGCGCGTCTTACGGTGTGGAGAGCACCAAGGGAAAAGGTTCTTTGTTCTGGTTTGAATTTCCCGTGGCGGAAGAAAACGCAGAGGAGGCGGTCGTCGAATGAATCCGACAGACAGAATTCCCGCGCCGGTCGCGTCGCTTCTGCGTTGCCCCGTGTGCGGTGCCGGGACCTCTGTGACTCCCGACGGAAAGAGCCTTATCTGCCGTGGGGAAAAGCCGCATTGCTTTGATTTTGCAAGAAGCGGATACCTCAATCTTACCCCGTCGCACCCGGGAGGCGGAGACGACCGCGAAATGGTGCGGGCAAGAACGGAATTCCTTTCGGCAGGGTATTACCGCCCCATTGCGGACGGCGTACTCCGCGCGCTCGGAAAGGTTCTTCCGGACGGCGGAACGGTGCTGGACGCGGGTTGCGGGGAAGGTTACTATTCCTGCCGGATTGTCGCCGGGGGATATACGGTGTTCGGCGCGGACCTTTCCAAGTCCGCGATCGATCACGCCGCGAAGACCGCGCGGGTAATGGCAAACGCGTCGGGTGTTTCTTCCGCTTTTTTCGCCGTTTCCGGCCTGTTTGATCTTCCCGTTGCCGACGCGTCGTTTGACGCGGTCGTCAGCATTTTCGCGCCCGTCGCGGAGGCGGAATTTCTGCGGGTACTGAAGCCCGGCGGATATCTCATCCTCGCGGGGGCGGGACGCGACCACCTGATGGGGCTGAAACAGGCGCTTTACGACAGAACGTATCAGAACGAGGAGCGCGCCGATCTGCCGGCAGGAATGCGGGAAATCTCCCGCGAAACCGTCCGCGAAGAGATCACGGTGACGGGCGGGGAACACGTCCGCGCACTCTTTTCCATGACGCCGTACTACTGGCGGACAAGCGTGGCTGACCGAAAGAAACTGGACGGACTTAAGTTGCTTGTCACCCCGATCGACGTGCAGGTGCTGACTTACAGAAAGGACTGAAACGGATCATGAAATTTTCCCTGATCGTTCCGATGTATAACGAAGCGGCGATCATCCGCGATACGGCAATGACGCTTTCCTCGTATATGTCGTCGCAATTCGACGACTACGAAATTCTCTTTTCCAACGACGGAAGCACCGACGGCTGTGACGAAATTGTCCGGGGACTGAACCTCCCCCATGTCCGCGTGGTCGGATATCCCGTCAACCGCGGGAAAGGCTGTGCGGTACGTACCGCGGTTATGGACTCCACCGGGGACATCGTGATGTTCACCGACGCGGACCTTGCCTACGGGACCGAGGTCATCGGGCGTGTGGCACAGACCTTTGTCGAACACCCGGAGGCAGACCTTGTCATCGGTTCCCGGAATCTTGAGAAGGACGGCTACGCGGAGTATACGCTTCTGCGCCGCATTGCCTCCAAGGTGTATATCCGCGTGCTTTGCATCACGGGCGGCTTCCGCCTGTCGGATTCCCAGTGCGGGTGCAAGGCGTTCCGTTGCACGGCGGCAAAAAAGATTTTTTCCCGTTGCGAGGTGGACGGATTTGCGTTTGATTTTGAAGCAATTCTCTGGTCGCAGAAGTTCGGTATGAAGATCCGGGAAATGCCGGTAAAGGTCATCAACCACCGCGCATCCAAGGTGCGGGTGCTCCGTGATACTTTTCGGATGCTCCGCGACCTGCGCAAAATGCGGAAACGCATCCGCCGCGCGTCGGTGGACGGTGAGTCCGTATGAGACAAAACCGTCGGTTCCTGCTCATTTTTGTGACGGGTTCCGACGGTTTCTGCCCTCCGGGGCGGAAAGTGAAACAGTCCCGCCCCGCCTGTTACCCGGAAACGGTTGACAAGCGCGGGAAATCGTGATATACTGAAATGTAAAAAATTTTCTGCCGAGAACAGTCTGCCACGGGCAGTTCCCGCTTTTGGGGAAGAGGCATCAGTACTCCCGGTTCCCGGTCTATTTTCACAAGAGGACGACTCTGCTTCTCTTCAGCCGACCGGACGGTTCCGTTCGGAACGGGCAACCGGAGAGAAGGCGGAAAGGTGCGAAAATCATGCAGTTAACCGGTAAACTTTTTCTTGAAATGACGATCTCCGCGGCAAACCTTCTGGAATCCCGCAAGGAGGAGATCAACAACCTGAACGTATTTCCCGTCCCGGACGGTGATACGGGCGTCAATATGAGCATGACCATCGGCGGTGCCCGCCAGGTCCTGCTTCCGGCGGACGCAACGCTCTCCGAGGCGGCGGAACAGGTCGCAAACCGTGTTCTCCGTAGCGCGAGAGGAAACTCCGGTGCGATTCTGTCGCTTTTCTTCCGCGGTTTTTCCAAGGCGGTGAGAGGATTTGAGTGCGCGGACAGCGAGGAGATTGCCATGGCGTTTGCCAGAGGCAGATCCGAGGCGTACAAGGCGGTCATGAACCCGACCGAGGGCACTATCCTGACGGTCATCCGTGTCTGTGCCGAGCGCGCCGATACCTTGTGGGAGCAGTATACGGGGAATCCGGCGGGACTCTTTGACGAACTGGTCAGGGTCGCGAAGGAAGCACTTGCAAAGACCCCGGAAATGCTTCCGATCCTCAAGCAGGCAAAGGTCGTCGATGCCGGAGGCTGCGGCTTTGTCGCAGTGCTGGAAGGCATGGGCGCGGCGCTTCACGGGAATCCCGTTGCGGCGGTCACGTCCGATACTGTTGTGAAATCCGCGGCGGATTTCGGCGAATTCCACAGCGAGGATATCAAGTACGGCTACTGCACCGAGTGTATCGTGGAAAAGAGTCTTGCATACCGCGGCGAGGGGAAGGTTTCCGCCTTCTACCGCTTCATCACCCAAATCGGCGACAGCGCCGTCTTTGTGGATGACGACGAGATCATCAAACTCCATGTTCATACCAATCATCCGGGCAAGGTACTGGAAAATGCTCTGAAGTACGGCTCGCTTGCAACGGTGAAAATTGAGAATATGCGTCTCCAGCATTCCGAACTGGCGGGTGGTGTCGAAGCGGAGCATCCTCATGATGCCGCGCAGAAAGAGAGCGGGGAATCGGCGGACTCCTCTGCGAAGCAGCCCGCAAAGCGCACGGTGAAACAGCCGGAGAAGCCGTATGGCTTCGTGACGGTCTGTGCCGGCGACGGGATCCGCGATGTGTTCGCCGATCTCGGCGCGGACCAGATCGTGACCGGCGGTCAGACCATGAATCCGAGTACCGAGGACATTCTCGACGCGATTCTGGCAACACCCGCCGAAAACGTGTTCGTGTTCCCCAACAACAAGAATATTCAGATGGTCGCCGAGCAGGCGGCAAAGCTGACGAATGACCGCGAGGTCTTCGTGATTCCCACAAGAAGCGTGCCGGAAGCTATTTCCGCCATGCTGAACTTTGACGAGAGCGCTGATGCCGCAACCAATGCGGAGACCATGCGCGAGGTCATCGGAGGCGTTACGGTGCTGACCACGACCTACGCGGTGCGTGACACCGAGATCGGCGAGGTCGCCATCCGTAAGGATGACGTGCTCGGCATGTGCAACGGAAAGATCCTTGTGTCCGTGCCGGGACTTGTCGATTGCGTGAAAGCCCTCATCGGCGAGTGCAGGGAAAAGGTCGCCGCTTCCACCTTCATTTCGGTGTTCTGGGGCGAGGGCGCGGACGAAGATACGGCGGCAGAGGTCACCGGGCTTCTTCAGGCGCTTGCTCCCGATGCGGAGATCAACACCATTCACGGCGGTCAGCCGGTTTACAGCTTCCTGATTTCTCTGGAGTAAACGATTGGCACATTGTGCCCGGAAGTCCCGTTCGGTTGAGGAGATCAGCCGGGGAATGAATCGAAAAAGCCTCCTGCGGCAATACTGCCGCAGGAGGCTTTTTGTGCCCGGAGCGGTGAAGGAATGCCTCTGCCCCGGCAACGTACGGTATTCCGGGCTTGTGCAAAGGAAACCACACACCGACCGTTCTTCATGAATTTGTAAATAAAATTTACCGAGCCGCTTGAAAACGGCAAACGGATATGTTATACTGAGGGCAGGGAAATTTGCGTTTTCCGAAATCAGACAAAAAGGATACACTCATGAATATCGGTGAAAAGATCAAGGAGCTCCGTACCTCCAAAATGATGACGCAGGCGGAGCTTGCGGGGGATCAGATTACCCGGAATATGCTCAGCCTTATCGAGCGGGGAGCCGCAACGCCGTCGCTTCAGACGGTGCTGTATCTGGCGTCCCGGTTGCAGGTGCCGCCCGGATTTTTGCTCGCGGAGGGCGTGGACGAGTTTTCGTACCGCAAAATGAGCAGGATTTCAAACATTCGTGCGGCGTACCGTTCCGGGGATTACAAAAGCTGCCGGAGTATCTGCCGTCAGGAATTGGACGGAACGGATGACGAAATATCGTTGATTCTTGCGGAATGCGATACCGGAATCGGGGAAGAGGAATTCCTCGCGGGTCATCTGCATTCTGCCTGCCGCTTCTTTGACGAAGCGCTGGAATACGCCGATAAGACTGTTTACCGTACCGACTATGTCCGCGCGGTGGCGGCGCTGTATTTCCGCTATATGAACGATTTTTCCCACACTCTGTATTCCGAAGTGTCCGACGAGGAACCCGGTGGAGGTGCCATCGGGGAGAATCCCATCTGTGCGTATATCCGGGCATACTTTGCTGTCAGGGAGGGAAAAGAGGAAGAGGTCGGGCGCTATCTGGAGAGCGCCGGGGACAGTGTTCTTGCCAGCCACATCCGCATTTGCCGGATGCTTGCCGCGGAGGCATACGCGGAAGCGCTCGGAGAATTGGAACGCCTGCTCGGGAGCGATACGGAGATCCCGCAGATACTTCTGTACCATTTCACCGCACAGATGGAAGTCTGCTACCGGGAAACCGGGGATTACAAGGGCGCCTACGATTCCGCACGGAGCAAGGTGGAGCTGTTTGAAAAACTGCTGGAGGATGTATCATGAAAAAGATTCACGGCGTGTGTGCGGCGGCTGTTTCCGTGCTCCTCGTGTGTCTCGCGCTTTTCACCGGATGCCGGGATCGGCTGAATGCGGAAACAGAGTTTTCCGGCGGGGACCCGGTCGGTATCGGGGATCTTGAAAGTATCCGCCTGTCCCTGACGGAAACCGAACCGGAAACGGCGGGGGAGTATGTGTACTGGATCGACGGCGGAAGCAGCACGACCTATCATACCCACGCGGACTGTACGTATCTGTCCGGAAAAAAGGTCGCGTCCGGCAAAAGAATCGACGCGTTTGCCGCCTGCAAAATGGATCTTTGCTCGCGCTGTGCCGCGCGGGACGGCGTGACTCCGGAGTGGTGACACGGCGGCCAATCAAAAAGGAACGCCTTTCGGCGTTCCTTTTTGATTGGATAACCTTGATTATTTGTTCAGGTATTTTTCGAGATCCTTCATGATCTCATTGTAGATTTCGGTTGCGGCATTCCGGTTCGGCGCGCAGGCGTAGAACTTTGCGTAGAGCATATAGATGCCGTACTTTTCATACATATCTTCTGCAACATAGGAAGAGGTAGTTCCGGCAGGAACGAACGGCACATCCAGAGCGTAACCGTTGATAACCATTTCCATCAGACGGTTTCTTGCGCCGTCATTCGGCGAACCATCATCGTTACAACCCAGAATATAGTATTGGACTACACCGGCGGAGGTGAGGTCAGACTGCAGGACCAGTTCGTTGTTGCAGTATACATTGAGCGTTTTTCCGTCGTAGGAGGAGAGGAAAAGCGTCCAACCACGTGCACGGATAGGCTTGTATGCAGCAGTCAGCGGACTGGCAACACTCAGATCCAGATTTTCCACATATCCGGTGCCGAGGTTGTAGATCAGCGTTGCGCCAAACGCATGCGGGGAATAGTCCTTGTTCTGCATGAGTCCGAGGTAATCCGTATCCTTGTAGTCTGCCTCGGGAATGTAGTAAAGACCGACGCTGCAACGTCCTTTGACCAGCGAGCCTTTCCAGTATTGAGACAGATCGACAACCTTGATTCCCTTGAGTCCGCCTTCTTTGGTGAAGTCCAGATCAAAATAGACTTTTTCGAGAACTTCTTCGTAGTTGGAGGGACGGGTATCGCTGTTGTCGAATTCGGGGGTAAATTCCGAATCGTCAAACGAAAGGTCAAAGGTATGTTGGGGGGTGGGAAGCGTCTTTCCTTCCTGGAAATAACGGTAGAACGCAGCTATTGCCTTTTCGTCGGCAGCATATGCATAACCGGTTGAGTACATCAGCCGGATACCGTACCGTGCGTACTGGTCAATGATGTTGCTTTCATAGGTATCGCTGACGACGCCCCCGTTGAGTACCAGGTACTTGTGGAAGATGGTCGCCTGAGCGAGCTTTGCCTGATTCGGGTAGGTCGGTGCGGCATAGCAGACCTTCTGACCGTTGAAGTAGAAGGTGATGTAATCCTTAGTGAACGTCTCAGCGAACATGACATACTGACCGGTGTACTGATCCGATTTCAATCTGAGCAACCGGGTGACGTTTTTGCCCGCAAACATGGTCGGCGCGACCGTGTCAACAAGACCGCCGCCGATGCTCAGACGCATACTGAACGTATACGTACCGTCTGTTATGGAGCGGATTGCACCGATGGACAGATAGTCATTGGTGGTAAACTTACCGCCGTTCGAGATGCCGCCGGGCGACTTTCTTGCAGGGATGTAGTAAACGGAGATCTGCGTCCAGCCGTTGGGCGTTGCGCAGTCAAGTCCTTTTTCGGCAAGATTGATGATCTCAAATCCCTTCAGACCGTCTTTGTCCGAAAAACCGGAGGTGCGGCCGTCGGCGTAATTGAAATCGTACCACGGGTGGGAGAGAACCTCGTCAAAATTCCCGTCCGGGCTCTCGGGCTTGGTATCCGTTTCGGTCGCGGATTCCGTTTCGGTCGCGGATTCCGTTTCGGTCGCGGACTCGGTTTCGGTTGCGGATTCGGTGTCCGTTTCTGTGGGGGTCTCCGGTTCCGTAACGGTTTCGGTTACCGTTTCGGACGGTACTTCCGGGTCAGTCGCGGATTCGGTCGCGGATTCGGACGGAACCTCCGGGTCAGTTGCGGACTCGGTGACGGATTCCTTCGGCGTATCCGATTCGGTACCGGTGGCGGATTCCGTTTTGCTTTCCTCCGTTGTTTTGGATTCTTCCGGTTTTTGCGTGTTGGTTTCCGCACCCGTCTGGGTTTCTTCCGTCTTACCGCCGTTGCAGGATGCAAGCGTTGCGGTCAGACCCAGAACCATCAGCAGGGCAAGAAACAGTGCAATGACTTGTTTCATGGTTTTCCTCCGATTGAGATTGAATTGAGGTCGGTCTTCTTTGTGTATACCGATGAACAACCCTGTATTCATTATAAATGGAATTTATGAACAAATCGACAATTGTAGCGATTTTCCACAAAACCTCCAAATTTGCAGGTAATACATTGGTCATAATGTAACACATATATGGAATAATACACCAACGCCCGGCGGGAGTATGTGAAAAGTACGTTGTTCTGCCCGCGAAAACGGTTCTGCCGCGCCCGGTCCGGAAAACAGAACACAGGCAGAAAAAACGCACTCCGTCCTGCCTTTCCGGCTTCGGAGTGCGTTTGCGGTTGTCCGCTTTTTGCCTGCTTACGGCGGATGGCTGCCGTTTTCGGGGGGAAGCAACAGGTTGTCCGTTTTTTAAGCGAGCGGAGCGATTGCGGGAAGTGCGACGAGTGCGGCGCTCGTGAACATGGAAGCAAAGAGGGAAATGGTCAGGGTGATTGCGCCGCCGACGCAGAGGACGGCAAGGATGATGGCAAGAATGCGGATGAAGGTCTTGTTTGATTTTTTCATGGTAAGAATCCTTTCTTTATGGAGGTGACCCGGTTCGGGTCACGGAATGAGTTTCTGGCAGTTTGTTTTTTGTCGCGGAGCCGTCGGGCAGATGACAGTCATGCGCCGGTTTGGTAATCCGGAGGCAGAGCCGATCTGCCGTAAGCGGAACAAAGGAAGCCGGAATGTCTGTATATTATCCCTTTCCGCCGAGCGGAATGCCGGCCGCGGGGATTTTCAGCTTGCGGTAGCCCTTCAGAAGTGTTTCGTCCTCCGCGGGATACGCGTCGGCAACGGCTTGTCCCTTCTTGAGCGTGATGATCTGAACGCCGGAGGAGGTACGCGTGGTCTTTTTGGGGATGAGCGAGGTACGGACGGCGATGGCGCGGTCGTTGTCGGTCACGATCATCAGGTCAAACGGATGCTTTTCCTTTTCCACGCCGACGTAGACAACGGGCGACGCGTCGGAATAGGTGCTGGTCAGCTTGCGCCGCGGCGCCTTGGTCTGATAGACCGAAACGGGGAAGCGGACGCCCTTGCCGTTTGCAAAAATACAGACCATATTTTCGTCCTCCGGCAACTCGTTGCAGACGTAGACCGAGAGCGGCTTTTCTCCGTCCTCCATGCCGAGCTTGGCGGGAAGGTAATCGCCGAGCATGGACGCCTTGGTCGTGTCAAATTCGCTGACGCGCACCCGGTACGCCTGGCAGTGGTCGGTAAAGAACATGAGCATATCCGCGTTGTCCGCGTCAAATTCCATGCGCAGGCTGTCGCCGTCGCGGAACTTCTGCTCGTCGTTGCCCATGAGCGAACGCTGGGTGATCTTCTTGAAGTAGCCCTCGCGCGAGAGCACCAGACGCGCGGTGTAGCTTTCGACGTGCTCCTCCTCCACATATTCCTTCACGTCGTTTGCGTGGAGGATCATGCTGCGGCGGGGCTTTGCGTACTTCTTTTTAATCTCTGTCAGCTGGTTTGCGATGTACGCGCGGATTTTGAGTTCATCCGCGAGGATTTCTTCAATTTCCGCAATATCTTTCTTGAGCTGTTCGCATTCGGAAAGACGGTTCAGGATATATTCGCGGTTGAGGTTGCGCAGCTTGATTTCCGCAATGTAGTCCGCCTGCACCTCGTCGATGCCGAAGCCCGACATGAGGTTCGGGACCACGTCGCTTTCCTTTTCGGTCTGGCGGATGATGCGGATTGCCTTGTCGATGTCAAGCAGGATCTTGGCAAGTCCCAGCAGAAGATGCAATTTGTCCTTTTTCTTGCCGAGATCGAAGGTCAGCTCTCTCCGGACACACCCCGTGCGGAAGCGGATCCATTCGGTGAGGATTTCGTGAATGCCCATCTGGCGCGGGACCGAATCGACGAGCACGTTGAAATTGCATTTGAAGCTGTCCTCCAGGGTGGTCAGCTTGCACAGCTTTGCCATGAGCTTTTCGGGGTCCACACCGCGGCGGAGGTCAAGCGTCAGCTTGAAGCCGGAGAGGTCGATCTCGTCGCGGCAGTCGGTGATCTCTTTGATCTTGCCCGTCTTGACCAGCTCGGTCAGCTTTTCGAGAATGACTTCAATGGTGGTCGAGTAGGGAATTTCAATGATGTCGATGCAGTTGGCTTCCTTGTCGTAGCGGTAGCGGCAGCGGATGCGGATAGACCCCTGTCCCGTTTCAAAGACGGAGCGCATCTGGTCCTCTTCGTATATGATCTGACCGCCACAGGGAAAGTCGGGCGCCTTGATGAGTTCCATCAGCCGTTCTGTCGTGAGATTCGGCTTTTTGAGGAGGGCAATGGTGCCGTCGCAGATTTCTCCGAGGTTGAACGGGCAGATGTTGGACGCCATGCCGACGGCAATGCCCGTATTTGGGGTGACCAGAACGTTCGGGAAAGTCGTCGGCAGAAGGACCGGCTCCTCCAGCGTGTTATCGTAGTTGGGGATCATGTCCACGGCGTTTTTGTCAATGCCGCGGAACAGTTCCTGGCAGAACGGATCCAGCTTGACCTCCGTGTAACGCGACGCTGCGTACTTCATGTCGGAGGAATACTGCTTGCCGAAGCTGCCCTTGGAGTCCACGAACGGATGCAGAAGCGCCTCGTTGCCCCGCGTCAGTCGGACCATTGTCTCGTAGATCGCCGCGTCGCCATGCGGGTTGAGCTTCATCGTCTGCCCGACGACGTTGGCGCTCTTGGTACGGTTGCCGGTGAGAAGCCCCATCTTGTACATGGTGTAAAGCAGCTTGCGGTGCGCCGGTTTGAAGCCGTCGATCTCGGGGATTGCCCGCGAGATGATGACGCTCATGACGTAGGGCATGTAGTTGCTTTCAATGGTTTCCGTAATCGGCTGCGGTCTTACGGGGGCGGGAATGATCTCCTCGGTCTGGGTTGTCTGTTTTTTTCTCGCCATCAGGGAGACCTCCTTCAATCAATTTTCTTTATCGTATGCGCAGATGCGCGGATCAGTCGGTTGTAAAGCGCGAGCCCGATGCCGTCTTCCTCCGGCAGATGCGCGTAGATGACATCGGCATGGAAACGGTCGGCGTCGCGGAGCAGGTAAAAAAGACGGTGCGCCTCGGTTTCGGGGTGCGCGGAAGAACCGATGGGGAGAAGCAGTCCCGTGTCCGTGAGTTGCGGTACCTCTTCGTCATAGCAGAGGATCACGCATTTTTTCTTTGCCTGTTCTGCCCGCAGAAACGCGAGAATTTTCTGTTCCTCACCTGAAAGCAGCACCACCGGCGTTGCGGGAGCGTAATGCTTGTACTTCATGCCGGGGGAGAGCGGATGCTCATCCTTGCCGATCTGTTCCTTCACCGCGCGGGCGACGGTTACATCGGGGCATACAGAGCGGAGCATATCAAAGGTGATCCCGCCGGGGCGGAGCAGGGTAGCATTGCCGTCGTCTGCCTTGACAATGGTGGATTCAAGCCCGATCTCGGAGGAGCCTCCGTCAAGAATCATGTCCACTCTGCCCATCATGTCGTCCGCCACGTGGCGGGCGCAGGTCGGAGACGGTTTACCCGACAGATTTGCCGACGGCGCGGCGATCGGAACACCGGTCGCCTCAATCAGCGCGTGGGCAACGGGATGCGAGGGACAGCGCACGGCGACGGTTTCAAGACCTCCCGTGACCGAGAGGGGAATGATCGGTTTTCGTTTCAGGATCACCGTAATGGGACCGGGCATAAAGGCATCTGCCAGCTTGTAGTACAGGTCGTTCGTGTATGCGTATTTTTCCGCGTCCCGGGGATCCGCAATATGAATGATGAGCGGGTTGTCCGACGGACGACCCTTTGCGGCATAAATCTTTCTTGCCGCGTCCGCGTCGGTTGCGTCTCCGCCGAGTCCGTAGACCGTCTCGGTCGGGAAAACAACCAGTCCTCCGTGGCGGAGGATGGCGGCGGCGCGCGCAAGCGTATCCGTGTCTTTTTCGGTTACTTTGATGAGTTCGGTTTCCATATGTCACATGACGGCAGAGTCCGCCGTCCCTTTGAGTTTATTTGCCGAGTCCGACGCGATGAGCGCGTCGATCATGCCGCCGATCTCGCCGTCGAGAAAGGTATCCAGCGAGTACAGCGTCAGTCCGATGCGGTGATCGGTCACGCGGTTCTGGGGGAAGTTGTAGGTGCGGATTTTTGCGCTCCGGTCGCCGGTGCTGACCTGTGCTTTGCGGGTACCGGAAACCTCCGCATTGCGTTTTTCCTCTTCCATCGCATACAGCTTGGTCTTGAGCATCAGCATGGCTTTGGCGCGGTTCTGGAGCTGACTGCGCTCCTCCTGACATTCCACCACAATGCCGGTCGGCTTGTGGGTCAGTCTCACGGCGGATTCGGTTTTGTTGATGTGCTGACCGCCCGCTCCGCTGGATTTGCAGGATTCAAAAATGAGATCCGCGGGATCGACCGTGACCGAAATGTCCTCCGCCTCCGGGAGTACCGCGACGGTTGCCGCCGAGGTCTGGAGCTTGTTTGCCGCCCCCGTGACGGGGACCCTCTGCACACGGTGAACACCCGATTCAAACTTGAAGCGGGAGTACGCTCCGTCGCCGGATACCATGAATACGATCTCCCGGTATCCGCCGAGCTCGGTCGGATTTGAAGACTCCACCGTGACGGAAAAGCCGGTCCGCTCGGCGTACATACAGTACATCCGGTAAAGATCCGCGGCAAACAGTGCGGCTTCCTCGCCGCCGGTTCCCGCGCGGATCTCCACCATGACGTTTTTGTCGTCGTTCGGGTCGCGGGGAATGAGCAGGAGCTGAAGCTCGCGGTAGAGCTTTTCCGCAGTCTCCGCGGCATTCTTCCGCTCTTCCTCCGCAAGTCGGAGAAGCTCCGCGTCGTTCTCCCCGGAGGAGAGGACCGCTTCCGCTTCCTTCTTTCCGTCAAGCGCCGCAAGGTACTTCCCGAAACAATCCATCAGGGGCGTCATCGCGCGGTATTCTTTCATGAGCTTTGCGTAGTCGGCGGGGCGGGCGAGCAGTGCGGGATCTCCGAGCCGCTCGCCGTCCTCTTCGTATTTGCGCTGTGCCGCCGTCAGGCGTTCAATGAGCGCGTCCACGGTTATTCAAAATCGTAGAACGCGGTGAACGCGCGGTGTGCCTCATACAGATCGACCTTGGAAATGAGTTCGTAGGGCGCGTGCATTGCCAGCACACCGACACCCATATCCACCGTGTCGATGTTGTGCTTTGCAATATACTTTGCAACGGTTCCGCCGCCGCCGAAGTCCACCTTGCCGAGCTCCGCCATCTGCCAGACAACGCCCTCGCTTGCCAGTGCGCGACGTACCCAGCCGACAAATTCGGCGCTTGCGTCGTTGGAGCCGCCCTTGCCGCCGGAGCCGGTGTACTTGCACATGGAGATACCGCAGTTGATGATGGAGGAGTTGCGGATTTCAAACGCGTCCGCAAAGTTGGGGTCGTAGTTCGCGGTGACGTCCGAGGAGAGGCACTTCGAGTGTGCGCGGACGATTGCCGGTCTGCCGCCGAGTTCTGTTGCGATCGCGTCCATCAGATCGACGAGCAGGTCATTCTGCATACCGCTGACGCCCTCGGAGCCGATCTCTTCCTTGTCGACGAGAATGGTCATGAGCGTGTGGGTCGTGTTCTTCGATTCCATGATTGCGGTCAGGGAGGGGTACGCGCAGACCTTGTCGTCGTGTCCGTAGCCGCCGACGAGCGAGCGGTCAAAGCCGATGTCGCGGGACATTGCCGCGGGAACGGCACATACCTCCGCCGAGAGGAAGTCCTCCTCGGTGATGCCGTACTTTTCGTTGAGCAGCTTCATGATGTTCAGCTTGATGAGATCGCCGCCGTCTTCATCCTTGATGGGGCGGCTGCCGACCACCACGTTGAGCTTCTCTGCGGGGATCGCGGTACCGAGCGGCTTCTGGCTCTGCTCTCTGCCGAGATGGGGGAGAAGATCGTCGATATAGAACTGCGGGTCGCCCGCGTCCTCGCCGATGTTGAAATCGACCGGGGTGCCGTCCGCCTTCACAATCACGCCGCGGAACGCGAGCGGGATGGTCGGCCACTGGTATTTGCGGATGCCGCCGTAGTAATGCGTCTTGAACATGGCAAGACCGCCGTCCTCATAAAGCGGGCAGGGCTTGAGGTCAAGGCGGGGAGAGTCGATGTGTGCCGCCGCGATGCGGATGCCGTTTTCGATCGGCTCCGTGCCGATGCGGAACAGGAAAATGTTCTTGCCGCGGTTGATGAAGTAATATTTGCCGCCCTTTTCGATCTTGTCACCGAGCTCGTATTTCCGGAAGCCTGCGTTCTTTGCAAGCTTTTCGGACGCGGTGACCGCGTCGCGCTCGGTCTTTGCGTGGTCGAGGAATTTCTTGTAGTCCTCGGCATATGCGTATGCCGCGTCAATGACCTCGTCCGAGCAAAGCTCGTAGACGGTCTTCTTCTGATAAAACAGTTTGTCCTTGAGTGTTTCTGCCATGGTATATATCCTCCTTTTTGCCGCAATGCGGCGAAACGATTGACTGAGTATCGGTCAAAGCCCCCAAAGGCTTTCGTATTTTGCGCGCGCCTTTTCGACTGACGAGAGATAGGAAGCCACCGCTTTGTCGGGGATTTTCCTGAAGTTTCCGTTTTTGTCGGTGACGGTCTCATCAAGGCACCATTCGTCCGCCCGGTCGGTGCCGACCCGGAAGGCGGCAAGCGCCATTTTCCAGTTGCCGTAGCGCATATACAGATATTGGAGCCAGTGCGCGCCGCTTTTGAGATTGACCGCCGGGTCATAGAGCACCGCGGGGTCTTTCGTGGTGCCGTCCGGCAGGATTCCGCAGATTTTTTCATAGGTCCCGGGCGTGATCTGCAAAAGTCCGATCCCGCCGTCTTCCCCGGAAAGACTTGCTTCAAAGCCGCTTTCCGTCCGGATGACGGCGGCGAATAGAGAGGCGGGGATGTTGCAGGCTTCCGCGTTTTCCAGGATCTCTTCTTTGTAGGGAAGCGGATACTTTTTCTTCTCCGCGCCGGTCAGCACGAAATCGCAAAGCAATCCGAACAGCAAGGAAAACACAAGGATTGCCGCGATGACGATGATGTGCCGGAAGCCGTTTTTCATGGCGCGACTCCCAGTGTCCGGAGAATTCCGTCCACCATAGCGGACAGCTCCTCCATATCGGTCCCGGCTCCGTTCCGGATCACAAAGTCTGCGCGCGAGGTGTAAAATGCGTCCTCCGGCTGCGCCTCGATACGGGAAATCGCCGCTTCCCGCGGGATTCCGTCGCGCTCCGTAATCCGCCCGACGCGGGTCTCCGGGTCGGCAGTCACCGCAACGACGGCATCGCACAGCCTGTCTGCCCCGGATTCAAAGAGGGTCGGCGCGTCGATGACGGCGGCTTTCTCTTTGCGCTCCCCGAGGGGAAGAAGCAGGGCTTCAATCCGTTCGATGACATATTTGTGAGAAATGCGGTTGAGCGTTTCCAGCTTTTCCTTGTCGCGGAATACCTCGCGTGAAAGCGCGGCGCGGTCAAGCGACCCGTCGGGGGAGCGGAATCTCTCCCCGAACACAGAAATGATTTCGTCGGTGCAGGCGGACGGCGGCAGGAGAAGCGTATGATATTCTTTGTCACAGTCGATGACGGGAATTCCGCGTTTTTCAAAGCAGGAGCCGACCGCGCCCTTTCCGGCACCGCTCGGACCCGTCAGTCCGATTACCTTCACGGAAATCCCCCCTTTTTCTGCAATTGCAACATAACAAACAATAACACAGAATACATTATACCGCACTTGCCGGCGCAATGCAAGAGGAAAAGCGGATTTCTCCCGAAAATCCGTTGCAAAATTCTTCCGCTTATAGTATAATACTAATATCGTGTCTGCCGCCCGTGCGGCGTGCGGACAAATTTCGGAAAGCGGGGAACCTGCCGTGAAGCACTACCGGACCCTTTTATTTGACGCGGATAATACGCTCTTGGATTTCAGCCGGTCTGAGCATGATGCGCTCTCTGATACGCTGAAACTTTTCGGGCTTCCCGCGACCGATGATGTGATCGCGGAGTACAGCCGCATCAACGATTTGCATTGGAAGAAGCTCGAACGCGGGGAAACCACCCGCGAGCGGCTCAAGGTGGACCGCTTTTCGGATTTTCTTTCAGAGGGCGGCTTTCACGCCGACGCGGAACGTATGGCGGTGACCTATTGCGACTGCCTTGCCACCAAGTCGTTTCTCATGCCGGGGGCGGAGGAGACGGTAAAAGTGCTTTCCCGCGACTGCGGGCTCTATGTCATCACAAACGGCAACAAGGCGGTTCAGCACGGACGCTTTGACCCGTCGCCCATCCGCAAATATTTCCGCGACTGCTTCATCTCCGACGAGATCGGCGCGGAGAAGCCGTCCCCCGCGTTCTTCCGTGCAGTTGAAGAGCGGATTCCCGGGTTCTCCCCGGATGACGCGCTCGTCATCGGAGACTCCCTGACCTCGGACATTCAGGGCGGCATCAACGCGGGGATCGATACCTGCTGGTTCCTGCCGAAAACGAAACAGATGCCTGGAAATGTATCGGTAAAGCCCACATATATCATACGGGACCTCACAGAACTTCCGGACCTGCTCGCCCGCACCTGACGGGTAAGTTGCCGGGTCAGCCGGAATCAACCGGAGACACCGGGAGATCCCGGCGACTCCGTGCGCGGGCAGAACCGTGTAACCCGGACGTCTGACGTAACCGGGTAATCCGGACACCCAAACGCCCCGGACCGATCAACCCGAAAGGAGATATTGCTGTGACGGAATTTGAAGAACAACTGCGTCAGACCGGCGCGGAATATACGCGGGAGGAACCCCTCGCGCTCCATTCCACCTTCCGCATCGGCGGAAGGGCGGATTATGCCGTTTTCCCCAAAAACGAGCGGGAACTGATTGCCGCGATTGCCGCCGCAAAAACAAACGCGGTGCGGTATACCGTCATCGGGCGGGGAAGCAACGTCCTGTTTTCCGACGATGGGTACCGCGGCATGGTCGTGTTCACCTCCGGACTTTGCGAAATCAGTGTGGACGGAACGACGGTGCGCGCCGGATGCGGTGCGTCGCTCACGCAAGTCGCTCTTGCCGCCGCGAAGCATTCGCTCACCGGTTTTGAATTCGCGCACGGGATCCCCGGTTCCTTTGGCGGGGCGATCTATATGAACGCCGGTGCATACGGCGGAAGCATTTCCGGTGTGCTGACGAACAGCGCCTGCTTTGACCCCGCCGACGGTTCCGTTTTCACGCTGTCGGCAGAAGCGCATGAATTCGGAAACCGGAAAAGCGCCTACATGACGAACGGCTGTATCGTGCTCGGCGGCGAGCTTGCACTTGCCGAGGGCGACTCCGAAGCCATTTTCGCGCGCATGGAAGAACTGAAGGAAAAGCGCAGGGCGAGCCAGCCGCTGGAGTACCCGAGCGCCGGGAGCGTGTTCAAGCGTCCGGAGGGGTATTTTGCCGGCAAGCTCATCGAGGACGCGGGGCTCAAGGGTACCCGTGTCGGCGGCGCGATGGTCTCCCCAAAGCACGCGGGCTTCATCGTCAACGTCGGCGGCGCGACCGCAAAAGACGTTCTTGCACTGATCGAAAAGATCAGGGAAACGGTTGAGCGCCGTTTCGGCGTTCTGCTGGAGCCAGAGGTGCGCTGGCTTCCCGCCGGGGACTGACCCGGGAGGGTTCTTTGCCGCAAAGTCAACCGGTGCCTTGCAACGCCGGTGTTCTCGTAAAATAAACGCAAACCCGGTATTTTTTTCGGGCAAATTCCGTTTTTCATCCCTGTATCCATCCGGCTTCCGGAAGAAAGGAGTCCCGCCATGTCTTTTGCAACCGAAACCAAAGAGGAACTGATCCGCGAGGGCAGCTTTCGTCATTCCTGTTGCCGTGCGGCGTTCTCGGCGGGGCTTTTGTTCTCCGCGGAGGCGGAAGGGAAGCGGGTAACGCTGCGCCTGACCGGCAAAAATCCGGCGGAATACTGTGCAGAGGTGCTCCGCAAGCAGTACGGACAAGCCCCGGAGGTCACGGTGCGCTCCCGCTTCGGTGCGGAGCTCTGCACCCTTTCCTTTTCTTCCTCATCGGCGGCTCGTACCGCCATGGAATTTGCCGATTCAACGGTTCCGCTTGCACAACAGCTCCGCTTCGGCTGTGAATTCTGCCGCGGACAGTTTTTCCGTGCGGTGTTTCTGTGTACCGGGACGGTCAGCGATCCCGAAAAGGAGAATTATCTGGAGTTTCTCTTCCGCGACGCTGCCCACGCCGCGAAGTTTTACCCGTATCTGACCGAAGCGGGGCTTGCTCCGAGACCGATCAACCGGAAGAGCGGCTGCGGGCTGTATTTCCGGAGCGGCGGAGGCGTCGAGGACGTGTTCCGCCTGATCGGTGCGAACAAAAAGCTGTTCGACCTGCTCAACGTCCGCATTGAAAAGGAAATCAGCAACAATGAAAACCGCGCCACCAACTGCGTGACGCGGAATATCGGGAAAACCGTTGCGGCATCGGTCCGCCAGACCGCCGCAGTGGAAAAGCTCATCGACGCGGCTGTCCTCGACCGGCTTCCGGAGGAATTGCGGGTGACCGCGCTTCTGCGGATTCATCACCCGGACGCGACACTCGGAGAGCTTGCGGCGCTTCACGATCCGCCGATCTCCAAATCCGGGCTGAATCACCGCCTCGCCCGCCTTTGCGAGGAGGCGGACAACCTGTCGGAGAAGTCCGCGGGGAAACAGAACGGGGGACCGACCTGACAGCAAAATCCGCACCGACGGCACCCGTAAAGCCGGAAGCAATCCGCCCGGTACGCGGGGACACAGCCGGTTGAACCCGGAACAAAACGAAAGGAGGGCACGCTCATGCCCGGATTTGTCCATCTGCATCTGCACAGCGAATACAGCCTGCTTGACGGCGCGTGCCGGATCGACGAGATCCCGAAGCGCGCGAAAGAGTGCGGTCATGACGCGGTCGCCCTGACCGACCACGGCGTGATGTACGGCGCGGTCGCCTTTTACAACGCCTGCAAAAAAGAGGGCATCAAGCCCATCATCGGGTGCGAGGTCTATGTTGCGCCCGGCTCCCGGTTTGACAAGAACCCGTCGGCGGGGAGTCCGTATCACCTTGTTCTGCTTTGCGAGAATCAAACGGGGTACCGGAATCTCATCTATCTGGTGTCCAAAGGGTTCACCGACGGCTTTTATTCCAAGCCGCGCGTGGACAAGGAACTGCTCCGCTCTCACCACGAGGGGCTGATCGCGTTGTCCGCCTGCCTTGCGGGGGAGGTGCCGCGGAGCCTTGTCAGAGGTGATTATGATTCCGCCTGCCGCGCGGCAAAAGAGCTTTCGGAGATCTTCGGGAAGGATCATTTTTATATCGAGCTTCAGAATCACGGGCTTGACGAGCAGAAGCAGATTCTCCCGGAGCTGGTCCGGCTTGCCGGAGACTGCGGGTTACCCATGGTCGCAACGAACGACTGTCATTACCTTCGCCGCCGTGACGCGGAGACGCAGGCGGTACTGCTCTGTATCCAGACGGGCAACACCATGTCGGACGGCAGACCCATCGGCTTTGAAACCGACGAATTCTATTACAAGGACACCGAGGAAATGACCGCCTTGTTCGGTCGGTACGAGGGAGCGATCGGGAATACGGAGAAGATCGCCGACAGATGCAACCTTGACTTTGATTTTTCTGAGACTTATCTTCCGAAGTTTCCGTGCCCCGCGGGCGTAACCGCTCCGCAGTACCTGTCGCGGCTGGCGGAAGAAGGATTTTGCGCCAAAGAAGAAAAAGGGGAAATCCCCGCCGCGGGGCATACCGCGGAAGAGTACCGTGCCCGCATGGAGTACGAGCTCCGCGTCATTGAGAGCATGGGGTATGCGGATTACTTCCTCATCGTACAGGATTACGTCAACTTCGCAAAGAGCCGCGACATTCCCGTGGGACCTGGACGAGGGTCGGGCGCGGGAAGCCTGGTTGCCTACCTGCTCGGCATCACCGACGTGGATTCCATCCGTTTTGATCTGCTGTTTGAACGTTTCCTCAACCCCGAACGCGTCAGTATGCCGGATATCGATATCGATTTCTGCTACAACCGCCGCGACGAGGTTATCGCATATGTGACGGAGAAGTACGGAAGAGATCATGTTTCCCAGATCATCACCTTCGGTACGCTTGCCGCGCGTGCGGCGATCCGCGACGTGGGACGTGCCATCGGCATGTCGTATTCCGATGTGGACGCCGTTGCCCGCGCCGTGCCGCAGGAACTGAATATCACCATCCGGGACGCGCTTTCAAGAAAACCCCTGAAGGAGCTTTACGACGCGTCGGCGGAGGTCCGTAAACTGGTCGATACCGCGTGCGCGATCGAGGGAATGCCGCGCAATGTTTCGATTCATGCGGCGGGGATCGTCATCACCGACCGCCCGCTTTCGGATTATGTGCCGCTTTCCGCTTCCGGCGGTGTGGTCATCACCCAGTATGATATGGATACCATCGCGCATCTGGGACTTCTCAAATTCGATTTCCTTGCGCTCAGATACCTGACCATTCTGCACGACGCGGAGGTGCAGATCAGGGAACAGGAGCCGCAGTTTTGCCTGTCCCGGCTGCCGTTTGACGACAGAAAGACTTATGAGCTGATCGGGAAGGGAAATACGGGCGGCGTGTTTCAGCTGGAATCCTCCGGGATGCGGAATATGCTCCAGAATCTCCGCCCGGAGAATCTGGACGACATCATTGCCGCGATTGCGCTGTTCCGTCCGGGACCCATGGATTCCATCCCGCGCTACATCGAGGGCAGGCACAATCCGTCCTCGGTGCACTATGACCCGCCCGAACTGGAGCCGATCCTTCGTTCGACTTACGGCTGTACCGTGTATCAGGAGCAGGTCATGCAGATCTTCCGCGATCTTGCGGGCTACACCTTCGGTCACGCGGACATCGTGCGCCGCGCCATGGCAAAAAAGAAGGCGGACGTGCTTGCCGCGGAACGTCCGGCGTTTCTTGCCGGGTGCCGGGAACGCGGCATTTCCGAGGTGACCGCGAGTAAACTTTTCGACGACCTTTCGAGCTTTGCCAATTATGCCTTCAACAAGTCCCACGCTGCCGCCTATGCCGTGATCTCCTACCGTACCGCCTACCTCAAGGCGCATTATCCGAAGGAATATCTTTCCGCACTGCTTACCAGCGTGCTCGGCAACATTCCCAAGATGGCGGAATACACCGCGGAATGTGCCCGCCGCCAGATCCGCATTCTGCCGCCCGATATCAACGAAAGCTATGCGGATTTCCATGTGGACGGAGACAATATCCGCTTCGGATTGCTTGCTCTCAAGAACGTCGGGAACCAGTTCATCGAAAATATCATCAGGGAACGCAAGTCCCGCCCGTTTGCCTCGTTTGAGGATTTTGTGGACCGGATGTCCGGAAGCGATCTCAACAAACGCATGGTGGAAGCGCTTGTCAAGGCGGGTGCCTTTGACGGACTCGGTGTGTATCGCAGCCGCCTTGTCGCCGCCTACGAACGGATCCTTGATCAGGCGGGCAACAAGAACCGTGCCAACCTCGACGGGCAGATTGATCTGTTTTCGGCGGCGTTCGCGCCTGTCGCGTCCGCTCCCGCGTTCCGCTATCCGGACATCCCGGAATACACGCTCCGCGAGAAGCTGGCGCTGGAAAAGCAGGCGTCCGGGCTGTACTTCTCCGGGCATCCGTTTGACGGCTACCGCCCGTCGGCGGAGAAGCTTGGTGCCGCTCCGATTTCCGACTATGTTCCCGCAGAGGGTGAGGAGCCGCCCGCGGACAAAACCCGCGTCCGTGTTGCGGGCATGATCTCTTCGGTGTCCCTCAAAACGCCAAAAAACGGAGGAGGACGCATGGCGTTCTTCACGCTGGAGGACAGCTTCGGCGAGATCGAATGTATCGCATTTTCCAAGACCTATGCGGAGTATGCTCCCATGATCCGCGAGGACGTTCCCCTCTGCTGTGAGGGAACGCTTTCCGTCAGGGAAGAGGAGGCGCCCAAGGTACTGGTCAATACGCTTTGCGTGCTTGCGGAGAATCCCGATGCACAGGAAGCGCTACCGGTGTCCGCCGGTTACCGCAGTACAGGAAGCACGGGAGCCGCAGAGACCGCCAACCGGGTGCCGTCCGGTTCGGGTGGAAATTCCGTTTCGGGTGATTATCGTGCCCCTGCAAACGTTCGTCCCGCCTCCGCTCCGGTAAACGGAACCGTGCGAGCAGGGAATCCCGCTTCTGCCGGGACACGACCCGCGTCCGGTAATCCCGCTCCCGGTGCTGCGCCCAGACCTCACCGCCTGTGCCTGCGCGTTCCGGATTTTGAGTGCGAAGCCTACCGCAAGGCGAGAAATCTGGTGGAATTGTTCGAGGGACCGACCGAGGTCCTCTTCTACAACAGCTCGGATAAAACCTATCACCGCGCGGGAGGGGTTTTGTATTCCGACTTTGTTCTGCGCGAGTTCAGACTGCTGCTCGGGGACGCGAACGCAGTCTATCAGTGAGTTTCGATAAAACGCAGGGCGCACCGCCGTATGGCGGTGCGCCCTGCGTTTTGGATGACCGGAAAAGTGCCCTGCCTCCGCCGCTTACGCCACGGAGCGTTCCTTCTTCTTTTCCAACCGTCTCTGGATCAGCTTGACCAGTTCCACCGCGGGGATAATCAGCGCGCCAAGTCCGATTGCCACGGCGTACTCGGTGAATTCCACACTGCTGAATTCAAATGCCGCCGCAAGCACGGGAACCTCGCATACAAGCGTTGTGGTCAGAAGCGATACGGAAGCCGCGATAAGCAGTACCTTGTTCTGCGGGCCGAGCGTAAAGATGCTCCGTCTTTGCGAACGCATATTGAGACTGTGGAAGATTTCCGCCATGCACATGGTGAGAAACGCCATGGTCGTTCCGTGCGGGCTGTCAAGGAGCGTAAAGGAGCCGGTCTCCATGAAATGCCCGAGGAAGTAGGACGCAAGCACCAGAACCGTTACGAGGATTCCCTGATATGCTACGTCAAAGCCCATGCCGCCCGCAAAAATACCCGCTTTCGCGTCGCGCGGCTTGCGGCGCATGATGTCCGGCTCCGCCCGTTCCAGCCCGAGGGCAAGGGCGGGGAAGCAGTCGGTCACCAGATTGATCCAGAGCAGGTGTACCGGCTTCAGGATCGTAAAGCCGAGTAAGGTTGCCACGAAGATGCAGAGCACCTCGCTTAAGTTGGAGGCAAGCAGGAATTGGATCGCTTTGCGGATATTGTCGTAGATGCGCCTGCCTTCCTCGACCGCGCCGACGATGGTGGCAAAGTTGTCGTCCGCGAGTACCATGTCCGCTACGTTTTTGGTGACGTCGGTGCCCGTGATTCCCATGCCGATGCCGATGTCGGCGGATTTGATGGACGGCGCGTCGTTTACGCCGTCGCCCGTCATGGCGGTGACATATCCGGCGTTTCTCCAAGCGTTGACGATCCGGGTCTTGTGTTCCGGCTGAACGCGGGCGTACACACTGATTTCCCGGAATACCTTTTCAAATTCCTCGTCCGACATTTCTCCCAGCTCCGCGCCCGTGACGGCACGGTACCCGTCGGACAGGATACCGAGTTCCTTTGCAATGGCAACCGCCGTGTCGATGTGGTCGCCCGTAATCATGATGGGGCGGATGCCCGCTTCCTTACATTCTTCAATTGCCGCCCTGACTTCGGGACGTACAGGGTCGATCATGCCGCAGAGCCCGAGGAAACAGAGGTCCTTTTCCAGCGTTTCGGGTTCGGAATCGGCGGGAGCGGTATTCCATACGCGTTCCGCCGCGGCAAGCACACGAAGTGCGCGATCCGCCATTTCTTTGTTTGCCCGGAGAATGGTTTCCCGGTATTCCTCCGTCATCGGAACGAAAGCGCCGTCCTTAAGATAATGTGTGCAGCGGTCGATCACCACGTCCACGGCGCCTTTGGTATACTGAATGTATCCGTCCCCGGTTCTGTGCACGGTGGACATCATTTTCCGCATGGAGTCAAACGGCGCTTCGCCGATGCGGGGAAGGGCTCCTTTGAGCTCCGGCTTGGGAAGTCCCAGCTTTGCCGCCCACGCGACGAGTGCCGCCTCGGTCGGCTCGCCCGTGACGCTCCCGTCCTCCGAGAGTTCTGCGTCGGAGCAGAGAGCCATTGCGGTTGCAATCTTTTTTTCGTTCTCACCGAAGCTGTCAACAACGGTCATTTTGTTCTGGGTCAGGGTTCCCGTTTTGTCCGAGCAGATGATCTCGGCACAGCCGAGCGTTTCCACGGCGGTCAGCTTGCGGATGATCGCATTGCGCTTCGACATATTGGTCACGCCAATGGAGAGGACGATGGTGACGACGGTCGCAAGACCCTCCGGGATTGCGGCAACTGCCAGCGATACGGCGACCATGAAGGAGTTCAGCACCAATTCAAAGGTGAAGGAGCCGGCGCGGATGAGCTGTACGCCGAACACCACGGCGCAGATGCCGAGCACCAGCCAGGTGAGGATCTTTGAGAGCTGATTCAGCTTGCGCTGGAGCGGGGTCTCTCCGTCCTCGGCTTTTTCCAGCGCGTCGGCGATCTTACCCATTTCGGTATCCATGCCGGTCGCCGTCACCACGGCGGTGCCTCTGCCGTAAACCACGGTGCTTCCCATGTACAGCATATTTTTGCGGTCGCCGAGGGGGACATCCCGTCCGCCTTCGCCGAGAGAGATCAAATCAATAAATTTGTTGACGGGCACCGATTCTCCGGTCAATGCCGCTTCCTCTGCCTTGAGGCTTGCACTTTCCAAAATTCTTGCGTCGGCGGGTACCGCATCGCCTGCTTCCAGAACGATTACATCGCCGACCACAAGATCCTCCGAGTGAACGGTAATGAGCCTTCCGTCCCGGTAGACCTTCGAGGTCGCGGCGGACAGTTCCTGAAGCGCTTCGATCGCTTTTTCCGCCTTGCTTTCCTGCAGAACGCCGAGCACTGCGTTGACCAGCACGACGGAAACAATGATGATGACGTCGGCAAAGCCCTCGCTGTTCACCACGGCAAGCACGCCGCTGATCACCGCGGCAACGATCAGAATGAGGGTCATCGGGTCACAGAGCTGACCGAGAAACCGCAGAATGAGCGGTTTTTTCTTTTTCGCCGCGAGGCGGTTTTTGCCGTTTTCCGCAAGCCTTTTTCCGGCTTCTTCTGCGGTGAGTCCGTCTTTGCCCGAGCCGAGCTCAGAGAGGACTCTGTCCTTGTCTTCACAATAATAGCGCATAGTTTCCTCCGTTTTGTGAACTGCAAAAATCCGGGTACAGCCGATCAGCTGTACCCGGATATCCAGAGGCTCCGTGTATAACCGTTCAGCTATACATGAGTCTCGCAATTTCAAACAAGCCAGAATGCCCAGAATGACAGACAGGATGTTGACTTGTTCCACACGACGTGTGCTTGCTACTCCCTCACGGGAATTTCACTGGCATCAGTATACAGTATTTTTCCGCGTTTGTCAAGAGGCGGGAGTAAATTTTACAGCACTCAGGAGAAGTCTTCGAGAAGCGCGTTCAGTTCGGCAAAGGAGGTGACATTGATCCCCGCCGCCAGCGCGTCGCGGTCCTTTACGGGGAGCGCGGACACCATGACGGACACGGTGCGGAGCAATCCGCCGTCGGAAGAAAATACCCCGATTTTTCCATTGTATTCCCGCACAACATAAAGCGTGACGGAGGATTTCTCCGTGGTGGCGGGCTCCGGAATTTTGTCGGTTTCCGCATTCCCCGCTGAAGCACCGTTTTCGGTTTTTCCGGTGGGGGTCGAAGGCGTACCGGACCCGTTTTCGTTCCCGGGATTCTTTTCCACGAGCAGCGGTTCCGTCCGTACCGTGATGGAAAAATCCTTTGCCACCCGTTCGATGGAATCCGCGGCGCGCTCGGCGTTCTTTCCGGCGTTACCGGCTATGAGAAACGCGGTCACGGAGAAGGCAAGCGTGATGACCGCCGTGATGACCACGAGCACCGAGACAAAGGAAAACCACCATTCCATTTTGTTTTCACTCTGCATGAGATTACCTCTTTTTGATAGATTTGATACATATATTTTTTCCCGGCAACGGTGATATATTCGTCCTTTTTTGCGGAAAATACAAAAAAGAAAGGAGTGTACGGTATGCGGAAATTCATAAACGGGGTATTGATTTTTCTCTGTGCCACGGGAATTCTTCTGTCCGTCCTGATTGCGGCGGGAACGGTATTCCTCGTGACACGGTTCGAGCGGGAATTCCCGGAGACGTATCTGACCCTCGGCGAGGAGTATCGTCCGTCGCTTCTGTATGCGTCGGACGGCGACCGGAATGATCTGAATTCCTTTCATGAAGTGGCGGAGCTGCACGGAAGTCAGATCAGTATTCCCGTGACGCTGGACGAGGTACCGGCACACCTTATTCACGCGTTCGTTGCCATCGAGGACAAGCATTTTTTTACCCATGACGGCGTGGACTGGCTGCGTACCGGCAAAGCGGTCGCGGGGTATCTTTTCGGGAAAGGGGAATTCGGCGCGTCCACCATCACCCAGCAGCTGGTCAAAAACCTGACCGGCAACGACGCGCGCACACCGGCACGTAAATTGCAGGAACTGTTCTACGCAACGGATCTGGAGGAGAAAACGGACAAAACCGAAATTCTGGAGCGCTATCTCAACATTATCAATCTTTCCGGCGGCTGTGCGGGCGTGGGCGCCGCGGCGGAAAGATACTACTCGGTCCCGGTCGGGAAGCTGACGCTTTCCGAATGCGCAAGCATTGCGGCAATCACCAAGAACCCGTCGCGCTATGACCCGCTCCGTCACCCGGAGAACAACAGAAAACGCAGGGATACCGTCCTTGACGAAATGTGTCGGCAGGGATACATTTCCGAGGCTGAGCGGGACGGGGCAAAGGCGGAGCCGCTTGCGACCCGTCCGACGCTTCTTACCGGACGCGAGTCGGTCAATTCGTGGTACACGGATACCGTCATCGAAGACGTACTTGCCGATCTGACGGAAACCTACGGATACACTTCCTCCGCCGCGTCGCGGATGCTGTATTACGGCGGGCTTCGTATCTATACCGCAATGGACCCGGAGATCCAGTCGCTGCTCTCGGAGTATTATCTGGAAGCGGACGGGGACGTGCGTTGTTTTCCGCCTGCCGGGAACGGGAAGGCGCCGCAGTCCTCCTGCGTCGTGATGGATCCTCACACCGGTGACCTTCTTGCGGTCGTCGGAGCCAGAGGAGAGAAGACGGCAAACCGCATCCGTAACCACGCGACGGCGACCCGCCGTCCGCCTGCCTCGGCGCTCAAGCCGCTGTCGGTGTACGCACCTGCGCTCCGCTCCGGAAAAATCACCTGGGCAAGTGTGTATGACGACGTTCCGGTGGAGTTTTATCCGTCGGGAGCAAGGTTCCGCGCCTGGCCGAAAAACGCCGACGGTACCTGGCGGGGGCTGACCGGGATCCCCGATGCCGTGTCGCGTTCGGTCAATACGGTCGCTGTCCGGGTCCTGCGCGAGATCGGCAAGGACGCGTCCGCCGCGTTTCTCACCGGGGAATTGGGGTTGCCGGGCTTTTCCCCCTCGGACGGGGAGGCGGCGCTTGCCCTCGGACAGATGGCAGAGGGACTGACGCTCCGCGAACTGACCGCGGCGTACACGATATTTGCAGATGGGGGACTTGTGCACTCCGCGCGGTCGTATTACCTGGTGACCGACCGCGAGGGAAAGGTGCTTCTGCCAAACCGGGAAAGCCCCCGCCGTGTACTTTCCGAGGGGCAGGCGGCAATCATGACCCGGTTGCTTACGGGCGTGACACAGACGGGGACCGCACGCTCGCTGACCCTGACCCGAAGGATGGAGATTGCCGGAAAAACGGGGACGAGCAGCAGTGATCTTGACCGCTGGTTCATCGGCTATACACCCGATCTGCTTTGCGGGGTCTGGTACGGCTTTGAATACCCGGAGGACGACATTTCCGGTACTGCGGGAAATCCTGCCGTAGCGGTCTGGGACGGATTTATGACGCGATTGCTTGGAAAGTATCCGCAGAAACTGCCGACGAAAACTTTTTCCATGCCGGAGGACGTACTGGAGCTTTCCTATTGCGCGGATTCCGGCGGACTTGTCACCGACCTCTGCCTGTCCGATCCGCGCGGACACCGTACGCGCACCGGTTGGTTCCTTTCCGGAACCGAGCCGCAAGAACTGTGCCGGACGCATACCGCCGTCATGATTGACCCGGAGACAGGGGGCGTGACGGAAGACGGCGGGGGACGGCAGGTCGGACTGCTTCACGTTATACGGAGCTTTCCCATGCAGATCTATGTCAATGACGCGCCGTTCTGCACACGCGACCTGCCGGAGGGCATCGCATTCTGCACCGACCCGACGCTTCCGTTTTTCGCGAACGCGCTGGGGGAGGGCGAGTTTGCCGGAATCGGGTACGGAGAGAAACAGTATAACCGCGGATGTCCTACGCGCGTGACCGAAGAAGAGGAAACTCTTCCGCCCGAAGAAGAAACGGAACCCCCGGTGTCCGAAGAACCGGAAGAATCCACGCCTTTTGACGGAGGGTCGCGGAATCCATTCTTCCCGGAATCGGAAACGTCCTCCGCACCGGAGAAACGCCCGCACGGCTTTCCGGACGGAACTGCTCCCGCGGAAACGGATGACGGGACAAGCGGGATTCTGCCGGATCCGTGGGAGAGGGAAATGTATCCCCATCCGTTCCGGGATACCTCTCCCGGTTCCCGGCATCTTCCCGCAAAGCGTCGTTCCGGAAGGGCGACCGGCTGAAGCTGTCCCGCGAGTACGTGCAGCCGATCTCTGTTATCCGCAGAGAAGATACGGTAAGCCGACACCCCCGTTTTCCTTGTACCCGCCCCCGCAGAAGCGGGGCGACTTCCGCCGCCCCGCTTTTGCGGGGGCTCCGTTATTTCCTGCACAAAAAGAGAATCGCTTCCCACCATCTTCCCGCCCCCCTTTCTCCCGCATAAAAAAAGCATCACCTCATATAGTGAAATGAGGTGATGTTATGCGCGCAAAAAGAAAGACCGGACCCTCGCTCGGCTCCGGTTTCTATGCCGCCTACGGTCCCGGCGGAACGACCGGGATGTTCGTCGGCGCAGGACTGCTCCTCGCCGTGTTTTTCATCGTCCGCTTCACGGCGGGTAGCCCGTATGTCGTCATGCAGCGACTCCGGCTGTTCGGACTGATCCCGCCGGTCTTCCTGACGACGCTTCTCATAACCCTTTGGTACCTGCTCATCGGCGGCGCGTTCGGACTTGGACTCTTTTCTCCGTGCCGGGGGAGAGAAGCCGACCGGTATAAGGGCGGCATGCTGTTCGTTCTGCTCGCCGTGCTGGAGCTTCTCTGGTACACCTGCTTCTTTGTGCGCTCGGAATTGTTCTTCGCAGTTCTCCTTGCACTTGTTACGGTGGTGCTCGCCGTCGGTGTCGCACTGTGCTTCCGGCGCGTTGCACGGCTGTCTTTCTGTCTCATGCTTGCCCACGCAGCCTGGCTGTGCTATCTGCTCGTCGTCTGTCTCCTCGCACTGTTCCGGATGTGAAGGTTACTTCTCCCACGAAAAGGTCGTCGCCTCGCCGTCCTGCCGAAGCCCTTCAAATCCGTGCTGACGCAGGACCTCGTATGCCGCGATGGCAACCGAATTGGAGAGGTTGAGCGAGCGGAGCGTGTCCCGCATGGGAATGCGTACCGCCGTGTCAGGGTGCGCCTGAAGCACAGCCTCGGGAAGCCCCTTCGTTTCCTTCCCGAACATCAGGTATACCTCGTCCGGATAGCGGATCTCTGTGTATGCGCGCGGCGCTTTGGTGGAGAAATAATATACATCCGCGCCCGGATTGCTACGGTAAAAGTCTTCAAGATCGTTATAGAAGCGCACGCCGAGCTTGTCCCAGTAGTCAAGCCCCGAGCGCTTCATTTTTCTGTCGTCGATGTCAAACCCCAAAGGGCGGATAAGATGGAGACTTGCCCCCGTGACAGCACAGGTGCGCGCAATATTGCCGGTATTCTGCGGAATTTCCGGCTCGTGAAGTACAATGTGCAGTTTCATGCCGTTCCTCGTTTCAGAGAAGAGAATACCGTCATTATATCGCATATTTTCCGTGAAATCAAGAAATTACACCGGATTTCCAAAAAAGTATTTGAAATCTTCATACAAATGTTGTATAATATATCTTAACTATGTGCAAATGACCTTCAATTTCAAATATACGGAGGATATCATGTCACTGATCGACAAAATCATCGGTACTTACAGCGAACGTCAGATTAAAAAACTGAAAAAGACGGCGGACGCGGTGGACGCGCTGTCGGAAAAATATGCGGCAATGAGCGATGAGGAGCTGCGCGGCGTGACGGCGGAGTTCAAAAAACGTCTTTCGGACGGCGAAACGCTCAACGACCTCCTTCCCGACGCGTTCGCGGCAGTCCGGGAAGCGGACTGGCGGGTGCTTGGCAAACGTCCGTTCTATGTCCAGATTCTCGGCGGCATCATCCTTCACCAGGGACGCATTGCCGAAATGAAGACCGGTGAAGGCAAAACACTGGTCGCCACCATGCCCGCATACCTCAACGCACTGACGGGAGAGGGCGTTCACATCGTCACGGTCAATGACTACCTTGCCCGCCGCGACAGCGAGGAGATGGGACGAGTTTACGCCTATCTCGGACTTTCGACGGGACTTGTCGTGCACGATATGTCGCCCGCGGACAAGCAGGCGGCATACGCGGCGGACATCACCTACGGAACCAACAACGAGTTCGGCTTTGATTACCTCCGCGACAATATGGTCGTCTACCGCGAGAATATGGTGCAGCGCGGTCACGCGTTTGCCATCGTGGACGAGGTGGACTCCATCCTCATCGACGAGGCGCGTACCCCGCTGATCATTTCCGGTGCGGGCGAGGAATCGAGCGATATGTACCGGAGAGCGGACGATTTCGTGCGCGGGCTCCGCAAGTTTGTCATCAAGGAGATTGATGCCAAGCAGGACAACGACCAGATCGACGCGGATTACATCATCGACGAAAAGGCGAAGAACGCGGTGCTGACCGCGTCGGGTGCAAAGAAAGCGGAAGCCTTCTTCGGTATCGAGAACTATTCCGATCCCGCAAACTCCGAGATCGCGCACTACGTCACCCAGGCGATCAAGGCGCACGGCTGCATGAAGCGCGACGAGGATTACGTCGTCAATGAAAAGGGCGTCATGATCGTCGATTCCTTCACGGGACGTCTCATGCCCGGCAGACGGTATTCCGACGGTCTGCACCAGGCAATCGAAGCCAAGGAGGGCGTGGAGGTCCAGAAGGAGAACAAAACGCTCGCGACCATCACCTTCCAGAACTATTTCCGTATGTATAAGAAGCTGTCCGGTATGACCGGTACCGCGCTCACAGAGGAAATGGAATTCCGCGAAATTTACGGGCTGGACGTGGTGGAGGTTCCCACCAACAAGCCGATGATCCGGATCGACCATTCCGACGTGGTGTATCAGACCATGGAAGCAAAATACGCGGCGATTGTCGAGCAGGTCAGGGAATGTCACGAAAAGGGACAGCCGGTACTGGTCGGTACCATTGCAATCGACAAATCCGAGCAGCTTTCCGTCCGCCTGAAAAAAGCGGGAATCCCGCATACCGTACTCAACGCGAAGTATCATGAAAAAGAAGCGGAGATCGTCGCGCAGGCGGGTAAATTCGGTGCCGTCACCATTTCCACCAACATGGCAGGACGTGGTACCGACATCATGCTCGGCGGCAACCCGGAATTTCTCGCAAAGACCGAAATGGCGAAAATGGAGATTCCGGAGGAGCTGATTGCGGCATCCACCGGAACCGCAGAGACCGACGACGAAGCGGTCCTGAATGCCCGCAGGACCTTCCGCGAGCTGTACGACAGATACCGCGCAGAGATCGCGCCGGAGGCGGAGAAGGTCAGAGCGGCGGGAGGACTCTTTATCCTCGGCACCGAACGCCACGAGAGCCGACGCATTGACAATCAGCTCCGCGGACGCGCCGGACGTCAGGGCGACCCCGGCGAATCGAGATTCTTCCTTTCCCTTGAGGATGACCTCATGCGCCTGTTCGGAAGCGACCGCCTCACCGGTATGATCGCGGCGCTCAAGCTGCCGGCGGACGTGCCGATCGACGCGCGCATCCTCTCCAACCAGATCGAAAGTGCACAGAAGCGCCTGGAAGACAACAACTTCAAGCGCAGAAAATACGTCCTGTCCTATGACGACGTGATGAATCAGCAGAGAAACGTCATTTACGGGCAGAGAAAAGAAGTGCTGGACGGCTCCGATCCCTCGGCGGATATTCTCAAAATGGTACACTCCTCCATCGGGGAAGCGGTTGCCGCAAATACGGCGGATGAGGTTCCGGACAACTGGAATTTCGACGCGCTCCGTTCCCGTTACCTCGGTGTGCTGACGACCGAAGAGGATTTCAGATACGAAACGCGCGAACTGGAAAAGCTCTCCCGTGAAGATCTCACGGATCTGCTCACGGAGCGTGCCGAGAAACTGCTTGCCGATAAGGCGGCGCTGTTCGGCGAGGAGACCTTCAAGGAGATCGAGCGTGCGATCCTGCTCCGCACCGTTGACCGCGCGTGGATGGAACACATCGACGCAATGGAAGACCTCAAGGGCAGCATCGGGCTTCAGTCCTATGCGCAGAGAGATCCCGTCACCGAGTACCGCATTCAGGGTGCGGATATGTTCGATTCCATGGTCGAGGACATCCGTGAGACGACCGTCCGGGGCGTTCTGACCGTCGTTCCGAGAGAAAAACCCGTGACCCGTGTGCAGGTGGCAAAGCCGCTTGGCGAAGGCTTTGAGGACGGCAAAATGAAGCCGAGGAAGGTCACCATCACGACCGTCCGCAAGCCGGCAACGGTCGGACGCAATGATCCTTGTCCCTGCGGCTCCGGTAAGAAGTACAAGAACTGCTGCATGAGAGCGGATCAGCAGGGAAAGTGATATGGGATTCGGTCTCTTGTTTTTCGGCGTTCTCATCGCCGAGGTGCCGTTTCTCGGCGCATGGTTTCCCACCTGCTTTCTCGGGTATCTTCTGATCCTTGCGGCGGTGGGAAAACTGCGGATGTACGAGAGCACGTACCATTTCGCCTTCATCCCGCTTATCCCCCTGATCCTGTTTTCGGGGTTTCAGATCGGCGCGGCGATCTTCGGCGTGACAAAGCTTGGTGTCATCTATCCCGGCGGCACGGCGGGAACGGTTCTGAACGCCGCATTTCAGGTCTTCCGGATGTTGCTCCGTGAGACGCTGTTCTTCGGAACGGCAGAGCTTGCCGCATCCGTGAAATTGCCGAAGCTCCGCCTCCGCGCGGTACAGAATATGGTTGCCTACGGAATCTGGTTTTTGTTTGCCGTGCTCCAATTGACCGGAATCTTCAAAGGCGTTCCCGGTTTTGATGCCGCGCTCATGATTGTGTATCTGCTTGTGACCGTATTTGCGCTCGTGCTGTACGCTTCCTCGTATCGCCGGATCTGCCCGGAGGGGGAAGAGGATGCCCCGCGCCGTAAATCGCGCTTTGCTTTTGTCAACCGCTTTTATGAAAAGCTCGACAAAAAAGAGGAGCAGGCGGCAAAGGAATCCGCAAAACTTTACCTCGAACATAAAAAAGGAAAGAAAAAATAAGCCGGTAAAACGGCTCCGCAAGACTTTTTCTGAAAGGACAAATATAAAGGGACTGTGGCAACGTGTCCCCCGGTTTTTCCGCGACGGAGAAGAGCAAGGAACAATCAGGCGGCAACGTGTCCGCAGGATTTCCTCAAACATCGCCCACCTGTCCGTTTGGGACGGAACTATGAAAGGAGAGACCCAATGCAGAAAATCAAAAAGAATCTCGGAATCGGGCAGATCCTTCTCTCCGCCGTGTTTCTGTTCAATCCGGAGGTCAGCGTCATTGACCCGCTCCCCGATTTCATCGGTTATCTGCTTCTCGTAACGGGGCTGACCTGTCTTGCCGATCTCAATGAAACGCTTGCCACGGCGCGGAAACTGTTTCTCATACTCGCATGGGTTTCCGGCGCACAGCTTCTGTCGGTTCTGTTTCTGTTCGGCGCCGGCGCGTCGGCAGACCGGGCAATGAATTTTCTTCTGTTCCCGTTCTGCTTCGGCATTCTGTCAACCCTGCTTGCAATCCCGGCGTTCAAATTCCTGTTTGACGGTCTTTTGTATCTCGGCACCCGCCATAACGGAACGGCGGTTTTCCGGGGCGCCGGGAAAAAGGAGCCGGTTCCGGGGCAGTTCGCCGCAGTCGATCACCTGCGTTTTCTTACATACGTATTCCTGATCTTCAAAACGGTGATGACGGTCCTGCCGGAGTTTGCTGTACTGTCCGCGTACGGACAGGATCTGAATGCGGTCAACTGGTCGCGGTTTCTTCCCCTGTTCCGTATGGGTGCGATCATCGTTGTCCTTCCGTTCGGGATCGTCTGGCTCTGCCGGTATATCGGATTTTTCCGTGCGGTCAGGAACGACGGGGAGTTTATCGGAACCCTGACGGAAAAATATCGCACCGAGGTTTTGACGAAGGAATCCGTGTTTGTTCTCCGGACGGTCTTCCGCGCATTTCTTCTGCTCGGCGCCGCGGCGGTATTCAGCATGGACTTTTATCTGAACCGGTATAATGTCCTGCCGGATTTCATTGCGGGAATCTGCATTTTTCTCGCAGTCCTGTTTTTGCGGAAATATCTCAAAAAACCGAATTTCCTGCTTGCAGGCAGTGCCGTGTACACGGTTGTGGCCGCCGCGGAATGGATTCTTTATACCCTCTTTGTCCGCTCCAGCCGGTACCGGGACATTTACGTGGATATCCGCCTGATGGCGCCCGACGCAGTGTCGGGACATTACCTGACATCCGTCGTTTACGGCGTATCCGAAGTGCTGTTTCTCTGTCTCTTTGTGCTTCTTGTCATACAGCTTCTCGGTTTTGTCCGGAATTATACCTGCTTCCCGGTCAATCCGTCGCTTCACGATTCCGAAGCGCGGCTCCGCCTGGAGCAGAAGCCGCTTCGCGTCGGACTGTATATCGCGGTGCTGCTTGCGGCGGTTTGCGCGGGGCTTGCGGTCTGCCTCAGAATTTTCATTCCGTATGCGACGGTCAAACGTTTTTCTTTCAGTGAACTTCTGACGCTCCTCTCCGCGATCGCGTCGATTGCGTGGGCAGCGGAATTCTGCGTGACGCTTGCGGCAATCCGTGCGCAGGTGAAAAATAAATACTGGCTGGACTGACCGGATTCTGTTCCGCTCCTGAATAGACAGGCGGCGCACGGTGCATACTTATGCTGAAATCCAAATCAGAAAGGAATTCAGAATATGCAGAACAACAATCAGAACAACCAGAACCAGAATAACCAGAACCAGCAGAATTGCCGGAATCAACAGAACAACCAGAACCAGAATCAGAACAATCAGAATCAGAACAATCAGAATCAGAACAATCAGAATCAGCAGAACCGCAACCGGCAGAATTTCCAGAATAACCAGAATCATCAGAACAACCAGAACCAGGACTGATTTTTACTCACCGGAGCGCCCGCAGAAGGGAACGCGGAAGGGATTGGTGCCACCGGCACGAAAAATTCCGGGAACGCCCCTCTGCGGGCGTTTTTTCACAATTATTTCATTGACATCAGCCCGCGCGTATGATAGGATAATACATATATTCAGCGTATTTTGAGGTACCCCGGTAAGCGGGATCCGTTTTTGTCCGCCGCGCGCGGAGACATGGTCCGTAAAAACGGACGGAGGACTGCTTTGGCAACAGAATTTGATGTGATTCCGGAGAGAATCTGGCAGGAACTGAAACGTCGGGGGATTGCCCGCGGGTCGGTTCTTTTTGCCATGTATGCCGACCGGAACGAAAAGGAGGAGCGGGCGGAGAACTATCTCTTTCTGACGGACGATCGGATCGCCGTTCTGACCCTCCCGTACAGCGGCGGGGACGGACAATCACGCCGCCGGAAAACGAGGAAAACGTCCGCCTCGGCTCGCCCGGATATGGGCGACAACGCAAACGGAACGGAGTCGCCTGCTGCCCGGACCGCGCACAATGATTCTTCTACAGCCTCGGAAACAGACGGTTCCGCGCCGTCCCCGGCGACCCTGACCGAATACCCGAGGGAGGGACTGGCCCGTCTTTCTGTGGAAGAGCGGACGTCCACCTCTCGCCTGGTCGCGCTGGCATCGGACGGTACCTGCATTCTGCTTGCGACCATGACCAATTTCTGCCGTACCTCCGCGCACCTGTTTGAGCGTTACGGCAACCGCGCACTCGCAGGGGAGAAGGACATTTCCGTGTCGCCGGACGACCTGCCGGGTGCCAACTGCTGCCCCAAATGTGGACTGCGCTATCCAGACGCGGGACAGAAAATCTGCCCGCGGTGCATGGCAAAAACACACTCCATCAACCGCATGAACTTCTTCCTTAAGAAGTATCGCATCCAGCTTGCCGTCGCGTTTCTGACGCTTTGCCTGTCGGTTGCGTTCAGTGTTCTGGGACCTTATTTTTCTTCCGGCTTTTTCTATGACAAGGTGCTGACCCCGGACGGCGGGTTCTTCGGGCAGATCGGCTTGGTCCTCGGTCTCGTGATCGCCACCCGTGCGCTCATGTACGTGTCCATCATGTTCAATAACTACGTGACCTCCCGTATCACGGTCAAAATGGTCTACGACCTCCGGAAAACCATTTTCGGCGTGATCGAACGCCTGTCTTTGCGTTTCTTCACCGGACGGCATACGGGCGGGCTGATGAATCAGGTCAACGACGACGCCGACGCGATCTATGAGTATTACTGCAACAGCCTGCCGTATTTTCTGATGTGCCTGGTCCAGCTCGTGATCGTGGTGGTACTGCTTTTCGTGATCCAGCCCGTCATGGCGGCGTTTGCCTTTGCCATGATCCCGGTCTATGTGCTGCTGGTCATGTGGCAGCACCGGCGCAGCCGCCGGCTCCGCGCGGCACAGTATAACCGTTCTTCGGAAATGACCGCCCACCTGTCCGACGCCCTGACCGGTGCACGCGTAGTCAAAGCGTTTGCAAGAGAAGACCAGGAACTGGCGCGTTTCCGCCGCAACAACGAGCGCCTCGGCGAAAGCGAGCGCCGCCTCGGTATGTTTCACAGTTTCCTTACCCCTCTGACGGCGACCGTCCTGCTTGCCGGCAATATCGTGACGCTCGGTTACGGCGGGTACCTGGTCATCCGGGGGAGACTGACCTATGGACAGCTTCTGACGTTTATTTCTTACGTGAACATTGCGTTTACTCCGCTCAGCTTTTTCGTCAGTTTCTTTCAGTGGCGGGCATATTATGCCAACGCCGCCGCGAGACTGTTCGAGATCATGGATGCGCATCCGGAGATCACCGAGAAGCCTGACGCCATGCATCCGGATATCCGCGGAGCGGTGGAATTCTCCCACGTGGATTTTTCTTATGATAAAAACCGCCGTGTTGTGGAGGACGTTTCCTTTTCGGTCCCCGCCGGGGAAACGCTCGGCATTGTCGGGCACAGCGGCGCGGGGAAGAGTACCATTGCCAACCTGCTCATGCGCCTGTATGAGACCGACCGCGGAGAGATCCGGATCGACGGCATCAATGTCCGCGATCTTGCGTTTGACCGCCTGTACGGCAGTATCGCCATTGTGTCGCAGGAAACCTACATATTTGTCGGGAGCGTGCTGGACAATATCCGTTATGCGCGTCCCGAAGCTACCAATGAAGAGGTCATCGCCGCGGCGCGGATCGCCGGCGCACATGATTTCATCATGCGGATGCCGGACGGCTACGAGACCCGTATCGGACTTGGCAAAAAGGAGTTGTCCGGCGGGGAAAAACAGCGGATTTCCATTGCCCGCGCAATCCTGCGGAACCCGAAGATTCTGATTCTGGACGAGGCGACCGCCGCGATGGATACCGAAACCGAGCGCATGATCCAGAGCGCCCTCTCCCGTCTGACCGAGGGTAAAACGACCATCATCATCGCGCACCGCCTGTCCACGCTCCGCGACGCGGATCAGTTGATTGTCATTGAATCCGGCAGGGTGGTGGAACGCGGAACGCACGCGACACTGCTCGCAAAAGGGGGCGGCACCTACCATAAGCTCTACACGCTTCAGGAAGAAGCGCTCCGCAGTGCGGGGATCGCGGAATAAGGAGGGATCGACATGAACGAAATGAAGAACAACCAAAGCGTCGTGCCGGAAAACGGGATGCAGTCCTTCCGGGAGGTGGCAACGGAAAAGTATCTTTGCCCGGGGGAGGTCACCTTCCGGGAAAAGGACGGTTTTCTGACCATTGAGGCGGACGGGAAAACGTATCCGCGGGTGCTTCTGCGCCGGGCGTTTCCGTTTGAACTCCCGGACGAATATATCACGGTGACGGATGGGGAAGGACACGAGATCGGCATGATCCGTTCTCTCTCCGACCTTGACGCGGAAACGGGGAAACTGCTCCGGGAAGAGCTTGCCCGCGCGTATTACATGCCGGAGGTGACGAAGATCCTTTCCATGAAGGAACGCTTCGGCTTTTCCTACTGGCGGGTCGAAACCGGGGACGGAGAGACGGAATTCACTCTTCAGGATACCTATCGCAGTATTCAGCATGTTACCCCGACCCACCTGATCTTTCTGGATGTCAGCGGAAACCGGTTTGAGATCCCGGATACCGAGAAACTCGACCGGGGAAGTCACCGGAAAATCGAACTGTACCTGTAATTCCGCGGGGAAGACAACCGGAACCCGTGACTGCGTTGGTTCCGGTTCCTTCCGGAAGACTGTTTTTATGATGATCGGAGGTCAGCTTTGAAACGACCGAATGAACCGTCCGCCGTGCGGACGCTGAATGAAAAATACCGGGAGCGGTACCGGGACCTGTTTCGTGCGGACCCGCCGGAAGAGGTACTGCTCCTTGTTGCCTTTAACCTGGACCGCAAAATTCCGGGGAAACGGGTGGACGGCTTGTGCGTATTCACCGCCGGCGACTGCCACGTTTATACCGACGGAGTTCTGACCGATACATTCCGGATGGAGTGCGGCGGCAGATGCCGCATGGTTGCCGAGATCGGAAGCGTGTTCGCGGAATATCTGTCCCCCGACGGAACGCCGCACCTGATCCTGCGCGCGGATAACCGCATGAGGCGGGAGATCGGCGCGGGAATGAAATTCGTGGATCGGGCGGTTGAGTTCGGAGAGAAACTTTCTCCCTTTGACGCGCCGCGCGTCACGGAAGAGGTCTGCCCCAAGTGCCAAAGTCCGTACCCACCCGGCTCCCATGTCTGTCCCGCCTGTACGGGAAAGGGAAAGACGCTGAAGCGCCTGCTCGGAATGGCGGGAAAGTCGCGCGGCTATATCGTTGCGGCAATCGCTTTCTTCTTTCTGATCTCGGCGGTCAGCCTGCTTGCGCCGTATCTCAACCGCCGGCTCATCGACGGGTATGTGCAGGCACCGGCGGGCACGGTACAGGACCGCGTGTTCTGGATCGGGTTTGCAACCGTCATTGTCACGCTTGCCCTGGTACAGATTTTTCAAAAGTTCTGCACCATGCTCCGCGGGTTCTTCCTGGTGCGCGCGGGCAACGGTGTGATTATGTCCTTGCGCGAAAAAGTGTTCGGGCAGATCGAGCGGATGTCGGTCTCCCGCATTTCAAAACGCACCTCGGGGGAACTGCTGAACCGCGTCAAGAGCGACACGGCGCAGATCCAGGATTTTCTGACGGGACAGCTTCCGAATGTGCTGGAGCAGGTGTTTCTGTTCCTTGCCGTGGTCGTCATCCTGCTTGTGACCGACCCGCGACTGACGCTTCTGGTACTTCTCCCTGCCGTGGTTGTCATGTTTTCTTTCCGCCTGTTCTGGCGGTTCATGTCGGGGCTGTTCCGGAAATCCTGGTCGCTTTACTCCCGGATGTCCACGGTTCTGCACGATATTTTTTCGGGTATCCGCGTGGTCAAGGCGTTCGGTATGGAGAAAAAGGAGTCAGAGCGGTACGATCGGGCAAGCCGCGATGTCTCCGCGAACGATTACCGCATCGAGCGATTCTGGGCGTTTTTCAACCCGCTTCTGAACTTCCTGATGGGTGCGGGAGAATTCATTCTGCTTTATTACGTCGGCAACCGGATTCTCGCGGGAAGCATGACCATCGGTGAGATGTCCCAGTTTTCCGCTTATGTTGCCCTCATCTACGGCCCGCTCAACCAGTTTGCCAATCTCCCGCGCCAGATCATGCGGGTGACCACATCGGTCAATAAAGTCTTTGAGATTGTGGACGAACAGCCGGAACTGACCGACGCGGAGCATCCGAAGGACGTGAAACTGGATGGACACATCGACATTGAGAACGTTTCCTTCGGATACGACGAGGGCGGCGAGGTGCTCCGGAATATTTCCTTACATATCGAACCCGGAGAATTCATCGGCATTGTGGGACGTTCCGGCGTGGGAAAGTCCACGCTCATCAACCTCATCATGCGGATGTATGACCCGGAATCCGGCAGGATCCTCGCGTCCGGTACGGACCTGCGGGAAATCTCCCAGCATTCGCTCCGTTCGCAGATCGGCGTGGTGCTTCAGGAAACTTTTCTGTTCTCCGGCACGGTTTATGAAAACATTGCCTACGCAAAGCCCGACGCGACCCCCGATGAGATCATTGCCGCCGCGCGGCTTGCGGGTGCGCACGACTTCATCATGAAGCTGTCGGACGGCTATGACACCAAGATCGGCGAGCACGGCTATACGCTCTCCGGTGGCGAGCGCCAGCGGGTGGCGATCACAAGGGCGTTGCTCCGTGACCCCAAGATTCTGATTCTTGACGAGGCGACCGCGTCTCTGGATACGGAAACCGAAAAGCAGATTCAGGAGGCGCTTCACCGGCTTTCCGAGAGCCGGACCACCATCGCCATTGCACACCGCTTATCCACGCTTCGCGGCGCAACCCGGCTGATTGTGCTGGACGGCGGCAGGATTGCGGAGACCGGAACGCATGACGAACTGATCGAAAAGCACGGGATTTATTACGGGCTGGTCATGGCGCAAAGGGAAATGTCGCGTATGGCAAAACCCGAGGCGGGACTCCCCGGCCCGGCAACCGCCGCTGCGGAGTAACCGGGCAGAGCCGTTTTGCCCGTCCGGTTCCTGCGTTGATGCGCGGAAATCGTGCGGCAACTGCTTTATACGTTGGTATCTTCTTGCGGTATCTGCCCTGTACGCGGGCGAACACGAAAACGCGTCGCGGGTCCGGATGCCCGGAATGCAGAAAGAAGCCCCACCTCCTGTCGCGCAAGCGCGACGGGAGGTGGGGCACTTTTGTTATAATTTTCCCGTTTACTCGCTCCGGAGCGCGACCACGGGGTCCTTCTTTGCGGCGAGCTTTGAGGGAATGAGACCCGCAATGAAGGTAAAGAACATACTGAGCAGAACAAGCACCACGCCGCCGACCCACGGAAGCGCGGCGTTGATAGAGCTGATGCCGGAGAGCGTGTGGATCAGTGCGTTGATCGGCAGGCAGAGCACAAGCGTCACGAGAATTCCGATGGCGCCTGCGGTGAAGCCGATGAGCAGAGTCTCTGCGTTGAATACGCGGGAGATGTCGCGCTTGGAGGCGCCGATCGCGCGGAGCACGCCGATTTCCTTGGTGCGTTCGAGCACCGAGATATAGGTGATGATGCCGATCATGATCGAGGAAACGATAAGCGAAATGGAAACGAACGCGATCAGAACGCCGGAGACGGCGTTGAGAATGGTCGTGATGGAGGACATGAGAATTGCCACATAGTCGGTGTAGGTGATGACATTTTCCTCGTGGCCCGCGTCGGTCTGCTGCTTGTTGTAGGCATCCTTGACCGCTACGATCTTTTCCTTGGAGGCAAAGTCAATCGGGTAAATGGTGATGGAGCTGGGCGAATCCTTGTCACAGACGCCGAGATCGGAAAGTACCTCTTCATAGGTGCGGGAGGATACGGTTTCCTTCAGAACATACGCGTCGTAGTAAGCGATTCTATTCGCCTCCGTGCTGCCGGCAAGCAGTTCGTCCAGTGCGGCGGCGAGCTTTGCGTTCTTCTGTTCGTCGCTCTGGAGTGCCGCGCCGTACTTTTCGTACATCAGAGTCGCCTGTTCTCCGGCGAGGCGATCGACCAGTTTGTCCAGTTCATTATCGTTAAGGCTCTTCAGATACTCATTGATCGTTTCTGCCGGCAGGGCGGTGGAGGAGGTGTAAACTGTGCGGACGAAATACTCCTTGAGGTATCGGGAGGCCAGATTCTCCAGAATCTGCTGCTTGTAGGGCGCAAGCTCTTCCGCGGTCGGCGTATTCACGATCGGGTCGATCTTCAGCGCGGTCTGGGTCTTTGCATAGTAGCTTGCAAGATAGGTTTTGACGGTCTTGGTCACCAAGGCGATCAGCTCGTCCTTGGTGTACCCGGAAAGCGTCTTGCGGATGACGTCCTCGCTGTATCCGAGCTGTCCTGCAAACTGTGTGGCGATGATGTCCACCAGCTCCTCCGCGGAGCAGGATTCGTAATCCGAAAGGAATTTGTCGATCTGTTCGTCAAGATAGGCATCGGTCGGGGTTGTTACGATGGAGGTGTAGAGCTGTGCCTTTTTCTCGTCACTGAGGCCGGAAACGTAATCAAGAAATGCCTGCGCTTTCTCTTCGTCGGTCAGTTTGTTGTCCTCGCCGATCTCGAAGGGCAGACCCGTGATGACGTTACGGTTTTTGTTTTCGGGCAGCTGCTGCGCGATGACGACGGGGCTTTCCTCGGTTTTTCCCATGATGTATTCGGTCAGCTCGTTCGTGTAGCAGATGTACCCGGAAAGGGAAGTGGCGGTCGCATCGGGGTTCGGCTTGACGATACCGCTTACGCGGAGCTGAAGTCCTTTGTTGAGCAGGGCGTTCATCAGTGCTTCGTTTTCGCTGATGTCCACATACAGCCCGGTGGTTTCGTCATACTGATAGACATCCGCCGCAGTGATGAGCCGGAAGGTGATTCCGAGCACGTCCTCATAGGTCCAGCGGCTGGTCTTGATCTCGATTTCCTTACCGGACAGAGCGGCATAGAACGCGTCGGACAGCTCCTCGCCGTCGGTCAGTCCCAGCGTGTAGAGTACAAGGTCGGGCAGCTCGTTGTTCTTGCCCAGAACGACCACAACCTCTTCCTTGGAGGTCGGCCACGAGCCGGCGACCAGGTCATACTGGTTCTTCACCATTTCGTTGATCCCCTTGCCGCTCTTTTCTGGGATCAGCTCCTCCCACACCTTGAGCATGGACATGGAGGAGGACATGGAGGATACCATGGAAAAATACGAGGAGGACAGGGAATCCTCGCCTGCCATATCGTTGAACAATCCCATGATGTCGGACTTGACGAACTTTCCGTTCGGGTCCTTCACATAGGCGTTGACGCTGACATCATAGCCGTACTGAATGGCGTTGACATATTCCGAAATGTCGCCCTCGGCACTCTCCAGATGTTCCTTGAACAGCGCAAGGTTGTTTTTTTGCACCTTGGGCACGAAAAAGGAATTCATGAGTTGATACATCACGGGACTGGAATACACCGCGTCGTTTTCGTGCGGTTCGGAGTTCTCCGGCTTCTGTCCCATCATGGAAGAGATCATGGAGGACATATCGTTCTGCTCGGCATTGATGAGGATCGGATAGGAGGAGAGCGTGTCCTCCTGAATGATGCCGATATAATTGTTGATGCCGTTCGAGAGCGACAGAATAAGGGCAATGCCGATGATGCCGATGCTGCCGGCAAAAGCGGTGAGGAAGGTGCGCCCCTTCTTGGTCATCAGGTTGTTGAGCGAAAGCGAGAACGCCGTAAAGAAGGACATGGAGGAACGCTTCTTGCGTCCCTTGCTGACGACCGTGTCAGGGCTTTCCGCCGCTTTTTTTGCGCTTGCTTCCAGCTCTGCACGCTCCTCCTCTTCCGAAAAAGGCATACTGTCTCCGACCACCTCGCCGTCGTGCAGGCGGATGATACGGGAAGAATACCTCTCGGCAAGCTCCGGATTGTGTGTGACCATGATGACGAGCCGGTCGCGGGAAACTTCCTTGAGAATCTCCATGACCTGAATACTGGTCTGGGAATCCAGCGCACCGGTCGGTTCGTCGGCGAGCAGAATCTCCGGGTTGTTGACCAGCGCGCGCGCAATGGCGACGCGCTGCATCTGACCGCCCGACATCTGGTTGGGCTTCTTGTGAAGCTGATCGCCGAGTCCCACGCGTTCCAGCGCGGCGGTGGCACGTTTTCTGCGCTCCGATTTGGATACACCGGACAGCGTCAGCGCAAGCTCGACGTTGGCAAGCACCGTCTGGTGGGGGATGAGGTTGTAGCTCTGGAACACAAAGCCGATGGAATGGTTGCGGTAGGTGTCCCAATCGCGTGCAGTATAGCTTTTGGTGGATTTCCCGGCGATCTCCAGGTCGCCCGTCGTGTACTGATCCAACCCGCCGATGATGTTGAGCAGGGTGGTTTTTCCGCAGCCGGATGCACCGAGAATGGAGACAAACTCATTCTTGCGGAAACGCAGATCAATGCCTTTCAGTGCATGAACGACCGTGTCGCCGGACCGATAATCCTTTCTGATATGATTGAGGGCAAGCATGTGATCCTCCTCTGTTTTTGAAACGATACTATATTTTACGCAAGGGATATAAACTGTCTGTGAACCGGGGAGGTGCTGACGTCAATGTTACCAAAGAAAGTGATTCCATTCATAATATTATTATTTTTCAAACTGGCTGTTGTAAAGCACCGAGTAGAACCCACCCTTTTCGAGAAGTTCCCTGTGGGAACCCTGTTCGATGACGTTGCCGTCCTTCATGACGAGAATGACGTCCGCGTCCTCAATGGTAGAGAGCCGGTGCGCGACGATGAAGGAGGTCCGTCCCGCCATCATGGAGGCAAACGCCTTCTGAATCTTTTGTTCGGTGCGCGTGTCGATGGATGAGGTCGCCTCATCAAGAATAAGCATGGGCGGCAGGCAGAGCATGACGCGGGCGATGCAGAGAAGCTGTTTCTGTCCCTGTGACAGGCTTCCGCCGTCCTCGCCGATCATCGTGTCATATCCGTCCGGAAGCCGGCGGATGAAGCTGTCGGCGTGCGCGGCTTTGGCGGCGGCAACCATTTCCTCGTCGGTCGCGTCGGGCTTGCCGAAGCAGATGTTCTCCCGGATGGTTCCCGCGCGGAGCCAGGTCTCCTGGAGCACCATGCCGAAGGAGGAACGTACAAAGGAGCGGGGAAGCTCACGCGTATTGTTGCCGTCCACGCTGATGGTGCCGGAATCCGGATCATAGAACCGCATGAGCAGGTTGATGACCGTCGTCTTGCCGCAGCCGGTCGGACCGACGATGGCGGCGCGTTCGCCGGGATGCAGATGCAGGTTGAAGTTTTCGATCAGCTTTTTCTGCTTGTCATAGGAGAAACAGACATTCTCAAGCGTGATTTCTCCCCGGACCTCGGGAGCGGGCGAGGGAAGTGCCGGGTCGGGGGACTCGGACGGCGTGTCGATGAGTTCAAACAGACGTCCCGCGCAGGCAAGCGCGTTCTGCAGTTCGGTGATGACGCCGGAGATCTCGTTGAACGGCTTGGTATACTGGTTGGCATAGGTGAGGAAACAGGAAAGCTCGCCCACCGTGATTGCCGCCGCACCGCCGCCGACGCACATCATGGCGCCGGCAAAGGCAACGCCCGTGTACACAAGGCTGTTGACAAACCGCGTGGACGGGTTGGTGAGGGAGGAGAAGAACAGTGCCTTGAGCGAAATTTTCTGGAGCCGGTTGTTGACCTCGTCAAAGGTTTCCTGGCTCTCGTCCTCCTGCCCGAACGCAAGCACGGTCTTGTGTCCTGCGATCATTTCGTCCGAATATGCGGTCTGCTCCGCGCGGGTCTCGGACTGTGCGCGGAAGAGCGAATAGGTCTTCTTGGCAATGAACGAAGCGACAAACAAAGAGAGCGGCGTGACGACCACGACGACCGCAGTGATCGCGGGGTTAATGGTCAGCATGAAGACAATGGTGCCGACAATGGTCAGAACGCCGGTGAAGAACTGGGTAAAGCCCATGAGCAGACCGTCGGTGAACTGATCGACGTCGGAGATCACACGGCTGACGGTCTCGCCGGTCGGATGCGCGTCCAGATAGGAGATGGGGAGCGTCTGGATCTTGTCAAACGCGTCCGATCGGAGCTGACGCACCACGCCGTAGGTCATGCGGTTGTTGCAGACATTCATGAGCCACTGGGAGAGCGCGGTGCCGAGAATCATGATGACAGAACGGATCAGCAGCGGGGAAATCTTGTCGAATTCCCGCGCGGTAATGAGGTCGATGATATCACCGATGACGAGCGGCAGCCAGAGCGTAAGCAGTACCGTGACGGCGGCGAAAACGAGGGAAAGAATGAGACGCGGCGTTTCGTGCTTCAGATAACGGAGCACTTTGCGGAAAACGCCTTTTTGCGTTGTTTTGCGTTTCATGCGCGCATCCCCCCTTCCTTCTTATACTGGGAGCTGTGGATCTCCTCGTAGACCGGACAGTCGCGGAGCAATTCGTCATGAGTACCCGCTCCGACGGTCCTGCCGTCGTCCAGCACCAGAATGTGGTCCGCACTGCGGATGGAGGAGGTGCGCTGGGAAATGATGAAGACGGTGGGGGAATAATCGAGCGAGCGGAGCGCCTTGCGGAGCTTTGCGTCGGTGGCAAAGTCCAGTGCCGACGCGCTGTCATCAAGAATCAGGATTTCGGGACGGCGTACCAGTGCGCGCGCAATGGTGAGACGCTGACGCTGACCGCCGGAGAAGTTGCGTCCGTTTTGCTCCACGGGGGCATCCAGTCCGCCGGGCTTGGCTTCGACAAATTCCTTCGCCTGCGCCGTGTCCAGCGCCGCCCATAGTTCTTCGTCGGTCGCTTTGTCATTGCCCCAGAGCAAGTTGGAACGGATGGTTCCCTTGAAGAGCACCGCCTTCTGCGGGACGACGCCGATCTTTTGACGGAGCGTTTCGGTGTCATAGGTACGGACATCCTGCCCGTCCACATAAACGTGACCTCGTGTCACGTCGTAGAAGCGGGGGATCAGGTTGACCAGCGTGGTTTTGCCGGATCCGGTGCCGCCGATGATACCGACGGTATCGCCGGGGCGGGCGGTGAGTTCAATGTCCGAAAGTGATTCCTCTGCCGCGCCGCCGTAGGCGATGGACGCATGATTAAAACGGACACGCGCCCCGCTTTTGTCAACGTTCTCGCCCTTCAGAGGCAGGGTTTCCATGCCGACCGGCAGGTCCAGCACCGAGGAGATACGGGAACCGCAGGCGGCAGCCTTGGTGACCGTGAAGATGGTATTCGCCAGCTTGATGAGCTCGACGAGAATCTGCCCCATGTAGTTGTAAAGCGCGAGCACGTCGCCGTCGGTCAGCCCCGTGCCGTTCGAAATTTCAAGGGAGCAGACCTGCATGAGCACAACCACACCGAGGTTGAGGATGGCGTAGGTCAGGGGATTCATGAGTGCGGAAATCTTGCCCACGAAATTCTGCATTCCGGTGTTGGCTTCGTTTGCACGGCGGAATGCCTCGGTTTCCTCTTTTTCCTTGTTGAACGCGCGGACAACGCGGACACCGTTGAGGTTTTCGCGGGTCACGCCGGTCACACGGTCAAGAAGCGACTGTACCTTGCGGTAGAGCGGGATGGTGCCGAGCATGATGCCGAACACCACGACGGCAAGCACCGGGATGGTTACGGCAAACACGGTTCCCGCGCGGGTGTTGATGAGAAACGCCGCGATCATGGAGCCGAACACGATGATGGGAGAACGGAGAAACAGGCGGAGCACCATGTTCACGCCGTTCTGAAGCTGGTTGATATCGCTTGACATACGCGTGATGAGCGTGGAGGTGCCGATGCGGTCGGTCTCGGAGTAGGACAGCTTCTGGATATGCGAAAACAGGGCGGAACGAAGCCCCGTCGCAAATCCGACTGCCGCCTTGGCGGCGAAGTACTGCGCAATAACGGCGCAGATAAGCCCCAGTACGCCGAATCCGACCATCAGCAGACTGAGCTGCCAGATCAGCGTCTTGTTGCCTTTTCCGATGCCGTCGTTGACGATAAACCGGATGACGATCGGCACGAGCAGATCAAACACCGCTTCCAGCAGCTTGAAGAAGGGGGCAAGAAAGGATTCTTTTTTATAATCCTTCAGAAAACGAAAGAGCTTTTTCATAAAGCGAAAGTACCCTCCGGTGAATACAGGATCGGTTTATTATACCACAAATTCCCCGGAAGTTCACGTTTTTCGGGAAAAAGTAACGATTTTCCGGGAATTGTTGCAAAATGTCAACAGATGTGGTACAATACTGACATAAGAAAGACGGGGCAGGAACGGTTGCGGAACAGAACCGCGGCAGGGGGGCTGACCGGTTGCCGGGGCGGAACCTTGTTCTTCGTTTCGGTTACATTATTATATGTGCGGCAGTACCGTAAGCAATTATCGTTAGAATACGAAACCGCCGGCGGAAAGGACAGAATTTTGCGTAAGATCGGAATGAACCTCGGTGCCTATCCGGAAATGGACCGCAAAGAGGATATCGCATATCTCAAATGGGCGGGCTTTGACGCGACCTTTGTTTATTATTTTCACCGCGAGGACGCAAAGCTGATCCGTCAGACGGCGGAATGGCTTGACGCCGCCGGGATTACGCTCGACACCATTCACGCGCCGTTCTGGGGTGTCAACGGACTGTGGCGCGACGGGGAAGAGGCGGAGAAGTATTTTGCCGAATTGCAGGACAGCATCCTGCTGGCATCGGAATGCCGCGTGCCGACGGTCGTCATGCACTTAAGCTCCGGCGACCACCCGCCGTACCTCAATGAAAAGGGCTTTTCACGGATTGATCTGCTCGTGCAATCGGCACGGGACAAAGGCATCCGCGTCGCCTTTGAGAATCAGCGCAAGATCGCCAATCTTGCTTACGTCATGGAGCGTTATGAGAATGACCCGGCAGTCGGCTTCTGCTGGGATGTAGGACATGAGAAGTGCCTGTCCGGCGGATGGGAGTATATGCCCATGTTCGGAGATCGCCTTGCCGCGCTTCACATCCACGACAATCCCTGCCGTCACAACGAGGATCTGCATATGATTCCCGGCGACGGAATAATAGATTACCGCCGCATGGCGGAACTGATCCGGGAATCCGGGTATACGGGAACCCTCATGCTGGAGCTGATGGAAAAGCCGAGCGGAAAATACGACGGGCTTACCCCGGAGGAATATTATTCCCGTGCCTACGCCGCTGCGGTTCGCCTGTGGACGCTGACCGACGGGGAAAGGGAATCCGGGAGACCCTCTCCGGATCTGCCGGAAACATAATAAGGATAAGCGCACAGCGGCTTGCCGCTGTGCGCTTTCTTTGGTACCCGGAAATGTGCCCGGGTCCACCGGTCGTCGTATGTTTTGCCGTCGTTTTTGTGCCGGGGAGCGTGTTGCGTCGTCGTTGCTTTTAATGCGGATGCCCCCGTGTGCTTTTCCTGTTGTTGCGCGTCCCACGTTTCATTGTTTGCTTTTTTTTGCTTTGCCGATTGCCTTGTAACCCCTTGTCAGCAGATTCCCGACGGCTCCATGGCGTCGCGCAGTTTTTCGAGCGCCGCCTTTTCGATCCGGCTGACATAGGAACGCGAAATACCGAGCCGCGTCGCAACCTCCCGTTGGGTTTCCGCGCGAAGCCCGTGCAGACCGTACCGGAGCAGAATGATCTGCCGCTCCCGCTGTGTGAGGAGGGAATCCACCAGACGCAGCATTTTGGCTGTCTGCATTTTTGCGTCCAGATCCTCCGCCAGATTGTCCTCGGTACTGATGACATCCATATAGGTCAGGGGATTGCCGTCGCGGTCCACGTCGATCGTCTCGTTGATCGATACCTCCTGCGACAGTTTCTTCCCGGCACGGAAGTGCATGAGAATTTCGTTCTGGATACATTTTGCACCATAGGTGGCAAAATGCGCGCCGTTTTCGATGCGGAAGGTATCCACCGCCTTGACCAGTCCGATGGTGCCGATGGAAATGAGGTCCTCCGGATTCCTGCCGGAGGAATAGTACTTGCGGACAATGTGGGAGACCAGCCGCAGATTGTGCAGGATCAGCTTCTGGCGGGCATCCTTGTCCCCGTTTCCCGCTCGGATAAAATATTCCCGTTCCTCGCTCCGGGAAAGAGGCGGCGGAAAATTCTGTGGTGTTCCGATGCCGAGCGTGATGTGAAGCAGCTTTGTGATGACAGACAGCAAATAGGACAGCATATGATCCCTCCGTTTCTTTTGCCATTATATGCGCAGGTACGGATTTACTTGACAATGCCGCCCCCTTTGTGGTATACTGTCAGCAGATATTTTTGCGTCTGTCAGGATAGGCAGGCGCAGTTTTTCGGAGGATCTGATGGAATGAAGCTCAATCGGAAAACAGTGTTTGATTACGTGATCGTCGTGGTCGGAAATATTCTGTATGCGCTCGCTGTGGTTCTCTTTCTGGAGCCGAGCGGACTGATCACGGGAGGCGCGACGGGCGTTGCGCTGTTTTTCAACCGCTGGATCGGGGTCCCGGTTTCATGGGTGCTGTTCGGCATCAACGTCGTCATGTTCATCATCGGTTTTATCTTCCTCGGCAAACGGTTTGCTCTTCAGACGGGAATCAGTACCTTTCTGATTCCGGTCGCTGTCAATGTGTTTGAACGTCTGTTTTCCGGCTTTGTTCTGACGGATGATATTTTCCTTTGTACGCTGTTCGGCGGACTTGGTATCGGTATCTCCGTCGGTATGGTTATCCGTGTCGGTGCATCAACGGGCGGTCTCGATATTCCTCCGATCCTGCTTCAGAAATACTGCCGGATTCCCGTGGCGTGGGGTATGTGGGTGATCGATATTCTGGTACTGTTCCTCCAGGCGATGTTCTGTGACCGCAAGTGCCTTCTGTACGGCATTGTCATGGTCATCATTTACTCCGTTGTCCTTGACAGGGTCATGACCATCGGCAACAGCCGCGTGGAGGTCAAGGTGGTCAGCGAGAAATGCCATGAGATTGCCGACGTGATCCGCACCAAGCTCGACCGTGGTGTGACGTTTCTGGAAGCCAGAACCGGGTATCTCCAGCATGAAACGGAGGTCGTGTTCAGTGTGGTTTCCGCGAGAGAACTTGCGAAGCTCGAGAAAATGATTCTTCAGATCGATCCGAGCGCGTTTCTGATTGTCAGCCGGGTATCCGGCGTCAGCGGGCGCGGGTTTTCCAAGGAAAAGAAATATCTTTGATTTCGGTGCGGAAGTGGGAATCCGCGGAGATACCGAGGAAGGGAAGATACGATGAATATTGCTATCGTTACGGGAGCCTCTTCCGGAATGGGAAGGGAATTCGTCAAACAGCTGGACCGGGACGAGATCTTTGATGAGATCTGGGTGATTGCCCGCCGCCGCGACAGGCTGGAGGCGTTGGCAGATACCACGCGTGCAAAAATCCGTCCGGTACCGCTGGATCTTGCGGACGCTTCTTGCATGGAAACATATGCGGCGCTTCTGGAAAAAGAAAAGCCGGATGTCCGCGTCCTCGTCTGCGCGAGCGGGTACGGCAGATTCGGTGCCGTCACGGAGATTCCTCTCGCGGTACAGACCGGCATGATCGACCTCAATGTCAGGGCGCTCACAGAGATGACCTACCTGACGCTTCCGTATATGAAGTCCGGCGCGCGTATTTTCGAGCTTGGCTCCCTGTCTGCGTTCCAGCCGGTCCCTTATATCTGCGTGTACGGCGCAACCAAGGCGTATGTGCTCAGCTTTTCCCGTGCGCTCGGCGTGGAGCTTGCTCCCCGCGGGATCCGCGTGATGGCGGTCTGCCCCGGATGGGTGAAAACCGAGTTTTTCGACCGCGCGGTAACGGACGATACCATTACATATTACAACCGTTATTATACCGCGGAGGAAGTGGTTACGCGTGCCATGCGTGACATGAAGAAGGGAAAGGATGTCTCGGTCTGCGGAAAGCAGATCCGCGCACAGGTGTTGCTGACCAAATTGCTTCCGCATAGACTGGTAATGAAGATTTGGTGTCGCCAGCAGAAAAAGTAACTATAAATATCCGGAAATTCCTTACTTTTTTGATGATTTTCACTTAATCGGACTTGAAAAGTTCATATTTGTGTGCTAAGATAATGATACCATACGGGGAAAGCCCGTAAATATTTCAATAATGGAGGGAACACCATGAAGAAGATCCTGGCATTGTGTCTTGCAATGCTCATGGTCCTCAGCCTGACTGCCGTTCTCGCTTCCTGTAACGGAGGTAAAACGGAAGAAACCGGGACCAAGGCACCGGAGACACCGACCCAAGAGTCCAAGACGGAGACCTCGACCAAGGAACCTGCAACGCAGGAGTCCGCAACCGAGGAATCCGCTACCAATCCGGAGGTTCCGACCGAAACGGATACGGAGTCTGCGACCGAGTCCGAGACCCCGACCGAAACGGATACGGAGTCTGCGACCGAGTCCGAGACCCCGACCGAAACGGATACGGAGTCTGCGACCGAGTCCGAGACCCCGACCGAGACGGATACGGAATCTGCTACCGAAACGGCTTCCGAGACCGAATCCGAGTCTGAGTCCACGGATCCTGTCGATCCCGTGACCGGCAATTTCAACACGGTCATTTCTTACCCCTGGTTTGATTTCAACTATGCAAACGGCAAGCAGTTCGGCTTTAGCGACGGCGACGGTCTCAAGAAGATCGATCTGATCGATCTTCATGAAAAGGGACTGGACTGCGCAACGCCCAATGGCTGGACGCAGGTGTTTGTATATTATATTCCTTCAATGAAAATGCCGGGCGGCGTCAACAGCGGCGCCAAGTTTACCGCGAATGACTATATGTCGTTCGGCGCTATGCGTGGCGTGGCTGACGGTTCTTACACGTTTGGCGCGAAGATGATTATTGCCAATGTAAAGGGCGAGGCGCTGAGCAACTCCCTGTACTTTGCAGGCGATGCGGATAAGCCGCAGCGTGTCAAGTTGGACGATCTGAAGGACAGATACGTGATGTTTGTTCAGACCTTTACTGCAGAGAAGCAGTCGCTCTGGGTGGACGGCAAGATGATTTATTCCTGCAAATCCCGTTATCCGAACCAGGCACAGATGGGTCTTACGATGTCTGCTCACAAGTATATGATCCTCAACGCATTCGTCGCAGGCGAAACCCTGGATGAGAATGCAATCGATCTGTACGGGAAGTACGGCATCCGCCTGATGTATGCAACCGGTTACGCATACGCAGCTGATGAAAAGGCAATCGCAACCTTCTTCGATTACTACAACAACAGCAAGAAGCTCCCTGAGCCCGAAGTCAAGCACGAGCTCAGCTTCGAGGATCCCAAGACCTCCGTCAGCTTTGAGACGGATTTTGAGACTCCTTCCAACTTCCAGACGGTTCTTGCAAAGAAGTACTTCGAGTTTGACTTCTCTTCCAAGAAGGGCCTCAAGGAAGTGATGCTTGTTGCACTGAGAGACGGCAAGGACGAAAACGGCAATTCTTACTGGAAGGGTAAACTGGCAGGCACGACGCTGGTCGGTCTGTACTATATCCCCGAACTCAACTACACGAACAAGGACTTCATCGGTCTGATGGAATATCACGACTACACGCCCGGTGACTATGACGGTTCACTGCGTTACAACCTCGGCGAGGGAACGGTATCTCCTCTCAACCCCGAGAAGTTCCTCAACAGCGTCAACTCCGTTTCCAAGAAGTTCTACGTGAGCGGCTGGACACTCTTTGTTCAGACCTATGACGCAACGATCATGAAGCTGTGGTGCAACGGCGAGCTCGTCTTCATCGGCGACGCAAGCGGCACACGTGTTCAGACGTATATTCTCGGTTACGAAAATGGTACCGAGGTTGATAAATACCTTGTCACCATGGTTATCAACGGCTACGCAGCTCTGAGAACCAAATCCGAGAACGCAGTCGATCTGTACGAAGTGTATGGCATTTATATGGACTATGCGGCAATGTACGCATACGGCGCAAATGACAACGCTGCGAAGGAGATCTACAACAAGTTCGCTGAAAAGTACGAACTGAAGGCTCCTAAGATCGAGCAGTAATTCCGGATAACGGAGTACAGACTCCGTTCCAAAAGCAAAAAGGGACCGGGCGATTTCGCCCGGTCCTGTTTTTTTGTACCCGAAGATTCAGCGGTACAGGTTTGGTGCCGGAGACCGCCTGTCGGAGGGCTTTGAGTCGAAGATCGGACATTGCAGATGTGATACCGGAACCTGGTGCCTGCGGCGATACGCTGAAGATCGGACGTTATGGATTCGACACAGATCAATAGGGGACAAGAATGTTGGACTATGTCGCGGCGGGGATTTTTCCGGAAGCGAAGGCCTCCTTGCAGGATGCTCCTTACGGCAATTTCGGATTCCTGTGCAACTAAATCGGTGCTCCGCCGCGGTGCAAGGCCGGTTCCAAGCCGGGGCACCCGTTGACTGCGGGGAAATCCGTGCAAAACACGGGTTCTGATAAAAATATAATATAATAAAAGGAAAGTTGCCTTGCCTGGGTAAAAACGTCCGGAAAGGGATATACTACTTTCGGTATTTCCGCCCGGCGGTATTCTGAAACGGTTATTTCCTTGTATTTTTTGATCTGCCGCCGACGAATGCGGCGTTTTTGTTTTCACCGATCGAATACGAAAGGGAATTCAAACGTCGGAAGTGAAAAGAAAGGGGCTTTCCTTTCGGGGAAACAACGATCATAAAATGCGAAAACTGACAGAAGAGTACCGGGAAAATATTGAAACCGTGGATGCGATTCTGCGCGTAAAAGAAAATTTCGATCTGCTCAAGAAAACGCTCCGGATCGGTGAGGATGAGGTCACACTGTACTACATTGACGGTTTCGTCAAAGACGCGGTGATGCAGAAGCTCATGCTCTATCTGGTATCCCTCAAGGGAACCGGGGATGACGCGCACCTCTTTATGGAGGGCCATCTGCCGTATGTGGAAACCGACGTGTCGGATGACCTGGATTTTCTTTTTCAGATGGTACTTTCCGGCGCGGCGATCCTGTTCGGTTCCCGGTTTGGCACCCGCGGAATCGTCATCGACGCACGGACCTATCCGGCGCGCGAGACGGCAGAGCCGGAAGGGGACAAGGTTATGCGCGGGGCACGGGACGGTTTTGTGGAAACCCTGATCTTCAATACCGCGCTCATCCGGCGCCGCATCCGTGACCCGGAGCTGACCATGTGCTATCTGACGGTCGGGAAAAAGTCAAAGACCGACGTGGTGCTTTGCTATATGCACGGAACCGCGGACGAAAAGTACGTGGCGTACCTCAAAAAGAAACTGAAGGAAACCGAAACCGATTCGCTGACGCTCGGTCATGAATCGCTTGCGGAATGTTTTATCAAACGGCACTGGTATAATCCGTTCCCAAAGATCCGGACGACCGAGCGCCCGGATGCCGCCGCGGCACAGTTGTACGAGGGAAGTGTATTGATCCTCGTGGACAACACGCCCGAAGTCATGGTGCTTCCGACCGGCATTTTTGACTTTATGCAGGAGACCAACGATTTTTATTTTCCCCCGCTCACCGGCACGTATATCCGTGTGATCCGGTACCTGGTGTTCGGACTCACCCTGTTTCTGACGCCGGTGTGGTATCTGATGATTAAATATCCAGCCGCCGTGCCCGATTGGCTGGAGTTTGCTTTGCCTGAGAAGCCGGGGAAATTGCCGGTTCTGGTGCAGCTGCTTCTCGCGGAGTTCCTGATTGACGGACTCCGCATGGCGTCGCTCAACACACCGAATATGCTATCCAACTCGCTTTCGGTGGTCGGCGGTCTGATTCTCGGAGATTTTGCGGTCAGCATCGGATGGCTGATTCCAGAGGTCATCCTGTATATGTCCTTTGTTGCCATCGCCAACTTCACACAAAGAAGCTATGAGCTTGGCTACGCGTTCAAATTTCTTCGCATCGGGTTACTCGTCCTGACGGCGATCTTCGGGATCTGGGGGTTCGCCGGCGGTGTGGTCGGAATGTTGATCCTGCTCGTCACCAACCGCACGGTCAACGGCGGGCATAGCTATCTGTATCCGCTGATCCCGTTCAACGGACGGGCGCTTGCGTCGCTTTTGTTCCGCCTTCCCAAAAAAGACTGACTCCGTCTTACGCGACGGGCGGACGTTCCGCTTGCCGCCCGTGCGGGTGCCCCGCCGGCAGGCTCCGTTCCGGCTCCGCCGACCCTCCGCCGCCGGATCCCCGCAGTCGCGGCGGCGCGCGTTCTCCCTCGCTCCACATTTCACCCCGATTCCCGTAAACACGCGAAAAAAGCAACTTTGCCACCGCTATCTTTTCGCTTCTTCGGCGTTTGGGGGCACTTTTGCACGTCTTGCCACACATCGCAAGTGAATATCCGAAAAGAGAGCAGATTTCACCGTTCCGTGGAGGAAGGGAGGGGATTCGCTCTCTTTTTGTGACGAAAGTCACGAAAAAAATCGTATATTTGTCAAAAAAAATTTGCATTTCCTCTTGCGTTTTCCGCTTCAGTAGTATATAATGGGTATACAAGTGGGTGAAAGTGGAGCCAAAAGGGTGGAAAGTGGTTAAAATCCGGCTTCCATTCCACTGTGAAATTGATAAAGAAGGGAGGACTCGAAATGCTGACTGGGGAGTACAGACACTCGCTGGATCCAAAAAACCGGATTTTCATCCCGGCGAAGCACCGCGAAGAATTAGGCGAAACCTTCATGATCGCGTGTAGCTTCCGGGAGAAGTGCCTGAAGGTCTACTCGCTGACGGGGTGGGGGGAATACATCGCGCCGATTGAGAAGCAAAACAGACAGTTGGCGGAAAGAGTCCTCCGTTTCCTACATAGAACCGCGATCCAGGTAACCCCGGACAAGCAGGGAAGAGTCGTTCTCCCCGAGAACCTCACTTCCTATGCCGAAATCGACAAAGACCTTGTAGTCATCGGTTGCGGCGATCACGACGAAATCTGGAGCGATAAGCTCTATAACGAAATCGTCCTTGGCGAAAATGTGGAAGAGCTCAGCAAAGAGCTTGAGTTCTACGGACTCTGATATGACAGACGGAATCGTCTTTTCCCACCGTCCGGTCATGCCGGATGAGTGCATGGAAGGTCTTGCAATCAAGCCGGACGGCATTTACGTTGACGGAACTGCCGGCGGCGGAGGACACTCCTCCCTGATTGCTTCGCGCCTTGGGGGCGGACGCCTCATCTCCATCGACCAGGACGAAGCCGCGATCCGCGCGGTTTCGGAGCGCCTGAAGCCTTACGGCGACCGGGTAACGGTCGTCCGCAATAATTTCCGGAACCTCGGCACGGTCTGCCGGGATCTCGGAATCGGGCACATTGACGGCGTGCTCCTTGACCTCGGCGTTTCCTCCTACCAACTGGATACGCCGGAAAGAGGTTTCTCCTATCAGGCAGATGCACCGCTGGATATGCGCATGGATGAAAGAAATCCCAAAAGCGCGTATACCGTGGTAAATGAATATTCCGAAGCGGAACTGAGGCGGATCCTTTTCGATTACGGCGAGGAACGCTTCGCTCCCCGCATCGCGTCCTTCATCGTGCGTGCGAGAGAGGAAAAGCCGGTTGAAACGACCGGGGAACTGGTAGATATCATCAAGGCGGCGATCCCCGCTTCCGCAAGGGAAGGCGGACATCACCCTGCCAAGCGAACCTTTCAGGCAATCCGCATCGAAGTCAATGCGGAGCTTGATGTAATCGCTCCCGCGATCACCGCGGCGATCGGACTTCTGAATCCCGGCGGGCGCATTGCAATCCTGACCTTCCATTCGCTGGAAGACCGGATTGTCAAGCAAGCCTTCGCCACTGCGGCACAGGGCTGTATCTGCCCCAAGACCTTGCCGGTCTGTGTGTGCGGAAACAAGCCGAAAGTAAAAATTATTACGAAAAAGCCGATTCTTCCCGGCGAAACGGAGCTGGAAGAGAACCCGCGTTCCCGCAGCGCAAAACTCCGGGTGGCGGAAAAAATCTGAACGCCAAGGAGGTCGCCCCGGTGGATACGCGCGAAAAAAACATACATACATCCGACGATCTCTGCGGAAAATATCAGGGAAGAGGACTTGCCAGACTAAGTGCGACCGACGCGGAGAAACAGAAACGCTCGGAAGCCGAAACGGCAAAGAATGCCCCTCACGCATATCGCTATTCCGATATGGACGACCGCGAAAAGAACCGCTTCCGTTCCGCGAGAGTGGACGGGGAACGGCAAATGACCCCGGATGACCTCATCCGGTACAGCCGCGTGTCGCACGGCGACGCGAAAACCGACAATACGGAAAATGAGGACAAGCTCACCCGCTGGGACGGAAACGGACTGGTTTCGGGCGAAGCGCAAAAGCAGAAACTGCTTCCGTTCTCCTTTTCAAAGAAAGGAAAGTCCGAGAAAAAGACGGGATCGGCGGAATCAACGGCGACCGCTCCCTCCCGTGTGGAGACCTTCCTTGTCAAATGGTTCCCGAAGGACGGGACTCAGTATGTTCACGACCCAAAGCGCCGCCGTTTCCCCTCCACTTATCTGGCGGCGCTTTTCGTAGTTATTATCAGCATGACGCTCCTTGTCGGAAGCGCGTTGATCCTCAATCGCGAGGAGAGAAGCGTGCTTGCGCTCGGCGAGGAGCTGAATGCCATGGAAAAGACGGAAGAAGCGCTGGAAGCGGACCTTTCCGTCAAAAACGACCTTTACGCGATCCGCAAAACCGCCATCGGCGAATACGGTATGGTGGACGGCTATTACGTTGACATGAAGTTCATCGCCTTGAGCGGAGAAGAGCAGATCGTCGCGTATGAGGAAAAAGAGGAGAAAAAAATCGGACTTGCCGCGCTTCTCAGCGGCTTCTTCGGAGCAAATAACTGACATAGAAACAGTTTAACTCTCATAGAATAGGCGGGGAGCGGAAAACTCCGCCGGAACCCGCAGAACACGGCAGGGGGTGAGAGCATGAAAGATGGCGGTATGATCCGCACCAATACGCTCCGGCGTTCGGCAGCGGTGATTCTTCTGGTCTTTCTGATCTTCTCCTCGCTTCTTGTGAAGATCTTCCTGCTCCAGACAGTGGATTACGAAAAGTATCAATCCAAGGTACTCGGTCAGATGACGACGGAAACGTCCGTCAAAGCCGACCGCGGTGTGATCTACGACCGGAACGGTGCGGTGCTCGCGGGAAACGTCACCACCTATCGCGTGTTTATCTCCCCGTCGGCAATTGCTTCGGCGGAGAAGGAAATGGACCCGACCGCGGGAGTCAGCATCAGCAAAAACATTGCAAAACATCTGTCCTCACTCCTCGGGGTGAGCTACGAAAAGGTCCTCAAGCAGACCGAATACACCAAATACCTTGACCGCACCATCGCCCAGAACGTGGACGACGAAACGGCGGGGAAGGTGAGAAACTTCATTGCGGAGTTCGGGTACGACAACCTCGTGTTCCTGCAAGCCGCAAGCACCAGATATTATCCGTATTCCTCGCTTGCCTGCCATGTTCTCGGGTTTACCGGCACGGACGGCGGAAGCCTCGGACTGGAGCTCAAGTACAACGACCTGCTATCCGGTACCGACGGCAAGTACATCGTGGCGCGGGATGCGCAGGGAAACGAAATGCCCTTTGATTACGAAGAATATATCGAAGCGCAACGCGGAAACGACCTCGTTACCACGCTGGATGTATACGTCCAGTCGGTGATTGAGGAGACGCTCAAAACCGTCTATACGGAAACCGGCTGCGTCCGCGCAAGCGGCATTGTGATGGATGTCCGGACGGGCGAAATTCTTGCACTTGCGAATTATCCCGACTTCGATCTCAACCATCCGGGCACGCTCAATGAGGAAATGAACACCAAGCTGGAATCCTCGGGACTCGATCCGGAAAGCCAGGAATATTACGACAAAAAAGTACAGCTCATGATGGAAATGTGGCGCAACGAAGCGGTTTCCGACTCCTACACGCCCGGTTCCACCTTCAAGATCATCACCGCATCCATGGCGCTGGAGGAAAACCTCGTCAAGCTCTCGGACACCGTTTACTGCGGCGGTTCGATGACCATTGCGGGGAAGAAAATCCATTGCCACAAGCTGACGGGACACGGCTCTCTCAACTTTGCGGAGGGTATTCAGCAGTCCTGCAACGTCTGGCTTATGTCACTCAGCCAACGCTTCGGACTGAATCAGAAAATTTTTTATAAATATTACGAATCCTTCGGATACGCCGAAAAGACCGGCGTGGACCTCCCCGGGGAGGGCGGAAGCACCTTCTGGGATCTCGCGGATTTCAATAAATCCCCGCTGGATCTTCCGATCGCTTCCTTCGGTCAGAACTTCACCGTCACCGCCATTCAACAGCTCACCGCAGTTGCGGCGGTTGCCAACGGTGGAAACCTCGTCACACCGCACTTCCTCAAGGAAGTGAAGGATGGCGACGGCAACACGGTGAAAACCTATGAAACCGAGGTCAAACGTCAGGTGATCAGCCGGGACGTCTGCCGGACCATGGCGGACATTCTGGAGAAAGGCGTTTCCGGAAACGGCGGTGCGAAAAACGCATACGTCGCCGGGTACCGCATTGCCGCCAAGACGGGAACTGCGGAAAAGGAACCCAAAAATCAGAACAAATACGTCTGCTCCTGCGTGGGCTTCGCCCCGGCGGACGATCCGAAATACGCGATCATCATCATCGCCGATGAACCTTCCCGCGCCGGCTACCAGTACGGCAGCACCGCGGCGGCGCCGTTCCTCGGTGACGCGCTGGAACAGATCCTTCCGTACCTCGGCATTGAAGCGAGATACACGGAAGAGGAACAGGCAAAGCTCCGCGTGACGATGCCCGGCTTCACCAACTGGTCGGTCTCGCTCGCAAAGGATTACGCCGAGAACCTCGGCATTGAAGTGGAGATCGTCGGAGACGGCTCCCATGTCACCTCCCAGAGCCCCGCAAAGGGCGTCAAGGTGGATAAAGGAAGCGCCAAGGTGATTTTTTATACCGGTGGCGAAAAGCCTGCCGAAACCGTCCGCGTGCCGGATGTCAGAGGGCTGACGGCAGTTGCCGCGACCCAGGCACTCATCAATGCGGGACTCAACGTCCGCATTACCGGAAACACCGGTGAAACGGTGTTCTCCCAGTCCGTGGATGCAGGAACCTTTGCGGTTCCCGGAACCTGCGTGACACTGGTGTTCGCGTCTCCGGACGGAGACGATGACCCGATCGATTGATTCCGATTTGCGCTGGCGGAAACGCCGGAGGATGTGAAAACAAACTATTTCCGGAGGTCAGCGTTATGAAAGAACTTTACTCCCTGTGCCGGGATGCCGGGATATTCTGTCCCGCCGGCATGGAACACCTGCCGATCAGCGGGATCGTCAGTGACAGCCGGAAGGTGACGCCGGATTGCCTGTTTGTCGCGATCCGCGGACTTCACAGGAACGGCGAAGACCATATCAAGGAAGCGCTTGACAAGGGCGCCTCGGCGGTTCTCTCCGAGAGAATTCCGCTTGCCGTTGCCGACCGCTGTATCGCAGTTCCGGATGCCCGCGCGGCGCTCGCCTGCCTGCTTGACGCATGGTACGGAATGCCGTCCGAGCACATGAAAATGATCGGCGTGACAGGAACCAACGGTAAAACGACCGTTGCCTGTATGCTCAACGCAATCCTCACGGGCGCGGGTCACCGCGTGGGACTCATCGGAACGCTCGGCGCTTTCGCGGACGGTGAACTGATTCCGCAGGAATGTGATAACGAGCTTGCCAACCTGACCACACCGGACCCGGCGGAGCTTTACAGAATTCTTTCTCTCATGGAAGAGAAGGGGTGCGAGTATGTGGTGATGGAAGCCTCCTCCCACTCGCTGGCGCTCGGAAAGGTCGCCCCGATCCGGTTTGATACCGCGATCTTTACAAATCTGACCCAGGAACATCTCGACTTCCATAAAACCATGGAAGGCTATCTTGAAGCCAAAGAAAAGCTGTTCCGCAACTGCCGGACGGCGATCGTCAACTGCGACGATCCTTACGCGAAAGAAATTCTTTCGGTCTGCCCGGGGAAAGTGATCACCTGCGGTGCATTCGGCGACTTCCGCGCGGAGCACGCAGACGTTTCCGACTTCCGCGGTGTCAGCTACACACTGAAGACCGCGACGGAAACAATGGATGTGCTTTGTCCCGTCCCCGGCTCCTTCATGGTGATGAATTCCCTGGAAGCGGTCGCTTGCGGCGAAGAGCTCGGAATTCCGCTGGACACCATCTGCAGTTCGCTTGCATCCTTCCGCAGTGTTCCGGGAAGAATGGAAAGTGTGCTTCCCGACAGCGCGGATGTGAAAGTGATTATTGATTACGCGCACACTCCGGACGCACTGGAAAAACTGCTTCGGACCGCGAGGGAAATGCGCGGAGAAAATACCGGCCGTCTGACCGTCCTGTTCGGTTGCGGCGGTGACAGAGACCCCGGAAAGAGACGGGAAATGGGCGCGATTGCGTCAAAACTTGCCGACTTCGTAATTGTTACTTCGGACAACAGCCGGAGCGAGGATCCTGTGGAAATCATCCGGCAGATACTCGGCGGGGTTGACAGAGAAAAAGAACACATAGCCATCACCTCAAGACGCGAGGCAATCCGGTACGCAGTGGAAAACGCAAAACCGGGCGACATGATCATCCTCGCGGGCAAGGGACACGAAACATACGAAATCGACCGTACCGGCAGGCATCCCTTCGATGAGAGAGCCGAGGTACAGAACGCATACAGAAACAGACACTGATCTGGGAAACGGAGCCGCTTATGAAGATCGACATCGGAAGCAGAAAAATGAATATGAGAACCGTAGCGTCCTACACGGGCGGCCGTCTGGTCGGCTCGGGAGAGCGCGCTTTCCGTTTTGCTGCGACCGATTCGAGAGAGGCGGACGCGGACACCATGTTCGTGGCGCTTCGCGGCGAGAGAACCGACGGCAACAGTTACATTGGCGCAATGCCGGGTGTCAGCTGCTTCCTTGCGGAAAGACTGCCCGACAACTTTGACGCACAGAACTCCTATGCGGTCGTCGTTCCGGATACCGGAAACGCACTGCTCACGCTCGGGGAAATGTACCGCAGACAGCTGAAGGATCTGCGTGTTTACGGCGTGACCGGCAGTGTCGGCAAGACGACGGAGAAGGAAATGCTGTCCGCCGTGCTTGCGGAAAAATACAAAAGCCTTTACAAGACCGACGGAAACCATAACAGCATCATCGGCCTTCCCATGACGCTCCTGTCGCTCTCCGAAAAGAACGACGCGGCTGTCCTGGAAATGGGCATGAGCGCGCGCGGAGAAATCTCCAGAATGTCGGTTGCCGCACGCCCCAATGTCGCAATCATCACCAACATCGGCACGTCGCACATGGAAATGCTCGGTTCCCGTGAGAACATCTGCCGTGCCAAGTGCGAGATCGCAGACGGTATGGCGGACGGGTCTCTGCTTCTTCTCAACGGCGATGAGCCTTTGCTCCGCGCCGCAATGCCGACCTTCGCAAACCTCCGCACTCTGACCTTTGGTTTCGGGGAAGGCAATGACTATATGGCAAGCAACATCCGCTTTACCGAAGACCGCACGTATTTTGACCTTGTTTCCGGGAATCAGCAGATCGCAGATCTGTCGGTGTACGGCATCGGCAAGCATCTTGTCATGTCCGCTCTTGCGGCGGCTGCGGTCGCCCTTGAAGAGGGAATGGATGCGGAAGCGATCCGGAGAGGTCTCGCTTCTTACCGTTCGGTCAATATGCGCCAACAGATTCTCACGGCAGGCAAGCGGACCGTTATTTCGGACTGCTACAACGCAAGTCCCGAATCCATGTCCGCGGCGGCAAGCGTGATGGGCGAACTCCGCAACATGACCGGCAAGGTCGCGGGCGCACTGCTCGGCGATATGCTGGAGCTTGGCGCGACCTCCGACGCGCTTCACGAGGAGACCGGTTACCGCATGGCAAAGTGCGGCGCCGTCTGCCTTTCCGCGATCGGTCAGTATGCCGACGCGTACCGCCGTGGCGCGATCCGCGGTGGCATGAAAGAAGAGAACATCCGCGTGTTTGCGTCGCGCGACGAGTTTGCCGAAGCAACTGCGTTCCTTTGCGGGGTGCTTCCGGAGAACGGGATTCTTCTGGTGAAGGGAAGCCGCGGAATGAGACTGGAGCGCGCTGTGGAATATCTGTCCGAATCGGTAAGGGAGCACTGAGATGGGTGACGTCAGTCTTTCGGAATTCCTGATCTGCACCGTAAGTGTATTTGCACTTACGGTGCTGTGTTCGGTCATCCTCATCCCGATCCTTCGTGCGCATAAGGTCGGGCAGACCATCAACGATTACGGTCCCCGCTGGCACGATCAGAAACAGGGAACCCCCATGATGGGCGGTCTCTGCTTTATTTTTCCTTTGCTTCTGACGACTGCAGGGTTATTTATCGCCGAGGCGGTCCGCGGTGGGAACACGGCGGAGCTGGTCCCGCTTGCCATGACGGTGTTTCTGGCTTCCGGCTGTGCGGCGGTCGGTTTTATCGACGATTACCGCAAGCTCATCAAAAAAGAGAACGAGGGACTTCGCTCCTATCAGAAGATGCTTCTGCTTCTTCTTGTCGGCACAGTGTATCTCATCGTCATGGGAACGACGGGGAACCTCACCACCGTCGTTACGCTTCCGTTTACGGGCGGCAGGACGTTTGATTTCGGCTGGGGCTTCTGGCCGCTTGCGCTTCTGTGCGTAGCCGGCATGACCAACAGTACCAATATCACCGACGGCGTGGACGGTCTTGCGTCCACCGTAACGCTGGTCATTGCCGCATTCTTTACGGTTGCCGCGTTCCTGACCGGTGACCGCGACCTGTCGCTTGTCGGCGGCGCAATGATCGGCGCAATGGTCGGCTTTCTCATTTTCAACTTTCATCCCGCGAAGGTATTTATGGGAGATACCGGCTCGCTCTTTCTCGGCGGTATCATCATGGGCGCGGGCTTTATGATCGGCAATCCCATTGCCATTCTCATTGCGTCGTTCTTCTTTATTCTGGAAGCGGTCACAAGCGCGATCCAGATTATCGCGATCGACGTGTTTCACAAGAAGGTTTTCCCCATGGCACCGCTTCACCATACCCTTGAAATGAAGGGGTGGAGCGAGGTAAAGATCGTATCCGTCGCGGCTCTCGTGACCGCCGTTTTCTGTGCGGTCGCGTGGTTCGCATTGTAAGGACGTAAAACGAAAAACAGGTATCCTGAAAGGGGGCGGTCGGATGCAGCCGGAAAAGCAACGGACGAAAAAATCACCCGAAGATTCCCCCAATCTGCCCGGAAACACCCCGGAGAAATCCGGAAACCCCGACCAAAGGAACGGGTTTTCGCTCGGCGGACGTGTGAAAAAATTCCGCCGGGAGCTGGAAGTGAAGCGCGGGAAGCGTGACATTTTCTTTACCGAGCCGCTGACGAAAAGCGAGCCGGAAGAACCGGTCACCATGGTGCGCGGCGGAATCGACATTCCGTTTCTGCTCATCGTCTGCGCTCTGCTCGGTTACGGCGCCGTCATGGTGTACAGCGCCAGCTCGGTTTACGGCGAGCAGTACATGGATAACGCGAATTATTATATTCTCCGGCATCTCATGTTCATGCTGTTTGCCATCGGCATCAGCGTACCGTTCGTACTCCGCGCCAAGCCCTGGGTCTGGCGATTTCTCTCCATGCCCATCTACATCGGCGCGGTACTCCTGCTTCTTCTGGTGCTGGTCATCGGCAGGGAAGGCGGCGGCGCACAACGCTGGATCGCGATCGGTCCGCTCTCCATTCAGCCGTCCGAGATTGCCAAGCTGGCGGTCGTTCTGGTGCTTGCGGCATATCTTTCGGACCATGAAAAAGAGGTCAACTCGCGGCATAAGTTCGGCGGGAGTCTCAAGCACGGCGTGCTGATTCCGGGACTGATGCTCGGACTGATCTTAGCACTCGTACTTCTGGAAAAACATATTTCCGGACTTATGATCATCGGCATGATCGGCATTTCCATGATGTTCCTCGGCGGAACGCGAATGCGGTACATCGTTTTTATTGCAGGGGCGGTTGCCGCGGTCGGGTGTCTGCTTGTCCTCGTGTCCGATTACGCGCAGGACCGTGTCAACACGTGGCTTTACCTCGAGCAGGTGGATCCCTTGGGCAGTGCATGGCAGACGCTTCAGGGGCTTTACGCCATCGGCTCCGGAAATCTGTTCGGACTCGGGCTCGGCAACAGCCGACAGAAATACGGATACGTTTCTCAGCCGCAGAACGACTTTATCTTTACCATCGTCTGCGAGGAGCTTGGCTTTGTCGGCGCTCTCATCGTGGTGGTCCTGTTCGCCCTGCTTCTGTGGCGCGGCTTCAGGATCGCATCCAAAGCGCCAGACCGCTTTTCTTCACTCGTTGTGTACGGGCTTTGCATCAAGGTCGTGCTTCAGGCGGTTCTCAATATCGCCGTGGTGACCAACTCCATGCCGAACACCGGTATTTCGCTTCCGTTCTTCAGCTACGGAGGAACGGCGCTTGCTCTCCAGATTTTTGAAATGGCGATTGTTCTGTCCATTTCGAGATATTCCGCCGTCAAGCAGTGAGGCGGCAACATTTCGCGAGAAACACGGGAAAGGATCTTTCTCCGGCGGACAGCGCATGGCGAAAGAGTGACGAGAACGATGAGAATTCTTCTGACCGGCGGCGGGACCGCAGGACATATTAACCCCGCCATTGCCATTGCATCTATTGTCAAAGCCAACGAACCGGACTCGGAGATCGCGTTTGTCGGGACCGAAAAGGAAACGAGAAACGACGACCTGCTCCGTCTCGGTTATCCGATTTATACGGTCAAGGCAAGCGGAATCCAGCGGTCGCTGTCGCCCTCCAACATCAAGGCGCTTTATCGTGCGGTGTTTTCGCCGTATTACCCGTCCACGAGAAAGATTCTGCACGATTTCAAGCCCGACATTGTGGTCGGAACGGGCGGGTACGCCTGCTGGCCGATCCTCGTTGCCGCCGCAAGAGAGGAAATTCCGACGGCGGTTCACGAATCCAATGCACTCCCCGGCATGGCAGTCAGACGGCTTCAGAACTATGTTGACCGTGTGTTCATCAACTTTGCCGAAACCGCGGATCTGCTCAAGGCAAAAAATAAGACCATGCAGGTCGGTAACCCGCTCCGGGATCATTTCGGAGATGTGGGACGCGAGGAGGCAAAGGAGAAACTCGGGATCAGGGAATCTCTTCTTGTAATCTCCTTCGGCGGAAGCCTCGGCGCGCAGTATCTGACCGACGCTGTGCTTGACCTGATGAAGAATTACACGGGAAAGCACCCGGAGATCCGGCACATTCATGCGACCGGCAAGACCCATTACGACGAGATCCTCAAGATCTATCGCGGGATGGGGCTTGACCGTAAAAAGAACCTGGAGCTCCGACCTTACATTGACGATATGCCGTATTACATGGCGGCGTCGGATGTGGTCATCTGCCGTGCGGGTGCCATGACGACCTCGGAGCTTGCCCTGACCGGACGTGCGGCAGTCATGGTGCCGTCTCCGTATGTTGCGGAGAACCACCAGTACCGCAATGCCAAGGCGCTCAGCGATAAGGGCGCGGTCACGCTGGTGCAGGAATCCGAGCTGTCGTCCGGAAAGCTGATCCCCGAAACGGTTTCGCTTCTGGAGAATCCCGCCAAACGCGCGGAGATGGAACGGAATATCCGGACCTTTGCCGTTCCGGACGCCAACCGCAGAATTTACGAAGAACTGCGCCGGATGGTGACCGCGCATCAGAAAGCACAAAAAAACTGAAGTGTTGTATGTGTCACCCGGGAATCCCGCGGAGCTTTCCCGGGTGGCACAAAGTAACACCGGACAGAGAATTGTGAGGACGGATATGCCGGATCCGCAGGCAGTATTCAAAAAAGAATGCAGAAAGCGCATCGCCCGACAGAAAAAAAGGGTACTGCGCTTTTTGTTGCTGTCTGTGGCGCTTACGCTTGCGTGCGGAGTAATGATCGGAGTTTCTTATCTCTTCCGGATCAGGGGAGTGGAGATCACGGGCAATTCCCGCTGTTCTGCGGAGGAATTGCTTGCGGCGGCGGAGATCCGAATCGGCGCACCGCTTTCTTCACTTGACGAAAAAGCCCTTTCGGACAAGCTGACCGAACGGTATGTCTGGATCAGAAATGCCTCGGTTGAAAAAAGTCTCTTCGGCAAGGTACGCATTCGTGTGACGGAGTACACAGCTGCTTACACCGTCCGCGCGGAGAACGGAGACTACCTTGTCTCGGAAGATTTCACGGTGCTGGAACGCGCGGGGGGCGACCCTGACGCAACGCTCCCGGTTCTGCTTCTGCCCACCGGGAGGAATGCCGTGATCGGTGAGGCGTGCAACGAGTGGAAGGAGGAGCCGGCTGCCGCAGCCGGAATTACGGCGGCATTGAAAAATACAGAGGACCCTCTGCGGGTTACGGCGATTGACCTTGGGAGCAGGTACTATTATCGGCTTCGGTGTGAGGACGGGCTGACGGTCATCCTCGGTGACACGGATTCCTTGCCCGTTAAGCTGGAGCTTGCCGCGGCAGTGCTGGCTGAAAACGCGGGGAAAAGCTGGTCACATGCCGAAATCAATGTTTCCGACGTCAAAAAAGCGACCTTCCGTATTGTAGACTGATACGCCTGTACGCCATGACCCCTGAATCAAGGCGAAAAATTTCATTTATTTTTCAAAAATCTCTTGCAAAACACGTGAGAATCCGTTATTATATATAGTGTATATATGTGTGCGCCGGACCGTACTCCGGACGCTATGCGAATACGTGTCGAAACGGGAGGAAGTAACATGACGTTTGAACATGACGATAGCAATGAAAGCGGAGTCAGTATTAAAGTAATCGGTGTCGGCGGCGGCGGAAACAACGCGGTCAACCGCATGATTACGGATAAGATTGTCGGCGTGGATTTTGTCGCGGTCAATACCGACCGTCAGGCACTGAACAAGTCCGAGGCGGGGACCAAGCTCGTCATCGGCAGTAAGATCACACACGGCTTCGGCTGTGGCGCGAACCCGGAAATGGGCGAGAGAGCCGCAGAAGAATCCCTGGAAGATATCAAGAAAATGCTCAGCGGCACGGATATGGCATTCGTCATTGCCGGCATGGGCGGCGGCACCGGTACCGGCGCGGCTCCCGTCATCGCGCGCGTGGCGCACGAGATGGACATTCTGACCATCGGCATCGTGACCAAGCCGTTTGAATTCGAACTCCAGAAGAGAATGCGGCAGGCGGAAGCGGGTATTGCGGAGCTGAGTCAGTATGTGGACTCTCTTGTCGTGATCCCGAACGAGAGACTGAAGGAAGTCACCGATACCTGCATCACCATGTTCAAGGCGTTTGAAACGGCGGACAGCGTGCTTCGTAACGGCGTCAAGTCCATCTCCGACCTGATCAACGGCTTCGGCTTCATCAACCTTGACTTTGCGGACGTGACCAGCGTCATGAAAAACGCGGGTTACGCACACATGGGTGTCGGCAGCGGCACCGGTGCGGACAAGGCAGAGGTCGCGGCGAAGGAGGCGATTTCCAGCCCCCTGCTTGAAACCTCCATCAAGGGTGCGCATGGCATCCTGATGAGCATGACCATTTCTCCCGATGTCAGCCTTGAAGATGCAACGCTCGCATCCAAGATGATCGCAAGCGAAGCAAGCGAGGATGCAAATGTCATCTGGGGTGTCAGCTTTGATACCGATCTGGAAGACGAGATGAAGATCACCATCATTGCGACCGGCTTTGAAAAGAAGCCCGAACAGCAGACGGTCCCGGCAGAGAAGAAAGCGGCACCTGCCCCTGCTCCCGAAGTCAGGACCATTCCCGCAGTCAAGCCGACCGCTACGGTTGTTGAACCCAAGGTTGAGGCGAAGCCGGCAGAACAGCCTGCTCCCGAACCCGTCAAGGAAGAGAAAAAGACTGTCGTGAACGATGATGATTTCGACGATCTCTTCGATGATTTCTTCAAGCCGAAGAACAGAAAGTAATCGGGCGGGATATTGAACATATCCGCTCATCTGTACAGATAAAAAGCGGTACCGGGAAACTCACAGAGTTTCCCGGTACCGCTTTTGTCTATGCCCTTGCTTGTTTGCCGCCGACGTTTCCCGCAGAAGGACTCCGAATCCATCAGAGCAAGCGGCAAGGAGACCATGGCGTGTTAATCGTGCCGGACGTGCCTCCGCCACGCCGGCGCGGATTCAGAAACGTCGGCTTTTAACGATTTTTGGTATCCTGCATTCTTCCCGGAACGCAGTATTCCCTTCGGCATATCTTTTATGCCGCAAGGGAAACCTATATACGGTTCCACCGGGCAAATGCAACTGGATCTGACCCGGAAAACAGACGGGAGGAATACAGGGAATGAATCGGATCCGCGTTGTGCACATCATCAGCGACACCAATATCGGCGGGGCAGGAGTGCTCCTTTGCAATCTGCTCCGGCATACGGACAGAACCCGGTATGACCCTTATGTGATCCTGCCTTGGGGGAGTGCGCTGATCCCGCGTCTTGATACGCTTGACGTGCCGCACCTTTGCTACGGCAAGGCGGCTTTGTCCGCCTTTGCCGGTCGCGCGGATAAAAGCGCGGATATACGCACGATTCCCGAAATCGCCGGGATGCTCCGTCGCCTGCGCCCGCAGATCCTGCATACCCATGCCTCTCTCTCAGGGCGTGTCGCGGGCTTGCTTGCGGGGGTACCCATCCGCCTGATGACCCGCCATTGCGCGTTCCCGCCGACCCCGTGGCTCTGCCGGTTCCCGGGGAAACAGGGGAACGGCGCGTTTCAGTGTCTGCTTACGCATCGGTTTATTGCCGTTGCCCGCGCGGCAAAGCAAAACCTGACCGAAACCGGCATCCCCGCCGACCGCGTGACCGTGATTGTCAACGGAAGCGATCCGCTACGGGAGGTATCGGCAGAAGAAGTGCAAGCTCTGCGGGAGCGTCTCGGAATCCCCGCCGGAAGTTTTGTGGTCGGTATCTGCGCGCGCCTGGAAGCGTGCAAAGATCATGATACCTTTCTCCGCGCGGCGAAGCTCTGTCTTCTGCGCGATCCGACCCTCCGCTTTCTCGTCGTCGGAAAAGGGCAAAGGGAAGCGGAGCTCCGGCATTTGGCAGGGACGCTCGGTATCGAAACCCCGGTCATTTTTACGGGCTTTGCTCAGGACCCCGCACCGTACTTCCGGCTTTTCTCGGCCAATGTCAATTGCTCGGTCGGCACCGAAACCTCCTGCCTCGCGATCTCGGAGGGGTACAGCGCGGGTCTCCCTGCAATCGTCAGCGATTTCGGCGGAAACCCGGATATGGTGGAGGACGGGAAAACCGGCTTTGTTGTACCCATGAAGAACCCCGTGGCATTTGCGGAAAAGATTCTGCTTCTCCGGGATGACCCGGAACTGCTCCGGTCCATGTCGGAGAATGCCCGTGTGCGGTACCGGCAAAAATACACCGCTTCCGGCATGACAAGAGCACTGGAAGCGGTGTATGAGGAGCTGATTCAAAAGAATCAGGTCAGGATCCGCACGAGGAGATTGGTCACAAAGAAGTAGTAAAGCAGAAGCGTCAGCGTGTCCACAATGGTCGTGATGAACGGGGACGCCATGACGGCAGGGTCAAATTTGAGCGCCTTTGCAAGCATCGGGAGCAGGGTACCGACGAGCTTTGCAAGCACGATCGCGCAGAAAATGGTCAAACTGACGATGAGCGGAACAAACAGACACTCCTTGGTAAAGCGGCAACGGCAGTCCACCACCCACACCTTGATGAAGCAGGCGGCGGCAATGGTGATACCGCACAAGAACGAAACGCGAAGCTCCTTCCAGAGAATGCGGAAGATGTCCTTTGCCGAAATCTCGTTCAGGGAAAGTGCACGGATGATCGAGACCGACGCCTGACTGCCCGCATTACCGCCCGTATCCGTCAGCATCGGGACAAACGCCGCGAGCGACAGCGTGAGCACGCCGACACCGAAGAGCGAGTCGATCTTGCTTTCCAGGGAAGACAGGATCGTGCTGGTGAAGGTCGCGGTGATCATCAGGAGGAGCAGCCACGGGATACGTTTTTTCCAGGTTTCAAAAACGCCCGTTTTGAGGTACGGCTTGTCGCTCGGCACAATAGCCGCCATCTTTTCGATATCCTCCGTCACCTCGTCCTGCATGACGTCCATTGCGTCATCGACCGTGACGATACCGACGAGCCGGTGCTCCTTGTCCACGACGGGAAGGGCAAGCAGGTCGTATTTGGAGATAAGGGATGCCACGGTTTCCTGGTCGTCGAGCGTAGTGACGCAGATGGTGTTTGCGTCCATGATATCTTCGATCTTGGTATCGGGCTGGGCAAACAGCAGTTCGTTGAGCAGAACGGTGCCTTGCAGAATCCGCTGCTGATCGGTGACATACGCGACGTAGACGGTCTCCTTCTCAAAACCGGTTTTGCGGATATAGTCGATTGCCTCGGTGCATGTCATGGTACGCTTCAGTTCGATATACTCCGAGGTCATGACGCTGCCGGCGCTGTCTTCGGGGTAGGCGAGGAAGCGGTTGATTTCTGCTCTCGTTTCGGGGGTTGCGTTCTTCATGATCCGCTTGACGACGCTTGCGGGCATTTCCTCCATCATATCCACGGCGTCATCGACGAACAGGTCCTCGAGAATGCCGGAAAGTTCGCGGTCTGTCATCGCGGTGATGATCTTTTGCTGAATTTCGGGGTCAAGCTCCGCGAACACGTCCGCCGCAGTGTCTTTCTTGAGCAGGCGGAAGACGGCGGGGAGTCGTTCCTCCGGAAGCTGTGTCAGGAATTCCGCAGCATCGACCGGGTTGAGCTCATCCACCTCGTGCATGAAGGTTGCATACTGCCGGGTGTTCAGCAGTTGCATCAATTTATCACAGGTTTCTTCTACCATGGGAACAACACCTCCTGTCATAACTTGCAAAGCAGGGCTTCGCAACCAAATTATTATAGCACGGGGAAGACATAAAGTCAACAATTTTCGTGGCGGGAACTTTCGTTTATGTGAGAATACCCTGAAATACGCTTGCTTTTTTAAGAAAATAACGGAGGTTTTCCCGTTCCGGTGAAATCAGTCGAAAAACCCCCGCCCGCGCATTCGCGCGGGCGGGGGTGTCTTTGAATAGGGAAGCGGATCAATACATTCCACCCATGCCGCCTGCGGGAGCCGCGGGAGCAGGGTTTTCTTCCTTTTTATCCGCAACAACGGATTCGGTCGTCAGAATGACCGATGCGATGGAAGCGGCGTTCTGGAGTGCGGAACGGGTCACCTTGGTAGGATCAACGATACCGGATTCCATCATGTCGCAGTACTTTTCGTTGTAAGCGTCGAAACCGTAGCCGGCTTTGCCGCTGTTCATGATGTTGTTGACGATCACGCCGCCGTCAAAGCCTGCATTTGCGGCGATCTGACGGACAGGCTCCTCCAGCGCCTTGAGTACGATGCGGACGCCGGTCTTTTCGTCACCCTCGACCGTTTCAAGCAGCGCGGTGACTGCGGGAATGACATTGAGGTAAGCGGTTCCGCCGCCGGGGACGATGCCTTCCTCGACAGCCGCCTTGGTTGCATTGAGCGCGTCCTCGATGCGGAGCTTCTTTTCCTTCATCTCGGCTTCGGTAGCGGCACCCACCTTGATGACCGCAACGCCGCCGGACAGCTTTGCCAGTCTCTCCTGGAGCTTCTCGCGGTCGAAATCGGAGGTCGTGTTCTCAATCTCGGACTTGATCTGAGCGATCCGCGCCTGAATGTCGGCAGGGTTGCCGGCACCGCCGACGATGATCGTGTTCTCCTTGGTCACCTTGACCTGACGTGCATGACCAAGCTGTGCAAGCGTTGCGTCCTTCAGTTCAAGACCCAACTCGGAGGTAATGACCTCGCCGCCGGTCAGGATAGCAATATCGCGGAGCATTTCCTTGCGTCTGTCACCGAAACCGGGTGCCTTGACGGCAACGCAGTTGAAGGTGCCGCGCAGCTTGTTGAGCACCAGCGTGGTCAGAGCCTCGCCCTCAACGTCCTCTGCGATGATGAGCAGCTTGCCGCCCGCCTGGACGACCTGCTCAAGGAGGGGAAGAACCTCCTGAATGTTGGAAATCTTCTTATCGGTGATGAGCAGGAGCGCATCGTCGATGACAGCTTCCATCTTGTCGGGATCGGTTGCCATGTAGGGGGACAGGTAACCGCGGTCAAACTGCATTCCTTCCACGACCTCAGAATAGGTTTCAGCAGACTTGGATTCCTCGACCGTGATGACTCCGTCGGAGGTCACCTTTTCCATTGCGTCGGCAATCAGCGTACCGATTACCTCGTCGCCGGCGGAAATGGTGCCGACTCTCGTGATATCCTCTTTGCCGTTGACCTTCTTGGAGTTTTTCTTGAGCTCCTCCACAGCGGTGTCTACTGCCTTTTTTATGCCCTTACGGACGACCATCGGGTTAGCACCTGCGGTCACGTTCTTCATACCCTCGCGGACAAATGCCTGCGCGAGAAGGGTAGCGGTTGTGGTGCCGTCGCCTGCCGCGTCGTTGGTCTTTGTTGCGACTTCCTTGACAAGCTGTGCACCCATGTTTTCCGCTTCATCCTCGAGTTCGATGTCCTTTGCGATAGTCACACCGTCGTTGGTGATGAGCGGAGAACCGTACTTTTTATCCAGAACCACGTTGCGGCCCTTGGGTCCGAGCGTGATTTTCACGGTATCGGCGAGTTTGTCAACGCCGCGTACCAGAGCATTTCTTGCTTCGATTCCGTAAAGAATTTCCTTTGCCATAATGTGTCACTCCTTTGTGATAGAATCAGTCAACAATGGCGAGAATGTCGCCCTGCTTGACAATGTTGTATTCCACGCCGTCCATTTTGACTTCGGTTCCGGAATACTTGCTGGTGATGACCTTTTGCCCGACCTTGACTTCCATCGGGATGAGCTTACCGCTCTCGTCATACGCGCCGGGACCGACCGCAATGACTTCCGCCACCTGCGGTTTTTCCTGCGCGGATGCGGTGAGGATCAGACCGGACTTGGTCTTTTCTTCTGCTTCCACAAGTTTTACGACTACTCTGTCGGCTAAGGGTTTGATGGTCATAATCGAATTCCTCCTCTTCAAATCGGGTGCCCGGCAGGACTGCCTGCACCGGATCAATGACTGTTTGATTTGGCACTCAAACATCATGAGTGCTAAACTATGCTTCTATTTTACATCAATACACGGAAAAATCAAGCCTTTTTGCATTTGTTTACATATCGTTTACAAATAGTCAGTGGCTTCAAGTGCTAAAATCGTCGCTTCGACGCATATCGCGCTCTTTCACCGAATAAAGTGGTAAGCAGGGGAGCCGGGGCGGCGGATGTGCGCACGGAATCGCGGCACCGGAGTTGATTGTTTGCCTGTTTCTTGAAGCGTAGTGCGGGCAAACGTCGGAAGAACAGTTACTTGTGCGTTGGTATAAGAATGCGCACTGCTTTTAAGGAGCACGCAGACACCCGGAGCCGTTGCCTTTGCGATGGCACAAAAATTTGCGCCGCTTATGCGGAGGGCAGAAGACAGGGAAATACCCGCTGTGTGACGGAGGTAAGATATGCTGGAATGGATCAACGCGTTTTTGCTTGGGCGGACGGTCCCGTTCTGCCTTCTGGCAGGCGGGGTATTTTTTCTCATTTATCTGAAGGGGTACCCGTTACGCCGCCCCGAAGCAATGCTTCGCGCCATGACGAGAAAGCCACCGGGAGAGGGAATCTCTCCGTTCCGCGCGGTGACGCTCGCACTTGCGGGAACGCTCGGCGTCGGTAATATCGTCGGGGTCGCGGGAGCGGTCATGATGGGCGGTGCGGGAGCGATCTTCTGGATGTGGGTCAGCGCGCTTGCCGCTATGGTACTCAAGTATGCGGAGATCGTTCTGGCGGTCGGACACAGACGCACCGCCCCGGACGGACACCGGTTCGGCGGCGCTTATTATTATATGAAGGACTTCTTTTCTGTGCGAAAGCTGCCGCGGTTCGGTGCGGCAGTCGGAGGAATCTTTGCGGTTTTGTGTATTCTTGATGCGTTTTCCATGGGATGCGTCGTCCAGATCAACGCGGTTTCGCGTTCTTTTCTCGGCGTGATGGGGGTTCCGACGTGGGTGACGGGCGCGGTGATCGCGGTGATTACCTATCTGGTAATCGTCCGCGGAACGCACGGAATTGCTGCCGTGACGGAAAAACTGGTTCCCCTTATGACGCTTGTGTATCTGATCCTTTCTGCCGCTGTCATCGTCATCTGCCGTGACCGGATCGGCGGGGTGTTCGGGAGTATTTTCCGGGAAGCGTTTTCCCCCATGAGCGCCGTCGGCGGCGTGTTCGGCTTCTTCGCTTCGCGTGCAGTACGCTTCGGAACCATGCGCGGACTCATTTCCAATGAAGCGGGATGCGGAACGGCGCCGACTGCGCACGCGTCTGCAAATACCGACAGCCCGGCAGAGCAGGGGTTCTGGGGGATTTTTGAGGTGTTTGTGGATACCATTCTGCTCTGCACAGTCAGCGCGCTGGTGCTTCTGCTCGGTTACGATTCGGTAAAAGGGTACGCACCGGACGGAATGCTCATGTCCATCCGTGCCTATTCACGGGTACTCGGTGGCTGGTCGGAATATGTCATTGCGTTTGCGGTTCTGTTTTTCGGATTTGCCACGCTCGTCTGTTGGGCAAATTACGGCGCGGAGTGCGTGCACTTCCTGTCGGGGAAGCCGGTATTCCGCAAGATGTACCTGATTCTGTTCGCGGGTTTCGTTTGGCTCGGTTCCGTCGTCGCCCCGGAGTCGGTGTGGACGCTTGCCGATCTTTCCATCGGACTGATGACGCTTCTCAATGTTACGATGCTGTTTCTCATGCGCCGGGAGATCCGGGACGGAACAACGTGTTACTTCTCCGTAAGGTTCTCCCGGAAAAGCTCCGGAGAGGAGACACGGCACACGCGGGAATCCCGCTCCCGCGCCCGAGAGGAAGTGACGGACATCGGATAACGCTGCGCGATCACATTTTTGTAACAATAAAAGCGGCTGCACGGGAGGGCAGCCGCTTTTTAGGTTTCAAAAGACCGTTGTTGTTTTGTTGGTTTCTCTCATCGCCGGGGGGTCACACGCCGGGGAAAACCACTCTCCGGTCTCCCAACCTCCGATCAAAGAATCCGGTAGCGTCTTGCGCCGAGATGCTTTGCCTTTTTGTCCGCGTCTGTTTCCGAAAGCGTGTCGGTCCCGAGAAATTCGCCGTCCCGGAGGAAGCAGTTTTTGCTGACGTAGGTGCTAAAGTCTGCAATGCTTTCATCGGTCGCATCTTCAAATACAGGCGCACGGCGGTCTTCAAAGCGGTGGGAGAGAATGTCCACGATGTCCGCGCAGACGGCGCCGGCGGTCGGGAGCTTTCCCGCGCCCTGCCCGTAAAACATGACCTCGCCGACCATGTCGGTGTCCACCAGAACGCCGTTGAATACGCCGCCGACGGATGCCAGAGGAGAAGACAGCGGAACAAATCGCGGGGAAACCATGGAGAGGACTTTCCCGTCGGACAGTTCGGTCTTGCCGATCAGTTTGATGGCATAGCCGTTCTCATGGGCAAGTCGGACGTCCTCCTCGGTAATTCCTCTGATTCCTTCCGTGTGAACGCGGTCGGGCGGGATGAGGACCCCATAGGAAAGCGCGGAAAGAATCGCGATCTTTCGTGCTGCGTCAAGCCCGTCTACGTCTGCGGAAGGATCGGCTTCCGCAAAGCCTTTTTTCTGCGCCTCCGCAAGCGCGTGGTCAAAGGATTCACCGTGCCCGATCATCTGGGTCAGGATATAGTTGGTGGTTCCGTTGAGAATGCCGCTGACCGAGAGAATTTTGTTGGGCGCCAGATCGTTGATGAGCGGACGGATGATCGGAATGCCGCCGCCGACGCTCGCTTCAAACATATAACTGACGCGGTTTTCCTTGGCAATCTTCAGCAGCTCCGTGCCGAAATTCGCAACCACCTCCTTGTTGGAGGTCACGACGCTCTTTTTGGCGGCAAGCGCCGACTTGGTGAATTCATAAGCCGGGTGGGAGCCGCCCATCATCTCCGCGACAAGAGTGACATCGGGGTCGTTCAGAATGACATTATAATCATGCGTGATCCGGTCCGCAAAGGGGCTGTTCGGGAAATCGCGCAGGTCGAGAATATACTTGATGCGGATCTCTTCTCCGACGCGTCCGGCGATCAGAGAACAATTGTCGGTGAGAACCTTTGCAACGCCGCTTCCGACGGTGCCGAATCCGAGGATGGCAATGTTTTTCATGGGCGGGATCCTTTCGGGTAAAGTAATATACATATCATACCACATTTCCCGCCGGATTGCAAACAAAACCTATTGAAAAGCATAAAAAAATATGATAAGATGAAAATACAGTCATGTACGCTTGACGCAGGGAGGAATACCATGGGACGGGTTGTGGACGGAGACCAGAATGTCAAGATTTTTGTGCTTTATCTGATGGAGAACATCGGGTATCCGATGTCTTTTCTGACGATCAATGATATTCTGATGGAAACAGACTATGTGATGTATCTCGATTTCGCGGAAAATTTCGGGAAAATGCTGGATGACGGGCTGATCCGCATGAACGGAAAGGACGAGCGTGGGGACGACCTGTATGAAGTGACCGATCACGGCAGACTGGTTGCAAGGGAACTGCACTCGGATATTCTTCCCGCGATTCTCCGGGATACCATGAAGATTGCGCTCCGGTATCTCGATTTCAAGCGGCGCGGCGTGACCTGGTCCTGCCGGATCGAAAAGCGGGAGGATGACCGGTACGACCTCATCTGCATCATGAAAGAGAAGGGCGCGGAGATTTTCCATGTGACGATGGCGGTTGACACGCTGGTGCGGGCGCAGGCGATGAAGGAGAATGTGGACGATCATCCGGAAATTGTTTACCGGAGCAGTATGGCGCTTTTGTCCGGGGAAGTCAATTTCATGTTCAATCAATAATCGAGATACACAATTCTCAAATTGGTAAAACAGCCCAAATCTGTAATACTCGGTTTGCGCATATTAACTAATTTTTAAGGAAGTGTAATCATTTAACAAAAATCCGCTTGACAAATCCGCGGAATTTGTTATAATGAATCATGGATACGAAAAGGCGGATTGCCTGATGTCGGAGAACCGGATCGTGAAAGAGAACAACAGTGATAGAGAAAATTTGACCTCATCCGATTCGGAAGAGAGAGAGCTTTTGCAGGCGGCACAGGGGGGAAGCCAGCGGGCGTACACCGCGCTTCTCGGAATGTACAAGCCTTTGATTGCCTCCATGGTCAAGAAGTACCGCTCGGAGGAAATGCCGGATCAGGAAACCGAAGACCTCCGCGAGGAAGCAACCGTTTGCTTTTGCCGGGCGGTCGCGCGGTATGATCTGACGCAGTCCGAGGTGGGTTTCGGACTGTACGCAAAAGTGTGTATCGCCAATGGGCTGGTCTCCTGTCTGCGCGAGAAAAAGCGTGGGATTCCGGTTGAGACGCTCAGCGAGGCAGAGGAGGAATGGAATGATCCGTCCTCCGGCATTATTGAGGAAGAGAATTTCAAAGCGCTTCACGACCTGATCGAAGATACGCTTACCGATTATGAGAATGCGGTCTGGTGGAGTTATATGTCCGGAATGACCGCCAAGGAGATCGGAGAACGGTTCGGAACCGGCGAGAAATCCGCCGCGAACGCAATCTACCGGATTCGGAAGAAACTGCGTAAACTGTTCGACCGCAAATAATCAGTCATTATGCCCCAGTAGCTTAAGTCAGAGCGTTGTTCACTCAAAGATGTCGGTTGAAATCCGTCCGAGGGCAAAATCAATTTTTTTCATGCGAGGTAAAAGCAATGAACGAAGAAGCAAAAATTGAATCGTCCGAGGAATTTCAGGATGAGACACTGATCTGCAAGGAATGCGGCAAGGAGTTCGTGTTCACTGCGGGTGAGCAGGCATTCTACAAGGAAAAGGGCTTCCAGAACAAACCCAAGACCTGCAAGGCATGCCGTGACGCGAAGAAGAACGCCGGCAAGGAGCCGAGACAGTATTTCGTCGCAGTCTGCGCAAAGTGCGGCGGCGAAGCACGCGTCCCGTTCCAGCCTTCCGCTGACAAGCCGGTATATTGCAGCGCTTGCTTCCAGGAAATGAGAGCAGAGCGGAACTGAGTTTCTTTTCGGGAGAGTCATTTGTTCCTTATCACAAAACCGCACCGTGTACCGGTGCGGTTTTGTTGTATCGGGTACTTCCGCCGCTGCGCGGCGGGCGGGCTAAGTTCGCCTGATTGAAATTTCCTCTCAAAATACTGCTTCCCCCGTTGACTTTTCAAAAAAGTTGTACTAAAATATATGCGGAGAAGTTTATTTCCGACTGAAACGGTATGTTTCGGCGGAACATAGGCTTGGTGATCCGGTCAAAATGACCGGAAAAGGAAAGGAATGAATTCCATTATGACAAAAATCGACATTTTTTCGGGCTTTCTCGGAGCCGGCAAGACGACCCTGATCAAAAAACTGATCAAGGAAGCGTATGCGGGCGAAAAGGTCGTCCTCATTGAAAACGAATTCGGTGAGATCGGTATTGACGGCGGCTTCATGAAGGACGCCGGCATCCAGATCACCGAAATGAACTCCGGCTGTATCTGCTGTTCGCTTGTCGGCGACTTCGGAAGAGCACTCAAAAAAGTGCTTGCGGAGTACGCGCCCGACCGTATCATCATCGAACCGTCCGGCGTCGGCAAGCTCAGTGACGTCATCCGTGCCGTGCAGGGTATCCATGCCGACGGCGCGATCCTCAACGGCTTTACCACCGTGGTCGACGCCAATAAGTGCAAGATGTATATGAAGAATTTCGGCGAATTCTTCGATGATCAGATCGAAAACGCCGGCTGTATCGTCCTCAGCCATACCGGCACCGCGTCGGAAAAGAAGATCGAAGAATGCGTTGCCATGCTGAAGGAGCACAATACCACCGCTACGATCGTCACGACCGACTGGGAAAGCCTTGACGGAAAGACCCTGCTTGCCGCTATGGAACGCAGAAATACCATTGACGCGGAGCTTGCCCGCCTTGCCGCAGAGACCGAGGAGGAACACCACCATCACGACGATGATGACGATGACGACGAGTGCTGCTGCCATCATCACCATGATGAGGATGAAGACGAAGGCGAGCATCACCACCATCATCACGATGATGACGATGACGAGTGCTGCTGCCATCATCACCATGATGAGGATGAAGACGAGGACGAGCATCACCACCATCATCACGATGATGACGATCACGAATGCTGCCATCATCACGATGAGGATGAAGACGGGGAAGAACACCACCATCACCATCATCACCACCATGCCGACGAGGTGTTCACCAGCTGGGGCACCGAGACCGCGAAGAAGTTCACGACCGAGGAACTGACCGCCATCCTGAACGCGCTGGGTGACGCCGAAAAGTACGGCATGATCCTGCGTGCAAAGGGAATCGTGGATTCCGTGGACGGTAACTGGATCCACTTTGATTATGTGCCCGGCGAACCCGACGTCCGCCACGGCTCTGCCGATGTCACCGGCAGACTGTGCGTCATCGGTTCCAAAATCAATGAGACGGCAATCGCCGAGCTGTTCGGAGTTTCCAAGTAATCGGGGACTTCCGACTGCAGGTATCCCTTATGCAGGGTGCCGCAGAGAATTGCAAACGGAAAGGAAAGAAAACTATGGAAATGCCGGTATATCTCTTTACGGGATTTCTGGAGGGCGGAAAAACGCATGTCATTCAGGAGTCGCTGGAGGATCAGCGGTTCAACTCCGGCGAGAAGACACTTCTTCTTGTCTGTGAGGAGGGAATCGACGAATACGAGCCGGAGAGCTTCTGGGCGAAAAACGTCTGGATCGAGCAGATTGAGGACAAACAGGACCTGAACGAAGCCAATCTGACCGCGCTCGCAAAGAAGCATAAATACGACCGCGTGGTCGTGGAATACAACGGAATGTGGAGCGTGCAGGACTTCTATGAAGCGATGCCGGAGGGATGGTATATCTATCAGCAGATGCTGTTTGCCGATGCCTCCACCTTCCTCACCTACAACGCCAATATGCGCCAGCTCATGGTGGATAAGCTCCAGAACGCCGAAATGATCGTGCTCAACCGTACCCCGGAGGGCATTGATAAGGACGCGATTCACAAGGTGATCCGCGGCATTACCCGCCGCGCGTCCATCGCATACGATTACCCGGACGGACACGTGGAGTATGACGAAGTGGAGGACCCGCTTCCGTTTGACGTGAACGCTCCCGTCATCGAGATCGCCGACCGCGACTATGCGCTCTGGTACCGGGATCTGACCGAGGACATGGAAAAGTACGACGGAAAGACCATCCGCTTTAAGGGAATCGTTGCCCGTGACGGCCGTCTTCCGAAGGATACCGCCGTGGTCGGCAGACACATTATGACCTGTTGCGCCGCGGATATTGCCTATCACGGTTTGGTCTGTATCTTCCCGGAGGCGGTCAGGCTCCGTACCCGCGACTGGATTATTGTCACCGCAAAGATCGCGATTGAGGCGCACAAGATGTATCAGAACAACGGCCCCGTGCTTCACGCAGTTTCTTTTGAGATGGCAGAGAAGCCGGAAGAAGAGGTTGCGACCTTCTATTGATCCCGGCGGGATATTCCGTTGACAGTGCAGGCACGTTGACACGCAAGCGCATAACGCACAAACCCGCGAGCCGGCGAGTGCACAGGTGCGATCTTGTTCCGTGTCGGTTTTTCCATAAAAAAATACGGCACCGAATGGTGCCGTATTTTTACATTTTATGCGGTTCTGTTCGTTTAACTAAAAAATCCAACCCCGGATTCAGATGCGTAAGCGAAACCGCTTACACGGTTTAGCCCGGTGGTCCGGAGGAATCAATACCCGGATTCCGGCGATGAAACAAGCTGACCAAACTGCTCGTGTACCTGTTCGGTTATCCGGCAGAGAACCCACATTCAGATTCCCGCAATGAGGTGTGCGAACCAGACCGTAAGGGGAAGCGTTCCGAGCGAAAGCATCGACGAAAGCCCGACTGCCTGCGACGCAAAATCCGCGCGCTCCAATCCGTAACGCTCCGCCATCATGGTGACGGTGGACGCACTCGGCAGCGCGGCGACAACGGTACAGAAGAGGATCCATGTTTCTGCGTCCGGCACGTGAAAGAGAACAGTGGCCCCTTTCGCAAGCAGTGCCGTGAGGAGCGGAAGCGCGATCAGCTTGAGAAAACTCTGATAGTACAGCTTCCCGTCAAAAAACAGGCTTTTCAGCGGTTTTGTGGCAATGAGCGCACCCGTGACAATGACCGAGATCGGCGTGCAGAGGTTTGCAAGATAAGAGGAAAACGTGTAAACGAAGGACGGGAGCGGAAGGTGCGAAAGATACAGCCCGATCCCGATTGCACCGGGAATCGTTCCGAAGTTAACAAGCGCGCGCCTGACGGTCAGACGGATGTCCTCCCGCCCGCGTCCGAGAACCGCGATCCCCCACGTCCAGATCAGAAGATTGAAGGTTACAAAGTTGAATACGCCGAGAAAGAGTCCGAAACTCCCGAACATGGATTCCAGAATCGGAAGCCCGATAAATCCGCAGTTGGCAAAAACCACGGAGTATTCGGTCATTTTCCGCTCCCCCGGATCGCGCAGTGCTTTTGCCGTGAAGTACGCAAAGACCGCAAAAAACACATGGAGAAGCAGGGAAACGCCGAAGGCGACCGGCACGACTTTAAGGTTTTTTTGAGAGTATTCCGCATTAATCAGCGCGGAAACAATCAGTGCCGGCTGACCGATCTCAATGATCAGCCGGGAAAACTTTTTCGCGGAATGATCGTCCACAATTCCGATCCGGCGGCATAGATATCCGGTGATGAGAAGCAAAAATAGCGTGGCGATCATGCCGAGCAGTGCGAAAAAATCCATAACGACTCTGTTCCTTTGAACTAGTTATTTTGCTTCGGGCTCCGCCTCGTCCAGTTTTGCCTTGATGGATTTCATGTCCGTCAGCATATCCTCTTTTTTTCGCGGGTCGCGCAGAAGGGCAGCGGGGTGATAGACGGCGGTGATGAGATACTCTCCCTTACGGAACCAGACGCCGTGTTCTTTGGTGATCTTGAAATCCGGCTTGATGACACGCATGGCTGCGATTCTGCCGAGGCAGACGATTACCTTTGGCTGAATAAGACGGAGCTGTTCGCGCAAGTAACCGATGCAGGCATCCTCTTCTTCCGGAAGCGGATCACGGTTCTTGGGCGGACGGCACTTGAGAATGTTGGCTATGTAGACGGATTCCCGCGGGATATCGACCGCAAAGAGGAATTTATCGAGAAGTTGACCGGCTCTGCCGACAAACGGCGTGCCCGTCAGGTCCTCCTGTTCGCCGGGCGCTTCGCCGATGAACAGAAGATCGGCGTTTTTGTTACCGGTGCCGAATACGCAGTTTGTCCGGCTGTCGCCGAGCGCACAGGCGTGGCACGCGGCGCATTTTTCATAAAGAGAATCCCATGTTTCCATATTTTTTTCCTCTTTTCGGGTTGTTTTATACAAGGTTAGTTACAGTATAACAGAAAAACTCCCCGAAGGCAAGCCCAAGGGGAGTCTGATCTGTCGGATTTTCTGATTTGCTTCCGGAAAAGGTGCGTTTTGTTGAGACAGCGTCACTGTGAAAGTTATCGGTGCGGCAGCAGGCACCGTTTCTTTCAAATGGGGAGAGTTTTCCGCGGTGCCGCAACGCCGACCGGTTTCCGTTCCGCACCCGGCTCATTCCCTCGCTCACGGGTTACAGCCGCGCGAGCGTTTCCACTGCATGGGTCTCACAGATCGGTTTTGCGTGTTCCCTTATGTAGAGAAGCAGGGAATCCGCGTTTTCCGGCGTGCCGTATTCCGAAAGAAAGGCATAAGGGTCATGCTGTCCGACCCGCAACCGGCGCATTCCGTACAGAAACAGATATACGTTTCCGTTTTCGTCCTTCCAAGCGCCGCTGTCACCGCCGTATCCCGATGCAAAGAGCCGATGACAGGCAGACAACAGCACGGATACATTTTCAAAGGCATACGCCGCGATCCTGTGTTCGCCGTCGGCGCCGTCCTTGGGGGGACAGACGGCAGGCTCTGCAAGTCCGACGGTGCTTCCCGTCGGGAGTGCCGGGGATTGCCCGTCGCTCTGACCGGGGCGGCCGAGCTTTGTAACAAACAACTCACACCCGCCTTTCTTTGACGGATAATACTGTACGTACAGACGGTCCCCCGAGACATTGAAACCCGTAATGGAACTTGCTTCGTTCAGAATCTCGCGGAAAGCGAGCCGGATCTGCTCACAGGGTATATCCGGAGTCCCCTCCGGAATTTCAAATCTGGTCATATCCGATAAAGTCAGCATGATTTTGAGTTTATTGTCGCCGACCGGGATAAGTTCCATGTCGAACCCTCCTTCTTTGTCCTTTATTCAGTATCATTATAATCAAGAGAAGGGAAAAAGGGAACCCCATAAATATTGGTAATTGCGGAATCCGGCGGCATTGTACTCACAAAAAAGAGAAAACCAGGAAAAAGCCCTGAAAATGGGCGATAAAGTGAAGCTCCGTACTGTCGGGGCTTGATTTTCGTAAGGGAATCGTCTATAATATTTTCGGAAAACCAAATTGCAGACCGGAACCCGGGTTACACAGCGAAAGTAATAAAAAACAGCAAAGAAGATGAAAAAATGAAAAGAGCATTTACAAACTGCATCATTCTGGACGGAACGGAAAACATGGCTCCCAAAACGGGAAACGCTGTTCTGGTAAAGGACGGCGTTATTTCCGGCATCGTTCCGGAGAAAGAGGTTCCTGTGGATTTTGAAAAGACAGATCTTGGCGGGAAGTACATCCTGCCCGGACTGATCAACCTGCACGTGCATCTGGCAGGGTCGGGAAAGCCGAAGAAAAAACAGTCCGACCCGGTCAAGCTGGTCAAATTGATTACGTCGACCGCACTGACCAGAAGCCTCGGCAGGAAGCTGGTCGCGGATTTTGCAAAAACACAGCTGTACAGCGGCGTTACCACCATCCGCACCGTCGGCGGCATCGCCGATTTCGATACAACCGTGCGGGATGAGATCAACGCAGGAAAACGGATCGGACCGCGCATTCTGGCGTCCAACATGGCGATTTCCGTAAAAGGAGGACATATGGCAGGGTCGCTTGCCTATGTGGCGTCCTCGCCGGAAGAAGCGGCAGGGTACGTGGATCGGATCGCAAGAGAAAAACCGGACATCATCAAGCTGATGATCACCGGCGGCGTGCTTGACGCGGAGCGTGTCGGCGAGCCGGGCGTTCTCAGAATGTCGCCCGAAATCGTGAAGGCAGCCTGCGACCGGGCGCACGCACTCGGCTTTCAGGTGGCTGCGCACGTGGAAAGCCCCGAAGGGGTGAAGGTCGCGCTGGAAAACGGCATCGATTCGATCGAACACGGCGCAAAGCCGACCGAAGAGATCATGAAACTGTTCCGGGAGCGGAAGGCGTTTCAGGTATCCACCCTTTCGCCGGCACTCCCGTTTGCGCTGTTTGACCGGGAGGTCTCGCACGCAACCTATGAGCAGAAAGAAAACGGCAAGATCGTTTTTGACGGGATCATTTCGCTTGCAAAGGAATGCCTGAAGGAGGGAATTCCCGTCGGTCTCGGTACCGACACCGCCTGCCCCTATGTGACGCAGTATGATATGTGGCGGGAGCTTTGCTATTTTGTCAAGTACTGCGGAGTGACCAACTCCTTTGCCCTTTATTCCGCGACCCTGCTCAACGCAACGCTTGCCGGAATCGGGGACAAAACGGGTTCTATTGAACAGGGAAAACTGGCGGAAATGATTGTCGTCGAAAAAAATCCGCTGGAAGATTTGCAGGCACTCCGTAATCCGGACATGGTCATCATGCATGAGAACATCATCCGTTCCCCGAAGGTGAAAAAGATCCCCGAGGTGGAAGCACAGCTGGATCAATGGTTGTGAGAGACAAAAGCACAAAAATCCCCCGTCGCTCGGATGAGCAACGGGGGATTTTTTCGTTATACTGATTTGGCAATCGGATCACACCGACCCGGGAATCGGGTCACACCGATTTTACAGCCGGATTACTTGAATCTGACTTTTGCTTTGTAGGTGGTATGGAGCAGTTCATGCGCCTTGTGCGAGTTTGGCTCGCCGAGGTAGTCGCGGTAAAGCTCCTGCACCTGCGGGTTCTTGTGCGACTGGCGGAGCGTCTGTCTCTCATCCTCGGAGTAGAGTGCCGCCGCGCGTTTTTCCTTGTAAGTGTCGAGAATGTCAACGTCTTCGTTCGGAAGGAGCGAGGGACGGACATAGGGCTGACCGCCGCCGTTGATACAGCCGCCGGGGCAGCACATGATCTCAATGAAGGTGTAGGGAGACTTGCCGGCACGGATGTCGTCGAGCACGGGCTTCGCGTTCTTCATACCGTGTGCCACGGCAACCTTCAGTTCCTTGCCGCCGAGCGTGAAGGTCGCCTCCTTCAGCCCCTCAAAGCCGCGTACTTCCTTGAATTCAACGGGTCCGTATTCCTTACCCTCCAGTACATAGTAAGCGGTGCGGAGCGCCGCCTCCATGACACCGCCGGTTACGCCGAAAATGACGCCTGCGCCGGTGTAGGAGCCGATGAGATCACTGTCGAATTCCTCGTCGGGAAGCTTCGGGAAGTTGATACCCGAACGCTTGATGAGGTCTCCGAGCTCGCGCGTGGTGAGTACTGCGTCCACATCGGGCATTCCGTAGGTCTTGAGTTGGTCGCGTTCCTTCTCGTACTTCTTCGCGGTGCAGGGCATGATCGAAACCACGAAGATGTCTTCGGGATTCAGGTGATGCTTTTCCGCGTAGTAGGTCTTGATGATCGCGCCCTCCATCTCGTGGGGAGACTTGCAGGTGGACAGGTGGTCCAGGCAATCGCCGTAGTAGTACTCGGCATAGTTGACCCAGCCGGGAGAGCAGGAGGTGATCATCGGAAGCACCCCGCCGTTGCCGATCCGGTTCAGCAGCTCGGTCGCTTCCTCCATAATGGTCAGATCGGCGCCGAAATCGGTGTCGTATACCTTCTCAAAGCCGAGACGGCGGAGAGCGGCGACCATTTTACCCGTAACGGGAGTGCCGATCTTCATGCCGAATTCTTCACCGAGTGCCGCGCGGACGGCGGGAGCGGTCTGCACGATGACGTGCTTGCCGGCAGCCATTGCCGCGTCCACCTTTGCGATCTCGGATTTTTCCATGAGCGCGCCGGTCGGGCAGACGGAAACACACTGCCCGCAGAGGAGGCAGGGAGAATCCGCGAAGGAACGGTTACCAGCAGGAGCGACAATGGTAGCAAACCCACGGTTCTCAAAGCCGAGAACACCGTTTCCGTGAGCCGCCTGACATCTTGCGACGCATCTGCCGCAGAGAATGCACTTGGAGGTATCGCGGACGATGGACGGGGTCAGATCGTCAAGTGTCACGGGAGTCTTCGCGCCTTCAAACACGCCCTCGCGTGCGCCGGTCAGCTTGGCAACGTGGAGCAGTTCGCAGTTGCCGTTCTTGTTGCACTGCTGGCAGTTTTTGTTGTGATTGGAGAGCAGAAGCTCCACCGAGGTACGGCGTGCCGCCACAGCCTTGGGGGAGGAAATGCGGATTTCCATACCTTCGTTTACGGGGTAAACGCAGGAAGCAACCAGTCCGCGCGCGCCGGTCGCCTCAACAAGGCAGACGCGGCAGGAGCCGCGGGAACACTCTCCGTGATTGAAGGCACAGAGAGAGGGAATTTCATAACCGCACTGTCTTGCGGCTTCCAGAATGGTGAGTCCCGCCTCAACCTGGTAGGACTGACCTTCAATTTTGATATTGACCAATGCCATTTTATCTGTACCTCCCGATTAATCCTTGGAAATGGCTTTGAACTTGCAGGAAGCCATGCACATACCGCACTTGATGCACTTCATGGGATCAATTGTAAGTGCGGGTTTCTTCTTGCCGGGAGCGACATAGTCGGTCACGCTGATCGCGTTCACGGGGCACTGACGTGCGCAGAGTCCGCAACCGAAGCACTGATCCTTGTCGATCTTGTACTGCATCAGATGCTTGCACACCTTTGCAGGGCATTTCTTGTCAACAATGTGAGCGATGTATTCGTCCTTGAAGTGGGACAAGGTGGAGATGATGGGGTTCGCCGAAGTCTGACCGAGCGCACAGAGCGAGTTGGTCTTGACGGCGTTCGAAAGAACGTCAAGCTCGTCGAGATCTTCCATCGTACCCTTGCCGTCGGTGATCTTGGTGAGGATCTCCAGCATCCGCTTGGTACCGATCCGGCAGGGAGAGCACTTGCCGCAGGATTCGTCGCAGATAAATTCCATGTAAAACTTTGCAATGTTGACCATGCAGTTGTCTTCGTCCATGACGATCGCGCCGCCGGAACCCATCATGGAGCCTTTGGCAACGAGGTTGTCGAAGTCGATCGGCTCGTCGAGGAATTCCTCGGTCAGACATCCGCCCGAAGGACCGCCGGTCTGAATTGCCTTGAATTTTTTGTTTCCGGGGATACCGCCGCCGATGTCGTAGATCAGCTCGCGGAGCGTTGTACCCATCGGAACCTCAACAAGACCGACATTGTTGACCTTGCCGCCGAGTGCGAACACCTTGGTGCCCTTGGACTTTTCAGTGCCGTACTTTGCAAATTCCGCAGCGCCCTCGCGGAGGATGTAGGGAACACAGGCAAGCGTTTCGACGTTGTTGACAACGGTCGGCTTCTGCCAGAGTCCCTTGACTGCCGGGAACGGAGGACGGGGGCGGGGCATACCGCGCTGACCCTCGATGGAGTTGAGCAGAGCCGTTTCCTCGCCGCAGACAAAAGCGCCCGCGCCGAGACGGATATGTGCCTGGAACCTGAAGTCGGTTCCGAGGACATGATCGCCGAGAATGCCCATCTCATTCATTTCCTTGATCGCCATCTGGAGACGGTGAACCGCAACGGGATATTCCGCACGCACATAGAAGTAACCCTCGCTGGCTCCGATCGCGTAGCCCGCGATCATCATACCTTCGATGACCGCGAAGGGATTGCCCTCCAGCACCGAACGGTCCATGAACGCGCCGGGGTCACCCTCGTCGCCGTTGCAGACCACGTATTTCTGATCTGCATCGTTTGCATATGCAAAGGACCACTTTCTGCCGGTGGGGAAGCCTGCGCCGCCGCGTCCGCGGAGACCCGACGCCAGCACTTCGTCGATGACCTGCTTCGGCTCCATGGAAAGCGCTCTTTCGAGCCCTCGGAATGCGCCGTAGCCGAGTGCTTCGTTGATGTTCTCCGGGTCAATGACGCCGCAGCCGTGCAGAGCGATGCGCTTCTGCTTCTTATAGAAGTTGATATCGTCCTGCTTCTGTACCTTTTCCTTGGTGACGGGATCGACGTAAAGCAGCCGTTCGACGACCTTGCCGCCCTGAATGTCGCTTTCCACGATCTCTTCCACGTCTTCGAGCTTCACAAGACGGTAAAGCGTATCCTCGGGGAAGATCTTGACGAACGGACCCTGTGAGCAGAACCCGAAGCAACCGACCTGGTTGACGGTTACCTTGTCTCCAAGGTTCTTTTCCTTGATCAGCGCTTCAAACTTTTCCTTGATCTCGGCGGAGTGGGAGGAAAGGCAGCCGGTACCACCGCAGAGTACGATGGCGCGCTTGCCGTTCGATCCGTCGAATTTTTGATTCAGGCACTTGGTACAGCCCGCGACTGCCGCATCCAGCTGTTCTTTGGTTCTGATCTCCATTTATACGACCTCCTTGCTGCGGTATTCCTCGATGACTTCGGGGATTTTGCTGACCGCCATTTTGGGGTAAACGGTACCGTTGATGGTCACTGCGGGCGCAATGCCGCAAGCGCCGATGCAACGGAGCGCGTCGATGGTGAAAAGACCGTCCTCGGTCGTTTCGCCCGGCGCGATACCGAGTACCTCGGAGAATTTATCAATGATTTGTTGTGCGCCCTTGACGTAGCAGGCGGTACCGAGACAGCAGCCGATGATGTATTTTCCCTTGGGTTTGAGAGAGAAAAACGAGTAAAAGGTCACGACACCGTAGATTTCCGCAACGGAAATTCCGGTTTTCTCCGAAACGATCTCCTGGACATCAACGGGAATATAGCCGTATTCCTTCTGAATGTCGCTGAGAATCATCATCAGAGGCGTGGTTTCGCCGACGTATCTGTCGCAGATTTCGTTGATCTGTGCAACCGCGGCTTCGCTTAAGTGGGCCATAAGGATCCTCCTTGTTTGTCGCTTTGAACATCGGCAGGCACAACAATACGGCTTCGCATGGAACACACGTTTCCAGCGACACCGCAACCGATGAACGACATTTGAATAATTGAATGATTTGTGCCATTGGGACCCGATGCGCGGCATCCGGTCAGTCCTTCGGAGCAAGACAAGAAAATGGACCGCTTCGTCAGACTTTTAACAAAATTATATCAGAAAAATATCCCTGTGTCTGTTGCATATGCAACAGAATTGTGCTATAATACATAATGTCATGTAAAAATTTATATGCCGGAGGCGAAAAATGGCGGAGCGGAGGAGTGAAACCGTGTCTCAACCCTGTGAATCCCAACGGATTGTGGAGATTCCCGCAGGGGCGACCATTATGACCATTACGGAACAGAGCGGCGAGGTCGGTGTGATTCGTCACGGGCGCGCGCACATTACCTGCCTCGACCACGAGGGAAGAGAGAGTACAATCGAGCTTCTCAACGAGGGAGACTGCTTCGGCGAGTATTTTCTCAAGCCGCTTGCCGCGCAGGAATATGTGGTGGTTGCCGATACAGATTGCCGCGTGATGTTTATTAACTATTTGCGTGTCCTCTACAACTGCCGTTCACACTGCGAGAATCATACGGAACTGGTCAAGGACCTGCTCCGCCTGACGGCGGAAAAAGCGCAGTCCCTGTCACTTCATGTCAATGTACTCAGTCAACGCACCCTGCGTGCAAAACTTTTGACGTATCTCGGTTACCGTCGGGAGACGGTTGGGAAGGATACGGTGGTGGTGCCGATGTCTCTCGTTGGGCTTGCGGATTATCTGTGTGTGGATCGGAGCGCCATGATGCGGGAGATCCGCCATATGAATGAGGACGGACTGATCCGGTCGGAGGGAAGGTATTTTACACTTCTGTAAAGTGAAGAGCACAGGGCAGAACCGATGTGCCGTACCCGGTGCCTGACATTGACAAAGAACAAAAACGCCCCGCTTACACTGTATAAGAAAAAACCTCCCGCGCATGGCGTGCGCGGGAGGTTTTTTCTTATGCGGAAAGACCCGATGAAACGTGTCCGCACGCGGACGGCTCCGTTTTCGCGGTCAGTTTGCCGTCCGCAGATAATTGTCGTTGTCGGGCGGTGTGAGAACGTTGATTTCCGCGCCGAGATTCTTCAGCTTGGCGACGATGTTCTCGTAGCCGCGTTCAATATACTCGGTTCCTTCGATTACACTGACACCTTCCGCCGCGAGTGCGGCAATAACAAGTGCTGCGCCTGCCCGCAGGTCGTTCGCGCGGAGCGGTGCGCCGGTCAGTTTTTCCACGCCGGTGATGACGGCACAGCCGCCGTCCACCTTGATGACTGCCCCCATTTTCGTGAGTTCATCCGCGTAACGAAAACGACCGGAGAAGACGGTCTCCGACACCATACTGACCCCGTCGGCAAGCGTCATGAGTGCGCCGAACTGCGGCTGCATATCCGTCGGGAAGCCGGGATAGGGAAGCGTTTTGATGGCAACAGGGCGGAGAATACGGTTGGAGGAGACGGTGACGGATTCATCATGCTCTTCTACGCCGACGCCCATTTCCCTGAGCTTTGCCGTGACGGTTTCCAGGTGTTTGGGAATGACGTTGCGGACCGTGACCTGCCCGCCGGCAGCAGCGGCGGCAACCATGTAGGTACCGGCTTCGATCATGTCCGGGATGATGGCGTAATCACAGCCGTGCAGTTTCTTGACGCCATGAATCCGGATGACCGGTGTGCCGGCGCCGGTGATGTGCGCACCGCAGGCGTTGAGGAAACCGGAAACATCGACGATGTGCGGCTCTCTGGCGGCGTTTTCAATGACGGTCAGTCCGTCCGCGAGTACGGCGGCGAGAATCATGTTGATGGTCGTGCCGACCGAAGAGGTGTTGAAGAACATGGAGGTTCCGCGAAGTCCTCCCTCGGGCGCTTTGGCATGGAATCTGCCGCCCTCAATCACGGTTTCGGCACCCATTGCGGCAAATCCCTGCTGGTGCTGGTCAATCGGACGGTTTCCGATGTCACAGCCGCCGGGAAGTCCGACTTCGGTTTGTCCGAATCTGCCGAGTTGTGCGCCTGCGATGTAAATGGAACCGCGGAGCTTGCGCACCAGATCGAAATCGGGAACGGTGTAGGGAAGCCCCGTCGTATCGATGCGGACGGTGCCCTTTTTCAGATGTGTCACACGGGCGCCGAGCGATTCCAGGATTTCAAGGGAGGTGACAACGTCGCTGATGAGGGGAAGATTCTCGATGGTGCAGACGTCTCCTGCCAGAATGGTAGCAAAAATGATGGGAAGCGCGGCATTTTTCATACCGCCGATTTCAATATCACCGTAAAGCGGACGACCTCCGCTGATCTGGATCTTATTCATGCTCCGGTCCCCTTTGATAGATTCGATTCTGTGGAAAAATGACGACGGATCCCTGTAAACGGTCATAATTTTGTCACAAAATCGGGAAAAGTTTTGTCAAAATTTAGATACATTTTATTATAACATATATACTACGGTTTGTGAACAGCAAATATTCGCTTAATTTGTAAACAAACAAATAACAAAATATTAACAAACGTCGCCACAAATACCTGCACATTTTCAGTATATCGATCGGTGGAAAAATTGTGAGGAAAACGTCTTGACCGGTCGAAAAAAACGTCGCGTTTCACACGCGGGAAACACTGACCTTATGAGTATAAACAACAGGTTCATGAGGACGCCGGGCAGCAAACAAGAAGTACCCGCGGCAAAGCCGCGGGTGACTGCAATGTCCGGTAATGATTTATTCCCGGTAATATGCGACGGCGAGGTCGACGACGAGGCCGTAACTGCGTTCCCCGACGGTGCCCTGAGATTGCAGATAGGAATTGTTGACGGCGCCGCTGATGTCCGCGGCAACATTTTCCCGGTATTTTTCATAGAATTCGCTGTATGCCCTGAGCTCACCGCGTATCTCCGCTGACGTGCGTCCGTAGGCTTCGCGGTAGAGCTTGCCGTCCGCGGAGGACAGCGCACTCATGACGTATTCATAGAGATTCAGGTACCCGCTGTACCGGATATAGGCGTCCTCGGATTCGATACAGACAAGGAAGGCGACAAAGTTTGCCTCGTCCTCTCGTGCAATGCCGCGCTGGTGTGCCAGCTCATGTGCCGCGGTGAACGGTGTGCAGTAGTCGGGAAAATGCACGTTGATGTTGGCTTCTCCCGTGAAATAGGTGTACACGCCGGTGATGTGCGTGTAGGACATCGGTTCGCTGAGCATCACGGGCTTGACGCGGCTGTAAAAATGATCAATGAAGTCGTATTTTTCCGAAGCCTTGGCATAAGCATCCATGAGCAGCCGGTTCATTTCTCCGATCGAATACGGCATTTCCGAGGAACCGTTTCCGTCGTAGTCCAGCTCCGCGCAGGTACGGTTTGCCTCCTCAATCAGAATGAGCGCCGTGCGGTACAGCTCCTCCGGCTTTTCGGGGGAACGGTCAAGCCCCAGCTTTTTGTCCAGTGTGGTGCCGTAATAGCCCGCGCTGAAGTTGAGCACAAACAGATTGAAGAGCAGAGCGACCACGGACAGCAGGATCAGACAGAACCGCCCGATGTCCCGCCAGGTCCCGCACTTTTTGCGGATGACGAACACGACGATGAGTACCGCGGCGATGGGCAGGAGAATGAGAAGCACCTCCGAGAGGGAAAACGGAAACCAGCAGGTGACATATGCTAAGATCCGCCGGAAGAAGGCGCTGATGGTTTCATTGAAGAAATCGGAAAAGCCGGTGTTCAGCCGTTGGATGAGATAGAGGATCGCACACACACCGGCAAGTACGAACATGGCGATGGAGAAGGGCGGTACCCGGCGGATGCGGTCTTTGGGGTTTGTTTCCTTTCCGGCAGCCTTGTCCGGTTTTGCTGCAGCTGAATGACCGGCTTGGGTATCGGTCATTTCATCCGTCCCGATTTCGGTTGTGCCACCTGTTTTGGCACCGGTCATTCCGCCCGGTTCCGCTTCTGTCGCGGCGTTCTCCGCACCTGTCACGGCGTCCTCCGCACCTGTCGCGGTATCCTCCGCTCCGATCGCGTCGTCCGTTTCGGCACCCGTCTCGTCAACGAGCGGTTCGGCGGATTCGTCCGGCTTGTTTCCGGCGCTTTCGGTCGGCTGTTCGGTTTCTCTCCGGGAAAGCTCCGGGAGGGTTTCTTCGTTTTCAGGCATCTGTGGAATCCTCCTTGTCTTCAGAATATCGGAAATATCGTTCTGCAAGCCCGCGCATCTCTTCGGCGAGTGGTGCACGGAAGGTGACCGGGTGTCCGTCGGCGGGGTGCGGGATGGTGAGTTCATATGCGTGGAGCGCGTGTCTCGGAATATCGGGGGAGGGGGAACCGTAGAGGTCGTCCCCCGTGATCGGCGTACCGATTGAAGCAAAGTGTACCCGGATCTGATGGGTCCTCCCTGTTTTCGGATGTACCTCGACGAGACTATGGGTACCGTTTTCCGCGAGCACGCGGTATCCGGTGACCGCCCGCATGGCGCCCGGCGCACGCTCGTCGCAGACCACCCGGCAGATGATGGAATTCTCTCCGCGGCAGATAAAGCGGTCAATGACGTCCTCACGTTTTTCCGGAACGCCGTCCAGAATGGCAAGGTATGTTTTCTGAATCTCCCCTCGCGTCATGGAGCGGTAGAGCCGCAGGGAAGAGAGGCGGTTTTTGGCGACAAGCACCAGTCCGCTCGTATTGCGGTCAAGACGATTGACGGGGCGGAAGACAAAAGGTTCCCCCGCCTCGCGGTAATGCCACGCAAGTGCGTTGGCAAGCGTGTCGTCGGTATGCCCGTGCGAGGGGTGGGTCGGCATGTCCGCAGGCTTGTTGCAAAGGACAATATCCGCGTCCTCGTACACAATGTCCAGCGGGAGCCGGACGGGAAGTATCTTTTCGCTCGGTTCCATATCCTCGGTCTCAAGGCGCAGAATGTCGCCCGCCTGCAGAACACAGCGCACGGTGACGTGCGAGCCGTTTACCGTAATTCCCGTGTCGGAAGAATATTTCAGCTTGGTAAGGAACCGGGTGGAGAGCTTCATCTCCTTTGTAAGAATCTCCTTGACGGTTTTCCCCGCGCGTTCCTTTGTTATGACGATCTCCATAAGCACCTCCGGTTGCGGATACTATATTATACCTGCTTTTCGGGGCGGTTACAAGTAAAACGTGTGAAAGTTTCGGAAAATCCTTGAAAAAGGGCAGGCGCTGTGCTACAATGGGGACAGCAATTGCGGGGAGGGGAAACGGTGCAATATATCCTGAATTATCTTTTTTTGTTTTCGGTCGGCAGTATGCTCGGCTGGGTGCTGGAGGTCTTTTTCCGCCGCTTCTTTTCCAGGAACAATCCGGAGCGCAAGTGGATCAACCCCGGCTTTCTGAACGGTCCCTGCCTGCCGCTTTACGGCTTCGGGCTGTGCTTCCTGTATCTGCTTGCGGGTATGGATTTGTCGGCGATTACCAATACGGCACTTCGGTATGTCGTGACCTTTTTTCTGATGGCTGCGGCAATGACGCTCATCGAGTACATCGCCGGGCTGATCTTCGTCAAGGGGATGAACGTCAAGCTGTGGGATTACAGTCAGATGTGGGGCAACATCCAGGGGATTATCTGCCCGCTCTTTTCCTTCTTCTGGGCGGTGCTTGCCGCTGTGTATTATTTTCTGATTCACCCGCACGTGACCGGAGCGGTCTTGTGGTTTGTGGGGCATCCGCTCTTCTCCTTTGTGATCGGCGTGTTCTACGGGTTGTTCTTCGTGGATTTCGCCGTTTCCGTCAACCTGCTTGCCAAGCTCCGTAAGTTTGCGTCGGACAACGGGATCATTGTGAAATACGAGGAACTCAAAGCCCATTCGAGAAAACTCAAAGAGGAACGGCGGGAGAAGCTGCGCTTCCTTTTTGCATTCCGCTCTTCCAATTCTTTTGCCGAACAGATGAAGAAATTCCGCGAGGACGGACGTGGGTTTGAACCGATCCGCCGCCTCAAAAAACAACGTTCCGAGGAGAAAAAACATGATTGATTTTGACACACTGAAAAACGCGGACGCCGCGGTGGTCTTCATCAGCGGACAGTCCAACGCACATGCGCATCTGCAGGCAATGGCGGAAGCGGACCGCGTCACCGTTCCGATGAAGAACGTCTTCAAGCTGGATGCGGATAAAAACCAGTCCTTTGATACAACCGATGTGACCTGGAGCGGGTTTACCACCGCAAATTACAATCTCGGTGAGGTACAGGATCACACCTATTCCTTTGCGTACTATCTTGCGACCAAGTGGCAGAGAGCGAAGGACGAAGGGAAGCCGCTGCCTGATCTGTATATCGTGCAGATGTCCATCGGCAGTCAGGGAATCCTGAACGGGCTCTGGAACAAGGACATTTCGCCTGTCATCATCCCGGGACCGATCGGTGTCTGCTGGGTGTCGCTCTACTGGCTTGCACTCCATGTCAATCCGCTTGTGATGAAAAATTTGAAGGCGCACTTCCGGTCGCCGGTAGTGCTCGGCTGGCACTGGATCGGAAGCGATCAGGACGTGATGCACGGCGGATACGATAACCCGGAATTCGAAAAGCGCTACAATGAATTTTTCGATACCATGCTCCCGACGATGGATAACCCACCCATGTATCTCTACAAGCCGGTCTATTACAAACTGGCAGAGAACAATGACTTAATGTCGATGGAGGGAATCGAAGCCGTGACGGCAGAACTTCGCCGCCAGATGACCCGACATCCGCGCAGTATGCTGGTGGAGGTGGATCGGGACTGCCCGCTCTGGAATCCGGACGATGAACTTCTCGGCGTGTTCAGCCCGGACAACATCCATTACCGCAAGGAAACACAGGAATGGCTTGCCGAGCGGTTCTTTTGCGAGATTCTGCACGACGGGAAGCTGGACGGAAAAGAGAGCTGACCTGCCGGGGCACGGCAATGGGAAAACAGCGCCCCGGAAAACAAAAAAGACTGTGCTTACCACACAGTCTTTTTGTTTCTTACGCCTGCAAAAAACGTTCCAGCCAGACGACGCCGATGCCGAACGCATCGTAAAGTCCGTCCTTCTGACCCTGCTTCAGAATGTTGGTCGGGTCCTTGGAGTCGATTACCTGGATCAGGATCTTTCCGGGAACCTCCGTGTCGTTTTCTTTCTTATAAGACATGATCTCAAGAACGAGATAACATTTCTCACTCAGATCGCCGTAGCAAATGGTGTTGCCTTCCCGGACGAGCGGTCTTCCGAGGTATTCAAGGTATTTGCCGGATACCTTGGCACGCTTTTCTTCTGCCATGCCGATTCCTCCTGTTCTCCCACAATGGGTATTATACTCTGAAATATCATTATAGCACAGGATCTGCAACAAGTCAAGACCCGTGTAAAATAATTCCGCACGGCGGTTGCCCGGAAAATCTGCGTCCTGCCGGCAGGAATCCGTCACCGACTGTCCACTACCTGTCGCGGAACCATGGAATCCCCCATTTTTTGAAAGATTTCGCTCTCCGAACCCGAAAATCCTGCCCGGTTATTCCTTGCGGATTACGGGCGACTGCCGGAGGAACCATCCGCTCTCCCGTTTCTTCGGCATGGCGAGGGTGTAGAGCGCATCCGCCCGGCGATCCAATGCCGCTTGCCGCAGTGCCGCTTTTGTCGTCGGGATATCGGCAGGTTTGGAGACAAAGAAGCCGGCGTTGTCTGTTTTTCTCAGACCCGCAAGCAGAGAACAGCCGGCTTCGTTTGCCGCAAGCACCCGGCAAAACGCAGGGGGATTCCGGAGGTCCTCCGGTGTGACGCCGATTGCCGCAAACAGAATTGCCCGGCGGATGCGGGTGTCCGTGTATTTTTTGGTGGCGGCCTCCGCGAGCAATTCTCTGTAGGTTGTCGCGCTTCCGGCGGCACGGATCAGCCGTTCGGCAAAGCCTCCGGATAATTCCGCATAGCAGGCGGCGGCTTCCGGTGAGGTCAGACGCAGAACGGGGAGAAGAAGTGCTCCCAATGCGTCGGGAGAAACGGGCGCTTCGCCTTCTTCCACCGCGCGTCTGAGTGTCGGAAGCGTCAGGGGAGGAATGTAGCCCGCGAGCCGGTCGAGCGCTTCGGCGCCGCCACTGACGTCTTGCGCACTCTCTTCGAGAATCACTTTGCGCAGTGCGGTGGCGGACGGATGTCTGCCGGCGGTCAAAGTCTTTTCCGCATAGCCGGAGCCGTCCCGCAGGACCGGATAAATGCCGAATCCCGCGTGCTCCTGCTGCATCGCACGCAGATACGCGACGGCAAGCAAGTCGTTGGGGGACAGCTGACAGGCAACCCCCGCGAGCGCTCCAGCAACCTCCGCCCAGATGGCGGCGATTCCTTTTTCGGGATGGGCTGCGGATTCTTTTCTGATAAGTTCCGGGAAATCCTCGCGAGCCGTTACGTCCGCAAGACGTTCCAGCATGTCAAGGTCCCCCGTCTCCGTGCCGAAGCTGAGTGCGTCAATTCCGACACGCCCGAAGATCCGGACGCCCGCGCGTGCAAAATATTCCGCACTTGCGGCGGAGAAGGGAAACGGCAGCTCCAGCACAAGGTCCGCTCCCGCCGCGAGCGCGCATTCCACCCGGCGATACCGGGAAAAGAGCGCAGGCTCTCCCCGCTCGACAAAGTTTCCGCTCATAAGGCAGACGATTCGCTCAAACCCTGCCTCTCTGAGGCGGGTGAAGTGAGACAGATGTCCCGAGTGAAACGGATTGTATTCGCAGATGATTCCCGCCGTTTTCATGCGCGTGTCCTTTCTTTCCGGAAAAATCCGGACAAAACCGCCGGAGCCTGTTTTTGCCCACGGGAAAAACCTTCCCGGTTTCATCTGAAATTATAGCATTTGGGCGGAAGCCTGTCAACGATGCCAAAAAAATCGGTAAAAAATTCGGAAAACTCTTGACAATCCGGGTGTGGTTCGGTATAATAAGTAATGTCGCGTTTTATGGCAACTGTATGTTCGGAGGATGTATATAAATGACTCTCGATATGGGTCCGATGCTCCGTGGGGAGACTGATCGGATAATGATCGATTATATGCTGACCCCCGAATCGGTCAGGGGAGCGGAGTTTTCAAGCGATGCTCACGTGACCGGAGAGATCACGGATGACGGCGGATATATGCAGATGAAGCTGGAGGCGGAGCTTCCGTACAAAACGGTTTGTGCGAGATGCCTGACTCCCGTGGAAGATGTGTTCCGCATGGAGTTTGTCCGCACGGTTGCAGACGAAGGTACGCTGACCGAAGAACAGTTGGAAGCCAATGTGGACGAGTATGTCGTGATCGAACACGGCAAGCTCAACGTTGACGAAGAGCTCCGCGAGAATCTGATTCTGGAATTTCCCATGAAAATCCTCTGTCGTGAGGATTGCCCCGGCCTTTGTCCGAAATGCGGGAAACCGTTGAAGGACGGGGATTGCGGTTGCAAGACCGTGGAAATTGATCCGAGACTGGCGGTTCTGAAAAACTGGAAACCGGCAAGCGACGACGAAAACACAGAGTCATAACGATAAGATCGGCGCGCGATGCGCGCATCTGTAAGGAGGTGTAGGTAAACATGGCAGTTCCGAAGAAAAAAGTATCCAAAGCACGCAGAGATAAGAGACGTTCGAATAACAGCAAGCTCTCCATTCCGAGCCTTGTGAAGTGCTCCAACCCCGCTTGCGGCGAGATGGTTCGCCCGCATTGCGTTTGCAAGGCTTGCGGTTATTACAACGGTAAGCAGGTTCTGAAGGTCAAGAAGGACGCTTGAGTCGTTTCCTGACAAAGAACGGAAAAAGGATTCAGACGGTTTCATCTGTGATGCTGTTTGGGTCCTTTTTGCGCTATCAGGAGATTGAATTGCCGGATCGGCATAATCAACAGAAAGCGGGGCGCATCGTTGCCTCAGAGGGAAAACATATGAAGAAATGGCTTGGAAGATGGATGGCATTGTTGCTTGTCGGTGTGATCCTGTTTGCGTTCCCTGCGTGCGGCAAACAGGAGACGGAGACCGAGTCCGGAGCCGTGGTCGGTGCGCCCGATCCCGAGAAAACATATCAGTCAACGGACGGTCGGCTTTATTACCTGTCAAGAGACCTGTCCCGGTACATCACGATTTCCGCGTATACCGGACTCAGTGTGAGCGTTGACGAGAGTGCGGTCAACGAGAGCGTGGAGGAATCCCTCCGTGAATTGGCAAAGACCTATGCCACACTCAGTTCCACCAAGACGGTTGCCTTGAATGACGTTGTTTTTTGCAGTTTTACCGGATACGTGGACGGCAAGGAATTCGTGAAGGCGACCAATGAGCAGATCGAAGTGGTTGAGAACGGGTATGAAAAAATCCCCGGATTTGCCGAAGGGCTCGTCGGCGCGGTCCCGGGAAATACCAAACGGGTGACTGTCACGCTTCCAAAGGATTATTCGGATCCGGATGTCGCCGGGAAGCAGGCGACCATTGATGTGGTGATCGGATATGTGGTTACGCCGACCCTTACGGATGACAATGTCAAGGCGTATACCTCGGGAGAATACAAGAGTGTGTCCGCATACCGCAAGTACCTGCGCGAGGAAACGTACCGCAACATGGCTGTGCAGGCGCTGATCGATAAAATCCGGGAGAGTGCGACGTTCCCCGATATCCTGACGGCGGCGTCCGAGCAGTGCTACAAAGATCTTGTGAATATGATTACCGCCAACACGGGAATGACTTATGAAAATTATCTGAAGGCAAATGGGATGACCGACGCGGACATCCGGGATATGGCAAAAGAGAGTTACGAATATAATCTGGTGATGTACCGCTTGGTACAGCTGACCGGAATGCAGGTATATGAGGGGGATTATTACCCGCGATTTGAGGAATTCGTAAATGCCTACCTGTATCAGCAGGAGGCAGCCGGGGTAACAATCACGCGGGAGGAAGCGGAAAAGTATGTGAACGAGAACCGGGAGCTGGTGATTTCCGCGTGTCTGGAAAACAAGGTGTTTGATTATCTCATTGCAAATAACAAAGTGACCAAAAAATAAGGAACGCTTCCCGGTGCGTTTCCTGCCGTCCCCGCGGAAGATCGGGGGCAGGTAACGGACGGGGACATGGTGTGACGGGAAGGGGGAAGGCTTGTGTTCGGATATATCAGAACACGCACGGGTGACCTGCTTGTGCGCGAGGACGCGTATTACCGTGCCGCATACTGCGGGCTTTGCCGGGCGCACGGAAAGTGTACGGGGCAGTGCTCACGGTGTTTCCTAAGCTATGATTTTGCCTTTTTCGCCATTGTCCGCAGCGTGCTTGCGGGAGAGGATCCGCAACCGGAGGGCAGACGGTGTTTCCTGCACCCCTTCAGAAAACGTCCGATACTGGAATGCACACAGTCCTACCGCGATACCGCGCATTGGGCGGCGCTATTGACTGCATACAAGAATCTGGATGATCTGCATGATGAACGGGGGGTACGCCGCGTCCGCGCGGCGCTTCTGCGCCCGTTTCTGTCCACCGGAAAGCGGAGGGCGGAAAAAAAGGTGCCGCGCCTGCTGGCGGATGAGATCCGGGAACAATTGGACCGGCTCAGACGTCTGGAAGAAAAGCGGATCGCCTCCGCCGATCAGTATGCCGAGGTGTTCGGAACGCTGATCGGAACGGCGTTGTCCGCAGGACTGGAAAAGGACGCTGCGCGTATTGCGCAGTCGATGGGCTTTCACCTCGGAAAATGGGTGTATCTCATTGACGCGGCGGATGATTTTGAAGAGGATATGAAGCGTGGACGCTTCAATCCGTTCGCGTGCTTATATGAGACCGATCATCTGACGGAGGCGCACAAAAGCGCGATCCGGACAGCGCTGACGGCAGAGCTGATAGAAGCGAAAAACGGCGCGGATCTTCTCGAGTATCCCCATACGGGGGACGAACGGGAGGGAATTATCCGCAATGTACTGGAATCCGGAATGCCGGACATCGCAGAGCGAATTCTCGATGGTAGTCCGGAGACCGGTTCAAAAACGAAATCCAAGCCCGGAGCGGGAACAGGGAAAGAGGTGGCTGACAGTGACAGATCCGTATAAGGTACTCGGTGTTTCACCGACAGCGAGCGATGAAGAGGTTAAAAAAGCGTACCGCGATCTGGCGCGCAAGTATCACCCTGACAAATACGCGGAAAGCGATCTCAAGGATCTGGCAAACGAAAAGATGCAGGAGATCAACGCGGCATATGAAGAGATCCAGACCCGGAGAAAGAACGGCGGAAAGGGAAGCGGAACAAATGGGGGTGCATATGGTGCCTATTCCGGTCAGACACGTACCTCCGGCGGCAACGAGACCTATTCCCGCGTGCGCATGATGATCAATAACGGTCAGATCGACGACGCGGAGCGGACGCTCAACTCCATCCCCGCCAATATGCACGACGCGGAGTGGTTCTTCCTTATGGGTTGCGTTCTTTTGCGCCGCGGCAGATACGTGGATGCCCAGCAGTATTTCAATACCGCCTGCGGGATGGATCCGTACAACATGGAGTACCGGCAGGCGCGTGACCGGCTGGTGCAGCAGACCTCCGCCTACGGAACCTCTTCCGGCGGGTGCGGGTTCTGGGATGTCTGCCAGGCGCTGATCTGCGCGGATTGCTGTTGCAGTCTGTCGAGAGGTTGCTGAAATGGCGGATCGGAGACAACGGAAGACCCGGCTGATCGCCGCCTCTGCGATGCTGTCTGCGCTCGGCGTGGTGCTGATTGCCGCCGCCGCACTGCTTGATGTGCTGGATCTGACCATGGCGGCGCTTGCGTCGCTTCTGACGGTATTCGCGGTTATTGAGATCGGGCAGTTTTACCCGTGGCTGATTTTTGCGGTGACGTCGATTCTGTCGCTGGTTCTTCTGCCGCGGAACTCGGGGGCTTACTGTTACCTTTTGTTTTTCGGCTATTACCCGATCATCAAATCGGTGTTCGAGCGTAAACTGCCGAAACCTCTTGCGTGGCTTTGCAAGTTCCTTGTGTTCAACCTCGGCTTTTCCGGTTATGTGTTTCTTTTGCCGTTGCTCATTACCAATGAGCCGCTGCCCGCCGGATGGTATCTTGCCGCCCTGTACGGCGGCGGAAATCTTCTGATGCTGCTCTACGATCTTGCCATGACTAAGCTGATTACCCTGTACTTGATCAGGTTACGGGACAGACTGCATATTTCCCGTTGGTTCCGTTAAGAAAAGAAGAAAGCGGTCACCGGAACCGGAAGTTGACGGCGATCGGAACGGAAACGATCCGGTGACAATTTTTCCGGAGGAATGACGTGAGCCATTTCCTGCTTACGGTTCTGTTGCGTGATTCCGGTCAAAAGAAAAAGGACACCACCGACAACTGTCGGTGGTGTCCTTTTTCTTTTTGCTGCAGATTTGCGGATGCCGGATTGAATCCTTGCCGTTACCCGCTTGCCGGTTCCATGTCAGCCGGCAGACGGCGTTGCCGGCTTGTCCGCTTCAATGAAGGTCTTGCCGACGTAGTAATACTTTCCGTCAATCAGAATCTGATACCAGTTGTCATTGCAGCCGGTGCAGACGACCGCGTCGCCCTTTGTGAAAACCACTTCCTTACCGGTCTCGTCCTTGAGGGTTGCGGCATCGATATCCGGGAGGCGACGGATACGGAGGAAAGAGGCAGTGACGTACATGGTTACGGGCGTTTCATAGAGGGTGAAGTCGGAGAGATCGGGCTTCTCTTCACCAGTGGAACCGCCCAGCGTATCGCTTAAGTACTTGACATTGACATAATACTTGTAGCCGTTCCAGTTGACCTGCGCCCAGGTACCATTGTCGCCGTAGCAGAGAACTGCCTGATCCTTGACAAACTTGCCCTTGATGACAGAGACCTTGTCGTCGGCAGAGGGATACTTGCGGACATTCAGGGTATCGGCAGTAACGTACAGGGTCTTGGGTTCCTTGTAGAAGTTGAAGCCGGTCAAATCGGGTTCCTTTTCACCGAAGATCGGGTCGCCGCCGACGATTCTTGCCAGGTACTTGCCGTTTACATAGAACTTGTTGCCGTTGTAATCGATCTGTACCCATTCGCCGTTGTCGCCGTAGCAGGTAATCTTTTCGTCTTTGGTGAGAGAACCTTCGATCGCGGAAACGGCATTATCGGCGGAGGGGTAGTGACGGACATTGAGCTTGTCTGCGGTGACAAACAGGGAAATCGGCTCCTCGTAGAACTTGAAGCTGGACAGATCAAAATCCGGATTTTCGGAGGGCTTGGTCTTGGAGAGGCAGGAGGCACTGACGTATCCGAACCCATCCTTGTATTCAATGTGATACCACTTGCCGTTGGTGCCGACACAGGTCACGGCATCATTTTTGGAGAGCAGCCCCTTACTGGTCGAGAATTTCTCGGTGGAAGGATACAGACGGACATTGAGGGTATCGACCGTGACATACATCGTGGTTTTTTCCATGTCCGTGAAATCGGAGCCGGTGAAATTGGTCGTCGTCATGTGCGCGGAGTAAGCGTAATACTTGACACCGCCGATTTCGAGGATGCTCCACACCTCATTGTAACCGACGCGCTTGGCGCTTGCACCGAACTTCAGGTATCGCTCGATTTTTGCACCCGACTGGGGCTTGGTACGGACGGAAAGCATGTCGGAGGTGATGTAAATGATTTCATCAACTTTCTTGAAATCCGCATCGGTGTATTCCTTTTCGGATTCGGTTTCCTGAGGCTTCTTGGTCTCGGTCTCGGTTTCGCTTGCGGATTCGGTGGCCGATTCGGAAGAATCCGTGTCCGATTCGGGCTCCGATGTATCGGATTCTACGTACTGTTTCTTGGTGGATGTCTCGTTGCCTTTTCCGGTTCCCGTTTCTTCCTCTTTTTTTCCACAGGAAGCGACGGAGAGAAGCAGAAGCATGGCACAGAGCGCGGCGATGATTTTTTTCATGATTTACAATAACCTCCCGGTCAATTTTTACAAATTTATTTCTTTGTTTTGTACAATTTACCCGATTCCGGCACAACCGATAGAAACGGGGGATTTTGACAGACACAAAATATAGTAGGAATGTAACTGCTGACAAGTTTTATTATAACACGGTAAAAATACGGTGTCAATCGGATTTTGACAGTTTTTCAAAATAATTTACGGAATAAAACAGGGATTTTCCCGTACCTGTTTCAGGACGCATTTCTGCGCAAAATGTTCCCCTGAAAACGCGGAAAAACGACGTTTTTTGCCCGTTGTTTCCGGGTTATTTTTCCCGCCTGTCCTCTTCGATCAGAAGGCGGATGGCACGGACCGCCGTGCGGATAGCTGAAGACGTGTCGTGTGACTCTTCCCGGTCGGTGTCAAGCCCGGCAAGCGCGCGTTCCTGATTCCAGATTACGTGGAAAACGGCTCCCGCGCGGACGTGACGGGTTGCTGCGACCGTAAAGAGCGTTGCAGCTTCCATTTCACTGCAAAGCACGCCGAGCGCTTTCCATGCTTCCCATTTTTCACGCAATTCACCGGCAGTTGCCATGCTTGCGGGCGAATGCTGTCCGTAGAAGGAGTCCTTGCTTTGCACCACGCCGCAATGTGCGCGTAAGCCAAGGCTCCGCGCAGCCCCGCGAAGGGCAAAGAGCACATCCGTGTCCGCAACCGCGGGAAATTCCGGCGGGGCGTATTCCCTTGACGTGCCGTCCTGACGGACCGCCCCCGACGCAATGACCAGATCGCCCGAGCGGACGGGCAGAGCGATTCCGCCGCAGGTACCGACGCGGATGAGCGTATCCGCGCCGCAGGCGACCAGTTCTTCTGCCGCAATCGCCGTGGAAGGACCGCCGATTCCCGTGGAACAGACCGAGACGCGTTCGCCGTCGATGGTGCCGTTCCAGAGGTTGAATTCCCGGTTGGTCACAAGGTGTACGGGATTCTCCAGATACGCGGCAATCTGCTCGCTTCTTGCGGGGTCGCCCGGAAGTAGGCAGTAGCGCCCGATGTCCCCCGGACGTGCCTTGATGTGAAACTGTTCTCCCTCTGTTTTCAGCATAACGATCCTCCCGTTTCCGTTCTTAATTATTTTTTATAGTATACCATGTTTTCCCGCATAATTCAAGCGGATCGGGGAAGACTGTCAAAGAGAAGAAAGTGTTTTTCGGAGGGAATGCGAGGACATGAAAATATGAAAAAGGGCTTGCTGGAGCTTGACGCGGAGATTCTGTCCGCGGCATCGGTGGTCGGGCAGAAGGAATACGACGGTCCCATCGGAAGCTGCTTTGATCTGCACGGGGACGACGACCGGTTCGGTCAGAAAACGTGGGAAAAAGCGGAGAGCGAAATGCAGCGCCTTGCCCTCAACACGGCGCTTGCCAAAGGGGAATTTTCCGAGGGGGACATCGGCGCCCTGTTTGCGGGCGATCTGCTCAATCAGTGCATCGGATCCGCATACGGACTGATCGATTTCAACATCCCGTATTTCGGGCTGTACGGCGCGTGTTCCACAGCGGCGGAGGGGTTACTGCTCGCCTCGGCAATGGTCAGCGCGGGGTTTGAGACGCGCACCTGCGCCGTGACCTCGTCGCACAACTGTTCGGCGGAGAGGCAGTACCGCACGCCGATCGAATACGGCGGGCAGCGCCCCCAGACCGCGCAGTGGACGGTGACGGGCTCCGGCGCATTCGTTGTCGGACGGACAACGGGGCGGGGACTTGCACGGGTGACCGGCGGAATGCCCGGGATCGTGGTGGAAAAGGGAATCACCGACGCAAACAACATGGGCGCGGCAATGGCGCCTGCCGCCGCGAATACCCTCCGGCGGTACTTTGAGGCGACGGGGGACAAGCCCGGTGACTATGACTGTATTCTCACCGGAGACCTCGGATACGAGGGCGGGTCAATCCTTTGCGACCTGCTTCTTATCGACGGAATTGACATCCGCGGGGTATATGCCGACTGCGGGCAGATCATTTATGACAGAGAGGCGCAGGATATGCACGCCGGCGGGTCGGGGTGCGGTTGTTCTGCCGTGGTGCTTGCGTCGTATTTTCTGCCGCGGATCAAGCGCGGTGATCTTCGCCGGATTCTGTTTCTCGGCACCGGGGCAATGATGAGTCCGGACAGCATCAAGCAGGGCGGGGCAATCCCGGGTATTGCGCATCTCTTAAGACTGGAGATGGGAGGAAAAGAACGTGGGTGAAGTCATTCTGCCTTATGTATGGGCGTTTCTCATCGGCGGAGGATTCTGTGTGATCGCGCAGATTCTCATTGATAAGACCAGACTGACGCCGGCAAGAATCCTTGTGATTTATGTCTGTGCGGGCGTACTGCTCGGAGCGGTCGGGGTTTATAAGCCGCTCGCAGAGTTTGCCGGGTGCGGGGCAACCACGCCTCTGATCGGGTTTGGGTACCTGATCTCCAAGGGGGTCAGGGAGGCGGTGGAGGAAAAGGGACTGATCGGTGCCCTCACCGGGGGACTTTCCGCCGCCGCGGGAGGAACTGCCGCCGCCATCTGTTTCGGATACCTTGCGGCGGTGTTCTGCCGGGCGAAGCCGAAGGGGTAAAATGGACAAAATCAGTCACAGTTTCCGTTTCCGTATTGACTTTTTGTTTTCCCGGTGCTATGCTGTTGCGCGGAAATCCCAAATGGGATTATGGAGGGGCATGTGGATACGGAAAACTGTGCACAGACCGGGGAACCGGACCGGGAAACCGGGGAGCTGCTCAACCGGGTGAACCGTACCATCATCCGCTTCCGGGGACTGTATTCCGCATGGTCGGGCGGTCACGGAATCGGGTACAATGAAATGCTGGTCCTGTATACGGTGCGCGAATTCGGATACTGTACGCAGAAGCAGATCAGCGACAGTTATCTTCTGCCGCGGCAGACGGTCAAACACGTGTTTTCTGTCATGCGGAGGAAGGGACTGTTGGAAGGGAGCCCGGCGCACCGGAACGGACGGGAAAAGGCGTTTGTGCTCAGCCGGGCAGGACAGGTTTTGGCAAAGCCGTTTCTGGATTTCCTCAACCGGACGAAAACCCTTGCCGTGGAACGGTTCGGAACGGAGTGGATGCAGGAGAAGATCCGGCTGCTTGAGGAATACCACGCCGCCCTGTGCGGCGCACTGCATGAGATCGGCTGAAGAGACGCAGAGGCGCAGAAGCGGAGAAAAATACAATGAAAACAAAACTGAAGACGACGGACCCCGAATTCTTCGGACAGGAGAAGATCGGAAAGGTTCTTCTGATAATTGCTCCGCCCGTCATGCTGGCACAGCTCATTCAGGCGCTTTACAATATTGTTGACAGCTTTTTCGTCGGCAGGTTTTCGGACGACGCCCTGACGGCGATCACGGTGATCTACCCGATTCAGCTCATCACCGTGGCGCTCGCGGTCGGAACCGGTGTCGGAGTCAATACATACATGGCTAAGAAATATGCCATGGGTCAGGAAGAAAAAGCAAACGCGGCGGCGGGAACCGGCATGGTTCTGGCACTGTGTACGTGGGTTTTGCTCGCGTCGGTTTCGTATTTCATCATGCCGGCGTATGTGAAGACCTCCGCGTCGGAGCCGGAGGCGCTCCGTCAGGCGGTCGTGTACGGGCGGATCGTTTCGGTCGGCAGTCTGTTTACGCTCCTCGAAGGGAACTGGTCCAAGGTGCTTCAGGCGCGGGGAAACATGAAGATTCCCATGATCGCACAGATCGCCGGTGCCTTGACCAATGTGGCGTTTGATCCGCTTCTCATTTTCGGTGTCGGACCTTTCCCGAAACTCGGCGTCGCGGGCGCGGCAATCGCGACCGTCGCGGGACAGGCGGTGTCGGCGGTGATCGTCGGCGGATTTGCCTTTCGCCGTCCGCCCAAAATGCGCGCGATGGGGCATTATGTCCGCCAGATCTATCGCCTCGGGTACTCCTCCATTGCCATGCAGATGCTGTATACCGTGTACATTCTTTTACTCAATATCATTCTCAACGGTTTTTCGGACGAAGCGGTCACGGTACTGGGACTTTACTATAAGGCACAGAGCTTCTTCTTCATTCCGCTCTTCGGGCTTCAGACCTGTATCGTCCCCGTTCTCAGCTTCAATTACGCGCGGCGGGATGCCGCAAGGTGCCGGGATACCATGCGGGATTCGTTTGTTTTTTCGCTTGCGTTCATGGTGGTCGGCGTCGTGTGCTTTGTGTTTGTCCCGGAACCCCTCATGCGGCTGTTTTCCAGATCGGACGAGGTGATCCGGATCGGGCGGACCGCATTTCCGATCATCGGTTCCGGTTTCCTCCCGGCAGTGTTTTCTCTGATGATGCCTGTTTTCTTTCAGGCGATCGGCAACGGAAAAACCAGCCTTGCCCTGTCCCTGACCCGGCAGATCGTCTGTCTCGTTCCGCTGTTTTACCTGTTTTCCCGCATCGGGCTTGACTATGCGTGGCTGTCCTTCCCGGTTTCCGAGACCATTTCCGGTACCATCGGACTGATTCTGTATTTCCGGGAGCTTGGGCGTTGGAAACGCGATCCTTCCTTTGCAAAGGGTCTGCCCGCCACCAAGGACCGTCAGCCGGCAGGGAAACCCTGATGCATATTTCAAAACATTGCACCCGCCGGAGACATTCATGGTCCTGGGCGGGCGTTTTGTCAGCAAAGTCTTTCTCGTGAATGGGAAATCCGCGTCCTGCCGTGCGTCCTGTCAACCGTATCAGTCCTGCGCCGCGGGGGCATCCTGTGGGCTGTCCCCGGCAGAATCCGCACCGGTTTCTTCCCGCCCGGTTACCAGGATAGAAGGGGAGCCGTTTTCGGCGGACAGAAGGACCCGGTCGCCCGCCCGGATTTCTCCCGCCAGAAGTTTTCCGGAAAGGGAATCCTCAAAGAGCCGGATCGCCGCCCGCCGGATGGGACGCGCACCGAATATGGGATCGGACCCGTCGCGCGCCAGCAGTTGTGCCGCCGCGCGGTCAAAGGTCAGGGTGATTCCCAGTTCTGCCATGCGTCGGACGGTTTTTTCAAGTGTCAGCTCTGCAATCCTTGTGAGATCTTCCTCGGAGAGCCGGCGGAATACCACCGTTTCGTCGATGCGGTTGAGAAATTCCGGGCGGAAGGTATCCTTCAGTGCCGCGCGGATACGCGATTCCTCCGCCTTCCGGTCTGCGTCGGTCACGGACAGCGGGGAAAAGCCGAGCGGTTTGGAAACGTTTTGCGCGGTACCAAGATTGGAAGTCAGGATGATGACGGTGTTGGTAAAGTCAACGACCCGTCCCTGTGTGTCAGTGAGCCGCCCGTCGTCAAGGATTTGTAAGAACAGATGGAATACGTCCGGGTGCGCCTTTTCGATTTCGTCGAACAGAATCACCGCATAAGGCCGTCTGCGTACCTGCTCGGTCAGTTGTCCTCCCTCGCCGAACCCGACATAGCCGGGCGGGGAACCGATGAGCTTGGAGACACTGTGCCGCTCCATAAACTCGGACATATCGAAACGGATCAGCGCTTTTGTATCGTTAAACAACGCATCGGCAAGCGCGCGGGAAAGCTCGGTCTTGCCGACGCCGGAACTTCCGAGAAACAGAAACGATCCGATGGGGCGGTGTGGGTCACGCAATCCGGAACGGCTTCTGCGGACCGCTCCCGCGACGGCGCGGATGGCGTCCTCCTGTCCGATTACCCGCGCGGAAAGCGTTTCTTCCAGGTGCAGGAGCCGTTCTCCGTCGTCCTCGGTCAGCCGATTGACGGGGATTCCCGTCCACGCGGTCACGACCTCTGCCACGTCGTCTGCGCTGACAACAGCCGGATGATCTTCCCCCGGTTGCTCCTCCTGTTCCTTTTGGATCTGAAGAAGCGTCTCAAGCTGTTCCTCCTCCCGCCGGAATCCTGCGGCGGATTCAAAATCCTGGTGGGAGATTGCCTCCTCCTTGTCAAGGCGTACCCGTTCCAGTTCCTGTTCCGTCTGCCGGAGAGGGGAAAGGGAAACGCCTTTTGACAGCCGCAGTCCGGAAGCCGCTTCGTCAATGAGGTCAATCGCCTTGTCGGGCAGGAAACGGTCCGGCAGATAGCGCTTGGAGAGCGTGACCGCCGCGCGGATTGCCTCTTTTGAAATGCGGACACGGTGGTGTGCTTCGTAACGGTCCGCAAGTCCTTCCAGAATGCGGACGGCGTCCCCCTCGGACGGTTCCTCCACCGTGACCGCCTGAAATCTGCGCTCCAGTGCCGCGTCCTTTTCAATATGGCGGCGGTACTCCGTGAGCGTGGTGGCTCCAATGACCCGGAGTTCTCCCCGCGCGAGCGCGGGCTTGATGATGTTTGCCGCGTCCACTGCGCCCTCCGCGGCGCCCGCGCCGACGATGGTGTGAATCTCGTCTATGAAAAGAATGATGTCCGTATTGTCCGCCGCTTCGCTCAGCACGTCGCGGAAGCGTTCCTCAAATTCTCCCCGGTATTTTGCCCCGGCGATCATCCCTGCAATGTCCAGTGTATAGATGTGTTTTCCCCGCAGAGATTCCGGAACTGACCCTTCGGCGATCCGCTTTGCCAGACCCTCCACGACCGCAGTTTTTCCGACGCCCGGCTCGCCGATCAGGCAGGGATTGTTTTTGGTTCTGCGCGAAAGAATCCGGATGACCCGCCCGGTTTCCGTGTCCCGCCCGATGACCGGGTCGATCTTTCCCGCGCGGGCAAGTTCGGTCAGGTCCCGCCCGAAATTCCGGAGTGTTGCCGCCGGTTCCTTGCCGTTTCCGGTGTCCCCCCGGTCCTTTGCAAGACGGTCCTGCCGCTTCGGAAGCGTGGCGAGAAAATTCAGAAGATCCCCCCGCAGATCCCCGACCCCGACCCCGATCACTTCGAGCAGGCGGATGGCGACGCAGTCCCGCTCTTCCAATATGGCAAGGAGCAGATGCTCGGTACCGATGAAGCTCTGCCCGTTTTTGACCGATTCTGTGCCGGAGACTTCAATGATCCGTTTGGCGCATGGGGTCAGATCCGCCGAGGAAACTCTTGCGGGGGAACCGATTCCCGCGCGTTCAGTCAGCGCGTCCCGAAGTTTTTGCGTGTCCGCGCCTTTGGCGGCAAGCAGCTTTGCGGCAACCCCGTCGCCAGCTGCAAGACCGAGCAGAAGATGCTCGGAACCGATATAGGTATGCCCGAGCTGTCCGGCGATCCGTTGGGCTCCCGACAGCGCGTCCTGCGCTTTTTTTGTGAATCTGTCCGTCATGTTGCTGTCACCTTCCTGTCTATCCGTTTGGTACCGCTCATCTGGCGGAGAACCTACCTTCTGTTCGTATTATTGTACCCATTGCGTGCAAATTTTCAGATTGATGTTTACTATTGTACCCACCTGACGGGAATTTTTCGGTCGGATTCTGCCGCGGTGAAATGTTTTTTAGTGCGGGGCCTTTTGCTGCATAGAACTACCGCCTCTGACAGATACTAACACAAAAGAAAAAGAAGGAAGGTCATGACATGAATAAACCGCAGATCATCCGCGTCTGTGCCAGAGAAATCCTTGATTCCAGAGGGAACCCGACGGTGGAGGCGACCGTTGTACTTGCCGACGGGACGGTCGGTGTCGCCAGTGTGCCGTCAGGCGCGTCCACTGGCGTATTTGAAGCGCATGAAAAGCGGGACGGGGACCCGGCACGGTACGGGGGGCGGGGCGTGACCGATGCGGTCAATCACATCCGGAACGTGATCTCTCCCGCACTGAACGGGATTTCCGCGTCGGAGCAGTATGAGGTGGACCGTCTTCTCTGTGAGATTGACGGAACGGACAACAAAAGCAAGCTCGGCGCGAACGCGATCCTTGCCGTCTCTCTTGCCGCCGCACGTTCCGCCGCAAACTGGTATCACATTCCCGTGTACCGTTATCTCGGCGGCGTGGATGCGTACCGCCTCCCGGTTCCCATGATGAACATTCTCAACGGCGGAGCGCATTCCTCCAACAATCTGGAGATCCAGGAATTCATGATCGTGCCGACGGGCGCTTCTACCTTTGCCGAGGGGCTTCGCATGGGAAGCGAGATCTACCACAAGCTCGGCGCGATTCTCAAATCGGAGGGATACGCGACCGGTGTCGGCGACGAGGGCGGATACGCGCCCGACCTCTCCGAGGACGAGGAGGCGATCAAGCTGATTCTGCGCGCGATCGGCGAGGCGGGCTACAACACGGGGGACGTCCGGATCGCACTTGACGCGGCGGCAGGGGAGTGGTATGCCGGGGACGGGGAGTACCGGATGCCCAAAACCGGCAGGAATTTTACCCGTGACCAGCTTATCCGGCAGTGGATGTACCTGACGGATAAATATCCGATCCTGTCTTTGGAAGACGGGCTGGATCAGCGCGATTTCGCGGGGTGGAGCGAGCTGACCGAGCGGATCGGTAAGCGCACGATGCTGGTCGGGGACGATCTGTTTGTGACCAATACCGCGCGGCTCCGCGAGGGAATTGCCAAAGGGGCTGCCAATGCCATCCTCATCAAGCCCAACCAGATCGGCACCGTCACCGAGACGCTGGATGTCATCCACACGGCGAAATCGGCTGGATACCGTTTTGTGTTGTCCCACCGTTCGGGGGAGACGGAGGATACCACCATCGCGGACATCGCCGTTGCCGTCAATGCACCGTATATCAAGGCGGGAGCCCCCTGCCGCACGGAGCGGGTCGCCAAGTATAACCGCCTGCTCCGGATCGAGTCCGCGCTCGGCAGTGCCGCCTGCTACGGAAATATCTGCGCCGCGGCGGAGAAGACCGAGACAGACTGCCTTCTGTGCCAGTCGTGAGAGACAACGGGGAAGTCCGGTCGGATTCCCGTTGATTGGGGCGTCGGGGTTTCTTCCGGGTGCCGTTCTACGGCAAAAATCCGATTGCGGGTATCAAAAACGCCGGACGCGCAAAGCGCGTCCGGCGTTTGTTGTATATTGTTTACGGATTGATGTGGATCTCCACACCGTTGACCTCCACGCCGTCATCGGCGCGGACGAGTACATACTTCACTCCGTCAATCACGCGGGTTTCGATGAGATCGGTGCGCTTCGGGTTGACCTGAATGGTCACCTCCGGTGTCTGTACCCGGAAGTGCTTTGGGTCGATGAGGTTCTGCGGGGGAATCTCCGCGCCGGCGCCGAAGCTTTCGGTGTAGCCCTTTTCAAACGCGTTGATCTTCTCGTCGGAGACGCCGCAAAGCTGAAGCGCCTCTCTGACATCCTCGCCCGTGACAACGAGCGGTTCCTCCGAGTGGGTTTCCTTGTGTTCCTCCATCTTCTCCCGGATCTGCTGATGCACACAGCGCACGACCTTCATGCTGCAATCTTTTTCGAGCGCGTCGGTGAATGCCGTTTCAAAGGTTTCCTTCTGGGTGTCGGCATTCATGGGGAGCGGCGTGCGGAACACGGTCTCCGCGAAATCCTCGTGCAGGTCGCCCGTGTTCTTGGTGTAATACATGGTTCCGTAGATGTTGGTCTTGCGGTCGTCAAACGCGGGGAACATGAATCCGATCTCCGGCGCGGAAACGACCCAGCCGAGGTCGCGGGAACGGAAATCCTTGTCCGCGTTGTCGTAGCTAAGAATCGGCTTGGACATCTTAACGGGGCAGACCGCAGAGATGAGGTAGGAGAATACCTCGTCGGAGTCCGCGTCGATGCGGGAACCGTCCGCGGCGCGGTGGGGAACGTCGTATGTATTGTAAGCAAGCAGGATGACGAAGTTGTCCTTCATGGTGATGTTTTCGGCAATCTTTCCGAAATACTCGTCTATGAGCTTTTCGTCCTTGAGGCAGGATTCCTTCAGCGCCATCAGCCGCTTGTGTTCTTCACCGTTCAGCACCGCCTCGGTGTCGAACGAAAGGGAAAGCAGGTTCTTGCCCGGAACGCCGGACAGTGTTTTGCGGAAGAGCGAAAGATACTTTTCGCTTTCCTCCTCATGGAGCGGTCCGAACGGCTGACGGAACCGGGCAATGATCTCGTGTTCCTTACTGACATAGCAGCCGTATACCGCGGAAATCGTGCATTCGTCGTTTTTGAGTTTTCTTCTGATTTCTGAAATTTCTTTTTCGTTCATGGTGTGATCCTTTTGATTTCGAGTTTCGTGGAATCTGGAATTTCAGTCCGAACCGGACGGGATGGTAGAAATGATGCGTTTTGCAGACCGGGAAACTGTCATAGCCCGGAGTCATATTTTACCGGACTGCAAACAGATGCTGCCGCCGCGCGGGAGGCGGGGAGTGACGGCGGGCGTGGTGTTGCCCCGGATCTCGTGTTGCACGGGGAAAATCGTTTCTTCTTCCCGGATTCGGTTCTGACGGATTCTATTCTACCACATTCCGCCGCTTCGTGCAAGAGAATTTCTCTTGCAAATTGCGCCCAGATGTGATAAAATACATTCAGTTTGGATGGTAACGCTTCATTGCTTCACCGGATGGTTTTGATACGGGAAGTGCAGATTTCCCGCACGGTTGCTTCCGGTGTTATGGTGACGCTCTGACACAAAGGACGGACAAAGGATAAATGGATCTTTGCAATCAAAAAAACGTAAGAGAACTCATGGACACCTTCGGAATCCGGTTTCGGAAGGAATTCGGTCAGAATTTTCTGACAAATTCCATGGTAGTGTCCGATATCGCGGACGGTTGCGCCGACGACCCGGATACCACGATCCTTGAGATCGGACCGGGAATCGGAACGCTTTCCCGCGAGCTTGCCGCAAGATACAAAAACGTGATCGCGCTTGAGATTGACCGCGGACTGATTCCGGTGCTTGGGTTTACCATGACTGGCTTTCCGAATTTCCGCGTCGTCAATGAGGACGTGATGAAGACCGATCTTGGCGAGCTTCTCCGCCCGTATTTTGAAGCGGGACCGGTCGCCGTCTGCGCGAATCTGCCGTATTACATCACGACGCCGATCTTGATGAAGCTGCTCGAATGCGGACTGCCGTTCCGTTCGATCACGGTCATGATCCAGGCGGAGGTCGCCGATCGTCTTTGCGCCGAGGCGGGTAGCTCCGCTTACGGCTCCATCACGGCGGTGCTTGCCTATTACGGAACCGCCGCAAAGCTGTTCCGGGTGTCGGCAGGGAACTTTGTGCCGCCGCCCAAGGTGGATTCCACGGTGGTCCGCATTGATCTTTACCCGGAGAAGCCGTTCGTGCCGCGCGACGAAAAGGTGCTGTTCCGCACCATCCGGGCGGCATTTGAACAGCGTCGGAAAACGTTGGTCAACTCGCTCTCCGCGGGCTTTTCGGAAATTCCCAAGGACCGCCTGCATGCCGCCGTGACGGATTGCGGGTTCCCGCCGGACATCCGCGGGGAACGGCTGGACATTGAGGCGTTTGTCCGCCTTTCCGACCGGCTTCTTGCAGAAACGGAACGCAATGCGTAAAAGAAACATGTTACTTGGAAAGAACGCACCACCCGGTACCCCGGGCGGCGCGTTCTTTGACTTCGTGATATCGATTCAGAAGCTGAGTTTGTTGAGCATGGCGTTGAACAGGCAGTATTCGTCAAACATCTTTGCGACCTCACCGGAGGTGCGGTGCAGAACTGCCTTCTGGTTCATGAGGGGCCCCATATGGTACGAGATCTCGCGGTCGCCGTTTTTGAGAATCCGGGAGGAGACATCGGTGATCGGATCGGGCGTCAGGTAGTAGTTGAGATGGAAATACCGGATCTGATTGTTGTCCAGGCTGCGGATGAGGTAGGAATCGTTTCCGCAGTAGGCAAATTCGGTGTTGAGGGTCTCCTCTTTGTGGGAATCCACCAGTTTCATTCCGGAAATGCGGCTGTCCTCGTCATAGGTGTAGGCGATGGAGTATTCCCGCGTACCGGAGCTGGAACGGTAGTGAATTTCCTGAAGCGTCAGAAGTCCGTCTTCCGACACCGTGTTGTCAATGGTGATGACCACGGAGGACGGGGTGTCGATCCGCGTGAGATAATAATTCTTGTCGTAAGAACAGACAGTCGCCTTTCCGTTCGGATCGACAATCGTCATCTTGCGCGCGCTGATGTCAAAGGTAACGCTGAATTTGTTCTTTTCGTAAATCTCCAGATATGCGTAATAGTTTCCGTCCGTTGCGTAACGGGAGAAAAGCGGGTTGTCCGGATCGGTCGTTCCGTCGATGGGAGGGAAGGTCTCAGTTTCCGGCTCGGTCTCGGTTTCGGTAGCGGTTACCGTTTCCGTCGCGGATTCCGGAACGGTTGAGGCGTCCGTTTCGGTTTCGGATGTTTTCTGATTGCAGGCGGCGAGGACCGATGCGCCGAAAATCATAAAAAACGCAAGCACAAGGCAGAGTGTCTTTTTCATAGGGTACCTCCGGAGTGATTTCTGATTTCCCTTATTATAATACATTTGTCCTCCGAAATCAACAGGAAATTGAAAACAGACCGGGGGAAGATCCCGCTCCGTTCCGGGGCACTTGCAATTGTCCGGAGAATATGGTATACTGTTACAAACCACAAACGGAGGTATTTTGAATGAAACGTATGTTGGCAATGTTCCTGGCGCTTTTTATGGTGCTCGGGGCAACGACCCTTGCCGCCTGCGGACAGGGGGAGGTCGAAACCTCTACCGGTAAGCCCCAAGCGAGTGAAAGCGATTCCGAACGGAATACGGACGCGAGAGAGGAATCGACCGATTCCCGCGAATCGACGACCGAGTCTGCAACCGGATCCGAAACCGGATCGGAGCCGGCGACCGAAACGGCAAGCGAAACCGAGACCGAATCGGAAAGCAAGCGCTTTACAAGCGAAGAGCTGGAATCCATCCGCGAGGAACTGAACCGGATCACGGTCGGAAAGAAATTGCCGATCGCAAGCTTCGGCGCATCGGTCAAAGCGGAGAACATGCAGGAACTCTACGAACTCATGCTGGAGGCGGGGATTAATACCGTCATCACCATGGACGAGATCTACAACACGACCGGGGAAGGCAACAAGCTGGATCTTGTGCTCTCCACCGCACTTGCGACCGGAATGGATGTCATCGTCGGCGCCCGCGGTTTTGACGGCGCCACCATGGAAGCCAAACTGAGTGGCAGAGTAGAGTATTTCGACATCATCAAAGCCATTTACCTGAACGACGAACCGACGCCCGATTCGTTTGACGCGCTCGGGAAAACAAGAGAAACGCTTCTCGAACTTCTGCCCGGAGCCGACAAATGGCAGATGGGCGCGAACCTGCTTCCGCTCGGTATAGCATCCTATGAACCCGGAAACAAATTCGGATTTGAGACGACCGGGTATGAGGATACTCTGAGAAAGTACATGGAGAGCGTTCAGCCGGACTTCCTCTGCTTTGACTATTACCCGTGGACTTCGGGCGGAACCATTTCCCACTATCTTGCAAACCTTTTTGTCGTCAATAAGGTCGCAAAGGATTATGAGGTTCCCGTTTATACTTTCATTGAGGCGAACTACATTGACGTCTCCTATTCCAAGCTCAAACTGGAATGCAACCTGTCGCTGGCAAACGGTGCGCAGTCGCTCTATCTGTTCCTTGCGATGGAATTGGGCAGCCATAGCGCGGGCGTGGTGTTTGATTCGAGCGGAAATGTGGTCAACTGGGGATACTATTCCGTCATGGAGGAGATCTTCAACGGACTGCATGCGATGAAGGGCGTGTTCCTCGACTTTGACTGGCAGAACAGCATTTTCGCGGGTGCGGCGGTACAGACCTATACCGACGCGCTGAAGGAAAACGATGTTGACGGGTTCATCAACGAAAGCGGCAGCTTCGGTCACCTTTCGTCCGTTGCGTCCGCGGATGCCGTGGTCGGTTGTTTCACTGACCGGGACGGAGTGAACGCACTGTATGTGGTCAACACCGATCTGTCAAACAATGAATTTCCCGCGGAAACCGTGCTTCATTTCGACGGAGAGATTCTCTATGAAATCTGGGGTGCAGAGGGGCTTGAGGAGATCGGTTACGCCGATACCCTGACGCTGTCTTTGTATGCGGGCGACGGCAAGTTCATTATCATGAACCCGACGCTTCCGCAGTAAAGGAATACCGGAAAACGGGCGGACTGCCGCAGACGCGGCGGTCCGCCATTTTCGTTCCGGCAATTGACTTTCCCCCTGTGCTGTGGTACAATTAACCCGGTATATTTCCGGGAAGGAGGGGATCGGCATGCGATACAATCCGGACAACGCATCGGTTGTGATCAGCGCAGAAGAACTATGCTCCATTGCGCTCCGCACGGGCGGGCTGACGGGCGGACGTTTCTTTTCGGCGCCTCCGAGGCTGACGCACGACCGTCTTGCCGCCCTCTGCCGCGAGGAGGGCGAGAGCTACGCGGAGGGGGAGGAGATCACCCTGACCCGCCTGTATCACGGGATCTGCTATGAGATCACCGGGCGGGCAACCGGTATCTGCCGGCGAAACGGCGTGCTCACGGTCGATGAAGAGGTAACCGTCCCCTCGCGCGGAGCGGTGCCGCTGAAGCCCTCCGATCGCCGGAAAACTCACCTTCGTATCTGCGCGTGGCTGGAAGCGGTATCAAAAGGGGAGGACAGGGTTTCGGTGCGCCTCATCTACCGTATCCCGTCGGAAAAGAGCACCGAATACCGGGAAGAGATCTCGGAAACAGCTTGGCTGACTGCGTTTGTCGAAACGCTTCTTTCCCGCGCAGAGCCGTATGCCGGGCACCTGATCCGGACGGAGACCGAGCGACGACCGACGTTTGCCCGTGCGGTGTTTCCTTTCCCCGATATGAGAGAGGGACAGGAGCTTCTGATCCGCGAGGCATTTCTCGATATCCGGCACGGAAAACGTTTGTTCGTGCAGGCGCCGACCGGCATCGGCAAAACCATTTCGGTGCTGTATCCGGCGGTACGTGCCGTCGGTGTCGGGGAAGCCGACCGGATCTTTTACCTGACCGCAAAGGCAAGCACCCGGCGCGAGGCTTTCCGCGCGGTGAAAAAACTGTACGAAGCCGGTGCAGAACTGCGGGCGGTGATCTTATATGCCAAGGAACAGATGTGCGCACATCCCGACGGACCGGGCAGGGAGGGAGAGAACCGATGCACTCCCGACAAGTGCCCGCTTGCGCGGGGATATTATGACCGCGCTTCCGGCGCGGTCGCGGAGCTGATCGCGTCCGGAAACGGATTTCCCGCGTCCTCGATCAGAGCGGCAGCGGGGAAGGCGCACATCTGCCCATATGAATTGTCGCTCGATCTGTCTGAATACTGCGACGTCATTATCTGCGATTACAACTATGTGTTTGACCCGGTCGTCCGCCTGCGCCGGTATTTCGGCGAAGGGGCAAAGGACCGCGGGGAGCGGTATGTCTTTCTTGTGGACGAGGCGCACAATCTCGGCGACCGCGCACGGGAAATGTACTCGGCGGAATTGAAGCTTTCCCGGCTCCTCTCGGCGGCGGAGCCCTTCGGCGGAGCCCGCGCGGCGTTTGACGGAGCGCTTTCCGACCTGTCCGGGGAGCTTGCCCGCATGAAACGACTGTGTGCGGATACGCTTGTAAAGAATCCGGACGGGACCGAGGACGGGTACTTCGTGACACACGGAATGCCCGACCGGCTGATCGCTTCGGCGGAGCGTGCGGTCTCTCTTGGCGAACGTTGGAAGAAAAACAACATAGAGCCGCTTTCTTACGTAGCGCTTGACGGTGTTCTCTCCGATCTGCGGCGGTTCCTTTGCATCTGCGAGCGGTACGGGAAGGGGTATCTGACCTTCGCGGAGGTGCTCCGGGATGACGTGACGGTTCGCCTCGTCTGCCTGGACCCGTCGGAAGGGTTGGGCGCCGGGATGAACGCGGCGCGGGCGAGCATCCTGTTTTCCGCAACGCTGACCCCGACCGACTATTTTTCGGATATTCTCGGCGGAGGGAAGGACGCGGTCACCGTTTCTCTTCCGTCGCCGTTCCCGAGAGAAAACCTGCTCGTTGCGGCGGTGGATTCGGTCAGCACGCGGTATGAGGACCGGGAAAAGAGCTACCGTAAGATCGCCACATATATCGCGGCGGCAATCAGCGCGAAAAGAGGGAATTACATTGTGTATTTTCCTTCCTATGAATATCTGGAAAAGGTACGGGCTCTGTTTGAGGAGAAGTATCCGTCGGTCGAAACGGTTGTGCAGACAAAGGGAATGACGCATACGGAAAAAGAGAAGTTCCTTGCCTCGTTCACCGAAAACCACGAGAATCTCCGGGTCGGCTTTTCTGTGCTCGGAGGGTCGTTTTCCGAGGGCGTCGATCTGCCGGGCGACTGCCTGATCGGTGTCATCGTGATCGGGGTCGGTCTGCCTGGGCTTTCCTCCGAGCGCAATATCCTCCGGGAGTATTACGAGGAGAGAAGCGGGAACGGGTATGATTACGCATATACCTATCCGGGAATGAATAATGTATTGCAGGCGGCGGGACGCGTCATCCGGACGGACACCGACCGCGGGATCGTCGTGCTGATCGACGACCGCTACCTGACGCCGCAATATCAGGCACTGTTCCCGGAGAACTGGGGAACCGTGACGGGTGTTCATGACGCCCGTTCCCTCGCCGCAATGGTCAGAGACTTCTGGCAGAGTAAAAATTAACAAGTTTTTTTGCAAAAAAATCAATTCAGACTTGCTATTTTCCGCTTACGGTGATATAATAATCATCTGATGTGAATAATACGGCGCCTTTTCTTGCAAAAATCGGGCGTCGGCATGAAGTTCGGATGAAAGATGTAAATTAAGGGAGAAACGGACATGGAAAGAATCGAAATTCGGAAGCTGTATGCGGATGCGTCTGCCTTTTCGGGCAAGACCATCACGGTCGCCGGTTGGGCGAGAACCATTCGCGCAAGCAATGCGTTCGGCTTCATCGAACTGAATGACGGCAGTTGCTTCGGAAATCTTCAGGTTGTTTTTGAGGCGGAAAAGCTGGAAAACTATAAAGATATTGCAAAGCAGAATGTCGGCTGTGCACTGATCGTGACGGGCGAGATCAAATTGACCCCCGACGCGCCCCAGCCGTTTGAAATCCATGCAGTAAAGATCGACGTGGAGGGGGCATCCACGCCGGATTACCCGCTTCAGAAGAAGCGCCACACAATGGAATTCCTCCGCACCATCGCACATCTGCGCCCGCGCACCAATACCTATAACGCGGTGTTCCGCGTCCGTTCGGTCGCGGCATTTGCCATCCATAAGTTTTTCCAGGAGCGCGGCTTTGTGTACGCACAGACGCCGCTCATCACCGGTTCCGACTGTGAGGGTGCCGGCGAGATGTTTCAGGTGACGACGCTTGACCTTGATAATGTACCGAAGACTCCGGACGGCAAGGTGGACTACTCGCAGGATTTCTTCGGCAAGAAGACCAGTCTCACGGTATCGGGTCAGCTCAACGCGGAGACCTTTGCACAGGCATTCGGCAGTGTTTATACCTTCGGACCGACCTTCCGCGCGGAAAAATCCAACACCCAGCGCCACGCGGCGGAATTCTGGATGGTGGAGCCCGAGATCGCGTTTGCCGATCTTTCGGACGATATGCAGCTTGCCGAGGACATGATCAAATCCGTCCTTCGGTATGTGATGGAGCAGTGCCCCGGAGACATGGAATTCTTCAACAAATTCTTTGACAAGGGACTGATTGACCGGATCAACCACCTCATCAACAGCGATTTCGGCAGAGTGACCTACACCGAGGCGATCGACCTCTTACAGAAGAGCGGTCACAAGTTCGAGTACCCTGTTTACTGGGGCATGGATATGCAGACCGAGCATGAGAGATACCTGACCGAACAGATCTTCGGCAAGCCCGTGTTCGTTACCGATTATCCCCGTGAGATCAAGGCATTCTATATGCGTCTCAACGACGACGGAAAGACGGTTGCCGCCATGGATATGCTGGTGCCGGGCGTCGGCGAGCTGATCGGCGGCTCTCAAAGAGAGGAACGCCTCGATTATCTGCTGGATGCCATGAAGCGGTTCGGACTCCGTGAGGAGGATTACTGGTGGTATCTCGAGCTTCGCAAATACGGCGGAACCCACCACGCGGGCTTCGGTCTCGGCTTTGAAAGACTGATCATGTATATCACGGGCGTTTCCAACATCCGCGATGTGGAAGCCTTCCCGAGAACCACGGGCAACGCCGATTTCTGATCGCAGAGCGGTCATCCCCGTCCCGACTCCGCCGTTTACCGACATAATTACTGAAGCGAAAGAGGAATCCCATGCAATATACCGAAATGAGCCGTCAGAAACTGACCGCGCTGAAAGCAAAACTGACCGAAGAATATGAGGCGTTCCGGGAGCGGAAGCTGTCCCTCGATCTGTCGCGCGGAAAACCCGGCAGTGTACAGCTGGACCTTTTGCAGGGAATGCTGTCCTGTATTTCCACTTCCGCCGACTGCCAGGGGGCAGACGGCTTCGATTACCGTAACTACGGACTACTGGAAGGTATTCCGGAAGCCAAGAAGATGTTTTCCGAACTGCTTGAGATTCCCGAAAAGAACCTCATCATCGGCGGGAACTCTTCTCTCAATCTCATGTACGATACGGTGGCTCGCGCAATGCTGTACGGCGTTGCGGGCAGCGACCGCCCGTGGTGCCGGGAAGAAAAGATCCGTTTCCTTTGCCCCGCGCCCGGGTACGACCGCCACTTTGCCATCTGTGAATCGCTCGGCATTGAGATGCTGACCGTTCACATGACCCCGACGGGACCCGATATGGACGAGGTGGAGCGCCTTGTTGCCGCTGATGCTTCGGTCAAGGGCATCTGGTGTTGCCCCAAGTATTCCAATCCCGACGGCATTACCTATTCCGACGAAACGGTACGCCGCCTTGCCGTCATGAAGACCGCCGCGAAGGATTTCCGTATTTTCTGGGATAACGCCTATGCAGTGCACGACCTGTATCCCGACCGCCGCGACACGCTTCTGAACATCTTTGACGTGGCAAAGGGGGCGGGAACACTCGACCGGATTTTCTACTTTGCGTCCACCTCCAAGATTTCGTTCCCCGGTTCCGGTGTTGCGATCATGGCAATGTCGGATGACAATCTGGCACAGATCAAGCCGATCATGGGTGTTCAGACCATCGGCTTTGATAAGATCAACCAGATCCGCCACGTACGATATTTCGGCTCAGCGTCGAACATCCGCAGTCATATGGTGGTGCTTGCAGATCTCATTCGCCCGAAATTCCGCATCGTGCTTGACACGATGGAGCGGGACCTCGGCGGAACGGGCATCGCGCGCTGGACAGACCCGAACGGCGGCTATTTTATCAGTCTTTACGTTATGCCCGGTTGTGCAAAACGAACCTTTGCTCTGGCGCAGCAAGCCGGTGTGAAGTTAACGCAGGTCGGCGCTACTTACCCCTACGGAAAGGACCCGGAGGACAGCAATATCCGCATTGCTCCGACATATCCCTCAACCGAGGATCTCATGGCGGCGATGGATGTCCTGACGGTCTGTGTCCGGCTTGCGGTACTTGAAAAATTGCTCGGCGATAATTGACATCTGATAAAAAATCCGAGAGGGCGGGGATTCCCGCCTTTCTCTGTGCCGCGGAAGGATTACCTGACGGCAGAAAGGAATGAATATGGATGCTGAGTTGCTGACGACGTTCGGAGTGGTGTTTCTGACGGTATTCATTGCGGAAATGGGCGACAAGACCCAACTCCTGATGGTCGCCATGGCGAAAAAATACCGCATCCGCGATATCGTGATCGGTGTCGGACTTTCGATCATTGTGCTCAATCTCGTTGCAGTCGCGCTCGGTTCTCTGATCGGAGACCTGCTTCCGACCATGATGATCAACCTGGCGGCAGGTCTTGCGTTCTTTTACTTTGCCACCTCCGCGCTTCTGACAGACTCGGAGGAGGAAACGGTCAGGAGTGGCGGCAGATTCGGTGCAATCGCCTCCACCTTCGGAATCTTCTTTCTCGGAGAGCTGGGAGATAAGACACAACTGACCGCGCTTGCCCTGTCCGCGGAGCAGTCGGCGGGGAAGTTTTCCTTTCCGAACGTCCTGATGGTTTTCCTCGGTGCAACGCTTGCACTTTATGCCGCTGACGCAATCGGACTTGTCGTCGGATATTTTCTCGGTAAGAGCATTCCGAATTGGGTGTTCGGATGGCTGTCCTACGTTCTGTTCGCCGCGTTCGGCGTGATGAAACTGCTTGACGGCTTCGGCGAATTGTTCGGGACCGGGTATCTGGATTTCGCGCGTCCGCTTTTCTGGGAGGTCCTTTGTACCGTCATCCCGACTCTGATTTTTGTGGCGGTCTCCATGACGATCAAGTTCCGCAGAATGGCGGCAGAAGAGAAAGCCGCAAAGTCGGAAGGAAATCATGAATAAGAAACCGGGGAACAGGCAGAAGGATACCAATCCCTTTCCGTACAGCGACTCGAACAAACGCTATTACACCTACGATTACTGGCTGAAGAAGACCTTTGGCGGCAAGTGCGCCCGCATTCCGCTGGACGCGGGCTTCACCTGTCCGAACATCGACGGGCACTGTTCCGTCGGTGGCTGTATCTACTGCTCCCCGCGCGGGAGCGGGGACTTCGCAGGGGACGCCGCCCTGCCGATTGCCGTGCAGTACGAACGGGAACGCCGGAGACTGTCCGCCAAATGGAGCACCGAACGCACCATTCCGTATTTTCAGGCGCACACGAACACGTATGCGCCCCTTTCCGTATTGCAGGAGAAATTCGACGAAGCGCTCCGTTTTGACGGGGCGGTGGGACTTGCCGTTGCCACGCGTGCCGACTGCCTGCCGGACGATATCGTCCGCTATCTCGGCGGACTTGCGGACAAGACGGTGCTGTGCGTGGAGCTGGGACTTCAGACCGCATCCGATCGGACGGCGGCGCTCATCAACCGGGGACACACGTTTGCGGATTTTTGCGACGGATACCGGAAACTGCGCGATATATCGGACAAAATACAGGTCTGTGTACACATAATTTTCGGTCTTCCGGGAGAAACAGAGGCAGATATGCTGGATACGGTGCGGGCGGTTGCCGCCCTGAAACCGAATCAGATCAAGATCCATTTGCTTCACGTGCTTCGCGGCACGGTGCTTGCGGGAATGTACCTGCGCGGTGAATACCAGCCGATGAAACGCGAAGATTACATCCGCACGGTGGGGGAGGCACTGACGCTTTTGCCTCCGGATACCGTTATCTGCCGCCTGACCGGGGATGGTAAGGGAAGCGACCTTCTGGCGCCGGACTGGAGCCGGGACAAGCGGTCCGTCCTCAACGACATTGACAAGTGGCTGTACACGCACGATGCGTGGCAGGGGAAAAATTACGACGGTTGAAACACAATCCCGCAAAGAAGCGTTTTGGGCTGTACACGCGACGTATGGCACGGAAAAAGCTACGGCGACTGACACAAGCCCCCGTGAAAAAACTTTTCCGGAAATCTTGCATCGCTGTCGGCACTATGCTATAATATATTAGAATGTGTTGTGCGACCGGGAAAACGCGGCGGAGTGCTTTCTTCGTCATGCGTCGTACCGTGTCTTTCGGGTGCTGTGTGCCGTGTGTGGCGCTGAACCGGGCACCTGTCGTGCGACAGAGAGGATTGGAGAAAATCATTGAGTAAAAAAGAAGAAGCAAAGTCGACCCGCAAGACCTCTATCGGCGGGCAGGCTTTGATGGAAGGTATTATGATGCGCGGTCCCGAAAAGACCGCCATGGCGGTCCGCACGCCAAACGGGGACATTGTTCTCGAGGATTGGGAAAATCATGTCGCAAAGCGTCCGCGGATCGCAAAGGTTCCCGTCATCCGCGGGGTGGTCGGATTTGTTGATTCCATGATCACCGGCTACCGGTGTCTCATGCGTTCAGCGGAAATCACGGCACTGGAGGACGTTCTGGAGCCGGATGAAACCAAAGAGGAAGAGGACGGGAAGCACATAACTCTGATTGAGGGCAACGGACCGGTTCCCGGCTACCTGTTGTCTGATCTGAAGGAAAAGGAAGACAAGGCGGAACAAAGGGAAGAGAATTCCTCCGCCGATGTGCAGACCGCCTCCGGGCAGACGGTATCCGATGCGGAAGATACCGACTCTTCGGCTGGTGCCGTGGTCGACGAACCGGTTTCCGAAGGGAAATCGACCGGGGATAAAACCGGGGGAAAAGGCAAAAATAAAAAGGACAGCAAAGAGGACGAAAAGCTCTCAAAGGGAACCTGGAACGCAATGATGGGGGTGAGCATCGTGCTGGCGCTCGCGCTTTGCGTGACGTTTTTCGTGATCCTTCCGTCGTTTCTGTATATTCTGTTCAGCGGTCTGATGCTAAAGGCAAACCCGGAAAACGTGCTGTTTCTTCCCGATATTGCCAACGTCGGAAAGTGGTCGTGGAGAGCGGTTGCGGGGATCTTCGGAGCTGAATATACTACGATCGACCCCACGGTGCTGAGTGCGGGTACGCTCGCGCTCCGTTCGCTCATCAAGTCCGCGTTCGAAGGTGTGCTCAAGATCCTGCTCCTCGTCGGGTACATGGCGGCGATTTCGCTGATGAAGGACATCCGCCGAACCTTCATGTATCACGGCGCGGAACACAAGACTATCTTCTGTTATGAAAAGGGACTGGATCTCACGGTGGAAAACGTCCGTCTCCAGAGACGTTTCCATCCCCGCTGCGGAACCTCGTTCCTCATCCTGATGCTGTTGGTCAGCGTGTTTGTCACCTTCTTCATTGACCCGCTCTGTGTCCTCATCTTCGGAAACGTTCCCGCGCTTGCTGTCCGGATCATCGTGAAGATCTGCCTCATCCCGCTCATCATGGGACTTGGCTACGAGCTTCTCAAATTCGCCGGCAGGCACGACAATCTTCTGACTAAGATCATCTCCGCGCCCGGCGTGGCGCTTCAGCATATCACGGTCTTTGAACCGACCGACGATATGATCGAGTGTGCGATTGCCGCCGTCAAAAAGGTCATTCCCGCGGACGGAAGCGACAAATGGTAATCCAATTCAGAACGCATATGCGGAAAGGCAGTAATAATATGAGAATTATTGAATGTGAGAATTATGAAGAAATGTCGGACGCGGCGGCAAAGATTGTCGCAGAACTGGTGAAGAACAAGCCCGACTGTGTGCTCGGCCTTGCGACCGGTTCCACGCCGGAGGGGCTTTACGCAAAACTGGTGAAGGGATATGAGAGCGGAGAGCTTGATTTCTCCCGCGTCCGTTCGGTCAACCTGGATGAATACTATCCCATCTCCCCCGACAACGATCAGAGTTACCGTTACTTCATGAACAAGCATCTGTTCGATCATGTGAACATTGACAAGAAGAATACGCACGTGCCGGACGGCTCTGCGGCGGACCCCGAACAGGCTTGCCGCGATTACGAAGAGATCATCGCGTCTCTTCCGCAGGTGGACATCCAGATTCTCGGCATCGGGCAGAACGGGCACATCGCGTTCAATGAGCCGGCGGAGGAACTGATCTCCGTCACGCACAAGACCGCCTTGACCGAAAATACCATCAACGCGAACGCCCGGTTTTTTGCATCCCCCGAGGAGGTTCCGACGCATGCCCTGACCATGGGAATCGGCTCCATTATGAAGGCAAAGAAGATCATCATCATGGCAAACGGCGCAGCCAAGCGCGACGCGATTGCCAAGCTGCTCTCCGGCAACCTGACGACCGCCTGCCCGGCGTCCATGCTCAATCTGCATCCCGACGTGGTCGTTATCTGCGACCGCGCGGCACTCGGTAAATGAGTATGTACGAAGAACTGACAAAGGCGGCGGAGGCGGCGACCCGTGAACTGCTTTCGGTGAGCGGGATCGGCGAAGGAGATATTCTCGTTGTCGGGTGTTCCTCCTCGGAGGTCACGGGCGGTGTGATCGGTCACGCGTCAAGTCTGGAAGCCGCGGAAGCGGTTTTTGCGGGGATTTATCCGGTATTGCGGGAGCAGGGAATCTACCTCGCCGCGCAGTGCTGCGAGCATCTCAACCGCGCGCTCATCATCGAGCGGGAATGTGCAAAGAAATACGGCTACGAGCCGGTCTGCGTCAAGCCTCAGCCTAAGGCGGGCGGCAGCTTTGCCACGACCGCATGGAAAGCATTTGCCGACCCGGTTGCCGTGGAGCATATCCGCGCTAAAGCGGGCATGGACATCGGCGGAACGTTGATCGGAATGCACCTCTGTGACGTGGCAGTCCCGGTCCGCCTCTCCGTCCGGAACATCGGTTCCGCGATTCTGCTCGCGGCAAGGACCCGCCCGAAATACATCGGCGGCGCACGGGCAGTTTATCCCGAAAATATCTGAAAAAACGCCCGGCGGAACACCTCTTTCCGTCGGGCACGGATTTTTTGTGCCTCTCAGGAGTATCGCTATGAAAAAGACATATTTTGAGATTGGAAAGACCCCCGCCGTTCTGTACGGCGGGGAAGCCGACCGTGTTTTTCTTTATGTACACGGTCTGTGCGGCAACAAAGAGGAAGCAGAGCGGTTTGCGGAGATTGCCTGCCCGCTCGGCTGGCAGGTGCTCGGCATTGATCTGCCGGAACATGGCGGCAGACAGGACGGGGTACGTCTGGTCCCGTGGGAGGTGCTTCCGGAATTGCGGGAAGTGCTCGCTTTCCTTCGGACACATTATGAAACCATCGGCATCCGAGCAAACAGCATCGGGGCATATTTCTCTCTGCTCGCCTGCGGGGAAGAAACCGCCGCAGGCACGGCGTTGCCCCTCGGAAAATGTCTGCTTGTCTCGCCGCTGCTTGATATGGAAGGGATGATCGGACGGATGTGCCGGATTGCGGGTGTGACGGAAAAAGAACTGTGCGAAAGAGAAACCGTTGTGACTTCCTTCGGCGCAACGCTGTCGTACCGGTACCTCTGCTACGCGCGGAATCACCCGGTCCGTGCGGTTTGTCCCGCGACGGAGATCCTGTATGCCGCGGGGGACGAACAGATCCCGAGGAAGGAGATCGACCGTTTTGTGCGGGAGAATTCATCCTCCTGCCGACTGACTGTTACGGAGCGGGGAGAGCATTGGTTCCACACGGATGAGGAGCTTGCCATACTCGAAAGATGGGAGACTGCTTGCATTTCCGGTTAAATTGTGATTCCCGCTCAAAACCGGAACTCTCCTTCCCGGATGCTGTCGCCGCGGGTTTCCCTTGCGCATGAAGAGCCGGGCTGCGGCGGGGAATTGTTCAGACGAAAGCCTTTTCGGAGTTACCCGTTCAGCGGGGGGGGAGTTCCTGTATACCGCAAAAAAACGCCTGTACCCCATTTTCGGGATACAGGCGGTTTTATCATACGTTTTTGTGTTCTGTGTCAGTTTTCCGGGTAAAGCGGGAAACGGCGGCAAAGCTCCGCGACCTCCGCACGCACGGTGTCGGCATTTGCCTCAAAGTCGGTGGCGACCAGCTTGAACCAGTGCGCGATCTGCTTCATTTCCGCTTCGCCGAAGCCGCGTGTGGTGACGGCGGGGGTACCGACCCGGACGCCGGAGGTGACAAACGGCTTTTCGGGGTCGTTCGGGATGGCGTTCTTGTTAACGGTGATGTGTACCTCGTCAAGCCGCTTTTCAAACTCTTTTCCCGTGATCTTCATGGGGCGGAGATCGACCAGCATAAGATGATTGTCCGTGCCGCCGGTGACCAGATCAAAGCCTTCTTCCAAGAGGGCGTCGGCAAGCACCTTGGCGTTTTTTACGATCTTGTGCTGGTATTCTCTGAATTCCGGCGTCAGCGCCTCGCCGAAGCAGACCGCCTTCGCTGCGATGATGTGCATGAGCGGCCCGCCCTGAATACCGGGGAAGATTGCTTTGTTGATCGCCTTTGCGATCTCTTCGTTGTTGGTCAGGATCAGACCGCCGCGCGGACCGCGGAGAGTCTTGTGGGTCGTGGTCGTCACGACATCGGCATAGGGGACCGGGGAAGGATGATCGCCCGCGGCGACAAGTCCCGCGATGTGTGCCATATCCACCATAAAGAGTGCACCGTTTCTGTGGGCAATGTCGGAAAGCCGCTCGAAGTCAATGATACGCGGGTACGCGGATGCGCCGGCGACCAGCAGCTTCGGCTTGACCTCCTTGACCTGTTCCTCGATTTTGTCATAGTTCAGTCGTTCGGTTTCGGGATCGAGGCCGTAGGGAACAAAGTGATAGTATTTGCCGGAGAGGTTGACGGGGCTTCCATGGGTCAGATGCCCGCCGTCGGCAAGGCTCATGCCCATGACCGTATCACCGGGGGTGAGCAGGGCAAAGTATACGGCGGTGTTTGCCTGAGAACCGGAGTGAGGCTGTACGTTGGCAAACTTTGCGCCGAACAGCTTCTTTGCGCGCTCAATGGCGAGATCTTCTGCAACGTCCACGCACTGGCAACCGCCGTAGTAACGCTTCCCGGAGTATCCCTCGGCGTACTTGTTGGTCAGGATGCTGCCCTGTGCGATGAGTACCGGCTCGGATACGACGTTTTCGGAGGCAATCAGTTCAATGCCGTCCTGTTCTCTTTGAAGTTCCGCTTCGATTGCCGCTGCAACCTCCGGGTCGGATGCAGCCAGGCGGCGGTAGAGTTCTTGAATCATGGGGATTCTCCTTTCAGCGTTGGATATAATTTTATTATATCGGATTTCACCGGAAAAAGCAAGACATGATTCCGACAAAAAGGTGTGTCAGAGGGAAAGAAATTTTATGAATCTCATTGACAACTTCTCAATAATTATGCTATAATATATCCCATGTAAGAGAGTGTGGATATCCGCCGATGTATCTGCATAAGGAGGGAACCGATGGAAATTGCTATCATCGCACATGATACCAAAAAAGAACTGATGACCCAGTTCTGTATTGCCTATTGCGGTATTTTAAGCAAGCACAAGCTGTGCGCGACCAGTATCACGGCGAAGTATATCAGCGAAGCCACGGGACTTGAGATCGAAAAGCTCCTGACCGGCGGACAGGGCGGGGAACAGCAGATTACTTCGCGTGTCAATTACAACGAGATCGACGTTCTGCTTTGCTTCCGGGATACGAGACCGGATGCACGGTACAATGAGGCGGAGTATGAGCTGCTGCGTGCCTGCGACCAGAACAACATTCCGGTTGCAACCAATATTGCCACGGCGGAGGTCATTGTGACCGCTCTTGACCGCGGTGATCTGGACTGGCGTGAGATCGTCAATCCGAGATCGGAGTACAACCGCCGCAAGCACGTCTGACATAAGTCTGAGGGAAGTCGGAAAGAAATTTGAAGAAAAGGCTTGACAAAGGAGCGCGTGTGCGCTACAATGTGGGCAAGCGGAAGAAACATGGACGGAAAAGACTTGTTCTCTTCGTCAGAACCGGAGCAGAGAGGGGATTCACCGGCTGAAAGATCCCTGCGGGCGACGTGGAGGGTACCACTTTTGCGTGCTTCCGTCAATTACATAAAATGAAGTAAAAGCTCGGGTGGAACCGTGCGGAAAATCATTCGCACCCCGGACAGAAGTTGAAATCTGTCCGGGGTGCGTTTTTGTCGGTTCCGCTGATTCCGGAAAATGCGGCACCCCGGAATAGAGCCGGTCCCCCGCGTTCGGAAAAAACGAAAATTATTTAGCCGCCCTAGGCGGCAGGGAGGTTTCTTATGAAAATCAGTTTTGGAGAAGTCGTAAAAGAATTTGATGCACCGCTGTCGGTTTTTGACGCGGCAAAGGAAGCGGGACTTGTAACCCGCGCGCACATCGCGGCACACGTGAACGGAAAGCTCTGCGGCATGACCGATCTGCTCACGGAGGATGCGGATGTGGAGCTTCTGACCTTCGCCGACGAGGACGGCAAAAAGGTGTTCCGCCACACGACGGCACATATTCTTGCGCAGGCGGTCAAGCGCCTTTACCCGGAGGTCAAGCTGACCATCGGTCCCGCGATCGAGAACGGGTTCTATTATGATTTTGACAGCGACGTGTCCTTCACGCCCGAAGTGCTCCGTAAACTGGAGGACGAGATGAAGAAGATTGTCAAGGAGAATCTGCTCATCGTCCGCGCCGAGCATTCCAAGGAGGAGGCACTCCGGATGTTCCGGGAGAAGGACGAGCCCTACAAGGTCCAGCTCATTGAGGAGATGCCGGATGATGCGGTCGTTTCTACCTACACGCAGGGTGAATTCGTCGAAATGTGCGCAGGCCCGCACCTCTTCTCGACCGGTGCGGTCAAGGCGTTCAAGCTGACCCAGTGCACCGGCGCGTACTGGAAGGGCGACCAGAAGAACAAGATGCTCCAGCGGATTTACGGTATTGCGTTCCCGTCCAAGGACGAGATGAATGCCTACCTTGAAAAGCTGGAGGACGCAAAGAAGCGCGACCACAACAAGATCGGCAGGGAACTGGAGTACTTCACAACGGTCGATGTCATCGGTCAGGGTCTGCCTGTCATGCTGCCGAAGGGCGCACGCGTCATTCAGCTGCTTCAGCGCTGGGTGGAGGATTACGAACAGGCGCACGGCTATCTGCTCACCAAGACGCCGCTTATGGCAAAGAGAGAGCTGTATAAAATTTCCGGGCACTGGGATCATTACCTCGACGGTATGTTCGTCATCGGCGACCCCAAGGACGAGACCAAGGAATGCTTTGCGCTCCGTCCGATGACCTGCCCGTTCCAGTATCAGGTGTACCTCAACAAGAAGCGTTCCTACCGCGATCTGCCGATGCGTCTCGGCGAGACGTCCACCCTGTTCCGTAACGAGGATTCCGGCGAGATGCACGGACTCATCCGTGTCCGCCAGTTCACCATTTCCGAGGGTCACCTGATCCTGCGTCCCGAACAGCTGGAAGAGGAATTCAAGGGATGCCTGGAGCTGATGCGTTACTTCCTCGGCACCGTCGGACTTCTTGAGGACTGCACCTTCCGCTTCTCGCAGTGGGATCCCGCGAACCCGAAGAACAAGTATGAGGGAACGCCGGAGCAGTGGAACGAGTCCCAATCGCTCATGGCAAAGATCCTCGACGATCTGAACGTCAAGTATACCATCGGTATTGACGAAGCGGCGTTCTACGGCCCCAAGCTCGACGTCCAGTACCGCAATGTCTACGGTAAGGAAGATACCCTCGTCACCATTCAGATTGACCTGCTTCTTGCCAAGCAGTTCGGCATGGAGTACACCGATTCCGATGGCAAGACCAAGACGCCGTATATCATTCACCGTACCTCGCTCGGTTGCTTTGAGAGAACGCTTGCGTACATGCTGGAAAAGTACGCCGGCGCGCTTCCCACCTGGCTGGCTCCGACGCAGGTCAAGATCCTGCCGATCGGCGACGAGCAGATGGAATACGCAAAATCGGTGCGTGACCGCCTTGTAAACGCCGGTCTGCGTGTTGAGATCGACGACAGCAACAACACCATCGGCTACAAAATCCGCGGCGCACAGCTGGAAAAGGTGCCGTATATGATGGTCATCGGCGACAAGGAGGTCGAGAGCGGAACCGTTTCTGTCCGTTCCCGCAAGGACGGCGACCTCGGCGCGAAGGAGCTCGGCGCATTCCTTTCCGACATTCTTGCGGAAGTTGTCGAAAAGAGAAGATAATCAAAAAACTATGCCGGGAGCGGCTCCCAGAGAACCGCCCCCGGTATTTTGAGAAAAGGAGGTCTTTCTGAGATCAATGAAAAAAGCGAAAGAGTTTGCAAAAGGACTGGAAGAGAAGTGGGACAAGAAGCCGAAGAAGCATTTCTTTGGGCGCATGATCGACCAGATCCGCACGGACAAAAAAGCGTTTATCGTTTACCTCATTCTCCGTGCCATTGTCATTGCGGTGATTGTCAGAAGCGCGATCCACGGGCAGTGGGAGAACGTGTTCACCGGAGCGCTCGCGCTGCTTCTCTTTATGCTTCCGCCGTTTGTGGAAAAGAATTTCAGGATTACGCTGCCGACGACGCTGGAAATTCTCGTGTTCTGCTTTGTTTTCTGCGCGGAGATTCTCGGTGAAATCGGTTGCTTCTATGTCAAGATTCCGATCTGGGATACCATGCTGCACACGACCAACGGCTTCATGTTTGCCGCGTTCGGCTTCAGCCTGGTCGATATTTTCAACCGCCGGAAGAGCAAGAAGCTGCGGTTTGAACTGTCTCCTCTGTATCAGGCAATCGTTGCGTTCTGTTTCTCCATGACCATCGGCGTTTTGTGGGAATTCTTTGAGTTCAGCGCGGATATGTTTCTCCACACCGATATGCAGAAGGATTTCACTACGGCGATCGTGTCCTCGGTGTCGTTTGATACCACGAAATCCAACACGCCGATTGTCATCAAGGACATTGTTGATACCATCATCGTGACGAAGGACGGAACGAGGTATGCACTCTCGGATTTCGGACTTACGGGTTACCTTGACATCGGAATTATCGATACAATGAAGGACTTAATGGTCAATTTCGTAGGTGCTGTCGTGTTCAGCTTCATCGGCTATTTCTACGTCAAGAAAAAGGGGCAGGGCAAGATTGCGCGTCAGTTTATTCCGGTTGCCACCGAGGATCCCGCCGACGCGGAAGCGGATGCTGCAACGGACGAGCGCGAGCGGGCGGAAGGTGCCGGGCAGGCTCAGAAAAGTGCTCCGGAAGCAGTTCCCGCAACATGCTCTGTCTATGACTGCGAGGAACCGGACCGGACGGATTCCGATCACGTGTAACGAAGTTGGGACCGGCAAATCAGCAGGCATCAATTGCCTGACATCTGACACTGCGCATGATCGGAGGTGCGGATTTGAACTTTTCATATTATGTGCCGCTTTTTCTGATGCTTTTTCTGATTCTCATGAACAGGCGGAGGAGGCGTATTGCGGCGGTTTGCAAAATAATTGAACAAAGAAAACGGAAGGGGGTTGCTTTTGTGGAAGAGCTTGCAAAGAGATTTATCGGAAAGGATTGTCTTGTTTATACTATTTCGGATTCCTCTTCGACCGTTCAGGGGATTATCCGCGAGGTGTCGGACGGCGGAATGCTGATTGAGGGAAAGAACGGCATGCAGTTGGTCAGTCTCGCATTTGTCACGAGAATCCGTGAGTATCCGACCGGTAAAAACGGCAAGAAAAAATCCATTGTTCTGGACTGATGGATTCAAAAAACAACCGGGGATGCAGAACGCGTCCCCGGTTGTTTTATAGCGGAAAGTCATCCGCCGATGAAAGGTCCCCTCAAGCCGGATGGTTCGAGGAAACAACGCTTTTTTCAGGTGGTTTTCCGGTGCCTTCCGGGTCAGTCCCTGAACTTGTAATACAGGCGGCAATGACAGTATCCCTCAAAATCCGGGTCCTTCATCTGTTCCCGGAATTCCTTGCAGATACATTTGTTGTCCTCCGTGCGAGCAAGGCGGCAGGGGCAGTATCCGCCGGTGCGGGCAAGCCCCTCTCTCACGGATCTGACGATTTCCTTGTCCTCATTGAGCCGGATTCCCATGTCATCCACCGACCTTCTCAAAGTCCGACGCGCCGTGTTTGCACAAGGGACAGATAAAATCTTCAGGCAGCGTTTCGCCTTCATAGAAATATCCGCAGATCTTGCAGACCCAGCCGACGCGGTTTTCCTCAGGCGCTTCGGGCTTCGGCTTGATGTGGGCGAAGTAGTAGGCGTAGGTGGCGGACGGAGCTTCCCGGAGCGTGTGCGCTTCGGTGATTTCGGCGACAAACAGGGTGTGCGTGCCGTAGTCCGTCGCAGAGACGACACGGCAGGAGAGGTATGCGTTCGCAAATTCGGGCAGATAGACAATACCGTTTTCACTGCGGGTGACGGTCTCGCCCCGGAACTTGTCCGTCTCTCGTCCCGAGTGATAACCAAACTGTTCAAACACGCGGAAGGGCGTTTCCTCGGTGAGCACGGAGACATTGAACAACCCCGACTTTTCGATCATGTCATGCGTCAGATTCTGTTTGTTGACCGCGACCGTGATACGCTTCGGCTGATCGGTCAGCTGTGAGACCGTGTTGACGATGCAGGCGTTGTCTCTGTCTCCGTCCCTGGTACTGAGAAGGAACAATCCGTAGGACAACTTGTGCAGGGCACCGCCGTCCACCGCTCCTGCGGCGGGCGCGGATTCCTGCTCCGGCATCGGGATGGTGGCGCCGATTGCGGAGACCAGCGCGTCGATCTCGGCGCTTTGTGATTCCTTGAGAGCGGAGCGGATAGTAACGGTTGCGTCAAGCATGGTCACATCCTTGCACGAACCGATGATTTCCCGCATGAGCTTGCCGGAGGTCGCCGCCCAGGAGCCGTTCTCGAGAAACGCGACCGTGCGGTTGCGGAAATTGTGCGCGGCAAGGTCGCGGAGCAATTCCTCCATGCGGATAAAGATCCCCGCGTTATAGGTAGTGGAAGCAAACACAATGTGGCTGAACCGAAACGCCGCAGCGACGATTTCCGATGCAGGGGTGACGGAAACGTCGTAAACGGCGGTGCGGATTCCTGCGTCGCGCAGGCGGCAGGCGAGGATGTCCGCGGCGTTTGCCGTGTTCCCGTAAACCGACGCATAGGCGATGACCACGCCGGTCTCCTCGGGAGTATAGGTGCTCCATTTCTGGTATTTGTCCATGTAGTCGGAAAGATGCGAGCGCCAGACAAAGCCGTGGAGCGGGCAGATCATGCGGATGTCGAGCGCCGAAGCCTTTTTGAGGAGCGCCTGCACCTGCGTGCCGTACTTACCGACGATGTTGCAGTAATAACGTCTTGCCTCGTCGAGGTAGTCGCGCATGAAATCCACCTCGTCGGCAAACAGCGCACCGTTGAGTGCCCCGAAGGTGCCGAAGGCGTCGGCAGAGAAGAGAATCCCGTCTGTCGCATCAAAGGTGACCATGACCTCAGGCCAGTGTACCATCGGCGCCATGACGAAATGCAGCTCGTGATGACCGGTGGAAAATACGGTGTTTTCATCGACCACCCACAGCCGCTCGTCGATCGGGCAGGTGAAAAACTGCTTCATCATGTCCGCCGTTTTTTTGTTGCAGATGAGCGTTGCCTCCGGATAACGGGCAAGCGTTTCGGCAAGTGTTGCGGAGTGGTCGGGCTCCATGTGCTGAATGACCAGGTAATCCAGTTTTCTCCCGCCGAGCGCGTGGGCAAGGTTTTCAAAAAACACCCGCGATACCGACTGATCCACCGTGTCAAACAGAACCGTGGAATCGTCCTCTAACAGATAAGAGTTGTAGGAGACGCCGCGCGGAACCTTGTATACGCCTTCAAAAAGGGAGAGCCGGCGGTCGTTCGCGCCGACCCAGACGAGATCATTTGTCACATTTCTTGTGCAGTACATAGGAAGATCCTTTCGGGTTTATTTCGGAAGTCCTTGCATTTTTACGCGTTTTGATTTATAATTTAAGAGGAAGGGTTTCCGATTTATCTGCGGTTTTTCCGCTTACAGTTACAGTATAGCACGAAAATCCCCCGTTCAATGTGATAAAATCACGGAACAGAGATAATTTCTGGTGTATACTGTGGTCGGACGCGGGAAGAAATCCGCAGTTCCTTTGAGAAAGGAGCCCCCCCATGGAGATCGAAAATATTACCTTTGACGAATATAAAGCGATGACGGCGGACGGAAACGGTCCGGTCGTACTGGATTTTTACGCAGACTGGTGCGGTCCCTGCAGGATGCTTGCGCCTGTGTTTGACGAGGTCGCAGAGGAACATCCGACGGCTTACCGCTATGCAAGAGTCAACGTGGACGAACAGCCGGAGCTGACGTCGTCGTTCGGCATTTCCGTGATCCCCACACTGGTGGTGACGAACGCGGGAAAAGAGATTGCGCGCTCTACCGGATATCTCGATAAGGAAGGACTTCTCGCGTTTCTGAATCTGTGATCGGGAGGGGAAAAACATGATTGCCACACTGCCGTTTGCCGCATATCTTTCCGAGGGGGAAAAGCAGCTGCTTTCCTCGGATGTCCGTGTCGTGTCTTATGACAAAGGCGATCTGATCCACCATCACGACGGAAATTGTCTCGGAATTCTGCAGGTGCTGTCCGGCAGAGTTTCGGTTTCCATCCTGTCTGACGAAGGACGTGAGGTCGTTCTGTACCGGCTGGAGAGGGGCGAGGTCTGTGTCATGTCCGCCGCCTGCGTGCTCAGGCAGATCACCTTTGACATCCACATCGAAGCGGAGACGGAGACGCGCGTTCTGATCGTTCCGGCGCATACGCTGTCGGCACTCATGCGTTCCAATCTCCGGGTCGAGAATTACATTTACAAATCGGCGACCGAGCGGACCTCGGACATCATGTGGATGCTCCAGCAGGTGCTGTTCACCCCCGTGGAAAAACGCATTGCGGAGTTTCTCTGGTCGGAGACCGCAAGACGGGGGACCGATATGCTGACCCTGACCCATGAACAGCTTGCGAAATATACAGGCTCCGCGCGCGAGGTCGTGTCGCGGATACTCAAAAAGTTTGTACAGAACGGCGCCGTATCGCTCGAACGCGGTACCGTGACCGTTACTGATAAAAAGTATTTAAGAGAACTCATTTAATTCTGATGAAAACAAAAGGAGAAAAGAACATGAAAAAGTGGAGATGTACTGTTTGCGGAGAGATCGTTATCTCGGAGACCCGCCCCGAGGAATGCCCCCTGTGCCATGCAAAGGGAGAGAAGTTCGAGGAGGTCAAGGACGAGGAGATGACCTGGGCGACCGAGCATGAGGTCGGTATTACCAAGGGTGTTCCCGAAGAGATCATTGAGGGACTCCGTGCCAACTTCAACGGCGAGTGCAGCGAGGTCGGTATGTATCTTGCAATGTCCCGCGTTGCGTTCCGCGAGGGCTATCCGGAGATCGGCGAATACTGGAGAACTGCGGCATTTGAAGAAGCGGAGCACGCGGCAAAGTTTGCGGAAATGCTCGGCGAGGTCGTGACCCCGTCCACCAAGAAGAATCTGGAGATGCGTGTTGCCGCAGAGAACGGCGCGTGCGCAGGCAAGTTTGATCTCGCAAAGATGGCAAAGCAGAACAACCTTGACGCGATTCACGACACGGTCCACGAGATGGCAAAGGATGAAGCCCGCCACGGCAGAGCATTCGCCGGACTGCTCAAGAGATATTTCGGAGAATAATTTTTCTGAAACATACGGGCAAGGTGCGCCCGTCGATCAAAAAATACCGGAAAGGAGAAACAATATGGCAAAGTATGTGTGCCCCTGCGGGTACGTGTATGACCCCGAGGTCGGCGATCCCGACAACGGTATTGCTCCCGGAACCGCATGGGAGGATCTCCCCGAGGACTGGACCTGCCCTGTCTGCGGGCTTGGCAAGGATGTGTTCGAGGCGGAGTAAATCTGCAATTATAATAAGAAATGCCACCGGAAACGGTGGCATTTCTGTTTTGGTAATATCACAGATCTTCCAGTGTCATTTTTACATGAAAGTCGATGCTTGCTCCCGGTTCGATCCGGCAGTAGGTAAAACCTTTGTCCAGATCCGTCGTGCATGGCTCCAGGCCGAGCGCGTAATCGCCCGTGGCGTTGCTGTTCCATTGCAGGAAGCGGGGCAGGGTTTCTCCGGAATAATCGAGAGAAAATTTTTTCTTCAGCTTTTCGTTGATTGCTTCGACATGAGGTGTTTTGTTTCGCAAGAAGTAGCAGCATTCTTCCTCGTTATCCTTTGCGGCACGGAAAACCGTGCGCTCGGCGAGGTGCGCTTTTGCCCAGTCGGTCCGCGGAATGGCGGTTTCCGCGTCGGATACGATCCGGACGCCTTCATCAAGGAAAGGATAGCCGAGATTCACATGGTACAGAAGGCAGTAGTCTTCCGGTTTTGTTCCGCAATTGACAAGCGTGTCCCGGACCTCGACTTCGGAAGCGCCCGGTTTCGTCGTGACCGTCCGGCGCATGAGCAGATTCTTACCGAACAGCTCCGTGTCCGCAATGTTGGCGGTGACGCGGATGATGTCTCCGTTGCAGACTGTTTCTGTGACATCAGCGGGAAGATTATGGAAGGATCCGTGCAATTCATAGCCGTCGCGTGCGCCGGCGGAATCCAGCCCCACGGTGTACAGCATTCCGCCCTCAAAACGTTTTGTAAAAGGCAGTTCCCGCGCCGTGAAGCCGTTTTTCGAGAGGAACGAGAGGTTCAGATCCCGGTCGAAGAGCTGCATCATGTCAAGTGCTTTGCTCTCATTCAGCAGAAAACGCAGTCTGCCGTTGAATACTTCAATGACCCGGATGCCGTTTTCTTTACCGCTCGTGAGCATATACCGTCGGAGGTACGCTGCCTGCATCGGGTTGGATACTCGTTTGTCCATAGTCATTTTCCCGAAAACACGCGGAGCGTTGTGAGCGCGTTTTCATACATCCTCTCCTGCGCGGCAAGCGCGAGATTGTGGAAAAAGTCGGCGGGTATCTTTTCGACGGTTTCTTTCGCAGCCTCATAGCCCGCGTAGGACATATAAGAATAGTAGTTGATCTTGTTGATGCCGCGCCGGATCACCTCGCGGTATTCGTCGTGGGAGATACCGCTGCCGCCATGCATGACGAGGGGAAGGTCCGTTTTCTTCCGGACCTCGGTGATGATGTCCATGTTGAGCACGGGCTTGGTTTTATAGATGCCGTGCGCCGTGCCGAAGGCGATCGCGAGCGCGTCGACTCCCGTGGTTTCGATGTATGCGGGAACCAGTTCCGGCTTTGTGTACAGGTCTTCGGGCTTGATGTCCGTTGCTTTGCCGCCACCCTCCCTTTGCGGAAGTGCGCCAAGCTCCGCTTCTACATTGACTCCGTGCAGATGAGCAAAGTCGGTGACCTCTTGGGTGCCCTTCATATTTTCTTCGAAGGGAAGGGTGGAGTAGTCGATCATGACAGACGTGAACCCGAGTTCGATCGCTTTTTTGCAATAATCAAAGTTTTCGCCGTGGTCGAGGTGTACACACACGGGAACCTTTGCGTGCTTTGCGAGTTCCACCATCACCCGTCCGATCTTGTCGAGGGGGGAGACACTTTCATGGCACTGTGCGTGTGCGATGATGACGGGGACGTTCAGTTCTTCGGCTGCCCCCAGAACGGCGAGCAGACATTCGAGGTTCGGCGTATTGAAACTGCCGACCGCGGTATTGGTTTTGCGGACGATCCCGCACACTTCGTCAAGACTTGCTAACATATCTTATTCCTCACTCTCTGTCAATGTCAATCACATCGTAATGGAGATAAGTCCGGAACGCTTCTTCCAGTACGTATTTCATATGTCCTTCGCCTACCGTGGTGTGGTGCTTGAAGCCGCCCTTCGCCAGACGGATGAGCTTGTTCTGCAGATCGGGGATTTCGGCAACGCCGCCGCAACCGAAGAATTCCTTTTCGATGGGTTCACCCGTGAAGCGCGCCTCACTTGCATATACCTTGAGCTTGCCGTCCTCGGTGAAGCCGTTGGAGATCGTCATATTCATCGCTTTGATTCTTCCCTCGTTGGTACCCCAGCCGCTGCCGGGATCCCCCTTGGCAAACATCTTATGTTCGGTAACCGTTCCCTTGCCGGTCATCAGACTCTGTGCTACGGGACCGCAGTGGAAGAGAATGACCTTGTTCTCGTCGCCCCCGTAGTTGTTGTTCCAGTCGAGGCAGGCGGTGGGCTTTTCGGATGCCAGTGCCATGGCGCGCATAGTGATGGCGCTCGTCAGGTCGATCTCGCAGGAGCAGACGATACCGCGGTCGTTGAGTTCGGAGATGAGCACGCAGGGGCAGACGCGAAGGATGGTCTCCATCTCGTTCCAGCAACGCAGGGTGATCGCGTCAAGATGATAGTTTTCGATGTACTCGTCGATTACGACCGAGATCTTTGCAAGCGTCAGCTTGTTCTTGGCGGGAACCTTGGAGAAATCGGTGTAGTTTTCGAGGCGTTTGATCTTTGCCAGCACCTTTTCGTCGGTGTCGGCTTTTTTGTTTACAAAGTCGATTAGCTCGGACAGGTCAAAGCTCTCCACGTTGATGCCGTAACGCTGAAGGGTCACCTCGTCAAATCGGACGGTCTTGAACGCGGTCGTTCTCGCGCCGATGCAACCGAGGTTGAAGCGCTTCATGCCCTTGACTACGCGGCAGATTGCGGCGAAATCCTTCAGGTTTTGTGCAAATGCGTCCGACAGCGGATGTACGACGTGCGGCTTCATGACCGTGAAGGGAATCCGGTACTGATAAAAGACATCCGTGACGGAGAACTTGCCGCAGAACGCGTCTCTCCGGTGCGCGAAATCCATTTTGCCGATCTCGTCGGGATATGCCTGCATCAGGATCGGAACACCTGCGTCCTGCAGAGCGGTGACCGCTCCGTTTTCGTCGATGAAAATCGGCATGCACAGGATAACGCCGTCATATTCGCCCTCGTGGCTCTTCAGCCAGTCGTGGTACATTCTGCCTTCATCGCGCGTTTCGATCGCGCCGTACCGCGTCAGCTCTTCGTCCATGGCAATGTACTCGTACCCTGCGTCGGTGACGGCTTTGATCATGTCTTTTCTCGCGCCGGTGATGAGCTCGCCGGGCATGAATCCGCGATTCCCGAAAAACAGTGCAAATTTCATATCAGAAAAACTCCTTTACTTTTTGATACAGATTTTTGTATTTTTCGTATTTCTTTTCATAAGTTGCTTTGTATTGTGTGCTCGGCACAAAGGTGTCCTTGTATCTGACAAATATGTTCCGTGCATCTGCAAGATTTCGGCACGAGCCGAGCGCGACCGCGGACAGCATGGCGCACCCGCATAGTCCACCCTCGGACGAGCGTAGAGTTCTGACGGGAATGTGCTGGATGTCCGCCTTAATCTGAAGCCACAGCCCGGAATTTGCTCCGCCGCCGGTGGCAATCGTTTCAAAGATGTCGATGCCGTATTTCTTTGCCACTTCGGCGTTGAGACGCATTTCATAAGCGGTGCTCTCCAGAATGGCTCTGTAAATATCGGTATCCGTGGTTTCCTTTGTCAGATTCAGAATCGCCCCTTTGGCGTCCGTGTCCTGATAGGGTGTTGCGCAACCTGCAAAATAGGGAAGTACGAGCACATTGGTCGGACCGTTTCCGCTTTCCAGATAAGCAAACTGATTGTCTTTCCCGCCGGAATATCCGTGCAGAATTCCGTTCCGGAACCAGTTTACGATGACATTGCTTGTGTAGTTGAACATGTAGGTACAGTAGTGCCCGAGGAACGGAACGACGCAGTACCCCATGTTCCCGAATTCGATGCCGCCCGGCGGCTCGTCAAATACGGCGGTCATGCACTCTACCGTTCCCATTCCGTCTGCGGACGCTCCGCTGTCGATCACGCCGGTGCCGATCGTGGCACACACCTGATCGTGCGAACCGAGGACAAGCAGGCAATCGCGCGTCATGTGCAGCTCTTCCGCGACCTCCGGCAGGACTTTCCCAACGATGCTGCCCGTCTTTTCCGGTGCAGAGAACAGTTCCGTGGGAATCCCGAGTTCTTCCAGAATGTCGGAAGCAAACGCCTTTTTCCGGATGTCAAAGACCCCGGTCCTTGCGGCGAGAGAGTAGTCAATGACCCGCTTTCCCGTGAGAAGATAGCCGATGTAATCGCAGATCAGAAGGCACTTGTCGATTTTTCGGAATCTTTCGGGGGCGTGGTTTTTGATGTACAGCAGTTTGCTGACGGAATACATCGGGTTCGGCGTGGTTCCCGTCGTCCGGAAGAGCCGTTCCGACGTGATGGTTCTGCCGAGGAATTCCGCTTCTTCTTTGCCTCTCGGATCGGTGTAGAACATCGGATATGTCACAATGTTGTCGTCTTTGTCAAGCGTGACGAACGCCTCTCCGAAAGAGGAGACCGCGATGGAGTCAAAGGGGAACGCGTCGGCGGCGTCCCGGATCAGGTCCTTGACCGAAGAAGCGATCCCGTCAATGTCAACGTATGTCTGCCCGTCCTGTTTCATCAGCGGGCACTCTTTGGTACGGTAGAACAGGATCTCTCCCGTTTCATCAAATAACTGGGTCTTGCAACACGTGGTACCGACATCGAGAGTTAAGTATTTCATAGAATCTCCTTTCGGGTTGCGGTATACGTTTTCCCCAAGACCATTATATCATAATTCATCCGGAAGTCACAAAAAAAACAAAAATAGTAGATTTTCAGAATGTTTTTTGTGATAAAAGACAAAAAACGAGGCGTGCCGGAGGGAAAAGTACGCATTTGCAGGTTCAGCCGCGTACACAAGTTACCGGGGGACGGACGGCGGGACATGTATTTTTCCTACTCGGGAACCTGCAAATTTTCAGATCGGTTTTTCTTTTCCTCTTTTCAAATTGCCGAAATGTGATATAATGGTGATATTGAAACAACAAATCGTATGGGCGGGAAAAGCGAAGGAGTACCGAAGAAATGAAAGCGTTGATTGCCATGAGCGGCGGGGTGGATTCCAGTGTTGCCGCGTATCTGATGAAGCGGGACGGATACGACTGTATCGGGGTTACCATGCGCCTCTACCACAACGAGGACGCGGGGATCCCGTCTTCCAAGACCTGCTGCTCGCTTGACGACACCGAGGACGCGCGGAGCGTCTGCTTCCGGCTCGGGATTCCGTATTATGTGTTCGACTTCTCGGACGATTTCCGCCGTCAGGTCATCGACCGGTTTATCAGCGCTTACGAAAACGGCGCGACGCCCAATCCCTGTATTGATTGCAACCGCTATCTCAAATTTGACCGTCTTTACCGCCGCGCGGCGGAGCTTGGATGCGACTGCATCGTGACGGGGCACTACGCACGGATCGAATCCCGAAACGGGAGATACTTACTCAAAAAAGCGACCGATCCCACAAAGGATCAGAGCTACGTTCTGTATTCCCTGACGCAGGAGCAGCTGGCACATACGCGTTTTCCGCTCGGCGGGATGGAAAAGACCGAAGCCAGGCGGATCGCGGAGGAGGAAGGCTTTATCAACGCGCACAAGCACGATAGCCAGGACATCTGTTTTGTGCCGGACGGGGATTACGCCCGCGTAATCGAAGAGCATACGGGGAAAACCTATCCGGAGGGACAGTTCGTTGACCTGCATGGAAACGTGCTTGGAAAACATAAGGGCATCATTCATTATACCGTCGGGCAGAGAAAGGGACTGGGGCTTGCGCTTCCCGAACCCATGTATGTGGTACAGAAACAGCTTGACACCAACCGTGTGATACTCGGGCGCAATGAGGATCTTTTTACGAAAGAGCTTTCCGCGGGGGACTTCAACTGGATTGCTTATGACGCAGGCGACCTGCCGGAAACGTTCCGCGTCAGGGCGCGCGTCCGGTATCAGCAAAAAGAGCAGTGGGCAACCGTGATTCCGGTGGGAACGGATTCGATACGACTTGCTTTCGATGAACCGCAACGAGCCATCACCAAAGGACAGGCGGTAGTGCTCTATGACGGGGATACCGTTGTAGGCGGGGGGACCATTTTATGAACGCAGGCGAAAACGGCAAAAACCAGAGAAACGGCTTCCGGATTCTTTTAATCGAAGACAATGATGCCATTGCCGCATCGGTTGCAAGGTATCTCGGAGCCTGGGGTTTTTGTGTCAGAATTCCCGACGCGTTTGACGCAATCATGCCCGTTTTTTCGGAATTCGACCCGCATCTGGTCCTTGTCGATATTTCACTTCCGTTTTATAACGGATACCATTGGTGTGCGGAGATCCGAAAACGTTCCCGGGTTCCGGTGGTGTTTCTGTCTTCTGCTTCGGACAATCTCAATATTGTGATGGCAATGAACATGGGCGCAGACGATTTCATTGCAAAACCGTTTGATCTCGGCGTTCTGCTTGCAAAGGTGCAGGCAATCCTGCGCCGCACTTATGATTTTGGCGCATCTCCGACCGTGCTTTGTCACCGTGGTGCGCTGCTCAATGTTTCGGATGCAAGTCTGTCTTATTCCGACCGGCGGATCGAACTGACCAAAAATGAATACCGGATGCTGCTTACCCTGTTTGAAAATCGCGGGCGGGTGGTCTCGCGTGAGACCTTGATGGAGAAATTGTGGGAAACCGATTGCTTTGTGGATGAAAACACGCTCACCGTCAACATTGCACGGCTCAGAAGAAAGCTGGAGAGCGCCGGGCTGACCGGATTCATTGAAACCAAAAAGGGAATGGGCTACTGTATTCCGGACTGATCCCGGTTTGCCGGGAAACCGAAGAAAGGAGAAAAACGTGCGACTGCTCGGAGCTTATCTTCGTACCCGTCTCCGCGGAATCGGGGTGTTTTTGTCATTTTGCGCGGTATTCGCGATCGTTTTTACATTATATCGGCTTCCTGTACAGGCGGTGCTTTACGCCATGGCTGTCTGCCTCTTAATCGGTCTGGTTCTGTTTGCGGTCGATTATTCCGGATTTGTTCGCCGTCATCGCGAGCTTCTTCGCCTGAGGGAGGAGATTCTTTTCACTGATGAACACCTTCCGCAACCGCATGGACGGATCGAGGCGGATTATACCGCACTTGTCAGGACGCTTTACGACGCGAAAAAGCGTTCGGAGGAGGTATCGGAGATCCGTTTCTCCGAACAATCCGAATATTACACAGTCTGGGCGCACCAGATCAAAACACCGATCGCGGCAATGCGGCTTCTGCTCTCCGAAGAGAATACGCAGAGAAACCGGGAACTTTCCGACCATCTTCAGAATGTTGAGCGATATGTGGAAATGGTGCTTGGGTATGTCCGGCTGGATAGTGAATCCTCGGATTTTCTCATCCGCCGGTATGATCTGGATACCATGCTCTGCGGGGTCATCCGTCGGTATGCGTCCGGGTTTATCCGCAAAAAGATCCGCCTCTGCTACGACCCTGTGCACAAAACGGTGTTAACGGATGAAAAGTGGTTCTCGTTTGTGTTGGATCAGCTCTTTTCCAATGCGTTGAAATACACGAAGACCGGAAGTGTTACGGTATCCGTCGAGGAGCCGCTCACGCTTGTAATTGCGGATACCGGAATCGGCATTGCCAAAGAAGACCTGCCGCGTGTGTTTGAGAAGGGGTACACCGGCTCCAACGGGCGGGTTGACCAACGGGCGACGGGGATCGGACTGTATCTGTCGAAGCGGATCTTAACAAGACTCGGACACCGGATCGCAGTTACGTCAGAGGTCGGCGTCGGTACCGAGGTGCGGATCGATCTGGACAGCGTTTCCCTGGATTTTGAATGACCTTACAGGAATGTAAGATTGAACGGAAAAATGTAAGCCGGAAGTATGGCAGACGTTTTTCCGTTTTGTTATAATCAGTATGACGGGAAAGAAAACTGCCCGGGATCAAAGCATCTGCCTGCGAGGCGGTGCGTCTTTCGGGCGTTTCCCGGAATCTGAGGAGCCGCACAAGGCATTGGAGAAGACTATGGCGATTTTGGAAGTGAAAAATGTTAAAAAGGTGTACACGACCCGCTTCGGCGGGAACCGGGTACAGGCGCTGTCGGGCGTCAGTTTTACGGTGGAAAAGGGCGAGTACGTGGCAATCATGGGGGAATCCGGCTCCGGAAAGACCACGCTGCTCAATATCCTCGCGGCACTTGACCGCCCGACGTCCGGGAACGTACTGCTTGACGGGCAGGACCTCGGCGCGGTGAAGGAAACCGATCTTGCGGCGTTCCGGAGAGAAAAACTCGGCTTTGTATTTCAGGAATTCAACCTGCTGGATACCTTTTCGGTAAGGGACAATATCTTTCTGCCGCTCGTACTTGCGGGCATGAAATACACGGAAATGGAAAAGCGGTTATTGCCGCTCTCACGCCAGCTCGGAATTGCGGATTTGCTTGAAAAATTTCCATATGAAATTTCAGGCGGGCAGAAACAACGCGTGGCGGTTGCGCGGGCGTTGATCACAAAACCGCAACTGGTACTTGCGGATGAACCGACCGGTGCGCTGGATTCCCGCTCCACGGATGAGTTGCTCCGTTTGTTCGGGAACGTCAACGCAGACGGGCAGACCATTCTGATGGTAACGCATTCGGTACGCGCCGCAAGCCGCGCAGGGCGGGTGCTCTTCATCAAGGATGGCGAAGTGTTCCATCAGATCTACCGCGGGGGCGATGGAGACGAACGGTTCTATGAACGCATTACGGACACCCTGACTCTGCTTGCGACCGGCGCGTCCTTACCGGGAGGTGAGGGACGTGTGTAACCGTATTTTTCTCTATCCCCGGCTTGCCGCGACCAATATCAAAAACAACCGCCGATTCTATTTTCCGTATCTGCTTGCGGGCGCCGTCACCGTGATGATGTTTTTCATCATGCTGACGCTCGCAAACGATCCGGTGCTCCCAACTATCCGCGGCGGGATAACCGTGGCGCTCGTTCTGCGCTTCGGCTGTATCGTCATTGCCGTATTTGCCGCCATCATTCTGTTTTACACAAACAGCGTTCTGACAAAAGCCCGCAAAAGGGAATTCGCCATCTACAATATCCTCGGCATGGAGAAACGCCATATCGGCAGGGTTCTTGCGTTTGAAACGCTGGATACCATCCTGCTTGTCTTCGGTTTCGGCATTCTTTTCGGCGTTGTATTTGCAAAACTTCTGCAATTGCTCCTTCTGCGGATCCTCGGTGGAAATGTTGCTTTCGGGCTTCGCTTTGACCCCTTCGCACTTCTCATCACGGCGATCTTCTTTTCTGCCGTTTATTTTGTGATCCTCGCAAATACGCTGCGTATCATACATCTTTCCCGCCCGGTGGAATTGCTCCGCGGCTCCGGTGAAGGGGAGCGGGAACCGAAATCCAGATGGATTCTTGCCGTTCTCGGAATTCTGTCGCTCGGTGCCGGATACGCAATTGCAGTTACCGTAGATGACGCAGTCAAAGCAACCGTAATGTTCTTCCTTGCGGTGCTTCTGGTCATTGCCGGAACCTATCTTCTGTTTACGGCGTTCAGTATCGTGTTTTTCAAAGCGCTCAGAAAGAACAAGCGTTATTATTACCAAACGCGGCATTTCCCGACCGTTTCCGGCATGTTGTACCGTATGAAACGCAATGCGGCGGGGCTTGCGAGCATTTGTATCCTGTCTACCATGGTATTGGTCACGGTTTCCACCACAGTCTGCCTGTATCTCGGCACAAACACAGCGATCGACCGGATGTATCCGCACGATTTCACCGTTTCGGATTACACCGGAACGGACGATCCGCGCATTGCGGAAAACGAGCGGATTATCCGCAGTACCGTCACGGAAAACGGTTTTGGGGTGACGGCGCTTGCGAGTTATCGTTGCCTGCGGTTTCTGGGTGACAGGCAGGGGGATACGCTCCGGCTTCCCGATGACCCGGATACCGACTTGTGTCTGGTCTGGATCATGGACGCGGAAAGCTATCGCGTCCTGACCGGGAGCACGCTTACCCCGGAGAGGGACGGGGTGTACATCGGAACCGAGAAAAACGGGTTTGGCGATACCGTCAACCTGCTCGGAAGTACGTATCGGGCGCGCTCCTTTGACCCGAAAACGCTGTCCGCACGGGTTCCGGCGGAGTCTGCGTATCCGGTCGTTTATGTGGTTGTTTCCGAGCAGGAGACGCTTTTCGCAATCCGGGATGACGGATGGGAATCCGACGGTCCGTCCGTCAGTGTGACGACCTTCTGCGATTTTTCCGGCGGAACGGAGCAGGAACGGGCGGACCTCGGCGAAAAGCTGATTGACGTGACCGCGCGGACGGAAACGATGGACGGACAGACCTTTTCCATCCGGCGCGGGGTCAGTAAACAACTTGACCGCAGTGACTACCTGGCATCCTACGGCTCCTTCTTCTTCCTCGGGATGTTCTTAGGATTTCTGTTCCTGCTTGCGACCGTGCTCATCATCTATTACAAGCAGATTTCCGAGGGGTATGACGACAGGGAGCGCTTCCGAATCATGCAGAAGGTCGGTATGACGAAAAAGGAGGTCCGCTCCACGATCCTCTCCCAGATTCTGACCGTGTTCTTCCTGCCGATTCTCACCGCCGCCGTGCATATTACCTTTGCGTTTCCGATGATCCGGCAGATTCTCATTCTGTTCGGTTTGACCGATGTTCCGCTGTTTTTCTTCTGTACGCTTGTGACCTTTCTTGTGTTCCTTCTCATCTATGTGGCGGTGTATTTTCTGACCGCCAGAGCGTATGACCGCATTGTCAATGAGACGGTACGGGAATGAATCTCTGCGTGCCGTCAACGAGGCGACGAGGGGGTAACACAACCCGGATTTGGCTGACTTGCACGAACGACCGAAATGACCCAAAGCGCTTTTTGTGCGGAATTGTGCATTGACAAATCCGCTTTGACATGGTAAACTGATAAAAAGCAAAGAGGGTATTACGTTCTGCGGATGCAGTTTACAGAGAGCCGTCGGTCGGTGTGAGACGGTAATGCTGTGCAGAATCGGTCTCGTACCTGAGCCGAACTCCGGAATCGCGCGACGCGCGGCAGTATGGAGCTCCGGGGGATCCCGTTACAGATCGGGGGCTTGTCTGAGCCTTATGAGTGACCGTCCATGGACGGTAATCCGGGTGGTACCGTGGTTAATTTTTCAGTTAATCATCCCGCAGAAGCCAGTTTGGCTTCTGCGGTTTTTTTATTCCAAATCCGAGAAAAGGGGAACTTCTATGAAAAGACTGACCGTTACCGACAGAACGCTTGCCGTGCTCGCTTCGGAGAAAGAAAGAATCTTGTCCTTCCGCGAAAAAGTGCAGATTGCCCGCCGCCTCGACAAACTTGGCTTTGACGCGATCGAGCTTCCCGCACCGAAAAACGAAAAAGAGGATTCCGTTCTGTATCGGACGATCGCCGCGTCAGTTGAGACCGCGCAGCTGAAGATTCCTGTCAGAGGAAAAGAGGAGATCTCCGCGGTATCCGCGGCGCTTGCCGGGAACGGACGCTTCACGTTTCAGGTTACGCTTCCGGTTTCCACTGTGCGGATGGAATACATGGCGCACGTGAAAGCGGCGGGGATGCCGGAACGCATTGCCGATATCTGCCGTGCAGCGAAGGAAACGGGAGCTCCCGTTGAATTCGTGGCAGAGGACGCGACCCGCGCCGACGAAGATTTCCTGATCCGCGCCTGCCTTGCCGCCGTGGAAAACGGTGCTTCCGGTGTGACGATCTGCGACGACGCAGGAGACCGGATGCCGGAGGAATTTGCCGGAACGGTTGCCGCAGTCAGAGAGGCGATGCCTGACGGCGTGTCCGTATTTGTCAGAACATCGGATTCACTCGGGCTCGCAGTTTCCTGTGCGGTTTCTGCGATTCGTGCAGGTGCAGACGGCATTTCGCTTGCCATGGCGGGGGATGGGGTGATGCCCGCCGCCGCGTTTGCGGAGGTCCTTCGCGCAAGGGGGGATGCACTGGGGGCAGAAACCGGACTGCACCTGACGGAGATCCGCAGAGGAATTGCCGCTTTGCGGGAAGAGATCGTCGCAGAGAGCGGGGCTTCACCGCTCCCGGCGGAATCCGCGAAGGTTGCGCTCGGCGCGGACAGTACCCGCGCGGACACGGATGCGGCAATTCTGGCGCTCGGATACGATCTCGGCGAAGAAGACCGGGGCAGAGTGTTTGAGGAGATCAGACGGGTTGCCGGGAAAAAGGGCAGCATCGGGGAGCGGGAGCTTGACGCAATCATCGCCGGCAGTGCTATGCAGGTGCCGTCCACCTATCACCTGGAAAGCTATGTTTCGACCAGCGGCAACATCACGCCGGCAATGGCGCAGATCACGCTTTCGCGTGCCGGGGAAAAGTTCTGCGGTGTCAGCACCGGGGACGGACCGATTGACGCGTCGTTCCGTGCAATCGAGCAGATCATCGGGCATCACTATGAGCTGGACGAATTCCGCATCCAGGCGGTGACGGAGGGGCGCGAGGCACTCGGTTCCGCAGTCGTCCGCCTGCGCTCGGAGGGAAAGCTCTATGCCGGAAACGGCATTTCAACGGACATCATCGGCGCAAGTATCCGTGCCTATATCGGTGCGCTCAACAAGATCGTATACGGAGGGAATTGATATGAAACTTGCTTTTTCCACCGAATATGTAACAGCCGCATCCTTTGTCGGACTGTGTAATATTGCAGCCGACTATGGGTTTTCCGGCTTTGAGGTGTTCGATGTTGACCGGGAAATCCGCACGCATGCGGACAATCTGTTCCGGTCAGCTGATCGTGCGGGCGCCAGAAGAAAACTCTGTAACCGACATATTTCGGTCAGTGCGCTGACCTGCCCGGAGCCGATCGGAACCGGAACGGACGACGGGGAAACCGTCGCGCGGTATGTGGGACTTGCCGCCGACGCGGGGATCCCTTATGTCATCATCCGCGTGACAGAAAAGTTCGGGGAGATAGTTTCATCCGGACAGATCCGGGATTGCCTTGCCCCCGCGGTTCGTAAAGCAGAGGAGGATAGCGTAACAATTCTGTTTGAAACGTGCGGCTATCTTGCGCATACAGAACGTTTAATCGACCTCATCAACTGCTTTGCAAGCGGAGCGGTCGGGGCATCGTGGAATATCCGGGAGACGTATTTCCTTGCGGGAGAGAGCGCGGAACAAACGGTACAGATGCTCGGTGCGTATATTAAAAATGTACGGATCGGCGACCGCCGGGCGGGACAGGATGTTCTGATCGGTGACGGAGAACTGCCGGTCGGGGAATTTCTCTCGGCGCTCCGTTCGCTCAACTATGACGGATTTCTTGTTGCCGACCGGAATGAGGAATACACAGATCCCGACATCGTGCTGACGCATTTTTACGGATTTATGTCCCGCGCGATCGGGAACAGAAATATCGGTCGCCTGTATTACAACCGTGCGCACACCGGCAGTTTTCCGTGGAAGAAATTCGATGTCATCGACAAGACCTTTTCCGAGGTGCTTGACGTGATGGCGGAGCAGTACCCCGATCAGTACGCCTTCAAGTACACGACGTTGGATTATACACGTACCTACGCGGAATTCCGCCGCGACGTGGACAGGACTGCCGCCGCGCTCATTTCGCTTGGCGTGAAGCGGGGGGATCATGTCGCCGTCTGGGCGACAAACGTTCCGGAATGGTTTCTTACCTTCTGGGCGACGACCAAGATCGGCGCGGTGCTGGTCACGGTCAATACTGCATACAAGATTCATGAGGCGGAATACCTGCTCCGTCAGTCGGACACGCACACGCTGGTTATGATCGGGTCGTGTAAGGATTCGGATTACCGTGCAATCATGTCTGAGCTTTGCCCGGAATTGAAAGACCTTGTACCCGGCGACGCGCTGTATGCAAAGAAGCTTCCGTTCCTTCGCAATATCGTGACGGTCGGCTGCCGGCTGGACGGGTGCCTTACCTGGGAGGAAATGCAGTGCCGCGCGTCCTCGGTCCCCATGGAGGAGGTCCGCCGCCGTGCGGCGGAGGTACGTCCGGACGATGTCGCCAATATGCAGTACACCTCCGGCACGACGGGCTTCCCGAAGGGCGTGATGCTGACTCACAGTAACATTATCAACAACGGTAAGATCATCGGCGACCGCATGGATCTGTCCACTGCCGACCGCATGATGATCCAGGTGCCGATGTTTCATTGCTTCGGCATGGTGCTGTCCATGACCTCCATGATGACGCACGGCGGAACGCTTTGTCCGCTTCCGTATTTTTCGCCCCAGTCGTCGCTCGCCTGCGTGACAGCGGAACGCATTACCTGCTTCAACGGCGTTCCGACCATGTTCATCGCCATGTTCAATCATCCGGATTTCGGCAAAACGGACTTTTCCCATATGCGGACGGGCATTATGGCAGGCTCCAACTGTCCCGCCGACCTGATGCGCCGCGCAGCAACGGATATGAACATGACCGAGATCGTCAGCGTTTACGGTCAGACGGAGTCGTCGCCCGGATGTACCATGGGGGAGGTCAACGAAGACCTTGACCATCGCGTGGAAACGGTCGGGAGCGCGTTCCCGGGGGTGGAATGCCGTATCATTGACCCGGAAACGGGTGCGGAGCTTCCGGATGGCGAGAACGGAGAATTTGTTGCCCGCGGCTTCAACATTATGAAGGGTTACTATAAAATGCCGAGGGCGACCGCCGCGACGATTGACCCGGACGGCTGGCTGCACACGGGCGACATCTGCTGTCGGACGCAGGATGGGTATTACAGGGTGACCGGGCGGCTCAAGGATATGATCATCCGCGGCGGGGAGAATCTGTATCCGCGTGAGATTGAGGAATTCTACCTGACACACCCCAAGGTGCGTGATGTGCAGGTGGTCGGTGTTCCCGACAACCGATACGGCGAGGAAGCGTGCGCGTGGATTATTCTTCACGATGGTACGGAATCCGACGAAACGGAGATGCGGGAGTACGGTAACGCGCATATGGCGCGTCACAAAGTCCCCCGGTACTTTGTCTTTACCCGTGAGTTTCCAATGAACGCGGCGGGGAAGATCCTGAAGTACAGGATGCGGGATGAATCCGTTGCCCGCCTCGGACTTGAAGCCGGGAAATGAAGGACAGGGAATCGGTCGGCGAAATCTGCAAGCCGGAACCCGACCGCACGGGAACTGAGAAACCGGAAGAAAGGCATCCGAACATGGAAAACACGGTTTTGGAGAAGAAAATGAACGGAACACGAAAAATCATTGACTGCCACTGTCACATTTATCCCGAAAAGATTGCCGCGCGTGCCGTGGCGGGAATCGGGAATTTCTATCATATCAATATGCGGTATGACGGCACGCTCAATACGCTTCTCCGTGTCGGCGGGGAAGCGGGAATTGACCGGCACATCGTTTTTTCGGTGGCGACCAAGCCCTCTCAGACGCTTCCCATCAATCAGTTCATTGCCGCCGAGGTTGCCGCGTACCCGGATCGGTTGATTGGACTCGGAACCCTGCATCCGGAAAGCGACGACCTGCGCGCAGATCTTGACGCGCTTCGCTCGCTCGGACTCCGCGGGGTCAAACTGCACCCCGACGTTCAGGGATTCCGGCTCGACGACAGCCGCTGCCTTGAAATCTACCGGATGTGCGTGGGAAAGATTCCGGTACTTATCCACACCGGTGACTCGCGTTACGATTTTTCCAACCCCAACCGCATGAAGCCGGTGCTTGACCGCTATCCGGATCTGACCGTGATCGGCGCGCACCTCGGCGGCTGGTCGATCTGGCGGGACGCGGTGAAGACCCTTGCCGGGTATCCGAATTTCTATGTGGACTGCTCCTCGTCGCTCTATGCGCTCACTCCCGGGGAGGCGCGCGACGTTATCCGTACATACGGCGCGGACCATGTGCTGTTCGGGACTGATTATCCCATGTGGTCGCCGAAGGAAGAGCTGGAGCGTCTGTATGCTCTGAACCTTGACGACGAAGAGCTGGATCTGATCCTTTACGGCAACGCACAACGCCTGTTTGGCATCCGGTAAAACTTTTTTAACTGAAAATCAAGAAAACACTTGACAAGACACGTCCCTTATGATATAATCCGCATATATTGAAAAAAGCGATGACGAAGACGGACGGATGAAACGCTTCCAGAGAGCCGGGGACGGTGTGATCCCGGTAAGTGCGAAATTCAGTTCCAATCCCTTCCGAGCTGAAGACCCCAAAGCAATCGGTTGTGAGTAGGCGTCTTTCGTGTATGCTGCGTTAGTGCATAGGGCTTGTCTGAGCCTGAAAGTGACAGGAGCATTTCCTGTAATCTGAGTGGTACCGCGGGTATATTCCCGTCTCAAGGAGTTTTCTTTGGGACGGGTTTTTGTTTTATCCGGAAAATCATCTGCCGAGGAGCGGAAAGGGGCATTTTATGAAACAGGTAAACACCATGATGCAATTGAACGAGATCGCACAGCGTATCCGTGAATTACGGGAAATCATGGGATGGTCGGTGGATAAGGCTGCCGGGGCGACGGAAGTTTCACCATCGGATTATATCGCTTACGAAAGCGGGGAAACGGATCTGCCGTTTACCTTTATTCACAAATGTGCGATCGCGTTCGGTGTGGAACTGACTGAATTGCTGGAGGGCAGAAACAGTGCCCGCCTGTCCTCCTATACCGTCACCCGCAAAGGGCGGGGGCAGGAGACCGCAAAGGAAGAGGGAATTGAGATCAAGAATCTTGCGCCCAAATTCCGGAGTAAGATTGCAGAGCCTTACTGGGTGCGCTATGAGTATTCTCCCGCGCTCCAGAACCGCCCGATCCATCTTACCACACACGGCGGTCAGGAATTCGACCTGGTGCTCAGCGGCAAACTCAAGGTGCAGGTCGGCGAACATACCGAGATCCTCGAAGAGGGCGACAGCATCTATTATAACAGCTCGACCCCGCACGGCATGATCGCGATTGACGGGCGCGACTGCGTTTTTTGCGCAGTGGTGCTTCCCGGCGAGGAAACCAAGGAGGAAACGGTCAGCGCGAGCATTGCCTCCGCGCGTCGCACGGAAGGGTTGCTTGCCGAGAAATTCGTAAAAACCGAGGAGAACGCGGACGGCTCCCTCAAGTCGGTGCGGTTTGAGAACACGGATTCCTTCAATTTCGGTTTTGATGTGGTGGATGCCATTGCGGACAAGTACCCGGACAAGCTCGCCATGCTGCACGTGGATAAACACAAGACCGAGCGTCGGTTCACCTTCTCTGATATCAGGCGCGAATCCAATCGTTGCGTCAATTACTTCACCTCGCTCGGTATCCGTCGCGGCGATCGGGTCATGCTCGTACTCAAGCGGCATTATCAGTTCTGGTTTGCCATGGTCGCGCTCCATAAGATGGGGGCTGTTGCCATTCCCGCGACCAATCAACTCAAGGAGCACGATTTCGTTTACCGTTTCAACGCTGCCGGCGTTTCGACGATTCTCTGCACGGCGGACGGTGATGTCGCGGATATTGCAAAGAACGCGGCGGCGGAATGTCCTTCCGTGAAGAATCTCATCATGGTTGGGGGCAGGCGTGACGGCTGGCGCGACTTTGACGCGGAATACACGCTTTTCTCCGACCGCTATGACCGTCCCCTGAATGCGTCTTCCGGCGAGGACACGGCGCTCATGTTCTTCACCTCCGGCACGACGGGCAACCCCAAGATGGCGGCACACAAACACACCTACGCGCTCGGACATTTTGTCACGGCGCGGTACTGGCACTGCTGTGAAAGAGACGGACTGCATCTGACCATCTCGGATACCGGCTGGGGCAAGTCGCTCTGGGGCAAACTCTACGGACAGTGGCTGTGCGAGGGCGCGGTATTCGTCTACGACTTTGACCGATTTGATGCGTCGGACATCCTGCCGATGTTCGAAAAGTACCACATTACCACCTTCTGTGCGCCGCCGACCATGCTCCGCATGATGATCAAGGAAGATCTGTCACGCTACGATCTTTCTTCCATTCATCACATGACGACGGCAGGCGAGGCACTCAACCCGGAGGTCTACCGCCAGTTCGAGGCGGCAACGGGACTTCAGATCATGGAAGGCTTCGGACAGACCGAAACGACGCTCATCATCGCAAATCTTGCGGGAACCGCGCCCAAAATCGGTTCCATGGGTAAGGCGTCCCCGCAATATAAAGTTGATATTGTCGATCCCGACGGCAATTCGGTCCCGAACGGCGAGATCGGCGAGATCGTGATCCACGTCGAGGACGGCGCTCCCTGCGGACTGTACAAGGGTTACTATATGGACGAAGGAAAGACGCGTGAAAGCTGGCATGACGGGCTATATCATACGGGCGACACTGCATGGCGCGACGAGGACGGTTATTTCTTCTATGTCAGCCGCATCGACGATGTCATCAAGTCGTCCGGTTACCGCATCGGGCCGTTTGAGATCGAAAGTGTCATTATGGAGTTGCCGTATGTTCTGGAGTGCGGCGTGTCCGCGGCACCCGATGAGGTGAGAGGGCAGATCGTCAAGGCGAGCATCGTGCTGACCAAGGGGACCGTTCCCTCGGAGGATCTGAAGAAGGAAATTCAGAATTACGTCAAGGAGCACACCGCGCCTTATAAATACCCGCGGCTTGTCGTGTTCTGTGACGAGCTTCCAAAAACCATCAGCGGAAAAATCCAGAGAAACAAACTGTAAAAATTGCAGGAAACTGCTTGACAATTGCATTCGGATATGATATAATACTACCATCAATTTTATAAGAAAAGGCTTTGACGAAGAGGGCATCGGTCTGAAAGGATACAGAGAAGCGGCGGTTGGTGCGAGCCGTGATCCGGAGATCTGATGTTTGTAGCTTCTGAGCCGAAAGGAAGAAAGAAGTCCCCGGGGACTTCCGTAGAACCTTTCCGTGATTGCCGCGTCAGTGCATAAGGCTTGTCTGAGCCTGAGTGGTGTACGTCCGTACACAATTTGAGTGGTACCGCGGGATATAATCTTGTATTATAGCTCGTCTCAAAGAATCATATCTTTGAGGCGGGCTTTTCTTTGTCCGCCGGAATGGAGGAGGACAATGAAACCGACCACAGGAGTACAGTTCCGCATTCAGGAAATGGCGGAACGAATCCGCGAGCTTCGCGCAATCATGGGGCTTAGCGCCGCGGAAATGGCGAAGAAAACCGACGTAACAGAGGAAGAGTATCTGACCTGCGAGAGTGGGCAGTGCGACCTCAACTTTGCGTTTCTTTACCGTTGTGCACTGGCGCTCGGCGTCAACGTAACGGACATTATCGAAGGCACCAGCCCCCGTCTTGCGGGGTACACGGTCACCCGGCGCGGCGAGGGACAGCAGATCGACGAGGCACACGGGCTGACCTATTTCAACCTGGCATCTGCTTTCAAAAACAGGATCGCCGAACCCCTGTACGTCATTTCCGCATACAGCGAGGAGGCACAGAACCGCGATATTGAACTGACGACCCACGAGGGGCAGGAATGTGACATCGTGGTGAGCGGCACGCTCAAGGTGCAGATCGGCGACCATATCGAGATTCTGCACGAGGGTGACAGCGCGTATTATGACAGCGGAACGCCGCACGGTATGATCGCCGTCGGCGGAAAGGATTGCGTGTTCTACGCGATCGTGCTCAATCCGTCGGGAGAACCCAACGTCACAGGGCGGGAGCTTCCGCGCGAATTCACCGTTTCACCCAAGCGGGCGGGAGAAGAGAAACGCACCCGCGTGTGGGAGAAATTCGTCACGCCGACCGAGGACGAGGGCGGTGCCCTCACATCGCTTACCTTCCACGGGGAAGACAAGTTCAACTTCGCCTTTGACGTGATCGACCGGCTTGGCACCGAACAGCCCGACAAGCTCGCAATGGTACACATTGACCGCCACATGGTCGAACGTCGGTTTACCTTCGGTGACCTGAAGCGCGCCACTTCTCAGACGGCGAATTACTTCAAATCGCTCGGCATCAGGCGCGGCGACCGCGTCATGCTGATCTGCAAGCGCAACTATCAGTTCTGGTTCGCCATCAACGCGCTCCACAAGCTCGGTGCCATTGCGATTCCGGCGACCAATCTGCTCAAGGAACATGACATCACCTATCGCTGCAACAAGGCGGGGATCAAAGCGATTCTCTGTACTGCCGACGGCGATGTGGCACACGAGGTCGAGCTTGCCGAGAAGGACAGCCCGACGCTTCAAATCAAGATCATTACCGACGGCACGCGCGACGGCTGGCATTGCTTTGACGAGGAATACAGCCTTTATACCGGTAAGTTTGAGCGTACCGGTGATGCGCCTGCCGGCGACGATATCATGCTGATGTATTTTACCTCCGGTACCACGGGAAACCCCAAGATCGCAGTGCACAATTACAAATATCCGCTGGGGCATTTCCATACCGCGAAGTACTGGCACTGTGTCAACCCCGACGGACTGCACCTGACGGTCGCGGATACCGGCTGGGCGAAAGCGGCTTGGGGCAAAATATACGGTCAGTGGCTGTGTGAAGCGGCAATCTTTGTCTACGACTTCGATAAGTTTGACGCAAGCGTCATCCTGCCGATGTTTGCAAAGTACCACATCACAACCTTCTGCGCACCGCCGACCATTCTCCGTATGATGGTCAAGCAGGATATTTCACGCTACGATCTTTCCTCTATTGAACATATGACGACGGCAGGAGAAGCGCTCAACCCCGAGGTGTTCCGCCAGTTCGAGGCGGCGACCGGGCTTCAGATCATGGAAGGCTTCGGGCAGACCGAAACGACCTGCGCAATCGCAAATCTGGTCGGAACGACGGTCAGGCTCGGTTCCATGGGCAAGCCCGTCCCGCTCTACCACATCGACCTGCTGGATGCGGACGGTAAGCCGGTTCCGGACGGCGAGGTCGGAGAAATCTCCATCCGTGTTGCGGACGGTGCGCCGTGCGGACTGTTCTGCGGGTACTATGAGGATGGGGAGAAGACAAACGAATGCTGGCATGACGGATATTACCACACGGGAGATACGGCATGGCGCGACGAGGACGGATATTTCTGGTATGTCGGTCGCGTGGACGATGTTATCAAGTCGTCCGGCTACCGCATCGGACCGTTTGAGATCGAAAACGTCATCATGGAGCTTCCCTATGTGCTGGAGTGCGGCGTTTCCGCTGCTCCGGACGAGGTGAGAGGACAGGTGGTCAAGGCGAGTATCGTTCTGACAAAGGGCACTGAGGGTACCGAGGAACTTAAAAAAGAGATTCAGACTTACGTCAAGAATCACACCGCGCCTTACAAGTACCCCCGTATTGTGGTGTTCCGCGATGAGCTCCCCAAGACGACCAGCGGCAAGATTCAGCGCAACAAACTGTAAGGCGGTGATGCTGAAAGATGAATTCCCATAAAAGAGTCACGCTGTTTGCGGGGCATTACGGAAGCGGGAAGACCAATATTGCGGTCAATTATGCCATTATGTTGAGCAAAAACGGGTTTCCTGTTACGATAGCGGATCTTGATATTGTCAATCCGTATTTCCGTACCAAGGACAGCGCCAAGGAACTGGAGGAGGCGGGGATCCCGCTGATCTCCCCTGCGTATGCCAATTCCAACGTTGATCTGCCCGCGCTTCCGCAGGAGCTTTACGGACTGGTTGAAAATCATACCCGCTGTGCAGTGATGGACATCGGCGGAGATGACCGCGGCGCGCTTGCGCTTGGAAGATATGCGCCCTACATTCTGGAAGAGAACAATTATGAAATGATATTCGTCGCCAACTTTTTCCGCCCGCTGACGAGAAACGCCGAAGAGGCGTTCGGGGTGATGCGGGAGATCGAGGCGGCGGGCGGAATCCCGTTTACGGCGATTGTCAACAACTCCAACATCGGTTGGGATACGACCCCCGAGGTACTCCGTTCCACGTTCGGGGAGGCGGACCGCTTGTCCCGGCTTTCGGGACTGCCGATCCTGTTTACCTCGGCGGAGCATACGGTCACGGCAGAAATGCCGGACGAAAATCTTTTCCCCATGACATTACAAAAGAAATACTTTGATATTCGGAAGGAGAAACAAGATGGCTAAGGTAACCTTTGAATCCGACCTCTGCAAGGGGTGCGGGCTTTGCGTCGGCGCCTGCCCGAAGCACCTGCTCGTCATTGCGAAGGACAAAATCAATAAGAAAGGACATTCACCGGCACAGATTACCGATCAGGCGGCTTGCATCGGTTGTGCGTTCTGCGCGACCATGTGCCCCGACTGCGTGATTACGGTGGAGAAGTGAGGAGACGGACATGAGTGAAAAAGTATTGATGAAGGGTAATGAGGCAATCGCCGAGGCGGCTCTCCGCGCGGGTTGCCGTCATTATTTCGGTTATCCCATCACCCCCCAGACCGAGCTTGCCGCATATATGGCAAAACGGATGCCCAAGATCGGCGGCACGTTCCTTCAGGCAGAGAGCGAAATTGCCGCGATCAACATGGTGTACGGCGTGGCTTCCGCGGGTTTCCGGGCGATGACATCCTCGTCCAGCCCCGGAATCTCGCTCAAGCAGGAGGGGATTTCCTACCTTGCCGGCAGTGATCTGCCCGCACTGATCGTCAACGTCCAGCGCGGCGGTCCCGGACTCGGCGGCATCCAGCCCTCTCAGTCGGATTATTTTCAGGCAACAAAGGGCGGCGGTCACGGCGACTATCATCTGATCGTGCTCGCACCCGCATCTGTGCAGGAAATGGCAGACCTGACCGGCAAGGCGTTCGACCTTTCCGACAAGTATCTCGTTCCCGCCATGCTTCTGGCGGACGGTACCATGGGACAGATGATGGAGCCCGTCGTTCTTCCCGAAGAATCCGCAGGTAAGACAGAGAAGCCGTGGGCAGTCACGGGAACCGGCATGAAGCGTAAGCATAACATCGTCAATTCGTTGTTCCTAGTGCCGGAGGAACTGGAAAAGAAGAATTTTGAGCGTTACGAGAGATACCGGACCATTGAGGAAAACGAACCGCTCTGGGAGTCCTATCTGATGGAGGATGCGGAATACTGTGTCGTTGCTTTCGGCATTGCGGCGCGGGTCTCCAAAAATGCGATCATGGCGGCAAGAGAAAAGGGAATCAAGGTCGGACTCATCCGCCCGATTACGCTCTGGCCGTTCCCGGGAAAGGCGCTTGCGGATGCCGCCGACCGGGTGAAGGGCTTCCTTTCGGTCGAGCTTTCCATGGGACAGATGATCGAGGACGTGGAATTGGCAATCCGTTGCCGCCGTCCCGTCCGCCTCTGCAACCGCACCGGCGGTATGATCCCGTCTCCGGAACAGGTTCTTGCATCCATCGAACAACTTGCGGGAGGTGACAGACAATGATCGTTTTCAAAAAACCGAATTCTTTAACCGACGCGCCGTTGCATTATTGCCCCGGCTGCACGCACGGCATTATTCACCGTCTGGTTGCTGAGGCGATTGATGACCTCGGGATTGAGGGCAGATGCGTTGGTGTCGCGCCCGTCGGCTGTGCCGTGATGGCGTATAATTATTTCACCTGTGACATGGTGGAAGCAGCGCACGGAAGAGCGCCCGCCGTGGCGACGGGACTCAAGCGCGCGATGCCCGGAAATATCATTTTTACCTATCAGGGAGACGGCGACCTTGCCTCCATCGGTATGGCGGAAACAGTCCACGCCGCGACGAGAAACGAGAACATTACAGTCATCTTCGTCAACAATGCAATCTACGGCATGACCGGTGGTCAGATGGCGCCGACCTCGCTCCCGGGACAGGTCACGCAGACTTCTCCTTACGGACGCGATGTCAAAACGGTCGGTTACCCGATCCGTGTTTCCGAGATGCTTGCGGCACTGGACGGTCCCGCGTATATTCAGCGTGTGGCGGTCAACAACGTCAAGAATGTTTTGAATGCAAAAAAGGCGATTCACAAGGCATTTGAAAACCAGATTGCGGGCAAGGGCTTTTCACTCATCGAGGTGGTTTCCTCCTGCCCGACCAACTGGGGCATGACGCCCGAAAAGGCGCTTCAGTGGATCGACGAAAAAATGATCCCGTACTACCCGTTAGGTGTCTTCAAGGACAAAACAGCGGACGAGGCAAAGGAGGGAAGCGTATGAATACCGTACAGATCCTGATTGCCGGATTTGGAGGGCAGGGCGTTCTGTTTGCCGGGAAATTCATTGCATACAAAGGACTTCTGGAGGGCAGACAGCTCAGCTGGCTCCCGTCCTACGGACCGGAAATGCGCGGAGGAACCGCGAATTGCAGTGTGATTTTAAGCGATACGCCCGTCGGTTCTCCGATCGTTTCCGCCCCCGATGTTCTGATGGTGATGAACCTGCCGTCGCTTGACAAATACGAAGGAGCGGCAAAATCGGGCGCACAGCTGTTTGTGGATTCCACCCTGATCGAGCGCAAGGTGAAGCGGACGGACGTTACCGCTTTTTACATTCCGGCGACCCGCATGGCACAGGAGGCGGGTATTCCCACGCTTGCCAACATGATCATGGTCGGCAAGATGATCCGCGAGACCGGCATGGTTTCCTTTGAAAATATCCGGGAGGCACTGTCTAAGGTGGTTTCGGCCAAGCACGCGGATCTTCTTGAGGTCAACCTCAAGGCGATCGAAACCGGATACCGGTATGAGGGATGATTGTTGACAGAGAACGTAAAAGTGTAAAATAACACTGCTGTTTTCATTGTTTTTTCGGAAAGCCTGTCGCCCAGCGGCGACGGGCTTTCTCTTTCGGATTTTTTTGAGGAAATGCTTGACAAAGCGTTAACAGGGTGCTATAATCTAATTACCAACTAACCAAGTGGGTAATAAGGTATATCGGAGGAATTGTTGATGCAGGTATATGCTGATAACGCCGCAACAACAAAAATGAGCAAGGTCGCGCTTGACGCGATGTTGCCCTATATGCAGGAAAATTTCGGGAACCCGTCCAGCCTTCATTCCGTCGGTCAGAAAGCGGCGGAAGCACTGTGGCGTGCAAGAGAGACAGTCGCCGCCTGTCTCGGCTGTGATGCAAAGGAGATCACCTTTACGTCCGGCGGAAGCGAGGCGGACAATCAGGCGATTCTCACCGCCGCCGCGATGGGAGAGAAAAAGGGAAAGAAACACATCGTTTCCACCGCATTTGAACACCACGCAGTTCTGCACACGCTGGACAAGCTGAAAAAACAGGGTTTTGAAGTCACGCTACTGGACGTTCATGAAAACGGACTCGTCACGGCAGACGAAGTCGCCGCGGCGATCCGCGAGGATACCTGCCTTGTCACCGTGATGTACGCAAACAATGAAATCGGCACGATTCAGCCGATCCGCGAGATCGGGGCAGTCTGCCATAAGCGCGGAGTTCTTTTCCACACCGATGCGGTGCAGGCGGTCGGTCATCTGCCGATCAATGTGAAAGAAGACAACATTGATATGCTCTCCCTGTCCGCACACAAGTTCCACGGTCCCAAGGGAATCGGCGTGTTGTATGCGAAACGCGGGATTCCGCTCGTGACGCTGATCGAAGGCGGTGCGCAGGAGCGCGGTAAGCGCGCAGGCACCGAGAATATTCCGGCAATTGCCGGTATGGCGGCGGCTCTCAAGGATGCGACCGACCATATGGAAGAGAACGCCCGCAAGGTCAAGGCGCTCCGCGACCGTCTCATTGAAGGACTTTCCATAATTCCGCACAGCGTGCTCAACGGCGACAGGAATAACCGCCTGCCCGGAAATGTGAATTTCTGCTTTGAGGGGATTGAGGGCGAGTCGTTGCTTCTGCTTCTGGACATGGCCGGTGTCTGCGCGTCCTCCGGGTCTGCGTGTACGTCCGGTTCGCTCGAACCGAGCCACGTACTGCTCGCGATCGGCAGACCGCATGAAATCGCGCACGGCTCTCTTCGCCTGACACTCTGTGAGGAGAATACCGATGAGGATGTCGATCAGATTCTTCGCGCGGTTCCGGAGGTGGTGGAGCACCTTCGCGGGATGTCTCCCGTCTGGCGTGATCTGGTTGAAGGTAAAAAGCAGTTTATGTTGAAGTGAGGATAGAATCATGGCATTATACAGTGAAAAAGTAATGGATCATTTCAAGAATCCGCGCAATGTCGGCGTGATCGAGAATGCGGACGGTGTCGGCGAGGTCGGCAACGCGCGTTGCGGCGATATTATGAAGATTTATCTGAAGATCGACGGCGATATCATTTCCGATGTGAAGTTTGAGACCTTCGGGTGTGGCTCCGCAATCGCGTCCAGCTCCATGGCAACCGAGATGATCAAGGGAAAGCCGATTGCCGACGCGCTGAAGCTGACCAACCGTGCGGTTACCGAGGCGCTCGACGGGCTTCCCGCGCATAAGATCCACTGCTCGGTGCTTGCCGAGGAGGCAATCAAGGCGGCACTCAAGGATTACTACGACAAACACGGAATTTCCTACGATCCCGCGCAGTTCCCGGAGCATCCGTCCTGCGCGCATTGCGGGGAATAACCGACTTTTTTCCGTCATCGCCTCCGGGTGGGACAGGGAGTTTTTTCGATTGCATTCGTGCCAACGCTGTTCCTTGAATTCCGTGTGAATTTTTTTGAAATTTCGGAGAATCCGTACCGTTCCCGGAAAAGTGTGCTATAATGAAATTACAGGAGAATTGCGCCAGGGGATACCCGCTTCGGCGGGCTTGGTGCTGACTGTCGCCCGTGTATGCGGGAAGCACTTTTGCCGGGAGGTGGACGGTTTGCATCAGACGTCAGAAGCGCCGGAAGAGCGTCAGCAGAGTGATTCGTTCGCCGTTCCCAAAACGGAGCGGAAGAGATCGGGGAGTCCTTTTTCAAACAGTTTCGAATTCCGGAGTGAGAAAGAGAAAACTCTGCCTGATGTGTCCGGATTGCCGAACGGGGAAAAGGAAACTGTGCCCGAAGCATCTGCATCCCGGAGGGCGGAGAAGGACTCTATGTCGGGGGCGTCTTCATTTTGTGGTGCGGAAGAGGCATCGCTGCCAGAAACTCCTGCCAAAGATCACGCGGATCCCGGACCGATGGTGCGGGAAACGGTCCCCGGACCGGAAGCAGAGTCTTCCGACGGGCCGGGGAAGAAAGCCGTTCCGAAAAGTCGGAAGGAACGCATTCTCGCATTCCTCAAAAAATGGCTGATGTTCTTTCTCAATCCCCACCTGCTCATCTGCTTCGGTATTGCATGGATGATTACCAACGGCTGGTGTTATCTCTTCATTCTGTTCGGAACTGTGTTCCGGATCGGATGGATGCTGGCGGTCGGCGGCGGATACGCGGCGATTCTCTGGCTTCCGTTTACGCCGGAGAAGATCATCACCGTGATGATTGCGATTTTCCTCCTGCGGCTGATTTTTCCGCGGGATGAAAAGACGCTTCTGGTGCTCCGTCAGGAGTTTGAGGGAATCAAAGCGAGCCTGTCCTCCAAAAAGAAAAAACGGAAAAAGAGTTCCGATGAAACATGATCGGTTGCCTTTGCGGGCGCCGGTCATGTTTTTTGTCAAAAAGAATGCTTGTCCTACCGCGGGAATTTGGTGAAGATGGCGCTTGACAAAGAAGCGTTTTCTTCGTATAATTAAAAATACGCTTCAAATAGTATTATATACATGACACCTTTTTGATGGATGTAAAGGAGGTTGATCCTGTGATAAAAAAACTCATGCAATGTATCCGGCAGTATCGGAAACAAACGATTCTGACGCCGCTTCTCATTATCGGGGAAGTTGTGATGGAATGTCTGATTCCTTTTTTTATTGCCCGGCTGGTTACCGGAATTGAAAACGGTTGCGAGCTTTCCACGGTTATCCGGTACAGTGTGGTGCTGTTCCTCATGGCGTGTGTTTCGCTTGCGTTCGGCGCGTCTGCGGGAGCAACCTGCGCGACCGCGTCCAGCGGATTTGCGCGCAATGTGCGTCACGATCTGTACGACCGGATTCAGCAGTTTTCCTTTGAGAATATCGACAAGTTTTCCCCGTCGTCTCTCGTGACCAGAATGACCACCGACGTGAACAATGTGCAGTTTGCGTTCATGATGCTCATCCGGACGGCGATCCGCAGCCCGCTGATGTTCATTTTTTCGCTTGTGATGGCATTCATCATGGGCGGGAAGCTCGCCTTCATGTTTGCTGTGGTGATCCCCGTGCTCCTGTTCGGACTCATTTTCATTGCGAGACGTGCAATGCCCATGTTCCGTCGCGTATTCCGCAAATACGACCGGATCAATGAGTCGATCGAGGAAAACGTCAAGGGAATGCGTGTGGTCAAGTCCTTTGTCAGAGAAGATTACGAAAAGAAAAAGTTCGGCGCCGCAGCGGAGGATGTCCGCAAGGACTTCACAAAAGCGGAGCGCATTGTGGCGTTCAACTCGCCGCTCATGCAACTTTGCCTTTACGCAAACATGATCTTTGTCCTTCTTCTCGGTTCCAAGATCATCATTTCCTCGTCCGGTTCCGCGCTCGGTGTCGGACAGTTCTCGTCCATGTTGACCTACGGTTTCATGATCCTGAACTCGCTCATGATGCTTGCCATGATCTACGTCATTCTGACGATGTCTGCGGAATCCGCAAGGCGAATCGTGGAGGTTCTGGACGAGAAGCCGACGCTCGCAAATCCGGAGAATCCCGTTTATACGGTGAAGGACGGCTCGGTCGATTTTGACGGGGTCAGTTTCAAATATTCGGCTGCGGCGGAGCGGTTTGCGCTTTCCGACGTGAACCTGCACATCCGTTCCGGTGAGACGGTCGGTATTCTCGGCGGAACCGGTTCCTCCAAGTCAACGCTCATTCAGCTGATTCCTCGTCTGTATGACGCGACCGAGGGAACGGTCAGGGTCGGCGGCGTGGATGTCCGCGAATACGATATGGAGGCGCTCCGCAATCAGGTTGCGGTTGTGCTTCAGAAGAACGAGCTGTTCTCCGGCACCATCAAGGAAAATCTCCGCTGGGGCAACGAACACGCGACCGACGACGAACTGGTGGAGGCTTGCAAACTGGCGCAGGCGCACGAATTTATTTGCGGGCAGAAGGACGGTTATGATACAAAGATCGAACAGGGCGGTACCAATGTGTCCGGCGGTCAGAAACAGCGGCTTTGTATTGCACGCGCACTGTTGAAGAAGCCGAAGATCCTGATCCTTGACGATTCCACCAGTGCGGTGGATACCAAAACCGACGCGCTCATCCGCAAGGCATTCCGGGAATATATTCCGGATACGACCAAGATCATCATTGCCCAGCGTGTTTCCTCCGTGCAGGATGCGGATAAGATCGTCATTCTGAACGGCGGTAAGATCGACGCGATCGGTACGCACGAGGAACTGCTTGCGTCCAATGAGATCTATCGTGAGGTCTATACATCTCAGAACAAGGGAGGTGCGGACGATGAAGAAGCGTAACCAGAAGAATCCGGGAGCCGGACAGATGCCCGCCGCTCCCAAAGTGCAGCGCGGTACGATCGGAAGACTTGTGAAAATTCTGTTCCGGTTTTACCCGGTTCTCATGCCAGTCACCCTTGTCTGCATTGTGTTTACGGCAGTGGTCAGTTCCATTCCCGCACTCTTTATGCAGCAGGTCATTCAGCTGATCTCCAAGTATATGACAAGCGGGGATTGGTCAGCTGCGTCGGGCGAGATCATCCCGCTTGTCGTCAAGCTCGGCAGTTTCTACGTACTTGCGATCCTGTCGTCCTGCACCTACACCCAGCTGATGGCGTATATTACGCAGGGATTTCTTTGCAAGCTCCGCCGCCAGATGTTTGATGGCATGCAGAACCTGCCCATCCGGTATTTCGATACCCATAAGCACGGCGACATCATGAGTTATTATACCAATGATATTGATACGCTCCGCCAGATGGTCTCCCAGTCTCTGCCGGTGCTGATTCAGTCTTCGGTCATTGTGCTGTCCGTGTTCTTCATCATGCTCTATCTTTCCGTCTGGCTCGCGATTCTGGTCGTCTGCGGTGTTGCGGTCATGCTGCTTGTGACCAAAACCGTCGGCGGGCATTCTGCCGGGAACTTTATCCGTCAGCAGATTTCCGTCGGCAGGGTGGAAGGCTATATTGAGGAAATGATGAACGGGCAGAAGGTCATCAAGGTGTTCTGCCACGAAAAACAGAGCGAGACAGGTTTCGACGAGATCAACGACGCGCTCTTTGAGGACTCCCGCAAGGCAAACAAGTATGCCAATATGCTGATGCCGATCCTCAATAACATCGGCAACGTGCTCTATGTTCTGGTCGCCATGACAGGCAGTATCCTGCTGCTCACCGGCGTGCCCAACCTGAGCATTTCCGGGATGGCGCTTGTGGATATCAGCATCGTGGTGCCGTTCCTCAATATGACCAAGCAGTTTTCCGGAAACGTCAGTCAGGTGTCAAACGAAGTCAACGCGGTGGTCATGGGTATGGCAGGCGCGGGACGGGTATTTGCATTGCTTGACGAAAAGCCGGAGGTGGACGACGGCTATGTGACTCTGGTCAATGCAGTCATTGATCCTGACGGAACGGTTCATGAAACCGACCACCGCACCGGGCAGTGGGCATGGAAGCATCCGCACACGGCGGACGGCTCTGTGACCTACACGCCTCTTCGTGGCGACGTCCGGCTGACGGATGTGGATTTTGCGTATACGGAGGGCGGGCGGATCATTCTGCACGACGTGTCCGTTTACGCGGAGCCGGGGCAGAAGGTTGCTTTTGTCGGTGCGACCGGCGCGGGAAAAACGACCATCACCAACCTCATTAACCGTTTCTATGACATTGCCGACGGCAAAATCCGCTATGATGGAATCAATATCAATAAGATTAAGAAGGCGGACCTGCGTCACTCTCTCGGCATCGTGCTTCAGGATACCAACCTGTTTACCGGTACGGTGATGGACAATATCCGCTACGGCAAACTGGACGCGACCGACGACGAATGTATCGCCGCCGCAAAGCTCGCCGGCGCGGACGATTTCATTACGCGTCTGCCGAACGGATACCGGACCGTTCTGACAGGAAACGGCGCGAACCTGTCGCAGGGACAAAGACAGCTCATTGCGATTGCCCGTGCGGCAGTTGCCGATCCGCCTGTCATGATTCTGGATGAGGCGACCTCTTCCATTGATACCCGTACCGAGGCGATTGTACAACGTGGTATGGATAAGCTGATGGAGGGAAGAACCGTGTTTGTCATCGCGCACAGACTTTCCACCGTCAAGAATTCGGATGTCATTATGGTGCTTGATCACGGACGCATCATCGAACGAGGAAGCCATGAGGATCTGATCGCGAAAAAGGGAACCTATTATCAGCTTTACACCGGTGCGTTTGAACTTGAATGAGTTCACCATTCTGTCATAAAATTGGAATTCATAAATGCGTTTCGGCTGCGAACAATAGTAACAGAGAACGCGAGACTTCTTCACGAGGAACCGCGGGCTCAAGAATATAGATTCGCACATCCGGGCCCGCATGGACCCAGAAGAGGAGAAACGCAAATGGCAAGCAACAAGACTCTTGTTCCCGAAGCAAAGGCAGCTCTTGAGAGATTCAAGATGGAGGCTGCCGGTGAAGTCGGTGTAAACCTGTCTCAGGGTTACAATGGTGACCTTACCGCACGTCAGGCTGGTTCTGTCGGTGGTCAGATGGTCAAGAAGATGATCGAGTCCTACGAGAACTCCATCAAAACGAAGTAATCTGAACAGATGATTGCGGCGAATACCGCAAAAAAAGAGGGGCGGACGCATATGCGTTCGCCCCTTGATGTTTTGCGGCAGTAATTCAGGTTCCGGAAACGGTACCGTGCAGACGGTTTCCCCCAAGGCGGTTTCAATTTGTCGTTTTCCGTGAGGGTCAGGGCCGGTGATTCCGATCGCGATTCTCTTTGCCTCGTAAGAATCATTGAGAATGATTGGCGACGGAAAGGCGGAATTTCGTGGAAAAGAATAAAAGCGGACAGGGATAGCCGAAAATCTTGTAAATATTCAGCGTTGCAATCTGTTCCCGCTTATGGTATACTGTTCATAATAAAAAACACACCGGAGGTTCTGTCATGGCAGTCAAAGCAACCCTCAAGAAGTATGCCAAAAGGTACTTCATTGACGCGATGGGCGCAATGGCGCTCGGACTTTTCGCATCGCTTCTGATCGGTACCATTTTAAGTGCGCTCGGAATGATTCCCGGTCTGTCGATTCTCACAAAAATCGGTACATACGCGCAGAAGGTTTCCGGCGCGGTGATGGGCATTGCGATCGCCTATGCTCTCGGCGCACATCCCCTTGTGGTATTTTCCTCGGCGGCGGTCGGCTTTGCCGCAAACGAAATGGGCAAGGCGGGCGGTCCCATCGCGGTTCTGATTATTGCGATCATTGCCTCGGAGATCGGCATGCTGGTTTCGCGCAAAACCAAGGTGGACATCATTGTCACCCCGCTGGTCACCGTGCTCACGGGCGGACTTCTGGCGGTTTTCCTTGCGCCCCTCATCGGGACGGCGGTCGGGTATATCAGTACCTTCATCGGTTGGGCTTCCTTGCAGGCTCCACTTGTGTCCGCCCTGGTCATTTCGGTTGTCATCGGAATGTGCCTGACGCTTCCCATTTCCAGCGCAGCGATCTGTGCGGGGCTGGTCCTGACGGGAAGTGCGGCGGCGGTCGGCTCCTCCGAAGGGCTTGCCATTGCCGGTGCCGCGGCGGTAGCCGGGTGCTGTACCCAGATGATTGGATTTGCGGTCATCAGCTTCCGCGAAAACGGGTTTGGCGGACTGTTGTCCCAGGGCATCGGAACCAGTATGCTTCAGATGCCCAATATCATCAAAAATCCGCGTATCTGGCTGGCGCCGACGCTTGCGTCGGCAATCACAGGTCCTCTCGGCGTCTGTGTGTTTCATCTCCGGATGTATGGCGTGGCGATTGATTCCGGCATGGGAACCTGCGGTCTGCTTGGGCCCATCGGGATGATCCTCGGGTGGCTCGATGCGAGCAACGGTTATCCGGGCACGGTCGGTGTACTGGAATGGGTCGGACTGGCCCTCGTATGCTTTGTGTTGCCGGCGGTTCTGTCCCTTTTGTTTGACTTCTTCTTCCGTAAGCTCGGTTGGGTGAAGGACGGAGATATGCTTTTGCCACAGTCCTGACGGAATACCGTTCAGAAGTCCCGGTTCTGACCGCAAGTTACAAATAAAATCGGTACCTGCCAAAACCTTTTTGGTGTTTGGGGGTACCGATTTATTTATCTGAACGTTACTGGTGTTCGTATTTTGATCTGAGCCGTATATGCGTGTCCGTACAAAACTCTGACCGGCAGGAGCGTTCATACAAAGAGGCAGATCGGGACGCCTGTCCGAATGTTATTCCGACCGGCTTGCATATCCGCAGGATCAGTACAGCTTGTACTTCAATCTGAGATTGTCTGCGATCATGGCGATGAACTCCGAGTTGGTGGGCTTCCCGCGGTTGTTCTGGATGGTGTATCCGAAGTAGGAGTTGAGCGTGTCCACATCTCCGCGATCCCACGCGACCTCGATGGCGTGACGGATGGCGCGCTCAACACGGGAAGTCGTCGTTGCGTACTTTTTGGCAACGGAAGGGTAGAGAACCTTGGTGACGGAATTGATGATGTCACTGTCCTTGACAGTGAGCAGGATTGCCGTGCGGAGGTACTGATATCCCTTGATGTGCGCGGGAACGCCGATCTGATGAATGATCTGCGTGACCTGCGATTCAATGTCAGGCGTTCGGTCCGGCGTGTCACTGTGGTAGGTGGATACGGAATGTTCCCGCCTTTCCAGGATGGCGTCAATATGGTCACACAGACTACCAATATTGAGCGGCTTGGGCAGGCAGAGCTCCGCACCCTCGTTGGTTGCCTGTACGAAAATGTTCTGATTCGCGCTTTGCGCGTCAACAATGAACGCGGGAGCATTGTCCGGCGTAAAATCCAGATTACGGCAACTGCGGATCAGTCCGATGCCGTCCAGTTTGGAAAGCCAGACATCAATGAGGGCGACATCCGGATGATGCTGCGAAATCATCATCAGCGCCTCCTCGCCGTTGGATGCTTCCAATATATTCTGGTAACCTGTTCTGGATAATCCGTCCCGAAGAGCGGCCCTGACTGCGGCGTTCTCATCCGCAATCAGTATTCTTGCGTTCGATTTCATGATAATGTCCTCCGTCCATATTTTTTCTGACAAGATTATTTTACCATATATTCCCATAAAATGCAATAGAGTTAACTAAAAATTACTTTACAAAAAATAACGGGAATTATTGTAAGGATTTAACAAAATTTTCGGTAATTTCAATGAGAAGTGCGTCGGAAAGCAAGGTTTGAGGGAACAGAGTGTCAAAACGGCGATGGAGTGGTCGATTCGGAAAAAATACCATAGGCGGTGTAAAAACTCCCGGAAATGAGTTGATACACCGCCTATGGTACCGGTTATGCCGTGGCATTTCGTCTGTATTTGTCGAGTTTACCCGTTTGACGGGCGAGAAGCAGGGTGACCGCCGAGCAGAAGAATTTCCTTTTTGGAAAGCTCGCGCCAGCTGCCGGAGGGGAGATCGCCGAGCTTGATGGCTCCGATGGCGACGCGCGTCAGGGATCGCACCTTGAGATCCGCGATCTCACACATCTTGCGGATCTGGCGGTTTCTGCCCTCAAAAAGAGTCATGCGAAGTACTGTTGTCTGGTTATCCGCACGTACCAGATCGACTCCGACCGGACGGATGCGGTACCCGTCAAGCTCCATTGGGCTTCTCAGGGTTTCGAGCTGTTGCTCGGTTATGCGACCCGCAACCGCGACCAGATAGATTTTCGGAATGTCGTGGCTTGGATGTGTCAGCCGATTGGTCAGCTCCCCGTCGTCGGTGAAGAGCAAAAGCCCGTCTGAATCCATGTCAAGTCTGCCGACAGGATAAACGCGTGCTCCGACATTCCTGACCAGTTCCGCGACGGTCGGTCTGCCTTTTTCATCGGAGAGCGTGGTAACATATCCGCGAGGCTTGTTGAGCAGGATATAATGGTACTGTTTATTCGCCGGGGCGCGGAGAGGTTTTCCGCGATACAGGACAACATCGGTCTCCGGGTCGATTTTCTGCCCGAGCAATGCCGTACTACCGTTGACGGTTACGTTGCCTTTTCTGATTTCTTCTTCCGCGGCACGTCTCGAGAGTACCCCGCAGTCGGTAAAATATTTGGAGATTCTGACTTGATTCATAAGGATTCCTTTACTTTGCATGATGTAACACGGGAATAATCGTTTTTTTGGGGGGGAGGTCAAAGCGAACGGGAGTTCAGTCTTCGTTGCTTTTTTCAAGCAGTCCCCGGAAGAACTCCGCGATGGAACGGAACAGCCGTACAAAAAAGGACGGATACTCCGCTTTGTCCGATGCGGCGGTTGCGACCAGTTCACAGGAGCCGATCTCTTCCGCCACGCCGTCCCCGTCAAGGTCGGAGAGGAAGATCAGCCTGCCGACCGGTTGGTTTTCTTCAACCCGTCCGAAGAGGAAACGGGGAAGTTCCACGCGTGTCGTAATGCTTTCATGATTCTTCGGGAGAGATACAGAAAGGGAAGCGCGGTTGGTCACGGAGACCTTTGGCAGGGTTCCGCCGACCACGGAAACGTCTGCTCTGAATCCGCCAGCGGTTGTCAGGTTGATACGTTCGTATAAAGAGAAACCGTAATCGAGCAACCGTGTATGGTCGTTCCAGTCATCGGGGGCGGACAGCGTGACCGCGACCAACATGACGCCGTCCCGCTCGGCGGCGCTGACGAGGCATCGTCCGCTTTGCTTGGTAAATCCGGTTTTGACGCCGATCGCACCGTCATACAGGCGGAGCATCTTGTTGTGGTTGATGAGCAGTCGGACTCCGCCGGTCGATTGCATGGGGATGGTTTTTTTGTAAGTAGACACGATCCGGCGAAAGGTCACATTTTTCAGTGCTTCCGCCGCAATCACGGCAAGGTCGTATGCCGTCGTATAGTGGTCCTCGTCGCCAAGACCGTGCGGATTTTTGAAGTGGGTATCCGCAAGTCCCAGCTCCTTTGCCTTTTCATTCATCAGGTCGGCAAACGCATCGATGCTGCCGCCGACCTCTATGGCGATTGCCGCCGCCGCGTCATTTGCGGATTCCAGCAGCATGGCGTAGAGCAGGGCTTCCATGGTCAGTTCTTCCCCGGCGAACAGGTAAACGGACGAACCCTCCACGCCGACCGCTTTCGCGGATACCGAGACGACTCTGTCAAGCGGTACCCGTTCCATAGCGACCAATGCCGTCATGATCTTGGTCGTGCTTGCCATCGGCATCCGGACGTGCTCGCGTTTTCCGGTAATAACCCTGCCGGATTCCGCTTCAAGGAGTACCGCGCTTTTTGCCGATACGGTGGGGGGATCCGGGATTCCGGAATTGCTTTTCGAGGCAGATGCTTCCGGGGCAAGTACGAGTGCAAGAGAGATGAAGAGAAGGCACGCGACAAAAACTCGCGTGAACGGTTTTTTCTTTCGGTACAGCATGTGTACGCCTCCATATCCTGTATTTGCTACAATATACGGAGTTTTTCCATGTGCTATGCCGATCTTTTCCCGGGACGGAGGAAAAGGTCACTCTTTTTCGGTCTCTTCGACCGTAACGGTGACTTCGGTCTGTTGCTCGTCTTCGGTTTTATGCTTCTTTTTCTTGCCGAAAAGCGCCTTGATTTTGGAGATAATCTCCGGTGCGCGGTCGACCGCCGCCGCTGCCTGCCCGACGAAATCCACGGGGGCAGGAGTACCGACATTGAGAATGTCCACGTGACCCTCGCGGTCCACGGTCAGAAAAGCGACGGGCGAAACAGTCAGCCCGGTTCCGCCGCCACCGCCGAAATTCTTGGCTTTGTCGGGGGTGTCTTTTTTGCCCTGAAAATCAACGCCGCCGGACGCGTAGCCAACCATGACCTTGGAAATCGGAATGATGGTGGTACCGCTGTCGGTTTTGATCGGGTCGCCGATGATGGTGTTTGCGTCGATCATGGAGCGGATGCTTTCCAGAGAGGTACGGATCATATCCTCCAATTTGTTTTCGTTTGCCATGAGTGTAACCTTCCTTTATTGTATTAGATAGATTTTGGTTTTTGGGTTCAGCGGTCAGAGTTTCCTCTGATCTTGACGCGGATCAGTGTGAAGAGTGCAGAAAATGCAATTCCGATGAGGGAAAGCGGGGAGACGGAAACAGAGATCCGCACGTCGGCGGACATCTTTTCCGAAAGAAAATCAGCCGTGACATCGACGACGGTATCCTTGTTTGCCTTGACGTTGGTGATGTGGTCGAGGAGCGCCAGAAGACAGGAGACCGACTGTGAGATCGCACCATACAGGATCGCCGTCCCGGCAGCGTCGGGTGACGCGACCCGGATAACGATATGCGACAGATCAATGCGAAGCGCCCTGCCGAATTTCGGAAGAATGGTTTTCAAAAGCTCCACGATCAGATGGATCTGCTCGGAGAGCGGTGTTTTGACAACCTCGCCGCTTTGCTCTTTTTGCTTTTTGGCTTCTTTTTTCTTTTGTTTTTCCGCGGCTTTCTTTGCCGCTTTCGCGTCTTTTTTTGCTTGTTTCAGGCGCAGCTTTTCTTCCCGTTTTTTGATCTTTTTTGCGCTGTAACGAGAGAGAGACGGCTTTTTTTGCTTCTTCGGATACAGGCGGATACGGATCACGCGGAACACGCGTATCCCGACTGAGAGTTCTTCGCCTGCCGAAAGATCAAGATAAACACGCGGGGCAAGCAGTAACAGAAATAACAGAATGATTGCGCCGATGATGATTAGCGCTGTCAAGGGTCGCTCCTCCTTTCTTTGAAGATACCGGATTGCGGGGCGTAGGGAATTGTGTGTTTTCTCCAGGTTCTATTGATTTGGTACCGGACGGTTGAAGCCGATTTACACAGGTTGGAATTTGCAACGGGATATCGCATCCGCTTTCGCCAGGAAAGGGGAAGCAAACATAATGAATTCTGTTTCAGCCTTTCAGAGTGTCACACCGGGCGTGTTGTCGGTCGGCAGAATTTCGGACGCGTCGATATTCGGGATTTCTGCCTCGGCACCCTCCGACGCGGGATCCGATGAAGTGTCGGAGCTTTCTCCATCCGGGTCGTTTTCGGTTTTGTCCGCCGCAGCGTTCTGCGCGGCGGCGCTGAGCGCCTCGGTTGCGGGAAGCTCGGAGAGGGAATTCAACCCGAATACGCGGAGGAACTTGTCGCTGGTCGCGTACAGCATCGGTCTGCCGGGTGCGTCCAGTCTGCCGCAGGCTTCAATCAGTCCCTTGTCAAGCAGGGAACCGACGGCATAGGAGGAGTCCACACCTCTGACCGCATCAATATAGGCGCGGGTGGTCGGCTGGTTGTATGCCACGATCGCAAGGACTTCCATGCTGGAAGCGGACAGGTTGCCGCCCCGGCGGATGCCGAGCGCTTCGCGGATATAGGGAAGATAGATTTCCTTGGTTGCCAGCTGGCAGGTGTCGGGGAAGGTCAGAAGCTGAATACCTCTGCCGGAATTTTCGGGATTATAACGGGATGCCATATGTTCGGTCAGTGCGCGGACGTCTTTTGCGTCCAGTCCCAGCACCTCTGCGATCTTGTCATACCGGACGGGATATCCCGCGGCAAACAGGATTGCTTCGATCGCTTCTTCTACGTTTGCGACCGCTTCCGGCATCTCGTTTGTGTTTTTGACCTCTTTGTTATCCTGACTCATTGGTTACGGTACCTCCGCTGTGATCTGGTCGACGGGTGAGAAGGTTCCGTCGTCCGCTTCTTTTTTGGCGTTTTCATCGGAATCTCCACCCGGTTTGTCATTTCCGGTGTCGTGGAAAATGAACCGCGTGTTTTCCCCGTGGATGATTCCCGCCTCGTCCGGGTCTTCCACGATCTGAATATCGTGGGTTTTGATGAGCTCCAGCACACCGAGGAAGATGGCGATGGTGTCAGGGAGCGACGGGGAATCCGCGATCAGCTCGCCGAGCGTGGCGGAACCCTGTTTCTTCACCTTGTGCAGAATCCCGACGATCTTGACCTCGACCGGAACGATCGGCTTGGCGATCATCGGCGTAAACGAAACACGCTTTGCGTTGGCAAGGTTTTCGTTGTAGGAAATAATCCGGCGGATGGCAAGACACAGGGAGGAAACCTCCTGATCGGCAACATAGGAAACATCCACCGTGATTTCATCGGTGTCCTTGACCAGCCGTCCCTCATGCGCCGCGTACATTCTGGCAAGCAGGGGCATTGCCGCCTTTGCCTGATTGTGTTTATCCAGTACATCGAGGAATCTGACGGTTGCTTCCTCCGCTTCCGCATCGGGCTTGGGGAGGAGCAGGCGGCTCTTGAGCAGCATAAGCTCGCTTGCCATTACGATAAATTCTGCCGCGATGTCCATATTGTCTTCCTGCGCCTGCCGGATCAGCTCCAGATACTGGTCGCAAAGGAGGGAGATGGGGACATCTTCGATTTTGTATTTACTTTTCTGGATCAGTGCGAGAAGCGCATCAAGCGGGCCCTCAAACTGGTCAAGACGGTAGGTAAGCGCGTCCATCCGAGTACCTCACAGTGAATCAGAAAATTGCGGAAAACAGATTTGCGAACGGTTTGAACAGCACGTCGAACAGCCAGTCGGACAAAAAGCCCGTCAAAGAGAAGCTGAAGAAACGGGAAAGAACAAACAGGACGACGAGCAGACCGATCATGATCTGGCGCTCATAGCGCATGATCTTGAAATACAGGTTGGTCGGCAGGAATGCCGTTACGATGCGGGAACCGTCAAACGGCGGAATGGGGATCAGGTTGAAGAACATAAGCGTGAAGTTCATGAATGCGGAAAGATAAAAGAAGAAATACAGGGCGAGCAGGACATACCAGTAAAACGGTGCGTCTGACGTTGTCAGCATATACAGTCTGAATTCCGTGTTGCTGATGCCGACGGCGGAACGGAACGCCGTAAAGGTCAGTGCGGTGAGAATGGTGGAAACCACGCCGATGAGAAGGTTGGACAAAGGTCCTGCCGCGGCGGTGATTGCCATGCCTGCTTTCGGATTCTTGAAATTTCGTGTGTTGATCGGTACCGGCTTTGCCCAGCCGAAACCGAAGAGGAACATACAAAGGAAGCCCATCGGGTCAAAATGCTTGGCGGGGTTGAGGCTGATTCTGCCGAGGTTGCGGGCGGTCGGATCGCCGCACTTATAAGCGACAAAGCCGTGCGCCGACTCGTGCGCGGACAGGGAAAACAGAATGATCGGCAGACTGAGCAGGACCATGATGAGCGTGGAACGGATGGTACCGTCCTGCAAGGATTGCAAAAGGGAAAAAAGCATAAAACTCTCCTCTCACGGAACTTTTGTTTCGGATATCAGAAATCGTTGCGGCAAAGGTCCTCGTAGGTTTCTCTGCGGACGGCGACCGAAGCCTTCCCGTCGCGGATCAGAATGACGGGCGGACGGGGAATACGGTTATAGTTGGATGCCATGGAGTAATTGTACGCACCGGTGACGAGCACCGCCAGAATATCGCCGCGCTTTGCGTGCTGGATTTCCATATTCTCACCGATGAGGTCTCCGGATTCACAGCACCTGCCTGCAATGGTCGCACGGTAGTCGCGCGGTTCCTTTGCGCGGTTGGCGATGAGTGCGGTGTACTGGGACTGATACAGCGCGTAACGCGGATTGTCCGGCATACCGCCGTCAACAGAAATGTAATTCTTGAAACCGGGAATCTCTTTGACCGAGCCGACGGTGTAAAGCGTTACCCCCGCGGCGGCGACCAGCGATCTGCCGGGCTCCAGAATGACTTTCGGCAATTTGATCCCGTGTTCCCGGCAGTATCCCGTGACGATCTCTCCGATCTGCCTTATGGCATCCGCATAGTCGATCCTCCGGTCGTATTCGGTATAGGGAACGCCGAGCCCGCCTCCGAGGTTGAGCTCGTCAATCTCATATCCGAGTTTTTGCCGGATGTCTGCAATAAAGCGCACCATGATATCCGCCGCGTCGGCAAACGGTTGAACGTCGAAGATCTGCGAGCCGATGTGGCAGTGCAGACCTACCAGGCGGACGTTTTTCTTTAGGAGCGCCGCGCGGACGATCTCCATCGCCTGACCCGTTTCGATCGCGCTGCCGAACTTGGAATCCACGCTTCCCGTGCTGATCGCTTTATGCGTGTGCGGGTCGATGCCGGGGGTGATGCGGAGCAGGATCCTCTGCACCTTCCCGCGTCTTGATGCAAGCCGGTCCAGGGCGTCAAGCTCATCCCGGTTGTCAACGACAATGGTGCCGACCCCCATGTCCAGCGCGTCTTCGAGATCGTGATCGGTTTTGTTGTTTCCGTGGAAATAAATACGTTCCGCCGGGAATCCCGCGCGGCGTGCGGTATAAAGTTCCCCGCCGGAAACGCAGTCCACGCCGAGACCTTCCTCGGCGGCAATGCGGTAGACCCCGGTAAAGCAAAGCGCTTTGGAAGCGTAAAGGGGAAGCGCATCTTCTCCGAAATACCGCTTTGCGGCATCCCGGTAGATCCGGCACTGCGCCCGGATGACATTTTCGTCAAGCAGGTAGGCAGGAGTCCCGAATTCTTTGGCAAGCGCAACGGTGTCCATGCCGCCGACGGTCAGATGTCCTTCTTTGTTGACGTCGAGATGGGGAAAGAGAATCATGTGGGTATCCTTTCTTGGTTAAGAGTACAATGAGGTCGTTTTGTCAATGATTTTGATTCAGGTTTTTAACAAGCGCGTGAATGGGCGCGTCGTCGGGAGAGAACTCGTGAACGCCTTCAAACGGAAGGTACACGATATTGTCCGGCAGTTTTCCGCCGAAATAACCCGCAAGGCGTGCAATTTCTTTTTCGGCGTCCCGGTAGGTAAAGATCGGGTCGTCCTTTCCGGATTCAATATACAGTTTTCTCGGGGAGATGAGCAGGGCGATTTCTGCGTCAAGAAACTTTTCCGACGCGTCGGGGAACACGAAATCGTACCAGGAGGACAACTCCTTGGAAGAGAAATAACAGGAGCAAATCGCGGCACGGATACGGGTGTCGATGGCGGTGAGGAAGAGTGTATAGAAGCCGCCGTAGGAAAGTCCGATCATGCCGATTTTTTCGGGGTCCACGTAATCCTGTACTTCAAAATAGTCGATACAGCGGGACAGGCAAAGAAGCTCAAACGCCGCCATCGAACCGCCCATCTGCTTAAAGGCGGCATCGAAATCCTGCCTTTGGTCATGCGGATGGTTGGGGTATTTTTTGCTGACTGCCGAAAAATATTTGGGGTCCCACAGAAGAAGCTGAGGGGCAAACACGTTGACGTTCTCCTGTAAGATTCGCTCGGTCATATGATTGTAGTTGGCGGAACCGTCCGCAAAAAAATCCGATGCAAATTCCGGGGAACCCTCGCCGCCGTGCTGTGCGATGATAAGCGGCAGACGCTTTCCGCCGTCACGGACGAAAAGAATCCCGAAGAAGGGGACCCCCTCCATGACTTCGATTTCCATGCGGTAAACAGTAACACCGTTCCCGTGCGAAAGAAGCGTTTTTTTTGCGGCGGGAATCCCTGCGGGACGCTTTTCCGTCAGCGGGCGACCGAGCATACGGATCAGCTCCTTGCGTGCTTCGTCCCGGTGGGAAAGAATCCACTCCCCGTGCTCGCGGCGAACATCCTCACATTCTTCGTTCCGACGATCCAGATAAGCCTCCACGCTCTCAAGATATGCGCGGCGGAAGGGGGCGCTGTCGTCCCGGGTTTCGTGATAAAAGTCCATTCTGAACATTACAGTCTGATCTCCGTATAATAAGATATTTGTTTCCACAGTTCGTCGCGCCCCTCACCTTTGAGGGAAGAAAACGGGATGACCGGCGTTCCTTCCCGGAGCGACGGATGCGAGAGCGCGGCAGAAAGACTTGCCCGGCGTTCGGTCTGATTGAGCTTGTCGGTTTTGGTCAGTACCAGAACATAAGGGATCTTTGCCTGATTCAGGAAATCCAGCATCATGGCGTCGTCCGCGGTAATGCCGACGCGGCTGTCCGCGAGCTGAACCACCAGAGAAAGGCGGTCGATGTTGGGATTTTTCGTGAAGTAACTGTCCGTCAGGGTGGAGAAGGTCTCTTTCCTGTCAAAACTGCGCTTTGCAAAGCCGTAGCCCGGCAGATCGACGAAGAACAGCTTTTTGTCAATGTCATAGAAGTTGACCGTTATGGTTTTCCCCGGCGCGGAGGATACCCGCGCGAAGCTCTTCCTGCCGAGCAGGGTGTTGACGAGCGAACTTTTTCCCACGTTGGACCTGCCCGACAGGGCGACCTGCGGCATGGGATCACGGGGGAACTGGTCGGGTCTGCCTGCACTCAGACGGATGGATACATTTTGCAGATTCAGCGGCATGACTGCCTCCTTCTTGAAGTGATCGTTGGGGAATGGCTGTCCCGTGCCGGGATCAGACCGCTGCGCCGGGCTTCGTGCCGGAGACGGAGAGCGCCACAGGGATCAGGGGAACCTTTTCCTCACCGATAACGGCGGGGCGCGGCAGGAGCGCCGCGGAAAGGACCTCCTCCGCCCGGCGGCAGGGAATGAAGTGCAGGTGTTCGCGCACGGTCACGTCGATCTCGTCAAGATCCCGCACATTGTCGGCGGGGATGCATACGTCGCGGATGCCGGCGGAATACGCAGCCATGGTCTTTTCCTTGAGCCCGCCGATCGCCAGCACGTTCCCGCGCAGGGTGACTTCACCGGTCATGGCAATATCACGCCGGACGGGGCGCCCGGTCAGTGCGCTGACAAGCGCCGTTACGATGGTGACGCCTGCGGACGGACCGTCCTTGGGGACGGCTCCTTCGGGAAAATGAATATGAATGTCCTTCGCTTTGTAGAAGTCGGTCGGAATACCGTATTCACGGGCGATGGAACGCACATAACTGACGGCAATCTTTGCGGATTCCTGCATGACTTCACCGAGCGAGCCGGTCAGCTCGATCTTTCCGGTGCCGTCCAGAATTGCCGCTTCCACCTTCAGCATATCTCCGCCCGCCTCCGTGTAGGCCAGCCCGTTGACGGTGCCGATCTCGTCGGTTTCGGTAAGACAGTCGGGAAGCAGTTTCCTTGCGCCAAGGAAATCCTTGACGTTGTTTTCGTCGATGCGGACGGTTTTCACCTTGTCCTCCAGCATCTTCTTTGCAGATTTACGGCAGAGATCCGCGATCTTTCGCTCCAGATTCCGGACGCCCGCCTCGCGGGTGTAATAGTTGATGATCTCGTCGATCGCACCGTCGGAGATCTTCAGATTCCGCTTGGTCAGCCCGTGACGCTTTAACTGCTTGGGAATCAGATGATTTTTTGCAATCCCCATCTTTTCCCGTTTGGTGTAGGAGGACAGCTCGATGACCTCCATACGGTCGATCAGGGGACGGGGAACATTGTCAAGCGAGTTTGCCGTGGCAATGAACATACAGCCCGAGAGGTCAAAGGGAAGTTCGATGAAGTGGTCGCGGAAGGTCTTGTTCTGTTCGGAGTCGAGTACCTCCAGCATTGCAGAGGTCGGGTCTCCGTTTGCGCCGGAGCTCATTTTGTCGATTTCATCGAGCAGGATCAACGGATTGTTGACTCCCGCGTCGGAGATGGCGGTGATGAGGCGTCCGGGCATGGAACCGATGTAGGTTTTCCGGTGACCGCGGATATCTGCCTCGTCCCGGATGCCGCCGAGCGAGACCCGCGCGTATTTGCGGTGAAGCGCACGTGCAACGGATTTTGCGATCGAAGTTTTGCCGACGCCGGGAGGTCCGACCAGACAGATGATCTGGCTGCCGAGTTCCGGGGTCAGCTGACGGACTGCAAGAAATTCCAGAATACGCGTTTTGACCTTTTCCAGACCGTCGTGATCTTCGTCAAGAATCTTGCGTGCCAGGTCAATATTGACCCGGTCGTGAGAGGATTTCCGCCACGGCAGGTCAAGGCAGATGTCAAGGTAATTGCTGATGACACTCGCTTCGGCGGAGCCGAACGGCGTCTGGGCGAGGCGGTCGTTTTCCTTAAGCAGTTTCTTTTTGACTTCATCCGGCAGATCTGCCTTGCGGATGCGTTCCTGATATTCATCGATCTCGCTCTGCGCACCGTCTCCGAGTTCCTCCTGGATGACGTGCATCTGCTCGCGGAGATAATATTCCCGCTGATTTTTGCTGATGTTGTCCTGGACGCGGCGCTGGATCTCTTCTTCACACAGAAGCAGATCGTATTCCTTCTGAAGAATGGAAATCAGCGTTTCCACCCGCGCAAGCGGTTCAAATACCTCCAGCACCGCCTGCTTGTCCTCCGGACGGATGAGCAACTGTGCGGCAATAAAATCCGCAAGCTGCCCCGGGTTGCGGATGGCTCGGATTGCAATCAGAAGATCGGGAGAAAAATTCGGCAGATGGGAGGTGAAACGATTCAGCATTTCATAGGTTTTCTGAAGGTATGCCTCCGCAACCGTTTCGTCTCCCTCTGCCATGGCAACGGTTTTGCACATGACATCCGCGGTGACATACGCGCCTATCCGGTGAAAATCCCGCACAATGGCTCGGGAGTAACCTTCGGTGATCAGCCTCACGGTCCCGTCCGACGTTTTAAGCAGTTGCTTGATCTTTGCGACCGTGCCGACCGATGCGATGTTGGCGGGGTTGATTGCGGAATGCGCGTCCTGCGCGCCGGAGACGGAAACAAGCAGAGCGAAGGAATTCCCGCGGTCCGCCGCTTCTGCGGCAGCGATGGATGCCTCATCCGCGATCTCAAAATTCAATGTAACAGAAGGGAACGCGACGGCACTCCGAAGCAGGATCAGAGGCAGTGTCAACTGTTCCGTGTTTTCGATATATGTGGGCATGACATGGGTTCCTTTCGGGTATTACTGAACAAAAATGTTCAGTTTAATATTATAACACAGATCCGTCGGGATTTCTACCCCTGTTACGAATTTTTTTCAATATTATTATTATAAATTATAATTCAAAAAACCCGCGGGCAAGACCCGCGGGCAATATATTCAGGGAGCACAGGCATCGACTGTTCCGGCGTGGCACATATCATGAGATTGATATTCCGTCAGAGAAGTGGACAACTGTGCTGTTGCAGGTGGGGGGACCGGTTATTTTCCGATTGCCTGCTTGCCTATTATAACGCAAAGTGCCCGGTTTGTAAAGTGTTCATTATTGACGATTTTTCGGGAGAAAATTCGTGGAAATCCATAAAGAGAAAAAACAGTGCTTCGGAAGGGGCGATATTTAGAGATTTTGCCGATAGACACAATGTCGTACCGGACCCGGAAAACGGCTTTGGAGCAGGTGTTTCGGAAAAAATTCAAAAAAGGCTTGACAAGCCGGAAAACATATGATATAATACAGCCAAATGAAGCAGAACAGTTCCGTTCTCACCGTACCGCATTGGCGCGTACGTGTCTGATATTTTGCCGGCTGACCGGCTTTGTATCGTGCGGAAACTGCTTCCGCGCGAATTTTTATTTTGGAGGTGTTTACCTATCAGCGCAAAGGAACAGGGCAACCTCATCAATGAGGACATTACGTCAAGAGAAGTGCGTCTCATCGGAGCCGACGGCGAACAGCTCGGCATTATGGCGACGCAGAAGGCGCTTCAGATCGCTTATGACAAGGGACTTGATCTTGTTATGATGTCAGCACAGGCGGATCCGCCTGCCTGCAAGATCATGGATTACGGCAAATTCCGTTTTGAAAAAGAAAAGCGGGAAAAGGAAGCCAGAAAGAAGCAGCAGATCGTGGAGCTCAAGGAAATCCAGCTCTCCTGCCGTATTGACGATCACGATTTTGATACCAAGGTCGGTCACGCAAAGCGTTTTCTGACCGCCGGTAACAAGGTGAGAGTGGTACTTCGCTTCAAGGGACGTGAAATGAGCCACCTGGATCTCGGGCGGAATGTGATGGAACGGTTTGAAGCGGCGTGTGCGGAACTTGGCTCGGTCGATAAGCGCCCGGTGCTGGACGGACGTTTCCTCAGCATGGTCGTTTCGCCTCTCAAAAACAAATAAGATTGACAGCCCACGGGCAGTTGATACACGCGGCGGTGCCGCACAGCAGATTTTTTGTGAAAACAAGGAGTATTCATTATGGGAAAAATCAAAACACATAAGGCTTCTGCCAAGAGATTTTCCGTTACCGGTACCGGCAAGGTCAAGATGTTTCATTGCCAGCACCGTCACAACACGGGTCTGAAGTCCGCGAAGAGAAAGAGAACTCTTCGCAGCGCGTCTTACCTGAGCGAGTCCATGACCGCCAACATCAAGACGCTGATCCAGAAGTAATCGAAAGACAAGGAGGAACGGAAAATGGCAAGAGTTAAGGGCGCAATGATGACGCGCAAGAGAAGAAAGAGTGTTCTGAAGGCAGCGAAGGGTTACTGGGGAGCAAAATCCAAACATTTCAAGATGGCTAAAGAAGCCGTCATGAAGAGCGGCAACTACGCATTCGCCGGCCGGAAGATGAAGAAGAGAGATTTCCGCAGTCTGTGGATTACGAGAATCTCCGCACAGGCAAAGGTCAACGGCATGAACTATTCGACCTTCATGCACGGACTCAAGCAGGCCGGTGTTACGCTGAACCGTAAGATGCTCGCCGAGATCGCAGTTTCTGACAAAGAAGCGTTTGCGGCACTCGCGGCACAGGCAAAGGCAGCGCTTTAAGGAAATTTACCCGGTATGAAAATACCGGGTTTTTCTGTTTTATCCGGGTCCGACAGCGGAGCATCCGGTACGCTGACGCGATGCTCCGGAGCTGACGCGATGTCCCGGAACCGACGTGATGTTCCGGGAAGAAAAACAACGGTTGCGGCAGAACCGCCGCAGGTCGATTGATGAGTTCCCGAATCTCCGGTTGACGGTAAAATGCAAAGTGTTACAGAATTGATTTACCGAAACAAATATGCAAAAATGTGTCGGTAAACTTGTGCTCGGAAAGGATGGCAAAAGGCATGGAAGAGATCATTACCTCCCGGCAGAACCGGCAGGTGGTCCGGCTGATGAAGCTGACGGACAGAAAGAATCGCGACGCGGAACGCGCCTTCCGTTTTGATGGAATCAAGCTGTTCTGCGAAGCGGTACGAAACGGCGTGGAGATAGAAACCGTGTTCGTCAGGGCTTCGTCCTCTTCAAGGCTGACAGAACGGGCACAGGCGATCGGCGGTTGCGGAGAAGCGTTTTCTTCCGTTCCGTGTGTGGTATTGGAGGACAGCCTCTTTGATCGGGTTTCGGAAGAAAAATCGCCCGACGGAGTAATATGTGTCGCAAAATATATTGACAAACTCCACAAAATCATTACAATAAATAATAAAGGCGAAAAAACGGACGGATTTCTCCCGCCCCGGGAGGAGCATCTGATCCTCCTGGAATCGGTACGTGATCCTGCCAATATCGGCGCGGTGATCCGCAGCGCTGCCGCGCTGGGAGCCGACCGGATGATCCTGTCCGCCGATTGCGCCGACCTGTATAACGCGAAAACCGTGCGCGCGTCCATGGGGACTCTGTTCCGCATGCGTATCGATCGGACGGATGATCTGGCAGGATATATCAGCATATTACGGGCATCCGGCAGACGTGTGTTCGCCGCGGCGCTTGATGCGTGCGCAGTGCGTCTCGGTTCCTTTGCACCGCTTCCCGGTGACTGTGCCGTAATCGGCAATGAAGGGCACGGGTTGACGGCAGGTGCTCTTGATGCATGTACCCGGACGGTATATATCCCCATGCGCGAGGGAGTGGAATCGCTCAACGCGGCAGTTGCCGCGTCGTTGTTTCTGTGGGAACTGGCAAAGAGGAACTGAACGGGAGAACCGACGTATTATAGAAAGAACGGGTTTTGCACCGTTTCCGAAGAAAGCGAGGAGGGAAAGAAATGAAGCAGGATGATCTGTTCTGGATCTGGCTGTCGCTCAGATTGGGCCCGAATAATCCGGCATTTCTCGACCTGTTCCGCTGTGTCGGCAAGCCGTACGATATTTATCGCGCGGACGCCGAACTGCTGGAGCAGGTGTCCGGAATCAAGGACAGTGTCCGGACCGCGCTTGCGGACAAGCGTCTGTCCGAGGCGCAGAATATTCTTTCCTGGTGCCGGGAAAACCGCGCGGTGCTTTGCCGCTACGGGGAGAGTACCTATCCCACGCGGCTTCTCGAGCTCAAGCGTCCTCCGCTGATCCTGTACGTGCAGGGTCATATCCCGGATCTCACCAAAAAGCTGTGCGTCGGCGTGGTCGGAACGCGCAATTGCTCCGAATACGGCGCGCATACCGCGTATAAAATATCCTATGAACTGGCAACTGCCGGTGCGGTGATTGTCAGCGGTATGGCGAAGGGAATCGACGGCGTTGCCGCGGCAGGTGCGCTTGCCGCCGGCGGATATACCGTTGCAGTGCTCGGCTGCGGGCTGGATGTGGTTTATCCCAAGGCACACGCGGGTTTGATGAAGGAGATCATCCGCCGCGGTGCGGTCATTACGGAGTATCCGCCTTTTGCTGAACCGAACGGCAAGCACTTTCCGGTACGGAACCGGATTATCAGCGGTCTTTCGGACGGCGCGCTGATCGTGGAAGCCCCGGCACACAGCGGCGCCATGATTACCGCAGACATTGCAAGTGACCAGGGGCGCGTGATCTACGCGACACCCGGAAACGTGGATTCCGAGCGCTCGGAAGGGCCCAACCGGCTGATCCGCGACGGCGCACAGGTCGTCCTTGACGGACACGACGTGCTTCATCCGTTCCTGAATCGGTTTCAGCAGTACCTGTCCCCGGAACGTATCCGCAGAGTCGGAAAGAAATCGGAATATAACCCGGCGGTGTTTGCAAAGCTGCATATGCCGGATTATGCGGAGCTTGCAAGAAAACAGGGGCAACGTACACCTCTTGCCGAGGAGGATTCCGCGGGACTTGCGGAGGCAATGACCGAAAAGCTGTCCGCCGCGCCTGATACCGCGGCTCCCGCGCCGGTCGCATTTGCGAAGCCGAAAAAGCCACAGCAAAAACGCGGAAGCGATTCCGGAGAACCGGAAAAGCATGTATCTGCCGCAACAGAGGGGAGGACGGGCAAGCCCGGAAGAACCGCACCGGTCGGGCGGACGGGGAACGGGCCGGAAAGTCCGCAAGCCCCCAAAACGCCCGAACGTTCGTCCGACCGCTCCGGAGAGGCGCTCGCCTCGCTGTCGGAAAAGTACAGGAAGATTTTTACGGATCTTCCGATGGATCAGCCGTTTTCGCCGGATCAGATCGTCAAGCTCGGATATTCCACGGTGGATGTCCTGACAGCTATGACCGTTCTGGAAGTCAAAGGACTTGTCCGGTCGCTTCCCGGCGGGTTGTATCAACGTAACTGAATCGAAACAATATACGGAGGTCTTCATGTCCTATCTTGTCATTGTGGAGTCGCCTTCCAAAGCGACAACCATCAAGAGCTATCTCGGCTCCAACTACAAAGTCATTGCGTCCAAGGGACACGTGCGCGATCTGCCCAAGAGCACGCTCGGTGTGGATATCGAAAACGGCTTTGAGGCGCACTATATCAACATCCGCGGCAAGGGTGATCTCATCAAGGAGATCCGCAAGGAAGCCAAAGCGGCGACAAAAGTTTTTCTCGCAACCGACCCTGACCGCGAGGGAGAAGCGATTTCCTGGCATCTTGCCAATGCGCTCGGAATCCCCGAAGAAAAGACCCAGCGCGTCACCTTCAATGAAATCACCAAGAGCACGGTCAAGAGCGCGATCAAGGCGCCCCGCGAGATCGACATGAACCTGGTCAATTCCCAGCAGGCGCGTCGGATTCTTGACCGTATCGTAGGATATAAACTCAGCCCCTTCCTTTGGAAGACGGTCAGAAGCGGACTCTCGGCAGGACGCGTTCAATCGGTAGCGACACGGATCATCGTAGAGCGCGAGGAGGAAATCCGCGCGTTCGTTCCTGCGGAATACTGGACCATTGAGGCGATGCTTGACGCAGGAGAGGGAAAGACCTTCGCGGTACATTTCTTCGGCGACGAAAAGGGAAAACTGGATCTTTCAAACGAAGCGGATGCGATGAAGGTCGTTCACGCGGTGGACGGACAGCCGTTCCGTGTCAGCTCTGTCAAGCGTTCCACCAAGCATAAGTCGCCGGCACCGCCGTTCACGACTTCCACCATGCAGCAGGAAGCGTCGAGAAAGCTCGGTTTCCAGTCCCAGCGGATCATGCGCGTGGCGCAGGAGCTTTACGAAGGCGTGAATCTCGGCGCGGAAAACGGCGGCGTTCAGGGTCTGATTACCTATATGCGTACCGACTCGCTCCGTATTTCCGCAGAGGCGCAGGAGGCGGCAAGAAACTTCATTCTCGGCAAGTACGGAAATGAGTATTGCCCCGCGTCTCCCCGAAACTACAAAACCAAGGCGGGCGCGCAGGACGCGCATGAAGCAATCCGTCCCTCCCGCGTGGAGCTGGAGCCGTCCCTTATCCGTAAATCGCTGACGCCGGATCAGTATAAGCTTTACAAATTGATCTGGGATCGGTTCGTATCCAGTCAGATGGAGTCCGCGACGCTTTCTGCCGTGTCCGCTGATTTCACGGCTTCCGGATATGTTTTCCGTGCAAGCGGATATACCGTAACATTCCCCGGCTATATGGCTGTTTACGAGTCAACAGAAGAGGCAAGTGCCGACGCGGACGAACGTAATGTGCGTATTCCTCCCGTCAAGGAGGGACAGATGCTCCCGTCCGAGGGGATCACGCCTGCAAAGCATTTCACCAAGGCTCCGCCGAGATACGACGAGGCGTCTCTGATCAAATTCCTTGAGGAAAAGGGAATCGGCAGACCGAGCACTTACGCGCCGATTATTACCACCATCGTCACAAGAAATTACGTCAAACGTGACGGAAAAGCGTTGGTTCCCACCCCACTCGGCGAGGTGACGACCAAGCTGATGATTGACAACTTTGAACCGGTCGTCGATTACAAGTTCACCGCCAACATGGAGTCCAAGCTCGACAGCATCGCCGCGGGGACGACCACCATGACGGCTGTCCTTTCGGATTTCTGGAAAGACTTTGAGAAAGAGCTGGAGGTTGCCGAAAAAAACATCGGAAAGGGGAGCGTAGAGGTTCCCGCCGAGGAAACCGATATCATCTGCGAAAAGTGCGGCAGCCGCATGGTCGTCAAGAACGGACGCTTCGGCAAGTTTGCCGCCTGCCCGAATTATCCGCAGTGCAAAAACACCAAGCCGCTTGTTCCCGTGCAGCCAACCGATGACGGCGAAAAGAAACCGGATGAGAAGAAGGCGGTTCCGGTGCCGGATATGAAGTGCGAGCTTTGCGGCGCGGATATGGTTCTGCGTACCGGTCGGTACGGCAGTTTCTATGCCTGCTCGCGCTATCCCGAATGTAAGTTTACCAAGCAGAAGGTCAAGTCCATCGGTGTTTCCTGTCCCAAATGCGGCGGGAACATCGTGGTCAAGCAGGGCAGAAATCATTCCGTTTTCTACGGTTGCGACAACTACCCGAAATGCGATTTCTCTTCGTGGGATATGCCGACGGCGGAGAAGTGCCCCCGTTGCGGCGGAATGCTCTTCCGCAAGAAGGGCAAAGACCTGCTCGTCTGCCATGATAAGGACTGCGGCTACACCTGCGAGGCGCCTGCCGCCGACAAGGACGAGGCATGAAAGAATATCTGAATGTTTACGGAGCCGGTCTTGCCGGCTCCGAAGCGGCGTATCAGGCGGCGAAGGCGGGAGTACCCGTCCGGCTTTTTGAGATGAAACCGGACAAATACACGGAGGCGCATCATTCGCCGTTTTTTGCGGAGCTGATCTGCTCCAATTCGCTCCGTTCCGACCGTGTGACCAATGCGGTGGGGCTTCTCAAGGAAGAAATGCTCCGCATGGGATCCCTTATTATGGAGGCGGCGTATGCGACCCGCGTTCCGGCGGGTTCTGCGCTTGCGGTGGACCGGGAAAAGTTTTCCCGGTATGTGACGGACAGGCTGACGGAGAATCCGGATATCGAGATCGTCAGGGAAGAGGTCACCTCTCTTGAACCCGATACCGTGACCGTCATCGCAACGGGACCGCTCACGTCCGGCGGTATGGCGGATTACATGAAAAACGAGCTTGGGTGCGACGGGCTGCATTTCTTTGACGCGGTCGCACCGATCGTTGATTTTTCCACAATCAATATGGACATTGCCTATTTCGCGTCCCGTTATGACAAGGGCGACGCGGACTATATCAACTGCCCGATGACAAAGGAACAGTATGACGCGTTTTACAACGCGCTGATCCATGCAAAAGAAGCGGAGCTGCACGATTTCGACCGCGACCTCAAGGTGTTTGAGGGCTGTATGCCGGTCGAGGTCATGGCGAAACGCGGGTATGACACGCTCCGCTACGGACCGCTCAAGCCGGTCGGACTTGTTGATCCCCGAACGGGAAAGCAGGCTTATGCGGTGGTTCAGCTCCGCAAGGAAAACGCCGAGGGGACTATGTACAACCTCGTCGGATTCCAGACGCATCTCACCTATCCCGAGCAAAAGCGGGTCTTCCGCATGATCCCGGGACTTGAGAATGCGGATTTTCTCCGCCTCGGTGTGATGCACAGAAACACCTATCTGCAATCGCCCGGATTTCTGAAGCCGGATTATTCCATGATCCGTCGTCCGGAGGTCTTTTTTGCAGGGCAGATGACGGGCGTGGAGGGGTACATCGAATCGGCAGGTTCCGGTTTTGTTGCCGGCGTCAACGCCGCAAGGCGTATCCGCGGGCTTTCCCCGATTGACTTTCCGGATACCACCATGATCGGTGCAATGGCGCATTATGTCAGCCGCGGAGGGATCGGCAGTTTCGTGCCGATGAATGCAAACTTCGGTATCGTATCCCCGCTTCCGGAACGGGTGCGCGGCGGAAAAATCGCACGGTACGAGGTGGTTGCCAAGCGCGCGCTCGATGCCGTGGAGCAGCTGAAAAGCGAGCTTTGACGGTCGGCGGAGCATTCACCGTTGCGGTATCGCTTCCGCGGTACTGCAGAGTACGCGGGAGGAAAGCGCTACTGCATTTGATAAGCGCACTCCCGGGATACCGCTTTTTTGGCAAATAGAAATTATTCGTAAAAATAGAGGAGCGCAGGTGCGTTCCATATGGGAAAGGAGACGAACATGAGAATTATCGTTGATGCGATGAGCGGAGACCGCGCACCGGACGCTCAGCTTTGCGGCGTGTGCGATGCTTCCGCAAAATACCCGGGGCATTCTTTTGTATTGGTCGGAGACCGGGAGGTCTTCCGGGAACGCGCAAAGGCGCTCGGACTGGACATCTCCGCGTTTGAGATCGTTCACACGGATACGGTCATCACCATGGAGGACGACCCCATGTGTGTGACACGCGGAAAGAAGGATTCCTCCATGTCTGTGGGACTTCGCCTCCTTGCCGAGGACAAAGGGGATGCGTTTGTCAGCAGCGGCAACACCGGTGCCCTGTTTACCGGAGCGACCCTGATCGTCCGCAAGATCCGCGGCGTACAGAGACCGTCCATCGGCGCCATTCTGCCGCTTGCGAATCCGACGCTTCTTCTTGACTCCGGTGCAAATCTTACCGTGACGGACGAGCAATATGAACAGTTTGCCGTTATGGGCTCTTCCTATATGAAATACGTCATGAAGCTGTCCGATGTCCGTGTCGGACTGCTCAACAACGGGACTGAAGCGCACAAGGGAACAGAGGCTGTGATTGCCGCAAATGAGAGGCTTGCACGGTGCGGGGAGATTCACTATGTCGGGAATGTCGAAGCCGGAATGGCAACTGCCGGCGCGTGTGACGTACTGGTTTCCGACGGGTTTAACGGCAACATATTCCTCAAAACCGTGGAAGGAAGCGGAAAACTGCTCCTCGGTGAACTGAAAAAGGCGTTTCTTTCCGGTATGTCCGGCAAGGTCGCCGCACTGCTTATGAAAAAACAGCTTACTGCACTCAAGTGCCGTTTTGATGCACGTGAACATGGCGGAGCACCGATCCTCGGTGTGAAAAAGCCTGTCATCAAGGCGCACGGCTCGTCCGACCGTCTGGCGTTTGCCAACGCGATCCGGCAGGCGATCTCTTATGCCGAAAGCGGAGCGATCGACGCGATTGCCGGATCTATGGCGGAATTTGCCGCAAGAAAAAATGCAGAAAAGACAAAAGAATCTTCGGAGGAGCAAGGATGAGTGTATTACCGCTTGCCGTTACGGAACTGGAAGACCGGATCGGTTATCATTTCAAAAACCGGGAGTACCTTGAGCGTGCCTTGACTCACTCGTCTTATTCCAATGAGCAGGGGCTTCCGAACCACCATCTGCTTTGCAACGAACGTCTGGAATTTCTCGGCGATTCGGTGCTGTCCATCCTCACGAGCGAATATTTGTTTGAGACCTACCGCGATTGTCCGGAAGGGGATCTGACGCGGATGCGCGCCGACCTTGTGTGCGAGAGGGCGCTTTCCAAGTACGCCGGCGTGATCGGGCTCGGGGACTTTCTGAAGCTCGGTAAGGGCGAGGACAAGAACAACGGCAGACAGAATAAATCCATTGTCGCCGACGCGTTTGAAGCACTGCTTGCCGCGATGTATCTGGATGCGGAGGAAGGAGCAAAGGAAACGGTTTCCCGTTTTCTGCTTCCGTTTATCAAAGAAGAACTGGAGCATATGACCTTCGGCACGCTCGGTGACAACAAGACCCTGCTTCAGCAGTTTGTGCAACAGTCCGAGGGCGATCTCCTCGAATATGTGACCGTGGATGAAAAGGGTCCCGACCACCGCAAGGTGTTTACGGTCGAGGCGCGTCTCAACGGCGAAATGATCGGGCGCGGTGTAGGCAGGACCAAACGGGAGGCGGAGCAGTCCGCCGCCGGAGCGGCACTTGCACTCTTTGATATCCGGCACTGACCGGGATAATCAGGATGTGATCCGTCACGGAATGGGCGGACCGACAGAATCAGGAATGAGCCGGAGGAAACAAGGTGTACTTAAAATCAATTGAACTACAGGGCTTCAAGTCCTTCCCGGACAGATCCAAACTGACGTTCGACCGGAGCGGCAACCGTACCGACGAAGCGGGCGTGACCGTCATCGTCGGACCGAACGGAAGCGGCAAATCCAACATTGCGGATGCCATGCGCTGGGTGCTCGGTGAAGTGTCCAAAAAGACGCTCCGGAGCAGCAAAATGGAGGATGTCATTTTCGGCGGTGCGGACAGCCGCAGACCAATGGGCTATGCCGAGGTCTCCGTGACCTTTGACAACTCATCGGGGGTCGGAAGACTGGACTGCAACTACGATGAGGTCACGGTCACAAGACGGTATTTCCGTTCCGGTGACAGTGAATATTATATCAACCGCCGCGCCGTCAGACTCCGTGATATTTACGAGCTTTTCATGAATACCGGTATCGGCAGAGACGGGTATTCCATCATCGGTCAGGGGCGGATTGCGGAGATCATTTCCCAGAAGAGCGACGAGCGCAGAAGCATTTTTGAGGACGCATCTGGCATTGCGAAATACCGCAGCCGCAAGGATGAAGCGGAGCGCAAGCTGCAGGCGACCGACGACAACATGACCCGCGTCATGGATATTTTCGCCGAGGTCGAGGCGCAGATCGGACCGCTCGAAAAAGAAGCGGAAAAGGCGCGCCGCGCCATTGACCTGCTTGAGAAGAAGAAGCAGGCGGACATCTCGCTCTGGCTCTATGATACCGAAAAGCTCCGTGCGGAACTGACCGCGGCAGAGGAGAACTATACCCATTCCGGGTACGATATGCAGAATATCGAGGATGTTCTCCAGTCGCTTGCGACGCAGACAGAGCGTCTTCTGGAAGCGTCCAAGGGAGCAAAGGAAGCGTCCAACGAACTGCTTGCAAAGATTCAGGCGCAGACCGAAGCCAACCACAAACTGGACAACGAGTACCGCGTGACCGAGAACAACATCGGACATACCAAAGAACTGATTGCCACGGCGGAGGGTGCCATGCAGAGCACCGACAAATCCGTGGAACGCGAACTGACCGAGTGCGGTACGCATGCTGACCGTATTTCCGCTCTGGAGGCGGAGGCTGCACAGGTTGCCGCCTCCCGCGAAAGAATGGAAGCGGAGCGCAAGGGAGAAGCGGAACGCGCGGAGCATCTTGCGGACACCGTTGCCGAAGCGCTCGGAAACATCCGTGCGGCGGAAGCGGAGCAGACCGATGTGCGTGTGCGTATCTCCGTGCTGGAAAACGCAAAGACGGATGACCACGACAAATCTTCCGCGATTCTCACGGAAGTGGCGGGTTACCGTAACATTGCGGCAGAACTTGACAAGAAAATCAAGGACAAGGAAGCATCGGTTGCGTCGTATGACGCGCAGATCGGAGAGATCGACGAATCCGCCGCAATGATCGCCGCGTCGGCGGAGGCTAAGAAAGCCGAGCTGGAGGAAGCCGAAACCAGGCTCAACAATTCCCGCCTGCGGGTGCAGTCGGCAGAGCAGAAGATCGCAACCTTCCGCGCAATGGAAGAAAACTTTGAAGGCTATTCCGGCGCGGTGAGATATGTCATGAACCGCTATGCCGAGGGCAAGATCACCGATCGGAACGGTGCGCCGTGCGGGACCGTGTTCGGTCCGCTCTCGCAGCTCATCACGGTCGACCCCAAGTATGTGGTGGCACTGGAGACCTCCCTCGGGATGAATCTTCAGCACATTGTGGTGGAGGACGAAGAGACCGCAAAAGCGGCAATGTTTGCCCTCAAACGCGGAGAGGCGGGCAAGGCGACCTTCTTCCCGCTGACCGCCATGTCCCCGCGCACCGAAACGCCCGAAATGAAGCAGGCAAAGGGATACGCCGGATACGTCGGCGTCGCGGATGAACTGATTACCTGCGACCCGAAATTCCGGAATGTCATTTCGTCCCTGCTCGGACACACACTGATTTTTGATACCATTGACCACGCAAACGTCATGGCGCGCGGCGTTCGCTTCAGGGTGCGGGTCGTCACGCTTGACGGTCAGCAGATCAACGCGGGCGGTTCCTTTACCGGCGGTTCGGTCCGTCAGGGCGGCGGTATGCTGTCCCGCGCGGGCGAGATCAAGCGCCTGGAAGAGGAACTGGAAACGCTGAATAAGATGCTTCGTTCTTACGAAACAGAGCGCGCGAAACTGGAAGCGGAATACCGCGACGCAAACGACAGCCGTGCGTCCGGCGAAGAAAAGAAGGGAATCCTTCAGATGCTGCGCGGCGAGGAAGTCGCGGAGCTGGAGCAATTGAAGGCAAAGAGCGACGCGAACCGCACCCTGCTTGAAAAGCTGGAAGCGGACAGCAAGAAGCTCATCGAAATGCGTGCGCAGTACGAGGATGATCTGGCAACCCTCTTTGCGAACGCAAAGGAACTGGAAACCCGAGTCGGTGAATTGACCGCGTTCCGCGTGAAGACCGAAGAGGATCGCCAGGATGCTCTGGATGCGGTCGCCGAATACGACCGGAAGCTGACCGAACTGCTCATCCGTTCCAGTGAGATTCAGAAGGACATCGACACAGAACGTACCCTGCTTGCTTCGGCGGAGGACCGGATCTCTGCGTACCGCTCCGACAAGGATACTCAAAAGGAGCGTATCCGCCAGCTGAATTCCCAGCTTGACGCGATGGCGCAGTTCATCAAGGACAACCGAGAAGAGTTTTCGGACGGCGAAAAACAACTTGCCGAACTCAACCGCAAGCGCAACGAGGTGGAAAGCGGTAACTCGGAGTTTGAGAAGAAGCTGTCTGATCTGACCGAGCGTACCCGCCAGAAAAACGAAGAAAAAGAGCGGATCGTCACCGAGCATACCAAGAACGAAGCAAAGCTCGCGCGGCTCCGCGAGCGCCAGGACGCGCTGTCTTCCTCTCTCATGGAGGAACACGGGCTGACCCGCGCCGACGCGCTGAAGCTCGGCTATCCGCAGGTGACCGCAGAAACCCGCGCCGAGGTGTTCCGCACCCAGACCGAGTGCAAGAACAAGCTCCGCGCGATCGGAAGCGTCGATCTGGACGCGGTATCCAAGTATGACGAGCTCAAGACACGGTATGACTATATGAAGGGGCAGATCGAAGATCTGACCCGTGCCAAGGAAGAATTGACAGGGATTATTTCCGATCTGGAAACCAACATGAAGGAAGCGTTTGTCAGGGCGTTCGATCAGATCAACGAGAACTTCAACAAGACCTTCTCGGAGTTGTTCGGCGGCGGAAGCGCGGAGTTGTCTCTGTCCGATCCCGAAAACGTACTGGAATCCGGCATTGAGATCAAGGCGGCACCTCCCGGCAAGATCATCAAGAACCTGATGCAGCTTTCCGGCGGCGAGCAGTCTTTTATCGGCGTGGCGCTGTTCTTTGCAATCTTACAGGTCAATCCGACGCCGTTCTGTATCCTTGACGAGATCGAAGCGGCGCTGGATGAGGTCAACGTCGAACGTCTGGCGCAGTACATCAAGCGATATTCGCACGGTACGCAGTTCATCATGATCTCACACCGCCGCGGTACCATGGCGGCGGCAGACCGGCTGTACGGCGTAACCATGCCCGAGCACGGCATTTCCAAGGTGCTGACGCTCGATATCAATCAGATTTCCAAGGAGAAAGGGGACGACTGGGATGGCATTTTTGGACAAATTGAAAGCGGGTCTTAAGAAAACCAAGGACGCGCTGTTCGGAAAAGTACATGATCTGCTCTCGAATTTCGTCAGAGTGGATGAAGATATGCTGGAGGAGCTGGAGGAGCTTCTGATTTCGGCAGATGTCGGTGTCAGTGCGACCGAGGAGATCATTGACGAGCTCCGCGACCGTATCAAGGACGGCAGGCTCAAAGAAAAGGATCAGGTCGTCACGGCGCTGCAGGAGATCCTGACCGACATGATCGGCGAGGGTGAACCGCTTTGTCTTGACACCAAGCCCTCCGTGATCCTTGTCATCGGCGTCAACGGTGCGGGCAAAACCACCTCGATCGGCAAAATCGCAAACCGCCTGAAGAAGAGCGGCAAAAAGGTGGTTGTCGCGGCGGCGGATACCTTCCGCGCGGCGGCGATTGATCAGCTCGGTGTATGGTGCGACCGGGCGGGAGTGGATATGATCCGCCAGAATGAGGGCTCCGACCCGGCGGCGGTCGTGTTTGACGCGATTCATTACGCCGTCAACAACAAGGCGGATGTCCTTATGATCGACACGGCGGGAAGGTTGCAGAACAAGGTCAACCTGATGAACGAGCTTGCCAAAATCAACCGCGTCATTGACCGCGAGCTGCCCGGTGCTTCGCGCGAAAACCTGCTCGTGCTTGATGCAACGACGGGGCAGAATGCAATCCTGCAGGCAAAGGAATTCCGCAATGCGGCAGCGATCACGGGGCTTGTGCTCAACAAGCTGGACGGCACCGCCAAGGGCGGAATCGTGCTTTCCATCAAGCATGAATTGAATATTCCCGTCAAGTTCATCGGCGTCGGCGAAAAGATCGACGATATGCAGGAATTTTCCGCGGACGATTTCGTCAAAGCTCTGTTTGAATAAGGAGATACTATGAAGATCGTACTGGCTTCCCGTAACCGGCACAAGATCGCGGAACTGGAGACCATGCTCCGGGGGTATCTCCCGGAAGTGGAGCTTCTGTCGCTTGACGAAGTCGGGATCACGGAAGAGATCGAAGAGAACGGAAGTACGTTTGAAGAGAACGCGCTCATCAAGGCAAAAGCCGCTGCAAAAAGCGGGTATATCGGCGTTGGCGACGATTCCGGGTTGACAGTGGAGGCGCTCGGCGGTGCTCCCGGAATTTATTCCGCGCGTTATGCGGGCGGGCATGGTGACGACGAGGCAAACCGTCAGCTGTTGCTTCACAATCTTGCAGGGATTGCCGACCGCCGCGCGGCGTTTGTCTGCGCCATCGCTTGCGTTTTTCCGGACGGCAGGGAGCCAATCGTGGTAACGGGCAGATGTGACGGAAAGATTCTGTATCAGGAAGAGGGAAGCGGTGGCTTCGGCTATGACAGCTTGTTCTGCTATGAGGAATACGACCGCAGTTTTGCCGCCGTCACACAGGAACAGAAGGATGCGGTAAGTCACCGCGCACGCGCGATCAGCAGGTTCGCAGAAGAGTTTGCGTCGCGCATCGGAAACAACAAGGAGTAACAAAGCGATGATAACTTCCAAACAAAGAGCATACCTACGGGCTATGGCGTCGGGCATTCCGACGATCATGCAGATCGGAAAAGGCGGGATCACGGATAATCTTGTCAAGACCGTTTCCGACGCCCTGGAGGCAAGGGAACTGATTAAACTCTCGGTGCTCGAGAACAGCGAGGAATCCGCTCGCTCCGCGGCAGAAGCATTGGCAGAGCTCTGCGAGGCGGATATCGTGGCGGTGCCCGGCAGAAAAGTGGTGCTTTACCGTGAGTCCGTCAATCACAAGCACATCGACCTGCCGCGCTGAAACGGAATAACGCAATGACAAGAATCGGTATTTACGGCGGGACTTTTTCCCCGGTACACAACGGTCACGTTGCCGCCGCGAAGGCGTTTATGGAGCAGATGTGGCTGGATGTGCTGTTTGTCATTCCGGCGGGGATTCCGCCGCACAAACAGGTGGACCAGCAGGTTTCCGCCATCGACCGTTACCGGATGTGCGAGCTTGCGTTCGGTGACATGGAAGGCGTGATTGTCTCCGATCTGGAGCTCCGTCGGGACGGAAAGAGCTATACGGTGGATACGCTCCGGGAGCTGACCGCGCCGGACACGCGTCTGTTTTTGCTCATGGGAACCGATATGCTTCTTTCGCTTGACGAATGGCGGGAACCGGAGGAAATTTTCCGGCTCTCGTATCCGGTCTACATCCGCCGGGAAAAGGACGCGGTGCTGGACGGACTGATCGTGAAGAAAATTGCGGAGTATCAGAAAAATTACGGCAAGGTGGTCAGACGGATTGTTGCGGATCCGATCGAGGTCTCCTCGACGTATATCCGCCGCGCGCTGAAGGAAGGACAGGACATTTCCGGTCTGGTCCCTCAAAAAGTCGCGGATTATATCCTTGCCAATAAATTGTATGTTTGAAGAAAAACGAAAGGTACACACTATGAGTACACTTCAGATTACGGAAGAGATGCTGACAGGACTCAGATCTTCGCTTGCAGGGAAAATGTCCGAAAAGCGTTACCGTCACACGCTCGGCGTGGAACGGATGGTTACGCGGCTTGCGTCTCTTTATTGCCCGGAAAAAACGCTCACGCTCCGTGCAGCGGCGCTTCTGCACGATACGACCAAGGAACTGACGACGGAGGAGCAGATCGCCCTTTGCGAAAAGTACGGACTTCCGGTCACCGGAACGGACAAGCTTGCTCCAAAGACCTTCCACGCCCGTACCGCTGCCGCACAGATCCCGGAGGTCTATCCGGAATTTGCCTCGGAGGAGGTCATTGCCTGTGTGCGTTGGCACACGACGGGACGAGCGGGAATGACGCTTCCCGAAAAACTGGTGTATCTTGCCGATTACATCGACGACACGCGGACCTTCCGCGATTGTGTTCTGCTCCGGCGCTATTTCTTCGGTGCGGATCCCGATTCCTTGAATCCGGAGGAACGCGCCGCATTGCTCCGGGATACCCTGATTTATTCTTATGACCTGACCGTCAGGGGGCTTTTGGAGGAGGGAACTCCGATCAGTCCCGACACGACGGATGCAAGAAACGATCTCATCGTGAACGGCTGAAGTACTTAACACACAATCGCTTGTACGCTCTTTTACATACATAAACGATAAGGAGTGTGCAAACCTATGAAACGCCGCAAAAAACGCCGTCTTGCCAGAATCCGCTTTCTCGCCCTGTTTGCGGCGATCGGAGCGGCAATTGCCTGTCTTATCGGCTGTGACGGGAACAAGGGACGGGTCGGTAGGGCAGACCTTGTTCCGGAGCATGTTACTTCCGGCGAAAGCGGGTCTTTTGACAGCCGTGGGACCACATCTGCCGGGCGGATACATGGAACGATGCATTTTCTGGTGCTCGGGGAAGACCGGTCCGGAAAGCTGTCCGACGTCATCATGCTGGTTTCTCTGAACGCCTCCGATCATTCGGCGGCGGTGATCCAGATCCCGCGCGATACCTATGCGAGGTATACCGGGCGCAATTACAGGAAGCTGAACGGTGCCGACGCATACCTTGGAACCGTCGGATTCCGGTCGTTTTTGGAACGCAACATGGGTATCCGGATCGACCGGCATCTGATTCTGAATCTGGAGGCCTTCTCCGATATCGTGGACGCGGTCGGCGGAGTGGAGGTCGACCTTCCTTCGGATCTTGTGTACGATGACCCGGTACAGCACTTGTATATCGAACTGCACAAGGGAAAGCAACGCCTGATGGGAGACACCGCAGAACAGTTTGTCCGTTATCGTGCAGGATATGTGGAAGCGGATCTCGGGCGGATGGATGCGCAGAAACTGTTTCTTGCCGCGCTGATCGACGCGGTAAGGAGCAACATGACGCTTCCCGGAACCGTGCGACTTGTCCATGCGCTGTACGGCGAGGTGGAGACTGATCTGACGTTCGGGGAGTGCTGTGCGCTCCTGCCTGTGCTTTTGTCCACCGATCTTTCCGACGTGACTATGACGACGCTTGGCGGCGAAGCCGTCAGGACCGAGGCGGGCACCTGGTACTATGTGCTTTCCAGATCGTCTGCGGAGGCAACGCTGACGGAACAGTTTGACGCGCGGAATTTTGATCCGGAGGGTGTGTTCACGGATCCGGACAGACCTTCCATTGACGCAGCTTACCGAAAAGTTTACAAACCCCGGAATTACCGTGCCGACGAGATCCGCCGGGACGGACTTCCGATCGAAACCAAACCATAACGAGGAGATACAAGAATGGAACTGACCCATGAAAATGAAATGATGGAGAATGAAATGACGACACCGGCTGAGGACGTGCAACCGGCGGAATCCGCGGAGGATGTCGGCGCACCGATGGGAGAGTTATCCCCGGAGGAGCTTGCAGAGGAGCTTGCCGCGATGCTTGATAACAAGAAGGCGTTTGACATCAAGATTCTGAATCTGAGGGGAAAGTCGGATATCTGCGACTATTTTGTACTGGCAACCGGTACCTCCAACACCCACGTCCGCTCTCTTGCGGGCGAGTTGGAGTATAAATGCGGTCTTCGCGGCGTTCCGCCGTTCCACGTGGAGGGACGCGGCGGAAATACCTGGATGGTGTTGGATTTCACAACGGTGATGGTGCATATTTTTACCAGAGAAACACGGGAATTCTATCACCTTGACCGACTCTACCGGGACGACACGCCGAAGTCGGAAAACTGACGGCGTATGGTACATACCGCGGACGGAAAACTCCGCCCGCGACGGTACTTTTTTTTGCGCCGCCCCTTGACAAACAGGAAGTCGGCGGGTATAATGAACATATGTTTTGATTCAAACGCAGAGAACGGAATCGGTTGATCCGGAAGCAAGAGAGAGGTGCCGGTCGGTGCAAGGCATTTGCAGGGGGATCTTCCACTCATCCGGGAGCGGCGACCTGAAGGTCGGATCGGGGTAGAAACGGTTTTATCCGTGCTTTCCGGTATCCGTCAGATAGGGAAGACGGTGCCACCGTTAAAGGGCAAGAGAGGGCGGACGTTTGTCCGTCAATCGGAGTGGTACCGCGGAACATGGCTTTCGTCTCCTTTTTTCGGGAGAGGAAGCTTTTTTCTTTAGAAAAATCATTGCAAGGAGAAGCAGTTTTATCATGAAGTACGATTTTTCCGCCATTGAATCCAAATGGCAGGCGGAGTGGGAGAAGCAGCATGCCTTTCGCGCCGTCAATGATTTTACCAAGAAGAAATATTATGCGCTTGTGGAATTCCCGTATCCGTCGGGCGCGGGAATGCACGTCGGACACATCAAGGCGTATTCCGGACTTGAAGTCATCAGCCGCAAGAGAAGAATGCAGGGCTACAATGTACTGTTCCCGATCGGTTTTGACGCGTTCGGACTTCCGACCGAGAATACCGCGATCAAGACCAATACCCACCCGCGCATCGTGACCGACCGCAACAAGGTCCGCTTCACGGGTCAGCTCAAGCGTGTCGGCTTTTCCTTTGACTGGGAACGCGTGATCGACACGACGGAGGAAGGCTATTACAAGTGGACGCAGTGGATTTTCCTCAAGATGTTTGAAAAGGGACTGGTGTTCCGGGATACGGCGCTGGTCAACTACTGCCCGTCCTGCAAGGTCGTTCTGTCAAATGAAGATTCTCAGGGCGGCAAATGCGATATCTGCCACAGCGATGTCATTCAGAAATCCAAGGACGTCTGGTATCTGCGGATTACCGAGTACGCGGACAAACTGCTTCAGGGCCTTGATGAGGTGGATTACCTGCCAAACATCAAGCAGCAGCAGATCAACTGGATCGGCAAATCGACCGGTGCGTTCGTCAATTTCAGCCTGAAGGGTGCGGACGAAAGCCTCCGTATCTATACCACCCGTCCCGACACGCTTTTCGGCGTGACCTTTATGGTCATTGCGCCGGAGCATCCCGTGATCGAGAAGTACCGCGACCGCATCGCCAACATCGACGCGCTGGACGCGTACCGCACGGAATGCGCCAAGAAGACCGAGTTTGAGCGCACTCAGCTGGTTAAGGAAAAAACGGGGATCCGTATTGAAGGAATCAGTGCAATCAACCCCGTGACGGGCAAGGAAGTGCCGATCTATATTTCTGATTATGTCATGATGGGTTACGGCACCGGCGCGATCATGGCGGTCCCCGCGCATGATGAACGGGACTATGCATTTGCCAAAAAATTCGGCATTGATATTATTCCGGTCATCGAGGGCGGCAACGTCAACGAGGCGGCATATACCGGTGACGGAGCCATGATCAATTCCGGATTTCTTGACGGCATCACCACCAAAAAAGAAGCCATCGAAAAGATGCTTGCTTACCTTGAAGAAAAGGGAATCGGCGAGAAGGGTGTCCAGTTCAAGATGAAGGACTGGGCGTTCAACCGCCAGCGTTACTGGGGCGAGCCGATCCCGATCGTGCATTGCCCCAAGTGCGGTATGGTTCCCGTTCCGTATGACGAACTTCCTTTGAAGCTCCCGCCGGTCGAAAACTTTGAGCCCGGTGAGGGCGGAGAAAGTCCGCTTGCCAAGATTCCGTCCTATGTCAACTGCAAGTGTCCGAAGTGCGGCAGTGACGCGAAACGCGAGACAGATACCATGCCGCAGTGGGCAGGCTCCTCCTGGTATTTCCTCCGGTATATCGACCCGCACAACGATAAAGCGCTTGCCGATCCGGAGCTGCTGAAATACTGGATGCCGGTTGACTGGTACAACGGCGGCATGGAGCACGTCACGCGTCACATGATTTACTCCCGTTTCTGGTACAAGTTCCTCTACGATCTCGGCGTGGTGCCCACGTCGGAGCCGTATGCGAAGCGGACCGCACAGGGGTTGATTCTGGGTCCTGACGGTGAGAAAATGTCCAAATCCAAGGGAAATGTCATCGATCCCAATGATATTGTCGATCAGTACGGCGCGGACACCCTGCGTACCTATGTACTTTTTATGGGCGATTACGCAAGCGCGGCGCCGTGGTCGGAGAATGGTGTCAAGGGCTGCAAGCGGTTCCTGGAGCGCGTGGCTGACCTGCCCGGGATGGTCAAGGGAAGCGGCGCGTCCCCGAAGCTGGAAGCGCTTCTCCACAAGACCGTGAAAAAGGTGTCCTCCGATATTGAGGAACTGAAATTCAATACGGCGATCGCCGCAATGATGTCGTTTATCAACGAGGTGTTTGACAACGGTTCTCTGACGCGCGATGAGCTCAGCGTATTCATCCGCCTCCTGTCACCGTTTGCTCCGCATCTGGCGGAGGAGATCTGGCAGGGACTCGGCGAGAAGGGGCTCTGCACGCTGGCACCCTGGCCCGAGTTTGATGAATCCAAGACGGTGGATGACACGGTCGAGGTAGCGGTACAGATCAACGGCAAGGTACGCGGAACCGTAACGCTCCCCATGAACTGCCCGAAGGAGCAGGCGCTGGAGGAGGCAAAGCGGGTCGTTTCGGCACAGTTGGAAGGAAAAACGATCGTCAAGGAGATCGCGGTCCCCAACCGGATTGTCAATATTGTGATCCGCTGATCCGGAACTGTCGCGCGGACGATGCCGGGCTTCCGCACGCACGTAGGCGACGGAACTCCACCTTCGGAATTTCCGTCAGGTTTTCGGAAAATGTTCAAAAACCACTTGACAGGTTGTCTAAATAAGTGTATAATATTGAACGTGACCGTGGAAGCAGCAATTCTTCTTCCGCGAATATGTCCTTGTTACAGCGGAGGGAGGGAAAACAGAAATGGCAGAAGTGAAGGTCAAAGAAGGCGAGTCCTTGGACAGCGCCCTTCGCCGCTTCAAGCGTCAGTGCGCACGTTCCGGCGTTCTCACCGAGCTCCGTAAGAGAGAGCACTACGAAAAGCCCAGCGTCAAGCGTAAGAAAAAGTCTGAAGCTGCACGCAAGCGCAAGTACAAATAATGGAACTTCATCAAGCGGAACGGGAAGCCGTTCCGCTTTTTGCGTTCCGGGGACGGTTCCGTATCATCCGGAATTCGGGTAGCGGCACCGTTCCGATCATTGGGGGCGGTAAAGTAACCGGGGGTTATTTTACCGCCTCTTTTTATTTGTCCGTCAGTTGACGGGAACATGGGGCGGAATAAATGCGTGCCGTATCGGTTTTTGTTATACGGTAGCGGCAGAAGGGTGTCATTGCATGCTTTCACAGTGGGTACCCTGCAAAGCGTCGGCGAAGGAAAACTGCGGCAGCACCACGGTGCCTCTTTCCCGGAAGGATCCCGGCGGATGTTCTCAATAGTTCCGTTCGCAAATGATTTGTCAGATTCCATAAAAAAGAGGGTGTAAAAAACTTCTAAAAATGAAAATCGTTAGCAATGTTTTACCAAAATATGTAAATCTATTATAAAACTGTCACAATTTGGTAATTTGATTTGTTATATGTTATAAAGACATATATTTTTGCCGGATATCGGGAATTTTTCCGATTTAGCCGTTTTTCGTTGACCGTGACAGGATACAGCCGGACAGGCTGTTCCGGTCAAATCCGGATACCTGAATCACAAGAAGTAACACAGTCGGAGGATCAGAATCGTAGGGACAGCTCGCGTGGGATGGACAGAAAGGCGGAATACTTCATGGGTCTTGTCAGGATAGAAACAAAAATTTCAGAGAGCAAATGAAAACGTAACGGGGTTACGGCTTTCATTTGCTTTTTCCTTTTTACCCGGCTGCACCAGGGATCTGCCGATTCGTCATCAGAGTACAGTTTATGACAACTTTCCGGCAGAACCGCTGCCGTTCCGTGTCCCGATAAACGGGATAATGAAATTCCGGAATGATTTTCGGATTCTTTTTAACCCGGACACAGCCTGTCCGGGTTGTACCATAAAATGAGTGTCAGAAAGGGGGTGATCGCTTGGGCACGTCGGAACGTCGTGCGGCGGTAATGAAACTGCTTTGCCGCCGCAGACATGAAACCATTTCAAATCTGGCGTTGGAATTCGACGTGTCCGAGCGAACCATTCGGCGGGATGTCGAAATCCTCAGTTACACCGAACCGATCTACACCCAGTCTGGCAGATATGGTGGCGGGGTCTATGTGACCGACAATTATACGTTGGACCGGATGTATTTCGGACCGACTGAGGAAACGATTATCCGGAAGGCGCTTACGGCAGCGGAAGGAAACCGTCCGCCGGACTTCACCCCCGAGGAACTCGAAGCCTTTCGCAGACTCGTCCGCGATTATACCAAACCGGACAACAAAATGAATCAGAAATGAGGAATCCAAAATGAACCGAAACGAACAGAAGCTGTTTTTACGTTTTTGTGAGGTCTTACATACCGGTGACGGAAGTGCTCCGGAATTTGTACGCCGGAATGCGACCGGAGCGGTATTGGGACAGCTTTTCATGAACCGCATGGCTGGCGTTGCTTACGGAAATCTGCGGGACAGCGGACATCTTTCCCTTGTCAACCGGGAGTTCCGTAACTCTCTGCGCGCCGCTTATCAGCAGAACGCGGAAAAGAACCGGAGTTATCTTGCGTGCATTTCCCGGACCACGGAACTTTTACGGAGTGTCAATGTACCCTATGCCATGCTCAAGGGGGCATTGCTTTGTGCGCTTTACCCGGAAGGGTACCGCACCGCAAACGATATTGACCTTTTGGTGCGCCCGATGGATGTTACCACAATCGGACAGTGCCTGCTTGCGGGCGGATTCCGTCAGGGGGATATCCGGGAGGACCGGTTTGTCCCCGCGACACGAAAGCAGATCATCGAATCGCGGATGATGCGCGGAGAAACGGTGCCGTACATTCTGGAGGTAGATCTGCCGCAGATGAAGTATCTGGAGGTGGATGTGAATTTTTCGCTGGACTACAAAAACGGCGACGACGCAATTCTTGCGGGAATGCTGCAGCGCGCTACCGACGTGACCGTCGGTCAGACCCGCGTGCACACACTTGTGCTGACGGATTTCTTCCTTCATCTGTGCCTCCACCTTTACAAGGAGGCGACCACCTATCCGTGGATTGCGATGGGGCGGGATATGACGCTTTACAAATTTGCCGATATTTCACTGGTCGCAGGTTTCCTGATCGCATCCGACGTGGACAGGCTCTTTGACAAAGCACGGGAGTACGGACTCGAACGGGAACTGGTTTATGCGGTCCTTCTTTCCGATGCGCTCCTTCCCGTTGCCAACCGCGATCTGGTCCGGAGAGCAAAGGGTACGGCGCGCGGAATTCCGGATGTCATGCGGGAGGTATGGGATCCGGCAAGCGGCAAGCGGCTCCTGTACCCGGATGCGCGTTTGGTAAAGCGTTTCTTTGCCGGTGACCGGAGTGCATTGCTTTGTGAGGCGCCGCAGATACCGCATACAGAACCCTTTCACACAGGTAAATCCGAAGAAAAGAACAGAAAGTGAGGTGGAAAAGATGAAACAACTGCATATGAAACCGCACCACGCGTCGGGATTGTTGCTGACTTTTTGCGGGCTGGACGGATGCGGGAAAACGACGATGATCCGGCGTCTGGCGGATGATCTGCAAAAGGACGGTTACGGTATCTGTCTGACCAAGCAACCGACCGATGCAGTCCGCGGGTCCGGAATATTCCGGACCTACATGGATCAGCCGGATCATGAACGGTACGAATACCGGAGTCTTTCGCTCCTTGCCGCCGGTGACCGGGTACAGCACGTTTCCAAGGTGATTCTGCCGGAGCTTGCGCAGGGGAAGATCGTTCTTTGTGACCGGTATTTCTATTCCTGTCTTGCAAACCTCCGCGCCAGAGGGTATACGGAGGACCGATGGATCTACGAGATCGGCGGCTGCCTGATTCGCCCGGACGTATCGTTTTTCTTCGATATTCCGGTCGAGATGGCGGTCGGACGGGTACGTGCCCGCCCGGAGGAGCGGGACCGCTACATTGATATGGCTTTGCAGTACCGGCTTGCCCGCGAATACCGGGAGATCTGCCGGGTCAACGGCGGGGTGTCGGTACCGACGGATATTCCGCTTGAGGAAACCTATCGTCTGGTCAAAGAAAAAGTTACGGAAAGGTTAGGGAAACAGGATGAAAAACAAGCGTGAAGTGATTGCGTTGCTCAGAGAAATCAGCGGGAAAAAACGGATATCCGAAGCGATGCGGCTCAGAACCGACCTCGGGTTTGACAGCCTCGAGATGGTGCGGCTGATGATCGCGCTGGAGGAACGGTTTGAAATCAAGCTGGACGAGTCGGACATGAATCCGGCTTACCTGTCCTCGGTCGGAGATATTCTGGAACTGGTCGGGAAATACACGGACCGACCTGTAAAAAAGGAGGGGGAGAAATGAGACTCTGGGAACATATTTCCGCGTGGCTTGCAAAAAATCCGGGGAAGTACATGCGCGAAAATGATGCGGGCATGACCTTTGAGGAGGTCGCGGTTTACGCGGAGGCGCTCGGCGGGAGACTGACGGGGGAGAAGTGCTGTGCGATCGACTGTAAATCGGAACTTGCGGCAGCTGTTGCGCTTCTTTCCTGTTTTTCCGCCGGTGTGACTGCCGTCCCCCTTGCACATCGCTATGGAGAAAAACTCTGTAACAGGGTGCTTTCTTTGGTCGATCCGACCTGTGTCATCACGGACGCGGACGGGTCTCTCCGGGTGGTCCGGAGAGAGAAATCGGCTTACCGGGAACCAGATGTACGTCCCGCACTGATTATGTGTACCTCCGGTACGACCGGGAAACCCAAGGGCGTGATGTTAAGCGAGACCAATCTTCTCACCAATGTCAACGACATCTGCGGATATTTCCGGATCGGAGACGAGGACTCCGTCCTGATCTCCCGGCCGTTGTATCACGCCGCTGTGATTACGGGGGAATTCCTGCCCGCAATCCGGCAAGGGTGCGACATCCGCTTTTATCCCGGTGAATATAACCCGGTAAATTTGCTTCGTCTGATCGAACAGTACCGGATCACGACGTTTTGTTCTACGCCCACACTCTGGGATCTGTTGTGCCTTGCCGCACGGCTCGGCGGAAAAAGACCGCTTCTTCGGAAACTGGTCATCAGCGGGGAGACCCTTTGCGGACGCGTTGCGAAGCGGGTACGCAATACCTTCCCCCGTGCGGATATTTACCACGTTTACGGGCTGACCGAGGCAAGCCCGCGCGTCAGTTACCTGCCGCCCGATGAGTTTGACGGGAATTATACTTCCGTCGGGCGTCCGCTCGACAGTGTCCGGTGTAAGGTTGTGGACGAATACGGCAGGGAACTGCCACCCGGCAGAGATGGTATGTTGCTGGTCAGCGGACCGAATGTCATGCAGGGGTATTTCGGTGACCCGGCATTGACCGCACGGGTACTGAGGGACGGCTGGCTTTATACCGGAGATACCGCCGCTATGGAGGCAAACGGGTATATCATCATCAAGGGAAGACGGGATGAAATGATAAACCGGGCGGGAATGAACATTTACCCGCAGGAGATCGAATCGCTTCTGATGTCTGACCGGCGAACCCGGGAGGCGTATGTCTATCAGCTCCGCGATTCCGGACTGGGAGTCAGACTCGGGTTGATGATTGCGGGAAATTTCAAAAGTACGGACAGCGTCCGGAATCTGTGCCGGAAGGTCCTTTCCCCTTACCAGATGCCGAATGAGATCCGTATTGTGGACGAAATCCCCAAGAACGGCTTTGGAAAGATCTTGCGGGGTGGCGAACATGATTGAAATGGAAAAGAAGATTCTTTTGGAAGAAAGAGAATACCGTTTCCTCCTTGACACCCTGTATCCCGGACTGCATCCCGTAAGGCAGGTAAACCATTACTACGATACCGCGAATTTCGCAATGAATGAAAAGCGGATCACCTGCCGCGTCCGGGAGAAGGGAAACACGCTTTGTGCCACGGTGAAATACCACGCAAACGGGAATTTGCCGGAGGAGAGCATGGAGTACAGCTTTTCGATCGGTGCCATCCCGTCGGTTCTCGTTTACCGGGAACAGGACCTTTTGCTTTACGGTTCTCTCGAAACGGAACGGAGGCAATTCATCGACAACGGTTTGCGGATCTGCATTGACCAAAACCGCTACCTCGGAACTACGGACTACGAACTGGAGATCGAATACGAAGAGGGCAGAGAGAATTCCGTCGCCCGGGTATTGCGCCGGATTGCCGATGCGCTGGTCAGAGAGGGACTCATCAGGGACCCGGAGAGTTTCTTATACCGCCTGCCTGCCACCAAATCCGAACGTTTCTTTGCCCGCTTCAGGGAACAGAAAGCAAAAGAACAGGCTTGTTGACCGTATGTGGCGCGATCCCGTTCAAACGTGTATATAGATCAATAAAGGGTAAATGCGACATTCGGACAGTACACGGTCTATTATAGAATATCAGTCAAAAGAGCAGCCCCGCCTTGCCGTTTCCGGCAAGGCGGGGCTTTGTATGCCGGAAACTGCGGGGAACGGATGGGAAAAGGATAGGCAGTGCTTTCTGAAACCGGTGCCAGAGAACGTGTTTTCGGCACAGAGCGGTGGGGGACGAGCGGATCCGGATGCTGCTTTTCCGGTTGGTATTCTGTGCCCGCGGCACGGAGTGGTACCGGCACCGTGTATCATATGTATGGTTTTTGTTAGACAGTTCCGGGGAGTACGAAGGATGTGATTACGGGCACACGGCAGCGATACCAGACAACACACGGCACCGGAGGGCAGTGAGAGCCGGAGAACAAGGGGTGTTGAAAACACAGGGGAGTGAAGCAGGCTTGAAGACCGGTTCGTTCCTCTCACGCAAAAGCGACGGATACCGTTACTTGCAATCGGAGTTGTAACGGTATTCCATAGATCACATAGCGTAACAATTTCAGCAAATTGTTACGGATATCCCATTGATGCCGTGAATGGTACCGAAATCCCCACCGGAACACAGGATTCCGATGGGGATTCTTTGCATATGACATTTTACCGGTATCCGTCCCGCTGTCCTGACCGAATGTTTTGCGGCGTGTAGCCTTACCTTTGAGGATCTGTCAGCGGGGGGAACGGTTCCGGATATAGCGGAATTATGCGACGGTCACCGTACACTGTGCGGTTTCTCCGCTGCCGTCTCTCGCGGTTGCCGAAATATATGCTGTGCCGGGGGCGTTCGCGCAGATTTTACCGGTCACCGCGTTCACGGCTGCAACCGCGTCGTTGCTGCTTGCCCAGTACAGTGCTTTTCTCGTTGCGTCAGCCGGATAAACATCGGCTCCGAGGATACGGGTTTCTCCGACGGCAAGTTCGACCGATTCGTTTGCCAGCTCGACGGATTCCACCTCAACGTTCGGCAGAACCGTAACCGTGCAGTGGGCTTTCTCGCATCCCGCGTCCTTTGCTGTCGCATAGATATTTGCAGTACCTGCGCCGATCGCAAACACCAGACCGGTATCATGGTTTACCAGGGCAACATTTTCGGCACTGCTTTCCCAGTAGACTACGCACTTGCTTGCGTCCTCCGGCTCAAAGGCTGCGTCGAGAAGATAGCTGTCACCGATGTGCAGGGTCAGCTGTGCGGGCAAAACGGTTACTTTGGTCACCAGGTTCTCAACGTTTCGGGTTACATTGATGTAACAGGAAGCGGATACGGAACCACGGTCACGGGAAACGGCGTATACGAAAACTGCTCCTGCTTTTTTCGCGGTCACCCGTCCGTACTGGTCAATGCTTGCGATACTTGGATCGCCGGATCTCCATTCGATCGCTTTGTTGGAAGCGTTTGCAGGGGACACCGTGGCCTGGAAAAGGTAGGTCTGCTGCTGACCGAGCGTAATGTTCCCTCTGTCAAGCCTGACGGAAGTGACAGGAACATACGGAACCACGGTCACGGTACAGAAAGCCTGATCTTCGCTTCCGTCCGTCGCGGTAATGCTGATGGTTGCGGTACCGACCGCCTCTGCCGTAATCATGCCGCTGGAGTGGTTGACATTGACGATATCCTTGTCCGAGCTGTCCCAGCTGACGTCCGGAACATCCGCATCCGCGGGAGTCACAGACATGGAAAGGAACCGGGACTGACCGACGTAAAGCGTTACCGCCGAGGGAACAATGTGCAACTCCCGTCTGACGGGTGCGGGGAGGACCGTCACGGTACAGTAACCGGCGACAAGGCTGCCGTCCAGTGCGAGCGCCCGGATGGTAACGGTTCCGGCGGAAACCGCCGTCACCATACCACTTGCGTGGTTGACCTGTGCAACCGAAGGATTCAGGCTGGTCCAGCTGATGCCGGCAGTTGCTGCTTCGGCGGGAGTAACGGTGGCGGAAAGAAGCTGGGAATCACCCTCGTACATGGTCAGTTCCGCCGGAGTGACCGTAACAGCCGTCGGGGCGGGGACAGTCACGACACAGCAGTTGTAGATGCCGCTGCCGTCCGTCGCGTGGGCAAAAACGTGTGCGGTTCCGGGAGCATACGCGCAGATGTCGCCGGTGGTTGCACTGACTGACAGAATTTCCGGGTTATCGGTACTCCAGCGCAGGGTTTTGTTGGTGGCATCTGCGGGCAGGACCGTGGCGGAAAGCTCAGCGGTTTCATCGATCCGCAGCGTCATGCGTGCGGGAGCAACGGTAATGGCTTCCACGGGAACGAACGGAAGAACGGTGACCAGACAATCGGCATAAACATTGCTGCCGTCGCGGGCAATCGCACGGATGCGGGCAAGGCCTTCCGAGATCGCCGTGACAAGTCCGGTTGCATGATTGACTTCCGCGACCGTCGTGTTCATGCTAAGCCAGCTGACACCGGATTCCGCCGCAGAAGCAGGCGAGACAGTGGCGGTAATCATCTCGGACGTGCCCTCGTACATGGTCAGCTCCACAGGGGTTACCTGAACGGCGGTCGGTTCCGTAACGTAGACGTGGCAAAAATCGTACTTGCCGCTGCCGTCGGTTGCTCTGGCAAAAATGTAACAGTCACCGGCGGCTACCGCTCTGACCTTGCCGGACTGATCCACGGTTGCAACAGTGGGGCTGCCGCTGCTCCAACGGACGGTTTTCTTACTTGCGTTTGAAGGGCTGACCGATACGTTCAGCGTCTGGCTCTGTCCGATCTTCAGGTTTGTCCGTTTGGGAGTTACGAGAACGGAGGTTACCTCGACGAGCGGCAGGATGGTAACCTCGCAGGTGCCGTATGCACCGGAGCCGTCAAGGACGGTTGCCCGGATTGTGGTAGTACCGGCGGACAGCGCACTGACAAGACCGGTGGCATGATTCACGGAAGCCACGCTGTCCGCAGAACTGGTCCAGCTGACCTCCGGATTTGAGGCAACGGAATCCGAAACGGTTTTGTCAAGCTGATAGGTTTCACCTGCATACAGGGTCAGCTGGGTGGGATTGACCGTCACGGTCGTCGGGGGAATGACGCGAACCACGCAGGATCCGGATTTCCTGGTTCCGTCAAGTGCCGTGGCGGTAATGGTGACGGTGCCGGGCTTGTTGGCACGGAGGTAGCCGCTGCTTTCGGCAACGGACGCGATGGAGGGATCGGACGAGGTCCATTTGAGCGTAGTGCAGGTCGCGTTGACCGGGAGGACCGTTGCACGGATCCGGTAATACCATTCGCCGGTGTGCAGGGTCAGGCTGACGGGGGACACGGTTACAGAAGTTACGTAAATCATAATGATCTCCTTTGTTTTTCGGATGTGTTTTCAGAACATCCTGTCAATGATGATGTATTCGTTGCGGACAAGAATCACGTTGAACACGGTTTCGATGCCGTGGTCATCTTCAATGGGGTGACAATTTTCACCGTACTGCCAGAGTGCGATCTGATTCCGGGTAATTCCGGACGGCGCATACGGGATCCAGTTTTCGGGCGGGATCGTGTGGGTCGTTGTGATCCTGTCGTATTCCTTGAGGACCGGAGTGTTCGCCCAGACCAGGCAGGGGGCGAACGCGTCGGCAAAATTACGGACGCCGCGGCTGTACTCCCGATCAAAGCTGTACTTTGCGTCGGTGTCGGCTTTGAAGCCGGGAATGTACCCGAGCTCCAGAATGCCGGAGGCGTACTCGCGCAGATTGGCGGTCGTCATCCCGTATTCCTCACGGACATCCAGAAAGATTGCCGTGCCGTAGGGAATGCCGAGTTCCTCCGTAATGTCACCGATTTTCCTGACGAATGCCGGCATATCATCCGCCGCCTCGGGAATGTCCCTCTGATCGCAGATCAGCGCGATTTTACAGCCCTTCAGGTGCAGGAAGTGGATTTCTTCCTTGGTCAGAGGATTCTTTCCGGTCAGATGTCTGCCGCAGAAATTGGGGTAGGGCTTGTTTCGCGTGACCCATTCAAACAGATTCAGATTGTTTTGCAACAGGTCCGTAAACGGGGTACGGGATTCGACGCCGAACATCAGCCGGAGCTGTTCTTCCGGCTTGCCCGGCATGGGAAAGGTGTCCGCGGTGACGATGTTTTCATTTGCAGGTTCCGTTTGCATTTGTTTCACCTCGTTGAAATTTGTTATTTTGCAGCTGCAAGTACGGTTTACCGCTTAACGCGGACAGATTCGGACCGGTTTGGAAGAAAAACGGTAATCACACATAAAAATACGGAAACGCATCTGCGGGAAATGGAAAAAACGCACGAAAAAAAGCGCACTGCGGGCGCTTTGATCTTATGCATCTGTTTCGGTTTGTTCTTTGTGTTCCTGATATTGATACCGCTATCTTCCGTCTTTCCGTCGTTATGCCGTCTCCGGCATTTTGCGGGTCCGTTACATGTCCCACTGATATTTTTTCAGATCAACGTGACAGTCGTCTTGCAAAGATATGCCTTCCCGCTTCAACAGTTCCGCCTGTTGCCACCAGCCGGGAACCAGTCTGCCGGTGTGATTCACCACGCGGTGACAAGGGTATTGTCCGTAATATTCGGCACGGCTGAGAACCGTTCCAACCAATCTTGCGTTTTTGTTCCTGCCGATCAGCCGGGCGATCTGCCCGTATGTTGCCACGCGTCCCTCGGGAATTTCCTCCACCACGGAGAGTATCTCATAAATCAGATCGCCGTTCAGAATATGTTCCATGTTATATAGCTGCTCCTTCTTCCGGTGTATCCAACCACTGGTCATTATATCATATTTTAGGTTCGGTGACCTGTACATTTTGTTTTTTGTGCCGTGCCCGTCATCTCCTGACGGAATTTCTCTTGACAGTGCCGGGATTGAAAAAACGGTACATCTGACGCCGCAGACCGCAAGAGTCCTGCGCGACGGCAAGGAAGAGATCATCCCCGCAGAGCAGGTGAAGGTCGGCGACCGCATCCGCGTGCTGCCCGGCGAAAGTGTCCCGGACGATGGTGTGATTGCTTCGGGGCAACTCTGCATATCCGTTCCATGCAAAGAGTGTTTTTGTCATTGACAGGCATTGACCAATGTTGCATAGGTACCGCATTTGGGGACCGACACCGGGAATTGCAAGAACGGCTTTTTTGAGTCTGCGGATATTCCGCCGCAGTGTGCCGCTTTTTTTATCTGAATTTTTCCGAAGGGCTTGATTTCTTTCGGCATTTTGATTATGCTAAAAGCAGAAGGGAATTACCCCGTAACGCCGTTTTCTTTTTGCGGGAACCTGAACAGGATGGACTTGCCGACTGTGTACCGTTCCATGAAATCCCGCCTCATGTGGTATACTCTCTTTCCGGCAAGGAAAAAAGAATTTTACTGTCCGTTTTTATGAAATGACAAAACAGGGTTTTAAGTATCCGGAGTAAAACAATGATCGATAAAATGCTGATCCGTGGAGCAAAAGTCCACAACCTCAAAAATATAGATGTCGATATTCCGCTCGGAAAGATCGTGGGAATTGCGGGGGTATCCGGTTCGGGAAAGTCATCGCTCGCGTTGGGCGTACTGTATGCGGAGGGTTCGCGTCGCTATCTTGAAGCACTTTCCACATATACCCGCCGGAGAATGACGCAGGCGTCCAAGGCTGCCGTTGACGAGGTACTGTATGTTCCCGCCGCGCTCGCGCTTCATCAGCGCCCCGGCGTTCCGGGTATCCGGAGCACTTTCGGCACGGGGACGGAACTCTTAAACAGCCTGCGCCTGATGTATTCCCGCCTTGCAAACCACCGTTGCCCGAACGGACATTATCTCGCGCCGTCGTTGGTGGTCGCCGCGGGAAAGGAACTTGTCTGCCCCGAGTGCGGTGTACATTTCTACGCGCCGTCCGCCGAAGAACTTGCGTTCAATTCGCAGGGCGCGTGCAAGACCTGTGGCGGTACCGGAACCGTTCGCACGGTTGACCTGGGTTCTCTTGTCCCCGACGACTCGCTGACCATCGACGAGGGCGCGGTCGCCCCGTGGAACAGTCTGATGTGGTCGCTGATGACCGATGTCTGCCGGGAGATGGGGGTGCGCACCGACGTACCGTTCTGTGACCTGACCGAGCGCGAAAAGGAGATCGTCTATCACGGTCCCGCCGAGAAAAAGCACATTTTCTATCATGCCAAGGGTTCCAACCAGGCAGGAGAGCTTGATTTTACTTACTATAACGCGGTCTATACTGTGGAAAACGCGCTTGCAAAGGTCAAGGACGAGAGCGGCATGAAACGCGTGGAGAGATTTCTGAAAGAAGAAGTCTGCCCGGACTGCCACGGCACACGTCTGTCTGAAGCGGCACGCGCACCGAAACTGCGGGGGATTTCTCTTGACGAAGCCTGTGCCATGACGCTTTCCGACCTTGTGGAATGGGTGCATGGTGTTCCCGGGAGCCTGCCGGAGGAAATGCGTCCGATGGCGGAAAGTATCTGCGAAGCATTCCTCAGTACGGCGAAACGGCTGATGGATCTGGGGCTTGGCTACCTGACGCTTGACCGCTCCGCCGCGACGCTCTCAACGGGTGAGCGTCAGCGCATGCAGCTTGCCCGCGCCGTGCGCAACCGGACAACGGGCGTTCTATATGTGCTGGACGAACCGTCCATCGGTCTACACCCGTCAAACATTGTGGGACTGACAGGCGTGATGCACGATCTTGTTGCCGACGGCAACTCCGTGATTCTGGTCGATCATGACACACAGATTCTGAAAGAAGCCGATTGGATCATTGAAATGGGTCCCGAAGCGGGGGCAAACGGAGGTCATGTCATCGCCGAGGGGACGATTCCCGCAATTGAGGAGAATTCCGCATCGCAGATTGGACCGTTTCTGTCCGGGAAAGCCGAAACGATTATGCGTCAGCGCATCGGGCATGACAGGATTTTTGAAAATGGTGCAATACACCTTTCCACCTCGCAGATACACACCGTTAGACCGCTTGCAGTCGATATTCCGAAAGGACGGCTGACCGTTGTCACGGGCGTGTCCGGTTCGGGCAAAACGACCATGGTCCTGGAAAGCCTTGTACCCGCGCTGGAAGCAAGCATTACGGGAGTTGCACTACCCGCGCACATCCGTGAGATACGCGCCGACGGGATTGCGCATGTCAAGCTGATCGACGCAACACCGATCGGAATCAATGTCCGTTCCACGGTCGCCACCTACGCCGGTGTGCATGATGAACTCCGCAAACTCTGCGCAAAATCGCCCGATGCAAAGGAAAAGGGCTATAAGGCAAGCGATTTTTCCTACAATACCGGCTTTCTGCGTTGCCCCGGCTGTGACGGTACGGGTGTCGTGAGTCTTGATGTGCAATTTTTGCCGGATGTGGATATTCCGTGTCCCGATTGTCGCGGCTCGCGCTATGCAAAAGCGGCTTACGAGGTTAAACTCACAAACAAAAAAGGCGAAAGCATTTCGCTCCCCGAACTCATGGATATGGACGTGAACTCCGCAGTCGATTTTTGCCGGGATATGAAAACCGTCAGCCAAAGGCTGAAAGTCCTGCAACAGCTCGGTCTGGGCTATCTCACGCTCGGCGAAGAAACACCGGGGCTTTCGGGCGGCGAAGCACAGCGACTGAAATTGGCGAGCGAGATCGGCAGAACACAGACGGATTCCATGTTTGTGTTTGATGAACCGTCCATCGGATTGCACCCGCTTGATGTGCAGGTGCTGCTCAGTGTGTTTCAGACGCTTCTTGATAATGGCGCAACGGTCGTTGTGATTGAACATGATCTGGATGTCATCTGCAACGCAGATTACATCATCGACATGGGACCGGGCGGCGGAGATGCGGGCGGGCGGATTGTGGCAAGCGGAACACCGGAGGAAATCCGGGAAAACCCGTGCAGTATCACGGGCAGATATCTGTAAAGCATTCCGATTGCTACGGTATCCATAAAAATTCAGCCACCCGCTCCCATTCGCCGGGTGACTGTTGTATTTCGGACTTGCTGACATTCGCGCTTGTCGCAAGGGTGTCCAGTGACTTTTTCATCATAGACCCTGTTTTTCGGTGATATTGTGATACTGTCCGTCGATTTTCAGATAGTATTACGCACAATCGTATGATATAATGATACTGTAAAAACAGGCGTTTGTCAATCGGAGGTGAGAGCATTGTATTTTGCATATGGAGAAACAGATGCTTCTTATCTGCGAAAAAGGGATAAACGGCTCTGTGAAGTGATCGACCGCATCTGGCATATCGATTGCGCGGTGGATTTCGACCTGTGTTTTCATCCGTTGTTCACCACATTATCGGACAGCAGATCTCGGTCAGGACACAGGCAACCGTCTGGCAGAGAATGCAGGACACACTCGGCGAGGTCAATGCAGACACGATCCTTGCGGCAGGTGTTCCGAAACTGCAAGAGCAGGGCATGACCTTCCGCAAGGCAGAGTACATCGCGGATTATGCCGAAAAAGTCCATACGGGAACATTTGATCCGGGCGCGGTGGAACACATGAGCGATGAAGACGCCATCCGGGAATTGAGCGCATTGCAAGGCATCGGTGTCTGGACGGCAGAAATGATTTGTTGTTTTGTCCGCAACGTCCCGTTGTTTTCTGTTACGATGATCTTGCCATTCAGCGCGGGTTACGTATGGTTTACCACCACCGGAAAATCGACCGCAAGCTGTTTGAAAAATACCGCCGCCGTTTCCGCCCTCGTAGCGTGGCAAGCCTGTACCTCTGGGCGGTGGCAGGCGGAGCAATACCGGAGATAAAGGATTACCAACCGAAAAACGGAGGAAAAGAGAAATGATCTATACGTCAAACTATGCTTCACCGCTTGGCGGGATTCTGCTCGCGGCGGATGAGATCGGCATGAGGGGACTGTGGTTTGACGGGCAGAAGTATTTTGCACGGGATCTTCCTGCGGAGCGTATTGAGCAGAATACCCCCGTTCTTATGGAAGCGGAGCGCTGGCTTGATATTTATTTTGCCGGAAAAGATCCGGATTTTGTTCCGCCGCTTCACCCTGTCGGCTCTCCGTTCCGGCAGGCAGTATGGGAGATTCTTTTGCAGATTCCGTACGGAAAAACGGTTACATACGGGGACATTTCCAAACAGCTTGCGGAAAAGACGGGACTTGAAAGAATGGCCGCGCAGGCAGTCGGGGGCGCCGTCGGGCATAATGAAATTTCGATTATTATCCCGTGTCACCGCGTCGTCGGGACAAACGGAAGCCTGACGGGATATGCGGGCGGAATTGATAAAAAGATCCGGTTGCTGGAGCTTGAAAAAGCAGATATGAGCCGCCTGTTTGTGCCGAAGAAGGAGACAGCGCTGTAACCCGAAATCATCCAATCAAGCCCGGTTTTGCGGCTGCTTATTTTTTGCAGCGGGAGCTCCGATTCAGCGATCCGAATATCCTGTTGAACCAGACTCCCCGCCGGGGATCTGGCTCATTTTTTTGCAAAATACGGGTGAGCGTTTAACCGCGCAAAACAGAGGGGCATATTTGCCGGAGGTACTTGCATTTTATCTGTTTGTGTACATCAGACAGCTTGCGGAGGCACTCGGATGTTCCACGCAGCCGATCTATCTGTCCTTTTCGGGGATGGACGAGTTGCGGGTAACGCTGATTCCGCTTGCGGTGGCGGAATTTGAAAATTTTATTTATGAGAAGCGAAAGCGTGGACGACGTAATCAGGCTTTACGATAAGAGTTACATCCACTTTGCGAAGATGGAGCCGCGCCTGTTCTGCTGATCAAAACGGCTGTGGAAGATCTGATGGCGGGATATCGCATCGGTCATGAGAAAGCCGATTTCCTGCAAGATCAGTTGTGGATGCACGCGCACGGGATTGCCTCTATGATCGCAACAGATTTCTGTGACTGGAACAAGGAAAAGGTCAGCCGGATGTTTGCCGACTGCAAGGACACCTTTGTGAAAGAATATAAAGTCTGAATTATTCAGTAACAAGGACTTGGGAGGACTCATTCTGTCGCTTTTTGTGGAGCAGTTCCTTCTGATGTTCGTCGGAATTGCGGACACCTTCACGGTCAGTTTTTCGAGCGAGGCGGATGTTTCGGGCGTGTCGCTTGTTACTATATTCAACACGGTTCTCATTTTCCTGTTCACGGTGCTGACAATCGGTGGCGCAGTCATCAGCCAGTACATCGGGAGTAAAAGGGAGGAGGACGCATCCCGCACATCGGGGCAGCTTTTGATGATCTCCGCGGTGGTTCCCTTGGCGCTGACGGTGCTGATTGTCGCGTGCCGCGTGTCGCTATTGCGGCTGCTGTTCGGCAGAATCGAAGCGGACGTTATGTCCGCCTGCGAAACCTATCTTTTCATCACAACGTTTTCTCTGCCGTTTCTTGCGGTTTACAATGCGGGTACGGCGTTCTGTCGCAGTATCGGGAAAACCAACGTGACCATGTATGTACATTTCCGTTGTGGCAAACGTCATCAACGATGCCAGAAACTGCGTCGGCGTTTTTGTCCTTCGAATGGGTGCGGCGGGCGTTGCTTATCCTTCATTGATTTCCGATATTCTCTCCGCCGCGGCTGTCGTGATCAACTGTTCGGGTAGCAGAATTCGGTGCATTTCAGGGTGAAGGATATCTTTCTCTGGGACGGAGGGCTTCTGAAAAAGATCAAGGGCATCGCTCTGCCGAACGGTGTGGCGCGGAACATCTGGTCGCGTGCCGCCATCATGGGACTATTACGCCGCTTATCGTCCGTTACTCTGCCATCTTGCCGGAGGCAAAGGAGCTTGTCATCTGGCTTGTCCTGATTAACAATATTTTAAACGGTCTTACATACTCGTTTGCAGGTTCGCTCGGAAACGGGCTGCGCGCCGCGGGTGACGTGAATTTCACCATGATCGAGTCCATTGTGCTGACGGTCGCGGCACGGCTCTTCTTCTCGGCGCTATTCGGAATGTGCCTCGGCTGGAGTGATCAGCGTGGCGATCGGCATGAGCATTGGCCTCGTTTTCCGCAGGATCATTTTCATTCGGAGGCAAAAATCGCAAAAGTGGACGCGGTTCCGGATGCTCTGACTTGGCGGAGAGAGAGGGATTTGAACCCTCGGTACTTTTCTGTACACCTGATTTCGAGTCAAGTTGCCAAAACCGAACTTGGCGGAATTTGACGGAAGATAACGGCAAATGCGAGAACCCCGAAAACGCCCTGTTTTCAAGGATTTTCGCACCCGTTCGTATCGAAAACGCAGTAAAAATCCGAGTCTGAAAGTCTCCTCCGATTTCGCCGAGTTCTAACGGATTTTCGGAAAAGCCTATTAGAATTTTTGATAGAACAGAGCAATTTTTCGCCCCAAAATCACGCTTTTGGCAGTGCGTGAAAAGCACCGGTTATGCCGGACCGCACCAAAAGTCGTGTAGGCAAATGCCGGGGCGTAATCAAAACTGCCGTTATCGGCAAAAATATAAGCGAAAATAGATTTTGGATGATTGATTTTTTGCCGATAATGTGGTATACTGATAACAGTAACTTCGGAGGGCAGGAAGATGAAATATTTATCCGTAAAAGAGATAGCGGCGCTTTGGAACACCTCCGAGCGCAGCGTCCGCAACTACTGCGCGGCAGGCCGTGTCCCGGGCGCTTTTCTGACGGGCAAGACCTGGAACATTCCCGAAAATGCCGAGAAGCCCGAACGGAGCAATAAAAGCAAACCCGCGCTGCAGACTTTGGCTGACATTCTCAAAGAGGAAAAGCGCAGTCAGACCCACGGCGGAATTTATCATAAGGTGCAGGTAGAACTGACCTATAACTCCAATCACATGGAGGGCAGCCGCCTGACCCATGATCAGACGCGTTTTATTTTTGAAACCAATACCGTCGGCATCACCGAGGAAGGCGTGCGGGTGGACGATATCATCGAAACCGCCAATCACTTTCGTTGTATCGACGAGGTTATCGAAAGCGCAAAATCGCAGCTCAGCGAGAAATTTATCAAGCACCTGCATTTTATCCTGAAAACCGGAACAAGCGACGCAAAGAAAGACTGGTTCGCCGTCGGCGATTACAAGAAGCTGCCGAATGAGGTCGGCGGGCGGGAAACGACCTTGCCCGAGGAAGTGTCGGCGGAAATGAAAAGACTGCTCGATGAGTATAATGGCAAGAAACCGGTGACGCTCGAAGATATTCTTGCGTTCCATGTGCGATTTGAGCGCATCCATCCATTCCAGGACGGCAACGGACGTGTCGGTCGGCTGATTATGTTCAAGGAATGCCTGAAACACAATATCGTGCCGTTTATTATTGAGGACAGCATAAAAATGTTCTATTATCGCGGACTGCAAGAGTGGGATCGGGAAAAAGGCTATCTGACCGACACCTGCCTTTCGGCACAGGATGCATTCAAGAAATACCTGGATTATTTCAGAATACCGCATGAAAACTGAAAGCCTCACGCACGGCTTTGAATGAACCGTGCGTGAGGTTTTTGTATAGTCGGTGCCTTTGCGAGGAATGGCAAGGGGTTGTTCATGTGGTTTTTGCGAAAAAAGATCTTGTAATCCTTAAAGTCAAGTACACCGACAGCATCGATGTGCATACAATCAAATATACAAGATGATAACAGGAATAGGAGGCGACCTCCTATTCCTGCTGTTGCTACTTAAGCTTCAATAAACAGTTCAGGAATATTGTATTTTATTTCAGCTGCTTCCTTGCAGACTGCTTTACTAGGACAATCCAAAAGCGCTGTTTTTACTTTGTATTCCCCGTTAACTACGGTAATATATTCCAAGTGTTGCTTGATATATGTCGAAGCTTCACGTGAAAATCCATTACGTTGTAGAAAAATAGTAAGTGGATTCGTAGTTCCGTATTCGACATACTCATACCAATCGTTAGGCAAAACATCAATATTGTGAAACCTTTTGTACTCAGATGAGAATCGTAAAAAGTAATTCGCTATTCTGAAAAGAATCACATCTTCAATTGCGTTTAATGTATCTGAAATTACAATATTGCGATGTTTAATGGAATCATCATATTCTACGATTTTTCTATCAACTTCAACTCCAGAGGAAGGATGGTCCTTTTTGTATTTAATAGCACTTTGCATAATTAGACTAAGACCATTTCCACTAATCCATTGATACAGGATAACTGCATACCAACGCAGTTTACCATGTTGCCCAGATTTTATACCGGTATGACCAAGTGTGGATTTTTCATATTTTTCCCATTTAAATATATCGCAAAGTTTTTCTAAGAAAGATACTAATTGCGGGTAGTCAACATTTGCTTGATAAGTTAATTGAGGATAAGTAAGTCCTTTGGTAATCGCAGTAGTCAAGTTCTCAATCTGATCAGACGAGATATTTATATCATCATCTGTCGTTTTAGTAGAAAAGGCTGCGCGTATTTTATTCTCATCTTCGGCAGAAAGTAGTGAAGAGAACTCTTTTCTTACAAAGCTATTTCGATTGGACATAATATCTTTTAATAAGATTAATGCAAACTTCCTCATTAGTGCATAGTTCTCTACTGACTGTGTTGAAGGATACTTTAAAAGCTCGATTTTTCCTTGTGATAAGCAATCAACAATTACTTGCTTTTGAGTTTTTGAAAGTTCAGTTGCTAATGAAAGTTTTTGCTCGGGTATTTCGGTTTCTATCAAATCGACATATTTCTGTAGTTTTACAGTATCTTCTAAGCGTGTCAGAAAAACATTTCCATACAAATTGAATTCTATTCGGCCAACACGTCCTACTAGATTTCTAAACTCCACAGGAGTCATATGGGACAATCCGTTTTTATAACTTGTAATGAAAAGGTTATCTGCGGGCAAATTAACCCCTTCGACTAAAGTGCTTGTACAGAAGATGGTTTTAATAGCACCGTTTTTAAACAAATCTTCAATACGCGAGCGTATGTCTGCCGGCAAGTATCCAATATGATATGCAACACCTTTCGTCAGCAAGTCCGCCAAATAATAGTCAGCATGAATTTGACCTTTTATTTCACGCGAGAGAGCGAGGAGTTCTGCGTTATCTTCCTCGGGTTCTAAAGAATTCGCATAATCAAGTGCATATTCAATGGCCTTTGAAGTGGCGTTGCAATAAACTATGTTTTGCCTATCTCTGCCGGCTGTTTTTATTATTTCAGTCAACGAAGCACCTTCTTTTAGCTTCGCAATATGAATGAAATTTTTGTTGTAATCGTTATGTACTTTTACTTCCTTTTCAACCAAGTCTATAATGTATTTCATTTGACTAACCGGGGAGTAAGAGGTGGTCATCTTTTCACTTATATCATCACTACTTATATTGGTTAAATTCAAATAAATATCCGGATTGGGAATGTTAGGTGATGAAAATATAAAGTGAGGTTTATCATCTCTTTTTGAGAGCAAATCAACTATCTTGTAATAGAACGGACTTCGACTATCTTTGCTTGAGATTTTGTGTGCTTCATCAATAAAAAGATAATCTAATTTAAAGTCAGGCCTTTCCAAAAGAAGATATAAGAGTCTTTCCGGGGTCAACGCGAGAATAAAATTATGTTCTTGCTGTAAAGCAATTGCTCCTCCGGCCGTAACAACCCTGTAATTCTTCTCCGCTAAAAGTTCTTTTAAATCAGTTATAATTCTACTGGACACTTCATTAATCAAAGCCTTAGTGGGTACCACTATTGCGAAATTGCTTTGAATTCCTTTGACGATTTGTTCCTTGATAAACACTCTCATTACAAAGGATTTTCCCATTGAAGTAGGTCCGGAATAACTAAAACGATCTTTGCTTAACGAGTCAAAGACAGCACGTTGTGATTTAAAAAAGTATCCTTCGGATTGAGATGGAATTTTTAATATAGATTTTTTATATTCCTCATAGGCTTTTTCAAACGTACTATTAGGCACATACTTGTTCTGGTGGAGAGATAACCCCCTATAATTACACACATTGGTTAAAACCGACCCCATAATAAATTTGACAGACTTGTTTTGAGGATATAGTGCGTTTAAAAGAGCGACTATTTCTTGCGCCCAAACTTTATGTAGTTCTGACCTGGTTGGATCTGTTGATTTAGATAGCAGGTCGGCAAAACGAAGAGCATCCACAAGATTAAAATCTACCGGATCTTTTTTGGAAATTCCAAAGAGATTCAATGAATAATTGTACAATATGGCATTATAAATCTCTTGCAAGTATTCATTAGATTCGATATCTTTAAAAATACTTTCGCCAAGTATAGTGCTCATTTGTTATTCACCTTTCAACTTATTGATTATAGCAGCTCTATCATCTTTGGCATTATTAAACGGCAAGATATAGAAATAAAAAGAATATCCTGTCAAGCCGGATTCATTTATCTTTTTCTCAATATACGATGCAATTTCATCGAGATCATTTCTTAACTTCTCGTTTACTGCATTACGGAAATCTGAATTGGAATATAGTGTTGCATCTATATCTAACGTATATCCAAGGAATATACCAAAGGCATTATCAACACTTATAGTTTTATCCCTTTTTAGTGGTACAATAAGCGATTTTATAAACTCAGTTGTTGCTTCATCAAATGATTCCGAAAGAATATTCTTTTCAATCAATCTTAATTCATTATCAGGATTATTTGAAACTTTTTCAATCGATTCAAACGCTTCGTCAACAGCTTTGCTTAATATGCCTTTTATCTTTGATTCACCTAAAATGAGTTGGAAGTTCTTGTTATCTAATTGAAAGAGATGCACACCATCACTTCCAAAAACATATTGATTACCAGTTGTTTTTAACTCTACCTTACTTAAGAGTTTAGGAGCCTTAAGTTTATTCTCAAGAAAAAGGTATAGCAGTATTTCTCCCAATTCACCACCGGCACCATAATCATTTGGATTATTAGCTTTTCTTAAAAGTTCTATCGCCTTTAGACCAATTGCCTCTGCATCGCCCTCAGCTTTGAATTGCTCAATAGATGCTCTTGAGAATACATATCTACCAATATTTCTTTGTAATAATTGGTGCAGTCCGGTATATGTAAACTCGTTGTTGAATATATCGAGATAAAATAAACGCAAGCAATTATTGTTTTTTAAGTTGAGTTTTTTCGTGCTATCAACTTCAGAAAAAACAGTATCAAAACCATTGCTGATACTACTATTTGTCAAAGCATTCATTTTATCATCTCCATATTTTTAAATTCTTTTTTCAAGGGAAGCTATGATATTTCTTAACCTTTGGGCTAAATCATCATAGGTCATAATATCAGCCACGTGTTTATATTGTCGCTTTATAAGTTCGAAATCTTTTTGTTGTTCATCGGTAAACTCATTGCTTCTGCCGGCAAGCAAAATGCCTTGAGGGTTTACAATTTTAACCTCAACTCTCTCGGGGAGAAATTTTGTTAGCTTTTTTGAAACATCTTCTTTGGCTTTATCAGATGAATTCAGGCAAAATATATATTTTTCAATTTGCTGAATTGCACCGGAGATTTCTCTTGTGGCAACATAGTTGTTTCTGTACTGTGTTAGCATTCGAATGTCGGCCTTTTTGATCTCTAAAATATCAACAAAGCCATTCGCATCCACCAACAAGAAATCGGGTTGCTTGTCTTTTTTGCCACCGTAGAATTTGATTTCACGAGCACAACAGATGTACTTTGGATATAGTAATTGCAAAATATTGTGTATCTTTTCTTGCCATTGCTTTTCATCAATCGTTTCAAAGCGGTTTAACATATCCATTAATTCTTGATATGCAACCGTAAATTGCTCTAATTCGATTTGGACATTAAATTTAGATATCGCCGAAACAGATGAAGCATAGCTACTATTTTTCGATTCGACGAATTTTTCATATATAGCTTCATACTTATCGCATTCAGGGAAATAGTCTTTGATAATACCCGCTATTCTCTTGTGGGCATATTTGTCTAATTCAGCTGTCTTAGGGAATTTTTTAAGCAAATCATCAAATATTTCTTTTGATATGCCGTTGTGATTTTCCCAATCACCACCTATGTAAAAGTCACGCTCGATCACTTCGTCTATTTTTCGGAGAATCGATATATTGCGATATGCAGTGAACATTTCGGGCTTTAGCTTGATTTCATTGCCAAAATAGAAAGAATGATCTGTACTAAAAACTTCCGAATCAAGTTGGGTATATACTTCGCCAACCGTTCCGATGTGGAAGTGCAAAGTTTCTTCCCCATCATTATCTTCTTCAACGTCATTACACAACAAATGTTTTGTCACCCAAAAGGTATGTTTTATTGGAACACCATCTTCTGTATCAAGGCGCTTTGTAATATCATCGAGACCAATTACGGGAGTATAACAAAGAATCAGTTTGTCTTCTAAATATTTAAATGATATTGATGCCATTGCAGACTCCTTTCAGGTCACACTATTTTTTCAAATAATTAATTAAAATTTGTTTTATTGTTATACCGTTGTAACTTGTCTTAATTCGGAAGCATGAAAGGTTTCTATGTATTGTTTCAAAACAAAACAGAACTCTTCGTATTGCCCGTCAGAATCTTTGTTCGCGAGTCTGTCCAACTCTGCCTGCCAATCGGTAATAGGATAAAGAGCGTAATTATCTATTGCATATTTTCGCATGTTTTTAATTACAGGAGAATTTAAATTTAGTATTTTTATTGTTACTTCTGCATCCTTACTTACTCCTATGACTTCTCCATCATCGGAAAATAGAAACTTATTTTCGCACTCAACACATAAAGGGTTAACGGGAAGAATAGTATTTCCTTTTAATGATTCACAGAATAAGTCTTCCTTGCGAATTGCACCTCCACTACGCTCTTGTTTACCACCATCACAGCATGCAAGTAAATTCGTTTCATAGTCTAATTGCATTTCATCGTAAACTGGAGTTCCTTTTGCATAAAGATGCTCAATTTGTGTATCAGAGGATGCTCCAGATATACGTCTCCCACAATAGCAACAAATAAACCCTTGCTCTTGAGCTAAACTAAGTTTTACCGCACGATATAATGCTTTTTTCTTCCTCAAGCCCATATAAGAAGCATTTGGGGTCTGTTTGTACTGACTCAACCCAATAGGCTCGGGGTTCTTATGTATATATTTCATTTTCAACTCATCCTATTCAGAGCAATCTTTGCCGTAATGAAAAACGGATCGGATTCACCCACAATCTCTCTAATTTTTATCAGAGCTTCTTCAGCCAAATCTTTTCTGCCAAGCATCACTGCCTCTCTGAATTCCTGCACTAGATCATTATACTTGGCAGGTCTCATCGAAACCAACATATGCTCTTCCATAATCTCATCAAGCGATCGGTTGTATGTTTCACTTGGCACATTTTTGCAACGTCCATCATGCATAATAAACACATCTTTTCTCTGCATTCCAGCAACCGTTGCAGGAGAATGAGTCGTTATCACCATTTGGCCAGCGACATCAGTAGCATGTAACATTTGGGAAAACGCCTTTTGCCAATTTAAATGGAGATAAGTATCGAATTCATCAAACAGGTAGAGAGCTTCATTTTTAGCCGTAAATGCTGTTAGCAAAAGCAATAAGGAAAGTTGCTTTTCACCTTCGCTCAACCGTAAGGCTGAGAAGTGCGCCCCATCGCGCTTCGTGAATTCAATTCCAACGTGATCAAGATATCCATAATACTTCAATGCCTTAAGCTTTGAAAAAAGATCAAATTCATTAGCAGATACTTTTTTGAGTTCAATGGAATTATTGAAAAACATGAAATACTGAGAGTCTAAATCTCTTGTTGCAGATACTCCTTTACGCAAATCATCAAGAAAATGCTTGACAAAACCAGTTGCTCCCCAATATGTATCAGCGGTACCTTTTCCTTTGGGAGGTTTTCTCAATATGAGACTAAACTTCGGGACAATTTCTCCACAGTCCAAAAGATCGATTAACTCGCGATAATAATCTCCTTGGTATGCAGAAGCAGCTGCCAATAAAAGAGTTAAATCTCCCGTATCATAGCAATCTAGATACCGCAAACCGGGCAAATCAGAGGTTTTGGCTCTTATCAACCTTCTCTCATAAAGTGTGTCGTAGGTGGTTTCAGCAAGCCCTTTTTGACGCTGTGTTTCGCCTGCATAATATATCAACACAATATCAGGCAAGGCTTTTTTTACTTCACTCTGAGGTAAAATTTTGTCGTCACACCAGATTTCAATTTTCTCTCTGATCTGGTTGTTAAGAGCCGGATCTGCATTTAAAAACAAACCTCCCATATCGCAGTTATACTTTAAAGTATAGTTTGTATCCGCGACAGAATACTCTATTACACAGTCTTGCAAATCAGGTCTTTCTTTCGGAGAAATGAGCGGAAGCGGCTTGCTGCACGCGACATTTTGAGCATTGCTAAATGCCCGTGTAATCACTTCGAGAAGATTTGACTTTCCGGAACCATTGCTACCAATAAATACAGCAGTATTGGATCCCGAAAAGATGCAATCAAACCCTTTCAGGTTTTTAAATTCTTTAATTGAAACTCTTTGGATCCTCATGTATTTACCTCACTTTTAAAATATTTGCTTTAGCAATTCCACCGCGCTCTCCTCGCTTGGGTCATTTGTACCCAGTTCACCGCGAAAAGCACGGGCGAGAATGGATTTCTTCATCAGATCAATCCGGTCAAGGACTGCTTCAGCGGCTTCTTTAGTCTGTTGTTCTTTATCAAAAAGTTCATCAAGGATATGCGATATTTGCTGCTGCTCAGTCATTGATGGTAGGTAGACCTTTATTGCTAACAAATCCTTTGCAGACAAAGATGCTATGCCGATACCCCTTCCGGCAATATTCCCGTTAATCTTCAAAAACATAAAATAATAATAGAAAAACGGGACACTTATACTATCAGTCTTTCGCCTTAATTTAGAAATGTGATTTTGCAAACATATATCATAATCATAATTCCAAATTGCAGCTCTTCCAACATCGCCACCGTTGCAAACCAGCAAATCTCCCTTTTTTGCAGTGCATTTTTCCAATTCTTCATTGGTAAAATACATTTCTCGGACTTCAGAGAAATCAAATGTTCCCCAATAAAGATTCGATGTAGTTATATATTTCTTTAAAATACCGTTTTGGTTATTTCTCTTTAACGCTTTACCGGTTGTATGCGTGAAAACATCTCCGATTGAGCATTCTTTCCAGTGTCCTATGCTTGAGCCGTGCTCTTCCCGCCATTTCGCAGTCAGTTCACCGGTGAAGGCCTTATGAAGAATAGCGGCTTTGCGGGTTTCAAAGCTATCCACCACGGCCTGTGCCTTTTCCTTGGCCTCATCCAGCTTGGCAAACAGGCTTTCGATGCGGTCGACAATGCGGTGCTGCTCAGCAAGAGGCGGGAGAGGAAACTGGTAGAATTTTATAATTTCTTGGGATATATTGGGTTGAGCTCCGCCCTTACCTTTTGTTATAAAATTATCTTTTTGAGATTGAGCATAATAAAAAAGATATTTATAGTCCGTTGACGGCTTAACAATAGCACACGCACACGCTTGATTAGTAGCTGCAGGAATTCCCAGAATGCCAACTTTTCCGATTGTTGCTCCGTACATTGCAATCACAACTGTATCTGTGGGATAGATTTTTGCACTTGAATGTGAAATAGCTTCTTGGGTTATATGTTCTTCTGTTGCGAATATATAATCATCATTTAGCTCTCCTGTCTTTACCCAAGAGATGTCACCATTATAATATTCTGATACTTTTCGCGAAGGTGTTCCACCAGACCCCCATTGTGCTATTTCTTGCATCCTTGTCCAACACCAATTCTTCGGCAACTTATACGGCCACTCCCAATCCGGCACCAAGGCCGCCTGCAAACGTTCTTCGGGCGTGAGGGCGGTTTCTTTTTTTGCTCTTGCCATCACTTTTCCTCCATTAGAGCACGAAGCTCACGCACAACACTTTTCAGCAGATCGACCGCTTCCTCCAAATTTGCAATCGCTTCCTCGCCGCT
>CAKSZH010000002.1 GCA_934525675.1 uncultured Eubacteriales bacterium
CAAACTGATTTCGAGTCAGCCCCGTTATGACCACTTCGATACCTCTCCATGTATGTTAACTCGGAAAACCGAGATTAACGCAAATATTCGGTTGTATTAGAATTCCTGTTAGAACTCACGGTGTGTTTGCGGCGGGCGAACGCCCGAAAGCCGCACGGTTAAAGGCTTTTCGGAAGTCGGGCTTCCGTTAGCCGAAGGAGATTTCGAGTCAGCCCCGTTATGACCACTTCGATACCTCTCCGTATATGTTCACCCTCGAAAACGAGGGAAACAATCATTATTCAATTTTTTAGAAAACCCGTTAGATAAGTCGGTCAGAAAAATCATCAACCGAGCGAAAACCCAACAAAATCAAGGCTTTTCGGCGGTTTTCGGTGATACAACTACTCAAATGCGTACATGATTTCGAGTCAGCCCCGTTATGACCACTTCGATATCTCTCCATATGTCCGGTTGACCGTAACTCACGCCGACTAAAACAGTATAGCATAAAGCAATAGAAAAATCAAGAGGTTTGTAAAATTTTCAGGAGAATTCGGAGAGAAATCCTTCGAAACCCTTTGTACGAAAGCAAATGTCGTACAGAACGGGAATTGCGGGAAGTATCAGAGAGCGGATGACGGGAAAGAGAAATCTGCAACACGGAGCGGGAAGAGAATGTTACAGCAAAAACACAAACCGGGAGACGAAAGCGGAAACAAAAACAGATGACGGGACGGAAACAGGAAAGACCGCCGTTTCTGTCAACGGCGGTCTTCGTCATGCAGATGATTCCGGGGAACGGAGCGGTTGTTTGCACTTCCGTTCCGGAGTACACGTTCGGAATCGGTTGTGACGCGGTGATTTCCGGCGCGGTTTGGGGTTGTTCTGTCTCCTGCTGCCGGTTGAACGGAAGATGCCGGCTTCCCGGGAATTCTGTCATTGCGGATCGGGTGACTTGCTGTTTCACGTATTCCGGAAATGTTTCTGCTCGCAGTTTCCCGGGCTTGCCCGGCGAATGTCCCGGAAGAGGAATTCCCGGCGTGGACTTTTCCGGAGCCGTAATTTTTGACGGAGCCGGAATCGGTTTGCGGTCCCGGGTACGGTTTTCGGTTTCCTCCGGATCTGCGGGAACTGCCCGTGTTGAAAGTCATGTCGCTACGCGAGCGGTTTCCGCTACCTGAACGTGTATCCGTCGGCGGAACGTTCGTGGTGCCGGAGGAGCGATAGGGACTTGCGGAATACACGGTGCGGCGTTCGACGTTTGCGCCCGGAATATCAGCAGGGAAATTGTTTACCCCGTGCCGGGGAGTTCCCGGTTTTGGGTTTTGATTTTCTTGGGTTGCACGCGGCGGCACGTTGCGGTCTCTGACAGCGGGGGAACCCTGCGGAGCGTTCGTTGCTTTGGACTTGGCTTTTCGGGACAGATTCCGGTCCGACGCGCGGGTCATGGAGGTATAGGCATCCGTCTGAAACCTGCGACGGAACCGCTTGTTACGGTGATAAAGCAGGACAAACAACGCGTACAGGGAAGCGAGTAAAACCGCTGTAACGAGAGAAATCCGGATCCAACGCCTGCCGGTCAGATTTTTCATCGCAGCCATTGCGGAAAGGAAGCCGCTTTTGGAAACATCCACTTTTGCGACGACGGAGACACTGCCGATCACGTGTCCTTCATACATGAGCGTGAGATGCCCGATTTCCTCGCCCGCCCGGATCGGCGCATCCAGTGTGTCGGATTCGGTGGTACAGCGCATGACAAACTCCGGACTTGACAGGATGTCGGTCGGGAAGTATCCGGAGATACTGCCTGCCGTGTAAAGATCAACGGATTTTGCCTCGTCGGAGAGCCGGACGGACACCGAACCGACCTTTTTTCCTTCCGGAATCAGTTCCACATTGCCGAACGCGGAGAACGCCCAGTCGATGAGGGAACGGACTTCCGTGTACTGACCGTTTTCCTGCGGGACACCGAGAAGAACGCAGAGATAGGTATAGGTTCCGTTTCCCGCAACGGTGGCGATGCAGTAACCGCCCTCGTCCGTCATGCCTGTGTTCAGCCCCCGGAAACGGGTATCACGGTAGGGGGAAGCGATCAGAAGCGAATTGCGGTTGGAAATGCGCAAGCCACCCGACGTTGTGTATTTTTCCGCGGAGGAAATCTCAAGATAAAGCGGATTCCCGGCGGCGGCAAGCGCGACCTTTGCAGTGTCGACGGCGATGGTCGTCATGGCAGGATCGTGGACACCCGTCGGGTTTGTGTAACGCGTATTCGCGGCTCCAAGCTCCAAAGCTCTTTGATTCATCCGTTCGATAAACGCGTCGACACTCCCGCTGACAAGACAGGCAAGGACATAGCACGCATCGTAATCATTGCCGCAGATCGCTCCGTAGAGCAGGTCACGAACGGTCAGGACATCGTTTACTTTCAGGTTCAGGCAACGGTAACCGGAACCGGGACCCAGCATCTTTTTTTCGATCGTAACGGATTCGTCAAGCCGTTCCGACAGCGCCTCGCATGCAATCAGACCGGTCATGATCTTGACGGAGGACGCGGGATAGACCGTTTGCTCTGCGTTTCGGGAAAGAACGGTCTGGTTTTCTTCTATGCAATAGACAAACGCTGCTTGCGCGGAAAGCCCTGGCTCATCCGCCGTTGCATGGACGGGAAGCGGGAAAAGGGAAGCGATTATCAAAAAAAGACAGGCACACAAGAAGAGGCGGATGGGCACCGTCCGGTTTCTTCTCGTCATGACGGTCACCTCCTTTGCTTCTTTTATCATGTGCTTGTCGGATTTTTCTGACGGATCCCGTCAGCCGAACATTTTTCTGACGCTCTGAATATCTGCTTGGATTGCGTCGTGAAGTTCCCGAACGGTTGCGAATTTCCGTTCGTCCCGCAAGAAGCGGTGAAATTCGACGGTTACGGTTTTTCCGTAAAGGTCGCCCGAATAATCGAAAATATACGTTTCGCAATTGACGGAATCGGAGGATTCTACTGTCGGACGCACGCCGATGTTGGAAATACCCGGATAGGATTTTCCGTCAATGCGGGTAACGGTTGCATAAACTCCGTGCCTCGGAATCAGCGCTCCTGCGGGGAACACCTGGTTGACGGTCGGGATTCCCATACCCGTCCCGAGATGCTTTCCGTGTGTGACCGGCAGGGTCAGGGAATACGGGCGACCGAGCATCCGTTTTGCCGTTTCCGTGTCGCCGTTCCGCAGACTTTCTCGGATGGCGGTGGAACTGACGGTCATGCCGTCAATCCGGGTTTCCGGCAATTCCGCAAATGCGCCGGGGAAGAAGGATTCCAGCTTTTCCGGTGTTCCCTCCGCGTTCTTTCCGAAGCGAAAATTGAACCCGCAGACGGCTCCCGCCGCATGGCATTCCGTAATCAGAGTCTTATTGCAGAAATCCTCCGGGGAAAACGCGCGAAGCTCGGTAAAGGGGTAGGCAAACGTGTACTCCGCCCCTGCCTTTCGGAGCAACGCGTTCTTTTCGTCATTCCCGATCAGTCGTCCGACCGGCGGAACCGGCAGGTCGTTTTCCGGCAGATCGGAGAAAAACCACGCGGCTACGGCGGCATCCGGGAAGAGTCGGTCGCGAAGCGAAACGGCAAGGCTGATCAGCTTCTGATGCGCGATGTGCACGCCGTCGAAATTTCCGAGCGCAACAATAAAACGACGATCCGGAACGGTGTCGGTTTTCAGATTCTTTTTAAGGTCTGTGCAGGTCACTTTTCGTTATCTCCGTCCGTTTCCAGATAGTTTCGTACCAATTCGTTGAGGATCTGGTCGCGGTCGATCTTACGGATCAGCGCACGCGCGTTGTTACAGTTCGTGATATATGCGGGATCCTCGGACAAAAGATACCCGACGATCTGAACGATCGGGTTATAACCTTTTTCCCGGAGCGCGTCGTACACCTGACGGAGAATCGCCTTCTGTGCCTCGGCGGAATGGGGATCGGCACACTCTTCGGGAACGGTATTTAACATATCACTCATTTTCTTCACTCCTTTGCGGGTGGTTCGGTATCTCCTTTTATTATATCGGATTTATCTGCGGTTTTCAAGTACCGCACGCAAGTTTTTTGAACTGTTCAGGACGGGAAAACAATTGACAAACAGTTTTGAATATGGTAAAATAAAATGTTAAGAAATCCGGGGAAGGGGGCGGACTGATGAAAAAAAACGGACGTGATGATTTGTCGTCATTCTGGGATCTGGAGGCGCTGATCCCGAAAAAGAAGCAGGCACCGCCTCCGCTGCACCGCGATATCGCCGCGGTGGACGTCTTCTCGGAGGCGGAAAAGAATACACCGCGTGCCGCTGATGCAGGGACAGATGACGGGAGAATCCCGAAGCGGTCCCCGGATCCGAAACCGGGCAAAGCAGACCCCGAAACGGTCTTTGAACCGGAAGACGGACTGATCCGCCGCGTGGAGATCTATCCCGTTCCGTCGGGATACCCCGTGTATGAGCAATTCCGTCGGGATGCACAGAAACTTTATCACATCAAAGGATTGCCGTGCCCGAAGGAACCGTTCTTTTCTTTCGTGCCGCAATATTCCCAGTTGACGCGGGCGCAACTCAACACCTATTTTTACTGGCGGGAAGAGGTCCGCACCGGACGGTACCCGACAGTGGATTTCAGTTATCTCAAATTGTACCTGTACGAATTGATCAATCTCTCTGATACGATTCCCCCGGAGGAATTCTTTCACCGGATGACGGAGGTGTATCTTGCCTACCGGGAAGTCTTTTCTCAATTGGATTCCATGATCCCGGAATGGCTGGCGGACTTTTGCCTTTTGCACGGTTTTCTCCCGCCTGAGGGGCTTGCCCCGATCCTTCCTGTTCTTTTGCGGGTCTGTTCCGTCAAGGAGGTGTTCATCCGTCAAAAGCCGGCGGGTACTTCTGCGGACGCCCGCGTGCTGCTTGATTTCTGCTCAGCCTATGATTACAGAGAAAGCAGGTATGCGGAAGGGAAACTGCTTGCTTTGATGGAGGAACACATCCCGGCGGCTCTGTCGGAGGTGATCCGGTCCGGTGTTTCCGGTGTACTGGTAACAGGACCTGTCCGGATGACGGTGGAACGCCAGACCTTTACCCGCGCGATCTGCGTACAGGCGCTGAAGAAGCGGTTGCGCGTTACCTATGACGCACTGTCCCATTCGTTTGAAATGAAGGCACTGATCGGCGAGATTGCCAAATATTCCGAGAACCGTCTGCGCGCGGCGGCGGGAATCAAATCCAGACTGACGGCACGCTCGCTTCCCGATGAGGTGAAGCAGGTGATTGACCGCTATTTCGACGAAAAATTCCCGCGCAAGAAGACCCGCGCGACACAAGCCACTGCCGACGCGGAAACCGAAAGCTACTGGAGCTATTACGACGCGGAGAAAACACCGCTTTCTCCGGAACTGGCAGAACAGATTGAAAAGGAATCCTGGCTGACGACGGAGAAACTGGTGGAGACCTTTGCGGAACCGGAAAGCGCGGCACCCGGGGTAAACCCGATTCGGGAGCCGGTAAACAACAGTGATGAATCCGGTACCGGACCGGTCGCACAGCCGTTGATTCCGGTACCGCGGAATGCAGCGGCTGCCGCAGAACCGATTTCTGCGTCGTCAGCCGTCCCATCCGCCACAGACTTTGCCCGGGATCTGACGGACATGCCGCACGTTGTCCCGGTTCCGGGATCGCCGGATGCTTCCGGCACGATTTCCGTCCCGGCTTCGCATATTCCGCCCGACAGCGCGGCTCCCACGTCCGGAATGCAGGGAAGCGTCAAAGGGGAGAATTCCACCGGCGGATCGGAGGTTTGCCCGTTCTCACCGGCGGAACTTGCCGCTCTTGCAGACACGCTCGCTGGGCATGACCTGACGGAGCAGTCATTTCATACCGGGGAGCCGCTGGATGCCTTTGTCGACCGTATCAACGAAAAAGCGGCGGATATATTCGGAGATATTTTGCTTGAGGAATCAGACGGCGGCTACGCACTGATTCCGGATTACCGAACCTTGACCAAGGAGCTGATCGAACAGTATGGAAAATCAGAATAAACAGAACAGAGAAACCGTGAAGCAGGTGCCGAAGCGAATCCTGACCTCGCTTCTTGCGTCCGTTTCGGCAGGCGTTGTCCCGAGAAGCGGAGCACCGTATATCGCCATCGGACGCAAAGAGGAGATCGGCGCGTTCCTTTCCGACCTTGAGGTCGTCAATGACGGCGGCGGGACGATGCGCTTTCTGATCGGACGCTACGGAAGCGGCAAGAGCTTCCTGATGCAGCTCATCCGCGGGTACGCGCTTGACCGTGATTTTCTGACTGCTGACGCGGATCTGTCCCCGGAACGCCGTCTGTACGGTTCCGGTGGCAGCGGGGTTGCGACCTATCGGGAACTGGTGCGTAATCTTGCTTCCAAAGCGTCGCCGGATGGAGGCGCGCTCTCCAAGGTGATTTCCCGCTGGATCGCGGGGCTTCAGTCGGAACTTGCCGCCGGAGGTATTTTGCCGGAGCACCCGGAATTTCGGGCGAAGCTGAACTCGAAGATCTACGAAAAGCTCCGCGAGGAGGAAGAACTGGTCGGCGGATTTGATTTTGCCCGGGTCATCAGCGCTTTTTATGAAGCGTATCTCGACGGCGATGATGACAAAAAGAGCGCCTGCCTGCGTTGGCTCCGCGGGGAATACACCACCCGGACAGAGGCGCGCGCGGCACTCGGCTTTCATGTGTCAACCATTATTTGTGATGACAACTGGTACGATTTTGTTAAATTACTCGCCTCTTTTTCCCATGCGATCGGGTATCGGGGGCTTGTCGTTTTCATTGACGAATGCGTCAATCTGTACAAGATCACGCATCGGGTCAGCCGGGAGAACAACTATGAAATGTTGCTTTCCATGTTCAATGATACGCTTCAGGGGAGAGCCGCGCATCTTGCGCTTGTGTTCGGCGGAACGCCGCAGTTTCTGGAGGACCAGCGCAGGGGACTTTTCAGCTACGAAGCACTCCGCAGTCGTCTTTGCGACAGCCGTTTTACCGTTGATGGTTACCGCAACCTGATCGGTCCTGTCATCCGTCTGCGCCGGCTTTCCGACGATGAACTCCTGGCGCTTCTCCGGCGGATTACTTTGCTTCACGCGCAGAACTACGGCGTGGAGCCGCTGGTAACCGATGAAGAGATGGTGGTTTTCCTCAAAACCGCGCTTTCCCGCGCGGGAGCAGACAGTATGATTACTCCGCGGGAAATGCTGCGCGATTATATGACGCTGCTCAACATTCTGCTTCAGAATCCCGGTACCGAATTTGACGAGGTGGTCGGAAAGACCGTCGTGCCGTCCTCCGCGGCAGAGACCGCCGCACAGCCCGCTGTAATCTTGTCGTCCACCTCGTCGGACGGAGCGGTACCCGCACAGGATAAACGGATTTTTACGCCGGACGATCTGGAATTCTGACACAGGAATCCGGCAAAGTCGGCAGAAACGCGTTTCACAAAGGCGGGAATACTCCGCCTGAGGGGGATCGCCTGATTCCGGATTGCATGTCGGTGTAACGGGATTAAGCTTGTGTAAAAGGATCAGTGTCCGTTTCCGGACTGTAAATCGGCGGTAGGATCGCGTCGAACAGAAGGATTGCCGCCGATGCCGGGTCGGGGGAACGACGTTGATCGGATCGAACCCAAAAGAGAAAGGAAGCCTCGCGGACGCGAAGGCACTGGTGACCGTGATGACAGACGCAGAACAGATTTTTGAACGCTTTCCGGATTTTATCCGGGAGTTCATCTATGCAAATTCCTGGGAGTCCCTGCGTTCCATTCAGATTGCCGCGGCAAAAACGCTCTTTGAAACCGATCATCATCTGCTTCTGACTTCCGCGACTGCGTCGGGGAAGACCGAAGCGGCGTTCTTTCCGATCCTGACCGACCTTTGGGAGAATCCGCCCTTTTCGGTCGGAGCTTTGTACATTGCTCCTCTCAAAAGCCTCATCAACGACCAGTTTTACCGCATGGATGATCTGCTTCGGGAGAGCGGAATTACGGTGACCCATTGGCACGGCGACGTTTCCATGTCGCACAAGCGAAAACTGCTTGAAAGCCCGAAAGGGATTCTCCAGATTACGCCGGAATCGCTTGAAGCAATGCTCATCAATCGTCCGAACGATCTTCTGCGTCTCTTCGGCGATCTGCGCTATGTCGTGATCGACGAGGTGCATACATTGATTGGCTCCGATCGCGGCAATCAGATCATCTGTCAGTTGGTCCGCCTTGCCGAACGGATCGGGCATACCCCGCGGCGGGTGGGACTTTCCGCGACCGTGGGGGACCCGCACTTCGCTGCCGATTGGCTCGCGGGCGGCACCGACCGTGAGACCGATGTACCGCTTCCGCCGAAGGAGAAGATTCACTGGCGGCTCGGTCTTGAGCATTTTTATATCCAGAATCTCGACGAAAATCAGGATCCCGCGATCCGGACGGGAGAGACGCCTGCGGCATTTGACAAGGTTTCGGGCGAACTTCCGGAAAAAGCGGGACAGCCGACCGACGCGGAGAGGACGGACGATATTCCGGCATCCGCTCCGCAGTCCGGGGCATCCGGATCTGTTTCACTGTCCGTATCGTCGGAACAAAGCGGTCCCCAGGCTGCAGAGCGACCGGACAATCAGCGGGATGAACCTGTTCCAACCGAAGAAGGCGCGGAAGGTTCCTCGAATAAGCCGCGGAGAGCACAGCTGGACGCGGGATATGAATATATGTACGACTGCGTGTACGGCAAAAAGGCGCTTGTGTTTTCCAATTCCCGCGAGGAAACGGAATACCTGACCGCAACCTTCCGCCAGATTGCCAAACGGCGCGGCGACCGTGATATTTTTCTGATTCATCACGGCAATCTGTCCTCCGCGCTCCGTGAGGAAGCGGAAATCAGAATGAAGGACGAAGACAGCATGGTGGTGACCTGTGCTACGGTGACGATGGAACTCGGAATCGACATCGGCAGACTGGAGCGGGTCCTGCAGAACGAATCCCCGAATTCGGTGTCAAGTTTCCTTCAACGTCTCGGTCGTTCGGGCAGACGCGGCGAGCCGCCCGAAATGATGATGGTGTTCCGCGAGGAGAATCCGCTCCCCAATACGCCGCTTCCGCAGCTTATTCCGTGGGAACTGCTCAAAGCTATCGCCATCATTCAGCTTTATATCGAGGAACGTTTCATTGAACCGCCGCAGAAGAAGTCGCTTCCGTTCAGCCTTTTGTTCCACCAGACGCTGAGCGTTCTTGCCTCGTCCGGGGAGTTGACCGCGGAACGTCTTGCGGGAAAGATTCTTTCCTATCCCGCCTTCTCGGAGGTCACAAAAGAAGAGTACCGGTATCTGCTCGTTTCCATGCTTAATCAGGAGTATCTGGAGATGACCGAGGAGGGCGGGCTGATCGTCGGATTGCGCGGCGAGAGAATCCTGAACAGCTTCAAATTCTACGCGGTCTTCAAGGACAGCGAGGATTTCACGGTGCGTGCGGGTTCTGATGAAATCGGCACCATCACCACGCCGCCTCCGGTCGGCGACCGGTTTGCGCTTGCGGGTCGTGTCTGGGAGGTCGAGGAGCTTGATATTCAGCGAAAGCTGATTTATGTGAAGCAGGTGGACGGTAAAATGGAGATCTCTTGGCCGGGCGACTACGGCGAGATTCACACCAGAATTCTTGAGCGTATGAAACGTGTTCTGGAGGAGGATACCGTTTACCCATATTTGAAAGAAAACGCCAGAAGGCGGTTGGAGGTCGCAAGGCACTTGGCACGCAATACCGGAATGCTGACCCACTCTCTCGTGCATCTCGGCGGGTTCAACTGGTGCCTCTTTCCATGGCTCGGAACCCGTTCCTTCCGCACGCTCCGCAAGTTTATCCGGCATGTCGGGAAGCCCGCCGGTGTCGGGGATGTCAACTTTGAAGGGTGCTATTATATCACGTTCCGGTTAGAAAAGGGAACCGGGGAGGATTTCGCCCGGTATCTTGCCGGGATTGTTTCCGATGTCGGGATCCGGCTCGACGAGCTGGTGGGTGCCGGAGAGATACCGATCTTTGACAAATACGACCCCTATATCCCCGCCGAACTGCTCCGACACGCATACGTGGCGGACAAACTCCGTGCGGATGAGGCGGAGGAACAAATAATGAAAATTTTCGGCGAATTTTCGGGCAATTAGATATATCTTCTAACTACATTGTGCAGAATTAGATTTTTTGTAACAAGTATCGTTTGTATTTTGCAATATTGAGATACTTTGAAATAAATACTACATATACAATGATATTATTGATTCAACGCAAGATGTTGACATGCCATGATGCGAAAAACAGGAAAATAACGGTTAGAAAAATATTTTCTAAAAAAATACAATAGATATTTATACGAATTCAGGAAAATATTGTAAGGCTTCTGTTTCGTTGAACGCGTATTTTGTCGAATAAATTTCGTGATAGTGCACAACAAAAAGAGGATGTTGAACAAACATCAAGATTTTTCAGTGCGTATTTGCCCGAAAGACGCACCGATTCCTTATCTGTTATAATAAAAACACAACAGAGAAAGGAGCCCTATTATGAATCAGTCAGAAGTATTTACCGAAGTCCCGGAAATCCCCGTCCATTTAATCAAAGAATTGCAAGGAGTCAACCTAGTCTATTATTTGTTCAAAACCAAGAGTGGTTATCATCTGAAAATGGAGTACGGAAATGATCAATTTCTGACTGATTGGTTCCCGTTTGGAATGAATCCCTTCCATCTTGCGACCTATCTGTTCCAGCATTCCGTTACGCCTTGTACCGCGCAGGATGTTTTTGAAGATATGTCGTACTCCGCGATTTCCTCAAAAACTATTTACAAAACGGAATAAATATGGTATGATGAATACGGATCGGAAACAAACGTGTCCCATGCGGAAGACGCGCTCTCTCCGTAGACAAGCCGGTCCGTACCGTCTCGTATTTGCCGTTTTCCAGGCGGCAAGGCAAAGCGGAGAAGTGGAAGGTTCATTTCATGAAATGTCCGAATTGCGGTTATACCGAAAGCAAAGTGATCGATTCGCGTCCGGTGGCAGACGGCAACAGCATCCGCCGCAGACGCGAATGCCTGAACTGCCAGAAGCGTTTTACCACGTTTGAAACGATTGAGACCGTTCAGATTGTCGTCATCAAGAAAAACGGCAGTAAGGAGCTGTTTGATAAGAACAAGCTGTTTTCCGGTGTGCTCAAGGCGACGCAGAAGCGTCCTGTTAATGCCGAAGAGGTTGTCAACGAGATCGAAGCGGAGCTGCAGAACACGCTCCGGTTTGAGGTCACTTCAAGGGAAATCGGGGAAATGGTCATGCAGAAGCTCAAGGGAATCGACGATGTTGCCTATGTCCGGTTTGCTTCGGTTTACCGGGAATTCAAGGATATTGATACCTTTCTCGCAGAGCTGAAGGAATTGAAAGAAGAAAAATAACCATAAAAAAGGGATCCGCTCAGGCGGGTCTCTTTTTTGTTCAATCGCATTAGCACTCATATAAGAAGAGTGCTAATGTTTACAATTCGGACATGAAATATTGTATACAAATTAACAGAATCGGCGTAAGATAAAGATGCTGAATGAAATGGCAAATGAAACGGCAAAGGAGGTATTTGACATGAACTTTCAGAAATGTACGCAAAACAGTATGTCCGCATTGCAGGACGCACAGCGGTATGCCGCGGAGAACGGACAGCAGGAGATCCGTGAGGAGCACCTGCTTCTGGCTCTTCTGAAACAGGATTCCGGGCTTGTCGGGGAACTGTTTCCGAAGCTCGGTATCCCGACTGACGAGGCGGTGCGGAGTATGCAGGATCTGATCGATGCGATGCCCAAAGTCAGTGGCGCGAACGGTCAGGTTTATATATCGGAAGAACTCAATACGGCACTGAATGAGGCCGAGTCGCGTGCCGGTTCCATGCAGGATTCCTATGTCTCGGTGGAGCATCTCCTCTTGGGTCTGATCGTAAAGCCCGATCGTTCCCTCAAGCAGTATTTTAAGGATCACAACCTGACGGTTGACCGGCTTCTTGCCGTGCTCAAGGATGTGCGGGGGACCCAGCACGTCACGAGTGATAATCCCGAATCAACTTACGATGTGCTCAAAAAATACGGGCAGGATCTCTGCGAGCTGGCAAGAAACCAGAAGCTGGATCCGGTCATCGGGCGTGACGAGGAGATCCGGAATGTCATCCGGATTCTGTCGCGGAAATCCAAGAACAACCCGTGCCTGATCGGCGAACCCGGTGTCGGTAAAACGGCAATCGTGGAAGGACTGGCGCAGAGAATCGTTCACGGGGACGTGCCGGATAACTTAAAAGACCGGGAGCTGTTCTCTCTGGATATGGGCGCGCTCATTGCGGGCGCAAAGTTCCGCGGCGAGTTTGAGGAAAGACTCAAGGCGGTATTGAACGAGGTCAAGTCGAGCGAGGGGAAGATCATCCTCTTTATTGATGAGCTTCACACCATTGTGGGCGCGGGTAAGACCGAGGGTTCCATGGATGCCGGCAACCTGCTCAAGCCGATGCTGGCGCGCGGGGAACTGCATTGTATCGGCGCCACGACGCTGAACGAGTACCGGCAATATATCGAAAAGGATACTGCCCTTGAGCGTCGGTTCCAGCCCGTCATGGTCGGAGAGCCGACGGTGGAGGATACCATTACGATCCTCCGTGGGCTGAAGGAACGCTATGAGGTGTTCCACGGCGTCAAAATTCATGACCAGGCACTGATTGCGGCGGCAACGCTGTCCAACCGGTATATCACCGACCGGTTCTTGCCGGATAAGGCGATCGACCTTGTGGATGAAGCGTGCGCGCTGATCCGTACCGAAATGAATTCCATGCCGACCGAAATGGACGAGATCTCCCGGAAGATCATGCAGCTGGAGATCGAGCAGGCGGCACTCAGCAAGGAAAGCGACAAACTGTCTCTTGACCGTCTTGAAAAAGTCAAGCAGGAGCTTACCGCAAACAGAGAGACCTTCTCTGCCATGAAAGCAAAGTGGCAGAACGAAAAGCAGCTGATTGAAAAATCGGGACACATCCGTGAGGAGATCGAACAGACCAACGCCGAGATCGAAAGGGCGCAGAACGAGTACGATCTGAACCGTGCCGCGGAACTGAAATTCGGCAAACTCCCCGAACTGAAAAAAGAGCTGGAAGCCGCGGAGGCGGCAAGGAACGCCGCGTCCAAGAACTCGCTGCTCCGTAACGAGGTCAACGAGGAGGAGATCGCGAAGATCGTCGGCAGATGGACTGGTATTCCGGTTGCAAAGCTGATGGAGGGGGAGCGGGAGAAACTGCTCCACCTGGATTCCATTCTCCACAAGCGTGTGATCGGTCAGGATGAAGCCGTGGAAAAGGTCTGCGACGCGATTCTGCGGTCCCGTGCGGGAATCCGTGACCCCAAGCGTCCGATCGGTTCCTTCCTGTTCTTAGGGCCTACCGGTGTCGGTAAGACCGAGCTTGCCAAGGCGCTTGCCGAGGCACTCTTTGACAACGAAAAGAACCTCATCCGGATTGACATGAGCGAGTACATGGAAAAGTACTCGGTCAGCCGTCTGATCGGCGCGCCTCCCGGATACGTCGGATACGACGAGGGAGGGCAACTGACCGAAGCGGTGAGAAGAAAACCGTATTCCGTGGTTTTGTTTGATGAAGTGGAAAAGGCGCATCCCGACGTGTTCAACGTCCTCTTGCAGGTGCTGGATGACGGCAGAATTACCGACAGCCAGGGGCGCACGGTGGACTTCAAGAACACCATCATGATTCTGACCTCCAACCTCGGCTCCGACCTAATCCTTGACGGCATCAATGAAAAAGGCGAGATCAGCGACGAAGCGCGGAAGGGCGTTTCCGATTTGCTCAAGCGCAGCTTCCGTCCCGAATTTCTCAACCGGCTGGATGAGATCGTCTTCTACAAGCCGCTGACCAAGGAAAACGTCTCCGGCATTGCTGACCTGCAGATTGCGGAGCTTGCCGCAAGACTTGCCGACCGTCAGCTGCACCTGGTCGTAACCGACGCGGCAAAGGAGTTCATTATTTCGAACGCCTACGACCCGATCTACGGCGCAAGACCGCTCAAGAGATACCTGCAATCCAACGTGGAAACGCTGGTGGCAAAGAAGATCATCGGGGAAGACCTGGCTCCCGACAGCACGATCACCATTGATCTTTCTGACGGAAAACTGGTTGCGCGCTGATCGACGATGTTTCCGCAAAGGGCGCGAATCAAAACCGCTCCCCAAAATCATACCGATATAAAAACTCCGTGAGTCGGGACCTCCCGGCTCACGGAGTTTTCTATTTTTGTCGGTTTACCGGATTTCAATTCCGCCGAAGTTTGCCTCCGCGCGGACCGTTACGGTATGCCGGACGCTGCCGCTTTGTTTCTTTTTGACATCCACGCCGCCGAAGAAGGAATGCTTCTCCACGCGGACACCGATATCGTCGGGCAAAAAGATCTTGATTCCGGCAAAACTGGACTGCGCGTCGATCATGCAGTCCCCGTTGATGAGCGCACGGCGAAGATCCAGCTCGATCGCACCGAAATTGGCTTCCAGCGATGCGCCGTAAAACGGGCGGTCGGTGTAATCCACATGATTTCCGGAAAAGCTGGTCGTATAACGATCACCGGCGGGATCGGACCGCGGCGTTTCTTCATTCATACCGGCATTTGATTGCGGGTCGGTACCACCGGTTGTTTCTGCCGTGATCCGCTTTGCGCGTTTTTTTGAGAAGAGCGGGGTCAGAATGATGCGGATCGCAAGGACCACGAGCACCACACCGACGATGATGGGGAAGAGCTTTCCGTCAACCTGCGGAATGTAAAAGGAAGAAAACAGGATGGCGCCGACGGCGAATACCGTCAGGTTGAAGAAATTGAAACCGTCGTTGATGAACGAATACAGCATGGGAAGCATCAGGAAAAACGTCCACCAGCCGGGGAAGAACAATTTGAAGGTGTAGTCGCCCCACAGTCCAAACGCATTTCCGAGATACCCGATGCCGATGGCAAGCAGGATACAGCCGGTCAGAAGGGAATTCAAAAGTTTTTTCATATCAGGTTACTTCCTTTCCGGGTAAATAGATTTTCGGATTGTTCCGGATGTTGCCGAAACCGGGGAGGCTTTTTTCGGTTGCCTCCCCGGTCGTCGGGTGAATTGTTATAGGCTCAGTTAGCCGCCTTGAGACGGTCCCAGAGCGTTGCGAGCAGGTCCTTGGTGTCTCTGTCGAGGTCGTAGTAATACTGAACCTTCTTGGTATTCAGCGTGCCGTCCTCGTTGAGGTAAGAAGCCGGGTAGGAGTACAGGTAATTGTAATAATCATCGCCCAGCTTCTTCTTGTATTCCGCATCCTCTCTGACCAGTTTATTCGGAGATGCATAGTAGATATACAGGCTGTTTTCGATTGCCCATTCCTTCTCCAGCATGAAGTTGATGAAGAGCTCTGCCGCACCCTTGTTCTTGGCACAGGTGGGAATGCACATTGCATCAACGAAAATGTTGGTGCCTTCTTCGGGATAGTAGAACGCGAGATTCTCGTTTTCGTCCATCATGGTCAGGCAGTCACCCGCGTAGTAAGTACCGATGTACGCGTTCTCGCCCTCCATCTCGTCGAATACCTCGTCCATGTAGTAGCCCTTCAGGACGGGACGCTGTGCGACCAGCGCGTCGTAAGCCTTCTGCCAGTCGTCAGGGTTCTTGGAGTTGACGTCCATATTCTGCAGATAGAACATGGAAATGCCGAACGCGTCACGGGAGTTGTTGATGGTCAGGATCTTGCCGGCGTATTTCTGGTTCCAGAGCAGGTCCCAGCTCTTTTTTGCAACGTCCGCCTCGTCTACATACTTGGTGTTGTAAACAACACCGACCATGCCGACGGTGTAGGGAACGGAGTATTCGGCGGCACCGCCTTCGCCGCCCTGATCATAATACATACTGCGGTATTCTTCCGCGATGTTCTGATAATTCGGAATATTGGAGAAGTCCAGTTTCTGAAGCAGCCCTTCGGAAATGAGACGTGCGATCATATAATCGGACGGGATCACAACATCGTAATTGACGCCGCCGCCCGCGAGAAGCGTGTACATTTCCTCGTTGCTCGCATAGGTGGTATAGATCACGTCAATCCCGTATTTTTTTTCGAACTTTTTGACAATGTCCACAGAACCGTCGGAGCCGTCCGCGATGTTTTCGCCCCAGTTGTAGACATAGAGCTTCGTGCCCTTATACGGGGTTTCCACAAATTCAATATCATCGGTACCGTCGCCTTTTCCGCAGGAAGCCAGCGCGGAAAGCGACGCAAGGACAATCATGACACACAAGACCACACAAAGAATTCTTTTCATTTTTTACTTCTCCAATTTAGTTTTATTATTTGTATCCGGACGCCCGGATGGGGATACGATTTGTTTCAGTGTCTGCTTTTGCGCTGATCCGCATGATCCATCCGGCTTTGCAGGACGTTCATTGCGATGAGCAGGACAAGGACACAGACAAGGAAGAAAGTGGAAAGCGCATAGATGGACGGGGAGACGCTTTTTCTCGCCTGCGAGAAAATATAAATGGGAAGCGTCTGGTAAGACCCGCCCGTGAAGAGGGAAATGACATAGTCGTCAAGCGAGAGGGTGAACGCCATCAAAACGCCTGACAGGATCGACGGGAACAGGAAGGGAAGCTCCACCTTGAAGAAGGACTGAACCGGCGTACAGCCGAGGTCCATCGCCGCTTCCGGCAGGTGTTTGTCCATCTGGGTGAGCTTGGGCATGATCGACAGAATCACATACGGAAGGTTAAACGTAATGTGCGCGATCAGAATGGTGGCAAACCCCATTTTTCCGATCTTGAGGATCCCGAAGGTGCCGACAAACAGAAGCATGAGCGAAATACCGGTCACGATATCCGGATTCATCATCGGAATGTTGGTCACGCCTGAGATCGCGTTTTTCACGTAATGGTTACGCAGCCGGTAAATACCGATTGCCGCGAGGGTGCCGATCACGGTGGAGATCAGAGCGGAAAGCACGGCAAGCACCAGAGAGTTTTTGAGCGCGGACATGGCAGCATCAGATTTGAAAAATTCCGAATACCAATATCCGAAGGGACGGGCTGCACTGTAATCAAACGACAGGATTGCGGTACTCTTGGTCGCGTTGAAGGAGAAGAATACCATTACGAGAATGGGGAGATATAAGAGTACAAATATCAGCCCGGTGTATACTTTACCAAGCGTTTTCATACCATCGACTCACTCTCCTTGTTCCCGAATTTGTTCATAACGAACAGGCAGACGAGGATCATGATCATCAGAACGAGCGACAGCGCACTGCCTCGGTTATAGTTGCTCTCCGACAAAAATGCCGCCTCAATTTTATCGCCGACCAGTGCGATCTTGCCGCTGGACAGGGTACTGGAAATATAGAAGGTACTGATTGCGGGAACGAACACCATGGTGATCCCCGAAATGACGCCGGACAGACTGAGCGGGAAGATTACCTTCAGGAAGGATTTCGCGGGGCTGCATCCGAGGTCATACGACGCCTCGATGTACCGTTTGTCAATGCCGGACAGAACGGTGCAGATCGGAATAATCATATAGGGAAGGAAATCATACACCATGCCGAAAATGATGAGTCCAGGCGTTCCCATGAACTTGATGGGATCAAGTCCCATGTTCTGGAGAAGGTTGTTGATGATACCGTTGTCGTTGAAGATGTTCTTGATGGTGTACGTGCGGATGATGAAGCAGACCCACATGGGGACCATGATGAGCGTGGTCATGAGCGAACGGTTGCGCTCGGTGAGCCGGGAAATGACCAGCGCTACCGGATACCCCACGATCAGACTGATGACGGTCGCAGCTACAGCATACAGGATCGAGTTCCGGAAGGTGTAGAGCACTTCCTTTGTCATGAGGTACTGAATGTTCGCCATGGTGAACGCGCCGTTTGCATCTGTAAACGTGTAATACACCACAAAGAGCAGAGGAACGATGATGAAGAGCACACACCAGACAAGGTGAGGTGCCAGAATCACTTTTCTCGTCAGTGACAGTTGATTATTCCGCATAGACATCCGTAGCCTCCTCGGTCAGATCAGCATCGGGATTGGACAACTCGTCTGCTTCGTCGGAGAAGGTGGAGTAATCGCCGAACATACCGGAATATTCGGATTTCTTCATGACGTGAATGGCATCGGGGTCAATGGAAAGCCCGATGGCTTCGCCCTCTCCGACAAAATCGGAGGTCTCAAGCATCCACTTGAAATTACAGACGTCCACGATGATCTCATAATAGTCGCCCTTAAAGGTCACGCCGGTGACCTTGCCGGTGAGCATTCCTTTTTCGACCGGCACCACGTCCACGTCTTCCGGACGGATGACGATATCGACCATCTCCCGGGGAGCAAAGCCCTTGTCCACACAGGTGAAGGTGTGTCCCGCAAAGCGAGCCTTGCAGTCCTCCAGCATCATACCGTCGAGGATATTGGATTCGCCGATGAAATCCGCAACAAATGCGTTGACAGGCTCGTTGTAAATATCGGTGGGCGTGCCGATCTGCTGGATCTGACCGTCTGCCATGACAACGACCGTGTCGGACATGGAGAGCGCTTCCTCCTGATCGTGGGTGACATACACAAAGGTAATGCCCGTCTTGTGCTGAATTTCCTTGAGCTCCTTCTGCATATCCTTGCGGAGCTTGAGGTCCAGCGCGCCGAGCGGCTCGTCCAAAAGGAGCACCTTCGGCTCATTGATGAGCGCCCGTGCGATGGCAACTCTTTGCTGCTGACCGCCGGAAAGGGTATTGACCCTGCGCTTTTCAAATCCGCGAAGATTGACCAGGCGGAGCATTTCCTCCACCTTTTCGCAGATTACTTCTTTGTCTGTTTTCTTGAGTTTCAGTCCGAACGCAATGTTGTCATACACGTTCAGGTGCGGGAACAGCGCATATTTCTGAAACACCGTGTTAATCTGGCGTTTGTAAGGCGGAAGATCGTTGATGACTTTTCCGTCAAACGAAACAACACCGGTATCCGGAGTTTCGAACCCGCTGATAATCCGGAGCGTGGTGGTTTTTCCGCAACCGGAGGGACCGAGCAGGGTCATGAATTCGCCGTCATGGATGTTGAGATCGATCTCTTTCAGAACCGTTTCGCCGTCAAAGGATTTGGAGACCCCTTGCAGTGCGATCAGAACGTCTTTTTTCATTCCGCATAAATACTCCTTTAAGGTAAAAAATGGGGAACGATGCGTTTTGCAGGCGGCATTTTTACCGCACAAAAGCCAACTGTCCATAAATTCCGCACTACATTGTATCAGAAAATATTTCGGATTGCAATACATTTGCTTAAAAAATCGAAAAAATGTGATTATTAACAATTATCCGCGAATAATGAGTGATTTTTGAAAATAACATACAAAAATCGGCGGATTTCTCCCGTTTCCTCCGGAAATCTCCCGAATCCTTTTATTTTTTACGTTCGGATACCGTGTCAAGAAACATGGTTGCCGAGAAGACGAACAACAGGATTGCGGAGCCAGTCTTGAGCATGAGATAGATTGCCAACAGCCAGAATATGCCCACGGTCAGAAGCGATGCGACAGTGCAGATACGGTCCCCCCACGGGTACGGGAGGCGGTGAAGCATTACCTTCAGAATCCGGTATCCGTCGGAATCCTTGAGCGGCAGAAGATTGAGAAGCCCCAGAAACAGAGAGGTCACCGCAAAGAACAAGAGCGAGCGGTTCATGGGAAATAAAAAAAGTACTCCGCCGGTGACCAGATTACAAAACGGTCCTGCTGCGGCAATGAGCCCTTCCTCCGGATAAGAAAGCGGTCTGCCCATACGCAGGCGCGGTCCGGTGGTGTCATACCGGATCCCGCAGACGGGGACGCCGAGTAAACCAGCAAAAAACAGATGTCCGCATTCGTGGATCAGGGCAGCAAACGCGGTCAGAAAAAACTCTTTCACAAATTACGCCTTTCTGTCTGAAGTAATCTGAAGCAATCGGAGCATTGTTTTTCCAAACCAGCCGAAGTTGTTCCGACTCCGGGGACGCGCGGCAGAAAAATAACCGCAGGGCGGTTGACAATCGTGCGACTGCGTGATATAATATATTAAACACGTTGCAAAATCCGTGACAGAGATGTCACGGTCAGCTGTTTTCTTGGAGGGTATCATGAATCTGTATATTGAGGATCCGCTCATTCCGGGCACCAAGCTGAAAAAGGCAGATCTGGACGGTGCTACGGGGAAGGCTTTCTTAAAAAAAGTTTTTTTGTTCAGCGACGGAGTGATGCTGTCGCAGATCCGGGATATTTCCGGGATCGACGGCTCCACCCTGCAAAACTGGACCAAGCGCGGCTGGGTGGAGAACTCGGTGCAGAAGAAATACAACATGGATCAGGTGGCGCATATTCTCATCATCAATATGCTCCGATCCTGCATCCAGCTCGACCACATTTCGTTTCTGATCCAGTATATCAACGGGCGGGTGGACGACCGGAGTGACGATATTATCTCCGACACCGAATTGTACGACGCGATCTGCCTGTGTATCGAAAAACTGGACACAGTCGGCCGGTGCGATGAAAAAACGGTGGATGGGGTCGTCGGGGAAGTGACCGCCGGTTACAAGGAGCCGCTGCCGGGGGCAAAACTTCGTCTGTGTACCGCGCTTCGGATCATTCTGTTGTATTACTGTTCTTCGCTTGTGAAGCATCATGCGGATGAACTGCTTTCCGGGGTCGAACTTCGGTGAATCGGGGGCGGTCTTCGGTACCGGTTCCAACAGGACTTTTTCACCGTAACCCGGAATCAACCGCCGACACATTTTGCGCGGTCGGTTGCCAATGAAAAAACACCTGTATCAGAAAAAGCCTTGAGCGGTCGCTCAAGGCTTTTATATTCTGTTCCGGATTCAATTATTCCGAGATTCCGGCATCCTTTTTGGAGACCAGATTCACAGTCAGCGTCAGTGTTTCATATTTCCCGGAATTCTGTTTTCTCGCAACGGTCAGCGTGGCGGTATCACCGGAGGTCTTATAAGTGAGATAGGTCTGGAGCGTGGTCATTTTGACAACGGTTTTGCCGTCAAACGCGGTGATGATGTCCCCCGCCCGAAGTCCGGCTTTTGCAGCAGGCATGTTTTCCGCAACGGCACTGATATAGATACCGGCGGGGATACCGAGCTTGGCGTAGTTGTAATACACATCGCTTACCGCCGCGCCGGTAATGCCGAGATAGGCGACATCGGTCCCGCTGTAAACCGTGCGCGTCAGGATTTCCTCCGTTACGGTTTTCACTGTGTCGATCGGGATCGCATAACCGATGTTGTCTGTGTTTTCGGTGATATTCTTCATGGAGTTGATGCCGATGACTTCGCCTTTTGCATTGATAAGCGCGCCGCCGCTGTTTCCGGCATTGATTGCAGCATCTGTCTGGATCATGGATTTGACATATCCGTCCTCATCCTGTACCTGCCGGTCAAGCGCGCTGACGTAACCGACCGTGACGGTCTGCCCGTAACCCAGTGCATTGCCGATGGCAATGACTTTTTCTCCGAGCTTCAGATTTTCGGAGGAACCGAGAACCGCAATGGCAATTGCCGACTTGGTTTCTTCTTTCATGTCGCTGAGCCGGATTTCCAGAACTGCGAGGTCGGTTGCCTCATCATAGCCCTTTACCGATACATAATATGCCGTATTGTCCGCAAAACTGACCGCAATGGACTTGGCACCGTCGATCACGTGGTAGTTGGTCATAATGTAGAGGGAAGTGTCTGACTGCCCGAAGATCACGCCGCTTCCCGCGCCGGTTGCCTCATATTCATAAGAGAAGATTCCGTTACTTGCGTGGACGGTGGACACCACGTTGATGGAGACCATCGCGGGCATCAGTTCCGCGACAACATCCGACACGTCGTTTGCGGCGGCAGTCTTGTCACCTGTGACAAAGGTGCTAACAACCTTGATTTTATCCTTGTCCTTCGGGAGGATTCTGGACAGCGCAAGCGAAGAAAACTGAAAAACGATCGCGGCAATCAGCCCGAACGCAATCGCCGCAACGCCGATCTGCCAGACAGGGAAACGACGTTTCTTCCCGTCGCCGGTGGTCCCGGCAGTCCGGTAGGCAATTGTTTCGCCGTCACCCCGTTCGGAAAATCCTTCCGCATCGGTCTGCCCGGCTGCTTCGCTTTCTTTCCACGTGTGCTGTTCGGTATTTTCTCCGTTTTCGGAAGTACTGCCTTTTTCCGACACTCCGGTCACGTCGCTTCCGGAGCCGTTCTCCGGAACGTTTTCCGGATCTTTGTTTTCGTTATAATCCCGATCTTCCTGCATTTCTATGTTTCCTTTCCTTAGTTTATTTCGGTTTCATTCGTTTTCTTTGGGGGATTCAAAGGTGTAAGCCGACGGAAATCCCCGCAGATCCTTGGCGTCCTGATTCGGGATGTACTCCGTAACGGCACGGAACGCTTCCGCGGGCGTATCCGTAAAGCAATACAGCGTCCGGCAGATATCCCGCACGAAGTTTTCCCGGATGGAATGCTCCAGAAGCTGTTTCAACCCGTTGTAGTACCCGTCGGTGTTCAGAATGACGATTGCTTTTCCGTGACGCTCCAGCTGCTTCAGGGAAAGCATCTCAAACAGTTCTTCAAAGGTGCCGATCCCGCCGGGACAAACGATGAATGCGTCAGAGAGCTTTTCCATTTCCGCTTTGCGTTCCCGCATGGTATCTGTCATAATCAATTCGTCGCACCCGGGGAAAGATACGCCATCTGCATTGATGAAGCGGGGAACTACGCCAATGATATGTCCACCTGCCGATTCGGCGCCGCGTGCGGTTTCTCCCATAACTCCTGCCGCACCCCCGCCGAATACCAGCGTGTGACCGTTCTTTGCAATCAGCTCTCCAAGCTCCCGTGCCGCGCGAAGATAGGATGTTCCGATCTCCGGACTGGAAGCGCCGAAAACACAGATGTTCATATACATACAGCCCCCTTTGTTTTGGTTATAGTATATTACCCGCCTGTGTGATTTATCAAATGTTTTTGTGACGATTCTCTGAAAGTGTCTGAAAAGCGTGAGAGCATTCCCGGGAGGAAAGGGAATCAAACGCGTGACAAGGAGGGGAAGCGCGCCGGTATTTGCGGAACGGAGCCGCCTGCGGGGAAACAGGAGTTGGCAAGGTATTCTGCGGCGTTCCCCAAAAAAGCAAAAATAAATTGAAAAAAGCTCTTGACAAGCAAAGAAAAATGTGTATAATGATATTGTTGTACGGAAAGCCGTGCAGAAAACAAATATGCGGGTGTGGCGGAATTGGCAGACGCGCAAGATTCAGGTTCTTGTGGGGGCAACTTCGTGAAGGTTCAAGTCCTTTCACCCGCACCACAAAAAAGCCTTGAAAACACTGAGTTTTCAAGGCTTTTTGCTTCTTCTTTTCCGTTGTCACACGACGGTCGGGGGGATGCACCGCCTAAGTATTCTGGTTCACTTCCAAAATGCTGATATGGCAGAGGGTTTGTTATTTCTTTCATTGACGAACTTAATTTCGCTTTTGATCTTCCTCGCCGTGAATTCGTGCGTTCATTTTCTTTATGCGCCTCTTCCAAAGCAGATACTGTGAAATCCAGACCGCTGCAAAAATCATCACGAAGATTCCCACATAAGAAAGAACACCGGTGATGGAGTGCTTCATCCAATTCGCAAAATAAGCAATCGGCAGCATGACCACACTGATAATCAAAAAGTAAACGCCGCTTTGCTTTGCAAGGCTCCATGAATCAATTTCCCAGATCACGGACGCCATCGCAAATCCCACACCAAGGAGGGCGCACAGAATCGTCTGCAAAACAACTGCATTCAGTTCGTTTCCCGTCGTTTGGATCAGTTCCGGCGTGACGGGGTAAAAAGAGCCGTCTCCGATGCAGATGGAGATCAGTAGCGTAATTACAAACCCGATGGCGATTCCGACGGGCAGCCCGAACAGTCCGCGCAAAATAATTTTCTTTTTCATTTTTGCCACCTCATAATCCCAATAATTGTTTGATTTTAGCAACATATCGCCTTGAAACATAAGTAACCGTTCCGTTTGAGAGAGAAACGCATATCTTTCCCGTAAAGCTCAGATCGAAGCCCATGACTTTTTTCAGGTTAATAATCTCGCTGTTTGATATGCGTACGAAAGAAGCGTTCGAAAGACGTTGCTCCGCTTCGTACAGCCGCAGGCGGAGAAGAAATTCGCCGTTTTTCGTTTCGGCATAGACCTTGCCGCCCGAAGCATAGACCCGATCAATCTCATTTGGCTCCAGTACGGTCACCTGTTCATCCCGAAACCCCGCAAGCACCTCCGATGGCTCAACCGAAAGCTTCTTTATAATTTCATTAATCTTGTCGGTAACTCTGTCTGTCACGATGACGATTTTCGGTTCGGTGCAACTTTCATCAATTTTGATTTCGATCTTCAATCCAATTTCCTCCTTTCCGCGGTTACATTATAAAGGATCGGGAAAAGAAATTCCACTATTTCCCGATAGGTGGTCGTTATTGGCTCATAGGTGGTAAATAAAAGCAAACAGCTTATGTGTTTTTGCGTTTTATAGTGGTGATTTTTCTTGCTGGAATCAATTATACCATTTTTTTCGGCTGTTCTTCAAGTCGTTATGCTTGCAATGCTCACGGTTTTATGTTTTATTGCTCGAATGAAACGGTATGGGCAGATTGCTTGTCACCGAAATGCATTACCATCAGGTTCCGGTCGGGGTTCCTCGATGAAGGTTCAAGTCCTTTCACCCGCACCAAAAAAGCAGATACCGAGTGAGGTATCTGCTTTTTTACGTGGCGGAACCGGCAGGTCTCGCTGTGGCTCGGTCACGCCCGCAACAGAAGCGGGTTTCTTTCTTTTGCTTCATATATATTCATGTTGTTCCTCCTTATTCTATCCTGTTTTCGGTATCTATTGTACCACGGATATGTCTGTTTTTCAATTCTTTTCGCTCAACCGGGATAAGATGCTACGGGTACGGCAGCGCGGCACGGGGCAGAGAAACGGCTGGCCGACCAAAAAGCTCCGCCTGCGTTCCGGCGGAAAGACCGGTCAACGTAAGCGGAGAAATTCCGATAGAATTCAACAGGTAACCGCTATGGCGGCAGCGGGATGCGTGTCAGGCGTTGTATCCAAGATCAAACGCTTTCTGGTTGATCTCAAGGAATTTTGGCTTGACCACGGTATGCAGTGCGTCCAACCATCTGGATTTGTCAAACGGGAAGTACCGCGCAAGGCGACCCATCAGCACAATGTTGACCGCCTTCGGAGAACCGGCTTCCATGGCAAGCGAGAGAGCATCCAGTCCGTCGATGGTCACCCCTTTGCCGGACAGTTCCTCCAGAACACCATGAGGGTAGGTCATGGCGCCTGTGATGACCGGCATCGGGTCGGTCTCTCGGGTATTAACAATGATCCTTCCGTCCGGCGCCAGGTGATCGGCGTACCGCGCCGCCTCCAGTTTCTCAAAGGCGACGATATAGTCCGCCTCGCCCTTATCAACAATCGGGGAGTAAACTCTGCCGGGATCGCCGAAACGGACATAGGTCACGACGCTTCCGCCGCGCTGACTCATTCCGTGGACCTCTGAAACCTTGACCTCATAATTTTCGTTAACAAGCAGTGCTCCGAGCAGTTTACTTGCGAGAAGCGTACCCTGACCGCCGACGCCGACGATCATCAGATTGACTGTTTTCATGCGTTTTCCTCCTCACCCGCGAGCGCGCCGAACGCGCAGAGCTGACGGCAGACTCCGCAACCGATGCAGAGAGTTGCGTCAATGGCGGCTTTTCCGTCCTTCATGGAGATGGCGGGGCAGCCGAGCTTCATGCACTTTTTGCAGGAACGGCACTTGTCTTTGTTTACTGTAAGCGGCTTCCCGGGCTTCACATATTTTAAGAGCACGCAGGGGCGGCGCGAAATGATGACCGACGGTTCTTCTGCCGCAAGTTCTTCTCTCAGCGCTGCTTCGCAGGCGGCAAGGTCATACGGATCGACCACACGCACCCGGCGGATTCCGACGGCACGGCAGAGCGTTTCCAAATCCACCTTGGAGGCGGGATCGCCCTTGATGTTGTATCCCGTCGTCGGGTTCTGCTGATGACCCGTCATGCCGGTGATGCTGTTATCGAGAATGATAACGGTGGAATTTGATGCGTTGTACGCGATGTTGACAAGCCCCGTAATACCGGAGTGCATGAAGGTGGAGTCGCCGATCACGGCAACGGTTTTTTTCTCTGTTTCCGTGCCGAGTGCTTTGTTGAAGCCGTGGATACCGGATACCGACGCGCCCATGCAGAGCACCGAATCAATTGCGTTCAGCGGCTGAGCGGAGCCGAGCGTGTAACAGCCGATGTCGCCGAGTACGGTGATTTTATTTTTGGCAAGAACGTAGAACATCCCCCGGTGCGGGCAACCCGCGCACATGACAGGCGGACGGACGGGAAGTGCTTCCTCGCATTTTGTGTATGGTTTGCCGGCAAACCCAAACACGTGGGCGACAAGTGACTGCGAAAATTCCCCCGTGAGCGGGAAGAGATTCTTGCCCTCAACCGCAAGGCCAAGCGATTTACAGTAGGTTTCAATCACGGGATCCAGCTCCTCCACAACGACGAGACGGCGGACGCTTGCGGCAAAGTCGCGGATTTTCTTTTCGGGGAGCGGATGTACCATGCCGAGCTTCAGTATACTGACTTTTCCGGAGTCTCCGAACACTTCCTTAACATACTGATAAGAGGTTCCCGACGTAATGATGCCGAGCGATCCGTCCCCATGCTCCTCGCGGTTCAGAGGAGAGGTCTCCGCGTATTCCGCGAGCTTTTTGAGCCGTTCCTCCACGACAGGATGGCGGCGGATGGCGTTTGCGGGGGACATGATGTACTTTTGCGGCTCTTTGATATATTCTTTCAGTTCGTTGTCCGTGCAGTCATTCAGTTCCACAACGTTCTGGGAGTGTGCAATGCGGGTGCACATCCGGAGAAGGACGGGCGTATCATAGAGTTCGGACAATTCAAACGCGAGTTTTGCAAATTCCTTTGCTTCAAAGGAGTCCGCCGGTTCCAGCATCGGAAGCTTTGCGGCGATTGCGTAGCGGCGGGAATCCTGTTCGTTCTGGGAAGAATGCATTCCGGGGTCATCTGCCACGCAGACGACAAGTCCGCCGCGGACGCCTGTGTAGGAGAGGGTGAAGAGGGGATCCGCCGCAACATTCAGCCCGACGTGTTTCATGGCACAGGCGGAACGCGCACCCGCAAGAGAGGCACCGAACGCGACCTCCATGGCGACCTTTTCGTTGGGCGCCCATTCGCAGTGGATCTCATCATAGTTTGCGGCAAATTCAGTGATTTCGGTGGATGGCGTTCCGGGATAGGAAGAAATTACCCGGCATCCCGCCTCAAACAGTCCTCTGGCAACCGCTTCGTTGCCAATCATCATTTTTTTCATAGGGTACCTCTTTTCGGATAAATCAAATCTGACAGTCCGGTTTGTATAATAATTCATTATATCATAATACTGAACGGAAATCAACCGGTTTTCCGGCTTTTTTGCATGAATAACCTTTGAATTTTTCAGATTCCCGGAGAGGAACGTTCCTGAAATACCGGACATCCGTGATTGGGTACCCGGTTTGGCAAAGAACGGGAAAATATTTCTTCAAATTCGGGAAATCACTTGATTTTTTGAGGGGAAGCGTGTATAATAAATACGAAAAAAATATTATGCCAAGAGCAAGGAGAATGAAAATGTTAGTTTCCGCAAAAGAAATGCTTGCCAAAGCAAAGGCCGGTCACTATGCGGTCGGTCAGTTCAACATCAATAATCTGGAATGGACCAAGGCAATTCTGCAGACCGCAGAAGAGCAGAAGTCCCCTGTGATTCTCGGCGTTTCCGAGGGCGCGGGCAAATATATGGGCGGTTTCCCGGTCGTCGCCGCAATGGTTGACGCAATGGTGGATTCCCTCGGAATCACCGTTCCGGTCGCTCTGCATCTGGACCACGGCACCTATGAAGGCTGCTACAAGTGCATCAAGGCAGGCTTCTCCTCCATCATGTTTGACGGTTCGCATTATCCGATCGCCGAGAACGTGGAAAAGACCACCGAATTGGTTCACGTTGCAAACGCTTTGGGGCTTTCCCTGGAAGCGGAAGTCGGCGCGATCGGCGGCGAAGAGGACGGCGTTGTCGGTATGGGCGAATGCGCAGATCCGAACGAATGCAAGATGATCGCCGATCTCGGCGTTACCATGCTGGCTGCCGGAATCGGCAACATTCACGGCAAGTATCCCGCAAACTGGCCCGGACTCCGTTTTGATGTGCTCGCAGCGGTTTCCGAAAAGGTCGGCGACTCCATGCCCCTCGTTCTGCACGGCGGTACCGGTATCCCCGCTGACATGATCAAGAAGGCGATCTCCCTCGGTGTTTCCAAGATTAACGTCAATACCGAGTGCCAGCTCGCATTTGCGGCTGCTACCCGTAAGTACGTGGAAGCAGGCAAGGATCTCGAAGGCAAGGGCTTTGACCCGAGAAAGCTCCTCGCACCCGGTGTGGAAGCGATCAAGGCAACGGTCAAGGAGAAGATGGAACTGTTCGGCTCCGTCAACAAGGCGTAAGCTACAATTCGGAAATATGTGTCGGATGCTTCCGTCCCGGAGTGCGTCCGCGCAAAACAAAAAGCCGCTCTCACACACTGTGGGAGCGGTTTTTGCGGTTTCAATGGTTTTAGGTGATTGATACATTTTGCTGTTTGTGTTTATAAGTATGCCGCGGTGTTGAAAAACCGAAACAGCCGCACACACGGAACAAATGAACCGTGTGCGCGGCTGTTTTGCCTGAACGAACAGATAAATCAGCGGGAACCGGGGAATTATTTCTTGCGGGATTCCGCGTAAGCGTCCGTGTCATTGATGAACACGGGAACGAGACGGAAGCGGAAGCCGAAATGTTTATCCTTGAACTGCCAATGCTCGTAGAGCACCGAACCGCAGGAGTTGGAGCCGATTCCGTTGTGACGCGCGTCGATGTTGACGCAGGTTTCCTTCATCGGGGTCAGTTCGTAATCGTGCATGGTTTCGGTCAGCTGCTCCGGCGTATAGTGCGAGCAATTGAAGCTGAACGGCTGGTCATCCTTTGCCGCAAGCAGACCGTGACCGGTCAGGGAAGTGACATACATCCAATGAGTATCCGCGTGCGCGAGGTTTTCCTGCGGCTTGATGTAATGCTCAAAGTGTTCGGTCACCGTGGTGTGGAATTCGCCCTCATGAGACGCCCAGCGTTTGTCCACGTAGCTCTCCTCGGGACCTCTTCCGAAGTAACCGAGGCGTTCATTGCCTTCCGGCATATTGAACTGAACGCCGAAGCGGGGCAGGTAGTGTGCGTCCTTCCAGACGGTGTTGTCAAAGTCGAGGATGACGCCGCCCTCGGAGAGGAAGGTGTAGACCACCGTCATGCGGAGGAAGGTCGGATAGGTGTCACCGCCGAGCGAAAGAGATGCATGGACCTTGACGGTTTTATCGGTTACTTCACCGAGCGAGCAGGCATAGCACTTGACGTGCGCACGGTCAAAGCCGAAGTTGTGCCAGATGTTTCTTACATTACGGTCATTGTCGGTCGGAGCGCGCCAGACGGTCGGAGTAACCGGTGTTGTCAGCATCTCTCTGCCGTTGTCCACGATGGAGGTAATCAGTCCGCGCTGTTTACTTACGGTGTAAACCGTTTCGTTGGTGTGAATGGTCACGTTACGGTCGTCCTCGGTTGCGTAAATACTTGCGTCGGGTGCAACCGCATCGAGGAGGGAGGTCGTTTCGATCAGGCTTTCCAGTCTGATCTGGTCAAACCCGACTTCGTAGCCAATCTTCGCCCACGGCTTGGTTTCGCCTGTGCGGAGGGACAGGTTCAGATAGCATTCGCCGGTCAGTGCAAGTCCGGAGAGATCGATCGTGAAGACGCGCACGGTCTGCGGCTTGACGGAAATGGCGGTGAAATGTCCCTCCCGGAGAATTTGTCCGTCGCGTTCGATCGTGTAATACAGATCGAGGTCGGACATATCCTTGAAGAACCGGAGGCTGCGGAATTTCAGTTTTCCGGTTGCCTGATCGAAGCCGTCAATGCGGAAGGGCTTGATGACCTGCTTGTATTCGAGAAGTCCCATGTGCGGACGGCGGTCGGGATATACCAGTCCGTCCACGCAGAAGTTGGAGCAGTTCGGGCTGTCGCCGAAGTCTCCGCCGTAGACGTACTTGGGATTCCCGTAAATGTTGTCGCCCGTTGCGACCGAATGATCACAGAATTCCCAGACACAGCCGCCGAAGAATTCGTCATGCGAGTAGATGTAGTCCCAGTATTCCTTGAGACACCCGGGACCGTTGCCCATGGCGTGCGAGTATTCGCAGAGGAAGAGCGGTGCGTGGAAGTTCTTTCTGTGCTTGTAATAAATGCGGTCAAAATCTGCGGGCGTCGAGTACATCTGGCTCGTGATATCATAGTAATCCAGATTGAACTTCGGCGCAGTATCCTTTTTCTTTGCGTCGTTGTTCCAGGATTCTCTGCGCGACGCGTCCTCGCAGTGAACGAGGGCATGGGGATCGCGTCCGTGGATGTAGTCCGCCTGCGCGCGCTGATTGCAGCCGATGCCGTATTCGTTTCCGAGCGACCAGAAGATCACGCACGCGTGGTTCTTGTCACGCTCAAACATCCGGGCGGTACGGTCCACATAGGCGTCGTGCCACGACGGGTCGTCCGTCAGCTCGTCCCAGTTGGTGTAGACGAAGCCGTGTGCCTCAAGGTCGGTCTCGTCGCAGACGTAGAAGCCGTATTTGTCGCACAATTCCAGAAAACGAGGATCGTTGGGGTAATGGCTGGTACGGATCATGTTGATGTTGTGCTGTTTCATGATCATAAGGTCGCGGATCATGTGGTCCATCGGCGTTGCGTATCCGAGGATCGGGTGGCTGTCGTGGCGGTTGACGCCCTTTCCTTTGACCTTTTTGCCGTTGATGTACAGCACATTGTTTTTAATGGTCAACTGCTTGAAGCCGATCTTCTGGCAGATATGCTCCGAGCCGCAGGAGAGAAGCAGGGTGTAAAGCCGTGGCTCTTCATCGTTCCAGAGAACGGGAGATGCCACACGGATGTTGATTTCCTTGCCGGTCTTTCCTTCGGCGATTGTTGCGCCTTCGGGAGAGAGCAGACGGTAAGAAATTTCCGCGTCGCCGTTGCGCTCCGCTTCAACCACAAGTTCACCCACGGAGAAATCCTCGTTTAAGGTCGGATGCACATACAGATCGACGATGTGTACCGGGTCGCGGAGAAGCAGATAAACCTCTCTGAAGATGCCGGAAAAACGGAATTTGTCCTGATCCTCGATATAGGTTCCGTCGCACCATTTGAGCACAAGCACCTTGATGGTGTTGGCACCCTCGTGCAGGTACTCGTTGACAAGGAATTCACTTGTCATGTGACTGACCTGGCTGTACCCGACAAAACGGTCGTTGATGAAAAGATAGAAGCAGGAGTCCACGCCCTCAAAGTTCAGATAAACGGATATTTCCAGCATTTTTTCCGTCACCGTGAAGTCGCGGACATAAAGCCCGCAGGGATTGTCGTCCGGCACGTGGGGCGGATCCAGCGCAAAGGGCATATCAACATTGGTGTAGTTGGGTGTGTCATAGCCGCGGCCGAGCATGGTCTGCCAGGAACGCGGAACGTCGATCTTATCCATGCCGGAGCGGGAGAATGCTTCCGACAGAAAGTCTTCGATGTTCAGAAGTGACGGATAGAAGCGGAAATCCCACTCTCCGCACAGGGAAAGAAAATCACGGCTTCTGCCGCGGACACCGGTCCGTGCCGCTGTCTCACTCTCATAAGGGATAAAATAGGCGTGCGGTTTTTCACATCCGACATGAAGAACGGTCTGTGTTTTGTGATAGCAAAAATCAAACATCCGATTCAGCCCGGCATAGCGCCGGTTCCTTTCCTGTAATGCTTTCATTCTACCATGGGGCACGGGAAAAGTCAATGATTTCATTGTGAAAGAAGCAGGGAAATCGGTTTACAAAACGGGGAGAGTGTGGTACAATGGAACAAGCGGAAACGGAGGAGAGAAATGCGACTTGACAGGTATCTTGTGGCATCGGGGCTGTGTACCCGAAGTCAGGCAGGCAAGCTGATCCGTGCCGGGAAGGTCACGGTCAACGGCGTGACACAAAGAAAGGCGGACAGCGCCGTCCGGGAAGAAAACGACACGGTCGTTTTCTGCGGTGAGACGGTCGTTTACCGAAAATACACCTACCTCATGCTCAACAAACCGGCGGGGTATGTCAGCGCGACCGAGGACGGGCATGACCCGACTGTTCTGGAGCTGCTTCCGGAGACGCTCCGGCGGATCGGGCTTTTCCCCTGCGGCAGACTGGACAAGAACACGCTCGGGTTGATGCTGCTGACCAATAACGGAGAACTTGCCCATCGTCTGCTCGCACCCAAGAGGCACGTGGACAAGTCGTATGTCTTTCATGCCGCGAATCCCGTGACGGAAGAGGACAGGACCCGCCTGGAAGCGGGCGTGGATATCGGCGGATATGTGACCGCTCCCTGCCGCGTGGAGATGACCGCTCTTTCGGAGGGTGTCATCACCATTCACGAGGGCAAGTATCACCAGATCAAACTGATGCTGGCGGCGACGGGGAACAAAATCACCTATCTTGAGCGCGTGACGTTCGGACCCCTTGTGCTTGACGGGACACTTGATAGGGGTATGTATCGTTATCTTACGGAAGAAGAGGTCGCCGCGATCGAGTCGCTCGGATGAAATCCGGCGGGGATCGAAAGGATCACGGATGGGTTTTCCCCAGATCCCGCGAGTGACGGATATCCCGTGACCATGCCAAAAATCATTAAAAAACAGGGAAAGGACGGTTTTCATTCAAAGAAATCCGATCAGATCATGGACATCATCAAAACACTTGCAAACGAACTGCATCTCAAAGAAGAACAGGTACAGAAGACGGTGGAATTGCTTGACGCAGGCAACACCGTGCCGTTTATCGCGCGCTACCGCAAGGAGGTCACCGGATCGCTGGACGATAACGTGCTCCGCGACCTGGAAGATCGCCTCGGAACGCTTCGCAATATCGAAAAGCGTAAGGAAGAGGTCAAGGCGCTGATTGCCGAGCAGGGGAAGCTGACTGACGAGTTGATCGCTGCGATCGACAATGCAAAGACAGTGACCGAGGTGGATGATATTTACCGCCCCTATCGCCCGCACCGCAAGACCCGCGCGTCGGTCGCAAGGGAAAAGGGACTGGAGCCGCTTGCCGCCCTGATCATGGAACAGCGTCCGTCGTATGAGCCGACGCTGGAGGAGACCGCCGCGGAATATATCAACGAAGAGACCGGAGTTGCCTCGGCGGAGGAAGCCTTGCAGGGAGCCATGGATATTATCGCCGAGGACATTTCCGACAATGCGGCTTACCGCAAAGCTATCCGCGAGATGACCTGCGCCTACGGCATTCTGTCGGTGCGCAAGGCGAAGGACGCGGATTCCGTTTATTCCATGTACTACGAATTCGATAAGGTCGTTTCCAAGGTGCCGGGGCATCAGATTCTTGCCATCAACCGCGGCGAAAAAGAGGAATTTCTCAAGGTCAAGCTGGAAATGGACGAGGACGTGATTCTCAACTGGCTGAACAACGAGCTGATCGTCAATTTCTCCTCTCCTGCCGTCCGGTATATCACCCGCGCCGCCGTGGACAGCTATGAGCGTCTGATCGCTCCTTCCATTGAGCGCGAGATCCGCGGAGATGTGTTCGACGAGGCGTGTGAGGGCGCGATCAGGCTGTTTGCGGACAATCTCGGACACCTGCTCATGACCTCTCCCCTCAAAGGAAAGACCGTGCTCGGCTTTGACCCCGGCTATGTCAACGGCTGTAAACTCGCGGTGGTCGATAAGACGGGCAAGGTGCTGGATACCGCTGTCATTTACCCGACTAAGCCAAGAGAGCGCACCGAGGAGGCAAAGCGCGTCCTCAAACGCCTGATCCATACCCATCACGTGGATGTCATCGCCATTGGCAACGGCACGGCGTCCAAGGAAAGCGAGATTTTCATTGCCGGTCTTCTCAAGGAGATCGACGATCCCTGCAAGTATATCGTCGTCAGCGAGGCAGGGGCGTCGGTCTACTCCGCGTCCAAGCTCGCTGCCGAGGAATTCCCGGAATACGACGTCATGCAGAGAAGCGCGGTTTCCATTGCGAGAAGGTTGCAGGACCCGCTTGCGGAGCTGGTCAAGATCGATCCGAAGTCCATCGGCGTCGGACAGTATCAGCACGATATGAAGCCCGCACGGCTGGATCAGGCGCTGACCGGTGTGGTCGAGGATTGTGTCAACTCGGTCGGCGTGGATGTCAACACCGCATCCTATTCGCTGCTTTCCTACATTGCCGGAATCAACACGGTTGCGGCAAAGAACATTGTGAAATACCGCGAGGAGAACGGGGAATTCCGGTCCCGTGCGGCAATCAAAAAGGTACCGCGGATCGGCGACCGCGCCTTTGAACAGTGTGCGGGCTTCCTCCGCGTGGCGGACGGGAAGGAGATTCTCGACAACACGGCGGTCCATCCGGAATCCTATGCCGCGGCACGTGCACTGCTTGAGCAATACGGTTACACCGAAAAGGACGTGCGGGACGGCGCACTTGGCGAACTTGACAAAAAAATCGCGGCAGACGGGTATGCGGCGATTGCCGCGCAACTCGGGATCGGAGAACCGACGCTCAGAGACATTGTATCGGAGCTTCGCAAACCCGGGCGCGACCTTCGCGACGATTTTGAAGCTCCCATCCTGCGCGACGATGTTATGGAGCTTTCCGATCTCAAGCCGGGTATGATTTTCAAGGGAACCGTCCGTAACGTCATTGATTTCGGCGCATTTGTGGACATCGGCGTGCATCAGGACGGGCTGGTTCATATTTCCGAGCTTGCGGATCGCTTTGTCCGGCATCCTTCCGAGGTGGTTTCCGTGGGTGATGTTGTGCAAGTCCGCGTTTTGTCGGTCGATCCTGCCAAAAAACGGATTGCGCTGTCCATGAAGTCGCTTTCTTCGCCGAAAAACACCTGATTCGGCTTGCACGCGTGTTCATTAATGAATAAATGTGAACGCCGATTCGCGCATTTTGAGTTCAGAAGCGGCTTAATGTGTACAAAATACACAAAACCTCTTTTGAAATTTTGGAGAATAACGCTCTACACATTCCGCATTTTTTTTGCTACAATATATCCGTACCAATTTTGTCCCTGCCGGACGGAATTAACGTGGAGGAAAAACATATGGCAAGTCTTTCTTTAAGACACATTTATAAGAAGTATCCGGGCGGCGTTACCGCTGTTTCCGACTTCAATCTGGAAATCAAGGACAAGGAGTTTCTCGTGCTCGTCGGACCTTCCGGTTGCGGCAAAACCACGACGCTCCGTATGATCGCGGGTCTGGAGGAGATCAGCGAAGGCGAACTGTTCATCGGCGACCGCCTCGTTAATGACGTGGCTCCGAAGGATCGTAAGATTGCGATGGTGTTCCAGAACTACGCACTGTATCCTCATATGTCCGTTTTCGACAACATGGCATTTGGACTGAAGCTGAATAAAACTCCGAAGGAAGAGATCAAGCGCCGCGTCGAAGAAGCGGCAAGAATGCTGGAGATCACCCACCTGCTTGACAGAAAGCCGAAGGCTCTGTCCGGCGGACAGAAACAGCGTGTCGCACTCGGACGTGCAATCGTCCGTAACCCTGCGGTCTTCCTGCTTGATGAGCCGCTGTCCAACCTGGACGCTAAGCTCCGTGCTTCCATGAGAACCGTGCTGACCAAGTTGCATAACCGTGTCGGTACCACTTTTGTTTACGTCACGCACGACCAGGTCGAGGCTATGACGATGGCAACCCGTATCGTCGTTATGAAGGACGGTCTGATCCAGCAGGTCGATACGCCTCAGAACCTGTACGATTATCCGTGCAATATGTTCGTGGCAGGCTTCATCGGTACGCCTCAGATGAACTTCATCAACGCAACGCTGGAAAAGAAGGGTTCTGATTACTTCTTCAAATTTGAAGAAAATGAGATCAAGATCCCGGCAGATAAGTTTACCGGAAAAGAAGACCTCATGAAAGACTATGTCGGCAAAGAGGTTGTGATCGGCATCCGCCCCGAGGCAATCGACGATTCCGCGCTTGCGCTGCAGAACAATCCTAACAGCACGATTGAAGTCAACGTCGATGTCACCGAGTTGATGGGCGCAGAGATTTATCTGTACCTGACGGTCGGCGAAACCAACCTGATTTCCCGCGTTTCCTCCCGTTCCACTTCGAGAGCCGGCGACAAGATCAAGGTGGCGTTTGATACGACCAGAGTACATATTTTTGACAAAGATACGGAGCAGTGCCTCGCACACTGAGAATTTTTGCAACGCTGCCGCGGGTACTCCGCGGCAGCGTTTCTTTATATTCGGGGAAATGTGGAAGCATTATGGAAGTCGAGTTTACCTTCTTGTCTGTCGCATATCTGCCGGTTTTTTCCGGGACCCGTTTTTTGAACATTGCAAACCAATTGCGCAAGCGAAAATCGCAAATCTGAAGTATCTGTCAAGGAGAATCTATGGATCCGTATATGTTGAAAGCTCTGGAGCAAGCCCGCCGTGCCGCCGATGCGGGAGAAGTCCCGGTTGGTGCGGTACTTGTCCGGAACGGTGAGATCATTGCCTCGGCTCATAACCTCTGCGAGTCCGAAAAGGACGCGACCGCGCATGCGGAGATGCTTGCAATCAGGTCCGCATCGGCAGAACTCGGCACCTGGCGCCTTTGTGATTGCACGCTGTATGTCACTATGGAGCCATGTCCCATGTGCGCGGGGGCAATTCTGAATGCACGGATTCCCAGGGTCGTTTTTGGCGTCAGGGATTCTGCGAAGGGTGCGTTTGGCAGCGTGATGGATCTTCGGAATTATCCCATCGGCTCAAAGCCGGAGGTAATCTGTGACTGTGGGAAAGAGGAAGGACTGGAGCTACTGAAGAACTTTTTCGGCAGTAAGCGGGGAAGCCGAACCGGCTTCTGATCCGGCTTGCTTTTCTCCAAAAATATTTAGATAACGTAACACTTTCGAATGCTTGTGCCGCTTTACTGGGTGATTCCGGGCGAATGGCATCCTTGCCGGCTTGTTATTTTCCGAACCGTACCTGCCCGAGAAACGTGCGAATATTTTCCACGGTTCGTGGGCTCAGCGCGTGTTCGACCTTTTCGGTTTCCTCCAACTCGTTTTCCGTGCGATTGAGAAAGCACAGAAGCCGGTTGACCGTATCGTGACGGAGCAGCAGGAAGGAACCGAGGCGTTCTCCCTCCGGCGTGAGGGCAAGATACCCGTACTTTTCATTTTTCAGGTAACCGCCGTCCCGCAATTGTCCCGTCATTTTGGTAACGGCGGACGGGGTGACATGGAGTGCCTCCGCAAGATTCTTGACTCTGACCGGCGCGCCGCTTTCTCCGAGCCGGCAGATCATTTCCAGGTAATCCTCCATGGCGTTTGTGACAGCGTTCTTTTCGGCACGTTCGTATCCTTTGATCGTATAGAATTCAGATGTTTCCGACATATTTCGGCTCCTTTCACCTTTTGCGTATGTCCGCATATATTGAAATCAGGAAACAGATTTTAAGGAAATCAAATCTGTTTACTCCATGATACGATATAAAGGAGCCGATTATGACTGATACTACTCTGGACCGGATGTGCGCGGGCGACGCCGCAACGGTTGATCATATTGTGCATTTTCCGCTGAAAAACCGCCTGCTTGACATTGGAATGAGAAGCGGTTCGTGTGTCCGCTGCCTTTCCGTCAGCCCGCTTGGCGATCCGGTCGCATATGAGATCTGCGGTGCTGTGATTGCCTTACGCCGCTGTGACGCGCAAAAAGTGGCGGTTCGGAAGGCGGGGCACTATGCCGTTTGAAAAAAAGCAGACACCGGATTTCCGGATTACGCTGATCGGGAATCCGAATGTCGGTAAAAGTACCCTTTTCAATGCATTGACCGGGATGAAGCAGCATACCGGAAACTGGACGGGGAAAACGGTCGGTTGCACGGAAGGCTATTTTCAGCATCAGGGGGAAACCGTTCTGATCGCCGACCTGCCCGGGACCTATTCTTTGGATTTCTTATCCGAGGAAGAGGCGGAGGCATGCCGGTACCTGACCTCCGTTCAGAACGACTGTACCGTGGTCGTTTGCGATGCCTGTTGCCTGGAACGCAATCTGTTTCTTGTGCTTCAGGTGATGGCAAGGACAAAATCCAGAGTTGTGGCATGCGTAAACCTTCTGGATGAGGCAAAAAAGAAAGGGATCGACATTGATCTCTCCGCGCTTTCGGATGAGCTCGGCATCCCCGTGGTCGGCACCTCGGCGCGAAGCGGCAAAGGTATCACCGAGCTGGTGGATGCCTGCCTCGGAACACCTCCGAGGTCGGAGGACGCAAGATTGTCTGACGGAAGCAACGACCATTTGCGGGAGCTGGCGGGGGAGTTTTGTAAACGGACGGTACATACCGTCCGCGCGGATGTTCACAAAAACGATCGTCGGCTTGACCGAATCCTGACCGGTCGCGCGACAGCGTTTCCCATTATGTTTCTTTTGCTTGCTCTTGTGTTCTGGATTACTTTGTACGGAGCAAACGGGATCTCCGATCTGCTCTCGGCGGGCTTGTTCCGTGTCCAGGATCTGTTGCTGGATTTTATGCACTTTCTGGGAGCACCGGAGTTTCTCACGGGGGCGTTGGTGCTTGGAATGTATCGGACGCTTGCCTGGGTGGTTGCCGTAATGCTGCCGCCGATGGCAATCTTCTTTCCGCTGTTCACGCTTTTGGAAGACGCGGGGTACCTCCCACGTATTGCGTTCAACCTGGATCGTTGCTTCCGCAAATGTAATTCCTGCGGGAAGCAGGCGCTCACCATGTGCTTGGCGACCGCTGTGTCAGATAAAATCGGATCCGATCGATTTTTAAGGAGGGTATATGACTGTATTTGTCGGGATCAGAATACCGGATCGGGCATCCGAAGTGCTGGTGCCGGTCGGAGAGCGGATTGCTGATGAGCTTGGCGGGAAACCGACGCGTCCCTGCAATTTTCATCTGACACTGCGTTTTCTCGGCGAAGTGTCTGATTGTGCACCGATCTGTCACGCAATGGAGTCAACGGCAGAGCGGTTTGACGGCGCATTTTATCTGACCCTAAATGGAATCGGGACCTTCCGACAGAAAAAGCGGGATATTTACTGGGCGGGAGTACGGGATTCTGAACCGCTTCTGCGTCTCGGGCATATTCTCGGAGAAGAGCTTGATGCAAGGGGAATGGGATCAGAACGGATTCCGTTTCGCCCCCACATCACGTTATGCAGGAATGTCCCTGTCGGTATCCCGGAGTTGCCGGAGATCCCTTCGATCGGATTCCGGGTAGAAAAGATTATACTGTTTTCCTCGGAGCACACCGACGACGGGGTGTTTTACCGGGAAATCTTTCAGAAAGAATTACGCATATGAAAAAAACTGAGTATAGGTTACATTGTTCTCATATGGATGCGGCGTTTCGGATTCGCATTGCCGTTGTCGCAGATCTTCACGGCAATCCGCCGGACGAGGTTCTCCGTATTCTCCGTACCGATCCGCCGGATTTTATTGCCGCGCCGGGCGATATCGGGGAACGGCTTGACGGAAGCGAACCCGGGGCGACCGGAAATCTTTTGCGTTTTCTCAAAGAAGCGGTGCAGCTTGCTCCGGTTGTGTATTCCTACGGGAATCACGAGATCGGTGCCTGCGGACATTTTCGGGTCAGTAAAATATCGCTTACAAATTGCGGGACGGGAATCGTTCATCCGGAATTGCTTGCAAGAATCCGGGAGACCGGGGTGATTTTCCTCGATGACGCTTTTACGGACATCGGAAGCATTCGTTTCGGGGGATTGACCTCCGGTATGGTCAATCGTGAAAACCGACCGCAGACCGATTGGCTGAAGGGCTTCTGCGCCGGGGCAGGGACGGACGGAAAGTACCGTGTCCTTTTGTGTCATCATCCGGAGTATTACGAGCCGTACCTGAAAGCGCTGCCGATTGATCTGATTCTTGCCGGGCACGCGCACGGCGGACAATGGAGGTTCTTCGGCAGAGGAATCTTTGCGCCCTGCCAGGGACTGTTCCCCAAGTACACCTCCGGCGTGACGGACGGGCGGTTTGTGATATCCCGCGGAACCGGAGATCACACGTGGATCCCAAGGCTCTTCAATCCGCACGAGGTGGTGTATGTCACCGTCACAGGGGATACGGTAGCAAGGTAATCCTGAACAAGAGGTGACGGACGTTGCTGCCGTGGCGGGGCTCAAAAGTGCTGGCAGGGGGATAACTCCAAAGATTTGAATCATACAGAAGCGGCTGTTGCCGGAAGGCAACAGCCGCTTTTGTATGTTTGGATGCCGGATCGTTGCGGAATAACGCCGGAATCACGCGAGCTTTTCTTCGAGCCGTTTTGCAATGGCTCCGAGAAATTCCTTGGTCGTTACCGGCTTCACGGGGTAACCGGGCTCCACAAGACCGATCAGGTCCCTGGTCATTTCCCCTGCGTTCAGGGTATCTAAGCACGCCTCCTCCAGCTTGTCTGCATAGCGAACAAGATCGAAAAGTCCGTCCAATTCGCCGCGCTTGCGGAGTGCGCCGGACCAGGCAAAGATGGTTGCCATCGGGTTGGTCGTCGGCTCCCAGTTCTGATCTCTGTAACGGTAGTAATGCTGGGTCACGGTTCCGTGTGCCGCCTCGTATTCGTATTTCCCGTCGGGGGAAACCAGAACCGAGGTCATCATGGCAAGAGAGCCGAACGCGGTGGAAACCATGTCGGACATCACGTCGCCGTCATAGTTCTTACACGCCCAGATGAACCCGCCCTCACTGCGGATAACACGTGCGACCGCATCGTCAATCAGGGTGTAGAAATAGGTGATTCCTGCCTCTTCAAATGCTTTTTTGTATTCTGCGTCGAAAATTTCCTGGAAGATCAGTTTGAAAGTCTGATCATACTGTTTGGAAATGGTGTCCTTGGTCGAGAACCACAGATCCTGTTTCGTATCAAGCGCGTACTGGAAACAGGAATGTGCGAACGACCGGATGGAGGAATCCTTGTTGTACTGGCTCTGGAGAACGCCCGGACACTCAAAATCATAAACCGTCTGGCGGAAGGTCTCTTTGCCGCTCTCGTCCGTGAATACCAGCTCCGCCTTCCCGGGGGTGGGAACGCGGTATTCGGTCGCGCGGTACACATCTCCGTAAGCGTGGCGTGCAATGGCGATCGGTTTTTTCCAGTTCTTGACGATCGGCTTGATCGAATCAATCAGGATCGGTGCACGGAACACGGTGCCGTCCATCATAGCGCGGATGGTGCCGTTCGGGCTTTTCCACATCTCGGACAGGTGGTATTCTTCCACCCGCTGTTTGTTTGGCGTGATCGTCGCGCATTTGACGGCAACACCGTACCGGATCGCCGCATTGGCGGAATCCACCGTTACCTGGTCGTGGGTGCGTTCCCGCTCCTCAAGTCCCAGATCATAATACTCGGTCTTAAGATCTACAAAAGGCAGGATGAGGTCTTTTTTAATCCAGTCCCAAAGGATCCTTGTCATTTCGTCGCCGTCCATTTCGACCAGCGGTGTTGTCATTCTGATTTTTTCCATAGCAGTTTTTCCTCCGATCTTTTGTTTCCCGGGACAGGCGGATACCCGATGTCCGTTTTATTGATTCAGCTTTTTATAATAATTCATGAGGCATCCGTCAAGGATAATCTCCTTTTCATCGTCTGTCAGCGTGTCAATGTGAAGGAGAATGTCATGAACGCTTCCATCCTTACGGATGACCTTTGCGGGAATGTCGTGGGCGCCTTCTTTGACCGCACGGCGGATACCGGGAACGAACACGTGGTCACCCGCTTCATACGGGAATGCGGTGCCCTCATCCAATGTGAAGGGAAGGATGCCCCAGTTGATACAGTTGGAGCGATAACGCTTGGTCGCAAATTCATAGCAGATGTTTGCAAAGCCGCCAAGCACCTTTTGACAGGATGCCGCCTGTTCGCGGGCAGAGCCGTCACCCGGCTTGTTTGCAAAAACACAGGAACCGTACTGTGTGACCTCTGCAAGTTCTTCCGCATTTCCGACGGCGGAAAGAATCCGGAGAAGCTCTTCGGACGACTTTTCGTTCCGGCGGAGTTTTTCTTCGGCGGCGATTGCCTTGGAACGCCCGACATATTCCGGTACCCGGCGGGACAGAGCCATTTCTGCAAGGCGCAGCGGATTGGAACGGTAGGACGACGCATCGCCGGATGGGATCAACTCATCGGTGGTCGTCACCGGATCGCGGATCACGGCGGCAAGACCCAAGAGCAGGTTGTCGGCGAGTTCATACTGTTCGGGCCAGTCGGTAATGTTGGGACCGACGATGAGCTTTTCGTCAGGATTTGCTTTGCCATAGCCGTAGTAAACGCGCTTTTCGTAGACAGAACGGTCAAAATGATACGTTTTCTTTGTAAAATCGTATTCCATGTCGGTCGCGGCAGTGATTACACCGCCGTTTGCCGCGGTTGCCGCGATGGAGCGCGCGTCCATGAGGGCAACGCCGGAAAACTGCCCGTCTCCGGGCTTGGAGCCTTCGCGGTTCGGAAAGTTGCGCGTCGTGTGGCGAAGCGAAAGCCCGTTGTTCGCGGGAACGTCTCCGGCACCGAAGCAGGGACCGCAGAAGGAGGGCTTGATGACCGCGCCTTCCTCCAACAGCTTGGCACTGATACCGGCTTTGGTCAGCTCCAGGGAAACGGGGATACTGGTCGGGTAGACCGAAAGTCCGAAATACCCGTTTCCGATATTCCCGCCTTCAAGGATTGCCGCCGCCTCGCAGATGTTGTCAAACATGCCGCCGGCGCAACCCGCGATGACGCCCTGGTCGGCAGTCACACGCCCGTCGGGGAGCACCTTGGACATCAGATCCACATGAGCCTTGGGGAAGCGCGCTTTCGCTTCTTCCTCCACCTTTTTAAGCAGCTCTTTTGCGTTCTGATTGAATTCGTGAATGGTATAAACGTTGGACGGGTGGAAGGGAAGCGCGATCATGGATTCTGCTTCCGAGAGGTCGATTTCCACCATAGCGTCGTAGTAGGCAATGTCGCCGGGTTTCAGTTCTCTGTAATCTTCGGGGCGACCGTGGGTCCGGAAGAAACGCTCTGTTTCTTCGTCTGTTACCCAGATGGAGGAAAGGCAGGTCGTTTCGGTCGTCATGACGTCGATCCCGTTACGGAAATCAATCGGCAGTTCCTTGACACCGGGACCGGCAAATTCGAGAATCTTATTCTTGACAAACCCGTTTTTGAAGGTTGCGCCGACAAGAGCGAGCGCGATGTCATGCGGACCGATGCCTTTTTTCGGTTTGCCCGTCAGATACACCAGAACCACTTCCGGCGCCTTGATGTCGTAGGTACACTTCATCAGCTGCTTGACCAGCTCCGGACCGCCTTCGCCGACCGCGAGAGTGCCCAGTGCGCCGTAACGGGTGTGAGAGTCCGAACCGAGAATCATTTTGCCGCAGCCCGCCATTTCCTCGCGTGCAAACGAGTGAATGACCGACTGGTTTGCGGGGACAAAGATTCCGCCGTATTTTTTTGCGGCGGAAAGCCCGAACACGTGGTCGTCTTCGTTGATGGTGCCGCCGACCGCGCACAGGGAGTTGTGGCAGTTGGTGAGGGCATACGGGATCGGGAATTCGCAAAGACCCGACGCGCGTGCCGTCTGAATGATGCCGACATAGGTAATGTCGTGGGAGAGCATAGCATCAAACCGGATTTTGAGAGACTTCTCGTTACCGGAAGTATTGTGTGCAGATAAAATCGAGTGTGCGATCGTATTCCGGCGCGCTGCGTCGGGCGGAAGAGATGCCGATTCTCTCGGAATGCCGTTTACCAGATATACGCCGTGATCAGTCAGTCGGATCATGAGGAACCTCCGCGAAATAAATATGTTTTATTATATCTTATTTTGTGTCGGAAGTCAAGGCAAATGAGGCGTTTCCGCCTTCTTTTCCAATGTGTTTTCATGCCGTTTACATTTCGCTCGGCACCGGCAGGGCAGGACGCGCGTAACCGGAACGCGCCGCTTTTTATGCTTTGGGTCGCAGTTCCGGCAGATATGCCCGTTGACGGTTTTATTGACTTATCTTCCGTCTATCGGATGTCTTGCAGGTCCGCGCAAGAAGGTGTTGATGCGCTTTATCGAAAACTTCCTGATCGGTCAGTGGGACGTGTGTTCCTTTTACCCGGATCCGACGCTCCGGAGGAACCGGAACAGGGCACTTCATCCGGAAGGACAGCTTTTCGCTTTTTCCCTGTACACTGTCGCCGAGATATACCGGATTATGCAGGATCCGGACGACTCCGTGCCCCGTCCAGACCCCGCCGGAGGGAGAGGGGATCCCGTCCAAGACCAACCGTCCCGCAATGCCGGAGGGCTTCTCCCCGTCTGCCGCTTCCCGGAAAATGCGCGTAACCACCGCGGCGCACGCATCATCCGGTTCCAGACGATGGCGGTCGGCGGGGGATTTACGGTAACCGTAGGGGGCGCGGGAGCCGATAAAGTCCCCGTTCTGCATCCGTGCATGCAGGGCGGAACGGATCTTCCGTGAGATGTCGCGTGCGTACATCTCGTTGATGAGATTCCGGAAGGGGACCATGTCCGCCGCGGCAAGAGAAGAATCGTACCCATCCAGCACAGCAATCAGGCGAATACCATGCATCGGGAACCAGACCTCCGTATACTGTCCGGCGGTCAGATAATCTCGGCCCAGACGGGAAAGGTCCTTTAATAAAAGTAAATTTACAGATCCGTTCTCCATGTCATTTATCATACGTAAAAATGCGGGACGTTCAAAGCTGGTCCCGGAATAACCGTCGTCAATATACTCGCCGTATACCGGAATCTGATGCTCTTCGGCGTACCGGCGGAGCAACAATTGCTGATTGGCAATGCTCTCCCTGTCGCCGTCTTCTTTGGAAAGTCGAATGTACAGTGCCGCCTGTTCTCGCATGGAAGTCCTCCTTTTGTCTTGGAAACGTGAAAAAAATCTTGCAATCTGTCGGGGGACGGGGTAGAATATTTATATACCGTGTTACCTTCACCGGTCGCTACGCATGTGCATGGGGTTCGGTTGTAACGCAGTCGGAGTTACCGGATGCCGGATCATTGATTCCAAACGGGAGCGGCTGATTGCGATTCTGACCAATGCGTTTGTTCCGTGCAACGGTCGTTTCCCGACGCTGCTTGCGCTCATTGCCATGTTCTTTTCCGTCGGGACGAACGCCGGTGCATCTGTTGTTTCCGCCCTGATCCTGTCTCTTTTGATTGTGCTCTGCATCGCAGTGACGCTCGGCGTTTCATGGTTGCTCTCCAAAACCGTCTGCCGCGGGAAACCGTCGTCTTTTCTCCTGGAATTGCCGCCGTACCGCCGTCCGCAGGTCGGAAAGGTCATTGTCCGGTCAATTCTGGATCGGACGCTTCATGTGCTTGGCAGAGCGGCAGCAGTTGCCGCGCCCGCGGGTCTGATTCTCTGGATCCTCGGCAACGTACAGACGGACGGTATTCCGCTTCTTTCCGGATTTGCGGGAGCACTTGACGGAATTGGACATTTCTTCGGCATGGACGGGGTCATTCTTCTTGCGTTTCTTCTGGCGCTTCCCGCAAACGAGATCATCGTGCCGATCATGCTCATGATCTATTCATCCGGTGGGGTGATTGCCACCTATTCCTCGCTTGCGGATTTGCAGGCAACGCTGACGGCAAACGGATGGACGATTGTGACCGCCGTCTGCGTGACTGTGTTTCTGTTGTTTCACTGGCCCTGTTCCACCACGCTCTGGACGATCGGGAAGGAAACCGGGAAAGCAAGATATGTGCTTCTCTCCGCACTTCTGCCGACGGCGGTCGGTCTGACATTATGCGCACTGATCCGTGCGGTGTCGCTTCTGTTCTGATTCCCGGACAGAAAACGGGGAGACTGTGGTCCGGGATACCGAAGAACACCTGCTCTCGGAAAAGCATTCGGCGGTCATGCGCACAAAGCCTGCGGTAGCGGGCGCAAAAACAAACGTTTACTCATCGCACGGAACGTTACCGCGGGAAAAATAAATGATATTGGAAAAAGAGGGTTTCTATGAGTAATCAAGTTCAACCGGCAACGGTAAGGCGTGGCGGCTCCGTCAGGATTCTTGGCGCGGAGTATTACCGCCGTCCGGCTACCGAACTTGCCCCCGATGTTGTGGGGAAGGTATTATGCCGCAAGATAGGAGACGATGTGATCCGGCTGCGGATCACCGAAACGGAATGCTATTTCGGTGAAGAGGATACCGCCTGCCACGCGCACCGCGGGAAAACGTCCAGGACCGGGATCCTGTACGCCACGGGCGGATATGCATATGTGTACCTGTGTTACGGAATGCACAACCTTCTGAATCTGGTGACGGGCGAGGAGGGACATCCGGAAGCGATACTTCTGCGCGGTGTGGAGGGATGCATGGGTCCCGGGCGGCTGACGCGTGCACTTGGCATTGACCGATCGCTCAACCAAAAGCTGCTGATTCCGGAGAACGGACTTTGGCTGGAGGACGATGGATACCGTCCTGCGGCTCTCCTCGCCGCGCCGCGTATCGGAATCGGATATGCGGCGCCGGAGGACAGGGAACGGCTGTGGCGCTTTACCGATGCCTGCGCAGGAAAGTGACCGGAAGTTGCGCGTTTTTCTTTCTGCCCGTACCGGAAACCGAGTGCCGTGGTCCGAGGAATGTGCACAGCCCCCAAAACCGACCGACTGGCACCGGATGGCGATGCAATTTCAAAATAGGCTTGCAATCCGCCGAAAAGCATGATATAATTCTTATTGATATCATTGATTCCGGAAAGGATCGGGAATTATCCCGGGCGGATTGTCCGCCGGAAGGGGAAAGCCACATGATGAAGAACAAGAAACTGTTGTCGATATTGCTGATTGCCGTCAGTGTGATTTCGCTGGTCGGCGCGATTCTCATGTTTACCGTGTTCCGCTCGGCATCCGCGGACAGCGCGTTCCGCAAGGCGCTGGGAACTGTGTGCGGCATTCTGCTTCTCCTCATATCGGCGCTTGTTCTGTATTATGTATATCTGATTCACGATTGGGAACCGAATTTCTTTCTGTATGACAAGCACACCCATCGGAATATCGCCCCGGACAAGCTGACCTTTTCTACGGTCAACGACAAGATGACTTTTTACGTGTCGCTCATTGACCCGGAGGAGACGCTCCTCTGGACGACCGACCTGCTTGCCGAAAACGACCGTTTCGGGTACCGGAGTGTTTACCGCCCGCTGGTTGCCTACAAAATGCTTTTTAACCTCATCGTGTCCGAAAACAGTGAGGATTGGAAAAAACTCACCGAGGCGGACGATCAGCAGATTCTGTACCTCTGCGAAGCACTGGAACAGAACCACGAGGAGGAAATGACCAAGGCGATCCGGTATATCCATACCAGCTTCCGCGGTGATCCCAGAAAAATGTCCGAGTTCATCAAAGGAAACAAAAAGTACATTCAGGGTAAGATGCTCGGTTACGTCAAAAGGAACCTGAATCAATTTTATTAAGCGATTTCCCGATATTCAGAAAAAGAACCGCATCCCGTGTATATTTCCGTACATCCGTTGCTGTTCTTTTTTCTGTTATATGCGTGTTCCGTGGCGTTGGAGGACAGATTTGACCGAAAAGGAACGGAACAATCCTGTTTTTTGAAAATCCTAAAAAGTCATTGACATTTCTGCGGATGTGTTGTATCATAATATAGTATAGAATACCATATTACGCAGTGAAAGAAAACATGGAGGCGCCTTTGAAGGTATTGATATTATCCTGTAAAACAGGGGGCGGACATGACAGTGCGGCGGGCGCGGTTGCGGAACGGCTGACACAAATGGGGATTCCCTGTGAACAGCGGGACTTTCAGTCGTTTCTGTCGGAAAAGAAATCCGAGCGCTCCGGTAAACTGTATGTGAATGTGGCGCTCCACATTCCGCACATTTTCGGCGCGGTGTACCATATTGCCAAATGGATCAGTCATCCGGACGGCAGATCGCCCGTGTATCTTGCAAACAAAAAATATACCGAACCGATGTACCGCTATATCCGGGAAAACGGATTTGATACGGTTGTTACGTCCCATCTCTTTGCCGCGGAAGCGCTGACCTATATGCGTCGGAAGTATCCGGACAGTAAGGATATCCGCACTTATCTTATTTCCACGGACTATACCTGTCAGCCGTTTCAGGACGAGACCAAGCCGGATTATGTCTTTCTCCCGCACAAGGATATTACCCCGGAATTTGCCCGTGCGTTCCGCAAAGACCAGATGATTCCGACCGGCATTCCGGTTTCCGGCACGTTTGACGGGGACATGAGCCGTGAGGAGGCACGCCGCGCGCTCGGGCTTGACCCGGACAAGCGTTCCATCCTCATCATGACGGGAAGTATGGGATTCGGGAAATCGGACAAGCTCATTCACCGGTTTCTCAGGTTCTTACCGAAGGACGTGCAGATTTTGTTTCTTGCCGGGAACAACGAACGCCTCAAAAGGCGAATCCGTAAACGGTTCGGAAAAGATCCCCGCGTGATCACCGTTGACTATACCGACAAGGTCGCGCTCTATATGCGTGCCTCCGATATTCTGTTTACCAAGACCGGAGGGTTGACCTCTACGGAAGCTGCGGTTTCCGGTATCCCGATCGTCATCACCTCGTATATTCCGGGGTGTGAAACTAAGAACGCAAAGTTTTTCCTGAAGCACGGAATGGCATACCGCTATCGCAAATTCTGGACAGGGCTTCCGTCTCTTATGAGGATGCTGGACGACCCGGACAAGCGTCAGGCGATGATCGACGCTCAGAAACGGGAGATCAACCCGAATGCCGCTGCGGATATCTGCCGGTTTATGGCAGAGAAAAACAGAGAGGGTATTCCGGTATGATCCTGTATATCCTGTTTGCAGTTTTCGGATATCTTTTCGGATCTGTCCGATTCAGCTACCTTATCCCGAAGTTTTTTTGCGGAGTGGATGTGACAGTCGTCTCAGAGGACCATAACCCCGGTACCGCCAATGCGATGAAATATGCGGGAGTTCCCGTTGGTGTTCTGTGTCTGATGCTGGATATGGGAAAAGGGTTTTTACCGGTGTTCTTCGGCGCACGGTTTCTGAATGTGGAAGCGTTCGGTTTTTCCGCTATTGTTGCGGCACCCGTCCTCGGACATTGTTTCCCGGTTTTTCACGGCTTTCGCGGGGGAAAAGCGGTTGCTGTCTCGTTTGGCGTGTTGATCGGACTGATGTGGAACAACCTCATCGTGTTTGCGCTGGTGTTCTGGTATCTTTTCATGTGCATGCTGCGCTTTGTGAGACCGAATGAAAAAAAGAGCGTGTTTGCATTTTCACTGTTTACCCTGACTACCCTTGTATTCTGTATTCTGCACTGGGTTCCTGTCAGTATCTTTGCCGGGATTCTCCTCGGCTCCGCCGCCGCAATTTTCCGCAACGCGGAGGGGATGATCGTTCCATCGATCGGGCAAGAACAGCAACGGGCAATGGGTCAGCAGACCGCCGGATCCGGGGGCGAAGAGCCGCCGGGGGAATCCGCCGGACCTGCAAAAATATGATCTCCGACCGACACTGTGGAATCACTTGTTTTTCCGATTGTTTCGGTGCACTTCAGATCAAATAGAGAAAGCCGCCTCTGGCGGCTTTTCTATTGACAAACGCTTGGAAAATTTTTATAATAGAGGAAAGACAGTTTTTGGCGGTAACCGGATTGTATTCGTGAGCCGGCAAAATCCGGCGGGGACCATGGAAGCGTTACCTCACGAAAAGTACTGTGGAAGTTTCAATGCCGCCGGAATTTCAAAATCTGATTTTTCGGCAATTTATGCCGGTAAGGAGACATCATATGATTGCACTTGTAAAATACGGCTACAAAAAGGGAGAAACGGAACTTCGAAGCGTTCCCGTACCGAAGATCGGGGACGACGATGTTCTCATTGAGGTCAAGGCGGCGGGGGTCTGCGGAAGTGATATTGCGTTCGAGGACGGACACCACGAAAACATTGTGCGTCCTCCCGTGGTTCTGGGACATGAATTCAGCGGTGTGATTGCAAAAGTCGGCAAAAACGTGACCGACTGGAAGGTCGGCGACCGGGTGGTTTCCGAAAATACGGGATATGTCTGCGGCAAGTGCTATGCCTGCTCTACGGCGGATTTTCTTTCCTGCCCGGAGCGTCTCGGAATCGGGTACGGCATGGACGGCGCGTTTACCAATTATGTCCGTATTCCCGGTCAGATTATGAAGATCTATCCGAACTGCCTCATGCACATCCCGGAGGAGATGAGCTTTGAGGAGGCGGCGATCCTGGACCCGTGCTGTAATGCGTATATGGCGGTGGTGCAGGAATCTCACCTGATGCCGGGCGAATATGTCGCCGTGTTCGGCGTCGGTGCACTGGGACTTTTCAGTATCCAGGCGGCGCGTGTGGCGGGTGCGGCAAAGATCATTGCCATCGGGCTTTCTTCCGATGAAAAACGCATGGAACTGGCAAGAAAGCTCGGCGCGACGGACGTGCTCTTCAGCGACCGTTGCGACGTGGTTGCCGAGGTCATGAAGATCACCAAGGGAGACGGAGTGGCTTTGGTCTGCGATTGCGCCGGACCTGCCGTTGTGATGCAGCAGTCAATGGCGATCACCCGTCCGTCGGTCGGACAGATCGTCAAGATCGGGTATAATGAGAAACCGCTTGGTTTCTCGCTTGATCCGATCATTGATACCGCGATCAGCGTCAAGGGACACTTCGGCTACAACTGGGTCTCGTGGCGTAATGTGATGAATCTGGTCGTGGCAGGGAAGATCGACATGAAATCCATGATTACCCACCAGATGAAGGTTCACCAGTTTTACGAGGCGATTGATCTTATGCGCAAGCAGGAATCCATCAAGGTGATTCTGTATCCTGAGGATCTGGAGCCGGGGGACACGTTGGATTGAATTGCCGGAAGCATGAACTCAAACATCACAGATTGTTGAAGCGCGTCAGAAGTTCCGGGGTGTGATGGACGGCGTAAAAATGCCGATCCGGAAGTACAGGGCAGACGTTGATATGCCGATTCCGGACGCTTCGTCATGATTTGATGCGGTATCCGTCGAACCAGAAAATTGCCGGAGAAAAATCCGGCAATTTTCTTTGAAAAATCTCAATTTACCTATTGCATTTCCGGTTTCTTTGTGATATAATATCAACGTTCGGAGGCATAGCTCAGCTGGTTAGAGCGTTCGGTTCACATCCGAGAGGTCGAAGGTTCGAGTCCCTCTGTCTCCACCAAGTAGTGACATGAAAAAAGCACTGTGTAAACAGTGCTTTTTTCATAAAACAGTACATTTTCCCGTTTCCGGATTCCGGAAAATCCTGAGAGTCGGACGGCTCGTTTCCGATCGCGTTTGCCTGAATCCCGACGAAGTCGGTCGGAGGGCTTGTTTCCGATCACGGTTCATTAATACCTTTTGTGCCGGGCGGGGAAGCTATTTGCCGCCGGATTACACCAACATCGGCGCACAGAACAGCGCTTCTCTGAGTTTTCGGTAAATTCCGGGGAAATCCGCAATCGGCAAGGGGTTTTCACCTACGCCGCATTCCAGCGTGTAAGAGGGAATTCCGAGTTCCCGGATGACCCAATCGGTAAGCCCTCCGTAGGATGCCAATCCCTCCGCCTCTGATAGCCTGTATCCGGTCATTTCAGCGATTTTCTTTGCGATCGGCAGGGAACCGGGAGCACGCTCCCCGCCGCTGGTATCAAAGATTTCTTCCCCTTGCGTGTGAAGCGACAGTACCATTTTTACATTCGGGTCCGCACGGAGAAGCCGACAGAGCGAACTGGTTTCCGGCTCTGATTCAGGCGCCATGCCGCTGTATCTTGTCGGAGCGCCGTCCGGGATCCGGTTTTCTTGTTCCAGTTGCTTGTATTCCGTAAATCCGCAGTCGTAGTTGTGGTTGAGGTCCACGCCGCGTGCGTTTGCCTGCCAGTGTGAAAAGTCTGTCGATCCGCCGTTCATGTGCAAAACCCGGTCATATAACGGATTCTTTTCGCTGATCCCATGGATCTGATAATCCGCACCGTCCGGATTGAGCATCGGAACAATCAGGATTTTGTGTGTTTTCATGCAAAATTCCATATCGTAGCGGTAACATTTCCTCTTTTTTGTTACGTTTTCGCAAAGATCTTCCGCAAAACGAAGCAGTACGAGGGATGTGATCCACTCCATTCCGTGATGCGTTCCGACCATGATGATATGCTTCTTTCCGCTGCCGATCTGCAGAAGCGGGATTCCGGTCCCGAGGATGCTTTTTCCAATTGTACTGATCTCAAGAATCGGATAGGCTTTTCCCAACGCTTTTACTGCTTCCTCAAGACGTACTGAATCCAAGGCAAGATCATTTCGTATGATCGAAAACATTTCCCATACCTCCGTTGTTCAAAGAAAGGAGTCCTTCTCATGTCGAAGCAGACTGATCCCGGCACCCATACTACTGATTATCCTATGAACCGAAAAGCTTTTTTGTGTCTTGCGTTGTTTCTCGGCGCCGGGTACCCGCTTTTGTCTCTTTTGAATATTTTTTATATTTCGGTGGAGAGCAATGTCCTCTTTTCCGGAAGTGTCGGTGCCAATATCCTGTGGGTGTTCACCAATCTGTTCGCCGCGCTGTTTTTCTTTGTGACATTCGGTACGATGATTGCGGTCTTGTGCAGAAAGCCGACAAAACAGGCGTTGCCTGTCGTCATTCTGTCCTTTGGTTCGCTGATCTACAAATACGCGGTCGATCTTCTGCTTGTTTATTTGTTTGACGGATTTCCGACCGGGGCACCCGGATTCGGACGGGACCTTGTCAGCGCACTGTTCAATCTGTTGCCGGAGGCGATTGAGTTTCTTGTTATTTTCCTCATAGCCCGCTCAATCGGAGGGAAGTATCGTTCTCTGCTTGCCGTGTCTGCCTCCGCCGCCCGGTATCTGCCGGATCGGGGGGCGGCAGAGCGTTACTGCCCCTATCCGTACAGGAGGATGCTGGATCGTACCAATCCCTTGCTTGCCGGAGCATTTTACGCGTCGCTCGTCAATTTTGCCATGCGATTGTTTTCGTTTGTGCTCGGAGAACTGTCTCTTACCATCGGCGGCGGATGGGCACCGTCCACGGCAGCCGACTGGCTGGCGATCTTCGCCGAAGTATTGTTTGAAATTGTACTGTCCGTTGCCGGATTCTTCTTTATGAGATGGCTTTCCGGGCAGATCTATTCCCGTGTTTTTGCGAAACAGTGCTGATTTTGTATCTGATTGTCAATTATCCGCGAAACGCATAGAATAAGAATGAAGGAGAGAGACGGATGCCGTTTCGCCTTCATGATTCTTTGTCGGAGGTAATTGATATGACAGATAACAGAAACGGGTGTGGAGGCAATCCGTCGGGACGGAATGAAATGGTCTGCATTGACACGGAGCGGGTGTTGGACTCCTGCCGCGACCGTGACTGCTTTGAGAATGTCCGGGTGTACCTGACGGATCTCGGAAACGACATTCTTGACCGGACCTCCAGTGTCCGCACCAAGAGTGCAGAGATCGCGTGGACCTACATCGGAATTGATCCGGTACAGTTCAACCGTGGCTTTTACACGGTAACCATACGTTTTTATATCAAGGTCTGCTGTGAGGCGTGCGTCGGGAACGGACGCTCGCAGGAATTTGAGGGAATCTGTGTAGTCGAAAAGCACGTGGTTTTGTTCGGTGGAGAAAGCGCGGTCAGCGTGTTCCGCAGCAATGCGAATTCCGGTGATTTTTGCGGAATGCCGGAACCGTGTACGCAATGTTCCTCCGTTCCGACGGCAGTTGTGGAGGCGGTTGCGCCGGTGGTACTCAGCACCAGGATCGTGGAAACACCGGAGGAATGCAACTGCTGCTGTTGCTGTTGCCAGAACGAGGTCCCGGAGCGCATTTTGTCCAGGCTCAACGGAACGCTTGATTTTGATGACAATGGAAATCACGGAAAGTACCTTGCGATTTCTTTCGGGATCTTCTCGGTCGTCAGAATCGTCCGTCCCGCGCAGTATCTCATTCATGCGACGGAGTACAACGTGCCCGACAAACAGTGTCTGGAGACTCAGGACAACGACCCCTGCGGCGTCTTCCGCACGATGCCGTTCCCGACCGGCGCGTTTAACGCGGGGAACGTTTCCTCTTACAACAGAACGTCGGAGCGCGGCAACAACGGCCGTTGCGGGTGCGGCAGCTGACAGAGCGCCCGGATTTCAGGAACCGATCCGTATTTTTCTGCCACTTTCCGGCATATAGCGGCACCTGAACCCATAGAAAAAACGGCTGACTGCCTTGGCAGTCAGCCGTTTTGATGTTTTTCCGATCAGAACATTTCAACAAAAGCTTCACGCTCAGCGCCGACCGAAACATACTTGATCGGTGCACCGACCAGCTTTTCCACATACCTGATGTAATCAAGCGCCGCCTTCGGGAGATCCGCGGGCTTGCGGCATCCGGAAATGTCGCATTTCCAACCGTCCACGTACTCATAAACCGGCTTTGCGATATTGAGCGCGCCGCCGACGGGGAAGTCGTGAACCGTAGTGCCGTTAACATCGTAAGCGACACAGACGGGAATCTTGTCCAGGTAAGAAAGAATGTCCAGCTTGGTCAGAGCGATTTCGTCGGCACCCTGGATACGGACACCGTAGCGGGATGCGACTGCGTCAAACGGACCGACGCGTCTCGGTCTGCCGGTTGCCGCGCCGTACTCGCCGCCAGCCTTGCGGAGTGCTTCCGCTTCGTCGCCGAACATCTCGACCGTGAAGGGACCCTCGCCGACGCAGGTGGAATACGCCTTCATAATGCCGATGCTCTTATCCAGTTTGAGTCCGGGAACGCCCGCGCCGATGGGCGCGTAAGCCGCAATATTGGAGGAAGAGGAGGTGTAGGGATAGATGCCGAAATCAATATCGCGGAGTGCGCCGAGCTGTGCCTCAAACATGATGCGCTTGCCGGCTTTTGCCGCTGCGGTCAGATATACCCCGGTATCTACAATGTAATCGTGGAACATATCCGCATACTTATTGAGCCATGCGAGCGTTTCGTCGTAGTTGACCGGCTCGGACTTATAGAGCCCCTCGATCAGCGCAGATTCAAATTCCACAACACTGGTCAGGCGTTCTGCCATGTACTTTTTGTCCAGAAGATCGCCGATGCGGATACACTTTTTCATGTACTTGTCGCCGTAAACGGGGGCGATACCGCGGCGGGTGGAGCCGTACTTCTTGCCTGCAAGACGGTCTTCTTCCAGGCAGTCGCGGCGGACATGGCAGGGAAGCGTGATGACTGCACGATCACTGATCTTAAGGTTCTTCGGGGAAATCTCGATGCCGCCTTCGCGGAGCCTTCCGATCTCCTTTTCCAGATGCTCCAGATCAATTGCCATACCATTGCCCATCACGCAGGTGACCTCGGGGCGGAGAATGCCGGAGGGAAGCAGATTCAGAATGAATTTACCTCTTTCGTTGATCACGGTATGACCGGCGTTGTTGCCGCCCTGATACCGGGCAACAATGTCCTGATTCTGTGAAAGCAGATCGACCATACGGCCCTTGCCTTCGTCACCCCAGTTGATTCCGACGATTGCTGTTAACATGTTTTAACCTCCATATGTACGGGAAACCGTTTGCTTTTGCTTACTCGCCGCCGGCTTTCAGCTTTGCGGGTTCCCCGGATTCCTTGAGCCTGAGAACAGGCTCTGTTTTGTGTTCTGCAAAGTCCTTGGTAATGATGACGGAATCCACATCCGTCCGCGAGGGGATCTCATACATCAGCGTGGTCATCAGTTCCTCAAAGATCGCACGCAAGCCTCTTGCGCCGGTTTTCCGTTCCAGTGCTTCTTTTGCGATGGCGCGGAGCGCGTCGTCTTCAAAGGTCAGCGTGACGTGATCCATTTCGAACAGCTTTTCGTACTGCCGGACGATGGAGTTACGCGGTTCGCTGATGATGCGTACCAATGCATCCTCGTCCAGCTCCGTGAGGGGAACAATGACCGGGATACGACCGACCAGCTCGGGAATCAGCCCGAACTTCACAATGTCGTGCGGCACGACGTCGCGGTAGATCCCTTTTTCGTCCTGTTCGGATTTCTTGAGGATCTCGCCGCCGAAACCGATGGTCTGGTTGCCTTTGCGCTTTTCGATGATCTTCTCAAGACCTTCAAACGCGCCGCCGCAGATGAACAGGATGTTCTCCGTGTTGATTTGAATGAATTCCTGATTAGGATGCTTGCGTCCGCCCTGCGGGGGAACGTTGGAAACGGTACCCTCCAGAATCTTCAGAAGCGCCTGCTGAACGCCTTCACCGGAAACATCTCTTGTGATGGAGCGGTTCTCGCTCTTGCGGGCAATTTTGTCGATTTCATCAATATAAATGATTCCGTGCTCGGCAAGCTCAATATCATAGTCTGCCGCCTGAATGAGCCGGAGGAGAATATTCTCCACATCTTCGCCGACGTATCCGGCTTCGGTCAGGGTCGTCGCGTCCGCAATGGCAAACGGTACCTTGAGGGATTTTGCGAGCGTCTGCGCAAGGTAAGTCTTGCCGACGCCCGTGGGACCGATCAGAAGCACATTGCTTTTCTGAAGCTCCACGTCGTCCTTTTTGTCGGTATCCGCTACGCTTGCACGCTTACGCTTGCCGTGTTTCTGGTTGTCTTTTGAGAGAATACGCTTGTAGTGATTGTAGACTGCAACGGACAGCGCGATCTTGGCTTCATCCTGCCCGATGACATATTCGTCAAGCGACGCTTTGATCTCCTTCGGTTTCGGAAGCGTTTCGACGGACAGATGCGTCAGATCGTTCTGATCCATACTGATCCGGTCGTCGATAAGCTGCCCGCAAGCGTCCACACAGTAATCACAGATATAGGTTCCCGGATCCTTTCCGGGGATCAGAAAATTGACATTCCGCTCGGAACGTCCGCAAAAAGAGCAGTGAAGTCCGTCGGATGCGGGAGTGTTCCCACCGTTATTTGTTGCCATGAAAGCCAACCTTTCCGTGAATTATGCGCGCTTGGTATAAATATGATCGATCAGACCATATGCAAGCGCTTCATCTGCGGTCATAAAATGATCGCGTTCGGTGTCGCGCTCGATGGTTGCAATGTCCTTGCCGGTATTCTCCGCGAGGATCTTGTTGAGCTTTTCGCGGGTACGGAGGATCAGCTCTGCCTGGATCTTGATGTCAGTTGCCTGACCCTTGGCACCGCCGGATGGCTGATGGATCATGATCTCGCTGTTGGGAAGCGCGTAACGCTTGCCCTTGGCGCCCGCGGAAAGCAGGAATGCGCCCATGCTTGCCGCCATGCCGATGCAGATGGTGGAAACGTCGCATTTGATGAAATTCATGGTATCGTAAATTGCCATGCCGGAGGTGATGACACCGCCGGGACTGTTGATATACAGAGAAATGTCCTTATCGGGATCCTGTGCCTCAAGGAACAGAAGCTGTGCCACGACCAGCGACGCGGTCGTGTCGTTGACTTCGTCCGCAAGAAAAATGATCCGGTCGTTGAGCAGACGGGAGTAAATGTCATAGGAACGCTCGCCCCGGCTGGTCTGTTCGACAACCATCGGCACCAGCGCATCATATCTGAAATCGGAAATGTTCATGGACAACTTTCTTCACCTCACTATTCTGAGAGTAACGGGGAAATAGTCGAGTTTTCCGGGAAGATACCGCCGGCAAAGCCGGCGGTGAAATTTTCGTACTTATTCAGCCTTGTCTTCGGTCTTTGCGGCAGTTTTCTTTGCGGTGGCCTTCTTTGCCGCAGGCTTCTTCTCCGCAGGCTTCTTTTCTTCGGTTTCTTCGGCGGATTCCTCGGCCTTGGGAGCCTTTTCTGCGGTCTTTGCCTTGGAGGCGGTCTTCTTTGCGGGAGCCTTCTTTGCGGGCTTTGCGGCAACGGCAACAGCCTTTTCCTTGACCAGGTCGGAAGCCTTCTTGACCTTGAGGTCAGCGGCAACCGCGTCTCTCTCGACCAGTTCCTTTACCTTGTCGATTTCCATACCGTAGGAATCGGCGATCCGCTTGATCTCTTCCTCAATCTCTTCCTCGGTGACGGCGATGTTCTCCAGCTCCGCAATCTTTTCAAGAGCCAGTCTGCACTTGACCTGACGCTCTGCCTGCGGGCGGAGTTGCTCGCGGAGCTGATCCAGCGTCATGCCGGTGTACTTGAAGTAGGTGTTGAGATCCAGTCCCTGCATCCGCAGACGGTTGTCATAGTCGCGGACGAAATTCTCGGTCTCGGCGACGAACATTGCCTCCGGGATGTCGGCTTCCAGTTTGTCGATGAGTGCACTCATGAGCTTTTCTTCAAACTCGTTTTCAGCGGCGGTCTCATGTCTCTTCTCGATTTTTGCCTTCACATCCGCACGGTATTCAGCAAAGGTATCAAATTCCGAAACGTCTTTTGCAAAATCGTCGTCCAGTTCGGGAAGCTCAATCTTTTTGACCTTTTTGACGGTCGTCTTGAACACAGCGGGCTTACCTGCAAGTTCCTTTGCGTGGTAGTCTTCGGGGAAGGTGACGTTCACGTCAAATTCCTTGCCGACTTCCTTGCCGGCGATCTGTTCCTCAAAGCCGGGGATGAAGGAACCGGAGCCGAGCTTGAGGGAATAATCGGTGCCCTTGCCGCCCTCGAATGCCTTGCCGTCGGTAAAGCCTTCAAAGTCGATCACAACGGTATCGCCCATCTCGGGCGCTCTGTCTTCCACATCGCTCTCGCGGGAGTTTCTCTCGCGGACAACATTGATCTCCGCGTCGACCTCTTCGTCGGTTACGGGAGCAACCGTCTTTTCTGCCTCAATGCCGAGGTAATCCTTGATTGCGACTTCCGGTTTGACGGCAGTCTTCACGGAAAGAACCACACCGTTTTCGTCGATGGAAACGATGTCGAACTCGGGCTGACCGACAGGCTCAATGCCTGCTTCTTTGATTGCTTCGGGGTACGCGGTGGGAATGATGTCGTTGATGGCATCCTCATAGAACACGCCCTTGCCGTACATTTTTTCGACGACGGAGCGGGGAGCCTTGCCCGGACGGAATCCGGGAACATTGATTTTCTTGACCTGCTTGCGGTAAACTTTTTCCACAGCGGAATCAAAGGTTTCCTTCGCAACAGAGAATTCCAGGGTGACCTGGTTCTTGTCGGTTTTTTCACATTTCGTGACGCTCATTTTACTTCCTCCAAAAGAAAATATAAAAACACATACTCTTATATTCTACAAAAATTACGACACGGTGTCAAGAGCTTTTTCAAAAAACAGCGTTGATTTTGGCTTGAAATCCTATATCCGCACCAAAAGCGGCATGAAGTTGAGATAATCCGCAGAGATCAGACGGCAGGTGATTCCCTCAAACGTCTCCGCAGGCGGGATTTCGTATACTCCGTGGATGTGCCCGAAGTAGCAATCCGTGACCTGATGAGCGTGCAGAATGTCCACCGTTTCGCGGGATAAAAAGTCTCCGAAGACGGGCGGGAAGTGGAGAAAAACAAGAATGGGGAGGTCGGGTTTTCCCGCGTTGTTTCTGAGGCGTTCCGCCGCGTCAAGGCTCATGGAAAGACGCTGTGCCTCCCGGTTGACAATCTTTTCATAATCGACCTCGCCGACCGTTTTCTGCATACTTTTGTCCTGAAACCAGCCGCGCGTTCCCGCAACAACGCAGTCTTCAAAAGCATATGCGTTATTGTACAAAAAGTCAATCGTGGTGATTCCGTTTTCCGCAAGAAACGCTTTCATTTTGGAAACGGTCGTCCACCAGAAATCGTGGTTTCCTTTTCCGAGCAGCTTTTTTCCGGGGAGTGCGTCGATAAAGCGGAAATCCGCGAGTGCTTCCGAAAGATTCATTCCCCAGGAAATGTCTCCGGGAACGATTACGGTGTCTTTGTCCGACACGACCGCACACCAGTTTTTCTCCAGCTTTTCGCGGTAAGCGCGCCAGCGGTCGCCGAATACCTCCATAGACTTGTTGACCTGTCCCGAAAGATGCAGATCGGCAATGACAAATAAAGACATAAAATCTTTCCCACACTCTCTGAATAAACTTTTGTATCGCGGAAAAACTAACAGTATCACAAAAAAAGGAGTGATACCGAAATGGAACACAATCAGAATGAAAACCTCGGATGCGGATGCGGCACCAAGCCGATCAAGGGTATCAAGTGCGACGTCAGCAACTGCTTCTACCACGTCAACGAAACGACCTGTACGGCAGGTGAAATCGCAGTAGGTCCCAGCTCTGCGGCTGCCCCCGGGGATACCCTCTGCGCGACCTTCAAGCAGAAGAAGGATCTTTGATGTGCCATGGAGATGACGGTCTGATTGTCGCGAGGAATCGGTTTTCGGTCGTGTAAAACAGCTGAAATTTCCGGGCCGACAGGCAGATTGGATTTTCCGTTCCGAAAAACGCCCGGACGTCCAGTGCGTGACGTCCGGGACGTTTTTTATTTTGCGTAACCGAGCACATCGGCTTTCATGTGCGAAGGATCGGAAACTCCGGTAAAACGCACCGTCCGTTCCGCAATACCGCGAAGCGGGTAGGGAATCTCTGTTTCCGTATGCGACGCGAGCAGATCGAGAGCGGCAAGCGCGTCGGGCGCGTCCTTCCCGGTGAGGGAACGGTAAACATCCGCAGCAAATTTGTAGGGGCTTGCGGTGGACGCGACGACGAGGGGCGTCCGGTCACCGGTTTCGCGGCGATATTTCTCCGCGGCGCAAAGCGCAACGGCGGTGTGGGGATCTGCAAGGTACCCTGCGGCGAAGTAATCACGAATGGTTGCGGCGGTCTCTTCTTCCGTCGCAAAATATCCGGAGAAGCTCCGGCCGATCTCCGCCTTGACATCTTCGTCCACCGTATACTGCCCGGTCTTTGCGAGGGAATCCATATATTCGCGGGTGCGGTCGGCACCTGCGGTGAAATACAGAAGGCGCTCCAGATTGCTGGAGATCAGAATGTCCATTGAGGGGGACATGGTGACGTGGAAAGCGCGGTTACGATCATAGGTACCCGTGCGGAGAAAATCGGTAAGGATGTTGTTGCGGTTGGAGGCACAGATCAGTCTGCCGATCGGCAAGCCCATGCGTCCGGCAAGGTATGCCGCGAAGATGTTGCCGAAGTTTCCGGTCGGAACGCAGATGTTGATGCGGTCGCCGACAGAGATCTTTCCTTCGTTCACCAGATCGCAGTAAGCGGATACATAGTAGACGATCTGCGGCGCGAGCCGTCCCCAGTTGATGGAGTTGGCGCTGGAAAGGAAATAACCGCGCTCATTCAGTTCTTTTGCGACATCGTGATCCGAAAAGAGCTTCTTGACGCCGGTCTGCGCGTCGTCAAAGTTTCCTCGGATGGCGAGAACGTTGACATTATCTCCGGTTTGTGTCGCCATCTGGAGCTTTTGAACCTTGGAAACACCGTCCACGGGGTAGAACACCATGATTTTGATGTGATCCACGTCACGGTAACCCTCGAGCGCCGCCTTGCCGGTATCGCCGGAGGTGGCGACCAGAATAAGGGCAGTCCGGTCCTCGTTGTTTTTCACGAGAGCACGGGAAAGCAGGCGCGGCATGATCTGAAGCGCCATATCCTTGAATGCGGCGGTGGGGCCGTGCCAGAGTTCGAGCGCATAAATCCCGTCCTTTGCTTCTTTTACCGGGGCAATCCCGCCGTCAAACGACGGTGCGGCATAAACTCCGGAGCAATCTTCGTACAGTTCGGTATAGGTGTAATCATCAAGGAACATGGAAAGGATCTTTGCCGCGCGGACGGGGTAGGGATCCTTGCACATTGCGCGGATATCTCCTTCGGTGAGTTCCGGCAGGGAATCCGGCACGAACAGTCCGCCGTCGTCGGCAAGCCCTTGCTTGATAATGTACGAGGCGCTGAATTTGGTTTGTTTTTTGTCTCTGGTGCTTTGAAACTTCATCTGTTGAACTCCTCTGGGTGAAAATGATAATCGCTGTTTGGATTTATCGTAATATGTTTTCTTTGGCATTCCGTTTCGGCACACGGGGATCGGTGCTGCGCAGGACACCGGAAAATCAACGTACTTTTAACAAAACCGGGAAAATCCTTATCCGGAAAGCCCCGTGAAAAATGAAAAGGCGTTTTTCCAAAAGATATGCCCGATCAGCCGGTCGCTGTACCCGTGACGGGCAAACAGATCGGCAATGCGGGAAAGGTCGGAGACATTGCGTATCCCACCCGGAAGATCGGTCCCGTCCATGTCGCAACCGAGGCACAACGTATTCTCACCGCCGAGCGACAGATAGTGGTCAGCGTGGGCAAGGACTGCCTCGTATGAATTGCTCCCGAGATGTGCGGGGCAAAGGCACAGCCCGACCACGCCGCCCAAATCGCGCACCGCACGGAAATGCCGGTCGGAAAGATTCCTTGTGTGCGGAAAGACGTGATAGGAATCCGAATGGCTTGCGATACACGGTTTCCCCGTCGAAAGAGAGATTTCAATAATCTCTTCTGCCGACGCGACCGACGCATGGGAAATATCGGGGATGATGCCGATTTGATGGCATTTTCTGACGACCGCTCGACCGAACGGGGTCAATCCGCTGTCTGTGTCATGTGAACCGCCGATGCAGGTGTTGCCGCCCCACAGGAGTGTCAGAACCCGTATTCCTGCGCGGTAGAGCGCCGCGAGTCGGGAGAGACTTCCCGCAAGAATTCTTGCGTCTTCCACAGCCGGGATCAGCGCCGTTTTCCTGCCCGCGAGGATACCCGGGATCTCTTTTCGGGAACGGATGATCTCCGCGCAATTTCCAAGACACGCGTGCAGGTGGGAAAGGACAGAAAAGCATTGAAGAAAACCTTCGTCATCCGAAAGCGCCTCCGGGCAATAAACCGCCATGACCTGGGCGGTTCGTCGGTAAGACTTCAGTAATTGAGCATTGATTGCGCAATTGTTACGCGAAAACGATGATTTGGCACGGTACATTTCCAGCGCCGTGTCGCAGTGCAGATCGAACAGGGAAAGCGGGGAAGTCACAGCTTCCATGCGGTTTATCCTCCGTATGCGTTCTCCATATGGCAAACAGAAAGAACTTTCCACAGTCCGCATCTTTTACCCGCGTAGATCTCAATGACATCCATCCGGGGCTGCTTGTCTGTCGGATGCGCCCGGAGAAATGCTTCCGCGCAGGCAACGGTGCATCTTTGTTTATGTGCGTCCACTGCCGAAGCGGGACGACCGTAGCCGCTGGAATCGGGTCCTGCCGATACCCGGGTTTTGACCTCCGCAAAGATAAGGTAATTTTCATTTTCGGCGATGATATCGATTTCGTTGCGCCCTGCGCGATAGTTGCGCGCAAGGATCCGGAAGCCTTTGGTAAGAAGGTATCCCGCTGCCGCGTCTTCGCCGAAAACGCCGAGCTCCTGCTTTTGATTCATTTCGTTTCCTCGTCGAGAAAACGAATGAATTTTGTCCGGTAAATCGGCGCGGGACCGTACTTCCGGAGCGCATCCATGTGTGCTTTGGTGCCGTATCCCTTGTGCTTTGCAATGCCGTATTCGGGATACTGCCGGTCAAGTTCCATGCACAGGCGGTCCCGCGTTACCTTGGCTAGTACCGAGGCGGCGGCAATGGACGGAGAGATCGCGTCGCCGTGTACGACTGCGCGTGCCGGAAGCGTGAACTCGCGGGCGACATTGCCGTCAACGAGCACGAAATCGGCGGGAACGTACAGTCCCGCGATTGCCCGCCGCATGGCGAGCAGGTCAGCCTCCAGTATGTTCATTTCGTTGATCTCTTCCACGCTCGCCTCGGCGACACAAAAGGCGACCGCTTTTTCTTTGATGACATCAAAAAGCGTCTCCCGCTTTTTCGGCGTCAGTTTTTTGGAATCGTTGAGCCCCTCGATTACGGTATCCGGGGAAAGAATACACGCCGCGGCAACGACAGGGCCGCAAAGCGGTCCGCGCCCCGCTTCGTCCACGCCGCAGACGGCACGGTAACCGGACTCCAGCAGTTCTTTTTCCAAAGTAAATTCAAGCATTGTTTTCCGCTGCCTCCGGGGTGATATAGTCGAGGGTGATCCTACCGATCTTCACGCTGCGGAATTCGTCAAGCAGCATCAGTGCTGTGCGTTCCGTGTTGATTTCGCCGCCGCTGACCAAAAATCCGCGCTTTCTGCCGATCATCTCCAAGAGTTCAAAGTCAGTTGCCTCATCACGTGAGGGAATTCCGGCGAGCTTGTATCTTGCGGCAAGCAGATCCGGGTAAAAGGTACGGAGCCTTCCGCAAAGCGTCGCCGCGAGCGCCTCGGTATCCAGTATATTATCTTTGATCGCGCCCGTGACGGCGAGGTTTTCGCCGACTTTTTTGTCCTGAAACTTCGGCCAGAGAATGCCGGGCATATCCAACAGATCAATGCCGACGGAGGTGGTGACCCATTGCTTGTCGAGCGTGACGCCCGGGCGGTTCTCCACCTTTGTTTTTTTAGCGCCGCCGAGGCGGTTGATGAGCGAGGATTTCCCGACGTTGGGAATGCCAAGTACCATGGCGCGCAGTCGTCTGCCGCTCATGCCCTTGTCCTCGTACCTTGTCACCTTGTCCGAAAGGATTTCTTTTACGGTCGGTGCGATTTTGGAAATGCCGTCGCCGGTCACGCAGTCGGTGAGCAGACAGGCGGTATCCCTGCCGGAATATTTACGTACCCACAGGCGGTTCTGCGCGGGGTCGGACAGGGAAGACTTGTTGAGGAGTATCAGCTCCGGCTTGTCCGCAACAAGTCGCCGGATTTCCGGGTTTCTGGAACTGTACGGGATCCGCGCGTCCAGAATTTCAATGATAATATCCACATTTTTGAGGTTCTCCGCAATCAGACGGCGGGTTTTCGCCATATGACCCGGGAACCACTGAATGACATCCGGTTGCATGTTGTCTCCTTACTGAATTCGGTCTTGCCCGGGAAACGGTTTTGCGGGCGGTTCGGAGGGAACCGGTCCACTGCTTTTCCGTGCCGGAAATGTAATCTTGTCAGTCCACCGTCCCGAAATCCGGATGGATACGCAGAATGACGCGGCCGATGACACGTCTTTCATCCACGAATCCGACAATGCCGCTCCGGCTGTCGGTCGAATTGTTGCGGTTGTCCCCGAGCACAAACAGCTGTCCTTCGGGAACGTCATATTCTGCCGCGCCGTGATAGGTACGGTAGGTCAGAGAGGCGGGAATGTACGGTTCTTCGAGTTTTTCGCCGTTGACGAAAATCTCCGCCGTTTCAAAATTGATTCTGATGTGGTCACCGCCGACACCGATTACCCGCTTGATGATGGTTTCGTTGAATTGTTTGTAATAAGGGCTGTTCCGATCGGTCACCGTCTGGTGGAAGACGACAATGTCTCCCCGCGCCGGTGTGTAAAAGCAGTCCGAGACGAGCAACTTGTCACCGTTGTGCAGGGTGGACTCCATAGAGGGACCGGAAACACTGCACATCCGGACGGCAAACGTGAAAAGAAGAAATACCGCGCAAAGCGACAGGACCAGAATTTCCAGATAATCAAAAAGAGCGGCAAACCATCCTTTGCCGGGTTCCGGCGCTATCCCGGTTGTTTTGTTTGTTTCGGTTATATCGGGCGTGTCCGTCGCCGGGAGATTGGTTTCTTCCATAATAAATATACCACCTTTTATTCGGAATCGGAGTGTAAAAAACGGTACCCGCAGCATATACTTTGGAGATACGGAAGAGTACCGCAAAATGTTCGGATCATTCTGCTGTCCGGGCGGTGTTGCCGGAATCCGGGTCCCCGGTGATTGCCGCGGATATTCCCGGGTGAAGACTGCTTTATGCAGAATATAATGATTCTGTGCGTAATATTCCGCAAGCAAAAATGTTTGCTTGCAAAGACATTTTTGCGCCGTGCACCAAGAAGCACGCGCGCAGAGCGCGCAGGAGGCGTCCCGGCGGACGCCGCGAAGGCTTGCGGAGCAAGACTTCTGTGCGTAATATTCCGCAAGCAAAAATGTTTGCTTGCAAAGACATTTTTGCGCCGTGCACCAAGAAGCACGCGCGCAGAGCGCGCAGGAGGCGTCCCGGCGGACGCCGCGAAGGCTTGCGGAGCAAGACTTCTGTGCGTAATATTCCGCAAGCAAAAATGTTTGCTTGCAAAGACATTTTTGCGCCGTGCACCAAGGAGCACGCGCGCAGAGCGCGCAGGAGGCGTCCCGGCGGACGCTGCGAAGGCTTGCGGAGCAAGACTTCTGTGCGTATTATAACACATTTTTCCCGGATACACAACAGCTTTTTCCGCTTTTCAGGAATGTTTACGAATTTTTCGCCCGTCAATCCTGCATCGGAGCAGATTCTTTCTGTTAATTATCAAAAAGCTATTGACAATCACGTGAACGTGTGATATAATCATAATACAGTCGAATGAAGGAGGAGACCTTATGGAATTTATGCCGTATATCTGGATCGGAATGATCGTCCTTGCGGTATTTTCGGAAGCATCGACCATGGCGATTACGGCGATCTGGTTTGTACCGCCCGGAATCGTTTCCATGATTCTTGCGTTCTGTCGGGTACCGCTCTGGATACAGATCGTTGCGTACATTGCGCTGTCTGCGCTGTGCCTGATTCTGTTCAAACCGCTTGCTAAACGTTGGCAGAACCAGAGCAAGGATACCAAAACCAACGTTGACTCGCTGATCGGGCAGGTCGCAGTGGTCACGGAGGACATTGACAACATCCACGAAACGGGTGCGGTCAAGGTGGCGGGACTAATCTGGACAGCCCGCTCGGAAAAGGATGACGATCAGCTTCGGAAAGGCGACATCGTGGAGGTTCTCGCGGTTTCCGGGGTCAAACTGATCTGCCGCAAAAAGTAAGTTCACAATTCCACAAAAGCCACATCAAGAAAGGAAAATTGTATGGGACCGATTATCGCACTGTGTGTTCTCGCATTCCTCGCGTTTCTTCTCGTCGTTTCGAATATCCACATTGTTCCGCAGGGTAAAACCTTTGTCATCGAGCGCCTCGGTAAGTATCACACTTCCTGGGGACCCGGCATCCACATGAAGACACCCTTCATTGACCGCATCGCGAAGCGGATCAGCATGCTGGAGCAGGTTGCGGACTTTCCCCCTCAGCCTGTGATTACCAAGGATAACGTGCGTATGCAGATCGACACGGTCGTGTTCTTCCAGATCACCGACTGCCGGCTCTTCACCTACGGTCACGCAACGCCTATGACGGCAATTGAAAACCTGACCTCGACGACGCTCCGTAACATCATCGGTGAACTGGAGCTTGACAACACGCTGACCTCCCGCGATATCATCAACACCAAAATGCGCGCCATTCTGGACGAGGCGACCGACCCGTGGGGCATCAAAGTCACCCGTGTCGAGCTGAAGAACATCATTCCTCCGAAGGAAATTCAGGAGGCGATGGAAAAGCAGATGAAGGCGGAACGTGAGCGCCGTGAGAAAATCCTTCAGGCAGAGGGCGAAAAGAATTCCGCGGTTCTCGTTGCCGAGGGTCACAAGCAGGCGACGATTCTGGAAGCGGAAGCGGAAAAGCAGGCACAGATCCTTCGTGCCGAGGCAATCAAGGAGTCCAAGATCCGCGAGGCGGAAGGTGAAGCGGAAGCAATCATGAAGATCCAGAAGGCGACCGCCGAAGGTATCCGCATGATCAACGAGGCGCAGCCCTCCGATCAGGTGATCCGCATCAAGAGTCTGGAAGCCTTTGAAAAGGCTGCGGACGGCAAGGCGACAAAGATCATTATCCCGTCGGAAATTCAGGGCGCCGCAGGTCTTGCTGCCGGCATTGTCGAAACCGTGAAGGAAAACAGCGGTAAGTAAGACGGTCCGACGGTTCAGATAATGCTGTTTCGTTCTTTGAATTCGTTTCGGCCGCTGTATTTCCGAAGAGTATTTGCGGCGACAGTTGATACATTGCTGAATGTGATTCCGTTTGTGATCGGTATGATTCTCGCCGATGTCATTCCTGCTGCCTCATCTTCAGAGGGGTTGATACTGTTTATCGGATTCCTGGCATCCTTTACACTATTACTGTTTAAGGATTATTCCGGCAGGAGTCTTGGCAAACGCATATTCGGATTGAAGGTGGTCAATTTCGTGACGAAAGAAGTGAGCACGGGCAGAAAAAATGTCCTGCGCAATCTTCTGATGTTCCTCTGGCCGCTGGAATCCGTTTGCATGATGTTCATGAATCCTTACCGGAAAATCATGGATCGGGTGCTGGGACTGGATGTCGTGCTTACATCCTGATCCGACCGGCAAACAAAACGTACTTGTTAAATTCCCGTGAAATACAAAAACCCCCGCCCGCGACGGCATCTGCCGTCGCGGGCGGGGGTTTTTGTATACGTTTGATTGTGTCAGGCTTCTCCTGCCGCGGGGGCATCCGGCGGGTCGGAAAGGTCTTCGGAATCTTCTTCTTGGAACTCCGGTGTGGCATTCTCTTCCGGTTGCCCGTCTTTGTTGAGCGGATTGCCATTTTCGTCATAGTACGGGTCGATCATGTATTTCCGGATGACCGGATATGCGGCATAGCACGTCATAAATGCCGGAATCGCCATGATATAGAAGAGCGGGAGAATCAGTCCGATGGCGATATTGAACTGCATCAGTCCGAAGAACAGAAGCACATTCAGTCCGACCAGTACGGCAACTCCGAGAATTGCCATGAAGTTACGCTTGAAGCCAAGAAACGCGAAAATCAGGGAATTTTTGATGATCTTGCGGTTCTTCAGATCGAAGGTCACAAGTAACAGGTACATATAGAACCGCATGGAAATATACAGAATTGCAATAACAATGATGAGCCAGAAGCCGATGTCGGTAAAGATACTTCCGGAGGTGCCCCAGAAGAACAGGATATCATATCCGAGAAATCCGAGAATCAGACAGTCGATGATGCCGAGAAACAGTCCCTGGCGCATATTCCGGCGAATGGCGTAAAAATAGTCTGCAACGAGCGAAACCGGCTCCTGACGGACCATCCCGCGCAGAACATAAGTTGCGCCCGTATTCTGCCACCCGAACGTGGCAAGCAGGATCACCGCCATGATCGGGATGACAATGTAGATTGCTGAATGATACGCGGTAATTGCATTCTGTGCGCCGAGCGCGGTGAGAAGCAGGGAAGCGGCACTGCCGGAACCGGACGCAATGGAAGCCCCCATTGCCAGCGGATAAACCACTGAGTTGACGGCAGGCGCCGTGGAACGGCTCCAGTATACATAGACCGATACAAGGATCGGAGCGATCTGAAACAGCATCATCAGATTCAGCGACAGAATTCCGGACAACTTTCGCCAGAACAATTTGAAGAAAAATCTGAGATTCGGCGTGGTATCCTCGTTTGGATCAACGCCTTTGCCGTCCCGGTTCCAGTCAAGGAACGGAAGCTTGAATTTTTTCTGTTTTCTTGGCATAATGGGTACTCCTTTTGGATGGGCGATCACTCTCGCGGGAGATCGAAAACGCGTCCCGATATATCAGGATTTCCTCCCGAGCTCGTCTGCCCGGTCGGTGCATGCCTGCATGGCGTCCTTCACGATCCCGGAAAAATCACGGGCTTCAAACGTGGCGAGCGCGCGCTCGGTCGTACCGCCCTTGGACGCGACCATGGAAATCATCTCGTCAGGCGTTTTTTTCATGGCTTTGAGAAGCTCTGCGGAGCCGATCACGGTATTGCAGATGCTGTCGACCAGACCGCTTGCGGGGAGCCCCTGGGAAATTGCCGCATCATACATGGCGCGGATCAGAAGAAACACATAGGCGGGAGACGACGAGGTGACACAGATGATGCGGTTCATTTCGGATTCGTCAATGACGAGCGTGTCGCCGCTTGCGTCGAAGACCGCTTTTGCATAGCGGAACGCTTCTTCTGAAACAAACTCGTTTTTACAGATGGCACTGACCCCCTTACCGATCAGCATCGGCGTGTTGGGAAGTGCGCGGACAACGGGAATATTTCCGCCGAGTGCATCGGATACCGCCCCGGTCGTAATGCCGGCGGCAATGGAAATAAAGAGCTTGCCCGACAGGTCGCCGACCGCGCGTATTTCGGGAAGGACTTCGGGATAATTCTGCGGCTTGACGGCAAGGACTACGCAATCTGCCTCTCTGACAGCTGCGGCAATTCCGCCGGCAATCACGGCACCGAGCGCGGCAAAACGGCCCGCTTTTTCGGGATGACGGTTGTAAAGCAAAATATCTTTCCAAGCGGTGTGACCGGACGAGGTGATCCCGCCGATCATGGCGCTTGCCATGTTGCCGACACCGATAAATGCGATTTTTTTCATATAACGTAACACTCCAATCAAATTGTGCGGCTATTTTCGCTTGTCATGCGTTGGATATGACACCGCAGGACTCAGCAAAGACCTGCCGGAAATCCACTGTTTGTCATCGACAGCGCTGTGAGACAAGAATTCGGAATCCGTGTTCAAAGGCAGTGCCGTTCGGTTTGTTTCGGTATGAGGAAGCCGTGATGTCATCAGCCGATCACGCCGGTGATGGTAAACCGAAACTTCGGAACCGGAATCAACGGTTCTGCCGCAGGATTTCAAACGCCAGGACCGACGCGGCGGAAGCGGCGGATAAAGAACCGCGGAAACTGTTTCCTCTGTAATTCGTGCCGTAATCGATCCGCACGATCTTGTCTGCTTTTACAAGCACTGCGGCGGAAATTCCGCGTTTTTCGCCGCCGACGATCAGAAATACCGGTTTCTTGAAGGTCTCGTCAAACACCGATACGGAATCGCGGATCCCGGCGCAAAGAACGGTATAACCCGCACTGCGAAAGAGATCGCACGCTTCCTCCGGTGCGGCAACCGCCATGTCAAACAGCTCGGATGTTCCAGCGGAGGCACGGGCAACCGTTCCCGCGGCGGTCATCCAGTTGCGCGGGGACAGGATGATACCGTCCACGCCCGCGGCATACAGGGAACGGAGCGCATAACCGAAATTATAAGGATCTTCGATGCCTTCCAGCATGACATAAAAGCCGTCCGGACGCAGGAATTCCTTAGTCAATGCAGGAATGGTCCGATCGCCGCAGAGGGCGATGATCCCGCCATGCGTAGCACCGGAGGTGAGCGAATCAATTACCGAACCTTCCGTTTCGGTCACGGAAAATCCGTATTCCTTTGATTTCGCTTCCAGGAAGCGGAATTCCCGTAGTTTCTTTGCTTTCTTGTCGCGGTCGAACAGCACCTGAGAAATCTGCCGGTCGTTAATTCCGGTTGATTTGGCGGAAAGGAGCGCGGACAGGGAAGTCATGCCTTCCAGAATGGTATACGGTTGATCGTTCGGGTGATCGTTCGAACCGGGAAATCCGGATGTCTGATCTTGTTTCATGAGGAATCCTTTCCATATTTTTTTGTCAGAACAGGTCTGTCCGGCGTTTCGGCAACATACAATTTTCTGAAACGGAAAGGAGTGATCGACTTTGATGTATATTACCGGCGGCAAGGAACGTTGTGTTGTCCTCGGAACCTATCTTGTGGAAAATCGGGCGACAGTACGGAGCGCGGCTGCAAAATTCGGGATCAGCAAAAGTACGGTACATAAAGATGTGACGGAACATCTCAACCGCGTGAATCCATCGCTTTACGAAGAGGTGGAAAAAGTATTGCAGAAGAATAAAGAGGAACGGCATCTTCGCGGCGGCGAAGCGACCAAGCAGAAGTACCGTCATGAGGGAAAACAAATGTGTATCTGAACCGTTCCTGCATTTGTTATATAGAAGATTATATCGCAAAATGCGGGAAATGTCAAGGAAAACGGGCAAAAGAACGGGTTCGGAAACAAGTGTGCGGTCAGTGGAAAGTAACCGGCTCAGAAGGACCTTAATAGTAAAAACCCGGTAACCAGAATACCGTACCGGAATGACAGCAGGCGAAAACTGTCGGGGACTGTTCGGCGGATGGCTTCTGAGCATTGGGCAAAGACCGGCTGTGCATGGTGAAAGATGAAAGACAGTCTGCAAAACATCGCATTCCGGAACAGTCGGTATTTATAAATCGTCCACGGCATCACGTAATCACAAAACGAAAAGATCCCGAATCTTTCATCATCAATGGGATCCGGTACATGCAGACGGTACCGTAGTAATAATGTGAAGGAACCAGGCTGAACCGAGAAAATGCCGGAAGCGGTAAACACGGGCCTGAAGTCCAGTATATATGTTTGGTTGCCTTCCCTAAATTATACAAAATTTTGATTTTGTATAATTGTACTTGCCTCGTTTTAACCGATTCTCTCTCACTCGGTTTCGTGGTTCTCCGCTTCAGGCTACCGGTGCCTGTGCAGTATGTAAAATCCCGTTCATATGCAAAAAACGATGCTTTATCCGAGTTTGTCCTACATTTTTGCAAATTTTTGTGCCTGTATTCGCGGATACAGGCACTTTTGTCTGTTTTGGGGTACGTTTTGGCTTGCTCTTAGACCTGTCTACGTTTCCTGTGTGCAGGAGTATGTAAAACTATGTTTGTCCGCGGTATTGGGTAAGCTCTCTGCAAGTCGAACCCGCTTCGCTTGGTTGATAGAGGAAATGTGGTTTACCTCCTTTCGGGTTTCACTGTTCTGCTGTTTGTTTGCTTCTTTTGTTTGTGTGTTTTCAGCCCTATGTACGCGGGCTTCATGGGAACGCCCGCGCGTACCTTGCGGGGGGCTTCGCCCCCCTCGTTACCCCCTGTACGCGTGCGTAGCCTGTTCTTCCTTGAGCGATTTATGTTACTAAGTTAAGTAATCAGCACGTGGTGCCCTTTACGTGTGTTCTCTGCGGTTTATCGTGCCACCGGGGGCTATGCACCTCTCGCGTACAATTACTCGCTCGCAAGGGATATTTCCGGTTTGTTTTGCTCGCTTACAAAATCACCTTTTTGTGCAATCGCGCTGTGTTGGCTTCCCACGCCTGTCGTGGTGTAATTATCTGTTTCGGCGTGGGAAGCCTCCTATGCGTTTACACAAAAGCATTTTGATTTTGTATAATTTTGTATGGTTGTTTCCGGTTACTCTTTCAGCAGTTCGCTGATCGTGCAGAACTCATATCCCATCTTTTTGAGTTCCGGAATGAGCTGTCTCAGCGCGGTCGGTGTCGGTGATTTGCTGCCGCCGATATAGTCATGCATCAGAATGATATCACCGGGTCGGACCGACTTCAAAACATCTTTTACGATCGCGTCTGGCTCCCGGTGTGTCCAGTCCCGCGTATCAATGCTCCAAAGAATTACGGAATACTCACTGTCCGCGCAGTAGTTTTCAATTGCCGGGCTGATGATTCCTCCCGGCGGACGAAAGAATTTCGGACGGTATTCTGCTACCTCGTAAAGTGCCTTTTCACACTTTTGAATTTCACTTGCCACAAGCTCTGCGCTTGGTTTCTCTACGCACGGATGATGATACGAATGGTTCCCGATCTCATGCCCGGCTGCCAGAATTCTGGGAATTTGCCAGGAATATTCTTCCACGTTGCTGCCGATTACAAAAAACGTTGCATGGACATCGTTATCGGCAAGAATTTTCAATATTTCTGTGGTTTGTCTGGGGTGCGGACCGTCATCAAAAGTCAGCGCGATTTTCTTTCCGGAGACCCCTGTGTTCCGGAAAATTGCCCGTTTTTCAGCACCGGCAGTGAGACAAAGTGACAAAATACAGGCGATTACCGCCAACAGGTATACGATTTGCCTTGAATAGCGCCTGCAAACACGCTGAGTAAATGTTTTTTTGCCGTTTTTCATGTTTCAGTATCCTTTTTACACAATTCGTAGAGCGTTCCGAACCGGTATCCCGCCTGTTTGATCTCCCGGATCACCTCCCCGAGAATCTCTGCATTGGTTGCGGAGGTCGGGTGTAGGAGCAGGACGGCTCCGGGGTGCAGATTCGACAGAATTTTTTCTTTTGCTGCTGCCGGGCTCATTTGCTTTCCGTTATCCCAATCCGGATATCCGAAACTCCAGAATATGGTGGAATACCCCGATTTTTCTGCCCACTCGAGATTTTGCTTGGAAAAGCGTCCTTCCGGCGGGCGGTAGAATTTTGCCGGTTCTTTGCCGGTCAGTTCACGGTATGCGTTTTCCAAAGAGGTCAGCTCAGCCGTAAAGTCCTCTTCTGACGTGATACGGGACATATCCTTGTGGTGGTACGTGTGATTACAGACAAGGTGCCCTTCCTCCGACATTCGTTTGACCAGCCCCGGTTCTGCCTCGATCAGATGCCCGAGTATAAAAAATGCACCGGGGACCTGTTCCTTCTTGAGTGTATCCAGGACCCTTGCCACGTTCCCGTTTTCGTAACCGGCATCAAATGTCAGATAAACGACCTTTTCGTCACCTTTGCCGATATAGAATCCGCTGTATTCGTCAATAAAATTCATTTCCGCACCGCACACAGGCTTTTTGTGGTCTTTTACGTGTGCACAGTACCAACTGTAGCTGTTTTCTGCGGCGCTTACAGGAAGCAAGACCGAAGTAATACCGATCAGTATCAGCAGGAGAGACAGGGCAATCGTATATTGCCTCTTCCCTGCTCCCTTCTTGCGGATCAGCATTTTCGTCATTGTGTCAACACCTCTTTTCACACAATAGTGTGACCGATGTTGCGGGCAATTTGTGTGGAAATGCAAGCATACACATGAAAAAAACAGAAAACGTGCAGGACTTGTCTGTTGCTATTGCAATTTTTCGGAAAATGATGTATAATATTTCATATTATTTTGTTTCTGCGCCGGACTTGACAACTTGGGCAGAGTGAAAGAGGTGGATCGTATGAAAATGTGGGACGGACGTTTTTCCAAAGCGCTTGACGAAAGGGTCAATGACTTCAATTCCTCCATTCGATTTGACTGTCGGATGTACCGCGAGGATATTACCGGCTCCATCGCGCACGCGACCATGCTTGGAAAATGCGGGATCATCGATGAAGGTGAAGCGGAGTTGATTGTGGCGGCACTCAAAGAGATTCTCTCCGACATTGAAGAAGGCAGACTGGACTTTGATCCGGAGGCGGAAGACATTCATATGTTCGTGGAAAGCGAACTGACCGCGCGGATCGGAGATGCCGGGAAACGCCTGCACACTGCCAGAAGCCGGAACGATCAGGTTGCCCTCGATATCCGGATGTACCTGAAGAACCAGATCCTTGAAATCAAAGACCTGCTCATCCGCCTGCTCGGTGTCATTGCGGACAAAGCGACCGAGAACGTCGGGACCATCATGCCGGGGTATACTCATCTGCAGCGCGCCCAGCCGCTGACCTTCGGGCATTACCTCATGGCATACGCACAGATGTTTATGCGTGATGTTGGGCGGCTCAATGAAGTCTACGATCACACAAACGTCATGCCCCTCGGTTCCTGCGCGCTTGCGGCAACCACCTATCCGATCGATCGTCACATGGTTGCAGAGCAGCTTGGCTTTGATTCGGTGACGGAAAACAGTATGGACGGCGTGTCCGACCGGGATTTTGTGATTGAACTGTCTGCCGCGCTTTCCCTTGTCATGATGCATTTGAGCCGTTTTTCCGAGGAGATCATTCTCTGGTGCTCCTCCGAATTTTCGTTCATTGAGCTGGACGATGCCTATTCCACCGGTTCATCCATCATGCCTCAGAAGAAAAACCCTGATATTGCCGAACTGGTGCGCGGCAAGACAGGACGGGTCTTTGGCGACCTCTTGACACTTCTCACTGTAATGAAGGGTCTGCCGCTTGCGTATAACAAGGATATGCAGGAGGATAAGGAAGCCATTTTTGACGCAATAGACACGGTAAAAATGTGCCTTGAACTGTTTTCCTCCATGCTGGATACCATAACGGTACACGACGAGGTCATGCGGGAGGCGGCGTCGCGCGGCTTTATCAATGCAACCGACTGCGCGGATTATCTGGTGCGCAAGGGACTTCCGTTCCGCAGTGCCTACAAGATTGTCGGACGGCTTGTTGCGTACTGCATTGACCATAAGAAGACTCTGGAAACTTTGTCGATGGAAGAATATCAGGCAGTCAGTCCGGTTTTTGAAGAGGATGTTTACGACGCGATCGACCTGGAAACCTGCGTCGCGGGCAGACGTGCTTACGGCGGACCTACCGTGACCTCGGTCGAGCATCAGATCGACCTTGTCAACTGCTTCATTGAGGAGCAGTCCTGATCCGGAGTGATTGATATGAAAACAGCACATCATGCAAAAACCTGCATGATGTGCTGTTTTATCAATATTATTTTACCGGATTTCAAATTCACCGAAGAATTCCGGTCGGTGAAAATCGGGAGATCCGGTACCGACGGGATTCCACATTCCATAATGAGGAATTTCGCAAAGATCACCGCATTTGTAGAAGTTCCCGCGGAAGCGGTAACCGGAGACGAACAGGGACGAATCCACGCCGTAAAGCTCTGTGAGCTTGGAGAGCGGCACTTTTGCGGTCACGCTCCATGCGTCATCGGTTCTCTCCGCCGTCACTTCAAAGGTGCTGCCCGTCAGTTCTCTGACGGAGGTACGGTCAAAGCGGTCCTTCCCGATAAAGGCGAGGACTGTGCCGTACGGGTTCATCTCAATGTTGACATACCGTTCATCCGTATCGGAAAACTGTGCGAAGAATTCCATGCAACTGTCCTGACAGACAAGTTCATCCGTGTTTTTGTGCGTTGCGCGCGGATCCTTTTCAAAGGAGGTCATACGGACGACGAAGCCGTACCCCTCTGCAAATACAAGCTGTGCGAAGGTTTTCGGTTTATAGCCGTTGTCAAGCCAGAGATACGTATCCACAAACGCTTTCCCGACCGGCTCCCAATCAATCGTTTCGACCGATGAGACCGTTTTGATCCGATAGGTTTTCATCCCGTTCCCCTCAGATGCCTTTGCGGTCTTCCATCAGTCCGACCGCGGATCTGATAAATTCACGGAACAGAGGGTGAGCCTTGTTCGGGCGGCTCTTGAATTCCGGATGGAACTGCACGGCAACGAAGAAACGCTTGTCCGGAAGCTCCACGGATTCCACAAGACGGTCGTCCGGCGAGGTGCCGCCGATGACCAGTCCCTTGCTTTCCATTTCATAGCGGTAGAGGTTGTTGAACTCGTATCTGTGTCTGTGGCGCTCGGAGATCATGTCGGAGCCGTAGATCTCGCGGAGACGGGTACCCGCCTTGATCTTGCAGGGATATGCACCGAGCCGCATGGTGCCGCCCTTCGGGATATTTCCCTGTTGGTCGGGCATCAGATCAATGACAGTGTGGCAGTCTGTATTAAACTCACTGGAGTTCGCGTCGGCATACCCGAGCACGTCGCGGGCAAATTCAATGACAGCGGTCTGCATACCGAGGCAGATGCCGAGGTACGGAATATCGTGTTCGCGGGCATATTTTGCGGCAAGTACCTTACCCTCAATTCCGCGGCTTCCGAAGCCGCCGGGAACCAGAATGCCGTCCACGTCGCCGAAAATTTCATCCACCGTGGATTCATTGACCGTTTCGGAATCCACCCATTTGATTTCCACGTGGCTCTGATTTTCGTAGCCTGCGTGGCGGAGTGCTTCCGCAACGGACAGGTACGCGTCATGAAGCTGCACGTATTTCCCGGTCAGGGCGATCTTGACGTGCTTGCTGCGGTTATGAGCGCGGAAGAGCATCTCGTTCCAGTCGGTCAGATCAGGATCGGGAAGCTCCAGCTTCAGCTCGCGGCAGACGACGTTGGAGAAATTGCTCTTTTCGAGCATGATCGGTGCTTCGTACAGAATCGGCACCGTGAGATTTTCAATAACGCAGTCCGGCTTGACGTCGCAGAACAATGCGATTTTGGCGCGGATGCTTTCCGGGATGGGCGCATCGCAACGGCAGATGATGATGTTCGGCTGAATGCCGCACTGGCGCATTTCCTTGACGGAATGCTGGGTCGGCTTGGATTTGTATTCATTGGAGCCGCTGATGTAAGGAATAAGAGTCACATGGATGAAGAGGCAGTTCTCTCTTCCCTGTTCCATGGAGACCTGACGGATGGCTTCGAGGAACGGCTGGCTTTCGATATCGCCGATGGTTCCGCCGATTTCCGTGATGACCACGTCCGCGTTGGTTTTCTTGCCGACGTTGTAAATGAAATCCTTGATCTCGTTGGTAATATGCGGAATAATCTGAACCGTTTCGCCGAGGTACTCGCCGCGGCGTTCCTTGTTCAGCACATTCCAGTACACCTTGCCTGTTGTAAGATTGGAATACTTATTCAGATTCTCATCAATAAAGCGTTCGTAATGACCGAGGTCCAGGTCTGTCTCGGCGCCATCGTCTGTGACAAAAACCTCCCCGTGCTGGTACGGACTCATGGTGCCGGGATCCACGTTGATGTACGGATCGAGTTTCTGTGCGGCAACTTTCAGTCCTCTTGCCTTGAGCAGACGGCCGAGCGACGCGGCGGTGATTCCTTTGCCGAGACCGGACACAACCCCTCCGGTCACGAATACGAATTTTGGCATGGTGTGAAGTCCTTTCTTTTATTCTGATCAATCAAGTCCCCGAATAAATCATACCAAAATATTATACTACATTTGCCTTGGCGTTGTCAACCCAAAAATGCTTTTTCGGACAAAAAAACGGAAACGATTTTCGTTTCCGTTTTGTGACTTTCGTCGATGTACGGATGCGCGAACCCCGGCAGAAGAATTCCTCCTTCTTATCGTTATCGTCCTTATCGTCCGCGATGTCGGTCAGTTCTTGTTACCGGAGTCGGAATTCTCTTCTTTTTTCTCCTCCGCTTCCCGGCGGTTTTTCATTTCGGCGCGGGTCGGGCGGTCGGATTTCGGATAGTCGGAAGTCCCGGCGGGGGTCATGCGGACACCCTTCATGCCGAGGTAATAGGCAACGCCGGATACCGCCAGTCCGGGCAGGACGAACAGAAAATACCAGTACAGCGCGACCGCGTGTCCGCCGTAGGTAAAGATCCCGACGTACATGCCGTCAATGACCATTGCAACAATCGCTCCCGCCGAAGTCAGCCACTTCACGTCGCACACGTTTCCGATCACCAGCGCCAGCGCGCAAAGGAACGACGGAATGAAGGAAACAAGATAGATGAACATACCGGTCAGCGGCTTTGCTTTCTTTCTGCCCGCCGCAACGGGCGTGTAATCCTTGGAACCGATCCCCCATGCGGTATTGTACACAAGCGCAAGATAGAACAGGGCTGATCCGATCCCGAGGATCAGTTTCAGTACCTCGTTTTCTGCTTTGGAGGCGGAAAAATACAGCACGATTCCGAGTAGCCCGATCGCAGCCTGATTGAGAAACATTTTTACAAAATTATAGGAATGCTCTTTCCAGAACATATATCTCCCTCCCGGATACTACAGATTTGCATGCATGCGTTCCCTTTTCTTAATTATACCGGCAAAAAACGGGAATTGCAAGAAGCGGTCAGATTTTTTTACATTTTATCTACTAAAACGCCGTGATTTGATGTATAATGTGGGTAAGAATCGGCAAAACGGAGGAACGGTATGCAGCATCTCATCAGTCCGGAGGAATTCAGCGCAACGGTCAAGGAATTCGCTTCTTATAAAAGCTCCATTCAGGGTTGCTCCACCAAAACCGTGGAGGAGTATCTTCTGGATCTGCGGACCTTTTTCCGGTTCTTGCTTGCCAAGGAGCAAGGCATTGACCCGGAGTCCGATGAATTTCTGCACATTGACGTCCGCAGCGTTGACCTTGCGTACCTCGGAAAGATCACGACCGACCAGATCTACGAGTTCCTGTATTACACGGGAAATGTCAGAAAAAATCTCTGGTGCGCCAAGGCTCGGAAACTGTCCTCCATCAAAGGCTTGTACAAATTTCTCGTTTCCAAACGCGGGTATTTGAAGGAAAATCCGGCGGTCAACATTGATTCCCCGAAACCGAAGAAGACCCTGCCTAAGGTCCTGTCGCTGGACGAGAGCGTACGGCTTCTCGTCGCCGTGCTGGACGACGACAAATCAAGGACGCGCGAGCGCGATTTTGCGATCCTTACGCTGTTTCTCAACTGCGGGATGCGGGTGTCCGAGCTGGTCGGCATCAACCTCTCCGACCTCGAATCCAATCTGGATTCCGTCCGCGTCATCGGCAAAGGCAGCAAGGAACGCATGATCTACCTCAACGCCGCCAGCCGGAGCGCTCTTCGCAATTATCTGGAGATCCGCACGTCGGAGCCGATGAAAAATCTTCCGACAAAAGCGCTGTTTGTCAGCGGTCAGAGCCAACGGATCAGCGTCAAGACCGTGCAGTATATCGTTTACAAATATCTGAAGGCGGCGGGATTGGAAGGAAGGCATTATTCCGTACATAAGTTGCGTCACACTGCCGCGACACTGATGTATCAGTCTGGAAAAGTGGACATCCGCGTGCTCAAGGACATCCTCGGGCACGAACAGCTCAACACCACCCAGATCTATACCCACGTCAGCGACGTGAATATGCGGAATGCAATGAACGAGAATCCGCTTGCCGCCGCGATCGCTCCGGAGCGGCATCCAAAAGAAGAGGCACTCGTCGACGATGACGGAAAGGCAGACGGCACAGACTGAGGAGAAATGTTACCGGGGTGGTTGAAAAACCGTTGCACAGGCAATCGGAACGGAACTGCGGTCACATTGCCTCCGATCTGTGGTTCAACGGGTCAGAAACGAAATGAGATTCTCATAACACACGGCGCGGAGAAGATTTTCCCAGCCGTGTGTTTTCTTTGTTTGCCGGATACGTTCCGCCAGTGTTCTGCGGAAGCAATCCTGCGCGGCGACGGCATATTCCGGGAAAAAGTTTGCGTCTGCGGCGGGGATGCCGGATGCGGCGGAGGCGGCAGGAGCCGCTGCTTCCGTAAAGGCAGTGCCGCCGATTTCCGGAAACCAGATCAGTTCCCGGAGCGGGTATTCCGACGCGAGCCGTACAGCGGTTTCCGCGTCGGAGACAGCGGGACGGCAAAGGAGCGACACGTGTGCGGGCAGATATCGGACAGAGACCTCGTTGACTGCGGCAAGCACCCGGATATTTCCAGCCTGTTCTTTGATGTAGGCAAGGAATGAGGTCAGATCCGGCGAAACCGAGCTGAGGTAAAGCGGAATACCCGCCTTGGCGCAAAAACGTGCCGCGGTGCGTAGAACCTGCGCATACAGCAGATCCGCCTCTTCCGGTGTTGCGGTCCCCGCTGTCAGCTTGCGGTATGCAAGGCTTGCGTGGTATGGGTCGGGACGACGGAAAACTGCCGACATCCGTTCCCGGATCATCATCAGAGACCTGCCGGGAATGGGGGGGACTCTTCCCCACCGTTTCATCGCTTCCGCTTCGTCCCACAGGGAAAAACTTGCGGAATAACAATACACGTCCGTGTGATTTGTTTCGGTATCTTCGGCTTTTGTAAAGAATTTTGCGGCAATTACCCGATTGCACTCTGCCCAGAGTGATTCGAAATCGGAGTTATCGTTACAGGGACAGACGGGATGACCGAGAAGAGTATTCAGAAACGCATGGTCGGTTTGTTCCGTATCCGTCAAAAATGCCGTTTCCGATTTGAAATCCGCCCTCTTCCCCGCGTCGGCACCCGGTTCCGGAGGCATCCCTGTTCCGGTTGCCGCATCAGCCCCCAAAAAGCAATCCGCATACAGACGGAAGTATTCGTAATCCGAAAGTGCGGACAACGGCACCTCCGCGCGATCGGACTTTGACCGCCACCGACAGGCGGAGAGCAGACGGTCGTGTCCCCTGTCGCGGAGAAGTGCTCCGATATTTGATGCTGTCTCGTCTGAATCAACGGGACAGAAGAAAAAATACGGAATTCCGATGCCGGAACATCCTTTTTCGGTTTGTTTGTTCTCGGGTTTCGTTTGCATAGATCCGCCTCCGTTAAGCTGTTATGCTTATTTTAACATACCGCGAAATAAAGGTCAACACCGCCGAAAAATTTGTACAGATGCCGGGTGCCGTCGGAAAAATCAGTAAAAGCCTTGTAAAAGCCGGGCAAAAACACTGTACAAGTTCATAAATTTATGTTATACTATATCAAATAAACAGTTGTCAAGGGGGTGCTTCCGTGTTCGATCTGCATACTCATACCGTATTTTCCTTTGACGGAGCCGACAATGCAACGCCGGACGCAATGTGCCAAAGCGCGATAGCACTCGGGATCACCTGCCTTGCCATCACCGATCATTGCGATGCCGGCGGCGAGGTCGGGGGGATTTATCGGATCTACGACCGTGCCGCGGCGTACCGTGCGGTATCGGAAGTGAAGGAACGTTACCGCGGGCGGCTCCGCGTGCTTTACGGAATCGAACTCGGCGAAGCGACGCAGGCACCGGAATATGCAAAGAAACTGCTTGCCGATTACCGCTTTGATTTCGTCCTCGGCTCAATGCACAACCTCTTAGGTGTGCCGGATTTCTATTATCTGAATTTTTCCCGCGCAGATTTCCCCGTCGCGCTTCTTGAGGAACTGTTTTCCCGGTATCTTACCGAATTGACCGAGCTCTGCGATTTTGACGGAATCCACGCGCTCGCGCACCTGACTTACCCGCTTCGCTATTTTGCGGAGGGTGGAAAACAGATCAACCTGTCCCGGTTTGAAGAACAGTTCCGGGTTCTTTTCGAAAAAATGATCGGGCGCGGAATCGCGCTGGAAATCAATACCTCGGGACTTGACAAACCGCTTGCGGACACCATGCCGCCCGTCACGCTCCTGCGTATATACCGTGAATGCGGCGGAAAACTCGTGACCGTCGGCTCGGATGCGCATTGCCCGTCGCGTGTCGGCTTCGGAATCCGTGAGGCGCACCGGATGCTGTCGGAGAACGGATTTGACCGCGTTGCCGTGTTTTCTGAAGGAAAACCGGAACTGCTTCCTACTCTGTAAAGAAAAGGAGTTTGCTATGGATTTTTCAAGCTTCAGTCTTTTGTATCCCGATGCGGAAACGCTCGGCGCACATTTTGCCGGAAAGGATCAGCCGGACATTGCCCCGGAGGTGCTGGATCAGCTCGGGCTTTCCGAGATTCTCGGGATCCGCAGCCGCGATCTGACCGATCTCTTTACCTTAAATCCGGCGGTCATCCGGTATCGTGAGGAGACCTTTGCGGATATGATGGAAAATGATTGTCTGTCCGCAATGCTCGAAAAACTGGTTCCTGTGCTCCGTGATATTCTTGAATTGCGTCGTCTGGAGGCGGACAGCGCCGAAGGAGAGTCCTATCTTTCCGCAATTACGGAAATTGAACTGTACACTTCCTCGGTCGCCATTCTGTATGACGGATTGCGTGAGGCAAAGGGCGACCTGCACGGCACGGCGTTTCTTTCGCTTGCAGAACTTGTGGAAGAATTGGTGGAGAGCGATTATTACCGCGAGCTCAACGAAAAGCTGAACGATCTGACCGAGCGTGTCAGGGAAATCCGCAGTGTGACGATCGGCGTCAATCTGGATGCACAGCTCCGCCCCAAGGAAGCCGGAGTGCTTTCCATCAACCCGCTTCCCTTCAAATCCGGTGACGTGCTGGAAAAGATCCTGCGTTTCCGTTTTAAGAACGATGAGTATACCTGCATTGCCAACCTCGTCCCCTTTGCAAAGAATCAGACGGACAACCAGAAAACCGCGCTGACTCTGGCGTTCAATTCCGCCATCAACGATGTGTACCGTTCCTCTCTTCATTCGTGGAAAAAGATCATTGAGACCTACGTGCTCGAGAAAACCGACTTTCTGCTCGACCTCATGCCGGAGTTTGAGCTGCTCGTCCGCGGGACTGCTCTTATGAAACGCCTTGGCGCAAAGAACTGCCCGCTCTGTCGACCGGAGATCCGCCCCATGAATGAGGTCGCGTTCGACGCAAGAGATCTTGCCAATCCCGCAGTTGCCCTCAAGATCGACGGGGAGATCGTCCCGAACGATGTTACGTTTGATGACAAGGCGCGGGTCTATGTTCTGTCGGGACCCAACCGCGGCGGAAAATCCGTGGTTACCTGTGCGGTCGGACTGGCGGTTGCCATGCTCCAGCTCGGGCTGTATGTGCCCGCGAGGAGCGCGGTCATCAGCCCCGCCGATGCAATCTTTACCCATTTCCCGACGGGCGCAGAAGATACCATCGATAAGGGCAGACTCGGCGAGGAGTGTGCGAGGCTCGGCGTGATTTTTGACCGGGTGACGGAGTATAGTCTTGTTCTGCTGGACGAATCTTTCTCTTCGACCGGTGCTTATGAAGCGTCCTACATTGCCGCCGAGGTGCTGGCAGGCTTTGCACGGGTCGGCTGCCGCACCATTTTTTCCACCCACCTGCACGAGCTTGCCGCAAGATTGGAGGACGAAGCCTTCCGGAAGCAGACCGTCGGTGCCTACCCAATCGATACGCTGGTCGCGGGTATGGAGGCGGGTCAGCGCTCCTTCAAAATTCTCCGTAAGCATCCCGACGGAAAGAGCTATGCCCGGGATATTGCCGTGAAGTACGGACTGACCTACGACAGCATTCTGGATAAGATCAATCACAATCATTCATAAAGTGAGGTAAGACAAATGGACAGACTTCTGACGATTCTTGAAGACAACGCATCCCTGACGCCCGAACAGATCGCCGTCATGCTCGGCAAGGAAACGGGCGATATCAAAAATATGATTAAGCAGTACGAAAAGGACGGCGTGATCCTCGGTTACAAGACCATGATCGACTGGGATAAGACCGACCGCGAATATGTCACCGCGCTGATCGAGGTCAAGATGACCCCGCACCGTGACCGCGGCTTTGACAAGGTGGCGGAAAAGATCGACAATTATCCGGAGGTGCAGAGCCTGTACCTGATGTCGGGTGCGTATGATCTTATGCTTCTGATCGAGGGAAAGACCATGAAGGAGGTTGCTTTCTTTGTCGCGCAGAAGCTCGCGCCCATTGACGGCGTGCTGTCTACCGCGACGCACTTTGTCCTCCGGAAATACAAAGATAAGGGCGTGATCTACGGCGCGGAGATCTGCGACGAGAGGGGTAACTGCAATTGATGAATTACTCCGATATCTTATCCCGCAACATCGTGGAGCTTCCGAAATCCGGCATCCGGAAGTTTTTTGACTTACTTGAAAACATGAAAGATGTGGTTTCCCTGACGGTGGGACAGCCGGACTTTGTCACGCCGTGGCACATCCGTGAGGCGGGAATCGAAAGCCTCGAACAGGGGAAAACCTATTATACCTCCAACGCCGGCACTCCCGCGCTCCGGGAGGAAATCGACCGGTATCTCTCCCGTCGGTTCGGCGTTTCCTATGATCCGAAGTCGGAGATTATCGTCACCGTCGGAGGCAGCGAGGCGATCGACCTTGCAGTCCGCGCGGTCGTGGAGCCGGGAGACGAGGTGATTATTCCGGAACCGTCGTTCGTCTGTTATGAGCCGATTGTCCGCATGGCGCACGGTAATCCCGTGATCGTGGAAACCAAGAGTGAGGACCACTTCAAACTGACTCCCGACGCACTTCGCCGGGCGATTACAAAGAAAACCAAAATGCTGGTGCTTCCCTACCCGAACAATCCGACCGGTGCGATTATGACCAAGGAAGAGCTGGAAGGAATCGCGGAGGTCCTTCGCGGTACGGATATCGCGGTTCTCTCCGATGAAATCTATGCAGAGCTGACCTACGGAAAACGCCACGTTTCCGTCGCGTCGCTTCCCGGGATGTGGGAACGAACGGTGCTGGTCAGCGGCTTTTCCAAGGCGTATGCCATGACAGGATGGCGGCTCGGGTATCTCTGTGCGCCCGCGCCGCTTGCCGAGCAGATGCTCAAGATCCATCAGTATGCGATTATGTGTGCGCCGACGACTGCCCAGCTTGCTGCCGTGGAAGCCCTCAGAAACGGCGACGAGGATGTGGAGATGATGGTGGCGGAGTACGATATGCGAAGAAAGTTCATCCGAAAGGGGCTTTCCGACATCGGGATTCCCTCCTTTGAACCGGAAGGCGCGTTCTACATTTACCCCGAGATCGGGCAGTACGGACTTCCCAGTGAGGAATTCTGTGAACGGCTTCTTTATGAGCACCAGTGCGCCATCGTGCCGGGCACCGCATTCGGTAAATGCGGCGAAGGCTTCGCGCGGATCTCTTATGCGTATTCCGTGAAGCACATTGAAACAGCTCTCTCGCACATGGAAGATTTCGTGAAGAAACTGAAAAACGGATAAAAGCCTTCGAGCCGCCCACCGGGCGGCTCGTTTTGCGTTGACTTTCAAACCTCTTTGTCGAATCGGGCACCGGAGTAATTCCGGTAACTTTTGCCCGGATGCCGCGATTGCTTCTGCGGCAGACGCCGGAGCATCTTCAGATTTGTTTTCGCATCCGCTCAAGCGCTGCCTTTTCGAGCCTTGAAACCTGTGCCTGCGAGATCCCGATCTCCTCGGCAATCTCCATCTGGGTCTTGTTGCGGTAATACCTGAGGCGGATGATGGTCTGTTCTCTTTCGGACAGCTTGTTCATAGCGTCGCGGAGAGCGATGTCTTCCAGCCAGTTTTCGTCGTTGACCGAAGTGTCGCTGAGTTGATCCATCACGTAAATTGAATCGCCGTTGTCGCTGTATACCGGTTCGTAAAGCGAGATCGGTTCCACAATCGCTTCCATTGCCCGCATGACGTTTTCCCGTTTCTCTCCGAGACGTTCGGCGATCTGCTCCACGGTCGGTTTCTCGCCTTTTTCCATCTGCAATTCTTCCCTTGCCTGAAGCGCCCGGTAGGCAAGGTCGCGGATGGAGCGGCTGATGCGGATGGAGTTGTTATCGCGGAGGTACCTGCGGATCTCCCCGATGATCATCGGAACGGCGTAGGTGGAAAATTTGACGTCCAGGTCAAGATTGAAGTTGTCCACTGCTTTGATCAGCCCGATACACCCGACCTGAAACAGATCGTCCATGTTTTCGTGTCGTCCCGAAAACCGTTGGATAATGGACAAAACGAGCCGAAGGTTCCCATAAATCAACTGATTTCTTGCATCGCTGTCGCCCGCCTTGGAGCGCGTCAGAAGCTCCCGCTTTTCTGCATCGGATAAAACCTTGAGGTCGGACGTGTTCACACCGCAGATCTCTACCTTATTTGAGTTATAGTACATTTCCCGCACCCCGCATCTGTTTGTCAAGAGTATTGACGAAAACGCGGTTTGCTTATGCACCGGAGTTCTGCGGAAAAATCTGTAAAAGGAAGCCCTGCGGAATGACTTCCGCAGGGCTTCCTCTATAATCGAATGAACGGTCTGGTTGTAAAATACGGACGAATATCCGGCGGTACCACCTCAGTGACAGCACCCGTTGCAGTGCGAGCAGTCATGCGGGCAGGACGCGGGGGCGGTACGGATCTCCGGGGCAACCTTGGTTTTCCCGAGGATTTCTCCCTGCATCCGCATTGCCTGTTCCTTTGGGATTGCGACTCTCTGACCGAAGAAGGCAAGATACATGGTGTCTTTGGTTTTGCCGATGATGGGGAGCGGATACCGCGCCACGGCGCCGAATCCCATTTCCACGCCCTCCGCCGTGACGAACACGGTACGGTCATCATATTTGGAGATTCTGAAGTCCTCTCCCGGATTTGCCATCCATAATGCGATCATAAACGCTACCTCCTTTTTGCCGACTGCGGATGAAGCCCGTCAGGTTGTTCCGTGACACCTGTTCGTTTGCCGGAATATCAGCCGTGCCGCCCGAACAGCCCCTTTTTTTCATAGGGTTCCTCGTTTACAGAAACCAATTCATAACCCGTCGATTTGATTGCACCGGTGAGTTTTGCTTGGTCAAGCGGTTCCTCCGAAAGAATAACACATTCGCCCTTTCTGTGGGAGGAGGAAACTTTTTTAACCGTACAGGAACGGCGGACGGCATCATTGATATGTGCTTCGCACATCCCGCACATCATTCCGTCGATTTTAAGAGTAGTCCTGATCATTTGTGACTTCCCTTTCAAAAACCGCATATGACTCTCCGACGCAGTCCGTCAGGCGGGACTACGCCGGAGTGACAATGGTTCAATTATTTGATGCTCAGCTTCTCTGCTTCATGATATTTTCTCACGAAGAGCATGTAGACCATGAACGCAAGCACAAGAAGTGCGGCAATGAGACCGATCACGTTCAGGTTGCCCGTGAAAGCGGAACCGAACTGATAGACCATCAGGGAGATCGCGTAAGCGAACACGCACTGATAACCGATTGCGAACCAGGTCCACTTTGCGTTGTTCATCTCTCTCTTGATTGCACCGATTGCCGCAAAGCAAGGAGCGCAAAGCAGGTTGAAGATGAGGAAGGAGTAAGCGGCAAGCTTGGTAAGACCTGCGAAGTCGAGGACACCGAACACGCCGACGACCTCTTCCTTAGCAACCAGACCCATGATCGTTGCGATGGTAGCGGCTGCTTCACCGAAGCCGAGAGGCTTGAAGATCCAGCAGATCGCGTTGCCGATCTTGCCGAGAACACTGTTTGCAAGCTCCATATCCGCGTCAAACATGAACGCGCCGTCGACCCAACCGAGTCTCGAGCCGATCCAGATGACCATGGTGGAGAGCAGGATGATGGTTCCTGCTTTCTTCATGAAGGAGGAAGCACGTTCCCACATGGAACGGAGAATATTACTGGGAGTCGGCCAGTGATAAGCGGGAAGCTCCATGACGAACGGTGCGGGGTCGCCTGCGAACATCTTGGTCTTCTTCAGCATGATACCGGAAATGATGATTGCGGCAACGCCGATGAAGTAAGCGGAAGGAGCGACCCACCATGCATTGTGGAACAGCGCAGCGGCAATCATTGCAATAATCGGGAGCTTTGCACCACAGGGGATGAATGTCGTGGTCATGATCGTCATACGGCGGTCACGTTCGTTTTCAATGGTACGGCTTGCCATGATGCCGGGCACGCCGCAGCCGGTACCGATCAGCATCGGAATGAAGGACTTACCGGAAAGACCGAACTTGCGGAAAATACGGTCAAGCACGAATGCGATACGAGCCATATAACCGCAGGATTCGAGGAATGCGAGGAAGATGAAGAGCACGAGCATCTGCGGCACAAAGCCGAGCACTGCACCGACACCTGCCACGATGCCGTCAACCAGAAGCGACTGAAGCCATGCGGGAGCATTTGCGGCTTCCAGACCGCGGTTCAGAAGAGACGGGATGGAAGGAACAAAGACACCGTAATCGGCAGTATCCGGAACGCCCTCTGCCTCGTCGCCGAGTGCCGCGTCATAAATTCCGGAAATGTCATATCCGGCTTCAGCAAGCGAGTCGGCATAGGAGCCGTAGGCTTCGTCGAATGCACCGTAATCTTCGTCGTCAATGGCGGCTTTGATTTCTTCTGCGCCGACGACATCTGCCTTGACGGCTTGGTCAACCAGCTCTTTCATTTCGTCGGTCCAGACATTTTCCTTGGCGTAATCCGTGATTGCTTTGTCATACGCGGCGGAACCGATGCCGAACAAGTGCCAGCCTTCGTCGCCGAACACACCGTCGTTTACCCAGTCATTTGCCCAGGTGCCGACCGTGGAGACCGAGATGAAGTACACAAGGAACATGATGAGCGCGAAGATCGGAAGCGCCGCCCAACGGTTGGTAACGACCTTATCAATCTTATCCGAGGTGGTCAGCTTGCCCTCATTCTTTTTCTTGTAGCAGCCCTTGATGATGGACGCGATGTACACATATCGTTCGTTGGTGATAATGCTTTCCGCATCGTCGTCCATTTCTTTTTCCGCCGCTTTGATATCCTCTTCGATGTGGTCAAGCGTTGCCTTGGACAGGTTCAATTGACCGAGGACCTTTTCGTCTCTTTCGAAGATCTTGATGGCGTACCATCTCTGCTGTTCCTGCGGCAGATTATGTACAGCCGCTTCCTCGATGTGTGCAAGCGCGTGCTCGACCACACCGGAGAAGGTGTGCATCGGAATGGTTTTGCCGTTCTTTGCGGCGCTGATCGCTTCCTCGGCTGCCTCTTCAATGCCGGTGCCCTTCAGCGCGGAAATCTCCACCACCTTGCATCCGAGTTCTCTCGAAAGCTCGTCGATGTTGATCTTGTCGCCCTGCTTTTTCACCACGTCGATCATGTTGATCGCAATGACGACCGGAATGCCGAGCTCGGTAAGCTGGGTGGTCAGGTAGAGGTTGCGTTCGAGGTTGGTGCCGTCGATGATGTTGAGGATGGCATCGGGTCTTTCGCCGATGAGGTAGTTTCTGGCAACCACCTCTTCGAGGGTGTACGGAGAGAGCGAATAGATACCCGGAAGGTCGGTGATGATGACATCATCGTGCTTCTTCAGCTTGCCTTCCTTCTTTTCGACCGTTACGCCGGGCCAGTTGCCGACGAACTGGTTGGAGCCTGTCAGGGCGTTGAACAATGTGGTCTTGCCGGCGTTCGGGTTGCCCGCAAGCGCAATACGGATTGATTGTTTTTCCATATATTTCTCCTTTATGTTAGCAATAGCTAACCGTTTGTCAGAAAAAATCGGGGAAATCCCCATGAAGTTGTGAACGCATCCGGTATGCCCGCCCAACAGACCGTGTGACCGGAACTGTCATATCCGTGACGACCGACCGGAGTGCGTAAGACCCAATCGGGTCACTCGACCTCGATCATTTCCGCGTCGGCTTTGCGGAGCGAAAGCTCGTATCCGCGCACCGTGATCTCAACCGGATCGCCCAGCGGAGCAACTTTTCTGACATGGAATTCAACACCCTTTGTGATTCCCATGTCCATGATTCTGCGCTTGATCGCACCCTCCCCGTGGAGCTTGACGACCTTACCGTTTTCTCCGACCTTGACATCTTTCATTGTTTTCATGCTGGTATGTATCTCCTTTCGGTCCTTCGTCAGACCATGATTTTCTGAGCCATTTCCTTGCTGATCGCAACTCTTGCTTCCTTGACGTTGACGATCAGGTTGCCGGCAATCGTGTTGATGACTGTGACACTTCCGCCGGCAACAAAGCCGAGATTTTCCAGATGCTTTTTGACCTCGGGAGTTCCCCCGACCTTTTTGATGATGTTTTCTTCTCCCACATTGGCAAATAACAGTGGCATCATTTGATTATCCCTTCCAATTCCCGACCGGATTCGCGTTTTGTCGTTAATGATTCGGTCTTTTCTGAGTGAAATGACGGAACACGACAATCTTTTTATGAGGTTAGCGCTCGCTAACCACGTATCATTATACACGGATCGCACATTTTGTCAATATGTTTCTTTCAAATTTCTGTCCGATTTCTGTTTTTCAGTCTGTTGCACAATTTGCGTTAGCTGACGCTAACTTTTGCTTGGGCATTTTTCACAATACTAATCATATGAAAATTACTGTTGCCAGCCGGACTGTATCCTCAAAAAACCACTTGAAATCCTTGGGAAAGTATGATATACTGAAATAAAATCGGGAAACGGGGGTGTCGGAATGAGAAACAACGAATCGGAAGAAATGTACCTTGAGAACATTCTTGTGCTCAGGGAAAAGCAATCCGAGGTGCGTGCTATTGATGTTGCCAGATATGCGGGCTATTCCAAGCCGAGCGTCAGCCGCGCGATGGGACTGCTCCGTCAGCGCGGATATATCGAGATCGACGTGAACGGATACATTACTCTCACCGACAGCGGAAACGAGCTTGCTTCAAAAATTCTGGAGCGGCACCATATTCTCACGCAGTTTCTCGTCCGTATCGGCGTAGACCCCGAGATTGCCGCGGAGGATGCCTGCAAGATCGAGCACGTTATCAGCGACGAATCCTTTCATAAGTTCAAAGAATACGTGACCGGAAACTGACGGTTCCCGGTGGATCATATGCGCGTGGTCAAAACAAAAAGAACACGGGAATGCGTTTTCTCCCGTGTTCTTTGTTTACCATGAACGTCCTGCCCTGTCGATTCCGGAAATGCCTTCGGAGCATGCCGGGAGCCCGGGCGTGGGTCAGTTGATATGGTAAATATAGTTTTTCTTACGTTCCAGCGGGGCAGAAGGTTCCGCGGCGGGATACCCGACGATACAGTGCCCGATCCCTTCATAATCGCCCGTGATTCCGAGCGACGCAAGAATTTCCTTGCCCTCTTCGCTGTCAAATTCTTCTTTGGCGCGGTGAATCCAGCAGGCGCCCAGTCCTTCGGCGTGTGCCGCGAGCAAGAGGTTGCCCATCACAAGGCTGCCGTCATACACATGCGTGGAAACATTGCGGTCGGCAAGCACCACGAGGACGACCGGCGCACCGTAGAACGGATCGGTTCCCTCTCTGCCCATAATGCGCGCGTTTATTGCGGACAGCTGATCACGCAGCTCCTTGTTGGTCACTGCAAGAATGATCGGGGATTGCAGATTTCGCCCCGTTGCGGCAAAGGTTCCTGCCTGAAGAATGCGGTCGAGAGCTTCCTTCGGCACGGCATCCGGTTTATACTTTTTGATGCTTCTTCTTGAGAGGATGCAGTCATATGCGGCTTGGTTCATAGATATCTCCTTCCCGGTCACCGATTAACGGTTTCCGAACTGATTTCAGGATTATTATAAAGCAAAGCCGCGGCGTTGTCAAGAATATAAAAAACAGGATGGGGCAACTTCCCCACCCTGCTTTTTTGCGATACCGTAACAAAGCGGCACCGAATGTCTCAGATCTTCTCTTTGACCTTGGATGCTTTGCCGACTCTGTCGCGCAGATAGTACAGCTTTGCGCGTCTGACCTTACCGACACGGATGACCTGAATGTCGCCGACATTCGGGGAGTGGAGCGGGAAAGTCTTTTCCACGCCGCAGCCGTATGCGATACGTCTGACGGTAAAGGTTTCGGAGATGCCGCCGCCGTTCTTTGCGATGACAGTACCCTCAAACATCTGGGTTCTCTCCTTGCCGTTCTCCTTGATCTTGGTAGCGATACGAACCGTATCACCGATGTTGAACGAGGGAACGTCCTTCTTGAGCTGCTCTTCAGTAAAAGCCTTGATAAGATCCATGTTACAGATCCTCCTTAGGAAGTATATCGGGTGTTCATGCGAGCATAGCAGCGGACCATCCGATGATGCACGGAATGCGCAACGGGAGTATTATACCATATTGCGGATCCGATTGCAAGTGCTTTTAAGAATTTTTTTCTTTCTTTTTTCTTTTCAGCATCCGGATCAGCCGGACAACGCCTTCGCAGAAGGGCTGGAAGAACAGAATGATCGTCGGAATCACCGAAAGAATTGCCCACAGCCACCAGAGCGGCGGTTCCAGAAGCACGATCGCCGTTTCGATCAGCAAAAGAATCGTTCCGATCGCAATCGGCAACGGATACTGGCAGAACGGCAGAAACTTTTTGGTTGTCAGGGCACGGAGCACGTAGGAGGCGGCATAACTGATGAAGGTTGCGAACGCTGCACCGATCGCGCCGAACCGCGGAATGAGAATGATGTTCAGCACAATGTTGACCGCTGCACCGAACAAGGAGGTCCAGAAGGACAGAACGGTTTTCTTCTTTACAATATATACCGATCCGAGAAACGAAGTCAGGGACAGAAAGAGCGACGAGCAGATGAGGAACGGCATATACTCCCATGCCCCATAGTACGCGTCCGCAAAAAGGATGGCGGAGAGCGGCTTGGACAAGGGGATGAGCACCGCGGTTGCCGGGAACATAATCGCGATGAAATAGCGATAGACATTCGTAAAGAAATCCGCGGTCTGTCTCGGCGACCTGCGGTCGGCGACCGAGGAAAGCTGCCACGCGTCAATAAACGCGCCGGAAAGCAGAGTCAGGATGGTCGGAATCTTGTAGGCAACCGAGTAGATCCCGTTGACGCTTTCCCCGCAGATGGCGGTGACCAGATAGCGGTCGGAAACGTTGGTAATCCACCAGAAGATGGTCGCCGGAATGAGCGGAATACTGTATTTCAGCATGGAGCGGATCAGCTTTGCATCGATTGCGTCCAAACGGAGTGCGCGGTATTGCTCATCGGAGAAAAAGATCAGAAGCGCTGTGGCAAAGTCGGAGATGACGACGGAAAGCACATATCCGACGATTCCCCACTTGAACACCAGAAGAAACAGGAGATTGAGTACAATAACCGATATGGTGTTGAAGATTCCCTGCACCGCGAAGAACCGCATTTTTCCTTCTGCCCGGAGATATTGGGAGCAGATCGCGTGGAGGTTGGCAGTCAGGACATACAGAACGATCAGCCAAGCCTTCCCGTTGAAGAACGGAACCAGATACAGTACCGGCGACAAAAGTAAGAAGACCGCCGAGACGATAATCAGCAGACAGAAGCCGGAGGAAAAGACTTTATTCCTGTCGGACACGCGGTCGGCTGCAAAACGAAATACTGCGCCCGTGATGCCGAGGCTGGCACACGGAATGAGAAAGTTTGCCGTGTTGGTGATCAGGTCGGCAACGCCGAAATCCGCAGTGGAAAGACAATAGGTATAAAGCGGGACCAAAAAAAAGACAAGGATTTTGGAAATGATGCTTCCGACCGTAAGGGTCAGCGTGTTGGAGAGCAGCTTTCTGTAATTATGCCGATAGACAGGCGGCTTCTGTTCCATTGCACGTCCCCCTTTCCGGATTTCTGTGTCCGAACACTTCTATTGTAAACTGTCGCATCGCTTTCGTCAATAGCAAATACAAAAAATAACGGTCCTCCCCGATTGGGAAGAACCGTTATGGAGCTGATAATCAGATTCGGACTGATGACCTCGTCATTACCAATGACGTGCTCTACCAACTGAGCTATATCAGCATTCTCTGTTCCTTGCCTTGTCCTGTGCAACGTTGACATTATAGCAAACCGAAGACGGTTTGTCAATAGCTTTTCTGCAATTTTTTCGGGATTTTCGTATATTTTTTTGCATGGCTTGACAAAACTCCGATGACGTGTTATACTGACAATGCTTGGATGGGAAGGAGTAAGTCTTTTCCGGCACAGAGAGAGCGGACGGTTGGTGAAAGTCCGTTGCCGGTCAGACCGAAGGTCGTCCCGGAGCTTTTCCGGTGAAGCAAGTCAGCCGGAAACGGTCAGTCCCCCGTTATCGGGCAGATGAGTGCGCACATTGTGCGAAATCAGGTGGTACCGCGTATTCCACGTCCTGATAGAGGGACGTGGTTTTTCTTATTTTGGAGGTTTTTATGAATCAGACAAACGAATTGCCGAAAGTCTACCAACCGGCGGATTTCGAGGATCGGATTTATGCGGAGTGGTGCGAAAAGGGCTACTTCACCCCGAAGATCGATAAGTCCAAGCCGAGCTATTCCATCGTCATGCCGCCCCCGAACATCACGGGGCAGCTTCACATGGGACACGCGCTGGACAACACCCTGCAGGACATTCTCGTCCGCTACAAGCGCATGGCGGGCTATTGTACCCTGTGGCTTCCCGGCACTGACCACGCCTCGATTGCAACCGAGGCAAAGATTGTGGAGGCAATGCGCAAGGAGGGCGTGACCAAGGATGACCTCGGGCGCGACGGATTCCTGAAGCGCGCATGGGCGTGGAAGGAACAGTACGGCGGACGGATCACGTCCCAGCTCCGTAAAATGGGCTCCTCCTGCGACTGGAGCCGTGAACGCTTTACCATGGACGAAGGGTGTTCCAAGGCGGTCAAGGACGTCTTTGTCGGACTTTACGACAAGGGCCTGATCTATCGCGGGAACCGCATCGTCAACTGGTGCCCCAAGTGCCTGACGTCCATTTCCGACGCGGAAGTGGAATATGAGGATCAGGCAGGACATTTCTGGCATATCCGCTACCCGTTCACGGACGGCTCCGGTTATGTTGAGCTGGCGACCACCCGCCCCGAAACGCTGCTCGGCGATACCGCCGTTGCGGTCAACCCGACGGACGAACGCTATGCCGGCATCGTCGGCAAAATGCTGACGCTTCCGCTTGTCGGCAGACAGATCCCCGTCGTTGCGGACGAATATGTCGAAAAGGATTTCGGAACAGGCGTGGTCAAGATCACTCCCGCGCACGACCCGAATGACTTTGAAGTCGGTCTGCGCCATGACCTCCCTGTCATCAACGTAATGACTCCCGACGCAAAGATTACCGACGAATACCCGAAGTATGCTGGCATGGATCGGTTTGAGGCGCGCAAGGCGATTGTTGCCGATCTGGAGGCGGGCGGATACCTCATCCGCGTGGAAGATTACACGCATAACGTCGGCACCTGCTACCGTTGCCATTCCACCATCGAGCCGAGAGTTTCCCTTCAGTGGTTTGTTAAAATGCAGCCGCTTGCCAAGCCCGCGATCGAGAGCGTGCGCAAGGGTGAAATCAGGTTTGTTCCCGAGCGCTTCAACAAGAATTACTTCAACTGGATGGAAAACATCCGCGACTGGTGCATTTCCCGTCAATTGTGGTGGGGTCACCGCATTCCCGCGTTCTATTGCGACGAATGCAAGGAAGAAACCGGTCTTCCGGTGACGGTCGTTACCAAGGAGGCAACCGCGGTCTGCCCCAGATGCGGCAAACCGATGACGCAGGATCCGGATACGCTGGATACGTGGTTCTCCTCTGCCCTCTGGCCCTTTTCGACAATGGGCTGGCCCGATCAGACCGAAGATCTGTCCTATTTCTATCCGACCAATACACTTGTCACGGGGTACGACATCATCACCTTCTGGGTGTCGCGTATGATTTTCTCCGGTCTGGAATGGACCGGAAAGGCACCGTTTGATACCGTGCTCATTCACGGTCTGGTCCGTGACGCGCAGGGTCGCAAGATGTCCAAGTCGCTCGGAAACGGCATTGATCCGCTTGAGATTATTTCCAAGTACGGCGCAGATGCGCTCCGGTTTGCCCTCACGACGGGTAACTCCCCCGGAAACGATATGCGTTTTTCGGACGAGAAGATCGAGTCGGCACGGAACTTTGCGAACAAACTCTGGAACGCGTCCCGCTTTGTCCGCATGAACCTGACGATTGACAAGGTCGAACTTCCCGCGGACGACAAGCTCGCTCCCGAGGACAAGTGGATTCTTGCAGAATTCAACAAGACGGTTGCCGCCGTCCGCTCAGCTCTCGATCACTTCGAACTCGGTGTGGCGCTCTCCACGCTGTACGATTTCACGTGGGATGTGTTCTGCGACTGGTACATTGAATTGTCCAAGATCCGCCTGAACGAAAAGGATACCGTGGAGAATCTGACCGCGCAGAATGTCATTGCCTATGTGCTTGTCGGAACGCTTAAATTACTCCATCCGTTCATGCCCTTCATCACCGAGGAGATCTATCAGTCCCTGCCGCATGACACGGAAAGCATCATGATTGCCGCATATCCGGAATACGATGCGTCGCGCGACTACGCCGACGAGTGCCTCCGTATGGAGCGCGTCATCACCGCGATCAAAGCAATCCGTAACCGCCGCACCGAGATGAATGTTCCTGCGTCCCGCAAGGCAAAGGTATATATTGTCTCCTCCTATGCGGATAGCTTCCGCGGAACCGAGGTCTTCTTCCGCCGCCTTGCTGCTGCCGCCGAGGTGGAGGTGTTTGCGGAATTCGATTCGTCCATCCACACGGACGATTGTGTGCAGATTGTGACGGATGCCGCAACAATCCTGCTTCCTTTGTCTGATATCATTGATGTGGCAAAAGAAAAAGCACGTCTGGAAGCAGAAAAGGCTCGCATGGAGGGTGAGATCGCCCGAGTGTCCGCAAAACTGGCAAATGAAGGCTTTGTCGCAAAGGCTCCTTCTGCCGTTGTGGATGCGGAACGGGCAAAACTCGCGAAATACAAAGAGAATCTTGCCGGTATCGAAGCGGCATATGATAAGTTGAAATAAGCGGAACTTTCAGGTCCCCATGCGGATAAATTGGTCCGCATGGGAGAAAACTTGTATCGGAACGTATGCGAAGCGGAACTTTTGGGTACTATGTACGTCTGTAATTAATAACCGAAGATCGTCATTCTGAACGTGAAAGGAGTACACATGATGAAGTACATGATGAATAAAAACAATATCCTCAGATGCCTGATCGCGGCAGTACTGATTGTTTTTGCGATCTGCCTTGTCGGTTGTGGCTCTTCGGGAAAGGATTATCCCTCATCGGATCGCGGTAACGCGGAAAACGGCGGGATCTCCTCCGGCGGACCGACCACTTCCGACAGACTCGAAAACAACGAAGATGCCTATGAACGGAAGGTCATCCGGGACGCGACCGTGAATGCCGAAACCCGGAATTACACCGAGGCACTTGACGCGCTCCAGTCAACCGTGAAAAAGATGGATGGATACGTACAGTCTTCACGTGTTTCCGGTAGCAGCCTGAACGATTCGGAAAGTTCGGGCAGACTCCGTACCGCCTATCTGACGCTTTGTGTTCCGGCGGATAAGCTGGACGATTTTCTCGGTCAGGTGGATGGTACCCTGAATGTCACATACAGCCAGGTAACCGAGCAGGATGTGACGGCGGAATATTATGACCTCAAATCCCGCATGGATACCCTGAACGTGGAAAAACAGCGTCTGACCGAAATGCTTGAGAATTCGGAGCAGGTCGGCGAGATGCTGGAAATCGAAAAGCGGTTGTATGATATTATTGAAGAGTATGAGGCAAAGCAAACGCAAATGAACGTATATGCCACCAGTATCGCCTATTCGCGGGTGAATCTGACCCTGTCGGAGGTGCGGTCGCTCAGTCAGGCGGACACTTCTTTCGGGGAACGGTTCCTGAACGCCGCTTCGATGAGTTGGCACAATTTCGGGCAAGGTTTCCTGAATTTCCTTATCTGGTTTGTGTCCGCAATCCCGACTTTGCTTCTGATTGTGGTGATCGTCGGTGCAGTGGTGACGATTATTCTGTCGAGTAACCGCCGTACCCGCAAAAAACGCCAGGCGATGATGGAAGATCAGCAAAAGCACAGACAGCAGATGACAAACACTCAATCCAACGTGAACAGTACCCCGGATCAGCAGAACCAGGGGTCCAAGAATCCCGGCTGAATATCAAACGGCTGAACGGACACAGATGTGTCCGTTCAACCGTTTTGGTAACCGGGAAATTACATACTGATCCGGTGTTTTGGTTGCATGAATCGGAATTGCCGCGCCGATGAGACGGGGTACAATCCCCACGTCCTCCGATGGAACGCTGGCAATTCCCTTTTTATGTCGTACGCCTCGGTTGCCGGAGGATTCTCCTGCACTGATTTTAGGTTCACTCTCCTTCGCCCGTGACGTTGACCGCTTTGTAGCAATCGAACATCTCCTCTACGTTTTGCGGGCGGCTCTTCTGCGTGAGGAGAGATACAAGCGGGACCAGAATCAGCCCGCCGAGCATGGCAAACACTCCGGAGTAAAGCGAGTTGCGGAAGATGAAAGAAAGGAACGGGACCCCCGCAAGGATATCTTTTCCGGTGCACTTGTCGATCATGGTAACAACGAGCTGGAAAATTTCCATGCCTGTGCCGAAGAGGAATGAAACGGCAACGGCAGGTTTTGTGGTCTTTTTCCAGTACAGCCCGTAGAGAAACGGTGCCAGAAACGCTCCCGCAAGCGCGCCCCAGGATACGCCCATCATCTGTGCGATGAAGACATTGTCCGACCAGACGGAATCCTTCAGAATGGCGATAACTGCTGAAAGCAGGATAAAGAACACGGTAAGGAGCCGGAGTATAAAGAGCTTCTTCTTTTCCGCTTTTTCTGCGTCCGGTTCCTTTGATCTTCTGAGCACGAGATCCAGCGTCAGAGTGGAGCCGGAAGTCAGCACCAGAGAGGACAGCGTGGACATGGAGGCAGAAAGCACCAGCACAATAACAACGGCGATTACCACCGGCGCAAGTCCCGACAGCATGGTGGGAACGATGCGGTCAAACTGCCCGCCGACCTCTTCCGGGGTCAGGAACAGTCTGCCGAAGCCGCCGAGAAAATAGCACCCGCCGGCAACGACTACGGCAAAAAGCGTGGATATGATGGTTCCCTTGCGGATTGCGGCTTCATCCTTGATGGCGTAGAATTTTCCGACCATCTGCGGCAGTCCCCAGGTGCCGAGCGAGGTCAGCATGACGACGAAGAACAAAAAGAGCGGATCGGGACCGAGGAAGGAGGTAAACGCACCGTGGAACACCGAGCCGGACGATGTGACGGTGAACTGCTCGGAGAGCTTTGCGACCGCTTCTGTGAATCCGCCCTGCTTCAGAAGCACTGCGGCAACGACTACGACAATCCCGACGAGCATGATGATTCCCTGAATAAAGTCGTTGATCGCTGTTGCCATATATCCGCCGAAGAGAACGTACACGCCGGTGAGTACTGCCATGATGACGATGACCAGCCAGTACGGAACGGAAAAAGCGATGCCGAAGAGACTGGACAGTCCGTTGTAGAGCGACGCGGTATACGGGATGAGAAAGACAAAAACAATCAGCGCGGAGGTCCAGCGGAGCACGCCGGAATCAAACCGCTTGCCGAAGAAATCCGGCATGGTGTGGGAGCCGAGTGACTGGGTCATCACACGGGTTCTTCTGCCGAGTACCGCCCAGGCAAGCAAGGAGCCGATAAAGGCGTTCCCGAGCCCGATCCAGGTGGAGGCAAGTCCGAAATTCCAGCCGAACTGCCCGGCGTATCCTACAAAAATAACGGCGGAAAAGTAGGAGGTCCCAAATGCAAATGCGCTGAGCCAGGGACCCACCCGGCGACCGCCGAGCAGGAAACCGCTGACGGTCTTTGTGTGTTTGCGGCAATAAATGCCGATGCCCACCATCAGAGCAAAAAAGATTACGAGAAAGACAGTTGTCAGAATTTCAGTCGTCATGGAAAAGTCCTCATTTCTGTTTTGAATTGGTCAGCGCGTTGTTTCCGCCTCAACAAGACGTACCCCGCAATATTTTTCACGAAGCGTGTTTTTCTGTATTTTTCCGGTCGCATTTCGCGGCACTTTGTCAAAAATGATGCGGTGGGGGCGCTTGTATCTGGGAAGCCCTTCGCAATAGGCGTTTATTTCGTCCACGGTGGCATTTACCCCGTCCTTGAGTTCAATAATCGCCGCGGCAATTTCTCCGAGTCTTGTGTCAGGAAGCCCGATCACCGCAACGTCTTTGACCTTATCGCTTGCCCGGAGATAATCCTCGATCTGAACCGGATACAGATTTTCGCCGCCGGTGATAATGACGTCTTTCTTGCGGTCAACCAGATAAATGAAGCCGTCTTCATCCCGCTTTGCCATATCTCCCGTGGACAGCCAGTCGCCGTGCAGAATTTCCGCCGTTGCCGTCGGATTTTTGTAATAGCATTTCATCACGCCCGGACCCTTGACGGCAAGCTCGCCCACCTCTTCCAAGGCGACCTCGTTTCCCTTTTCATCAATGATTTTGGCTTCCCACCCGTACCCGGGAATCCCGATTGCACCGACCTTCCCGATGTTTTCCACGCCGAGATGAACCGCGCCGGGACCGATGGATTCCGACAGCCCGTAGTTGGTGTCGTATTGATGATTCGGAAACACCTTCATCCAGCGCTTGATGAGCGAGGGCGGAACAGGCTGTGCGCCGATGTGCATGAGGCGCCATTGGGCGGTGCGGTATTCTGAAAGATCGAGATCCCCTCTTTCGATTGCGTCGAGAATATCCTGCGCCCACGGTACGAGCAGCCAGACGATAGTGACGCGTTCTTCGGAAACCGCCTGCAAGATCCATTCCGGTTTGACTCCGCGGAGAAGTACGGCTTTGCTGCAGGAAATGAGGCTCCCGAACCAGTGCATTTTGGCACCGGTGTGATAGAGCGGCGGGATGCAAAGGAAGACATCATCCCGTGTCTGCCCGTGGTGGTGCTGTTCTGTAACTGCGGAGCCGACGAGCGCCCGGTGTGCATGAAGAATTGCCTTAGGGAAACCGGTTGTACCCGAGGAAAAGTAAATTGCAGCATCATCCGAATCCAGAATTTCGACAGCTGGAGCTGTCGCGGCGCAGTATCCGACAAGCTCTTCGTAATTTCCCGCGTATACCGGCGTTTCGTTTTTGTCTCCGACATAGAAAAAATCCGTAACTTGTTCCTTCACCGCCGGAAGCACCTGCTCGACCTGCGAAAGGAACTCCGGACCGAACACCAGCATTCTGACATCTGCAAGGTCGACACAGTATTGAATTTCATTGGAATCGAACCGATAGTTCATCGGAACGGCGACAGCACCTGTCTTGAGGATTCCGAAATAGATCGGCAGCCATTCAATGCAGTTCATGAGCAGAATGGCAACTTTGTCACCTTTCCGGATTCCCCTGGTAAAGAGCAGGTTGGCGAAACGATTGGCGCGTTCGTCAAAGTCCTTCCAGGTGATTTCTCTGCGGTATTTCCCGCCGCTTGCGGATTCGATCAGGTTGAATTCCCGCCAGGTGACGTTCTTTTCCGGTTGGTTGGCGGGGTTGATCTCTACCAACGCCACATCGCCGGGGTGCAGGCGTGCGTTTTTTTCAAGGTAATCAGTGATTGGCATATTCGTACTGTCCTCCGTGTAAAAGTTTCAAAACAAAAAGCCCCGTAATGCACTTGGCATTACGAGGGCGAACAATCGCGGTACCACCTCATATTCGTTTCCTCCTTACGGAAAGAAACCTCACCGGGCACTATCATGCCCTGCGTCAGATAACGGTGACAACCGTCGCAGCCTACCGGCGTTTTCCGCTTTGGGTGCGCTACTCCCGGAATGTATTCGGTATTGTCTTGCGCCTGCCTCGCACCACCCGGCAGTTCTCTGTACGCTCTGACAAAACCTACTGATTTCCGATCCTTGCATTATGGAGGTATTATACCATCCCGGTTCGCGGCTGTCAATACTTTTGGGGAAACTTTCGAAAATTCTTGCTTTTTCGTCAAAGAAAGTGTATAATGGACACAGATATTGTACAAGGGGGGCGTAAATGTTAAGTAAAAGCAGGATCCGTACGTATATCGATCTATGGAATCGGAATGATCCGGATCCGAACGAAACCGACCGTCTGATTCCGAACAAGGCGGCTGCGGATTGGATCCTGAATCATGCTCCGCTGTTTGATTGCCCCGATCCGCTTTTGACTGAAATCTATTATTTCCGTCTCTGGACGTATCGGAAGCATCTTCGGAATACACCGGAAGGTATCGTCATTACAGAGTTCCTTCCCGATGTGCCTTGGTCGGGGCCGTACAATACCATTTCGTGTCCCGTCGGACATCAGTTTGCGGAGGGGCGCTGGCTTTCCGACCGACGTTACTTAACGGATTATGCAAAGTTTTATTTAACCGGATCCGGCAAAGGCGAGCATTTACTTTCTTACAGTCACTGGTTCTGCACCGCGCTGTATCGCACCTGCCGCTTATGGGGGGACTTTTCACTTGCTGTCGGATGTCTTGACGAACTGATCGCATATTTTGAGGAACGGTGCCGCCGCAACGCTTCCGGGATACTTTTTTGGTCGGATGACGATCGGGACGGTATGGAATATTCGATTTCCGGAGACGGATTGAGACCCACCATCAATTCTTATCTTTGCGGAGACGCCCATGCGCTGTCACGCATTTGCGCAATCGCCGGAAGAACCGAATTATCGGAAAAATTTGAAAAGCTGCACCGGGAGATCAAAGACGGAATGAAAGCCGTGCTTTGGGATGAAGATCTCGGCTTTTATGTCAACCGCTCCTGTCAAAAGAATGAACTTCCAAAACGGTCTGTCGCGATGATCCGTGAACAAATCGGTTTTACCCCGTGGTATTTTAATGCGGCTGACGACGCTTCTGTATCCGCATGGAACTATCTGATTGATCCGACGCATTTTTTTGCTCCGCACGGAATCACGACTGCGGACATGGCAGATCCCGGGTTTATGAAAACGAACAGCGACCACGTTTGTTTATGGGACGGTCCCGTTTGGCCGTTTGCCACTTCTGTCACTCTGACCGCTCTTGCCGCAAGTCTGCGCACCTGTGCAAAAAATCACACTGCAATGCCGGTTACGGCTATGGATTATTATCGTTTGCTTACTCAATACGCAGAGAGTCAACACCGTTTTGAAGCCGGAAAAAGAATCGATTGGATAGATGAAAATCTGCATCCGTTTACAGGTGAGTGGCTTGCCCGCTCTCTTCTCAACAAACAAAGCAATTCCCGCGAGGAGCGCGGAATGGCTTATAATCACTCCACTTTCTGTGATCTGATTTTGTCCGGACTTTGCGGAATTGATGCAACGGAGGATGGGCGATTGCTCGTTGATCCGTTGACACCCGAAACCTGGGAGTATTTTTCTGTGGAACAGATCCCGGTTCTCGGACACTCTGTTGGGGTCTATTGGGACAAAAACGGATCTTTGTATGGTTATCCGCCCGGTTTAACAATCATCGCAGACGGTAAGACAGTGGCACATTCTGAAACATTGAAATTAACCGAAATCAAACTATGAAAGGAACAGAATATTATGACAGAAAAAACTGACCTCCGGATCCTCAAAACGTATCATGCGCTCATTGACGCGTTTGAAAAAATGCTTGAGGAACAGAATTATGATGACATCACGGTCAATTCCCTTTGTGATTTTGCCTCGATCCGCCGAGCTACGTTCTACAAACATTTTTCCGACAAACTGGAATTTACGGATTTTGCCGCAAGCTGTCTTCATGAAAATATCAGCAAGACCTGCCACGCGAAGGCAGATTTGCATACCTATCTTTCTTTGTATGCGGCGTCCTTTTTTGAGTATTTCAAGTCTCACGAGGCGATGGTGGCGCATCTGCTCGGCAGTAAGGACCTGTTTACCCTGATGCAGTCGCTTGAGAACCGCATCTGCCTCGGTATCCGCGAAAAACTGATTGCGTCCGGAGAAAAATTACCGGCTGCTCCCGAAATCACGGCAATGTTCTATGCCGGCGGACTGATTCAGACAGTTTACACCTGGCTGACGGCAAAGCGCCGTGTTCCGGAAGATAAAATGCTTGCGGAGATCACCGCACTGATCGATGCGGTTCACGCAGAAGCATAATCCCGCGTGAAAATTCCCCGCCCGAGTTGCCGGAGTGAGGAAGGCATTCCGTGGCACGGCATTCAATCGGAAAGCCCGGCGGTTTACCGGCGATCTGATTGTGGCTGTAAAACGCTTTGTAAGTTATATATAACGAAACGCCGGATCCGCATGCGGGTCCGGCGTTTCTGATCGGTTATTGTGATATTTTATCGGTTCCGTGAAGTTCGTTCTCAGACGGGCGCCCCTTCCGGTGCCTCTTCCGCAAGAACGGCTCCGGCGGGAGTCGCTTTTTTGGGAACTGCGAACCGTAGGACATTCGGCATTACTTCAATGGTGAAATGATCAGTATGTACGATCTCCCCGTCGAGGCAGTAAGCAAAATCCGGACTGGAGGAGGACACCTCAATTTTTTTGCCGCGACAGTAATGCAGACAGTCCTTGAATCTGGGATCCTCCAGATGATTACCGTTTTTATAGGAATTAATCATTTTGATAAATCGGATATGGGACAGGCAGTCGACAAGACAGATGTCAAGCAAGCCGTCCTGATAGGAGGAACGTGGGGCGCAGCGGTAAGCGCCGCCGACGTACTGTCCGTTTGCCACCGTGCAAAGGAGCATCCGGTCGTTGTTGAGCGGAACGCCGTCCACGGTTACGTGACAGAGCGATTTCATCCCGGTGAAAAACGCTTTGAGTACTCCGAAGGAGTATGCGTTCTTTCCGCCGATGACCTTTTTGTTCTTGACATTGATCATGGTATCGCAAACGACCGTGTCAAATCCGAAATTGACGACGTTGAGTGCATATTCCCCGTCAACTTTCATGACGTCGATCATCATGTCTTCTGCGTGGATCAATGCGTCAAAATCGAGAAACTGTTCCGCTCCTCCGACGCATTTGACAAAATCATTTCCGCTTCCGCTGGGATAGACTGTCATTCCGGCGTTGGGATGCCCGATCACGCCCTGCATGACCTCGTTGAGCGTTCCGTCGCCGCCGCAGGCATAGAAACGAAAAGCGGTAGCCGGGTTATCCAGGCACATCTGCCTGACATACCGGGTAGCGTCCTTCGGATATGCGGTGCGGTAAATTTCATAATCGATCTCACCGCGCATGGGTTCCAGCGCCCGGGCAATTTCGTCATACCGATCCCGTGTTCCCGCGGTCGGATTGACAATAAAAATATGTTTCATAATCTCTCCATATCAAGACAAAAAAAGAAGGGCGCATGACCCGTCACGCCGACGCGTTCTGACCTGCTGATGTAGCTTTGTACTTCAATTGCCTGTTTATAAACAATTGCGCGGTGGACACATTGCGAATAACCCTCATACCGTTCATACCGACAATTTCCGAATGGCCGTCTTCAAAAACGAACTTACTCCGGGTAACGGTTCGGTGTCATTCGGGGGCTTGTCCGCCCGGCAATGACTTTACACGCGGCTCTGTTTCCCCGGCACTTGTTTAAACCGGGGAAAGCTGAAGCCGGGAAAAGTCAGCGCCAATCAGTCGACACCGGCGGACACGGGTTTATCTGACAGAAAACTGATAGACGGTGGTGGAATCGAATTTTTCACCGGGATGCAGAACACAATCGGTGAATCCTTCGTGGTTCATGCTGTCGGGCATATGCTGGGTTTCGAGACAGAACGCGTTCTGCGTGCCCTGAGGATATCCGCCCTTAAGCGGATGGTTTTCATCATTCAGGAAGTTTGCGGTATAAAGCTGCACGCAGGGCTGATCGGTGAACACCTTCATCTCTCTTCCCGACTTCGGGTCATATGCGGTGATACGATGCATCGGGGCCTTGACGACATCGCCTGCAAAACACAAGCAGTGGTCATATCCGCCGGCGAGCTTCATATCGGGATTCTCAAGAGTGAAATCTTTGCCGATCTCCTTTTCCTTGCGGAAATCGAACGGTGTGCCGGCGACAGACGCGATCTCTCCGGTTGGGATCAGCTCCGCGTCGGTGGGCAGATAGCGGTCGGCATCCATCCACAGCGTCTGTCCGAACACCTTTCCGCTGGCGTATCCGCCAAGGTTGAAATAAGTGTGATTGGTCAGATTGAGCACTGTGGTTTTATCGGTGGTTGCCTCATAATGAATGGACAAACCGTTCTCTTTTGTTACGGTATATGTCACTTTTACAGTGAGCGTTCCGGGGTAACCCTCCTCCCCGTCGGGAGAAACGAGAGTCAGAACCAGGCGCGGCTCTTCCCCATCGATCGCTTCGGCGTTCCAGATTCTGTGACTGAAGCCGACCTTTCCGCCGTGCAGATGGTTGTTCCCGTCGTTCTTGTAAAGCGGGTAAGTCTTACCTTCCAGAGAAAACCGCGCTCCGCCGATCCGGTTACCCCATCTTCCGATGAGGGCTCCGAGGTAACCGCCCGCTTCCAGATAATCGGAAAGACTGTCGTATCCGCAGACCACGTCGGTCTTTCTGCCAAAGCGATCGCGTACCTTGATCATGAGAACGGTGCCGCCAAAGTCCATCACGCGGACTTTCATGCCGGATGCGTTCTCCATGGTGTACGCGTATACTTCTTTCCCGTCCGGAAGCGTTCCGAACAACTTTTTTCTGATTGCCATACCGTCAGTCTCCGTACCCGTTGGGGTTCCTGTGCTGCCAGTTGGCACTGTCGCGGCACATATCGTCGATGCCGAATTCCGCCTTCCAGCCAAGAATCTGCTCCGCCTTGGACGGATCTGCATAGCACTGGTCGATGTCGCCGGGACGTCTCGGGCAGATCTCGTAGGGAACCTTCATGCCGGTTGCCTTTTCATATGCGTGAACGATATCAAGCACCGAGTAACCGACACCGGTACCGATGTTGTAATATTCCACACCGGTGACTTCCTTTGCGCGGTGCAGAGCCTTCAGGTGTGCCTTTGCCAGATCGACCACATGGATGTAGTCGCGGACGCCGGTTCCGTCGGGGGTGTTGTAATCATTTCCGAAAACATGGAGGCAAGGCAGTTTCCCTGCGGCAACCTTGACGATATACGGGAGCAAGTTGTTCGGGATGCCCTTGGGGTCTTCGCCGATCAGTCCGCTCTTATGCGCTCCGATGGGGTTGAAGTAACGGAGAATAGAAACGCTCCATTCGTTGTCCGCTGCCCAGAGATCCTTCAGAATACGCTCAATCATGAGCTTGGTTTCACCGTAGGGGTTGGTCGTTGAAAGCGGGAAATCCTCCCGGATCGGCACGCTTGCGGGCTTGCCGTAAACGGTTGCGGAGGAGGAGAACACGATGTTTTTCGCATTGTGCTTCGACATGATGTCCAGAAGATTGAAGGTGCCGGTCAGGTTGTTATGATAATATTCCAGCGGTTTTTCACAGGATTCGCCGACAGCCTTGAGTCCGGCAAAATGGATGGCACTGTCGATGTCGGGGTTCTCTTCAAACACCCGGTCAAGTGCGGCGTAATCCAGAAGATCGACCTGATAGAACCTGAAGTCCTTTCCCGTGATCTCGCGGATACGGTCAAGCACAACTGGCTTGGAATTGCAGAAGTTATCAACGATGACGATCTTCTGCCCTGCATTCAGAAACTCAACTGCTGTGTGGGAACCGATGAATCCGGCTCCTCCGGTAATAAGAATGGACATAATGTTTTTGCCTCTTTTCGGGAAAATTTTACTTGGAATTACAGATATTTTTGGACGATCCGGTTCATTTCGTCCATTTTCTCTTCCATGTCGGACACCAGCTTGAACTGATTTTTCGCACGGTCAAGGTTGTGCGCGGGATATGCGGTGCGGAAGTAAGTGTCGCCGTTCAGATAGTCCGTCAGGAAACGGATGCCGGTTTCAAGGGTCAGCATGAGTGCACCCATCGGAAATGCCCTGATTTCCGCATCGGTCAGAGAATGATCCAGCCCTGTTAAGAATCCCTTGGTATAAGCCTCAAACAGATCAAGCCGTACATAAACCTTGTCAAGGTCGGTTTCATCCTCCGCGGCACTGGAAGCGCCGAAGCGAATGGAATCACCGAAATCTCCCAGCACCGAGCCGGGCATCACCGTGTCAAGGTCAATGACGCAGATCCCTTCCCCGGTCTTCTCGTCCACAAGGATGTTGTTCAACTTGGTATCATTGTGCGTAACACGGAGCGGGAAACGTCCGGATGCAATTCCGTCCATGATGAAGGAACAGATGTTCTCGTGATCCTTCACAAACCGGATCTCGTCCGGAACACCCGCCGCACGGTGTGCGGTATCTTTTTCGAGTGCTGTCAGAAAATCGTTGTAACGGCTGACGGTATTGTGGAAATTCGGAATCGTTTCATGAAGCAGACTTGCATCAAAATCGGAGAGTTGACGCTGGAAATTGCCGAATGCGCGTCCAACCCGCTCAAACATTTCGGTGGAGTCCACCTGCTGGAGAGACAGCGCGTCGATGTAATGATAGCAACGCCAGGTACTGTTATCCGGTGCCGTGTACATCCACTTGCCATCGGTTGTCTGCAGGAAATGAAGCGTGCGCCGTGTGGGGTCTTCGCCCGCCGCCGCGACTTTGTCTGCAATGTGCCCTGTGACACGGATGATGTTTTCCATCAGTTCCTCGGGCTTTTTGAAAATGGAGGTGTTTATCATCTGAAGCAGGTACTTTCTGATGACTTCTCCCTCTTTGGTATATACCAGATAGGTGCGGTTGATGTGTCCGCTACGGATTTCGGTGCAGTCATAAGGGGTTCCCTCAATGCGGAATTTCCGGATCAGCGCCTCGATCTCGTTCATGGAAGGATTCTCTGTGACCATTTGCCGGTCCTCCTTAATTCCAGAGTTTATTGGGATAGGTTCCGTCTTCGATCATCTGACGGATGGCTTCCTTGACCAACGGTTTGTCTTCGGTGTAAGTAACTCCGTGCCAGACGGAGGCGGTGGAATAGACCTTGACACGGCAAGTACCGTCCCCGATCATTTCCGCAACGGTGCCGGGCAGATAACATTCGGATTTCGGCTGGCTTCCCGCGGGGGACGCAAGGAATTTCTTCAGGGATTTTTCAAGATACCCGAATACTTCCGGTGTGAAGCCCCAGCAGTTCATGGAGACGATGGTATCATAGGGCAGATCGACCCAGGTTTCCCCGTCATCCGCAAGATATGCAGCCATCGCGCCGTTTGCTTTGATTTTGGTGCGCTCCACGATATTTGTCAGTTCTCCGCTTTCGCTGACCTGACAGTCGCCGCGGGAAACCGTTCCGTTGTCCGTCAGCGTGTTGCCGAGACGGAATCCGACCATGCAGGCAGGGATCACACCGTTCTCAGTTTTCGCGTCACGCAGATGAACGGCGAGCTTTTCAATGGTATCTCTTCCGTAATAATCATCGGAATTGATAACGGCAAAGTTGTCCTTCACCAGATCTCTTGCGGCAAGTAGCGCGTGCGTGGTGCCCCACGGTTTGGTTCTGCCCTCCGGGACCGTGAATCCTTCGGGAATATCGGACAGTTCCTGAAATGCGTAATCCACATGAATATACTTTGCGATCCGCTTGCCGATCGTTTCGTGGAACGCCTCATAGTTTTCTTTCTTGATAACGAATACAACCTTGTCGAAGCCGGCTTTTACGGCATCATAAACCGAAAAGTCAATGATAAATTCGCCGTTTTCCGTCATGGGGTCAATCTGCTTCAAACCGCCGTATCTGGAACCCATGCCGGCGGCAAGAATCACTAATGTCATATTTCCTCCCGTGCCATACAAAATTTGAGATACAGTACGACACATATAAACATATTGTACCACACCCGTATAGGTTTGTAAAGAGGTATTCGGAATTTAATTCCCGGGGATCTTTGCCGATCCTCTTGACATCCGGCTCGGTGTGTGTTACAATCTTGTCAAGCGATGTGTATCAAATGAGACATCTGACAGATATCGGGAACGCCGGACAAAACGGCATCTGCCGGTTCCGGTTTCCTTTGATACATCCGGAACGGAGGTGCTTTTTGAATGCCGAAGACGATGCATTCCGAAAAGCGGAATGCAGCTGATCCGTCTTTTCTGGCGGAATTCCTTTCGGGGTTCCCGGTATTTTCGGCGGCGCCCCGGACGGCGCTTTGCCGCATTGCGGAAACCGGTGGCGTAAAGCGGATTTCGGTTCATGCCGGGGAATGTATTGACCGGGAGGAACACGCGATCTTTTGTATTTTATCCGGAAGTTGTGCGGTGTATTCCCGGGATGAAGAACGACCGGTGCTGTTCCGTTATCTGAAGCCGGGCGACGTGTTCGGAATTGCGTCGGTTTATTCCGACGAACCGAAGATCAGCCGCGTGGAACCCAGACAGGATACCGGTCTGCTGGTGGTTTCCCGCCGGGCGATCGGGATGCTTCTGGATACGGAACCCTTGTTCCGGGAAGCCTTCATTGCGTTTCTTTCCGACCGTATCCGGTTTCTCAACCTTCGCCTTACCTGTGTGTCCGCGGGCAGCGCGGAGCGGAAACTCGGGTTGTATCTCTGCTCCGTTTGTGCCGGGGACCGGTTCGATCTGCCTGTCAGTATGAGCGATCTTGCCAATCTGCTGGATCTCGGCAGAGCGTCTCTTTACCGCGCGTTTGACAAGCTGATTTCACTCGGATACATCCGCCGGGACGGGGCGCATATCGAACTAACCGACCGGCACGCGTTGCTTACCGCAACCTACTGAATTTTTATGTAAATCAAAACTGAAAGGATATCTGCCACATGAAACCCATGATGAAAAAACTGTTCGCTCTTTTGTTCGTTGTCGCCCTTTTCGGAACAATCTTTGTTTCCTGTGCCGCTCCGTCGGATTCCAAGGTCGAATCGGCTACCGAAACCGCTTCTTCCGAGACCGGAACGGAGGGTCCCGCCGCTCCCGATACCGCTCTCCCGATTCACATTGCCGTACTTTCCGGTTCCACGGGTTACGGCGCAGTGAAACTGATGGATGACGCGGTAAAAGAGATTGCCGGTAGGAACTATCAGGTGACGAGAGAGGACAACGCGAAAATCATTCAGGATTCCCTGATTGCGGGCGAGGTGGACATTGCCGCCCTTCCGACCAACAAGGCTTCCATGATCTACAATGCGACGGATAAATCGATTCAGGTGATCGCGGTCAACACGCTCGGCGTTCTGTCTCTTGTCACGACGAACGGCGAAACGATCACGGACATTGCCGACCTGCGCGGCAAGACCGTCTGCATTCCCGAGGAACCTTCCTACATTCTGCGCGCGCTCTGCGAAAAGGCAGGACTGACCGACGGCACAGACGTTACCATTGAAACCTACGCAACACCATCGCAGTTGCTCGCGGCGGTCATCAAGGGACAGGTAGCATACGCTGTTCTCCCGGAGCCGCTGCTCTCCACCGCGATGAGCAAAAAGGACACCATCCGTATCTCGCTCAATCTCTCCGACGAGTGGGCAAAGGTGTTTGACGGAGCGTCCCTGATGCAGGGTTGCCTGGTCGTCCGCACTGCATGGGCGAAGGAACATCCTGCGGAACTGGCACGTTTCCTCTCGGATTACGAGGCGTCCATCCGCTTTGTCAATGAAAACGTGACCGAGGCATCTCTGCTCATTGAAACCTATTTCGGAACCGCTGCCGCCGTTGCCGCAAATGCAATCCCGCATTGCAATCTTGTGTACATTGCCGGGAATGAAATGGCAGAGAAACTCGGGGAATTTTATCGTCATATTCAGAATATGCCCGGTGTCAACATGGGGGAAGCGCTTCCCGACACTGATTTCTACTATATTGTAAAATGAGTATATGGTCGAGGCTGAGAAAGCATCCGTATTTTACACGGGCGGCAGGCATTATACTTGCCGTCCTGTTCTGGATCTTTGTCTGGTGGATTCTCTCGCGTGTGGTGAATGAAGAATTGCTTCTGCCGGCTCCCGCTGTCACGCTGAATGCCCTTGCGCGCCTGATCGGTACCCCGTTGTTTTCCAAAACGGTTGCGGTTTCGCTTCTGCGGATTCTATTCGGGATTCTTTCTGCCATTGTGCTCGGTGTCGGATTCGGAATTCTGACCGGGAAGATCCGCTTCCTCGATGCCCTTTTCAGTCCGCTTCTGTACATCGTCAAATCCGTTCCGGTCGCTTCCTTTATCGTTTTGCTGGTACTCTGGCTGAAGAAGGACAGCGTTCCCGGCATGATCGCAGCGCTTATGGTACTGCCCGTGGTCTGGACCAATGTATCGGAAGGGATCCGGAACACCGATCCTGCGCTTCTCGAAATGGCTGTGGTGTTCCGCCTTCCCTTTTTCCGGAAACTGCGGCGGATTTACCTGCCGTCGGTCCTGCCCTATTTTCTCTCCGCCTGTCGTTCCGGTCTGGGACTTGGGTGGAAAGCGGGGATCGCTGCAGAGGTCATTGTCCTGCCGCTTGTCTCCATCGGCAGACAGATCTGGACTTCCTCGAACAATCTGAACACCGCCGATATGTTCGCATGGACCCTCACCGTGCTTTTGCTCAGTGTATGTGCGGACCTTTTGGTATCGGGACTGTTTTCTCTTTACCGGAAGAGCCGCGCCCGCAAGAAAGGAGGTTCCGCTGATGACGCACAGACACCTGACCGGATCTGACCTGTATGCCGGTGCAGAACTGCAACACGTCAGCCTCAGCTTTGGCGATCAACCGGTGTTTGAAGACTTTTCTTGCCGGTTTCCCGAGGAAAGTACAACCGCGGTGATGGGGGCATCCGGGTGCGGGAAAACAACGCTGCTTCGCCTGCTCGCAGGGCTTCTTGCTCCCGACCGGGGAGAGGTTCATGTACCGGGAAATGTTTCGTTTCTTTTTCAGGAACCGCGGCTCTGTCCTTGGCTGACCGCGCTGGAGAATGTCAATCTGGTGCTCGGCGATAAAAAGGAGACACTTCCCTTTGCAAAGAACCTTCTTGCCGACGCGGGACTTGCAGAAAGTCTTGACCGGTACCCGTCCGAACTGTCCGGCGGAATGCAACATCGTGTTGCTCTTGTGCGGGCGCTCGCTTACCCCGCTCCGCTGGTCCTTCTGGATGAACCGTTTTCCGGATTGGACGCGGAAACCAAATCGCAGATGATTGCGCTGGTCCGGCGCGAAACGGAACAGAAGACGGTTGTGCTTGTGACCCATGAAGAGGCGGTTGCCCATGCACTTGCAGAGCGGATTTTCTCCGTCTGACGACCGGTGAAGAAAACCGGTGCGGCAGATGCGGGGTCGGAGGGGTTATTATAACCGCGGCATTCCGGGGAGATACCCCTGTCCGCGTTACAAGCGGTCGTGCCGCAAACGACGATTCGGAATAACCAGAGAAAACCACCGGTCCCGGCCGGTGGTTTTCTCTGACAAATAATGCAGGGGCAGGCTGACGCCTATGCGTCAGCCTGCCGAAATTCCGTGAATGTATCGCTCTGCATTCTTCAGTGTCTGGTGGGCGTAAGTCTGACCGGTTCGTCGCCGTATTCTTCAATGCCGAAATATTGCCCGTCCCGGTAAATGAGTGCCGCATGATGATAGTACGGGTGTAACCCATAGGTATAGGTCGGCAGAATCATGCGACGAAGAAAATAATTGCGGTGCAGCATTTCCGGGTCGTTGCAACTGATGTACAGAATGCTTCCCTCCGGATCACGGGGATTCGGCAGAATCTGCGCCACGCAATATTTTCCGCAGTAAGCGTCTCCTCGATAGGTGTATCCTGCCCCGGTAACTTTGATTTCGGCAAGGGACCGGATGTATGTAAGAACGCGGGTCTCCCCGGAGTCGTTTCCCTGCCGGTCCAGGACGATCAGCGAGCCGCGGGTCGGAATGGCGTCCGTTTCCTCCGGCAGTTCTCTGATCGGATAATCCACAAATATTTTCGGCTGATAGCCGTATCCGGTCGGATGTGCAAGTGCCTTCGCCGTTCCGTGTAGTGCCGGGTCCCCCTTGTGACAGAGGACCGAGAGCGGCGAGAGATACACATCGAGAATTCCCAATCCCTTGTAGATGGGATACCGGAATTCAGCGGGATCCGCTTCCATGAACCGATTTCCCTGTTTCCGGAACGAATACCGGTCCCCTGCCGCGTTCCGGTAGGAAAAGGTCTGACCGTTGATTCTGACGGCAAACGCGGAACGGTCAATAAATGGTGGGAGGGTCAATGTGATGCCGTCGGCTCCCGAAAGCGTGATGCGGATACGGTTTTTCCGGGTGGCAACTCTGACTTCCGCAGAGGCCGCACCTTTGGAGATCCCCTCCAATTTGATCCAGTATGCGGTGAGGTGGCGGTTGTGTTCGGTGCGGAAGAAAAATTCTTTCGGGTATGGGTCTCCCGGCTCTTCGATCAGCCGGCGGAGATTACAGAAATTCAGCTGCATGGCGGAAAGCTGTGAGTGGATCAGCCCGCGGGCGGTGATGACCTCCCGGTTCCCACGTTTGCGCCCCAGCGCGCGATAAAAGCGTTTTTTATCCTTGTCCGAAAAAATTTCGGAGTCTGCGTAAACGAACAAGGAACGGGTATTTGTCAGATTTCTGACCAACCGTGTATCAAAATATCCGCCGGAGGGATAGATTCCCGCAAATAGCCCCGGTCGGGTCTGCGCCGTCACGATGCACGCTGCAGCTCCGCTGGAATGCCCGACTCCGTAAATGCGGGTCGGATCCACGGAATACCGATTACATATTTCCGCGAGGATTTCCTTTACCGAGGCTTCGCCGATATAGCTCCCGAGGGTGATTCCCCGGCAGGTCACGTCGGCGCAGAGAAATCCGTCAAATTCCGGTCGGTTTTCGCGGAACATCCGCGAGTATTCCGAATACTGCTCGATGGAAAAAATCAGAATCAGACCGTACTTTCCGGTCGGTGTATATCCGTCCGGTACCCGGATCTGATACTGCACAATTGTCTGATCCAGCGCGGAACGGAAGAATACGCGGTGAACCCCGGGAGCGGTCAGACCGGCGGGATAGTTTCCGTTCCCTGCGCCCCGGACGATTTCATCCAGTGTCAGCACATCCAAAAACCAGTCGTCCTCTTTTGCCGCGATTTCCGGAATCAATGCCTCCATGGCGCATTTTTCTTCCGGTGCCAGGAGAACAGGGTCCGGGGCATTTTGTACATTTCCTGTCTGCGGATCCAGCAGTTTCTTTGCCTGAGTGATGGTTTCCTTACAGAAGCGTTCCTCGTCTCCGACGTAGATGTGCCACATCCTCTTCCGTTTTGTTCCGTCTGCCAGCCGGTATGTGAAACACAGATCCAGACAACGGTACATCCGGTCGTGGTTCATGGGGAGCCCGGCAAGCGGAATCCGGTATTTGGTCAGTGCCCGGCAGTACATTCTTTTGAGAGTCTTTCGGTCTGAGGCGTCGCGGACCGTCAGGGTAAAACGGGTATTCTTCGGGATTCCGATGGTATCGTGCGGAATCATCATGAAACGGTAGACCCCGTCCACGGGAAACCGCAGATCATTCTGCCGCAGGAAACATTCCCCCTCTTCCGGTACCAGTGACGCCAGACACACGGAGCTTTCCGGGTGTTTTTTCTCCAGGTCGAGATCGTGAATCCGGATAGAGAGAAAATCTTCTTTCCGCGTGCGGAGATTCTCAAAACACAGATGGTGAATACCCTTGTCGAGCATGAGCGTAAATGGGACGCTTGCCATAGCGGAGGCGATGGAAAACATCTTTCCGTCAATCCAGATGCGTGTGGAAGCGTGCGCAAATACCAGCAGGCTGACCCGGTAGGTCCTATTGCACCGGAGTGTGAAGTACAGGCAGGTGTGAAGCGGTTCATCCGGGACAGATTCCCCGTAGGAAATCAGGTGGTCCCGTCGTTTCCGGCAATCCAGCATTTTTGCATCATGCGGGCAAAGAACGGCACGTTGTACCAATTCCGGAGTGGGAACAAACTCCTCCACGACAAGAGCGGGATCAGTCGGTTCTGTCAGCATCCGTACCCGCTGTACACAGAACGGTCGTCTTTTCATGGCATATCGAACGGTTTTTCCGATGTCTTTCATAATTCCTCCTGACAGATTCATATCCACAGTCTGATTCCCGCCATCATCGCAAGCAGCGCTCCGATGTAAGCGATGGCAAAATCCGAAAGATCGGCACGACTTCCCTCTTTCCCGGTCAGTACACCGATCGCCGGTGTACTGGTAAGCCCCCCGCACAAAAGGCGGAGTGCCCGCCCACGCGGGATTCTGAACAGACGGTACAAAAGGTACCCGACAGTGATCGGAACAAGTGTCAGAAGCGCTCCGTAGCCGAGATATTTCGGGTTCCAGGAATCCGTAAACTGTCCGCCTGCGGGAATTCCCGTTCCGACAAAGAATACCGCAAGCCCCGTCTTACGGAGTTTCAGAAGCGTTTCTTTGTCGCAACACAGATTGGTGCGCCTTGCAATGAGATACCCGATTCCCATTCCGGCGATCAGTATTCCACCGGAATTTCCGAGCGGAAATGACGAAAAAAGGGTGAGGTTGCCGAGGGCGCTTCCGAAAACCGCGGTCAGAAAAACAAGAATTCCAGTTCCCCGTTCCGATAGCCGGATCGGGTTTGATCCGGGTACGGCGGAATGACCGGGGGCCGGAGTACCGGACGAGATACGTCGGTCGAGAAGTTGCGTGAAAAGAAGAATTCCCGTGATGCCGATGAGATAGGAACTGCTGTATCCGATCGCGGCATACCCCGCGCCGTCCGGGACGGATTCACAGAGTGCCGTCAGTCCCGGGGTGCTGGTCATGGCCCCCGTGAGAAGTCCGCCAAGAAGTTCTGTGGGGGTATCCCGGTCAATGATACGAAGGAGTGTTGCGGTCAGAAAACAAACCGCAACCGGTACGGTTCCCATGAGAAACGAAAACCATGTCCGCCCCGTTCCCCGCCTTTCGTACAGGGTTTCCCCGGAGGAAATCCCGACAGAGGAGAGAAAGACAGCCGAACCGAGTCCCGCGAGGAAACCGAGCTTCGGGAAGATCTCCTGCATGTTCCCGGTAAGGAGTATGGCTCCCTCCCCATTTTGCAGAAGCCGGAGCATGGCGCCGGTAAAAACTGCCGCAAACAGAATCCCGGAAAGTCCCAGGGTAAACTTTCCGAATCGGATCCGTCCGAACAGGATTCCAACGGCAAGGGTGAGAAATACCGCGACGGCGGGGGTGATCCATCGGGGATCCAAGGTCAGAATGTTCATGTTTGTTTCTCCTTCTGTTTTCGGGAATTCATTTCTTTCGTGCCTGGATATACAGCTGATTGATGTAGACGCTGGCGCCTGCCAAGAGAATGCCCTGTGTGACGGCTGTGAAACAGGCGAGCGCCGCTTCGCGGGGACCCGTGACCGGTTCCTCGGCAAATACCCACAGTCCGGACAGAAGGACGGAGAGTACCCCAAGTATCCCGGGGATGTATTTGTCCGGGATCCGGCTTTTTTTGAGTCCCGTTCCGATCAGGTATAAAACGGGAATCAGAACGAGAAGCTCCGCTTTGATGTATTTTCCGTATTCCATAGTTATCCCTCCTATTCGTTGATCCAACCGCTGACAATTGCCGTCATGATCGCTCCCGCGAGCGCGGAAAGAATGGCGGTCACGATCTGTTGCAGGCGCGCTCTCGGCATGTGATCGATTTCTTCGATCTTCTTTTCGTTTTTGTCCAGATGTTCATTGGTGTGCTTGAGCTCATTGGCAAGCGTGACAAGCGTTTCGTTCATGGTTCGGATCTCAGACTGTACCTCACGCAGGTCAGACAGATCGCGTTCGATGGTTTTCAGTTGCTGTTCGTGCCGTTCCACGGTAATCAGAACTTCATCCACGAAACATTCTCCTTTCTTTTTTTGCTGATTGCAATTGGTGATTGCCCACAGTATAACGGTTAGTGCGGACAGTTTCCGTCCGCTTTACAAAGATTGCGGAAATATTTGATTTTTCCGCGCGACGGAGAACACGACAGACAAAACAAAAACACCCCTTGAGGGTATTCCGTCCGAAAACGAAATTTCCCCCAAGGGGTGTTATGAGGATTTTTGATCCGGAGAAAATGTCTCGCCGGAAGCCGATCAGGAATTCTTCAGTCTTGCTTCCAGGACTTCGCGCTGAGCCTCGTAGCCGGGTTTACCGAGAAGCGCAAACATATTCTTCTTGTACGCTTCCACACCGGGCTGGTTGAAGGGATTGACGCCGAGGATATACCCGGAGATCGCGCAGGCAAGCTCAAAGAAGTAAATCAGGTAGCCGAGCGCGTAAGGAGAACGCTCGTCAAGCTCCAGCACGACGTTCGGCACGCCGCCGTCCACATGGGCAAACAGCGTTCCCTGCATTGCTGTCTTTTTGACATCATTCAGGTCCATGCCGGAAAGGAAATTGAGCCCGTCTATGTTATGGGGATCGTTCGGGATCTCAAATCTGACGCCGGTATCGCCGATGGCAAGCACGGTCTCAAACAGATCGCGATAGCCTTCCTGAATATACTGACCGAGAGAGTGCAGGTCGGTCGAGAAAATAACGGAGGACGGGTAGATGCCCTTGTTGTTCTTTCCCTCGCTTTCGCCGTAGAGCTGCTTCCACCATTCGTTCATCATTGCCTGGAACGGTTCGTAGCCGACGAGAATCTCCACCAGCTTTCCCTTGCGGTACAGAATGTTGCGGAGCGCGGCGTACTTGTACGCGTCGTTTTCCTCGATCTTGTCGGAGGTATAGGCAAGACGTGCATCGTTTGCGCCCTTCATCAGGTCGTCAATGCTGATTCCGGCGACCGCGATGGGCAGAAGTCCTACGGCAGTGAGCACCGAGTAGCGTCCGCCGACGTCATCCGGTACGACAAAGGTCTCATAGCCTGCCTCAGTCGAGAACTGCTTGAGCGTTCCCTTCTGACGGTCGGTCGTCACGAAGATACGGTCCTTCGCGCCTTCCTTGCCGTATTTGGTTTCGAGCAGTTCGCGGAATACGCGGAACGCAACCGCAGGCTCGGTGGTGGTGCCGGACTTGGAAATGACGTTGATGCAGACGTCCTTATCCCGGCAGATCTCCACCAGTTCGGCAAGAGATGCTGCGCTGATATTGCAACCGGCATAGTAGATGTCCGGCGTGTCCTTGCGGATGTTATTGTAATTCGGAGAGGTCAGAAACTCAATCACGGCGCGTGCACCGAGATAGGAGCCGCCGATCCCGATGACGACAAAAACATCGCAGGTTTTCTTGATTTTCTCAGCCGCCAGCTTGATCCGGGCAAATTCTTCTTTGTCGTAATCCTCGGGGAGCGTCGTCCAACCGAGAAAATCGCTGCCCGCGCCGGTTTTGTTCCGGAGCTGTGCGTGTGCGGCAGTAACGGATGCCTGCATGGAAGAATACTCATCTTCTCCCACAAAATTTCTGACATAACGGTCATTCAGATGAAGTGTCATGACATTTTCACCTTTCTTTTTTCAAATACGATTTATTATACATCATAATTTTTTATATTTCAACAGGTTTCCGAAAAAAATCAGATCAGCATGAATTTTGCAAGCATTCGGGAAAACACGCCCCAGAAACTGATTTTTTGTACGGTTTCGAGAGCTTTGACGGACACTTCCCCGATTTCCGTACCGCCGACGGAATAGCGGATACGCCCGATGACCTCCCCGTCCTTTACGGTCGCGGACAATGTTTCCGGAAGTTCCGTCGCCGTCACGACGCTGTCGATCTGTTCTTTTTTCAGAACGCAGGAAAAAGAACCGTGCCCGATGCGGCAATTGTCTTGGACACCGCCGAGAACCCGCATGGGAGCAAGTTCCGCGGAATCTACGCGGAAAACGCCGTAATTGGCAAATCCCCAGTCAAGCAGCTTGGCGGCGGACTGATTGCGCGCATCGCGGTTGGGGGAACCCATAATGACGGAGATCAGCGTCATGCCGCCGCGCGTTGCCGTAACGCTGATGCAGAAGCCCGCTTTGGACGTGGAACCGGTTTTCAGCCCCGTACAGCCGTTGTAAAAGCGGACCAGCCGGTTGGTGTTGGTCAGCCCGAATGCGCCGTCGCGGATAGTGTCCATCCAGATGGAACTGTATTTGAGAATGGTTTCATGGCGGATCAGCTCGCGCGACATGATTGCAATGTCCTCTGCGGAGGTCAGGTGTTTGGTAACGGCATCGTCAAGCCCCGTCACGTTTTCAAAGGAGGAGTGTTCCATGCCAAGCTCTTTGGCTCTTATGTTCATCAACCCGACGAATGCCTCTACACTTCCGCTGATATGTTCCGCGAGCGCGACGGCAGCGTCGTTGGCTGATGCGATGACCACACTTTTCAAAAGATCCTCCACACTCATCTGCTCGCCTTCCTTCAGAAAGATCTGAGAGCCGCCCATGGAAGACGCGTTGGTACTTGCCGTTACCGTATCGGTCAGCTTCAGTCGACCGGAATCGATCGCCTCCATAATGAGAAGCAAGGTCATGATTTTGGTGACCGATGCCGGCGGAAGCGCGTCATCCGGTTGCTTGGCGTAAAGAATTTTTCCGGTTGACGCCTCCATCAGAACCGCGGACTTGCAATCCAGTCCGAGGTCGGGCTGTGCGTTCTCTGTCGATACGGATGGCGAGTTTGCCTCTTGATTGATTTGTGCCGTACCTGCGGTCGCGTCGGGGGCGGATGCAGTGACAGTTTTGTCTGTCATCGCCGATGTTTCTGTAAACACCGGAAGCCCGCCGAATCCGAGCAGGCACGCAAGCAGGAGTGATAGAATTTTCCCGGAGATCTGAACGTTCATATACATCACCTCGGGAAAAGATATGATAGAAAAGAACGCTTTAGAAGTAAAAAGGATCCTGTCATCAGGATCGGACAACCATTGAAGTCTGTTCGCTTCAGCAATGTTATATGTCGGGCGACCACCCGCTCCCCTCCTTTTCGGACGAGAAAGAAGCTGTTGTATTCTGACGCACTTATAAAAAGAACTGTAGTCTGTACACTACAGTTCTTTTGGCTTTTGAAAGCGATGGAATTATTGCTTATCTTCTGTTTTCTCCGACGAAGAAACCGCTTCAGAGGAATCTGTGTTGTCCTGAGCAAGCCCCTGCCGTTTAATCTTCATGGAAGTGGTTTTGTTGAACGGCTTGGTACGCATCTCAATCCGCTGAATTTTTTTGAAGTTGGGGAGAGAGCGGTTGATACGGTTGATCTCTTCGTGGATCGCGCTCCAGAGTTCTTCCTGCGAGTTGAGACCACGCTTTTCGGCTTCCTCGGAGTTTGGATAGATCAATGCGGTGACAAGGACGGTTTCCCCGTCCTCCGCAAGCTTACCGACTACAACCGCTTCCGAAATGAGCGAAATCGGTTCCAGATATTCCTCAATCTCCTCCGGGAAGACATTCTTGCCGCCGGAGAGGACAATGACATTCTTTTTCCGACCGGTGATGTAAAGATATCCCTTTTCATCCTGGTAACCGTAGTCACCGGTATGGAACCAGCCATCGGGCGTGATGACTTCGGCGGTCTGTTCGGGATCGTCGTAGTAACCGAGCATGACGTTGTCGCCCTTGACACAGATCTCGCCGTAGGAATCCCATTCGTTTTCTTTCTCGATCCGGACATCCAGCCCGTAGATCGGAAGACCGCAGGAGTCGGGATTGTATTTGTTGGTGGGCACGACGGAAATGAGCGGTGCGCATTCGGTAATGCCGTAACCCTGGCAGGTGGTCACGCCGAATTCCGTGAATTCCTTGACCATTTCGGGGTTGAGCGCGGCACCGCCGACGATAATCAAACGCAGTCTGCCGCCAAGTCCGTCGCGCACCTGCGAGAACAGACGCTTGCGGAGGTCAACGCGGGCAAACCGGAGACCTTTGCTGATCTTCATTGCGTAGTGCAGCGTATTCGCGGCGCCCTGCTTTTCGGCATTCTTCCAGATATTTTTGTGAAGCTGATTGACAAACAGCGGGACCAGCGTCATCAGCGTCGGGCGGAATTCCTTGATATTCTTTGCAACATACCGGAGTCCGTCGCTGATGCAGACCGACGCGCCGAACATCATGGGGCCGAGAATGCCGCAGGTCAGTTCATACGTGTGGTGAATCGGCAGAACGGACATGAGAACGTCGTCCTGACGAACGTCCAGTGCGTGTACAATTCCATTGAGTACGAAGCAGATATTCTTCTGGGACAGCATGACACCCTTGCTGGAGCCGGTCGTTCCGGAGGTAAACAGGATTGCGCACATTTCCTCCGGATCGGTGTTGTAGCCGTTGAAGGAATGATCGCAAAGTTCTGCTTCACCGATTTCCGTCAGCGCACGGAAAGTCATGTACTTTCCGTTTTCCCCTTCCTCTGCCTGACCGCGCAGTGCAAAGAAATTGGTCACGTCGGGGATCTCTTCCGCACGGGTGTGGAACAGTTCCGAAAAATGTGCGGAATACGCCACAGCAGAGACCTTTGCTTTGACAATGAATTTGAGAATCTCATCGTGCGAAAGCTCTTTGTCAAGCGGGACAATCACGCCGCCGTTTGCAACCGTTGCAAGATAGGTGAGAATCCAGTCTACCGAAGTCTCGCCGATCACGGCAACACGCTTGCCTGCAAGTCCCAGCTTCTTCATGCCTTCTGCGGTACGGTCAAGCTGACGCTTGAATTCCCCGTAGGTCACCGTGACGGTGTCGATCCCGTCATGATACACGAATACCGGGCGGTCGCGGTACAGCACCGCACACTGATCTACCAATTCATACAAGCGGGATACGGTACGATAGGATTCCTCTTCTTTTGAAAAAAACGGAATTTTCATAACAGATTACTCCACTAACAATCATTTTGAAATAGAACACGAAACATGACGGAAGAGCTTGCCGGAAATACCGGTGCTCCGATGCCCGAGCCTGTGGATGTCAGGGTGCGACGTCCGGGCGCTTCCGGTTGACCCGGTACCGGACGACCTGCGGGTATTATACCATAAAAGTACAGCTCATTGCAACCGTTCGGGAAAAGATTTTTCCCAAAACCGGAAACTGTGTCGCTTTGTGAAAATCTGTCGCGTATCTGCCGGCATAAAAACCTTGTCCGTTGCCTGGATGGTATGACGCACGATTGCCGTCCGGTACCGGGCGCAGTCTGTTGGTATTCCTCTCGTTTCAGTTCCCGACCAATGCCCGGAACATTTCTTTTGCGTTTGCGTATTCGGTATTATCGTGGATGGTGCCGAGAATGGGCTGCTTGAGAAAACACAGGACAAGACCTTCCGGAAGCGCTTTTGCCGCCTCGTAGTTTGCGTAAAACGCGGTGTCGGTCAGGCGGACGGCGTAACCGTCTTTTACCGGTGCTGACGGATTGGACAGAACCGTTTCCAGCGGTTCAAGGCGTCCGTTGTCACGCAGCTTTTCGTACAGCGATTCACTGATGAGGAGGATCGCGCATTCGCCTGCACCGACGGCGGTCGAATAGTTGGACTGGTCCGAATTGCTGGCAGTCCGTAACTGATTGATGTAAGAAGTGGCGGCGACCGTTACGTCTTCTCCCGTATTCTCGGCGATCGTTTTTTCATAAACCGCCTGCAATTCTGCTTCGGTATAATGGACAAAGGAGAAAAGCGCAGTATTTTTCTTGCCGTTTTCGTTGAAATCCCGCGGCATGACATCGTTCATGGCGGAGAGGATTGCGTTTTTCTCCTCCGCGGAAAGTACTTTGGGACCCGCAATCAGGACGGATACGTCACTCTGCTCGTTGGAAGAACACTGTGCGAAACAGACGGCAAACGTGATGACGAAAAACGCGATGACAATGACGTACCACTTGTAGTGATACCAGAAGTTTGCAAGCGCCCCGAGAAACCGGTTTTCAACGCGGATTTCCCCTCCCGCCAGTTTTTCCTGTCCGTCTGACGGAGTGCGCGGATCTTCGGGTGACTGATGATTCATGGATTTTCCCCCTCATTCAAAGAGAGGAACGGCTTGGCGTTCCTCTTCTTGGATTTTCGGCAAAGTCGCTGTATAGCGTCCTGTACGATTTGTATGCAGTGCGCTCTGCAGATTCCGCCGTGTTTTTTGCGGAACACATATACAGGATTCCGAGACAAGGGAAGATTTTTTCGACGCCTCCGGAATTCCGGCTACGCATCTTGTCAGGAAAACGGTACGGGTGTTCTGTTACAAGAAACTGCAAGGGCATCTTGTCACAAGGAACCGCACGGAAGATTTACGCCGTGTGCGGAGTTCTTGTAACTTCCTTGACCTTCAGCTTAATCAGCGTGCCGTCGGCGAGTGTCATTTCGCGCTCGGTGTCCGCACGTGCGCCGATCAGTGTTTTGCCAATCTCCGACTGATCCGAGATCTTGTTCTCAAGCGGATTGACCTGTTTGGAACCGACCACATGGAAGGTATACTCGAATTCCCCGCCGTTTTCCTCTTCAGTTTCATCGCCGAACAGGTCGTGGTCGGAGGTGAACGTCACCGTGGAGCCGACACTGACCACAGAAGAGTCAATGGAGGATTCGTCTACGACGACTGCATTGTCGATCAGCTCTTCCAGTTCTTTGATATATGCCTCGTTCTCTGCCTGCTCGTCGCGTGCAGCATCATACTCGGCGTTCTCGGAAAGGTCACCGAAGGAACGGGCAACCTTGATTTTTTCTTTGATCTCTTCTCTTGTTACGTTCTTGCGCTCATTCAGTTCGCGGATCAGCGCGTCGTAACCGGATTGGGTGTAAACCTGCTGTTTTGCCTTAGACATGGGTGTTCTCCTTGTATGAAAAATATAATTGTTATTGGTGATCGGGTTCCGGGGGACTGCGGGTTTAGTCGGCGCTTCCTATGAGAAGCTTCAGCGCTTCCTGAAGCTGTGCATCATCGGCTTCGGCGAGCAGGTACAGATTGGTATTCTGTGCCGTCTTGGAGAGCTCTACCACACGATCGGGAGTGATGCCGATATCGTGGTAGCACCAGCCGGACGGATCGCGGTAGGCGTGCGTCGTGATCTTCAGGAATCCATTGTAGCCGTATTTCTGAAGCGGGAAAGTTGTTTGCATGATCCCCTTGCCGAAGGTCTTGGTGCCAATCACGGTCGCGGTCTTATAATACATCATGTTTGCCGTAAAGATCTCTGCGGCGCTGGCGGTATTGCCGTTGACGAGCACCGTGGCGTTGATTCCGCGGAAGCGCCCGATGTCTTCTTTGGTGATGGTGTTGCTTCCTGCTTTGACCTGATAGGTCGCCGTCGTCTTTCCGCTCTTGTCCACCGCCGTGAGCATGGTGTCGCCGTCCGACAGGAACAGAGAGAGGACACGACAGACGGAATTGACATACCCGCCTGGGTTGTTACGCAGATCAAACACAAAGCGCTCGATTCCCTTGGATTGCAGGTCCTCGATACTCTGAATCAGCTGATCCGCCGTCGTATTGTCAAAATTGCTGATGCGCACGATTCCGACCGTCGGATCGGTTTCGGAAATGCGGAAAGTCACGGAATAGGTGGTGATTTTGGCACGTACAATGTCGGATATCGTAACAGATTCGTAGCTATCGTCTGTTTTCCGGAAGACGGCAATGGTTGTTGTCGTGCCATCCTCGCCGCGGATGTTACCAAGCAGTTCGTCAAATCCGAGCTCGTTGATGGTCTTCATTGATTCCCCGACCCTGACAGCATAGAGCAGGTCCCCGACCTGAACGCCCGACTTCATTGCCGGCGAATCCTCATATACATTGACGATCTGGTAGACCTGATACTCAGTTCCCTGGATTTCCACGGTATTGGCTACCACCTGAATGCCGATCCCGTGCAGTTCACCATTGCCCTCGGCAATCAGCTTGAGGTAGTCGTCATAGGTGTAGAACGCGGCATATTTGTCATTGAGCGCCGCAACATATGCCTTGAGCGCGGCGGTGACCATTTCGTCCTGGTCGTAATCGTAATAGGCGTTATCCGACAGGCAGTCGTTGATGGCGGCAATGCCGAGATCCAGCGAACTGTCCGAAGACCCGCCGGAGGAACCTCCGCCGGGGGAAACCAGCGTGAATGAGCAGGCGGTCAAAAGAACGGACAGAAGCAGAATGACGGACAAAAACGCAATATTTTTTTTCAGTTTCATGAAATCCCCTTCCGGAAAATGGAATACAGCGGTATTGGAAAACGGGTGAAAAACGAAATGACCATTGTTTCCTATGGTCATTTCCCTGTCATATCACTTATGTTTCAGTATTTCTCGTTTTTGGAGTTCAGATACTTCTTGACCATGAGTGCGACCTTGAACGTGATGGCGTGCTCAAATTCGCGGAGGTCAAGCCCGGTCAGCTTGCGGATTTTTTCAAGACGGTAAACCAGCGTGTTCCGGTGGACAAACAGTTTTCTGGAGGTCTCCGAGACGTTGAGGTTGTTTTCAAAGAAGCACTGAATGGTCATGAGCGTTTCGCGGTCGAGCGATTCAAGGCTGCCCTTCTTGAAGACCTCCTGTAAGAACATCTCGCAGAGGGTGGTCGGGAGCTGATAGATCAGCCGTCCGATGCCGAGGTTCTCATAACTGATGATGTTCTTCTCGGTCTCAAAGACCTTGCCGACATCAAGAGCAACCTGCGCTTCCTTGTAGGCGCGTGCAAGGTCCTTGATGTTGTCCACAATGGTGGAAATGCCGATGGCTACCTTGGAATAGAATTCACTGGAGAGTGTGTCGGAGATGTTGGTCGCGATGCGCTCGATCTCCTTGGAATCGGTCCCGGGGCGGACATCCTTGACCAGTACGATGTCGTGCTCGCCGACGCTGATGACATAGTCCTTGGATTTGTCCGGGAACATATTCTGAAGCATTTCAAACGGAAGCATGTCGGTTTTCCCGAAGAATTTAATCAGGAAAACGATCCGCAATTCTTCGGTGTTGAAATGCAGTTCTTTTGATTTGATATAGATATCGCTCGGCAGGATGTTGTCAAGAATAATATTTTTGATGAAAGAACCCTTGTCGTACTTTTCATCGTACAGATTCTTGATGTTGCCGAGGGAGATTGCAAGGACCCGCGACATTTTGTCCGCCATCTTGTCCTCGCCTTCAACAAAGACAATATATTCGGATTTTGCCGTGTTTCCGAGCGTGCGGTATGTATATCCGCCGGTCACGATGGAATCGGCGGCATAAGCCATTTCTTCGCGCACGCCCTGACGGATCTCTCCGATCTTGACCAATTCGGAGCAGGAAATAATGACCCCGTTTTCGTCGATCACGCCGATGACCCGGTCAATGGCATCTTTCATTTGGTGAATTACGCTCTGAAACAGTCTGTTGGACATCTTTTTTTCTCCGTTTCTGTGAATTCAAAGGCAATTGTGAATACTATCCTATATTCTACAACATTTTTTGTTGTTTTTCAATAGGTATTTGAATATTTTTTATAATTTTCGCAGAGAAATTTGTAAAGATTTGAACGAACCGCCAAAGACATTGGAAAAATCAGAGTTCCGTCTCATAAATGAGACAGGACAAAACCATGCCGGAAGCGGTTTCGGTACGGAGGATACGGGGACCGAGACCAACGGGGATCAGCCCCGATTTCCTTGCGGATTCCGCCTCGTTCCCGGAAAAACCGCCCTCGCTTCCGATGACGATTGCGATCTCAGGTACCCGATCCGGGTGATTTTCCGCCAAACGGGTGAACGCTTCTTTCAGACAGGTGCGAAGCGACACGGTTCCCTGTCCCTCGTAGCAGAACAGCGGGATGTCCGCCACCTTGGCGCGAGCCATCATTTCAGAGAAGCTGACGGTCTGGTATACGCGCGGAATGATTCCCCGTCCGCATTGCTTGGCTGCTTCCAGTGCAATACGCTGGCGCCGCACGGTTTTTTTCTCCTCCGCGTCAGCCTTCATGCGTACCACACAGTATTCGCTTTCAAACGGAGTGACGTCATAAACGCCGCATTCGACCGCCTTCTGAATGATGAGATCAAGTTTTTCTCCTTTCGGCAGCGCCTGATACAGGTGCGCGCGGAAGGGCGGTTCCCGGTCGGAGGGGTGCGTATCCGTCACACGGGCGCAGACGCTGTCCGCGGTAAATTCGTCAAGGATACAGTCGTACTCGGTACCGGTTCCGTCCGAAACTGTAATTGCGTCCCCTGTTTTCATGCGGAGCGACCTTGAAATGTGATTGGCATCTTCCCCGCCGATCAGAACAATTCCGTCCCGGATCTGCTCCTTCGATACAAAAAAGCGAGGCATTGGTCAGTCCTCTTCCCGCCGGACGGCAAGCGCGCACCAGCCGTTGTCCGTGACTTGTTTTTCGATCCGGAAGCCGTTCTGAAGGAGACAGTCGATCACGTCCTGGCTGCGCTCCACAATGATTCCGGAAACCAGAAGCACGCCGCCCTTTGCGAGATATTTCCCGACATCCGGTGTCATGCGGATGATAATATCTGCCACAATGTTGGCGCAGATGAGGTCGTAAGGGCCGTCCGAGAGGTCGACCTGCCGGAGCAGATCGGACTGTTCGCAGGTGATATTGGTCAGCCCGCTGTCACGGATGTTTTCGTTTGCCACGCGAACGGACATGGGGTCAATGTCATAGGCGCGGCAGATCCCTGCCCCCAGTTTGGACGCGCAGATGGCAAGAATCCCGCTGCCGGTCCCGACGTCGAGCATCCGGCATCCGGGCTTTGTGTATTCTTCCAGCAGACCGATGACAAGCCGCGTCGTTTCGTGCGTACCCGTTCCGAATGCCATACCCGGATTCATGGTGACAATCAGTTCGCCCGGTTTCGGAGCATACTTTTCCCAGGCGGGAACGATCACGAGCCGGTTTCCGATGTGAAGCGGCTTGTAATATTGTTTCCATGAGTTTGCCCAGTCTTCTTCTCTCACGCCGATGATTTCGACCTTCGCGTCGATCCCGTCCGCCGTGAGACGTTCGCGGATAAAAGAGAGATCATCCGCATAGGGGCGGTCGTTCGGCACAAAAACAGAAACCGAGGCAATCGTTTTGTCGGCGTTCAGAATTTTTTCGTCGATCAGATCGCCGTAGCAGGTTTTGAGGTCGATGTCGCTGTAATCCTCGATCATGAGATTATTGTTGACCATGCTCATGACGGCGGTCGTGTCATCCAGCTTTTCCAGCGGAACCGTGACCTTGATCTGTGTCCAGTCGGTCACCGTGCCGTAATCTTCGCAAACGTAATCTTTATCCATATCTGTTTCCTGTTCTGATTGAATTCCCTTCCGGTTTCCGGTCAGTTGTCATCCTTGGCATTGTAGCCGAAGTTCATGACTGCTTTTTCATCCTCACGCCAGTTCGGTTTGACCTTGACCCAGAGGTTCAGATATACTTTTGAGCCAAGTAATTCTTCGAGATCCGCGCGGGCGTAACTGCCGACCATCTTGAGCTCCTGACCGTTTTTGCCGACGATGATCCCCTTGTGGGATTCTTTCTCGCAGTAAATGATCGCGTGGATACGTATGAGGCTTCCCTCTCTTTTGAATTCCTCGATCATAACCGCGATGCCGTGCGGGACTTCCTTGTTGAGCGTGCGGAGCAGCTTTTCGCGGATGATTTCCGCCGCCATCTGACGTTCCGGCTGGTCGGTCACGATGTCGTCATCGTAGTACCACTCGGACTCGGAGAGGAACGGCTTGCATTCGTCGAGGACCTCGTTCACGTAGCGGTTATTTTTCGCGCAGATCGGGACGACCGCGGCAAACGTATGCTTTGCGGCATAGAGCGCAATGGTTTCGGCAATTTGTTCTCTTCCGTACAAATCGATTTTGTTGAGCACCAGAATTCCCGGAACGCCGGATTCCTTCAGGTAGCGGATGACGTTTTCCTCAACGCTTGTCGCCGGTTTGCCTGCGTCAACGACCAGCACCACCGCATCCGCATCATGCATGGTTGTGTTGGCGGTGCTTACCATGTAATCGCCGAGCGAATCTTTGGGCAGATGGATGCCGGGGGTATCGAGGAATACAAACTGATCCTCCCCGATGGTGTGGATGCCGATGATCCGGTTCCTGGTGGTCTGCGGCTTATTGGAAACAATGGCGACTTTTTCGCCGAGTATGGCGTTGAGCAGAGTCGATTTGCCGACGTTAGGACGTCCGACAATGGCGATAAATCCGGTTCTCTTCATTTTTCTGATCCTTTGCTGTGTCTGGTTTCTCGTTTTTTGTCATGTCCCGGGTTGTCCGGGAATTTTGAAAGACAAAGTGTTTTGTTCCCGGTCAGTGATCTTTTGCAACGGAAAGTCCCATCCGATCCATGATCTCGTGCTGGCGGCGGCGCATTTCGCGGTCGTCCTCTTCGCTCGTTACGTGATCGTATCCGAGCAGGTGAAGCATGGAGTGTACCGTAAGAAATGCGGCTTCCCGTTCAAAGGAATGACCAAACTCCTCCGCCTGTGCTTTGGCTTTTTCAAGAGAAATGACGATATCACCGAGTGCGTTTTCCAATTCGTCAATCGGAGGCTCTCCCTCGCTGCCGTCGTAATCAAAGAGCGGGAAGGAAAGCACGTCGGTTTCCTTGTCAATGCCGCGGAACTTCTGATTGAGGGCACGGATTCCTTCGTTGTCGGTAAACGTAACAGATACCTCGACATCGTTGCGGTATTGCTCATAGGCAAGCGTTTCCACCACCGCGCGGCGGATCAACATTTTGAGGGCATATGTAACGGGCAGCTTGTCCTGCGAATTTTCAAAGTAAATCTGAATTTTCTGTTGATGCTTCATTATCTTAAGTCTCCGTTTCTGCGAAATTTCTTTTTATTCTGTTCCGCGCGCTCGGCGGCTTTCCGTTCCGCTTCACGCTCGTATCTGTCGTATGCCTGAATGATCTTCTGCACCAGCTTGTGGCGCACCACGTCCCGTTCTGTGAAAATATGAATGGCAATGTCATCAATGCCGGCAAGAATTCTCACAGCGGCGGCAAGTCCGCTCTTTTGTCCGCGCGGCAGATCTGTCTGGGTCAGGTCACCCGTGACAACCGCCTTGGAATTGAAGCCGAGACGCGTCAGAAACATTTTCATCTGCTCCGGTGTCGCGTTCTGTGCTTCATCGAGGATAATAAAAGAATCGTCAAGCGTCCGTCCGCGCATATACGCAAGCGGTGCGATCTCAATGGTGCCTTTTTCAATGTGCCGCTGATAATTGTCCGCACCCATCATTTCATACAGCGCGTCGTAAAGCGGGCGGAGGTAAGGATCGATTTTGCTTTGCAGATCGCCCGGCAAAAAGCCGAGCTTTTCTCCTGCCTCGATCGCGGGACGCGTCAGTATAATTCTGGATACCTGCTTTTCCCGGAGTGCCTTGACCGCCATGGCAACGGCGAGAAAGGTTTTGCCGGTACCCGCGGGTCCGACTCCGATCACGATGGTGTTCTTACGGATCGCGTCCACATATTTTCTCTGTCCGACCGTTTTCGCCTTGATCGGCTTTCCCTTGGTTGTGACCGCGATGCAGTCGTCGCCGAGGTCGGAGAGATCTGAGGCATTCCCCTCCCGAATCATGTCCGTGACGTAGCGCACAGTCTGCTCGGGAATGGTGTCGTCGTATGCGGCGACGCGGCAGAGGTATTCCAGTGTCTGCTTCGCCATGCCGACGCTGATCTCATCCTCTCCGCTGATAATGAGATTATCTCCGCCGCCGACACCGGCAGGACGGTTGGAAATGCTGACGCCGAACGCTTCTTCCAGGATCCGGGCGTTTACGTCAAAGCTGCCGAACAGCTTTGCTGTCATTTCCGGCGAATCGGTTGTCATGATCAATTGTGCCATGTATTTTCGACCTCTTGTCATTTAATGGGGTTCGTTTGTCTTGTGCGGAAGATCCGCCTCAAATTCCGATATCACTGCGATGTTGCGTATTCCGATCGCGTTGCAGATGAGGACACAGGAGTTCTCTGTCATGGTGACGGTGATGTTTTTCCGGAGCAGGCTCCCGCCGTCTCCGAGCCATTCCGCAATCTGACCTGCAAGCCGGAAATATGCGAGGTTTTCGGCTTCCTCATTTGTCAGGCGACGCTCGGTTTCCGAGTAAGTGACATACCGAAGCTTCTTCACCGCGATGGGAAGCACCCTTCCTCCCGGCAGATTGAATTCTACTACTGTTTCTATTGTATCACAATTCCCGTCCCGATTTCCAGTACTTTTGAAAACTTTTATTTCTTTTCCGAAAAAATTAAGATACGTATCCTTCTCCGCATCCGGATTTGCAACGTATTCCGTACAGTCAAGCGGGATCTCGATCCGGAATTCTTCGGCGGTTTCCGCAAACACACGTCCTGCCGCACGGGTCATGCGGAAACCGACCGCAGTGCTGTCAAACATACCGCTGACGAGCAGATCGCCGCGGCTGACGAATTCCCCGGCGCTGACGACCGGGTTTCCGCGCAGAATCTCCATGTACAGAATTTTTCCTGCCGCGCCTGCAACGAGATTTGCCGGTTTCGGCGCGACATCGGAAGATTCTGCCGCGCTTTTCTCGCGTACCTGTACCCGCGCGACCGTACCGTGGAGGTTAACGGACGCCCACGACAGCTTTTCCGACGAGGAAAGAAGCCGTAGTTCGATGTCGTCCGGGTCAACCTCCGAGCGCAGACTGCCGATACCGAGCCCCGCCTGTTTCAGTTCCGCCAGTACCTCGCCTGTGCTGATTGTCCGGTTCCCCGTAATCTCCACACACCAGATCATACGGGTGAGCGTCCATCCGATCAGGAGAGAAAGCAGGATTCCGACCGGGATACCCACTCGGTCACGATGTCGGAAGAGAAACGGTGGAAGCCCCCGCTTTCCGAGACATTCCGGGTGCAGACAGTAGGTGTTTGCAAAGGTTTCCAGCTGTTTTGCGTTTTTTTCGGTTACGCGGAAATATACCCGATCTTCTTCGGCGCGGAAACGGGAGTAGATCATGCCGGTACACATACAGAGGTTGAGAAAATCCTTCGCTTCGGAGATTGGAAGCGCATATTCGCGGTAACCACCGAGATACCAGAGCGGGTTCATGCTCCCGTCACCTCCCCGTCAAATGATAGGGAGTCTACTTCTCCGTCGATGACCACGGCACCCCAGAGATAAGAGGTGCAGACCAGGCGCTTCCCGCGGACGGTCAGGCAGTCCCCCCGCATCCGGAAGCACATTTCCGTGGGAGAATACTTCAGAATGCGGCGGCACCCGCGGATGGTCAGGTTGTTACGCCCACGCAATTCCACCGTTCCGGTACCGCTGACAAGATCAGCCGGGATGTCGAATCTGGTACTGACCCATTCCGTCAGACTTCGTTTTGCCGGGGCGTTTCCGTTTCCGGATCGGGAATTGGCATTTTCCCTTTTTTCAGAACCTCCGGAATGCCAGCCGCTGCTTTTTCCGGCATATCCGTATTCCGCGTCCGGTTTCCCGCCGGCGTTTCCCTTTCCCGCATGTTTCATGATAAGTCCTCCCGTGATCCCGTCAGTCATAGAACCGTCCGGGGTCGAGTATGATACTAATACATATGCCTCGGAGGTATTTTCCATGACGAATCCAAAACATACAGCCGCGGGGGCGCATCGGGGATTTATCCCGAAACTGACGCCGGGTCAGTGGTTTTTCTGCTTTTTCGGAATATTCTCCCTGTTCCTGACCATCCGGAACCCCGAGGCGGCAATCGGGTTTGTGTCGGACGGACTGCGGCTTTGCGCCGGAACGGTGATTCCGTCGCTGTTTCCGTTTTTGGTTGTATCGGAGCTTTTGGTGCTGAGCGGAACGGGTGAGGCGATCGGTCGGCTCCTGTCCGGTCCGTTTCGGAAGGTATTCGGAGTCTCCGGGCTTGGGTTTACCGTGTTCTTCCTCGGTTCTCTCTGCGGCTTTCCGGTCGGAGCACGTACCGCGATTTCGTATTTTGACCGCGGATTGCTCGGCAAAAAAGAGACCGAACGGCTTCTGACTTTTACCAATAACCCAAGTTCTGCGTTTCTCATCAGTGCGGTCGGCGTTTCCCTGTTCGGCAGTCAGTTCTTCGGAACGGCACTGTTCGGAGTGACGCTTTTGTCCGCCGTACTTGTCGGCTTTTTCGGCAGATTTATTTTGCGGGGAGATGAAGAAGATCCGGTTTTCCGGAGGGCACCTGCGACGCAGATCCGGACGGGTGTCGGTGTATTTACGGGAGCCGTGACCAATGCGACGGACAGTATGCTCCGCGTCTGCTCCTACGTGGTCTTTTTCACGGCGCTGACGGGGACCATGCGGCTGTTTCTCGACGCGGTACAAGCGAGTGACGTGATCGCCGCCGCGCTCGGTGGGATTTTGGAACTGACGACCGGGGTCGGTTCCGCGGCAGGGCTTGCCGAACGTCATGTCGGTGCGATTCTCGCGGCATTTTTCTCTGGTTGGGCGGGGCTTTCGGTACATATGCAAATCCTCTCGATTACGGACGGGAGGGGGCTATGCTACCGACCGTATTTCCTTGCCAAACTGTTTCAGGGGATTCTTGCGGCTCTTTTGATGTGGGGGACCCTCCGCCTCTTTCCGGGCATTCTGGAGGAGAGTGAACGTGCGGTCTACTTCCCGGTCCCGGACGGTGGGGACGGCTTCGGAAGAAACCTTTGCATTGTAAGTGTTACGGTATTTCTTTTCGGTATTGCGGCACTGATTTTAAACCGAAGGAGACAAAGGAAAAAGATGTGCGGTTAAGGTGATAAATGAAACATGGAACGATCCCGGACTTTTGGCGGGATGCGGCAGATTTTCATACAATCCTGTTCGCGTTACCGACTGTCTGATATAATCGAACTTCATAAATGGACAATCCGGCGGCAAGACAGCGGAAGAAAAGAAAAAAGCGGCGACAAAACTCAATAAGAGCTTTGGACGTCGCTTTTTTGTTAGCGTTTATCTGATTTTCCGAGCTTCCAGATAATAGCGCTTGTCTTCCGCGTGCCCCATGGAAAAGGTTTTGCGCGGGAGTGCGCCGTCACACATCACAGTCCGGAAAAGCTGGGTTTTTTCCATGCCGTCAAAGAGAAAACCGATGGTGTCCGGCTTGCTTGCAAGTGCGTGGACGGATTCCTCGCCGTGAATGTAATCGATGCTGATTTCCGGATGCGTTTCCGCATACCCGTCAAGGAAGGTCTGGAGTGTGCCGACGGTGAGTTGCTGCGAGGGGTGCGGAAATACCACTTCCCCGAAGAAACATTCCGAGAGATATTGAACAGTCTGCGCAGGTTCGTCTCCGATCTGGCTGTCGGCATATTTCTTGAGTTCCCGGATGACCTGTTCCGGTCTGACTCCGAACAACACGCGGTAAATCGGTTCAAAACGGAGCGCCGGATCGTGCAGATTGACGAGTTCCACCAGCGCATAGCGTGCGGGAGATTCCTTTGCCGCCGCGCCGATTTTCTGCTTGAGCTCCTCGTAAACGGTTTTTGCCGCAGCAAGCGAATGGTTCCCGTCCCCGACGGCAAACAGGCAGACCGGCAGGCTGTCGGTACCGTAGCGCTGCTTCATTGCGGCGGGAGACGCGAGCTGATCCAACGCGTGCAGGATTCTGTTTTGCTCCAGTGCGGGGATCAGGTACCCTTTGATGTGCCCGCCGCCGAGCATGAGGTCATAATCATAAACCTTTTCGTATTTCGCGGCGGATTCCGAGAGCGGCTCAATTACGGTTTTCTCCGGGTCGTCGATCAGAGTCATGATATGCGGCAATTCAAGCGGTGCATCCTTGCGGATTGCGACACGCGGGGGGACCCGGTCAAGCACGGTTGCTTCCGTTGCGCGGACCTGGGTTTCGGCACCCTTATGAAAATCATATTTTTCAAGATCAATCTTACCGACAATCCCGCGGCGCACATCCCCGTCGGACTGAGTACGTTCCACATAGATCATCGCGTTTTTGTATTCCCTGAAAAGTCCGTCAGAGAGGTATTGGTACATGGTACGGTTGATCTCCGGAATACGCACCTGTGCCTCGGCAAGGTATACCTCCGGCAGAATCAGGTTGAGTGTGGAAGGAACTCCGGCGACCTGTGCCTTGACCCCGCCCCAGTAGGCGGGATCACTTGTGAATTGGTCGCACGCAATGACGGACCATTTTTCTCCGTCGGTCTTATTGAAATCCGGCAGAAGAATATCCGCCGCGCAAAAAGCGTTTTGCATCATATTACCCCTTTCATGGGAAGTGTGTCCGGAGAGCCGCGCAAACCGGTCTTTCGTATTTTCGGAATCTGTGCGTTGCACGCTGTGCCCGCGGGCGGAATCAGAAAAGGCATCAGATATCGCCTGACTGTGCCGTTCGTCCGAGGAGCTGTCCGACTGCCCGGCTTTGATATTTCGTTTCACGGCGGAAACATTTGCATTGAAATGCTATTTTTCTATTTTAACCGCGGAATGCCGAAAAATCAAGTCTTTTGTGAAATAATTTGCCGGGGGGTTGACAATCTGTCCGATTTTTCATATAATACAATGTATATTTTATACAGTCAAAGGAGTCTTTCATGCAGATCAAAGTAGTGAAATTCGGCGGCAGTTCGCTCGCGGACGCACAGCATTTCAAGCAGGTTGCAGACATCATTCGTTCGGATCCGTCCCGCAGATATGTGGTTCCTTCCGCTCCCGGCAAGCGCTTTTCCGGGGACACCAAGGTGACCGATATGCTCTACCGTTGCTACGAAATGATCCGGTCAAGAGAAAGTATCGAGGAAATCGACGACCTGTATTCACAGATTGTCGGACGTTACCGGGAAATCATCCGGGAACTCGGCTTGAATTTTGACATGAGCGGCGAATTTGAGTATGTGAAGAACGCCATGATGCACGCATCAGGACGCGATTACGCGGCAAGCCGCGGCGAATACCTCAACGGTATTGTGCTTGCCAAGTACATCGGATTTGATTTTATCGACGCGGAAAACGTCATTTTCTTCAAGGAAAACGGAACCTTTGACGAGGAAAGAACCAACCGGGTCCTCGGTGAAGAGCTTGCCCGTCATGAGCACGCGGTTATTCCGGGCTTTTACGGCGTGATGCCCAACGGTACCGTGCGCACTTTCAGCCGCGGCGGTTCGGATATTACCGGTTCCATTGTCGCGCGCGCCTGCAATGCGTACCTGTACGAAAACTGGACGGATGTCTCCGGCTGCCTGATGGCGGATCCCAGGATCGTGGATTCTCCCTGCTCCATTGAGACCATCACCTACCGTGAGCTTCGCGAGCTTTCCTATATGGGCGCGACGGTGCTCCATGAGGACGCGATCTTCCCCGTCCGCTATGCGGGAATTCCGATCAACATCCGCAATACCAACCGCCCGGAGGATAGCGGCACCATGATCGTCGCCGAGGCAACCGGGTATGACAGCGAGCATATCATTACCGGCGTTGCGGGACGAAAAGGATTCTCGGTGCTGAACATTGAAAAGGATATGATGAACTCCGAGATCGGGTTTGCCAGAAAAGTGCTGGATGTACTGGAGGAAAACGAGATTTCATTTGAACACCTTCCCTCCGGTATTGATACCATGTCGCTGGTCATTTCTTCCCAGCTTCTTGACGGCAGGCGGGATAAGATTACCGCTCACATCAAGCGTATGGTCAAAGCAGACAGTGTGACACTCGATGATGGTGTGGCGCTGGTTGCAGTGGTCGGTCGCGGCATGGTCAAGGAAAAAGGTACCGCGGCACGGGTGTTCAATGCGGTTTCCGCCGCGGGTGTCAATATCCGTATCATTGACCAGGGGTCAAGCGAGTTGAACATTATTCTCGGCGTGGATGAACACGACTTTGAAAAGACCATCCGCGCGATCTACGGAGAATTCGTGAAATAATTCCGCACCGCTTGCCTTGCAAAACAGCCGCACCGAACGGTGCGGCTGTATGACTGCCGGAGGCTGTCGCGGCAGATGTTTTGGCGGAATGCCGAAAAGCGCCGGAGAACTCACCGGAACAAATAACGATCGCGTGGTTTTCCTTCCCGGAAACCCATCAGATATGGTGGAATTTCAGGGATTTTTCGCAAACGTCGAATTCGTCACATACGGATCACTTTCGCGAGATTTTCCGCTACCCGAATGTGCCCGAAGTCGTTGAAATGTACAAGATCCGTCATCAGATTACGGAAATCGGTGAGAATCATATCCCCTTCAATGATGGTGATGTTCGGATGCTCTGCCGCCAGCCGGCGGAGAATTGGGTCGAGCGCAAACGCCCGCTTGACGGGGTGATCGCAATGTGAATCAAGCGCCATTCCGATCGGGAACATGGTCACGGCATATACCGGTTTGTCGGGATGTGCCGCACAGACCTTGTCGAGCAGGTACTTTGTCTGCTCCTCGTACTGCTTTGCCATGCCCTCTCCCATGTTGGTCATGTTTTCGAGGTAGAGCGCGTCCCACGCGTCCGACGCGGCAATGTAATCCGCCACGGCACATTCGTTCATGCAGGAGCCGCCCATGCCCTTGTTGAGCAGGTCAACGTGAAGCAGACGGGCAAGATAATTGATATAGCTGACGGGATACGCCTGCGCGGCGGCGCCGTGGGTCAGCGAGGTGCCGTAGGCAAGCAGAGTTTTCTTCGGAAGTTCTTCTGCTTTGGGCGGACGGACAGATTGACCGAAGGTCTCAATTCCGCAATAAACAAGCCCGAAATCATGGCAACTCATGATGCGCCAGACATCCGGAGCAAAGTCGCCTTTTTTGAAAGCAGGATTCAGCTGATCAAACCCGGCGGGGCTTTCCAGCATAATCCGGTTGATTTTCCCCGCCTCGATCCTGCGGTACCCTATCTTGAAATCGCCGCGATAGATGGCGACTGTGCCGTCTTCATCGAACGCGGAAAGCGACAGAAGCACCCGGTCGCCTTCTGTGACAAACCGGATTTCACAACCGGTGGTCAGGTCGGCGATGTATCTGCCGTAGGTCGTTGCATCCTCCACTGAGCCGAGTTTTTCTCTGACCCGGCGCGGGAACCTGTGGAGGCGGTAGCCGATTTTGGTGTCTTCGATCTCTTCCACATTGTGGAATTCCAGCTGGTCAAAAATCATGAATAGTCCCCCGTTTGGCTTATGCCATGGTTTCCGGCAGCTTTTTCCCGCCGAGCAGATGAAAATGCAGATGTCTGACCGACTGACAGCCGTCTTCTCCGCAGTTGGTGATAACGCGGTAGCCGTTCGTCAATCCCTCCGCCTTTGCAATCTTCGGAATCGCTTCAAAGATCTTTGAAACAGAACTGCTGTTTTCCGCTGTCACTTCGTCCGCGGAGGCGATGTGCTTCTTCGGGACAATCAGCACGTGCACGGGAGCCATCGGGTTAATGTCGCGGAACGCATAGCAGTCCGCGTCTTCATATACTTTGGTAGACGGGATCTCTCCCGCAATGATCCTGCAAAACAAACAATCCATGACAATTCTCCTTTGATGGTTAAAGATACGGAAAAGGGTGCCACGGCACCGTAAACCGATCCGACGGAACCAGTATAGCACGGTTTTGGCGGATTGTCAACGAAAGGAAAACAAATGAACGAATTACAGCTCCCCGCCTCCGATCTCTGGCGTGATCTTGCTGCGCGGAAGTGTCCCGTCGTCCTCTACGGAATGGGAAACGGGGCGGATAAAATCCTCCGCGTCTGTGACACTTACGGGATCAAGGTCTCCGATTTCTTTGCAAGTGACGGCTTTGTGCGAGGACATCAGTTTCACGGAAAAACGGTGCTTTCCTATTCGGCAGTGCGAGAAAAATACGGCGACGGCAGGTTTGTAATCCTTGTTTCCTTTGCCACAAAACTGCCGGAAGTCATGGAACGGATCCGGGCGATTTCCCGCGAGAACGAGCTTTATATTCCGGATGTTCCGGTGTTTGGTGAAGAATTGTTCAATCTGGAATTCGCTCTGGCACACGAAAAAGAGTTACGCGCCGCGCGGGGATTGCTTGCGGACGAACGCTCAAGAGAGGTTTACGACGCAATTGTGCGGTATCGGTTATCGGGACGGCTTGACGATCTGGAGGCATCCGCCTGTTCCCGGAATGAGGTGACCGGGCAGATTCTCCGACCTGACCGTTATCGCGTCACGGCAGATCTCGGCGCATACAACGGGGACACGATCCGCGAGCTTCTTGCCTTTGCGCCGGGGGTCAGACGAATCTATGCAATGGAGCCGGATGCAAGGACTTACCGCAAACTCACGGAATATGCAAAAGCGGAAACACGTGCTGAAATCTTTCCCATTGAAGCCTGTGCATGGAACGAGCAAACAACGCTGTTCTTTGACGCAAGCGGGAACCGGAATTCCAATGTGAAGACTGAGGCGGGTGGCTCTGAGAGGCGCGAGGTGAAAGCACTTCCCTTGGATTCCCTCTTTGTTCAAGAATCCGTTGATTACATCAAATACGACGTGGAGGGCTCCGAGGCGGAAGCACTTGCCGGATCAGCAGAAACCATCCGCCGCTGCCACCCCGACCTGTTGGTTTCCCTGTATCACAGAAGCACCGATCTCTTCCGCCTGACGCAGGATGTCCACTCGCTCCTGCCGGACGCCCGTCTGTACCTGCGGCGGTTTCCCTATTTTCCCGCATGGGATCTCAATCTTTATGCGGTCAGCGAACGGAATTGAATACGCCCGGGTTCTTATGAGCAAAATGCTCCAAACGAAAATGCTTCGTTGACTTTGTGACAAAAGATTCTTTTGTGTAAAGTGATATTTTTCCTGCATTGCCTGCTGCGTCCGGGCGATTTCCACCAGAATTGACCTGATGTGGCAAAACGGCGCGATAACGATACAGATTTTGAAAAATTGCTCAACAAAAAAGGTCCGAACAGGTTGCTTTTTGTCGCCCGGGGTGCTACAATTGTACTAATAAATATGGAGGTATACAGGATTATGGATTTTCTTCATCAGCTTTGGCCTACCCCGTTCAAGGTCAAAAAAGGGAACGTCGTTTCTCTGATCGTTCAGCTTGTGATTTTCCTCGTGGTATGTGCACTGGTTGGCTGGCTGATCAGCCGGCTTGCAAGCATCCAGGTAATCGGAATCATTTTCTCGATTCTCGGAAGCCTGATCGGCATCTATTCCCTGGTCGGCATCATTCTTTGCCTGCTCAAGTTCTTCAACGTCATTTCGTAAGAAATGTGATTCCGCAGATACTTTTCTTTGGCGGGATCTGGTAATAAACCAACATCCCCCCGCACTGTCAGACAGTGCGGGGGGATGTTTATTTTCGCTGTATTCCGGGGGACGAGTGGCAGGTTCCCGTTTCAGAAGAACGAAAGCTGATCTGTTTCGTGCAGGCTGTCCAGCACATGGTTGCGGCGGAAGGTGTCGATCACGTTTTTGTTGACTTTGGAGCGGATCTGCATATCTTCCACCGAGAAGAAGGGTTCCTCTTCCCTTGCCTGCATCACGGCAATAGCCGCATTGGCACCGACACCGGCGAGCGAGGAAAACGGCATACGGATCTTTCCGTCCTCCGGAATGTATTCGGTCGCGTGGGATTTGACAATGTCCACCGGCAAGAAACGGATCCCGCGAGCCATGGCTTCATTGACAAGCTGAAGCGTCGGAAGCCCTTGAATGTCCTTTGGCTGAGCGTTGAAGCCGTCCTTTTCTACCTGGCGGATTTTGGAGAACACGGCGTTTTTGCCTTGCATGACCAGTTCCGCGTCAAAGCCTTCCGGTGAGACCGTGAACATGGTGCAGTAGAACGCAAGCGGAATATGTACCTTGTACCAACCCATGCGGATCGCGGACATATCGTACGCGGCGGCGTGCGCCTTCGGAAACATATACTTGATTTTCTTGCAGGAGCCGATGTACCAGTCCGGGACGCCGGCATCCTTCATTTCCTGCTCGTATTCGGGAGTAAGACCTTTGCCCTTCCGGACCATTTCCATAATCTTGAAGGAATGCGCTTTATCCACGCCGTATCCGATCAGATCGAGCATGATGTTGTCACGGCAACCGATCACGTGGGAGATGTCGCAGATCCCCTCTTTGATGAGGTCCTGCGCGTTGTTGGTCCACACGTCGGTGCCGTGCGAAAGCCCGGAAATCTGGAGCAGGTCGGCAAAGGACTGCGGCTTACATTCCTGAAGCATCTTGATGACAAAGCGCGTGCCGAGCTCGGGGAGCCCCAGGGTGCCCAGTGGACAGTCGATGTCATCCTCCGTGATCTTGAGCGGCTTGGTAGACAAGAACAGGTCGTAGATGGAACGGTCGTTCATGGGGACGTCCAGTACCCTGGTACCGGAGAACTTTTCAAGGTAGCGGTACTTGGTCGGAATATCGTGTCCGAGTTCGTCGAGCTTGAGCAACGTGTCGTGCAGATATTCAAATGTGAAATGGGTCGTGACAATGTTGGAATTCGGATCGTCCGCAGGATGCTGGACCGGGCAGAAATCGTAGATCTCGTATTCCTTCGGCACAACGACGATGCCGCCGGGATGTTGCCCCGTGTTGCGTTTGACGCCGACCAGATGCGAAACCAGCCGGTTCATCTCGGCGCGGCTCGCGGAAACGCCCTTACCTTCCAGATATTTGAGCACGTAACCATAGGCGGTTTTATCCGCAAGTCCTCCGATGGTTCCCGCGCGGAAGACGTTCTCCGCACCAAACAGTTCTTCCGTGTATTTATGCACCTTGCCCTGTACTTCGCCGGAGAAGTTAAGGTCGATATCCGGGGACTTATCGCCGTAGAACCCGAGGAAGGTTTCAAACGGAATGTCGTGCCCGTCGTAGTTGAGTTTGTGCCCGCAACGGGGACAGACTGCGTCGGGAAGATCAAAGCCGGAACGGATATTCTTTTTCTTTGCGGTTTCAAAGTCGCTGTATTTGCATTCCGGGCACCAGTAATGCGGCGGAAGCGGATTGACCTCGGAAATACCTGCCATGGACGCGACGAGCGAGGACCCGACGGAACCGCGGGAACCTACCAGATAACCTTGGCTTTCGCTGTACCACACCAGCTTCTGCGCGATCATGTAAAGCACTGCGAAGCCATGTTCGATGATGGAGGTCAGCTCCTTGTTGAGGCGTTCCTCCACGATCTTTGGAAGCGGATCGCCGTACATGGATCTGGCTCGTTCATAGCAGATACGCGGCAGGTCCTCCTTCGCACCCGGAAGATCCGGGGTAAATGTTCCTTTCGGGAACGGACGAATGTTCTCATAGTCGATCTGATCGGCGATGAGGTTGGTGTTCTTTACCACGACCTCGTAGGCTTTTTCATCGCCGAGATAGGAGAATTCTTTCAGCATTTCCTCGGTCGTGCGAAGATAGAGTTCCGAATCCGCTTGATTGTCTCCGAACTTGACACCGGTCAGGATCTTGCGGTACAATTCATCGCTCTTTTCGAGAAAATGCGAGTCGCAGGTCGCAACGACGGGTTTATTTAACTTTTCGCCGAGCGCGACCACGCGGCGGTTGAGGTCTCGCAGGTCTTCCTCATCCTTGAACCTGCCCTCCGCCACCATGAAACGGTTATTGGAGATCGGCTGGATCTCCAGATAATCATAAAATTTCGCAATTTCCTCGATTTCGGAGTCCGGTTTTCCTTCGATGATGGCGCGCATCAATTCTCCCGCTTCGCAGGCGGAGCCGATGATGAGCCCCTCGCGGTATTTTTCGAGCTGTGTCTTTGGAATGCGCGGGACCTTGCGGAAATAATTCAGGTAACTGAATGAGATCAGACGATAGAGGTTCTTCAGCCCAGTTTTGTTTTTGACCAGAATAATCTGATGATAGGTCGGCAGACGGAGTACATCCGTATTGGTACTCATTTCGTTCTTGAGATCGGCAAAGGTATGGATTTCCCGCGAACGCATTTTTTCCACCATGGCAAAATAGATCATTGCCAGCATTTCTGCGTCGTCGGAGGCGCGGTGGTGATTGAAATCGCCGAGCCCGAAGTAATTGGCAAGCGTGTCGAGCTTGTGATTCTTGAGTTCGGGATTGAGAAAGCGAGAGAGCGCAAGCGTGTCAAAGTACGGGTTGTCAAAAGGAAGTCCGAGCCGCTTTGCCGAATAACGGATAAAACCGGTATCAAAGTCAGCGTTGTGTGCGATCAGCAGTCGGTTACCCGTAAACTCAAAGAATTTCGGAAGAACCTCTTCGATGGTCGGCTGATCCCTGACCATTTCGTCAGTGATGCCGGTCAGCCTGACGATTTCTTCCGGGATCGGGCATTCCGGATTGACCAGCATATTGAAGGTTTCGAGTACCTGCCCGTCCTTGACTCGGACGGCACCGATCTCGGTAATCCGGTTATTTGCGGCGGACAGACCCGTCGTTTCAATGTCGAAAACGATCAGTTCGTCCTGGAATGTACCGCTGTATTCCCCGAAAAGTGCGCCCGAAGTATCATTGACAAAATAGGCTTCGATGCCGTAAATGACGGGTTGCCCGACTTTTTCGGAAGCAAGCATGGCTTCCTGATATCCTTGTACGTTACCGTGATCGGTGATGGCAATCGCCTTGTGCCCCCATGCTTTTGCAATCTTGACTGCCGCGTCGGGCGGTGTCAGCGCGTCCATCTGCGACATATTGGTGTGCAGGTGAAGCTCCACGCGTTTCTCCGGGGCGTTGTCCTTGCGGGTCACTTTGGAAATCTTCAGAATGGAATCGTGGAAAAAGGTCAGGTCGGTATCGCGTTTTTCACGGTGCATTTCGTATTTGACATAGCCGTGAAGCGCGATCGCCATACCGTTTTTGACCTTGCCGGAAAACTCTTTTGCGTCCTCCGGAAGCCGGTTGTACGCCTTGACTTCCATGGTTGCATTTCCGTCAAACACGCCGAACGTAATGTTGATTTTGTCGCCCGTGCGGTTGGATTCCGCGGTGAAACCGGTCACCTCTCCGATGATGGTAACATCTCTTTGCGGCAGGGATAACCCCGCAATCGGCATGGGTCGTATCTCAAACATCCGTCCCTCGATGAGTTCCGGCGAGGACAGGTCAAAGCGGCTTTGTCCGATGCGGCAGATGGCGCCGTCCTCCATGACGGGCGTCGGGTCCTGCCCCTCATAAACCGACGGAGTACGCGGGAGCGCCGGAGCCGCCTCCGCTTCCTGCCGGTCTCCGCCGGCAGCAGCGTAGTCTTTGGAGGAAAGTGCACGCTCGTATTCGGTGTTTGCGGTAACCAGTTCAGAATCCAGCACCTGCAATCTTCCGTCAATTAATCCCTGTCCGACGGAATTCTTCGGAAAAGCATCCGAGTGTTCAATGGAAACGTGAAAGTTCAGTCCGAATTCACTCCGGAGGATGTTTTCCATGACCTCGTGGGTCTTTGCGTCCTCAAGAAGATATACGCCGCCGTCGGAAAACGGAACCTCAAAGGTCAGCTTGTCCCCGTTCAGACGGTAGCGGTAGTTCCCGAAAAACCCGCGCGCAACAATCCCGGTGCGCTCGGTTTCCATGACGAGATCGGCAATGTACTTTTCATCAAATTGAGATTCCTCGTATTTGGGTAGCAGGCGCACACTGTTCAGATCGTATGCGAGGCGTAATTCATCTTCAAGTGCATACAACGTGGGCTTCGGGATCACTCGGGGGAAGCTGACGACCGATTCGAGGAGCCGATTGTCCTTGTCTGCTCTGCTTGAAAGAACCGTACCAAGCTCCATCAGTTCCGCAAACCGATCCGTTTCGGGATGATATTTTTTGTATACTTCTTTCAGCAGTTTCATGTGTGTACGCTCCGCAATTGATTTGTGATAATCTGCCCGGAACCGGGACGAAAATATTGGCGTGCGGTGGTTGATCCGGGGCGGTTCTGAAGAAAAACGAAAAAATAACGGGCACGCCGGCGGCAGGTCTGCCGCCGGCGTAAAGCCACGGTTTCGATATCAGATGTGCCGTTCTTTCAGCTTTTCGATCAGTGTTTCCACAATTTTGTCTTCCGGAATCTTCCGGATTGCCTGTCCGCGTTCAAAATACAATGCTTCGCCAACGCCGCCGGCGATTCCGAAATCAGCTTCCGCAGCCTCGCCGGGACCGTTGACCACGCATCCCATCAGCGCAACCGTTGCCGGAATGTCGGAAAGTCCCTCCTGTTCGACGGCTTCCCGAAATACCTGTTCAAGTGAGATCAGGTCAATCCGGGTGCGTCCGCAGGTCGGGCAAGACACGATGTTCAAGCCGCACTGTCCCTCAATTTCCAGCGCCGTGAGGAGCCGTTTTGCGGCAGAGACTTCTTTGACCGGATCGGCGGTCAGGGACACTCGGATAGTGTCTCCGATGCCGTCTGCGAGCAGAGATCCGATTCCGATCGCACTTTTGACGGTGCCGACGGCTTCTCCGCCCGCCTCGGTCACACCGAGATGTATGGGATATTCACACCTTGCGGCAACCAGACGATTTGCGTCGATCATGGTTTTTACGTCTGACGCTTTGACAGAGACGACCGTGTTATAAAAATGATTTTTTTCCAGCAAGGAGATGTGGTACAGCGCGCTTTCCGCGAGTGCTTCGGCTGTCGGCGCACCGTATTTCGCAAGAATATGCTTTTCCAAGGAGCCGCCGTTGACTCCGACCCGGATGGGGATGTTTCTTTCTTTGCAAGCGTTGCAGACTGCAGCGACCCGGTCATTGCCGCCGATGTTGCCGGGATTGATCCGGATCTTGTCCACACCGTATCCGGCACAAAGCAGCGCGATGCGGTAATCAAAATGGATGTCCGCCACAATGGGAACGGATATCCCCGATTGCTTGATACGTCTGACCGTTTCCGCGGCTTCCGCGTCCGGGACGGTCAGTCGGACAATCTCACACCCCGCATCGGCAAGACGCCGGATCTGCGCGATCGTAGCATTTGCGTCATGCGGGTCGGTGTTGGTCATGGATTGGATGCGGATCGGCGCGTTTTTGCCGAGCGTTACCCCGCCGACGAAGACGGGGGATGTTTGACGTCTGATCTGATTATAATTCATATTGTGTTATTCTCCGGTTGAATCGGCAGCACCAACCGATCAGAGGAACATCATTATAACGTCCTTGACCGACACCACAAACATAAATGCAAGCAGGACAATCATACCGACGCCGTGAATGGTTGCTTCCACCTTTGCGGGGACTTTCTTACGGGATACCGCCTCAATGAGAAGAAACACAAGGCGTCCGCCGTCCAGCGCCGGAATCGGCAAGAGGTTGAATACGCCGAGGTTGAGTGTGATGAAGGCAAAGAGCGAGAGCAGATTCGAAAAGCCTGCTTTTGCGGTCTGTCCGATCGCACCGACCACACCGACCGGACCGGAAACGGCATTGAATCCGAAACGACCTTTCAACAAGTCAATGAGCGTTTCCCAGAGCATACGGATCTGGGATACGGTAGAATAAAATCCGTTTTTGAGAAGCGTCCATGGGGTTTTCTTTTCATTGTAGGTGCCGAAGTCCACCACGCCGAATTTAACGTCTTTTTCTTCCTGCACCGCAAACTGCACACCGTCAAGCCGCACCTTTTCTCCATTGCGTTCGACTACCATATTTACCGGCTCATAACCGTTGTACATGATTTCATAGGCAATTTCGGTGAAATTGTGCATTTTCTTGCCGTTGACGGAGAGAATCTTGTCGTTCACCTGCAAAAAGGACTCGGAAGCGGTGGGCGTATTGCCTTCGTCCCGATAAAATCCGCGGACGGTGGTGTTGAGGAAGTTCCCCGTCAACCCGACAAGCAGAAGCGTTGCGAGAAACCCGAGTACGATGTTCATAAGTCCGCCGGCAACCGTGATCGCGATTCTCTGCCAGACGTTCTTGTGATTGAACGCGTCGGGATCGTTTGAATCCTCGTCTTCCCCTGCCATGCTGACGTACCCGCCGATGGGAAGGAGGCGGAGCGAATACCGGGTGCCCTCGTCCGGGTTTAATTGCTCGGGGGCGGTTGTATTACCGGCGGTCTCTGCCAATGCGGACTGTTCACCCGCGTTTTCCGTTGTCTGCGCGGGCGTGCCGATGGACACTGTTTCCCCCGCGCTGTTTTCGGTTATCGCGGAATCCTTTGCGGAATCCGCCGCAGCGTCCCGCTTTTCTCCGTTTTTCTTGCGCTTTCCGATCCATGAAATGAGCTTCGGACCCATGCCGATGGAAAACTCATTGACAGTAACGTGGCAGGCGCGTGCCACCAGAAAATGTCCCAGTTCGTGCACCAGGATCATGATGCCGAACACGAGAAGGGCGAGCAGAATATAAAGTACGATCATGAAAACAGGAGAGCCTCCGTTCTGTATTACTGAATCAGGGATGCTGTCATGTCACGTGCCGTGCGGTCATAGGCAAGTATATCATCAAGAGAGGATACTTTGCGCGCGTCGGATAACCGATCCGCGACCGTCAGGACGGTTTCTGAAATTGCCGGGAAGGAGAGTTTGCCGGCAAGGAAAGCGCTCACCGCCACTTCGTCCGCCGCATTGACGACAGCGGGCAGTGCCCCACCCTCGCGTATCGCACGTTCTGCAAGCGAAAGAAGCGGGAACGTCCCGGTATCCGGACGGGCAAAGGTCAGTTTCCCGACCTCAAACAGGTCCAGTTCCGCGACAGACGCGGGAGTGCGGTCCGGGTGCGTCAACGCGTATTGCACGCAGGCGCGCATATCCGGGACTGCCAGTTGCGCGATAATGCTGTTGTCAATGTATTCGACAGCGGAATGAATTATACTCTCTCTGTGAACGGTTACCTGAATCTGTTCCGGTCTGACCCCGAACAGGTGTACCGCTTCTATCACTTCATAGCCTTTGTTCATGAGCGTCGCACTGTCTACCGTGATCTTGCCACCCATGTTCCAGGTCGGATGGGCAAGCGTGTCGGAAACGGTAACGCGGGCAAGCTGATCTTTGGTAAATCCGAAGAACGGACCGCCCGACGCGGTCAGAATAATCTTTTTGATCTCGGAGTTTTTTCCGGCACGGAGCGATTGAAAAATCGCGCAATGCTCGCTGTCCACGGGAAGGATTTCCGTGTGATGCTCCCGCGCTTCGCGCATGACAATGTTACCGGCAATGACCAGCGATTCTTTGTTGGCAAGCGCCAGCTTTTTGCCCGCGCGGATGGTTTCAAGCGTCGGGAATAATCCGGCTTTGCCGGAAAGCGAATTAACCACGGTTTCGGCACCGCAGGCGCGGATCATCTCGAGAATTCCGTCCTCACCGGAATACACCTTGGTATCCGTGTCGGAAAGAGCGATCCGGAGTTCCCTTGCCGCCTCTTCTCCGCGCATGGCGCAGAACGGAATGTGAAATTCCCGGACCTGATTTTCAATCTCGCCCACCGAACGGTCAGCGCAGACCGCGTGCACCGGGATTTTTTTCTTCCGTGCAACGTCCATCGCCTGTTTCCCCACCGATCCGGTGGAGCCGAGCACGGCGATACTCGGATAACGGAATGTCCGGTTTTCCGGAAGTTTCTGGGAGGTTACATACTCTTTCATATCACAGGAAAAATACCGAAGAAGGTTACAATCGGCAACAGGATGATGGCAACCGCGATGGAGGAATCAAAACGGTCCAGCACGCCGCCGTGACCGGGGAAAATCTTTCCGAAGTCTTTGATTCCGTAAGCACGTTTGATGGAGGACATGATAAGATCTCCGATCTGGGAGACGATCGAAATGAAGATGCCACCGATCAGAAGAACGCTGAATTTGATCGGAATCTCCAAGCCGTACTGCAACAGGCAACCGTATCCGAACAGAAACAGTTCGCAGAAAATCATCCCGCCGACGCTTCCCTCCACGGTCTTGTTCGGACTGACGTCCGGAATCAACTTATGTTTACCAAACAATTTGCCGCACAGATAGGCAAAAATGTCGGTAGTGATCGCGGCAAGAAAAATCAGGATCAGAGTAAAGACACCGTTGTGGTGATCGTTCAGAAAAACCATGGAGGTGAAACCACAGGTCGTATAAAGAACGGTCATGAACGCTTCGGCAATCTCACGGTAAACGATTTTTCCGTGGGAGAACATCATGATCGCAAACAGGTAGATGGCAAGCCCGACCGTCATGATCGTGAAAATTTCAAATACTCTGTCCTGTTGCCCGAAAATGAGGAATATTCTCGCTGCGGACGGCAGGGTGACCGCATACACGTAGATCGGAATGGTCATACGGTATTTGCCGACGACACCGATACATCTGACTACCTCAAACGCGGCGGTAATGGACAAAAAAGCCGCTACGACCGGCAGAATCCAGGTATCCGAAAAGAAAATAATCGGTATGGCGACGGCAATCAGACAGGCGCCGGTTATCGTACGTTTCAGCATAGTTCCTCCATTGGTCAAACGCCGCCGTAACGGCGTTTTCTGGAATAGAAGTTCCGGATGGCTTCGTCAACATCCGCCGGAGAGAAATCCGGCCAGAGGACATCGGTAAAATAAAGCTCCGAGTAGGCGGTCTGCCACAAAAGAAAATTGGAAAGCCGCTCCTCTCCTGCGGTGCGCACGACAAGGTCGGGATCGGGACAGCCGGCAGTGTACATCACACCGGACAAATCCTCCTCTGTGATCCGGGTATTTCCGGCTTCCAAAAGGCGGTTGCAGGCATGAATAATCTCGTCGCGTCCCCCGTAGTTCAGAGCGATTTGGAGCGTACGGTCGAAATGAACGGTCTTTTCTTCCATGGAGGCGATCTTCGCTCTGAGGTTCTCGCTGATGGGGGTGAGATCTCCGATGAACTTCACTCGAAGACGGTTTTCGATGACCTCTTCTTCGTACTTATCAAGGAAGTTGTCGAGAAGCGACATGATAGACCGGATTTCTTTTTCGGGGCGCTTCCAGTTTTCGGTGGAAAACGCATATACCGTGATGCAGTCAAGACTAAGGGTGGAACAGTACCGGACGATCTTGCGGAAGGTTTCCGCGCCGTACCTGTGTCCGACCTCTCTCGGAAGCATCCTTCTGGTCGCCCACCTGCCGTTTCCGTCCATGATAAACGCGATATGTCGCAATCTGCCGTCAAGCAGCGACCGGACGTCCGGGCTATCGTTCTGCTTTGCCATAACTCCTCCGGAATAAGACGTATTTCCCAACGAACGCAGGGAACGGTACAACACCGGGAACCGATTTGCCTGCCATACGGCGCGGTCCGATCCCCGGTGCCGGATATCGGGACAGGAAAGCCCCGATCAGATCTCCATGATCTCCTTCTCTTTTGCCGCGGTTGCCGCGTCAATCTTCTTGATGTGCCTATCCGTCAGATCCTGGATTTCCTTTTCGCCGGTTTTCTGCTCGTCCTCCGTCAGAATGCCGTCTTTTTTCTGCTTCTTGATGTCATCGTTTGCGTCGCGGCGCAGGTTACGGATGGCGATCTTGGCTTCCTCGCCCATTTTCTGGACCTGCTTGCAGACCTCGCGGCGGCGATCCTCCGTCATCTGCGGGAAGCTGAGACGGATCACGTTGCCGTCGTTCATCGGGGTGATACCGACATCGCTTGCAAGAATCGCCTTTTCCATCGCCTTGAGCGTGGTCTTGTCATAAGGCGTAATGACAAGCGTTCTGCCGTCTGTGGCGCGAATATCCGCCATGGTGTTGAGGGGGGTCATGGTTCCCCAGTATTCAAAGTTGACGCGCGAAAGAACACCCGCGTTTGCCTGGTTTGCGCGGATCGTGCCGAGCATTTCCTCATATCCGGAAACGGACTTCCCCATTTTTGCTTCGATTTCTTTTGTGTTGTATCTCATGACAGTGTGTGCCGGAATACCGGCTTCCTTTCTAAGTATTCAGTAAACAAATGTTGGCGCAGAACAGTTGGATTGTTTGTTCCGACGGAATGATGCCGTCGGCCGGGACCCGGTATCGGGTTTGCGGAAAATCAGTTATGGATTTCCGTGCCGATTTTTTCGCCCATCACGACCCGGTAAATGTTCTCCGGATCGGAAAGCCCGAAGGCGTATGCGTTTATGTTGTTTTCCATGCAGAAGGTCATGGCGGTCAGGTCGAACGCCTTGAGGTTACGGTCGAGCACCTCGTGATAGGTGATGTCGCGGATGAACTTCGCGTTCGGATTGACACGAGGATCATCATCATAAAGTCCATCAACATTCTTGGCGAGCAGGACCGCATCGGCTCCGATCTCCGCGGCGCGGACGACTGCCGGGGTATCTGTGGAGAAGAACGGCGCCCCCAGTCCGCATCCGAAAATGACGGTCTTTCCGTTTTCGAGAGCTTCCGCCGCTTTGCGGGGGGTATACCGCTCAGCATATGCCTCCATTTCCACCGCGGTCATTACAACGGTGTCAAGCCCTTCCTGAATGAAAGTATCCTGGAGTGCAAGCGCATTGATAACGGTTGCCAGCATGCCCATGCTGTCTGCACGGACGCGGTTCATCTTTCCGCCGGATCTTCCGCGCCAAATGTTGCCGGCGCCGACAATAACGGCAATTTCCACGCCTGCCTCACGACACTTCTTCAACACTCCCGCGACGCGGGAGATCATGGAAAAATCGAAAATGTTTTTCCCGTTTGAAAGCGCTTCGCCGGATAACTTGAGAACGATTCGTTTGTACTTCGGTTGATTGTCCATGTCTGTCCCTTTCCGAACATAATTATATACAATAATTGTACAACAAAACGGGAAATTTGTAAACACCTTTCGTGATAATTTTCGGCCGAATTACAAAATACGGAGGACATAACGGATCCGGAACCGCACATTCAACGGGACGGACGAAGAACCGGAAAGTTCCCGGTAGCCTTCGCGGGCACAAAGCGACCTGCGGTACTGTCTCAAGGCGGTTCATTACCCTCATACCTGCCGTTCCCGCGGGCAACAAAGCGATCCGTCGCCCGCAGAGAATCAGGGATTCCGGCATGGTTCGCGTGAATCTTTGCCCGTGATTTGTATGACTGAAAACAATAAGGGCTGTAAAGAGCACAAGCTCTTTACAGCCCGCGAAGTTATTGATATTCGGCGCGCATGACGCGGATCTTGTAGAATTCCGACGTGTTGCTGACCAGTCGGTACAGCTGTAGTCCACTGTCGGTCTTCTTGTAATAGAAGATACAGTCTGTCAGCCAGGTTTGGGAGACCGAATCGGCTTTGATTGCACCGGGTTTGGAATAGACCACACTGCCGTCCTGCAGGATCCCGTATCCCTTTATCCTGGAAGCGGAAACAAGTGCCGGGTCGGCGGTTGCCCGCGTAAACACGTTCTCCGACTTGCTGTACACATAAACGCGCGATTTTGCGGTAACGATCAGTTTATCCGTGTCTCCGTAGTACGCGGCGAGATCGTGTGCGTCGGCAGAAGGCAGATTGATGGAAAGCTCTTCTTTTACGGTAACCGTATTACCGGAAATATTGTAGGAGTATTTCCGGAGAATGTCACTGCCTGCTGCCCAGATGCAATTTTCCTCCGGGTCATAGAGGACGCCGTGCGCATTCGGAAGTGTGACCGTGAGGCGCGCTTTTCCGATATACTCGTCGGGATCTGCGTTATGGAATGTCAGACAGCCGTCCGCGTAGGAGTTGCTGCTGTTGCCGGGCGCCGCTACGACGAGCCAGCCTTCGGGCAGAAGCTCGACGGAGTGTGGACCGCGCCCGGTCTTGGCGGTATCATAAAGCAGTTTGCCGTCCGGATAGGAAATGACCGCCGCATAGTGGGCACCGTAGGCGACGAGAATAACGTATCCGCCGAACATATCGCTCTTGCGGATTTTGACGCCAGCGACGTCATAGAGAGAACCGGTATAACGGAAGATTTCTGCCTCTTCGGGAATCTCGCCGTAATCGTTGGTCGTGTCGTATTTTGACAGATCGATTTTGTTCAGATCGATGACGGCAACTCCCTGGTGACCGGGTCTCTGATCCGTTATCAGAAGCAGATTATCGGGCAACTTGTCTTCCGGAGGATCGGATTTGAGTTCGCCGTTGAAGGAGAACACGTATTCCTTCCCGTCAATCGTGATGGATGATTTACAGCACATATAACCCTCTCCGTTCTCCGAGCCGAGCGCATAAAAGTAGTAATACTTACCATCAACGACCTGCCAGCCCGTCTGCATTTCCCCGTCTTTGTAGTACCGGGTCCTGATACCCATGTGACGGATATTGGTCGCGGAATTGCTGCTTCCAGCATTGGCGTATTCGCAGTTGATGAAGCCGTTATACAGAATCTTTCCGGAGGCATCATAGGTATAGTCGATCCCGCCGATGGAGCCGGAGGTCTTGAGAGAATACGGATTTTCCGACGTGGAAGCATAGAAATAGTAGATTTCATTGCCGATGTACATCCAGCGGTTTGCCGCCTGACCGTGTTTTGCGTCGCTTGACTGGAAATAGTAGGTCAGACCGGTATCGGGGTCGGTGTACCAGCCGGTTTTCCTGACGCCGTTTTCGTAGAGGTAGAGCTGACCGTTCCGGGTCTGATAACCGTTCAGCGGCTTGACTGTGTGATCTGCGTTGAATTCCCGGGTAAATCCGCCGATGGTGTACGAATTATCCGTTACCATCAGACCGGAGCTGTACAGGAAGTAGTAAAGTCCGTTGATCCCGGTATCGTACTGCTCGGAGGTTCCGGCTGTTACCGTAACACTTGACCCATCTTTGTGGCGCCAACCGGTTACCTGACGTCCGTTTTCATAGCAGATGGTACCGGCATCCGTTTCAAAGAAACCGTTCTTTGCTTCAAGTCCGGTTTCTTCGTTCCAGACATAGAATTTCCCGCCGATGACCCGTTCAGAAGTCACGACCATCTGATCGAAGTAAGTAGCATAGTAGGTCTTCCCTTCGACCTGGAACCAACCTGTCTGCGGCACGCCGTTCAAATAATACCTCGTTCCGCCGTTCTCTTCACGGAATCCGGTAAATGTATCCTCGGTAGCGGCTTCCGCGGAGGAAGTACAGCAGGATACGATCATCAGAAGACTGATGACGGCAAGTGACAGGACAAGAAGACTTTTCAAAAGACGTTTTCCGGACATGGTATCCCTCCTTTTGATTTGGTTCTGAAAACAGCCTGTCGTACATGATACGGCAGGCTGTATTGCTTTGCGTGATTACTGATTGTTTGCGAGCTTCGCGATCTCTTCCGCGAAGTTCTCTTCGCGCTTCTGGATGCCTTCGCCCTTTTCAAAGAGAGTGAACGAAACGATTCTGATCGCAGCGCCGAGCTCCTTCGCGGTAGCAGCGACGTACTGACCGACCTTCATGCTGTCCTCCTTGATGTAGCTCTGCTCCACCAGGCAGACTCTCTCATAGAACTTGTCAAGTCTGCCAACGACGATCTTTTCAAGGATTGCATCGGGCTTGTTTGCGTTCTTGGGATCGTTCTTCATCTGCTGAATGAGGATGCTCTTTTCCTCGGCGACCTCGGATGCGGGAACGTCTTCGACGTTGACGTACTGAGGAGGATTGCCTGCGGCGATCTGAAGTGCAATGTTCTTTGCGAATTCAAGGAATTCCGGCTTTTCGGCGGTCGCCTTGTCCGTGTCAAACCTGACCACAACGCCTGCTGCACCCATGCCGTGAATGTAGGTTGCGGTGATACCGTCCACGATCACGAAACGGCGGATGCTCAGTTTCTCGCCGATAACGGCGATCTTTTCGATCAGCGCGTTTTTGACGGAAACATCGGTTCCGTCAAAGGGCAGTTCCATGAATGCGTCCATGTCAGCGGGCTTCTTTGCGATCAGAGTACGCAGAAGTCCCTTGACAAATTCCTTGAAGGACTCGTTCTTCGCAACAAAGTCGGTCTCGGAGTTGACTTCGATCATAGCGGTCACATCGCCGTCTTTGAGGATGTCAACTACGCCCTCGGCTGCAATGCGGCTTTCCTTCTTGGTAGCGGTAGCAAGCCCCTTCTCACGGAGAATCTTGATTGCCTTCTCCATGTCGCCGTCGGCTTCTACCAGTGCGTTCTTACAGTTCATCATGCCGAGTCCGGTTTTCGCGCGGAGATCGGCAACCTGCTTTGCGGTAATAGCTGCCATGGTTATTTACCTCTTTACTTTCAGATTATTCAGCGTCTTTTGCGGCTTCTTCAGCGGCGGGAGCTTCTGCGGGAGCGGACTCCTCTGCATTCTGCTCGCCCTGCTGACCTTCGATCACAGCATCTGCGATTGCGGAGGAGATCAGCTTAATGGCGCGGATTGCATCGTCGTTGCCGGGAATCACGTAATCGGCGTCGTCAGGATCGCAGTTGGTATCGACGATTGCGACAACCGGAATGTGCAGCTTCTTCGCTTCGAGAATTGCGATGTGTTCCTTCTTGGGGTCAACCACGAAGATCGCGTCGGGAAGCGTAGCCATGTCCTTGATACCGCCGAGGTTCTTCTCAAGGTCGAATCTTTCCTTCATGAGACCTGCAACTTCCTTCTTGGGAAGCAGATCGAAAGTGCCGTCTTCCTGCATCTTGTTGAGGCTGTTCAGACGTGCGATGGAACGCTTGATGGTCTTGAAGTTGGTCATCATGCCGCCGGGCCATCTCATGTTGACGTAGTACATACCGCAACGGGTTGCTTCTTCCTTGATGGCGTCAGCAGCCTGCTTCTTGGTGCCTACGAACAGGATCTTGCCGCCGTTTGCGGACAGATCACGTACGAACATATACGCTTCATCGAACTTCTTGACAGTCTTCTGCAGGTCGATGATGTAGATGCCGTTTCTTTCGGTGAAGATGTATTCCTGCATCTTCGGGTTCCATCTTCTGGTGTGGTGTCCGAAATGAACACCTGCTTCAAGCAGCTGCTTGATTGTGATAACAGACATTTTCATGTCCTCCTTCGGTTGATCCACCACATGAGCTAAGCGGTCAAATCTTCCCGTTTTGGGACGACACCGGATCGCGCGACGCCATGTGTGTGTAATATTTGTCTGCGGATTCCGCAAACATTGGAATTATACCATACTTTATATCTCTTTGCAAGGTCGGAGTTGACTGTTCACACTTTTTTTACAATTAGCGATCTGTCAGCAGAACCATTTCTTTTTTTGCGGTCTGTGGCAGGTCAGACAACCGTCGGACAGATTGACCCGGACGAGAATGGTATCTTCCCCGATACACTCGATCCTGTCCCACGGAATGATGATATCGTCGTTCTTTCCGAGCCCCAGAAACCCGCCGTCACCGGGCAGAACCAGAGCGCAGATCCGGGCATCCGAAGCGTCAAATTCAAAATCACAGACATATCCGAGTTTTGCCCCGTCGGAGAGATTGATGACTTCCTTTTCGCGCAGGTCCGCCGTACTGCATCGTCCCATAGCGTCCTCCTCTCAAACAAACTTTTGTTAATATTATATGAGAGGCTACGCGCAGTTTTTCCTGGGATGAGACAGTTCAGTTTTTTCTGTGATGCAGAAAGATCAGCTGAAGCAGGAGCGAGAGGAGCAGAAACAGCAGCGGTGCACACCAGAGGAACGCACAGCGAAACAGATTCATCTCGCCGATCCCGAGGAAATTGGCAATGGGACCAAGCGTCACGCCGCGGGCAATGAAGGTACAGAAAAACAGGAGGAAGCCGCCGGTCAGAGCGTTGATACGGAACCTTCCGCAGAAGATCCGGTAGATCACGAGGAACATACAGACCTGTGTGAGCAGGACGGACAAAAAGAGGTAACACCCCTGCCCCGACACCGCGTCGGTGCGTCCTGCGTACTGCGGGATCATAGAGAAGAAATAGAGCGCGATTCCGGTGACGATCGCCGCAATGACGGAATAAACCATCCCGGGACGAGGATGCGGTTTCGGCAGTTCCGACGGTCGGCTGTATGCGATCAGGAGCACGGCAAACACGTCCACGACAAGCCCGGAAATCAGAATGATCGGCGCCGTGACGACCGGATTTCCGGCAAACAGTGCGGTCAGAACCAGCGCCGCGCGCAAAAACTGCGAGCAGGCAAGATACCGGAGCATGACCTTCATATGTAAGGAGGCGGAAACCGATGTTTCAAACGCCGCGAAAATGCTGTGGAGTCCGCCGTGCGAGCCTGCGCTTCTGCGGATGAGAATGTCAGAGGAGGTACGCATGAGCTGCCCTGCCCGGTTGCTGTCCGCGTGTCCTTCCACGGGAAGTTTGGTATAGTATTTGTCCGAAAAACCATCGTCGTCGTACCGGATCGGATCGCAAGTCACCGCAATGTCGGCACCTCGGATCAGTTCAAGAGAACCGTTTTCCACACTCAGAACCAACGTCCGTTTTCCGGCGGCGCGCAGGCGGTCTTCGTAGAGTTTCGCCGATTTTGCGGGATCCTCGGCGGGGATCATGCGGAACGCGGTACGGGACGCGTCTCCGGATGTCGGTTCCCCGAACCCTGCAAACGATGCGTAATAACGTGTATCCGGTTCCACACCGACAAACAGCGTCACGTGGATGTGGTGTTCGGAAAAACGGTAAAGAAGTTCCGGAATGTGTTTTGCGACGACGGGAGAAAAGACAAGAAAGCCCTCGAATACCAATCCGTCAGCCCCCGGTTCTTCGGTATAAAGATACAGGATGTGCGCATGCTTTTTTTCGTAAACAGCGGCGCCGGAAAGCGCCGTGGTCACGGAAAAAGAGGTTGCCGGCAGGCGCGTTTTTCCAACGCGGTAATATGCGCAGGAACGGATACACTGACTGTCCGTTGACACATGACGGGTCACTGTTCCGTTAACCGTGGCGATTCGGATGCTGCCGAGGCTCCCTGATTCCCCCGTCGGCGGAACGTAATACGGCGTTCCGGAGGAAAGCTGGACCGTGTCAAGCTCGGTTCCGATCTTATGAAGCAGCGTGTAAAGTCCATCGTAATCGCGGCGGAGAATTTCATCCGTGCAGATCGCATCGGCGGATTTGGCATCTCCCGCGGGCGAAAGAAAATATCCGCGGAAGAACTGATAGGCGGCGCAGAGCAAAGGGTCTGCTACTTCCCCGCCGAGATCCTCGCCCGATGCGATTTTTCCGCCTGCGTACAGGGCGACTGCATGCATCTGCCCGTCGTGGAGCGCGGCAGAACCGACCAGAATAACCTCGTTGATCTTCCGAACGGAATCGAGCGCGCGGTCATTGAGAAAGATGAGCGTATCGGAGGTCCTGTCCGGTTTTGTGGCTTCCTCCGCAGAATGATAATATGTAAGTTTCGCAAAACTGACGACTTCCCCCGTCATGCAGGAGGTTGCAAGCGAGAGCGCAAGCAGGAACAGATCGAGGAAATCGGCATCCTTGACAAAGAACATTCCGATGAGGGTGACGGGGATCACGGAAATCAGCAGTGCAGTGCCGTAACGATGGTAGAAACGGTGAATCCTTGACAACGCCAACGGTTCCGGCTCGCCGGCATCCGGAACGGACTGGTATCCGACGGCACCGAGAAAGGTGTCTTTCCCCGTTGCGGTGACGATTGCCGCGCCGGAACCACCGGTAATTTCCGACATGCCGAATATCATATTCTCGTGATCGGGAACCTGGGATTTGCCGTCCGCAATGATGTCCGATGTTTTGGAGACCGGGATTCCACGACGTATCTCTCCCGTGTCCGGGTCGTAGGATACGGTCGATACCGTCAGCCCGGTTGCGCGGACGATTCTTGCGTCGGCAGGGACAATGTCGCCTGTTTCCAGAAGAATCAGATCGCCGGGGACGAGATTTGCAGCGGCAGTGAAATAGATTTTTCCGTCACGCACGACTCTTGCCATCGGCATGGAAAAGAGTTGCATTTTCTCCCGTCCTCTCGCCGTTTGCAGAGAGATGACGGTGGATGCGGCAACGGACGCCGCAAGGATCAGCCAGATGGTAACCGCCGTCTGGAGCTTGGCGAAGCACGCGGCTACACAGGAGACAAGCAGGCACAGAAGCAGGGACGGGTCCGAGATCAGCCCCGCAAGGCAAGCCCGGACGCTCTTTTTTTTGATGGTAAACAGGGTGTTTTTCCCGTATTTCCGCATCCGGGAACGCGCTTCACCGCGGGAAAGCCCGGAGACGGTTCCGGTATGCAATTGATTGGCAACGGCATCGGCGTCAAGCAGGTGCCAGCCTTCCCGCAGGTTGAGCTTCATAATGTCCTCCCCCGTCAGCGTCAGACACTGACCGTAGCGGTACAGGAAACCGACAGCTTCCCGTCCGCAACGGACAGTTCCACGGTGCGGTATTTGTGTTCGTAATCCGCAATGATGAGTTCCGCAAGCGGATCTTCCACTTCCCTCTGGATATAGCGGCGCATATTGCGCGCACCGAATTTGGAGGAGTAGGAATGCTCCGCGATATATTCTGCCGCGGCGGGAGTATAGCGGAATTCCAGTTCCTTTTCTTTGAGCGCTTCGGCAAGCTGACCGAGCATGATCTCGGCAATGCCTTTAAAATCTTCGCGGGAGAGAGCACGGAAGGTGATAATCTCGTCCACGCGGTTGAGAAATTCCGGGCGCAGGAAACCGGCGAGCGCCTTTTCGGTCTTCGCTTTGGCAGTAATCTCTTCGGAACCGGTGAAACCGACCGCGCCGGTGCCGGTATCGGAGCCGGCGTTGGTCGTCATGACAATGACGGTATTTTCAAAGTTGACAGTTCTCCCCTGCGCGTCGGTAATTCTGCCGTCGTCCAGAATCTGGAGCAGAATGTTCATGACGTCGGGGTGTGCCTTTTCAATCTCGTCAAAAAGGACAATGGAGTACGGTCTGCGGCGGATTTTTTCGGTCAGCTGTCCCGCTTCGTCGTACCCGACGTATCCGGGAGGCGCTCCGATGATCCGTGAGACCGAATACTTTTCCATGAATTCCGACATATCGAGCCGGATCAGCGTTTCGGGAGACTGGAACAGATCGTTTGCCAGCGTTTTGACCAGTTCGGTTTTACCGACACCGGTCGGACCGGCGAAAATAAAGGAAACGGGCTTGCGCTTGTACGCGATTCCTGCACGGTTGCGCTTGATGGCGCGGACAACCGCGTCTACCGCTTCGTCCTGTCCGACAATGTGCTCCTTGAGGCGCACGTCCAGTTTGTCAAGCCGGGCGTATTCGTCCTCACTGATACTGCTTGCGGGGATTCCCGTCCAGATTTCGATGACGTCGGCAAGCTGCTTGACGCCGAGCGTGATTTTTTCGCAGGCGGGTTCCAGCTCATTCAGCCGGGCGGAAAGCTTCAGCTCGTCCGCTTTGATCTTGGTGATCTCCTCGAAGCGGACCTGGTCGGCACGGTCATCGGAGGCGGGCTCGCTTTCGAGCGCTTCCCTCTCGGCTTTCTTTTTGAGCAGGTTGTCGCGGATTTCGTAGGATTCGTTGAGTTCCGCGGACGAAAGCGACAGGTAGGAAGCCGCCTCGTCAAGCAGGTCGATTGCCTTATCGGGCAGATAGCGGTCGGTGATATACCGTTCCGACAGCGTGACCGCGCGGGTGAGGATTTCCTCCGGGATGTGAATTCCGTGGAACTGTTCGTAGTAGTGCTTGATCCCGCGAAGCATTTCCACTGTTTCCGCAACCGAAGGCTCGTTTACGATAATGGGCTGGAAGCGGCGTTCGAGCGCGGTGTCCTTTTCGATATACTTGCGGTATTCGGTGAGTGTGGTCGCGCCGATGAGCTGAAGCTCGCCCCGCGAGAGCGCGGGCTTGAGAATATTGGCGGCACTCATGCTTCCCTCGGAATTTCCGGCACCGACAATGTTGTGTACCTCATCGATCACGAGAATGACATTTCCCGCTTCCTTGACCTCGGCGAGAAGCCCGAGGATTCTGGACTCAAACTGCCCGCGGAACTGGGTCCCCGCGACGAGCGCGGCAAGATCAAGGAGAAGAATTTCCTTGTTTTTCAGCTTATACGGAACATTCCCGGACGCGATGCGGATGGCAAGTGCCTCCGCAATGGCGGTCTTGCCGACACCGGGTTCGCCGATCAGACAGGGATTGTTTTTCTGTCTGCGGCAAAGGATCTGGGTAACGCGGGAAAGCTCCCGGTCACGCCCGACAATGGTGTCAAGCCGCCCTTTACGCGCCGCGGCAGTCAGGTTACGGCAATAAGTACCGAGGAACTTGTATTCTTTTTTGTTCTGTTTCTGTTTTCCGTCCTTGCGACCGCCGCGCGGCTTGTCCGGAGAAGTTTCCTCCTCCGCAGGAACGATTCCGCTTTCCTCAAACAGCTTCGGAAAATCGATGGCGGGAGCGCCGCCGTCTTCGTTGTCGTCCATGTCGGAGGGCTTGTCACCGGAATCATCGTCCTTTGCCGAGGACAGCATTTCATTCATGTTGTCTTCAAACGTGTCAATCTGATCCGGGGAGATGTTGAATTTATCAAATACGTCGCCGAGCATATTGTCCACGGGCAGTCCCATTTCCTTGGCACAGCGCAGACAGATGCCCTCGCTTGTTTTCTTTCCGTTTTCCATTTTTGTCACAAAGATCACGGCGACCCGTTTGTGACATTTCGAGCACATGACCATTTTTTGAATTCCTTTCAGAAGTATCGGGAAAGTGGAGGCTGCGGACTAAGAACCGTAGCCGAAGAGTTTGTTCAGATATTGCATGATGTGAGTTTTTTCATAAACGCCGGCAAACTGGGAGTCTGGGTTCGACGAAGTTGCCAGCGCAAGCAGAGCCGCGCCGACTCTGGCAAGGAGCAGCACCACGACAAGAGCGAGCGCCACGCCGAGCAGAAATCCGAGCGTCTGATTGCAGAAGTGAATACCGGGGATGGAGGTAATAAGATCGGATACCCGGATGAGCACCGAAATCGCGATGATGGATACAAAAAACACAAGGAGAAATCCGAGTACGGAGGAAACAAAGTCCACGATGGGACCGGAAACCGAGAGAGAGAATTCCCGGAGCTGTTCCGCTGTTGCCGCATTCTCCGTACCGGATGCGGAAATGGCGTTCATATCCACGCCGAGGTTGACAAGGAGTGCGCGGATGGAATCCGGCATTTCTTCAACCGCGCGGGAAAGATCAAAGGTTTCCGCTCCCGCGTCAAACATATTGCGGAACATTGAAAACACCGAGTCGCGGACCCACTCCCCGAGGAACCCCTGCGCCAGCCAGGAAGCCACCCTTCCGCCGAAGATATATGCAAGGATCAAAGAGATCACAGTTTTTCCGAAGGACAGCACACTGCCGACAAACCCTTTTATCGTACAGAGAATGATGATGCCCGCCGCAGACAGAACCAGTATGCCGTCAAAGATCAGGTGCCAATATGCCGTCATGAGCGTGCCTCCTACGGAAAAGTAATGTATTCAGCCGAATTACCCCGGAACAGATAGACCGTACCCGTACCGGTCAGGGATATTGCCGTCCCGTCGGTATCGGTTTCAAAGAGTGACCGGGAACCGTCCTTCCGGATGCGGAGAATCCCGGTATCCGTAAGGAGACAGAGGTCTTCCCCGTTGTACTGTATGTCGGTTGCTTTGCCGTCAAGCGGGTGCTCCGAAAGGCTTTTACCGTCGTACACCGTCACGGTCAGCTTGCCGTCCGCGCCTTCGCGGGTAAACGCACAGCCGCTTCCGCTCATGCAAAACAGCCGGAGTGACTTTCCGGTGTCCGCAACTGTTTCCGTGCTTCCGTCCGCCGACAGGGTGCAGAGTTTCTGATCACTGATATATAAGAGCCTGCCGTCGGGGAGAAAGTCGCAGCGATAAACGAATCCCTCGGTTTGTGCAAGGGTCTCCTGCGTTTCGGAACCTACCCGGAAGCGGACAAACCGGGAAACGAATTTCCCGTTTTCGGCTGAAGCAGTGACATAAACGCAGGTTTTTCCCGTCGCATCCAGCGCGACGGCGGTGGTCGGCGCCGGTATCCGTACCGTATTCAGGAGATTCTGATTGCTGCCGTACACAAAAAGCTCGTTCGAGCTTCGCTCTCCCTCTGTCACCACCAGAAATACCCCGGAATCGGAAACTCCGGCTGTACAGACAGTATATTCAAATTCCTTCTTGAATATCCGTGAAAACGAATTTGAGAGCGAAACGCTTTTTCCGTTTTTTTCGTATGTAAGAATGTATTTGCCGGAAGCCGTCAGGACCGGCTCCTTCATATTGCTTTTTTCGTAAAGTGTCCGCCTGCCTGTCGCGGTATATGCGCAGAGATACCGATCACCGACGACCGCGAATCCGCCGCGATACGGAGCGTACACCTCGTGGTCGCCTGCCGCATATACGATGCGGTCGCTGACGGTCGCGTCCCAGTTTTCCACCGAGGAGGAAAGGTCGCGGAAGAAGTAATATAGATGGTTGTAAGTTAACGAAGAAGCGTGACTGATCGCCATAATCGCAACAAATATCAGGAGAAGGATACAGAGAAGGATCTGCGCCAGTGCATAGCGGTCGGAAACCGTTTCGTAGTACTCGTTGGTGGGACCTTCCACCCGGATCCTTTTCTTACGGTTAAGAAAGCGGGAAAATACCTTTCCGAGATTGCTGTTCAAGAGGCGGCTTCTTCGTATATCGTTCCGGCTCCGGGAAGCGGCGCCTGCCTGCGGTTCACCCGAATCCGAAGCCTTTTCTCTGCTTTCGCGGGAGTCCGCGGATCCGATGGAGCTTTCGTTTTGGGGTTCTTCTCTGTTCTGGGACTCATTCTGTGATTCCGGAGAATGGTGCATGATTTTCTCCTTTCCGTCAAAATGGTTCCGGTGCCCGCCTGCCGCAAAGCAACACGGTTCCGTGAAAGATAATGTTCAGCAGTCTTTGCTGTCAGTAACACACCTGCCAAAGGTACAACCCATCGGCAGGCGCGGTCGCACCCGCAAGACGGCGGTCAAGGCTGTCGGTCACACGAGGAATGTCCTCCGGGGACAGTTTTCCTTCCGCAACGGCAAGCAGGGTCCCCGTCATGATCCGCACCATGTTGTAAAGAAAGCCGTCGGCTTCCACCCGGAATACCACGCAGTCCCCCTCCCGTCCGACACCTGCGGAAAAGACCGTCCTTTCGGTGGTGGACACCTTGGAGCCTTCCGCCATATAAGCGCGGAAATCGTGCTTCCCGACAAAGTTTCCGGCGGCGCGGTTCATTCTGTCAACCGCTTCATCCGTCAGATGCGCTCTGAATTGGAACGCCCGCCCTTCCAGAAACGGATTGCGGACAGGGTCATCATAGATAAAATAGCGGTATTCCTTGCTCTTTACATCGTATCTTGCGTGAAAGTTATCCGGAACAGGTGTTGCGCGATAGACCGAGATGTCCTCCGGAAGATGCGCATTCAAAGCAAGCGGGACGCGCTCCGGCGGAATGGCGGTCGGAAGATCCGGCTGCCCTTTCTTTGAAACCGTCGCCGAGAACATTTCCGCGTGAACTCCGCTGTCGGTGCGGCTGCATCCGACAATGTCGCAGGGATAACCGAACAGTTCTTTTGCCGCGCGGTTGAGCTCCGCCTGCACAGAAGGCCCGTTTTTCTGAACCTGATACCCCTGATAGGCGCTGCCGAGGAACCGGATCGACAAGAGATATTTCATTGTGTCGCCCTGCCTTTCCCCGGACAACTGCGTGTCACGGAAATGTTACATGGTATACCCGATTCCGAGATGATTGAGAACGATGATCCCCGCGCCGAGCGCGACAGGAATCAGGAGCGATAGAATATCGGAAGGCCGGTAATGCAGAACGTTCATGCGCGTTCTGCCGTCGCCTCCGTGGTAACAACGGCATTCCATGGCGGTTGCCAGCTCGTCTGCACGGTGAAACGCGGAGACAAACAGGGGGACCAGGATCGGAATGAGCGCTTTTGCACGCTTAATGAGTCCGCCGCTTGAAAAGTCTGCGCCGCGTGCTTTCTGCGCGGACATGATCTTTTCGGTTTCATCGACCAGTGTCGGGATGAACCGGAGTGCTATGGTCATCATCATGGCAAACTCGTGAACCGGCACGTGGATTTTTTTCAGGGGACCGAGCAGCTGCTCGATGGCGTCGGTCAGCGCAATCGGCGTGGTCGTGTAGGTGAGGAACATACTGGAACCGATGATGAGCACCAGAATACGTATCACCATGAACGCCGCGTTGTAAAGTCCGCTTTCGTAGATACGGATAAATTTCCATTCAAAGAGCGGCTCCGCTTCACTGCGTGTCCAGAAAATGTTGATAATCAGCGTGAAAATAAGAATGAACAGGATCGGACGGATCGCCCGGAAGATGATTTTCATCGGGATGCGAGACAAGAGAATCAATACAACGGCAGAGACAAGCAGGAGCGCAAAGCTGAGGATGTTCTTGCAAAGGAAAGAGCAGACGATATACAGAATGGCAAGCAGGATTTTTGCCCGCGGGTCCAGTCTGTGGAGCGGCGATTCGGCAGGATAATACTGCCCGAGTGCAATGCTTTTCATCGGTTGCCACCCCGCTTTCCTTCAAATAAAGCGGAAAGGGTGCGGACCGCCTCTTCGACCGTAAAGATCCCTTCCGGAACGGCGATTCCCCTGTCGCGGAGCAGCTGCATGGTCCTTGTGACCTGCGGGACATCAAGTCCGACCGCTTCCAGTTCCTTCGCATGGGAGAAAACCTGTGCCTTCTCACCGGTCAGGAACACCTTTCCCTCTGACATAACGATGATACGGTCGCAATAGACTGCCATGTCCTCCATGCTGTGGCTGACGATGATGACGGTCGCGCCGGTCTCATCGCGGTATTTCCGGATGTGGTTCATAATGGTTTCTTTGCCGATGGGGTCCAGCCCCGCGGCGGGCTCGTCCAGAACCAATACCTCCGGACGCATGGCAATAATCCCTGCGATCGCAACACGGCGCTTCTGACCACCCGAAAGATCGAACGGGGATTTTTCCAGCAGTTCCGTATCAATTCCTGCGATTCTCGCGGCTTCGGTGACGCGTTCTTTTACCTCGTCATCGGAAAGTCCGAGGTTTTTCGGACCGTAAGCAATGTCGGCTGAGACGGTCTCTTCAAAAAGCTGATATTCCGGGTACTGCATGACAAGCCCGACACGGAAACGGATCTTTCCGATTTCCTTCGGCTTTTCCCAGATATCCTGTCCGTCCAGAAAAACGGTTCCGTTTTCCGGCTTGGACAGACCGTTGAGCAATTGCACGAGCGTGGATTTTCCCGAGCCGGTGTGACCGATGATTCCGGTAATCAGTCCCTCTTCCACCGAAAGCGAGACATCGTTCAGCGCGTGAATTTCATAGGGAGTACCGGCACCGTAAACGTAACTGACGTGTTCCAGTCTGATCTTTTCCATGTCAGTTCCCTCCCAGTGCCCGGCAAAGCATTTCCGCACAGCCGTCCGGCGTGCAGATATGCCCGTTTTTCAAGGCGCTTCCGAGGTATCCCGAGAGCGATTGCACGATCTCGGTACACTGCGGCACGGCAAGCCCGATGCTTTTCAGAGTATCCGGATGGGAGAACACCTCGTCCGGTGTCCCGTCGAGGCGGATTTCTCCGTCGTCCAGCACGATCACCCGGTCAGCCATTGCGGCTTCGCTCATATCATGCGTGATAAAGAGGATGGTGATTCCCTCTTCGCGGTTGAGTTTTGTAACGGTTTCCATGATCTCTTTTCTGCCGATCGGGTCAAGCATAGCGGTGGATTCGTCAAAGATCATGCACTCCGGCTTCATGGCAAGAATACCGGCAATGGCGACCCGTTGCTTCTGACCGCCGGACAAGCGGTGCGGTTCGTGCCGCCGATAGGCGGTCATGCCGACCGTTTTCAGCGCTTCGTCCACACGGGCACGGATTTCTTCCGAAGGAATTCCGAGGTTTTCGGGGCCGAAGGCGACATCCTCCTCCACAACGGTAGCGACAAGCTGGTTGTCCGGATTCTGGAAGACCATGCCGACCTTTCGTCTTGTCTCCAGAATATCCGCCTCGTTCAGGTCGGGAGAGGTAATGTCCTTTCCGCCGATGAAGATCTTTCCGGAGGTCGCTTCCAGGATCAGATTGAGCAGTTTGGCAAAGGTCGATTTGCCGGAGCCGTTGTGCCCGAGTATCGCTACAAAATCGCCTTTTTGTATGGTTATATTCAGATTTTTCAGAACGGGAACCTGTATGCTGCCCGGCTCATCGCCCTGATAGGTGTAGCACAGGTTTTCGGTTTTGATATATGCTTCAGACATGAATGTTCTCTTTTCGGTTGCTTCAGAAATCGTTCGCACGGTACGCACGGCATAAGGCACGCTTCGGCTCCGGAACAGGCTCCGGACACAGGTCACGCGCCGCCGTTGCGGTCGCTTGAACGGCAGGGGGGAGAGATCAATGCAAAAGTTTTCGTGAGGTCAGTCGCGCCACCAGCGGGTGGACGCTCCGGCAGGCAGATACGCACCGATTTCCGTGACCCGGAGCCCGAGCTCGCCCGCTTCGGTTCTTCCGCCGAACCGGCGGGCAACGTGCAGACCGATGAGATACTGCATGGTGAGCGGAGAAAGCCCCGTCGTGTAGGAATTGATGAGGAAAAACAAGGGGTCATCGGAAAGCAGCTTTGCCGCGATCCCGACCAGCTCGTCCACACTGTCCTCCAGTTTCCAGACTTCACCGTTGGGGCCTCTTCCGTAGGACGGAGGGTCCATGATGATTCCGTCATAGTGGTTGCCGCGCCGGATCTCGCGCTCAATGAATTTCTTGCAGTCGTCCACAATATAACGGATGGGAGCATCGGCAAGTCCGGACAAGGACGCGTTTTCCTTTGCCTGTGCCACCATTCCCTTTGCCGCGTCAACGTGTACGACCGATGCGCCCGCTTTTGCGGCAGCGACCGTCGCGCCTCCCGTGTAGGCGAACAGGTTGAGCACCTTGACGGGACGGTTTGCTTTGCGGATCAGTTCTCCGAACCAGTCCCAGTTTGCAGCCTGCTCCGGGAAAAGTCCCGTATGCTTGAAGCCCATCGGACGCAGGATAAATCCGAGGTCCCCGTAACGGATGTTCCAACTTTCGGGAAGCCGGTTCTTCACCCAGCCGCCTCCGCCCTCGCGGGAACGACGGTAAACGGCGTCGGCATTCTTCCATGCGGGATGACTCTTTACATTTTTCCAGATGATCTGCGGGTCCGGGCGGATGAGAATATACCGTCCCCAGCGTTCCAGGCGTTCTCCGTCCGACGCGTCAAGCAGTTCATAGTCTTTCCAGTTTTCAGAAGTCCACATACGGGGTCCTCGATTCACTTATTGTAGTATTGCGCGATGCGGGAACAACCGCTGTGCGCGTGACAGATGGCAATGGCGAGCGCGTCGGCGGTATCGTCCGGCTTGGGCGCTTCCTTCAGCCCGAGCAGCATAGTGACCATGGTAATGACCTGCTTTTTTTCTGCACGGCCGTATCCGACGACCGATTGCTTGACCTGGAGGGGGGTATATTCCTGCATCCGGATGCCCTTTTTCTCGGCGGCGGTGAGAATTACGCCTCTTGCCTCCGCTACACGGATACCTGTTGTAATATTGGTGTTGAAGAACAGTTCCTCCACCGCCATTTCGTCCGGATGATACTTGTCGAGCAACTCGTTCATTCCGTCAAAGATGCTGGCAAGACGCTCCTCGGTTCGCATTCCCGCCGGCGTCTGTATGGAGCCGTAGGCGACCGTCCGGAACCGGGATCCCGCATAGTCAACAACTCCCCATCCGACGATGGCAAGCCCCGGGTCAATTCCGAGTATGCGCAAGTCTACCGCCTCCTTTGCCGACACATATTCAAATTACATTATAGCATAGGAAACCTACTCCGTCAAACTTTTTTTGAGTCATTTGAAAAAATGTGGTATTTTATAAAAATTGCATTTACTTTTTCTCGGAATTATGTTATAATTACAAAAAGTTATGCCTTGGAGGTGCCGCATGCAGATCATCAGACTGGCAGTCGGGGACGTTGTCCGTTTGCGCAAGCCCCACCCATGCGGCAGCGACCGCTTCCGGGTCATGCGTGTCGGCAGTGAGGTCCGGGTGGTCTGTCTCGGATGCGGCAGGGATATGAACATTGACCGCATCAAGCTGGAAAAGGCGATCCGCACGGTGATCAGCTCCGGCAAAGAGGCGGACTGAGGGAACAATTCCCTGCTCAGGTCGTCGGAAAGACTACGGGTTCTCCGCAAAGAAAAAAGGAGTTTTGTATGAGCGCTGCCAATAAAACCGTCCGAATAAAATCCGATCCCGGGCTGAACTTTGATTCCCTGTCCGGGACTTTTACACGTTTTAAGAACAAGTACGGGTATCTTTTGTTTGCCGGGCTTGTTCCCTTGTTTTTGATGTTGTGCCTGTATCTCGCGCTCCAGATCGCCCGTGCGGGAGACGGTACGGTTCTCGTACTTGACCTCAACGCACAGTATGTATCCTTCTATGAAGCGCTCCGTAACTTCATCCGGAACGGAGACACCAGCCTCATCTACTCCTTCCAGCGTGCGCTCGGCGGCGAATTCATGGGAATATACGCCTACTACATTGCAAGCCCCCTGTCGTGGCTCGTTGCACTGTTCCCGGACGGCTGTATTCAGGAAGCGCTCCTGTTCATTTTCCTGCTCAAAACCGGTCTTTGCGGCGTGACCTTCGGTACCTATCTTCAGAAGACTCAGAAGGTCGGAAACCGCGTTTCCGTGATCGCCTTTTCGACCATGTATGCACTCTCCTCCTATGCGATCACCTATCAGCACAATTCCATGTGGATCGACGCGCTGATCTGGCTTCCAATCATCAGCTACGGAATCGAAAAGGTCATCCGCACAGGTGACTTCCGTACCTTCGTCGTCTCGTTCACGATCACCCTGATGAGCAACTATTATATCGGATATATGTGCTGTTATTATGTGGTGATCTATTTCCTTGCATACTATTTCGCAACCTCTGCGGAAAAACAGAACAACCCGGGGATGGAAAAGTGCCATTTTCTCCGTTCCGCCGGCAGAATGTTCGTCTGGTCGGTCGTGTCGGTAGGCATTGCGAGCGTGATCCTGCTCGGAGCTTATTACTCCCTGCAATTCGGCAAAAACGAGTTTTCCGATCCTGCGTGGAAGTTTTCGCTCAAGGACGATTTCCTCGATTTGTTTGCCATGTTTCTCCCCGGCATGTATGACACCGTTCGTACCGAGGGGATGCCTCTGGTTTTCTGCGGTACTGCTCCCCTGTTACTGGTACCTGCGTTCTTCATTTCAAGAAAGTTCCGCATCCGGGAAAAGATCGCCTATGGTTGTGTCGCGCTGTTCTTCCTTTTCAGCTTTGCAGCAAATATTCTCAACCTTGTCTGGCACGGCTTTCAGTACCCCAACTGGCTCAACTACCGCTACAGCTTCATGCTGACCTTCATTCTCTTGGTCATGGCATACCGTGCTTTCTCAGAGCTGCGCTCCATTGCGCCCGGTGTTCTGTTCGGCGGTGCTGTGGTCTGGGTCGCGTACCTCTTTTTCCTCCAGAAGAACGGGAATTTCCTCTATATGCAGGAGCACGCGTCGGATAAATTGTCCGACCTCATCAAGAACAACGAGAACTTCAGCACCAAAACTTATTTTGACATCCGGACTCTGCTTTTCCCGCTCATTGCGATCGTGGTATTCCTGTTTGTGCTTGCCGCAATCTCCGAAGCCAAAGGAAAAGGGGTCAGAATCCTTTCGTTTGTTTTCCTCGGTTGTGTCTCTGTGGAGCTGATTCTCAACGGGCTTTGCTGTATGGAAGGACTCAGCTACGACGTGGGGTATTCCTCTCATTCGCGTTACAGCAACTTCTTCACCCGCATGAACCCGATCGTGGATCGGGTCAAAGACGCGGATCAGTCCTTCTTCCGCATGGACATTACCATGGATGTGGAACGAAGTAACGTTTCCAAGGATGATAACCAGGCGCTCGGGATCCGGGGACTGACCGAGTCCACCTCGACGCTCAACGCGTCCACCATCAGATTCCTGCGCAATATGGGGTATGCTGCCGCGTCCAACTGGACAAAGTATGTATCCGGTACGCCCGCGGGTGACGCTCTGCTTGGTGTCAAATACATGGTTGCGAGAGACCGTCTCAACAACGAGCATGACGATTATTCCCTGACCTATTCCCACCTTTACGGAACGCCGTTTGCGTCGGATAAGATCGACGACAACACATGGTATTACACCTACAAGAATCCTTATGCCCTGTCGCTTGCGTTTGCGGCGGACCGTGCGATCCGGGACGTGGATTTGACCACGTACTACAACCCGATGGATCGGTATAATGCCATCTACACGGCTCTGACCGGTTCCGACGAAAAGATTGAGGTCTTTGTTCCCGTCAAGGTCACGAAGTCTGAGGCGGACGGATTTGAAAAGTCCTATATCGTCAAGGATACGGGAGACATGTACTACAAGGGAACCAAAGCCTCTTCGACCCTCACCTTTACCTACACGGCGCCCAAGAGCGGTTCCTATTACTTCTACCTCTCGGAATCCGACAAGTATCTCACATCGAGCTACAAGACCGACATCCGTGTCATCTGTGATTCCGGCGCTTACAACCTGACCTTCAACGATACCTACACCGGCAAGATCATCACGGTCGGCACCTTTGAGGCGGGAGAGACCTTCCAGATCGAGGTCAAGCCGAACAAGAGCGCTTTCTTCCTCCGCAAGGAATGCGATTATCTGTATTACGCGGATATGGATGCGCTTGACGATGCGGTAACCGCACTCCGTACCGGAGAATTTCAGATCAACGAAGGATTTACGGACACCCACCTGACCGGAACACTGACCGCCGACAACGACAAGACCGTATTCACCTCGATTCCGTATGACGAAAGCTGGGTGGTTAAGGTGGACGGCAAGGTCGTGGAAACCTATCGGACGCTGGACGCGCTCATCGGTTTTGATGTGACCGCCGGCGAGCATACGGTGGAATTCCTCTATCAGCCGCGCTATCTGACGATTGGAATCTGTGTGACGGTATACTTCATTCTGATTTTCCTCGTCGCCGTGATGTTCCGCAAACAGCTTGTGAGGGTCCCCGTAATCGGGCAGCTGTTCGCGGTGAAAAACGGTGACGGCACCTGCCTGATCGACGTACCCTCCGCAGACACGCAAGAAAAAAGCGCTGCCGACGGCTGGAAAGAAACCAAAAACGAAAAACGCAAATGAAGTGAGTCCCCGTGGATGATGTGAAAAGACAGACACGGACAGATAAGGACTTTTGCCGGGACGGCATTCTGATATAGAATGCGGGACGGCGGTTCATTGCGGAAAGGAATCAACATGTTTTATTATATCAGCGGAAAGCTCGCCCTTCTGACACAGGACTGCGCCGTTGTGGACGCCGGCGGAGTCGGCTATAAAATGACGGTGAGCGAAACGACTGCCGGAGCACTTCCGAGACCGGTTGACGGAACAAAGGACGTGAAACTGTTCACGTATCTCTCTGTCAGGGAGGACGGAATCGAGTTGTACGGCTTTGCCGACGAATCCGAACTTTACTCCTTCAAACTGCTGATTTCGGTGTCCGGCGTCGGTCCCAAGGCGGCAATGTCCATCCTTTCCCTGCTCACGCCGGAGCGCTTCGCACTCGCTGTCTGCACGGAAGACAAAAAAACAATCTCAAAAGCAAACGGAATCGGTCCCAAAACTGCCGCAAGAATCATTCTCGAACTCAAGGACAAGCTGGCAAAGAGTGCTCCGGACTTGACCGGTTCCACTCTCTCTGACGCGGATTTCGGCGTTGCTCCCACCTCTTCCGGAAAACTTGCCGAGGCGCAGGACGCGCTGACTGTGCTCGGATATTCCCGCGCGGAGGCTTTGAATATTCTCAAGGATATTGATACGTCGTCCATGGAGCTGGAGGACATTTTGCGCGCAGCGCTCAAAAAGCTTTCGAAATGAGCGCGGAAAAGAACGGATAACGCCCAAAACCGTTCCTCGTAATTACTTGCTTTCCCCACATAACAGCATAAAACGGATCATTGTGGCGCAAAACCTTGCTGCAATCCGGATCAGATAAGGAGGTACCACGCGCAGATGGACAGCGAAGAAATGGATTTTGAAAGCCGGATCGTATCTGCCGGATATACCAAAGAAGACGGCGACGCGGAAATTTCCCTCCGCCCGAAAACGCTGGACGAATACATCGGACAGGACAAAGCGAAGGATAACCTGAAGGTATACATTGACGCGGCAAAGCTGCGCGGTGAGTCGCTCGATCACGTCCTGCTTTACGGCCCTCCCGGGCTCGGCAAAACGACGCTTGCCAACATCATTGCCAACGAGCTTGGCGTGAACATCCGCATCACCTCCGGCCCCGCGATCGAAAAACAGGGTGATCTCGCGGCGCTCCTGACCAATCTTTCCGAGGGGGACGTGCTCTTCATTGATGAGATCCACCGCCTCTCCCGTTCGGTGGAGGAAATCCTGTATCCCGCGATGGAGGACTATGCGCTGGATATTATCATCGGAAAGGGTCCCGCAGCGCGCAGTATCCGCATTGACCTTCCCCGCTTCACCCTGATCGGCGCAACGACCCGCGCCGGACAGATGACTACGCCGCTCCGCGACCGCTTCGGCGTGTTGCTCAAGCTGGATCTCTATACGCCCGAACAGCTTGCGACCATTGTCAAGCGCAGTGCGGGAATCCTCGGTTTCCGCGTCACGGAGGATGGCGCTTACGAGCTTGCTTCCCGTTCCCGCGGCACCCCGCGTATTGCCAACCGCCTGCTCAAACGTGTCCGCGATTTTGCTCAGGTAGACGGCAGAGACGAGATCGATTCGGATATTGCCAACTTTGCGCTCAATAAGCTGGAAATCGACGAGCTGGGACTTGACAACGTCGACCGCAGAATGCTGGAAACCATTATCCGGATTTATGGCGGCGGACCTGTCGGACTTGACACGCTCGCGGCGACTGTCGGCGAAGAGGCGGTAACACTGGAGGACGTGTACGAACCGTACCTCATGCAGATCGGTTTCCTCAGCCGTACTCCGCGCGGCAGGTGCGTCACGCGACTTGCTTACGAACATCTCGGGATCGGATACCGGGAAACGGGCACAGCCGGAAAAACGGATCAGCCCAGTCGTCAGACTTCAATCTTTGACGACAAAAACGAGTAAAATGCAAAACGCATTCATGTGACTTGACGCAAATCACAACGCACAAAAAAACAGACAGGTTTACCCTGTCTGTTTTTTGTACACAACCGACAAGATCCCCAAATCAGGTTGGTGCCGGGGTATTCTTATGGTGCTGTCCGTCGGAAGTTTGCTTCTTCCCTGCAGCCTTATTTCTTTTGTCGCAAAAAAGATCGGCGGATTTCCACAAACGGATCAGCGGCAGAAAATGTGTAATGAGAAGTCGTCTGGATTCTGCGTCAGCCCGCAGACAGGCGTAAAGGACCCGATGACGGTTTTCTTTTGCCTTGACCTCGGTCATAAACCGGAATTTTTCATCTGACAGGATGCGGAATAAACAGTTTACCAACGCCGCGCGGCAGTCATCCGGAATGCCTGCAAGCCACCTTTCCATGATGCGATGATGCAACCTGCTCTTTTCCGACAACGCTTTCGCGCGGCAGAAGCCGGAACCGGATATTTCCCAACTGAACCCGTCATGCTGTGCGACCCCGGCGGCACTGCTTCGGACGACCCGGTACCGACCGTCGTTTGCAAGCATCATACCGAATACCGAGGATTCCGGCACATAGGTACGTATTTTCCCGGCAACACGCCGGTATCCATCCGAACGCAGAAAATCCTGCCGAAAGCCCGGTCCGTCGAAATTCCATACACACAGAATATTTTCCTGAACCTCCGAAGATGCGGCTCCGGCGGCAAAAACCGCAAGATTCCCCCCTTTACTGTGTCCGCACAGCGTCAGTTCCCCGTTTTTTTCGTGGCGGCACAGATACTCCAGCGCGGCAGTCTGCGCCGGTACCGCGGACAAATAGCTCATGCACAGGTTTTCTTTCCAACCGATCAGGGTATCATCCGTCCCGCGGAACAGAATGTGCTCTCCCCTGATTCCGGGTAAGGTTACGGTAACCGCGCCAAACTGAGATTGTTTTACCTCGTCACAAACCGATATAAAATCAGAGAACAGGCAATCGCAAAAACGTCTCGTCCCGGCAGCCTCTCCGAACATCGGAATAATTTCATCCCAGATAAACCGGCTGTGGATCCCCTTCGGAGCGCTGTATCCTTTTTGCTTCCACAGAACATAGGCTTGTGATAGTTTAACCGGCTGCTTTCCGACGATTCCGTCCAGGTCCAGGTACGCGAGATGCGAAAAGATCAGCTCGTCCACCTCGCAGGGCGGGATGACGGAAAACGGAATGTCGCCTCTCCAGCGGATGTACTCAAGCAGATTCCCCACAGTGCGCCTCCAAGACATACAAATTCCTTGATAGTATGTCCGTTTTTCCGGATGGGTAATCGTACATGAGACTGCATTTCGCTTGATTTCCGTTCTTTCGACAGGGTCTTTTTAATACCGGCGTTATCCGAACCGTCCGTTATGTGTCACGTAACATCGCATGGTTTTTGTGACGTTTTTTTGCTTTCCGTGAGAACGCGTACACCGCCCCGATCGGCGTACCGCCGGAAGCAGTAGCAACTGTAAAGCACCACGCGAGCAACAAGTGTTTTTGTTGAAAAATAAAAAACGCCGAAATCGGGAATTTCCCCGATTTCGGCTGTCCGGCGTTCCGTGGAAGGTTTCGGTTATTGCCGAACCTCACCGTCATGTGCCGGAATTCTGTGTTTTGCCGTGCTTCCCCCGATTGCCGGGAGCAGGCACGGCCTGCTGGTGGGCCATCAAGGACTTGAACCTTGGACCAACCGGTTATGAGCCGGTAGCTCTGACCAACTGAGCTAATGGCCCGACCTTTGTATTATACGCCAGTCGCCGGATTTTGTCAAGAGATTTTTTGTGCCGGACAGGCATCCGGACGGATTTCGAGCGATTTCCCGCCAGACGTATGATATACTTGTCCCGGAGGTGAGAAATGTGTATTCCAAATTTTCAAGGTCGGTATCGATTGCCGTCGGTTCCCTGCTCGTCGCCACGGCTCTCTGTGGCTGTGTTTCGGAGACCGGACGCGAAATATCCGCCGCGGATGATCGCGAGGCTACCCTGATCCTCCGCTACGAGAACATGTTGTCCCGTCAGGAAGAAGAAATCCGCGCACTCCTGGAAGCAATGTGCAGAACCGACGGGGAAAACGCAACGGGTCCCCGTTCCGACAGTGAACCCGCCACGGATTCCGGCGGGAACAAAGAACCCAACCGGGAAAGCGGTACAGAATCCGGAAAAGACTCGGACCCCCACCCGGGGACGGAGACGGACACATTGCGGGAAACGGATGCCGGACAACAGGGGTTCCGGTTTACATATGAAGAAACGGAGGGGGGACTGCGGATTACAGGGATCAGCGGGACTGCGGAAACCATCACCATTCCGGCGGAAATAGACGGGAAACCGGTTACAGAGATCGCCGACCGCGCATTTGAAGATAGCCGGGTCAGAAACGTTACGGTTTCCGAGGGCGTGCGTACCATCGGGTGGTTTGCGTTTTACGGTTGCTCGTCCCTTGCGTCTGTCACTTTGCCGCGGAGTGTGACTTCCATCGGATATTCCGCTTTCGACGGGTGTGCCGCGAACCTTACTATCCTGTGCTACGAAGATTCCTATGCGCAAAAATATGCAAGCAGCTTTGCCATACGCTGGTCGCCCCTCGACTATTGACGAAAACGGCTGATTGTGGTACAATAATCTGTATGCAAAACAAAAAACGCCGGAAGGAGGGATTACTACGGACCGCAAAAAAACATATCTTCTGCCAACGATCTTCGCATTGATTTTTTCCATAATCGCAGTGGTGACCGTGGTAATCGCCACTGTTTCCGGTCGAGGGCTCTCCTCGGAGGGAATCAACGAAATCCGTCTCGTTTTTCCGGACGGGACCGAGCGTACCTATTCGTCGGACGATCGCAGGGAACGGGCGTATCTTCTTTCCGATCTCGTAACTACCGCGGAAAAATCCGATGCGGATTTTTCTTCCCTGTCCCTGCCGACTTATCGCGTGACCTACACCTATACCGATCGGACGGATACCTACAATCTGTTTGCGGCGGATACGGGGGACGGATACCGTGTGTATCTCTCTGCGTCCGACGGTTCGCTTATGAGATCTTCCGATGCGGCAGGACAGGCGTTTCTCTCTTCGGAACTCGGTGAAGATGCGTTCCCGGATGCTGCGCTCCCCGTTCTTTACACCAGCGCAGAGGACGCGGTGACCCCATCCGGCGGTAACTGGTACTTCCTCGGTGCGGCTTCCGACTTCCGCGAAAGAGAAAATTTCACTACCGATCAGACAGGGGACACGACGTATTATCAGAACGGTTACGTCGGTTTCCGCTTCAGTATCGAACCGGATACCGTCCGGATTGTGATTCTCGACGAGGACAAAACGCTTTTTGACGGAACGCCGGAAGAGCTTGCTACCTCTGACCTTTCTTACAGCGGTCAGCTTCACGTCAGAATTAGCGCGGACTGGAACCGGAAGGACGGCGTCGGGTACTATGGACATACCGACTACGATTTCAGGCTACGGTATGTTGCGCCGGCGGTCTTCACACCGTCTGCCGCGACCGCGCCGCAGGGGGGATTCCTTCTGATCCGCTGTGAGAACATTCTCGACGCGGATAAGATCAAAAGTCAGATGCTGACCGATGCGTCACTCGGGATCCGCTTCTTCCGTTACGGTACCGATACCTACGGCGTGGTGACGGTCTCGTCCGACAGTAAAGCGGGCAACAAAACCGTCCGTTGCTCCTATGGCGGCGTGACGACGGATATCACCTTTACCGTTACGGAAACCGTGTCGTCCCCGCAGATCATTGCGTATTTGGTTCCGGATGATCGTCAGTCCCTCGGCTCCGCTTCGGCAAGACAGGAATTTATCACCCGTTTCCATTCGGTTTCTGACGCGGATCCCGGATACCTCTTTTTGTCCGAATCGTTTGTTGCGCCGTTTGACGGAAATGGGACAGATACCGTCCGTTTCGGGGATACCGTCGCACCGGACGGCATGACAGACACCTATACCGCATGGTACACGGAATTCGGCGTATCCGCCGGAACTGCTGTGTTCGCAATGAACGGCGGCGTGATTATGGATACAGGCTACGATCCCTTTTTCGGCAATTATATTGTGATCGGGCATGGAAGCGGCGTACAGACCTGGTACGGACACCTGTCTTCCGTCTCCGTCCGACAAGGAGATGTTGTCTCGCGCGGAGAAATGATCGGAATTGCCGGTAACACCGGATTTGCGTCCGGCAACAGCCTTGTGCTTGCCGCTTCGGTCTGCGGGCGGCTTGTGGACCCCGAACTTCTGCTCGAACAGGTAAAATCCATAACCCACAAAAATTCCTGATTTGCCGGGATCGGGTTTCAATCTTCTTGACCGGTTACGGAGAATGCGTTTCGGAAAACCTCAAAGAACGGAAATCCGGAAGCATTGCCCCGATCCCTCGCGCCGACGCGTGTTTTTACCTGAGCGCGTATATCTGGAAAATATACGGAAACCGCCTTGCCGCAATGATAGCGGCAAGGCGGTTTTTTCGGCTGTGAGCCAAACGACGGCAGATTCAGACAATACGGTTTGTGAAATCTCCTCTTTGGAATGCACGGATGTTGCCGAGCATGACCTCAATACAACGGGTGCGGGACTCAAAGGATCCCCATGCCATGTGCGGCGTCAGACAGACATTGGAAAAATTCCGGATTCCGTAAAACGGATGATCTTCTCCGAACGGTTCTTTCCCATATACATCCGAGCCGAAGCCTCCGATTTGCCCGTTCCGGATCGCTTCTGCTACCGCGGCTTCGTCCGTGACTGCACCACGGGATACGTTGATAAGAATTGCAGACGGCTTCATGAGGGCTAGGCGTGCTTTTCCGATCAGCCCGCGCGTAGAATCGCTCAGGGGCGTATGCAGGGAGATAACGTCACATTCTTTGCAGATTGTGTCAATATCATGTTCATGATCGGCGCCGGTCGGATGTTTCCGGCAGATGAGAACCCGGCACCCGATCGTCCCGGCGATCGCCGCAACCTTTTTTCCGATGTTGCCGTAACCGACCACTCCCCACGTCATGGAGGAGAGGTTATGGTAAACGGGAATCAGCCGGTTGGCAACTCCGCTTGCGGAATACGCGCCGCTTTTGACATACTCCTGATAATCGGTCAGGTGTGTGGTAAGGGACAGCACCATGGCAAGCGTTACCTGTGCGACGGATTCGGTGGAATACCCCGGTACATTGCAGACGGCAATTCCCTGCTTTTTGCAGGCGGCGAGGTCTATGTTATCGTATCCGGTTGCGGCAACGCAGATGAGCCGGAGTGACGGACAACGGAGAAGTATTTCTTCCGTCAGGCGCACTTTGTTGACCACGGCAATGTCGGCTTGCCCGAGTGCGTCCGCGACTTCCTCCGGTGCGGTGGTTCCGCGCACCTCCACACTACCGAATTCCCCGAACACAGAAAGATTCATGTCATCCCCAAGTGTGGACGCGTCAAGAATCACAGTCTTCAAGATTCCGTTACTCCTTTCCGGATATTCTTTCTGATTTTGGCGGCAATCTGCGTAGCGGAGATGCCCGCCGCTTCATATACCGTTTCCCCTTTTTCGGGAATGACGAACTGATCGTCCGTTGCCGCAATGAGAACCGATTTATTCTTCATAACCGGATACGCACCGAGCCTGTCCGAGAGCAGCATCCCGAACCCGCCGGCGCGGATTTCTTCTTCCAGGAACAGAACCGTGCCCGGAGAGTCGGGAATCAGCGGAGCCACCTGCCGCGCAAGCTCCCGATACGGCTTGAGAAATTCACATAGAATGATGCGGACCCTGATTCCGTCCGCTGTGAGCAGTTCTTTTGTCCGCAGTGCTTCCGCGGCAATCCGTCCGTGCGTGACAATCACGGCATCAGGCAAATCCGTGATGCTGTCCGTCCGTACACCGATGGTTGTCGGGTCGCTCTCTCCGTAAAACGCCTGCCGGATTTCCGGCAATTCCCCGCCGTTCGGGTAACGGATGGCACTGACGCCGGAGGACGCAAGCGCAGTTTCCAGCGAGAGGCGAAGTCCTGCGAGCGTAACAGGTGTGTAAATGGTGACGCCTGGGATTTCCGAGAGGAACGATACGTCAAAAATTCCATGATGTGTGGCGCCGTCAGACGCATTGAGCCCGGCGCGGTCCACACAAAGCACGACAGGCAGTTCCTGAAGTGCGGCGTCATGCAGGACGCTGTCGTAAGCGCGTTGCAGGAAGGTGGAATAAACCGCAAACACCGGGCGCATTCCGCCCGCGGCAAGTCCCGCGCAGAACGTGACCGCGTGTTCCTCCGCAATTCCAACATCAAAAAATCTGTTTTTGAACCGTTCCCGGAACGGATTCAGCCCCGTTCCGTCGCTCATGGCGGCTGTAACGGCGCAGATCCGGGGATCTTTCCCGGCGAGGGCGGTCAGTTCCTCGCCCATTTCCTCGGAAAATGTATTGCCAACCGGCTTTGGGGCGGTATGCGGCGGGACGCCGTGGTAACCGGACGGAGAATTTTCCGCGGGGGCGTACCCTTTTCCCTTCTGTGTTTTGATATGGATGATGACAGTTTCCTTGAGTTTTTTTGCTTCACGGAGTGCCTGCTCGACTTCGTTTTCGTTGTTCCCGTCCAGCGGACCGAGATAGTACATTCCTAAATCCTCGAAATAGTTGCTTCCATAAATAGCGTTTTTGACGGCGACTTTGGCGCTTCTGACGATGCGGAACAAGCCCTTCCCGACAAGGGGAATACGCTTGAGAATCTTTCCCGTGACCTTTTTTGTCCGGAAATACCCGGACTTAATCCGGAGCTTTGACAGACTGCGCGCGAAACGTCCGATATTTTTGGAAATGGACATTTCGTTTTCATTGAGGATGATGATAAGTCGGAGGTCTTTTGAACAGTTATTCAGCGCTTCGTGAATCATTCCGCCCGTAAACGCACCGTCGCCGATCACAGCGACCGTGTACGCGTCGGAGCCACAAATCCGGTCGGCGTGAGCGAAACCGAGCGCGGCGGAGAGCGAGGTCGAACTGTGCCCTGCGCCGAAGCAATCGCATTCGCTTTCCTTTCTCCGCGTGAATCCACTGATCCCGCCCGGCTTGCGGAGGGTTTCAAACTGTGCCGCACGCCCGGTAAAGAGCTTATGGACATAGCTCTGATGTCCGACGTCCCAGATAATATGGTCGCGGGGGCAGTCAAATACCCGATGAATGGCGATGGTCAGTTCCACCACGCCGAGATTGGACGCAAGATGCCCGCCGTTTTCCGAAACGGTCTGCAGGAGAAACGAACGTGTTTCCTCTGCAAGCTCCGGCAACAGATCGGGAGAAATACGCTTGAGATTATCCGGCGTATCTGCCGCAAATAAAAGCGGGTATTCGTTCTTCAGATCATTCATGGCTGGCACCTCCCTCCGGAATTCGTTTCCCGTATATTTTAGCACACCTCGTCTTCTTTGAAAAGGCTTTTTGTGAATTTCCTCAAAAAGAACGAATTTATTTGATTTGCAACACCATCCACTTGACAGATTCTTTTGAATATAATATAATATTATCAATGTTTTTTACATAAAGGAGTGGTTTCTTTTCATGGACGGCCGATTGTGGCTGCTTTTGACACTGTTTCTCATCCTGATTCTGATCAGCGCGTATTTCTCCGCGTCAGAATCCGCTTTTTCACGCGTCAACCTGATTCGGATGCGCAGTCGCGCCGAATCAGGAAATAAACGGGCGAAAAGTGTCATTTTTATTTCCGAGCATTACGAAAAAGCACTGACTACCCTGCTCATCGGGAACAACATTACAAACATTGCGGCGGCGGCAGTTGCCACACTGTTTGCGACCAGAGCTTTTTCCGACGGAAATCAGGACACCGTCACGGTACTCTGTACCGTTATCACCACTCTCATCGTATTCATGGGCGGTGAAATGACCCCGAAATCACTTGCCAATGACCGGAGCGACGAGGTCGCGGAGTTTTCCGCGCCGATTCTCCGTTTTCTCATGAAAATTCTGACCCCGTTTTCCGCTTTCTTTATGAAGATCAGCGGTTTTGTAACGGGCTTTTTCAAAAAATCCGACAAGCCCTCCATTTCCGAAGACGAACTCTATGATATTATTGACACCATCGAGGACGAGGGTGTGGTGGACGAAGACCAGAGCGACCTGCTTAAATCCGCGCTGGAATTCGATGATACTACCGCCGCGGATGTCATGACCATGCGCCGGGATATTTACGCGCTGGACGTTTCCCTGCCGACTGCGGAAATTTTGAAGGAAATCCAGAACTGCAACCATACCCGGATTCCTGTTTACGAGGGGGATATTGATCACATCATCGGCATTCTCCAGATCCGCCGTTTTCTCAAGGCGTATCTGAAGGAACCTGCCGTTGACCTGCGTGGGCAGCTTTATGAGCCCTTCTTTGTCACGCCCGACGCCAAGATTGATGACCTGCTTTCCACCATGCGCCAGCATCGGTTCTACCTTGCCATCGTGCGGGACGAAAAGCAGAAACAGACGCTCGGCATCGTGACCATCGAGGATTTTCTGGAAGAACTGGTGGGCGAGATCTGGGACGAGGACGATACATATGACCGCAACTTCATCAAGCTCGGCGGAAACCGTTATCAGATCAATCCCCGTTTTACCGTGCGCGATGCATTTGCCCGGATCGGCGTGAGTATTACGGAGCCTGCGGCAACCAAGCAATCGCTTGCATCATGGATCAACCAGTATTACCTACGCACCCGCGGTACGCCCCCGGAGGAGGAGGACACCTTCCGTTTTGCCGGCGTGGAGGTCGAAGTCATCGCCGTCAAGGACGGGCGGGTGACAGAAGTCGTTCTGCATAATCTGAACGATGAAGTCAAACTGCCTGCCGCATCCCGGAAAGGAGGTGCGGTCTGATGGTCGGATCCATTCTTCTGATTTTGCTGATGCTTCTCTTCTCCGCGTTCTTTTCCGGCACGGAGGTTGTGTTCAACACCATCAGCAAGCTGCGCCTGAAAAGCCTTGCCGAAGATTCCCCCAAACGGGTCTATAAAATCGCTTATGAAATCGGCGAGCACTTTACCAAAACACTCTGCGCCATTCTGATCGGCAATAACCTTGTCAACATTACCGCGTCCACCGTTTCCACAGTGATTTTCTTGCGGCTTCTCGCCGGGCATGACGGACTTGCTTCTCTTCTTTCCACCCTGATCTTGACGCTCCTCGTTCTGATCTTCGGCGAGATCATTCCGAAGATTCTGGCAAAAGAGCATGCAGAATTTCTGGTCCGGTATGTTACCTATCCCATCCGGATTCTGACCTATATTCTCTACCCCATTGTATTTGTGGTCATGGCGTTCATCCGCCTCTGTTCCAAGCTGTGGAAACCCAAGGAGCCCCAGCCGACTGTCCGCGAGGAAGAGCTTTCTTCCCTCATTGACACGGTTGAGGAGGAGGGTGTCATTGACGAAGACCAGGGCGAGCTTCTCCAATCGACCATTGAATTCCCCGATACCACGGTCGATGAGATTCTGACACCGCGTATCTACATGACTTATATCGACATTGACGATGACCCGGAAGAGATCGAACGGGTCATTGACAGCTCCAAATATTCGCGTATCCCCGTATTTGAAGAAAATATCGACAATATCATCGGCATCCTGTATCTGAACCATTACTATAAAGCAATGGTTGATGCAAAGGATATCCGCAAACTGGACCTCCGTTCGCTTCTGATGGAGCCCTGCTTCATTCATAAGACCATGAAGCTTCCCGCCGCCCTTGCCCTCATGCGCCGCAAAAAAACGCATATGGCGATTGTCATTGACGAATACGGCGGCACACTCGGCGTTGTCACCATGGAGGACATTCTGGAGGAGCTGGTTGGAGATATCTGGGATGAAAGCGACGAGATCGTGACCGAGATCACGCAGATCGGCAAGCACAAATACCGCGTATCCGGTGATATGAACATTGATGACTTTTTCTCCGAGATCGACTACAAGCCCCAGAACTTTGACTGTGAGTATTCCACGGTCGGCGGTTGGGCGGTAGAAAAACTGGAGGCAGACCCCCACGTCGGCGATACCTTCACCGAGGGTCGGATTCACGCAAAAGTGACCGAAATGGACGATTTGCGCGTCTCTGCCCTGACTGTCTACGTCGAACCGGAGCCCGAAACCGAAGAAAATTCCTGAATACTCTTGACAATCCCCCGAGGGTGTGGTATACTCACTGTAAAGTGATTTGCTTTACAGCGAGTATCGCGCCTTTGGGGGTTCGGTATGTTTGAAAAAAATCTGAATATTGCATATCTGCTTGATTTTTACGGCGACATACTTTCGGAAAGAAAAAAGACCGTGCTCGATGGATATTACAATCGCGACCTGTCGCTTGCGGAGATTGCCGAGGAACTCGGCATTTCCCGCCAGGGTGTCCGCGAGCTGATCAAAAAAGCGGAAAACGAGCTTTGCTTCTACGAGGAAAAGCTCGGACTTGCGGAAAAATTCCGAAGGACGGAGAGCCGTATCCGGCATCTGATCTCGCTTGCCGAGGACAATCGTCCGGTCGGAGAGATCAGGGCAGAGCTTCTTTTCATGGAAGAAGAACTCGAAAAATGATCGGAGGCGTTTTATGTTCGAGAGTCTGGGCGAAAAGCTCAATAACGCGTTCAAAAAATTCCGGAGCAAAGGAAAGCTGACCGAATCCGACGTCAAGGAAGGAATGCGCGAGGTCAAACTTGCCCTTCTGGAAGCCGACGTCAACTTCAAGGTCGTTAAGGATTTTGTCAAAAATGTAACCGAGCGTGCAGTCGGTGCGGAGGTGCTGGAATCTCTCCTCCCCGCGCAGCAGGTCATCAAGATTGTCAATGAAGAACTGACCGCGCTGATGGGCGGTTCTCAATCAAAGCTCGAAATCGCGCCGGCTCCGCCGACCGTCATCATGATGTGCGGTCTGCAGGGTGCGGGTAAAACGACCCATGCGGGCAAGCTCGCGGGGTTATATAAAAAACAAGGAAAAAAGCCGCTTCTCGTCGCTTGCGACGTGTACCGTCCTGCCGCTATCAAGCAGCTCGAGGTGGTCGGCGGACAGCTTGACATTCCCGTTTTCCAGATGGGCGATAAGGTCTCCCCCGTCCGCATCGCGGAAGAAGGTGTGGCTTACGCGAAGAAGAACGGCTTTGACATGGTGTTCATCGACACCGCCGGCAGACTTCACATTGACGAAGCGCTCATGAAGGAGCTTCAGTCCATCAAGGAAAAGGTGCATCCCACCGAGATCCTGCTCACGGTTGACGCCATGATCGGTCAAGACGCCGTGAACGTTGCGGAAACCTTCAACAATCTTCTGGATATTACCGGTGTGATTCTGACCAAGCTCGACGGCGATACCCGTGGCGGCGCTGCTCTTTCCATCCGCGCGGTCACCGGCAAACCCATCAAGTTTATCGGTACGGGCGAAAAGCTCGATACCATCGAACCGTTTTACCCCGACCGTATGGCAAGCCGGATTCTCGGCATGGGTGACGTGCTGACGCTGATTGAAAAGGCGGAGCAGGCATTTGACGAAAAGAAAGCCGCGGAGCTTGAGAAGAAACTCCGTCAGCAGACCTTCACGCTGGACGATTATCTGGATCAGCTGGGACAGCTCAAGAACATGGGCAATCTTGATCAGGTCATCGGCATGATTCCCGGCATGAACAAGGGCGCCCTGAAGGATGCAAAGGTCGATGAAAGCGCACTCCGTCACACCGAGGCGATCATTCACGCAATGACCCCGGCGGAACGTCTCAATCCGGACATCATCAACGCCTCGCGCAAAAAACGTGTCGCGGTCGGCAGCGGCACCTCCGTTGAGGAGGTCAACAAACTGCTCCGCCAGTTCGACCAGATGAAAAAGATGATGAAGCAGTTCTCCGGTATGGGCAAAAACGGCAAGATGCCGCGCGGAATGTTCGGCGGCGGAATGCTCGGAAAGAGATAATCGTTTCCCCTGCCCCATTGCAACGATAAAATTCCGTACCGACCGAAGGTCCAACGGGTTTTTATAAAAAACATTCATATATTTTTTGGAGGAAATCAAAAATGGCAGTCAAAATGAGACTTACGAGAATCGGCAAGAAGAAAGCTCCTTGCTACCGTGTGGTAATCGCAGACGAGCGTTCTCCCCGTGACGGTCGCTTCATTGAAGAAATCGGCTCCTACAACCCCTTGACCGAGCCTGCAACCATCAAGATCGACGCGGAAAAGGCAAAGAAGTGGCTCGCAAACGGCGTTCAGCCGACCGATACCGTTAAGGTTCTGCTCAAGAAGTCCGGCATCGTAGATTGATTTTTTACGAACGGAGAAGTTACAAATGGCAGATCTGAAGACAACTTTACACGACATTGCTGCGGCAATCGTCGATACTCCCGAGGAAGTCCGAGTCACGATGGAAGAGGATGACCGTGAAATCAATCTCACCCTCAGCGTCGCGGCTGACGACATGGGAATGGTCATCGGCAAGCACGGCAAGATTGCAAAAGCGATCCGTACCGTTATCAAAGCTGCTGCCGCCGATAGTGGCAAAAAAGTGAATGTTGAGATCAGATGATCTCCGCTGACAAAAATCCGACCAAATGGTCGGATTTTTGCTATGAAGCGAACATATTGCATTTGCAGCAGCGCGGGCTGCTGCCGCCGATATTTGGATTGGCAAAAAAGTGAATGCCCCGATCAGATAATCTCTTGGTTACACAAAGAGGTTCAATGTGAGATTATTTTTTGAAACACTTGCAGAACTTCTCCCACGGTAGTATAATACAGAAAAAAGGAATGGAGGTTTTGACATGGTATCCTATGTATGGGAAATTCTCATAGTTGCATTGGCGATTCTGTTTTCCTTTTTCATTCATTAAAAGGATATTTTCAGTCTGACACGCAGGATTGGGTAATGTCCGGTGTAAAAAATGCTCCTGAAAGAATGCTCCTGTATATCTTAGGATACAGGGCGTTCTTTTACGATACGCAAAAATGCAGTAAAACGGGATAAACCACTGTAATATGAGAAAAATAAAAGGTAATGAAAGCTCAAACGGAGGATACTGTTTCTATGTTCCAATCAAGTAATCACGGCATCAACGAGAGAAAATGCGCGATCATCGGGTGCGGTTTTGTCGGCGCGACGACGGCGTATGCGCTTACCAAAAGCGGTTTGTTCTCCGAAATGGTTCTGATTGACCTGAACCACAAGAAGGCGGAGGGGGAGGCGGCAGACCTCTTGCAGGGCCTTCCCTTCCTCTCCCCCATGGAAATCTATGCAGGCGATTACCGCGACATCGCCGACGCTTCCATCATTATTATCACGGCGGGGCTGAACCAGAAACCCGGTCAGACCAGGACCGAACTGGTACGGGATAACGCTGCCGTGTTCCGTTCCATTGTCCGGGAAATTATCCGCTACAACACCGAGGCAATCCTGTTGGTCGTCACGAATCCGGTTGATGTACTGACTTATGTGACACTCCGGGAATCCGGCTATCCTGCGGAACGGGTCATTGGATCCGGAACGGTACTCGATACCGCGCGTCTCAAGCAACTGGTCGGCGGTTACCTCGGGGTGGACAGCCGGAACGTGCACTCCTTCATTATCGGCGAACACGGTGACAGTGAGGTCCCGGTCTGGAGCAGTGCCAATGTCTCCGGAATTGACCTGAATCGTTATTGTGACTGCTCCGGGAAAGGGTATGATAAGGCAATCCTGCACTCGCTTTTTGACGAGGTGAAGAACAGCGCATACCAGATCATCGAAGCCAAAAGCGCGACCTATTACGCCATTGCAGAGGCGGTCAAGCGTATTGTTGCCGCAATCATGCGGGATGAAAACACGATCCTGCCGGTCTCCACGCTTGCAGAGGGACACTACGGACTGCACAATGTCTGTCTGGGGCTTCCCTGTGTGGTCGGCAGGAAAGGAATCCGGCAGGTATTGGAGATTCCGCTTGATGAGGATGAGGAATCCAAACTGCAGGAATCCGCGAGAAAACTCGGTACCCTGATCGATTCTCTGGAAACCGAAGAGACAACGGTATAAAGCGCTTCCTTCATTGTATCGCGATACCCGGTTCGGGGTACCGCGATTTATTCCGCACCGGTTTCAGACGACCTGCTGTCTCACCAAAAACAGGCGATGTTTCAGGAGATCGACTGTCGAAAGGACAGTGCCTGTTTTCCGGATCCTACGGATTCCTGTGACGAAACTTCGATTTCCGCCTATTGAAATCCTTTTGTCAATGCGCTATAATAGAAACGGGTAAAACTGCCGGGAAGCCGGGGCAACATGAAACGGGAACTTATGTTTGACAACCGGGAGGCAACAAAGAATGCCAAATCGGTACCACGCTACCTGAGAAAACGGAATGCGTGTATCACGTTTGTCACGCCCATATGCATATGGAAAACATGCCGGCGGGCGAGTCCGTTCCTGCAATACACTGCACAGACCGAACCGCGGCTCGGTGAAGGGGCTTCCCACAATCCCACAGAAAGCAACAAGGAGGAAATCATGAAAAAACTTGTAGCATTCTTTTCCGCAAGCGGAACCACGAAAGCGCTGGCAGAACGTCTTGCAAAGGTGGCGAGCGCGGACCTTGTCGAAATCAAACCGACCGTCCCCTACACCCGTGCCGACCTCGACTGGACCAACAAAAACAGCCGTTCGACTCTTGAAATGAAGGACCCTGCGTCCCGCCCCGAGATGCAGAAGATAACGGTCAATCCGGGCGAATATGATACGGTATATCTCGGTTTTCCGATCTGGTGGTACGTTGCGCCGACCATCATCGATACCTTCCTGGAAAGCGCGGATTTCTCCGGAAAGAAGATCATCCCGTTTGCAACGTCCGGCGGAAGCGGTATGGGCAAAACCGTTGAGACCCTGAAAAAGGTGTGCCCGAGTGCAAACTGGCAAAGCGGCGCCGTGCTTAAAAGAATGACAGACAGTGCGCTTGCCGAGTGGGTGGAAAAGAACGATCGGGCATAAGCCGGGGTGGTGTGATTCCCTGCCGAAGAAACCGTTAGGTATCCGACCGGCATATCCCCCAAAAAGTTCGTGCTTTTGCCGTGATGAACGGAGACATAAGTTCTCTGTGCCGGAGCGTAGAACCGTGCTGACCGTCCGATTTGTGGACACGTAAACCGGAAATACAGACATAGCAAAAGCCCGGAGGAATCTCTCTTCTCCGGGCTTTTCATTGTTACCGTTTTTACGGATCCGGTGTCCGGCGCAGTTTCCGTCTGATCTCGCGGAAACGTTCCGGTACCTCGTCGTCGGCAAGCACCTGCGGAGCGGTCACAGTTCCTGCGGATTTTGCCGTTTCATAGAACCAACATTTATATTCCACCGTTTCGAGTGTTTGCCGCAATTCCTTCATACGGTCAAGAAGCACTTCTCTCTGGTGACGAAACATGGCAAGGCGCGCGTCAATGGTGTCGTCGCCCCGAAGCGCCAGTTCAATATACTGCCGGATGTCCTCCAGGGTCATTCCGGCTTTTTTCATACAGCCGATCACCTGTAGCCATTCAAAATCCGAATCCTTGAACATCCGGATTCCGCCGGAGGATCGTTCCACAAACGGGAGCAGCCCCTCTTTATCGTAGTATCTGAGCGTTGAAGGTGCGACACCCAACCGGTGCGCGGCTTCTCCCACGGTATAAAACATCCGAAAACTCCTCCGAAAATTTTTTCAAAACCTCTTGACTTGGAGTTGACTTTAAGTTGTACAATATGTTTGAACTTCAAGGTTATTGTACATCGGGATGTATCCGATGTCAAGAGAAAGAAGGAGGAATTTTCGGAAATGAAAAACGTATATTGTATGCCACATGATGACTTCGGTGGTCGGGCGAATTGATTGCGCCATGACGGAACATCTGCCCGGTGTAACGGAGTATTATGATACCCTTGAGGAGTTGGACGCTCTCACGCGTGTCAGCGGGCGGATGACCGCGGAACTGGAAATGGCGGACCCGGGGAGATTCTCAGATCATGCGAGCAGGCCGCTTGGGAAAGAAGCCTTTTCCCGTGCCGTGGAAGCGGACGGCTATGAGGTGATCGCCGATTCCCACGGTTCCCTTCTCTGGGACAATTACAGAGGGAATCGCCCGCTTCTGATCCTTTTGTCCGAGTCGGTCAGCCTTTCGTACATTGCCTATTTGGATCACCTTCGTATCTCGTGGATTGCCGCCGGCAAGGACAGAATCGACCTTGTGCGTGCCACGGAAATTTTGGGAAAGGAATTCTCCGTCCGGCGAATGGCGGTTGTCGGCGGCGGACATATCAATGCCGGGTTCCTTGACGCGGGGCTTCTGGATGAGGTCAGTATTCTGATCGGGGCAGGAATCGACGGGCGTGGCGGTATGGCTGCCGTTTTTGACGGACTTCACGCAGATACCCCGGTTACCCCGCTTCACCTTTCCGAAGTCAAAACCTACGACAGCGGCGCAGTCTGGCTTCGGTATTCCGTAGTTCCGGAGTACAAATAAACCGGAATTATGGACGCAAAACAGAAAGTGAGGAAAAACATGAAATACGAATCAAAAGAAACATTTGAAGCGCACAATCCTTTCGGTACGGGTACGCCGAATACGGCATACGCGCAGTATTTTATCGGGGAGTCGTTCTTAAATCCCCTGACCGACCCGAAATCCGGGCTTATTGCCGCAAACGTGACCTTTGCGCCCGGCTGCCGCAATAACTGGCACATTCACCACGCGAAAAGCGGCGGAGGGCAACTGCTTCTCTGCACCGCCGGGAACGGTTGGTATCAGGAGGAAGGAAAGGACGCCGTTCCGTTGACCGAGGGGTGCGTCATTATGATCCCCGCAAATGTGAAACATTGGCACGGCGCCGCGGCGGACAGCTGGTTTTCACACATCGCCGTCGAGGTACTTGGAGTGGAATGCCGGAACGAATGGTGTGAAGCGGTGTCTGAGAAAGACTACCGGAAACTGAATAAAATCAAGGAGGATTGATTATGGCTGTCAAACAGACCGCGGGGCGCGACGCTCTTGGTGAATTCGCCCCAAAATTTGCAGAACTGAACGACGATGTCCTGTTCGGAGAGGTGTGGAGCCGGGAGAAGCAACTGTCTCTGCGCGACCGTTCGATTGTCACGGTTGTCGCGCTCATGGCACAGGGACTGACGGATGAATCCATCCGCTATCACCTCCTGTCCGCGAAAAAGAACGGCATCACCAAAGAAGAAATTGCGGAGATCGCTACACATGCAGCCTTCTATTGTGGCTGGCCAAAGGCATGGGCAGTATTCCGCATGGCAAAGGAAATCTGGACGGAATAATCCGTTTCCGCAAAAAACGGCAGGCGTTGATTCCTTCCCGCCCGAACAATGCAAAGGAGAACAAAATGTTAGGAAATTTCACGTACTGCAACCCGACGAAACTGTATTTCGGGAAAGACGCACTTGACGGACTGAACAAAGAACTGCCGAAGTACGGCAAGAATATTCTTCTGGTATACGGCGGCGGGTCGATTAAAAAGAACGGCATTTACGACCGGATCGTCTCCATTCTGAAGGCGAACGGGAAAGAGGTATTTGAGGATGCGGGCGTTATGCCCAATCCGACGGTGGAAAAACTCAAAGAGGGTACGGAACGTGCGCGCGCCGCGAAGGCGGACCTGATCCTTGCCGTCGGCGGCGGGTCGGTCTGCGACTATTCCAAGGCGGTTTCCGTTTCGGTCCACTGCAAAGAGGATCCGTGGCAGAAATATTATATCCGTTTTGAAGAACCGGACTGCCCGATCGTTCCCGTCGCCTGTGTTCTGACGATGGTCGGTACCGGCAGTGAAATGAACGGCGGTGCCGTCATCACCAATCACAAGGAAAAACTCAAAATCGGGCACGTGTTCGGCGAAAATGTATTCCCGAAGTTATCGATCCTGAATCCCGAGTTCACCTTCACCGTCCCGCATTACCAGATGATTTCCGGTATTTACGACATTATGTCGCATATCCTGGAACAGTATTTTTCCGGTACCGACGATAACACGAGCGACTATGTTTTGGAAGGTCTGCTTCGTTCACTGATTCACAGCGCAAATATCGCCGCCGTGAATCCGACCGATTACGAGGCGCGTTCCAATATCATGTGGACGGCAACGTGGGCGCTCAACACCTTTGTTGCCAAGGGCAAATCCACCGACTGGATGGTGCACATGCTCGGACAGGCTGTCGCCGCGCACACCGATGCGACGCATGGTATGACGCTTGCCGCCGTTACAATGCCCTATTACCGCCACATCCTGCCCTACGGAACGGCGAAATTTGCCCGTTACGGGACGGCGGTCTGGGGGGTAGACCCCAAGGGTAAAACCGAAGAAATGGTTGCCGCCGAAGGGCTTGACCGGATGGAAGCGTGGATGAAGGAGTTGGGACTTGTCATGCATCTCTCGGAACTCGGTGTAACGCCCGAAATGCTGGACGGAATTACCGAGAGCACGCTGGTCATGAACGGCGGTTACAAGGTTCTCGACAAGGCGGAAATTAAAGTCATTCTCCGGGCAAGTCTCTGATTCTGTTATCAAACAAAAAAGTACAGAGACACGTTTGTCTCTGCGCTTTTACGATGACGATGAAACATCCGATCCCGGCATACCGAGGACATTGCATCCCCGTATCCGGCTGTCGTAACGCTGTACCGATTCTTGATATTTCGGTTACGGCAACGGATTCCCGGTTTCAGGAGTGTGACGGTACAACCGGTTCTTTATCTTTGGATCAGCCCCATCTGCGCTTCCAGGAGCAATTTTCTTTCCTTCCAATCCGGCAGAAATCCGGAAAGTTGCCCGTAAAACTGCGCCGAATGATTCGGTTGCAGAAAATGCGTGAATTCGTGGTACACCACGTATTCAATGCAGGCAAGCGGTGCGCCGATCAGTGCGTAATTGAAGGTCAGGATACCCCGTTTCGGCTGACAGCTTCCCCACCGGGATACCATCCTACGGAAACGTATTTCCGGGAACCCGATTCCGTAGGAATTGAACCGAGGATACACCTCCCGGCAGATGGACAGAACGACCTCTTCACACCTGTTTTGAAGCCAGGTGGTCAGAACTCGTCTCTTTTTTTCAAGGTCGTCCGGGTTCGGAACGGAAAGCGTAATCACGGACCCGTCCGCAGTGACGTTTGCCTTCCCTTTTATGACTTTCAGACGTAAAGGTTCACCGAGAACCGGGAAAGTCTCCCCGTCGATGTACTCTTTCGGCGGAGGCAGCGCGCGCCTTGCCGCTTCGTACCGGTCGATGGCGGAAAGGAGAAAATCCGCTTTGTCAGCAAGAAACCGTTCGACCTGTGCAAGTCCGACCCGGCGGTTGACGGAAACATGGACGCTTCCGTCCGCCCGGATACGCAGATTCAGATTTTTGACCGGCTTCCGCTCCAGTTCGTAGGTGATTACCCTGCCCCTCAATAAAATCGTTCGGTTCATGGTTCCTCCTCCGGGCGTTTCCGCATCAGCTATTTTTCGCGCCGTCGGTCTTTTCAATGGATTTTTTATGCTTGCTGTGCAGTCTGGTCAGTTTTTCGACGGTCGCCATTTTTTCGATGATCGTCCGGACGATGTTGTCCAGTTCCCCGTCCCGGCAGTAGTTTGCCTCGGTAATGAAATCGACGCGGTGTTCTTCCATCAGCTTTGCCGCAGTATCCTTTTTCCGCTTCTTGAACACGGCGATGGATTGTCCGTGGTTCACTTTCACAAGCTTCATACAGGGAACATCCGTCAACCCGTCGCCGATATAGATCATGTTGCGGAACGGGATACGGCGATCCTCTTCTCTTACGTATTCGTTCAGTTTTCCGTCTTCGCATATATCCAGAACACCTTTGTTGATGCGGAACAGGAACTGGGTCTTGTTCGTATAGTTGACTGCCAGTTTCGGCCAGACGGCGACGCGATTTTCGTCGTACAGGAATTCGCAGGCATACACTTTTTTGAATTCACGGAAAACAGACGAACCTTCAATAATTTCGTGAAGCCCGGAGGAAATGACATAGTGCTCGACGATAACGCCGTTTTTCTTTCCGTACTCATTGATCCGGGAGAACCAGTCCTCCACGCCGGGGTAATATTCAATGTCTTTTCCGAGCGCGACAAACTGTTCTCTTGTGACAGGAACGCCCTTTTCCGATGCTTTTTTGAGCATCAGCCGCAGATAGGCAAGGATCGGGTCCATCTGTTCCCGTTTCGCCATTCCGTTTGCTTCGGTCCAGAACTCTTCGGCACTCAGCCCGAGACTCGGAATGAACCCGTATTCCTGCATATCTTTTGTAGAGAGGGTTTTATCGAAGTCATACATAATGGCAATGATGGGACGTGTCGGTTTTGACATGGGTGTCTCCTTTCGTCGTCGGGGAATGTCCGTGGATTTTTCGGCTTCGGGTTTCCTCAGAACATTGCTTTCTCGATACGTCCCGACGCGATAATCTTTATAACAATATCATATCACATTCGTTCATCATTTGCAATACACGGTGACCGTTCTGAGACGGTGCCCAGTGGTTTTATAAACAGAAAGGAGTTTTTCAAATGGCAATTCTGATCGCGTATTACTCCCGTGCGAAAGAAAAATATTTCGACGGTGCATACCGTATGATCCCGGTCGGGAACACGAAAAAAGCCGCAAAAGCCATTGCTGAGCTGACGGGCGGAACACTGTTCCGGATCGAGCAGAGCGAGCCGTATTCCGTCAGCTATCAGACCCGAATCGCCGAGGCGAAAAAGGACTTACAGAATCACGCAAGACCGGCGCTTGTCACAATGCCGGAGAACCTTGACGATTACGGGGAAATCTACCTCGGCTATCCGAACTATTGGTGTACCATGCCGATGGCGGTCTATACTTTTCTCGAACATTTTGATTTAACGGGCAAGACCATTCATCCGTTCTGTACACATGAAGGGAGCGGAATTTCGGGAACGTCCGGACGAATCCGGAATACCTGCGACGGCGCCGCGGCCTCGGACGGATTTGCCATTCCGGGCACTGCCGCGGAGAAGGATCGTGTAGCTGCCGAAAAACAAGTTCTGGATTGGCTGGAGCAGTAAAAAACGGATTCATCAGACCTTTTCATATGCAATCCTCGGTGTGCCGTCTTCTCTGATATAGACAATCCCTCATTTTGTGAAACCGTTCCGTTCGATCGGTTTCTGAATAATCAGGTTGTCCCGGTGGGTGTCGATTCTCAGGTGGCTGATTTTGTGTTCACAGAAAGTGAGAATATCGGCAAATACACCGGTGAGTCTGCCATCGCTTGCGACCCGGTGTATAGTTCCGTATTCGGTGTCGGACAGCCAGGCACCGTTATCGATTTTTTCGTAATTCGGTTCCTTCCCGATCGCAAGAACAAAAGCGGCGGATGGAATACCGCCCGCATTCAATACGTACAGGTTCCCTTCGGAAAGATCCCGATGAAGCAATTTTTCTCCCGGATAACCGGAACCCCGTTGATTTTGGTTTCCGTTTTTCCTCATAAAATCCCTTACGATATTATAAATTCCGAGCAATTCCGACAGGTCGGACGGTCTCGCTTTTTCTATCGTGCTCATGTTTTGGATTCCTTTTCATAGCGGGATTTCAGCCCCTCGTACACATCGGTCAGGGCACGGCTGGTGGATTGCAGGATTGACGTAAACCGTTTGCGACAGATATGATCCCTTTCCGGACATCCGTCGGGTCATACTGTTGAAATGACCAAACTCCGGTCGGGATGATATACCGAGCCGTTCGCCGTCCACACGCCCGAAGACCGCTTACGTACATCGGCAATGGATAAGGCTTATATTATATTTTACGCCGCGGAAGAACGGCTGTCAGGTATGCGTCGTCCTGACAGAAAGAACCCCCGGAGCCGATCGGCTACGGGGGTAATTGGGAAGATTTACGGGTTGGGAGAGAGAATGAACCCGTATAAAGTTCTGGGAATCTATCTAAAAAACCACGGTCGGTTTTTTATACAAATGAAATTTGAAACCCTGGCGGGGATCGTTTGTGCACACACGATGCACATGAAATCGCCACGGTCAATCGCCCGGCGTTAACAGGCGGTACAATAATTATAACAGCTGAAAAGATAAAAAGTAACAGGTTGCGATAAAATTTTCGCAGAACCGGCATTTTCGGCAATGATCCGACGTTTAAGTGCTTGCAGGACACCCGTCACCACAGCCTTCCGTCAACGTTCCGGATATTGCCGCGGACTGTAAGAGAACTCGCAAATCCGCGCAATGAACGTGGTGGCAGTTAATGCGAGAATCCAATGGGACTTAACGACTGCTTGCCGGTCTTCTCTATCGGTACACGGATTTTAAGTCTTCACCGCCGAGCTTCATGATTTGCCTTTTGGCGCGGACAAACCGGTTCCTCGCAAGTTCTTCCGAAACGTGGAGAGTCCGTGCAATCTCGCTGTACGACATCCTTCCATAGCACTTCAGTATCACAATATCCCTGTATTCCGGTTTGAGTCGGTCAATAATCCGGCGCACCTCCTGACAATTTTCCTCGCTGATAATCTGATCGTCAACGCTTGGCGCGGTATCCGGAATATCCAGTTCTTCGTTTTCCCCATCGTCATTCCGGACAGTGAGCGGTACCGTATTTCTGCGGCGATTCTTGTGATAAAGATTGATTGCCGCATTACGGCAATAAATCACGAGCAGCTTTTTGCGACCTGCTTCATCCGCCTCGCGGAACATATCTATATGATCGATGACCTGCATGAAGGTATCCTGAACGCAGTCCTCCGCGTCAAAATGATGGTGGAGAATCTGGTAGGCAACCATATACAGCTTTTCGGAATAGGCATTGTATAATTCCTCCACGAAACGTTTGTCCGTATCTTCACCGACCGCCTTGACAAGCAGTAAAATTGATCCCACCCCCCACAGTTACATTATAGTGTTTTTTGCACTGAAAGTCAACTTTTTCCGCAAAATTTTGAAGCAAATGTTACAATGTTTTTGATAATGCGGCTCGTTTTTTGTCGAAATAAGCAAAAAGCGAGCGAGATCGGATACAGAGACGTAACGGGTGGGAGAATGTAACCGTTTACAGATCCGGGCGACACATCTTTATTTTCAAAAAACACAACAGCGGCACAGCCTCCCCCTCCGGGGAGACTGTGCCGCTGTTTATATATTCGTTCTTTTATTCAGTTACGGAAGGAGATGTTCTGGCTCTCCGGCTCGTCCCAGGTAACGGTCGAGGGGGTTTCCCAGATATACATCGCATTGCCTTCGCCGTCTTCGATCACGGCGTAGTCGTTGCCTTCCACGGTGAAGCGGGTCTTGAGGACCTTGCCGCCGAACTCGGTGACCTTCTTGAGGGTGTCTTCAATGTTGTCCACCTCAACGACAAAGCGGGGATCTGCGCCGGTCTCGTCGTCGCTTCTTGCACGGAGATAGCCGTAACCGAAGGACGGGAACTTCGGCTCCCAGTTTGCGTTGCCGGGGCCGGTTGCGCAGAAAATCAGCGGATGGGTGGGATCCGAATGCTCGGTATCGTACATATCCCAATCCATGACGTCCTTGTAGAACGCACGGGTCATCTCCAGCTTGTCATCGTCGTAAGGCAGAACGAATCTTCTGACACGTCCGTGTCTGGTGTGAGCCGGGAACTGCTTGGGATGATGATAGGAAATATTCATCTTATCCCAGTTCGGATCGGGCTTCGGGAAATCGACATGAATTCTTCTCTTCTCGATGCTTCCGTTCCAGGGCTCAACCAGGTAATTCTCCTTCGGGGAGTTACAGGACGGGCAAAGCTCCGGTACCTGATCCTCCTCTACCGCAAAGGGGAAACCGCATACATAACAAGTATAAATCTTTTTCATTTCTGTGATCCTCCTCAATCTTTATCGTAGCCTGCCTCAGGCTCTTCCCAAGTACGGGAAGGCGGGCATTTCCACAGTTTGAACTCGTTTCCGGACGGGTCCTTGACGAAAGCCTGGCAAGCCCAGCCTTCAGTTTCGACCGGAAGCTCTCCGACGACACTGCCGCCGTATCTGACCATTTCTCCGACCGTTTCGCTGACGGGGCGGTCCATATGAATCTCTGCCATAGGTATCGGCTTCGGGAGGTCGCCCTCCACGTAGCTTGCCATGCAGTTCATGTGACCGGGGTTCAGACCTTCCCAGGTCTCATAGCTCGGACCGGTAGCGATCAGGAGAGAGGGAGTAGCACTTCCCTTCTTCATACCGCCTGCGGCTTCGGGGAGCTCGAACATATCCCAACCGAACACATTGACGTAGAAGTTCTGGAAGCGCTTGAAATCCTTGTAGGAAAGGAGCAGGAAGCGCGGTCTGCCATGCAGATCCTTGTTCGGATACTTCTTCGGCGCACGGTAGGGGTAAACATTGGTTTTTTCTTCAGCCATTTTGATCATTCCTTTCGAAAATTGATTACTGTTCCGGAACAGATGTCAGTCCTTGTCGTACCCGGCTTCGGGCTCTTCCCAGGTACGGGAACTCGGGCACTTCCAGAGCGGGATGACGTTTCCGGACGGGTCCATCGCAACCAGGGTACTGCTCCAGCCGTCCTTTTCCTCGGGAACCTCACCCACAATACTTCCGCCGTGATCGATGATCTCCTGTGCGGTGACTTTGAGTGGGCGGTCCATATGGCATTCCGCCATGAATACCGCGGTGCCGGGGGTTGGATCGTAATGTGCTCCCATGTTCATGTGACCGGGATTGAGTCCCTCCCACGTTTCATAGCTGGGGCCGGTCGCAATGAGAAGCGATGGTTTCTCGCTTCCCTTTTTGACGCCGCCTGCGGCTTCGGGGAGTTCAAACATATCCCAACCGAATACATTCACATAAAAATTCTGGAAGCGATGAAAATCCTGATAACAAAGCTGACCGAAACGCATTCTTCCATGCAGACTTTTCTTCGGATATTTCTTGGGAGCACGGTACGGATACGTATCAGTTTTCTTGATTTCGTCCATTTCGGGAATCCTCCTTTCGCAGAGATATTTGTGTGCGGAGCCGGGTCAGTCCCGATCGTAGCCGCACTCGGGTTCTTCCCATGTCCTGGAAGGCGGACATTTCCAGAGATAAAGCGTGTTTCCGGACGGATCCTTCACAAACGCCTGACTTGCCCAACCTTCGGTCTCCTCCGGCAATTCGCCGTCATAGGAGCCGCCTGCAGCAGTCATTTCCCGGATTGTTTCGGCAAGCGGGCGGTCCATGTGCACTTCGGTGAAAAGAGTCGGCGTTGCGACCTTGTCATCCGTCGCATGAGACACCATGCAGTTCATGTGACCGGGATTGAGTCCTTCCCATGTTTCATAACTCGGGCCCGTCGCGGCAACAAGCGTCGGGAATTCGCTTCCCTTCTTGGCACCTCCGGCAGTCTCCGGCAATTCAAACATATCCCAACCGAACACATTGACATAGAAATTCTGGAACCGCTTGAAATCCTTGTACTGGATCATCACGACACGCGGACGTCCGTGCAGATCTTTCTTGGGGTATTTTTTCGGGGGGCGATAGGGGTAGGTATTGGTTTTTCTTTCTTCTGCCATTTTGTTATCCTCCTTTCTCAAAAGTAACCGGAATCAATTCACCGGAATGAGCACCGGGGATCAACCCTCGCGGTCATATCCCGCTTCGGGTTCTTCCCAGGTCCGGGAACTCGGGCACTTGCCGAGCATCAGAAGATTTCCGGACGGATCAAGGAACCTTGCCGTAACCATCCAGTCGTCTCTGTCGGGAGGCAGTTCACCGAGCAGCGTTCCGCCGGCAAGGATGACCTCGTCTGCGGTCACGGCATACGGTTGATCCATATGCACCTCCATGCTCGGGTAAGGCTGTAACGGTTCATCATCCGTGTGAAATGCCATCACATTCATATGTCCCGGTGTCAGACCTTCCCATGTCTCATAGCTGGGTCCGGTTGCAATCAGAAGAGAAGGCTTGTTGCTTCCCTTCTTTGCACCGCCTGCCGCTTCCGGCAATTCAAAGAGGTCCCAGCCGAATACATTGACATAAAAGTTTTGAAAGCGTTTGAAATCACGATATTGCATCATCAGCATCCGGACTCTGCCGTGCAGATCTTTTTTCGGATACTTTTTCGGAGCGCGGTAGGGGTATTGATGTTTGATTTCTGTCATCCCGCCGACACTCCTTTCTTTATTCTTTTGTCTCGTGAAGGCTCTCCCCGTTGGAAGCAATCACATCGCGGTACCAGTAGAAGCTCTTCTTGCGGTAACGTGCAAGCGTTCCGTTGCCCTTGTTGTCACGGTCAACGTAAATATAACCGTACCGCTTTTCCATTTCCGCAGTAGACGCACTGACAAGGTCAATGCAACCCCAGGAGGTAAATCCGAACACATCGACGCCGTCTTCGATAGCAGCTTCTACCTGAAGCAGATGCTGGCGGAGGAAGTCGATACGGTAATCATCGTTGACGGTGAAGGAACCGTGCCCGTCCTCGACCAACCGGTCGTGTGCACCGAGTCCGCATTCCGCGACGAACAACGGCTTCTGGTATCTCTCGTAGAACTCGTTGAGAATATAACGGAGTCCCTGCGGGTCGATCTGCCAGCCCCAGTCGGTGGATTTGAGGTAGGGGTTCGGTGTTGCGCTCGAGAAGTACATTTCCTTGACCTTTGTGGGATCTGCGGATGCGCACAGACTCCAGTAATAGCTGAAGGAAACGAAATCAACCGAATTACGGAGCATTTCTTCGTCACCGGGCTCCATATGGAGGGTGATATTATTTTCGCGGTACCAGCGCTTGGCGTAAGAGGGATAATAGCCACGCGCCTGCACATCGGTAAAGAGCAGATTAGTGTGGTTCATGTCCATTGCCTTGAGGACGTCGGCAGGATCGGGGGTCAGAGGGTAAACCGGCAGTGCCAGTACCATACAGCCGACCTTGTTTTCGGGATCCACCTCATGCGCGATCTTGGTTGCCTTTGAGGAAGCGATCAGTTCATGATGAATTGCCTGTAATTTATCCCCCAGTGTAAGCTTGGACTTATCCGTCCAGATGCCGCCGCTCATGAACGGCTCCGACATGACGGTATTGATCTCGTTGAAGGTCAGCCAGTATTTCACTTTTCTGCGGTAACGGCGGAACACGGTTTCTGCGTAACGTGCGAACAGTTCCACGGTTTCGCGGCTGCGGAAGCCGTCATATTTTTTGGAGATGGCAAGAGGCGTTTCGTAGTGGGAAAGAGTGACCAGAGGCTCAATGCCGTACTTGTGGCACTCATCAAACACGCGGTCGTAGAATTCCAGACCCTTTTCGTTCGGTTCTGCATCATCCCCGTTCGGGAAAATACGTGCCCAGGCGATAGACATCCGGAACACCTTGAAGCCCATTTCCGCAAACAGCTTGATGTCTTCCTTGTAACGGTGATAGAAATCAATGCCGATCAGCTTCAGGTTATCGGGAGTCGGCTCTTCGGTACGCGGCGTTGCAACGCCGTGGGGAAGCAGATCCTGAATGGACAACCCCTTGCCGTCCTCAAGATAAGCGCCCTCCATCTGATTTGCGGCGGTTGCGCCGCCCCAGAGAAAATTCTTCGGAAACATCAGTTCTCTCCTTTCCGGATCATGAAATTATAGGTTGCACCGAGCAGGTTACATTCGTCCCGGAAGGTACTGGGGACAACCACTGCTCTCATGTTTTCTGGAATGCCGATCGCGTCAGCATAGCGGGTCAGCTCCGCCGCAAGATCCGGGAAGATGCCGGTCTGCTTGGAAAGGCCGCCGCCGACCACGATCCTGTCGGGCGCGTAGCAGATCTGTACATTGAAAATCAGCACGGCAAGCGAACGGACCAGATCGTGATAAACTTCCAGCGCGTCAGGGTCTCCCTCGTTGACCCACGCCTCAAACTGTCTGCCGTCTGCTTTAATCTGCTTTACTTCGCCGGCAGGAGTCGGGAAATGATCGTGGTACTTGTCGTCGAGGAAATGCATCGTGGGCGCGGAATCCTGAAAATCCAGATCGAGATTTTTCTTTTTACAGAGTTTATAGGTAATTCCGAGCATCGCGGAATTTGCAAACGCACAGGAGAACATCGTCGGGTCATCGGGGTTTGTAATCAGGTAGGAAAACTCACCTGCATTGAAATCTCTGCCGCTGTGGATCTTGTGATCCTTAATAAGACCACCGGCAATACCGGACCCGAGGATAACGACTGCGCCGTCCTTGCAGTCTGCAAGTCCGCCCATCCATGCTTCAGACAGAGCTCCGCACTTCCCGTCATTTTCAACCGCAACGGGAACGGGGCATTTCTTTGCAATCAGTTCGGGAATTTCGTAACCGTACAACTGGGTGTACACGCCATTTGTGAAAAGCTTTCCGGTTTCCGGATCAATGTTGCCGGGCAGGCTGATGCCGATGCCGGCGACCTGATCCTTCACAGGTTCATAGATCTCGTTGACCGTGTCAACAAACTGTTCGGGGGAATCGAGCGGCGCGGGCTTTTTGCCGCGGTACTCCATTTTCCCGTTTTCATCGACGACGGCATACTTTACCGAGCTGCCGCCGAAATCAAGTGCCAATACTTTCATGATCTGTTCTCCGTTCTTGCGTATTTCGTTTTACGTAGTGTTCAAATGCTTCCGTGATATCCGGGATCTGTTTGCAACATTTCCACCGCACAAAGCAGAAATCACTGATAAATTTTTGCAACGGGTTTCCCTTCCCGGCGAAGCTCGTCGGCAAGGGCTTTTATATCCACCGGCTCATCTACATACAGAAGCTCTTCGCGCTCCCATTCGTAGAAATTGTGCCGTTCCACTTCAATTTTCTGGCAGGTTTCGTCATCCGCCCAAGCCTCAAACATTCTGCCGAACACCTCGAAATCTTCGTATACGCGTTCGTGCACTCTGGTCTGGGACCGCTCTGCGCCGGAATAGTAACGGTAGCGGCGCGGCAGAGGATGACCGAGTCTTGCTTCCTCGTCATCGGTCTTTCTTTCAAGCTCCAGCTCCTGAAGCCATTTTTCAAAGGGGATTTTTTGTGTCTGACGATACATGAATCTCATTCTGCGTGTTCCTCCGATCCTGTTTTGTCAGGCATTTTATAATTCGGGTTGACGGTGTAGCGGATGGTTCTTCCCTGCTCCGCCGCCATCTGAATCCACGGGATAATCGGGTCGCGCGCATCATCCACATAGAGGATCTCCTGACGGCGCCATGTGTAGACCCCTTCCCATTCACGCTCAAGCTCTGCCCATTCCGGGTCCTTGGTGCATTCGACAAACAGGCGGGTGTAATCCGCAATGGATTCATATTCGTATTCCTGGATCCGGATGCGCGAATCCATATTCCCGGTAAACGGACGCATCCGCATGGGGACCGGGAGACCGAGGCGCACCGCACAAAGATCACTCCTGTGTTCCATTTCCGCCTGCTTCTCGCGGTTTTCGGGCGGGACTTCCATAATCTGCCGGAATAAAATCCGAATCTTCATAAGTGTACCTCCATTTTCTCCGCGCGGGCGGTCAGCTTGTTGCCTGACCGCCCGCGGAAGAATGTGTAATTATTCCTTTACGGGAGTCTTGCGACGGAAAATCTTTTCGAAGAACTTTTTGATCGCGTCCGCTTTGGACGAGCAAACCATGAACAGGATGACGAACACTGCGATCACGACCTTATTGAAAGAAGTAGGCAGATGAAGTGCCGTCATACCCATCTTCAGAATCTGGGTAATCAGTGCACCGCTGTAAATAGAGAAGATGATGTTACCCTTTCCGCAGACTGCCATACCGATCAACACGCACATCATCGCGTCAAAGACGGTGGATGCGCTGCCGAGCGTACCCTGCACTGCCGAACAGACGCCTGAATTGCTGAGGCTCAGAACACAATAGAGACCTGCGAACAGACCGGAGATAATCAGTGCCGCTGCCTTGGTATTCACAGCATTGATGCCGTTGGTTTCCGCGACTGTCGCATTATTGCCGACCGCCCGGACTTTATAACCAATTTTGCGTTTGTAGTAAATGAATGCCGCAATCGCAAAGCAGGCGACGAATACAATCAGGTCCCACGGCTGTGTGCTGAGCACCTGATACTTGAAGTCAATGTGCACACCGGCACCGTTGAAAAGGATACGGGTGAGACTCTCGAAGATCAGGCAGACGCCGATCGAAGCGATCAGGGTGGGGATCCGAAGGAACTTGTAAACCGCACCGACAATCGCACCGAGCAGAAGCGACAGAGCTATGACAGATACGGTATAAACAATCAGGGCGAGCGCAATGTTGTCGATCCCGAACGAGAGCCGTCCGGCAACGATGCAGGCGAGAACAAAACGCGCACCGATCGAGAAGTCCCAGTTTCCGACCTTCATGTTGAACAGAACACCCCAACCGAGGACTGCGGGGGCGAATCCCTGCCGAAGCAGGGATATCACCGAGTTCATGGAACGGGTTTCCGGAGAAACCAGGAGAAGGATCACGATCATCAGCGCCGGAGCAATCACCGACACCGCGTAATTCTTGATGGTTGACAGAACTTTTTGCATGTCTTTACCTCCATACCGAATGGATCATTCCGGGATAACTGTGAATGGTTACAGAAAAATGTGATAACTGTGGTAATAAATCGAACCGTCAGATTAATTGATGCCGACTGCTTTCTTGACGAAGTCAATGCTCCAGTCATCAAGCACCTTCTGGTAATCCTCGGTCTTGACGTTTGCACCGACCAGGCTCTTGACCAGGTCGTCGCTGTACAGTTGGACGCTCTTATTGTCGACGTACTGGGAGAAGATGTCCATATCTTCTGCACTGGTGATCAGCAGAGGAGAAAGCGAGAGCTTGACAACTTTATCGGAAATCTTGTTACCCTGGATACGGTTGACCAGAGAAAGGAATGCGACAAGGCATTCAGTGGTGTAACCGCCGCAGCTTGCTGCGAGCCAACCTTCCTCAAATGCCTGCTTGTTGCCGTCAAAAGTATCGAAGGTTGCAACCTTAACGGAACCGGGGTCTCTGCCGGATTTCTTCAGTGCAGAAATAATGCTTTCGCCAACACCTGCGGTACCGGAAACTGCAAGGATTCCTGTCATATTCGGATAAAGATCAAGAGCTCTTTTAACGTTGTTTACGTTTTCATTCTGGTTGCCGGAGACAATTCTTTCACTACCGACAACGTTGATATTATATTCTTTGCATCCGTCCTCAAAACCCTTGTTACGCTCGACCATCATTGCGTCAGACGGGTCGCCGGTGAGTACGAACACATCCTTGATTCCCTGATCGGCAAGAACCTTGACCATCTGCTTGCAAACGTCATAGCTGTTGTCGACGACACGGGTTACAAAGTAGGGGTTCGCTTCCATGGTAGCGAGAACGGAAGAATCCACGATCTCACGGTTACTGGTTGCGAAGTACACGCCGGCATCCTTGCAGGCATTGCCAAGCTGGATGTTTGCGGAGACGTCCATCGGGATGAAGTAAACGCCGTCGCAGCCAGCGTTAATCAGGTTTTCGCAGTCAGCAAGTTCGTCAGCAGTGGTGTAGCTGCCGAGCTTCCAGACAAGCTCCACGCCGAGCGCTTCAGCAGCTTTGTTTGCCCAAGCGTAGAAGGTGCCGCCCATTGCATCGGAGTTGCCGTACCAGATCATACCGATTTTGAGTTTCTTCGTATCGGGAGTTTTTTCGCCGCAGGAAAACAGTGCGACGGACATGGATGCGATCAGGAGGACCGCCAGAACGATGGAAAGAACTTTTTTCATTTCTTTACTCCTTTGAAATGTTTGTTATTTTGCGGCAGGATACTACCCTGCCAGAGCTACGTTTTGAAGAGATCAGACGACCAGATCCTTCTGCGAACGGTCGGTGGAAATTGCAACCGTCGTCAGGAAGAAAACTGCACGGATGATATCCACATAGTCCGCGTTCACACCCCACAGCGTCAGACCGTTGTTGAGGATGAAGAAGATCAGGGTGCCGATGACGGCGGAGCTGATCCGGGAAGAAGAGCCGCCGCTCATCGAAAGTCCTCCAAGACACAGCGCCAGAAGCACGTTGGTCTCGAGGTTGGTACCGGTCGAACCGACGATACCGGGGCTGCGGATAATGGTCAGGCATGCCGCAATACCGAGCGTCACACCGCTGATGACAAATGCGATGGTCTTGTACTTATTGACCGGAATACCGCTGAGCTGTGCCGCCTTGGGGTTGGCGCCGATCAGTTTCTGGTACTTACCGATCTTGGTGTAATTGAAGAGGAATGCACCGATCAGCACAACCGCAAGAACCACGATCAGGATGACGGTAAAATTGTTGAGATCCGCCGCCTGAAACTGCATCATGGTGTGGGTTGCCGCAACACTTTCTGCCACGCCGCGTCCGGCAAACATGATACACATACCGGCCATGAACGCGGGAATCTGTCCTTTGATGTGGAGCAGCGCGGAGAAGAGTCCGCAGATGATGCCGAACACCACGCAGAGGATGAAGAACAACACAAGATTGGTTCCTGTGACGAGGAAGGAAAGCACTGCCGCGAGTGCACAGGCACCGCCGAGTGAGAAATCGAGGTTGTTGTGCGTCATGACAAATGCGGTACCGACCGCTGCGACCATGGTGATGGACGACTGCATGATCAAAGTGCGCAGGTTATTGATCTTGAGAAACCGTCCGTTTGTTGTTAAAGCAAACAGGATAAAGAGGACGACGAGACCGATCGCCGGAATGAACTTCCGTACCGTTGAGAAGATCTTCTTACGGTTTTCCGGATTTTTGATTTTTTCTCCCATAAGATTCCCCTCCTTACACGATCGCACTGATGATCACGGATTCGGTCAGGTCCTTCGATCGTTTGAATTCGTTGGTCATCTTGCCGTCTTTCATGGTGATGATGCGGTCTGCCATACCGATCAGCTCCGCCATTTCCTCGGAAACCATCAGAATAGAGATTCCTTCATGCTTCATGGCTTCCATCAGTTTGTAAATCTTTTCCTTGACGCCGACGTCAATGCCGCGCGTCGGGCAGTCCATGATGAACACCTTGGAATCGTTCGCCAGCCACTTGGCGATGACAACCTTTTGCTTGTTACCGCCGGACAGGTCACGAACCATCTGCTCGATCCGGTTCATCTTGACTTCCATTTGTTTTGCTTTGTCCGAGGCGAGCTTCTTTTCGTCTGCCGGCGAAATGAAGAATCCACGCTTCAGCTTGTCCAGCGACGACGCGACGATGTTGTCGCGGATGCTGGTTGCCTGGAACAGGGACTCCTTATCACGGTCCTTCGGAATATACGCGACCTTGTGCCGGATGGACGTCGTGGTATTCTTGAGCGCCACATTTCCTTCGGTCAGGGTGACCGAACCGGAGGTCGGCTTGATTGCACCGAACACGGTTTTGAGCACGTCGTGCATACCGCATTCGCTGAGCCCGCCGATACCGAGGATCTCACCTTTATGCAGGTCGAAGCTGATATCCGAGAACAGTCCGTCCACGGACAGATTTTTGACGGAGAGAGATACCTCCGGATCATAGGTACAAGTGAAGTCGCCGCGGTAATACGAGCCGTCCACCTCTCTGCCGATCATGTTCTGACGCATGATTTGCGGCTCGATCTGATCGCCCGTCAGGGTGGTGATGTACTTGCCGTCACGCATGACGACCACTTCATCGCAAAGCTTTTTGACCTCGTCCAGATCATGGGAAATGATCAGGATTGCGGTTCCCTTTTTCTTCTGCTCGAAGATGATCTCATACATCCGGTTGAGCCCCTTCTGGGAAAGTGCCGTTGTCGTCTCATCAATGATGAGAACGGACGGTTGCTGGCTGAGCGAACGCGCTGTTTCGATCATCTTTCGATCCTCGAAAGAATACGCTTCGATCATTTTCCCGGGGACAACGTCGGACAGCTGGTTTGCGTCCAGGATTTCCTTTGCCTTCGCGTTCAGCTTACGTATACTGACCATGCCGTGCTTCGACATCAGGTCCTCTTCTCCGAGGAACATATTCTCCGCAACGGTCATGCCGTCGATGGTACCCTGCTCCTGCGTCAGGTATTGGATACCCGCTTTGCGGGCATCCAGAACGGACTTCGGACGATAGGGCTTTCCGTGATACGTCATTTCACCGGAGGTCGGCGGGTAAACACCCGCGATCATGCTGGAGATTGTGGATTTACCGGAACCGTTTTCTCCGACAAGTCCCGTCACAATCCCGCTCTTGAGCTCCAGTGTTACGTCGGTCACTGCTTTGGTCGGGCCGAACTCTTTGACCATGTGTTCGGCTTTCAATACGATTTCTGCCAAGGGTTTCCTCCTTCCCTTCCGTCATGCGGAAAGAAACAGTTTCTTAGATTCGGATTTGGATTACTGTGCGCCCGTATTTGCGACACCGTGGATGCAGTAATCCGGAACCAGATCCGGCAGTTCCCACAGATAATAGCGGTTGCCTTCGGAATCTTCGATCACGGCATAGTTGTCACCAAGCATCCGGAAGCGATCGCGGATCAGCTTGCCGCCGCATTCCTTTGCTTTCTTTACAGTCTCGTCAATGTTCTTTACTTCAATGATCATGCTGGGCACGGGGTTCAGGCTGCCCTCTTCTTCGGGAACAAGGAAGCCGTAACCGAACGAGCAGACACGAGGCTCCCAATCGGGAGTGCCGGGGCCGGTTGCGCAATACATGATGGGATTCTCGGGATCGGGACCCTCCACATCAATGATGTCCCATCCGAACAGGTCGGTATAGAAGGAACGCATTTCATCCGCCTGTCCCTTCTTGTAACCCATGACCCATCTGCGGATACGGCCGTCACCCTTCTGAGGGATGAAGTCCTTTGCGGGATGGAAGGAGATATCGAACGGGTCACGGTTCGGATCGACTTCGGGGGGATCTACGTGGATTCTTCTCTTATCGATGCTTCCGCACCAGGGTTCCTCCAGGAACTGGGAACGGGGAGCGCCGCAGCCGGGGCAAGCTGCCGGGACTTCGGTCTCTTCAAATGCAATCGGAAATCCGCACGCAAAGCAAGTATATATTTTTTTCATAATGTACTCCTTTTTCTTTCAATCAAATTATTCCTGGTCGTATTCGGTTTCCAACTCGTCCCAGGTTCTCGACGACGGGCACTTCCACAGATACAGGTAATTCCCTGCGGGATCTTCGATCACCGCGTGCGGCTGCCAACTCTGCTTGCTGTCGTCCAGCGGCTTTGCAAGCGCGGACTTGGACTTGTCAAGCACCAGCTTCCCGCCGTGATCCAGAATCTTCTGGATGGTCTCTTCCAGCGGATGGTCCATGTCGATCTCCATAAACGGACCGATCTTTTCAAGTGCTCCGGGTGCCCAGTGCATAAAGAGATTCATGTGACCGGGGGTAACACCCTCGTAATCATACTGCGCAGGGCCGGAAGCGACCAGAAGTCCGGGATGCGGATCGCCTGCGGGCACACCGCTTGCGGCTTCGGGCGTTTCAATCATGTCCCAGCCGAAGACGTTGACAGCAAAATTCAGGAAGTTGTGAAGATCTTTGTAGGAGACCACCATCAGACGCGTTCTGCCGTGCAGACTCTTCGCGGTGAACTTCTTCGGGGGACGCGAGGGATGCGGGTACGTAGTTTTTTCTGCCATGTTAAATTCCTCTTTTCTATATTTTGGTTGCTTCTTACGGTTCGTCGTATTCTGTTTCCAGTTCGTCCCAGGTTCTCGACGACGGGCATTTCCACAGATACAGGTAATTCCCTGCCGGGTCCTCGATCACCGCGTGAATTTCCCAGCTTTGCTTGCTGTCATCAAGCGGTTTTGCAAGCGCAGACTTGGATTTGTCGAGAATCAGCTTTCCGCCGTGATCCAGAATCTTCTGAATGGTTTCTTCCAAGGGGCGTTCCATGTCGATTTCCATAAAAGGACCGATCTTTTCGAGCTCGCCGGGTGCCCAATGCAAAAAACCGTTCATATGACCGGGCGTCACGCCCTCGTAGTCATACTGCGCGGGTCCGGATGCAAGTAACAGGCTCGGATGTGGGTCACCGGCAGGGATGCCGCTCGCCGCCTCCGGGGTTTCGATCATATCCCAACCGAAAACGTTGATGTTGAAGTTCTGAAACCGATGCAGATCCTTGTAAGTGAATACCAAACTGCGTGTCCGTCCGTGCAGGCTCTTTTCCGTGAACTTCTTCGGCGGACGATTGGGGTTCGGATAGGTCGTCTTTTCTGCCACTGTAATACCTCCTTATATAACATATGGTGGAAAAATACGCGAAGTCATCTTGCCGTTTTCTGTATATTCATATATTTGTGTAAATTTTGCAAAAGAATTGTTGCATTTTGTCCAGAGATGATGTATGATAGTGAATGTATGGTTCCTGACGCACCCACCTGCGCCGGAAAGTCTAAGCCAAGATATACAAGGAGGAAAATATGGGCACCAAAAATGATGTAGAGTCGAAAATCACAGACGGATTCGACGCAGTCTTAAAAAAGAATTCCTTCGAAAAAACCAAGGTTACAGATGTTATCAAAGTTGCCGGTATCTCGCATCAGACTTTTTATCGCTACTATGTTGACAAATACGATTGGGCATACAAGACAACCTGTGCCAAGTTTTCGGCGTTTGAACTGATTTACGGGAACAACGCCACATGGAAGGAAATCGTCGTATCCATCATCCATTCCATCAAGAACTCTCCCCTTTTCTTCAAGCGGCTTCTCTCTGATGCGGAAGGACTTGAGATCATCAATCGCAGTCTTTTGTATGTTTCTGAAAAATTTACCGGGAAGAGTGCATCCGAGCCCGGAATCGCCGGTTGGATCCGCATTTTCAAGCGGTGGGCGCTGGAAGGCTTCAGTTCCTCGGTTGACGAGATCTATGAGCAGATCCGCCGGAATGTCCCGACACAGGATTCTGTTCCGAAAGAGGACCTCGAAAGAATCCTCACCGTTTACGAAAACCGTCGGCTGGAGTTCTTCATTGCTCTCAGAGAAAAAGAAAACAACTGAATCTTCCGTTCCATCCGTGTATTCCGGGTATCTAATCCCGAATGCACGGATTTGTCAAATTCACACGGTTTCTTTCTGACTCCATTGTAACTATTGACAGCACAAAATGCAAGTGACAGAAAACCTGGAATGTATCCAAATTATGACCTGAATTTGTATAAATCCATTTTCGATGATAGCATTAGACATATAACTCTCAATTTTTAGGCTTTCTTTTGTATATTTTGATATATTCCGCTGCGACCAAAACCATTTATATCCTTAAACAGGGTGAACTTTCCGTTTCGCTTTTTGTGAGTTGTGCAAGCTGCAATACAGTCGGCTTCCATTGCCCTGTTTAATATTCCGGACCCCGGCTCCATGTCCGTCTGCGAGCAATTCCGGTTACCGTTCCCCTTCTTGAAGGCGGGAAAAATGTGCCTCTCGTTCCCGTAAGGTCAACATTTACAGCAAAGCGAATATATCGTATGCAGAGCCGCACGGTTACCCGGTGGCTCTGTGCGTTATTTTGCAGGCTGTGTAAGCGCCCATCGGATGAGGCCTGGTCATGAATTTCTTGCATGCGCGATACGTGCCGTATCGGTTTACCGGTCGCTCCGGTCATCTGCATTGTAAAAAAACGGGCGCCTGAAAGGGCATCCCGCTGAATGTTGATTGTATGTAAGTATATCGATCCCGTTCCGGCAATTCCCTCGTGACGGATGTACTTTTTTATCAAATAAAATAAGCGGCTGCCATTGGCAGCCGCTTGTAACCGGATATAAAACGTATCAGAAGAAAACGCCTTTTGCCTTTTCCTTGATTTCTTTGGAAGCGGCAAACGGAATTCTCGTGGTGTAGCCGTTCTTTGCCGCAACGATCTTCTTGGTGGGCCATGCAAAGATGTCACGGTTCCACTGATTGATGGTATCATTGTACAGTTCTCTTGCCGCTGTGATCTCTCTTTGCAGGTACATGTTCTGCTGCATGGCATCGGCGATTTCCTGATGTGCCTTGAGATCGGGATAATTCTCAACCGCCACATTGATAGTACGCGACAGGGAGTCTACCTGACCGCCAAGCGCATTACGGGCAGCATCGGTGTCTCCCGCATTGCCGGAGCGATACTTTGCAATGTTCTGGAAGGTATCCTTGTCAAGGTCAATTGCCTTGTCCAGAAGGCGGGCGCAGTTCTGAAGCACCATGACCCGCTGTTCCAGATAGTTGTCGATCTGCGACGCATTCCGCTGAATCTTCTGCTGAAGCTGGTCAAAATGTTTCTGCGCATTAATCTTCATGATGAGGAAGATCAATCCGGGAATGATTCCGCACACCCAAAGCAGAACTTCAAAAATCTTTGAGCCGACGCCCACCTCTGCGGGGATCTTCTTTGCGATGACATTAGTGTCAACGCCCTCTTCCCGTACCTCGGGGTTCAGTTCATCCAATTGATTTGCCATTCTCATTTCTCCTTTATGTTAGATAATTGGAACATCATTCAAATCCGCGCAGACAAAGCCCATTGCACTTTGCAAATACGCTATTCGTCGGAATCTTTTCGTTGTCAGCCGATACAAGAAAGTCGTTGGTCGCCTCCAGCGGCAGATACTCATCCCACGGAACCGGGACACTGTGAATGTGACCGTCCCCACCGAGTACCGGGACGAAATCCACGCGCGGCTCCATGTCATAGGAATAGGCGGTCACACGGATTCTGTCGGAGGTATTGACCGAACCGATATATTCCGGCTTGAGGATCGCCCGGGTCTTAGTATCCGGATGCACCGCGCGGTGTGGGTCCATCCTGTTGAGCAGGACCTCACAGTCCATGTTGGAATATCTTTGTGAATAGTCCGGAATAGGCTTGAGCGAATACACCGGTCTTTCCTGATATACGGGGATTGCCAGAAGAGGCGCGAAATCAAAATAAACCGATTTGAAGAATTCGGCGTTTTTCGCGAGGAAATTCTCCCTGGTTTCATCATAGGAAAAGGAAGCATAGTCCGCAGGATTCAGAGTAAGAGATCTCCCCTGACTGTGGGAGGAAATGATGCGGTTGGTTCTTCTTCGTTTGATAAAGTGAAAATCGTCGCCGTAACCGACGCGCGAACGGATGAGCGAGACCATATTGGTCTGTGCCAGCGGTGTGAAGAGCGTCCGGAACTGCACTTCGTCGGTACGGTCGAGCGCGTCAAACAACACTTCGAAGTCCGAATTGGACATACTGGTGAAGTTGCCGTCATCACGGATGGCTTTATCGGTTTTCTTTTTCAGTTTTTTCTCGCCTTTTTTGACGTATTTCTCGATTTCCTTGTCGCTCTTTTGCTCCAGATGCGTGGCATCCCTGGAAAACGAAAGATCCGGAGCACCCTGCGCACAGTAATTCAGAGCAACCTGCGTGGAGTAAAACGGCTTGGGCTTGGTCACGGTCGCGTGGAGTGTTTCCGTGCGGACGCGGGTCTTTGTATGGCCGTCGCTGTCGCGGTAGGTTTCTGTCCAGCTGATGGTCTTGTACCCGTGGTATACCTCTTCTCCCATCCGGTGAATCAGTTGATTTTCAAACACAAACGGATTGTCGTTGTAACTTCCCGCAAGAAGATCCACCGCCGAACGCTCCGTGTCGGAAATTCCGTCAAAATCGTAGTTCTGGATCATGTCGGCTTCTTGTTTTACCGAAAAATCCGGTGCGAACTCAAAAAGCGGAATGGTTTCCTCAATCAGATGAACCGCATCCCGATCCGTAAACAGCTGGTTGAGCGGCTGCATCTGCGCGTTTGCCGCCGCGAGCAACTCCGCAGCCCGTTTGTCCTCATTCTCAATGTCGCTTCGCATCTGTCTGATCCGTGGTGTCATTTTAAGAATCACCAGCGGAATGAGCAGGATGGTGATAATCATCAGAACACGCAGAAACCGAAAAAGGTTCAGCTTTTTCTTCTGCTTTTTCAGGTTGTCGTTGCACTCATGATACTTCTTGACCGTGGTTCGGTTTTCTTCCACGGCAATCCCGGATTTCTCCCGCAACGCATCAAAGAATTTTTCGGCCTTTTCCGAGTGAAGACTTCTGAATTTGCTTTCGTATTCCGCAAGCGGATCGTATATCATCGAATTGATATGCTTCACCCCCTTTATGTTACAGTATACAACATAATCCGCGCTTTGTAAAGAAAATCCTTTGTCCGCATCAAAAAAATTTTTCCATGCTGCAATGCCGTCATCCGGTATTATCGGAAATATGATTCCTCCACAAAAACTGAACGCCCCGGGACTGCGTTTTTGCATATCCTGAAAGCGAAGCAATCATGAAAATTTCCAATTCTGACTGTTTGTCTGGAGATCGGCCATGTGTGTGTAGATCCCGTTCTTTTGGTACAGTTCGTCCGGGCTTCCTTGTTCCACCACGACACCGTCCTCAAGGACAATGATCTTATTGGCGCCCGCGACCGTTCTCATCCGGCGGGCGATAACCAGCACAGTCTTATTGCGGACCAGTCTGGAGAGCGCCGTCTGAATGAGTGTTTCGTTTTCCTCGTCAAGGCTCGCGGTCGCCTCGTCAAGAAGGATGATCGGGGCATCCTTCAGAAACGCACGTGCAATAAGGGTTCCAGTCAGCCGCCTTTAGGCGCGCGGTTGCCTGCATCCCTTCAATGTCTTTTGCGGTAAACTTGCGTTTCCCGCTCTTCCGGCAGAACCACCGCATCGGCTTTGTCATCAAGGAGCGCGCGTAATAATCGGTCAGCGGTCCGACCTCCGGACGCTGCGGCATGGACAGGACAAACGCCTCGAACATGGCGCAGTTGACAAGATTCATCTGAAAGCGGTCTGCCCTCTCAAACTCCGGAAGTCCCGAAATAATCTCCCGGTACTTCCCTTTTGTTTTTCGCTGACCGCTTTCGCGGTTTCCGGATTCAGACCGAAGACTGCCGTCAGATTCTTTTCAAATGATGCCCCGAACAGCGCCCACATTCCCATAGGCATTCCCACGTATTTCATGCCTCGTTCCTCCGTTCGCCGATTATGCGCATCATGCGCCTGTCGATGTCAAGACGGGTTTCCCTGCATTCCTCCGGGTACTTTTTGGCGGCGCGGAACGCCATTTTTATGAAAGCGTCCGCGCCGATGGGAAGTATGATTTGCAGCATACTTTCCAGAAAGACGAAATGTGTCCCGTGTGGGTAAACAACCGCTTCAACCGTACACTCATGCGGTTTTCCGGCAAGGCGTTTTTCCATGCGGCGGATATACTTTGCCGTATTCCAGAGCGAGTCGTCTTCCGCACCGACCAGAAGCAGCTTTCTGCGGATGTCTTCCACCTTGATGAATTCCTCTTCCGTGATCGGATGTGCCACCTCGGAATCGTCGAAAATCTTGCCGGACGCAATCATATCGCCGGATTTCTTTGCTTCCGTGGTCATCACCTGCCAGTACTCCGGATGCCGTTAACAGAACGGCATATACGGAAGGGGGGTTCCGCGATAGGAAAACAGGAACTCTCCCTCGACCGGCCATTCTTTGCACCCGTCCCGCTTTCCCTGCATAAATCCCTGCCACACGAAATCGCTCGGTGTCATGGCAATCGACAACGTAATCTCCGGAAACAGCGAAGCGGCAACCAGGGCAAGTGTCCCGGTCGTTGACGCGCCGGCAATTCCGATTTTCCGGATTCCGTGTGCATGCAGGAACGCGATGGCGACCTCGATCCGTCCAGCGGATAGTTGTGATGACTGTAATCTTTTTGCCCGACGACATCGTCAGAACAATAACACCGAGGCGCAGGAGCCAACTGACCGCCGAACGGACCATATGATCTCCGGGTCATCGCCGAGCATGGCAATGATCGCACAGTCTGTTGCAGTGCCGCATTCCCAGTAAGCACCGTATAATCCGTCGGTTTCTGTGTCAAAGTGAATATGTTTCGTGATCCAGCCCCCACGAAATCCAATCGGACGATCTGCATTTTCGTTGTTCTGTCACCGATTTCTGCAAGCAATCTGAAGAAGGCGCTTACCGACGGAGTTTTCAGATCGTTGTACCCAAGCATATATCCGCGCGAGGAAACCCGGAAATCCCCGTCCCATGCCGACAGTTCACGAACCGCATCCCTCACCGCAAAATAGGCACCCACGTCGCGGATCTTTGCACTTTTGATCCGGGTTTTCAGCATGAGTTCCACGGCGGATTTTCCGGCAGCATCAAATACCAGCTTGCCGCCCGGGAATGCTTTCGCCGCCGCTCTGACCAACGACTTTACCGGTTCAGTCAAGGAGTAATAAAATACCCCTGCGGCGAAAAGCACCACGCCTTCGGACGCATCGATCCGCTCCAACCAGGTCATATCGTTCAGATCACAGGCAATATTATCTTCTCTGTCCCTGGCGGGAAGCATCTGATCGCGTACCGAATGGTATTTCATTGTTTTCGCTGTTCGTCTCCCGTTTTCAGTGTATTCTCATCAGTTTTTCGTGCATTCCGGCACGCGGCACGGTTTTGCGGCAGTTCGTTGCTCTTTCCCGTCCGAACGGCAGTCCGGTTGTCGCTGTGCGTAAAAGTCGGAGCGATCATGATCCCGTCTTTTTTCAGCACCCGGCGGATTTCGGAAAGAACGCGTTCCGGTTCTTTTACAATGTGCAGGACGTTTGCTACGATCACCATGTCAAAAGTATTGTCCACATACGGCATGCAGAACATATCCTGTACGGAAAAATGCAGCTTCGCCGACCGGTAATTCGATTTCGCCTCGGCAATCATAGCCGGAGAGGCATCGGTCGCTTCGATCATTCCGGCATCACCGACGAGGTTTCCGGCAATCAGTCCGGTTCCCGTCGCAAGATCCAGCACCGTCTTTCCCTTTACGACGGGACGCATAAGTTCGTACATTTTTTCGTATGCCCGCGCATCTTTTTTCATGAAGTGGTTGTAGATATGTGCGTTTTTGTCCCAGAAATTGCGTATCATATGTACCTCACGTTGGTTAGCGTACACTAACCTTTCAGCTTTTTAAAAACTGCCGTTCGGCAGTTTCCCAATCATAACGGAATTCCTTTTTCGCTTCGAATACGGCGCATCCTTCTTTGTAAATCAAGATGATCCGTGTTCTTTCACGTTCTTCCGTCGCAAGCGTATTGATTTCACTTTTGAAAATGACCGCAATCGTTCATCCGGTCATATTATAGCACACTGTTTTTCTCATTTTAATAAGTATCCTGCGTTTTTTGAAAAAAAACGTCTGAAAACAAATCAGCAGAAGCTGTCAACGGATTGCTTTTGAGTTATGATTTGGCTTTACATCTCAGGCAAAATATGATATAATCCTTTCCGTCGGTCTAAAGCGGGCTTTCCTGTACAATACGCGCACCTCAAGGTATTGTTTCCGCAAAGGTCAACGTGCTCCAAAGGATGCGTTCGTTTTCCGGGCAATCCGAATGCTACGTTCTGTTTTGGAGTATGGGATTTGCACCGATATTGTTATCTAAATCTGCCACCGGCAGAAAATAATCGGAGGAACACATATGTCAGAATTTCTGGAGGCGATCCGCGAAGCGTCCGACATGCCGCTTGACGGGGTAACCGACGGGGTCATTCTCGCAATGGCGGTAATTGTAGCCTTTCTTGTGATTGCATCCATCGTGGCGTTGGTTGTTTCCATCTTCCTTTCCGTTTCCTATATCCGGTACAACCGGAAGAAAGCAAGCTGCGGCAAAACGGGCGAACAGGTTGCAAGAGAAATCCTCGACCGGAACGGTCTGCAGAATATCCATGTTTCCAAAACGGGTTCGATCCTCTTCGGAAACAGTTACAGTCATTTTTTCAAAAAAGTTCGCCTGCGTCGCATGACCTGGAAAAAGGACAGCGTCACTTCCCTCTCCATGGCTGCACAAAAGTCTTCTCTTGCGGTTCTTGACAAAGAGGGCGATCCGGATATGAAAGCACGCGTAAAGATGACGCCGTTTATTTATTTCGGTCCTCTTGCGTTCATTCCGTTGATTCTCATCGGTGCAGTACTTGATTTGTTTGTTTTCCATACCGGTAGCGGACTGTGTACCATCCTTGCCGCCTCGCTCGGACTTGTGATTTACATCATTTCCTTTGTAATGTCCGTACTCGTTCTCAAAACTGAAAAGAAAGCGCAGTCAATGGCTCTCCGTCTGATGAAGCAGGACGGTCTTGTGACAGACGAAGAAATCGAAATGAGCAAAAAACTGTTCCGCCTTTACAACATTGAGTACATCAATGATATGGTGATTGCGCTTCTGGAGTTGATTTACAGAATTCTTCAGATCGTCGCGTATGTCCAGGGAAGCTCCTCTTCCTCGGGGAAATAAACGGGTTCCGCCCCAAACGCCGGCTGCATGTCCTCTCGGTATGCAGCCGGCGTTTTTATCGTTTTCGGTTCTTCCCTGTCGTATCAGAAGTCTGCGCCGGAGTAGGTTCCGAGCTTTACGGCCATTGGCTTCCCAATGGTCGTTACATTTCGCCAACCAGGACTTCCGAATTTTCTACATTACAGTTATCAACCCGGACGGTCAGTTTTCCGTCCGCAAGTTCAACGGTCGGTTTCCCGGTTACTCCCCCTGCAAACGTAATATTTTCCGCGGTCGCGTGGTTCATCGGAACGCTCGGTACTCTTCTCAATGGTCACGCTCTGCGTCCCCGTGCTGTAAACATTCATGTCTGTTTTGATATTATGGTACCGTTCCTCATCCCCTGCCGCACATGCGGAAAAGCACACCATCACGACGGCAAGGCACAACAAAACAGCAATCAGACTTTTTCATAACATCTCTCCTTCTCATCCGCAGATGTACGGTTTGTCCGCAAACACCCGAAAAATCCGACCGAAACACAGAGTCCGGGGTATCGTTACCCAATGTACCTTTGTATGTTAACGTACAAATCTGACCGGAATGTCCGTTAAAATGAATCGCCGATCTGTGTTAACATCCGACTTGGGTCGATTATAACAGGGTGTATCCACAAAGTCAAACATATACCGCACAAAATATCTTGCAGATTCCGTTTGCTGATCCGGAAAGGGATGGACGTTATTTCCAGCTGTCAGGCGGGAGTCCGTACCGAGGAACTTCTCTTCTGCATATCCTCTTTGCGTGGCAGGTAAAACGCCGGCGCGAGAATACAGCTGCCCCCCCAAAAATTATCCTGTTTCTTCAATGTTCCAGAATCAGGCGTTCCAATTCCTTTGCCGCGACGCTGAGCACCTGTTCGTGCCGTTTGACCAGCCGGATTTCGCGTTCGGGAAGCGGCTTTTTTGTGCGGATGACCGAAACGCCCGTCACACCCGTCAGAAATTCGTTCGGAACAAACCCAACGCCGAGATCCGCTTTGACCATCGGCAGAATCTGATCCGCGGTCGCCGCTTCGGTGGTTGGCTGATACAGAAGTCCCTCCTCACTGAAAAAACGGGAATAGAGTTCAAAAGATTTTGTTTCCGGACCAAGTGAAATGAGTGGGTAACGGAGCAATTCTCCGAAATCGACCGGTTTGTCGATCAGCTCCGGGAAAGCAGTGCTGCAAACCGCAACCTCCCGGAACTGCCGAACGGTCGTTTCATCAATCATGTGGGAAGGCATGGTCGGGGTGGTGACAACCGCGATGTCGGCAATTCCGTTTTTGATGGCATCGATCGCTTGGGGCGTGGAATGGTTGCTGATCTTCAGACGGATACCGGGATAGAGAGCACGATATTTTTTCAGAACCGGGAGCAACGCACAATGCAGCGCTACTTCACTTGCCGCAACATATACGGATCCGCTTTCCAGATTGCGGCTTTCCATGATTTCCGCTTCCCCCGCCTCCATACTTTCCACGGCAACGCTGACGTGACGGTACAGTCGTTCGCCTTCCGGCGTCAGCTTCATGCCGCGGTTGTTTCGGATGAACAAGGGACACCCGATCTCGCTTTCCAGCGTTTTGATCGCTCGTGTCAGATTCGGTTGACTGTTCAGAAGGAATTTTGCCGCCTGCGTCACATTCCCGTATTTTGCAACATAGTAAAAAATACGATAATAATCATAACTGATATACATGCCGATCCTCCGAGCCGAATAATACGTTTTTGATATGGCAGTCATACAAAAGAAAGATTTTACACATACCAACAATCAGATTATAATATGCCCGTACAGAAAAATCAAGAGTAAATTCTGATTGATTTCAATCATTTCCGGGGGAAAAAATGAAAAACACAATCATCTGTATCGGAAGGCAATACGGAAGCGGCGGACGGGAGATCGGCGAAAAGCTTGCAGAGCGGCTCGGCGTAACCTGCTATGACAAACTGCTGATAAAAAAGGCTGCGGCGGAAGCCGGACTTTCCGTTGAAACGGTGGAAGCGGACGAAGAAAAGCCGATCGGACTTTGTACCATGGTGTCCGGAAATCCCTTTGCGGACAGCGCCACGATTGGCGAAACCTTTTATTCCGAAAAGCAAAGGGTATTTGAAGCTGAAAGCAACACGATCCGCGAAATTGCCAAAAAGGGACCCTGTGTGATTATCGGTCGCTGTGCTTCCGCTATCCTGCGGGAAGCCGGCTTTGACGTACTTTCCGTATTTGTCTACGCGGATCGGGATGACCGTGCAAGACGGATTGCGGAGCGAAACGGAATAGATACCAAGACCGCACTCCGCAAAGCAGAAAAAATTGACCGGATGCGGAAAAAGTACTTTGATTTCTATTCGGACACTCCTTGGGGAGATCCGAGCAGTTATGATCTGATGATCTCTTCCGGACGATACGGAATCGACGGGACTGTCGACGTGATCCTGAAGGCACTGAGCGATGAGTCGGAGGTACCTTCTCATGAATAAGGATCTGACAGTCGGAAAACCCGAATCGGTTCTCTGCAAATTCTGTTTGCCGCTGTTCGGAAGCATCATTTTTCAGCAGCTTTACAATATTGCCGACAGTTTTGTAGCAGGAAAATTCATCGGAGACAATGCGCTTGCGGCGGTCGGCAACAGCTATGAGATCACCCTGATCTTCATTGCATTTGCATTCGGCTGTAATATCGGTTGCTCCGTGCTGGCGGCGCAGTTATTCGGTGCCAAGCGGTACAATGATATGAAGAGCGCCGTTTATACCGCGCTGATTACAAGCACGGCACTGTGCATTTTACTGATGGCGATCGGTATGCTCTTCTGCGACAGCCTGTTGCAGCTGATCAAGACTCCGGCGGAAGTTTTTGCAGATTCAAAGCTGTATCTTGACATTTATATTATGGGACTTCCGTTCGTCTTTCTTTATAATGTGGCAACCGGTATTTTCTCGGCACTCGGGGATTCAAAAACGCCGTTTATCTTCCTTGCCTGCTCTTCGCTTTCCAACATCGGCGTAGATATTCTCTTTGTCACCGCATTCCGGATGGGTGTCGCCGGTGTCGCATGGGCAACCTTCCTCTGCCAGGGAATCAGCTGTGTGCTGGCACTGATTGTGGTCTTCCGCAGATTCCGCAAAATCCGGACGGAGGGAAAAGTCCGTATTTTCTCATGGCAGCACTTCGGCAGTTTCTCCGTGATCGCGGTACCGAGTATTCTCCAGCAGAGCTTTATTTCGGTCGGCAACATCGTCATTCAGAGCGTTATCAACGGCTTCGGACCCGCGGTCATGGCTGGCTACTCTGCATCTGTCAAGTTAAACAATATGGTCATTACTTCCCTGACAACGCTTGGGAACGGTATCTCCAATTTCACGGCGCAAAACCTCGGTGCGGCAAAATTTGACCGAATCAAAGCAGGCTTCCGTGCAGGGGTAAAGCTGGTCTGGGCACTCTGTGTACCGCTGGTTCTGCTTTATGAGTTCGCGGGACGGTGGCTTGTTTACATCTTTCTTGAAAGTCCGACCGGGGCGGCAATGGATACCGGCGTGCTGTTCTTACGGATTGTTTCTCCCTTCTATTTCATTGTTGCGGCAAAGCTTGTATCCGACGGCGTGCTCCGCGGTGCGGGCATGATGAAGGAATTCATGATTGCAACCTTCACGGACCTGGTCCTGCGGGTAGCGCTCGCAGAGATTCTGTCCCGCACTGCGCTCGGCACCACCGGAATCTGGCTCTCCTGGCCGATCGGTTGGACCATTGCGGCTGTTCTCTCCATTTTGTTCTATGTAACGACCAAATGGGAGAAAAAGAAACAAGGTCCCGCCGAACAACAGGCGCTCAGTTAAAACAAAGCGTCAGTTGTTCCGAAAGAGAATTCCATATAGAAGAGGTCAGCCACAGACGGGTCCGTCTGTGGCTGACTCTCTGTTATGCCGGTAGCTGCCCACCCGTAAACACGGACAACGTATCACGCTTTATACGCAGTTTTTTCGGAATTATAATTGATATTTGACCTTGATCCGCTCCAGAATTTTTCCGATCGGACGTGCAAATAACATAAGAAATATGACGTTGGAAACCGCATAAATCGCAGTAAACGGTGCCGCGGATACCAAAGCACCCAAATACCGCGAAAAGTTGAAGTATCCATCCGCCCAAAGGACGGTCCAGATATCCATGAGAAAAGAATACAGAACCCCGGAAATAACGGCATACACCGCTAAGATGATTCTGTTCTTTTTCAGTGGTTCGGCAAGCAGACCGGCAATGAGACCAATGATTCCCCAGCTGAACATCTGAAACGGGGTCCATGGCCCTTGCCCGAAATAAAAGTTTGAGATCACCGCCGACAATGCGCCCGTCAGAAACCCAGCTTCGCCGCCGAAATACATAGCCGTAATGACCACGATTGCCGTCACCGGTTTGAACCCGGGAAGCGGCGTGAACAGAATCCGGCCGATAACGGACAACGCCGTCATACAGGCAATCAGAACCATGCGTTTTGCATCCGCCCCGCTTCGTTCAAAATGCAGAAAAAACGGAATACAGGCAAGAATCGCAATCGCAAGGGAAATCCACGCAAACTGTCTGTCCTGAAACAGGATTGCGCCACCGACTGCGACCGCGGGTATCAGAACGCACAGGATTCCGTAGGAGAATACCTTTTTCATACCCCCGCTCCTTCGGTGCAGAATCTCACCACTTGCTCACAGGTTACCGCGTTGGGACAAATACTGCGCGCCATGCGGTTTGCGGCAGTGGTATAAAAAGTATTCCCGCCGAAAAATTTCGAGGGGGTGTCTGCCGAAAGAATTTCGCCGTCAAAGAAAAGAGCGGAACGATCCGCAACACCGGCGGCAAATTCCACATCGTGCGTCACCATAAGAACCGTGACGCCATCTTTCTTGAGTGCTTTCAGAAGTGCAGCCAACTCGAGCTTTGCACCTGCGTCAATTCCCTTTGTGGGCTCATCCAGGAGTAAAATCTTCGGCTCGGTCAGAAGCACCTTGGCAAGGGCGCATTTCTGCTGTTCCCCGCCGCTGAGGTCAAAAGGATTTCGGTCCAGCAGATGAGAAATACCGAGTTTTGCGGCAATACCGAGTATCTTTTCTTCCCGGTTCTTAGCCGGAACTCCGTGTGCTTCCAGGATTTCATCAAAATCGGCACGCACGCAATCCCGCACAAATACCGTTTGCGGATTCTGCGGCAAAAGAGTCAGATTCTGCCGATAAAGCGAGTTTCCCCTGTAATCCCTGATCGGAATCCCCGCTACGGTGACTTTGCCGCGATACGCCTTGCCGATACCGGCAAGTACATTCAACATGGTGGTTTTTCCGCTCCCGTTTCCGCCGAGCACCGCATAGATTTCACGTTGATATACCCGTAACATCGTACCGCGCAGAATGTCCGGCAGGTCCCTTTCGTAACGGAACCAGACATTTTTAAGTTCCAGCACAACCGTTTTGCTGTGCAGGTATTCCGTCTCGGGAAGGTTTCCGGAGCGATCCGAAAAATGCCGCTCCAGGAAATCTCTGCCCTCACGTACCGTAAGGGGACAATCATCCGGAATTCCGAGAGACCGGAAGATTCTGACCGCACTCGGGAGCGCTGCCTGCATCGGATGCTGTGCCGGCAGGGCGTTTCCGAGCGCCTTCGGGGTACCGTCAAAGAGTATTCTTCCGCCATCCATGAGAAGTGCCCGGTCCGCAATCTGAAAAACTTCTTCCAGACGGTGCTCCACCAGAAGGATGGTCAGTCCGAATTCCCTGTTCAGTTTCTGAAGCGTGGAAATGAAATCGGATGCCGCAATCGGATCAAGCTGACTGGTCGGCTCATCAAGAATCAGGACTTTGGGTTGCATCACCATAACCGACGCAAGGTTCAGGAGCTGTTTCTGCCCGCCGGATAACTCGTCCGTTCTCTTCCGGAACCAATTCTCGATCCCGAAGTAATTTGCCATTTCTCCGACGCGGCGACGGATTTCTTCTGTCGGAACGCCGAGGTTTTCCAGCCCGAATGCCAGTTCATGCCAAACTTTGTCGGTCACAATCTGCTGATCTGGATTCTGCAGGACATAACCGATTTCTCTCGGGGTTCTCTCGCCGCCGGAATAGGTAATGTCCCCGCTCAGCTCCCCTGCGGGCGCAAGCTCCGGCTTAATCAGGCGAAGCAGGGTTGTTTTCCCGCAACCTGATTCCCCGCATATCACGATAAATTCTCCGCTCTGAACGGTAAAGGAAGCCCGGTCCACGGCATAGGTTTCGGTTCCGGGGTAACGGAAGCTCAGATCTTTGACTTGCAGCAATTCCATATGACAGCCTCTTTCACTTCGACGATAAAGGGTAAGAGCGATAATATTCCGAACAGGATATACACGGTGATGGCAAACGGCGAGCAATCAATGCGGCTGATCCGCGGATAAAACCGGAACGTCGTGGCGCCGGAGGCGGTTCCCGCAACCGTTACGGACATCAACACGACACTGACAGCAAGAAGAACACCGTCCCGCAGGGTAAACCGAAAGAGAGAAAAATTGGTGCGCTTTCCCTTCCCATACCCCCGCGCTTTCATGGAAGAAGCGGTTTCCATGGCATTTTCAAGCGACCATGAAACCATTGCAAGAAAAATACGTCCCGTGCTTCTGAATTTGTCTACCATTCCCTTGCCGGAATAAAGTCCAATGGTTTTCTGGGCACATTTCACTTTTTTCATCTGCTTTTTGAACAGGGGAATAAAACGGAGCGACATTGACAGAACTAAGGAGAGCCTCGGAATCACTCTGCCGAACAGGTAAAGGAATTTATCACTCGTCATAATCTCACTGTAACCTTTGCTCCACAGAAGAACGCCGATCACAACGACCGCGATGGCAATGCCGTAAACAAACGCTTCCATCGTCACGGGATTTCCGTTCAGAAAAAACAGCGGCGTCACGCCATTGTGGGAAAAAAGCGGGTTGGTGACAGCCACGAGCAGGAAAAGCGGAATGTAGAAACCAAGGTCCTCTGCCACAGAACCGCGTTTTCGCAGAGTGATACAAAACAGCACCGCGCCGAGAAAAGCACTTACAGACAGTACCGGGTTCTGGACGAACATGACGATTGTCAATTCCGAAAAAAAGTAGAGCAAAAGCACCAAAGGATGAACACCCGAAAATGCCTTCAATTTGAACCTCCTTCCATCCAGACGCAACCGACATCTCTTCCGAGATCGCAGGTGTAGACCCATTCGATCGTTTGCCCGTCCCTGAGAACATATTTTGAACAGCCGTAATTCGGGAATTCCCCGTCCACGCGGTACATCCATCCCGACAAGGGACCGCAGGAAAACTCGTAAAGATAATGAATTCCCTGGATATAGACGCTCCCGAAACTGTTCTCGTTCGCGCCCTGATACTCCATCTGGATTTTGTTGTAGCGGACAGCCCGATCAAGTATGTCAAACACGGTGTCTCCCGGACGAAGGACATATCTGGTCGGCGGCAGGATCACGCCGTCGGACGGAACGAATTCTTCCGAACGAAGAGCGGGATCAAGATCATCAAAATTCTTCAGAATCGTGTCACACCGGATACTGATCGTAACGGTTTCACTCTCCGGTGTAATGTCATCAATATGAGTCAGGTAGTATTCGTCCACCGACTGAATATTGGTGCCATTAATGACTACCGCAATCAACAGAATAATGACAAAAAGTGCAATAATGTCTTTTTTCATGATCCGTCCCTCCTCTCTTCAGTTTTTACTCGTCCCGGTACTGTTCGGCAAGCTCCTGCATTTCCTTTTCTTTTCGGTGCCGCCGTTTATGAATGTGTTTTGCCAGAAGCACCGCAGTCACAACCGCGATAACGACCAGTATAACTCCGATGACGATTCCCCGCAGCAGGTTATCGAGCTTGGTTTTGGTTTTGATGATGTCCTCTGACCGCTCAATCTTTGACCGGTCGTACTCACTGAGTGCAAAATATCTTTCGGCAATGTCGTCTACGGTCTTTTTTTCTTTCAGCTCAATCTTGTCAAACGGATAGAGTTTCGCCTTTACATCCGCATTGATCGCGTCAATTTCCGCCTGAATAGTTGCAATATCGTTCTTTGCCTTAATCAGTTTTTCAAGATACGTTTCTTTTCCGTCAAAGTCCTCGCTTCGCTCCAGTTTTCTCAAAAGCGTGGTGACCGTGACGTACTGTTCCGTCGTCAGCCGATCGGGCAAAGCGTCAACAGCAGCCCGGTCGGAGAGCGTAAACGAAAGGAGCGGATCATCCTCCGGCTTTTCCTCCGGACTTTCGATGACCGGTGTCTCCCTCGCGATTCCCGCCACATCAATCCCCGCGGCTTTCGCCTTGTCAGACAAAGCCCAATAGCCGTTTACATAGTTTCGTTCATTTTCCGGAATCGAATAAAACTCGCGAAGTAATTCTTCCATTTCAGAAACAGCTGTATTTTCGGTCAGCGCCACGATCCGCCCTTCCAGGTCGGAAATCCTCTTTTTCAGAGTTTCGCTTTGCTCCGGGCGAAAATCGTAAAGCGTCCGCATTCCGTTTTCCTGCCGCCAGAGCGCAACCATGGTATAGAGCGTCTGTTCCCCTGCCATGGAATTGGACTGATCGGGGTGCGAGCTCGGATTGTCCGGGTCATAGGTATAGGAATGCACAAATCCACCGTCCTTCATCCGGTAACGCAGGATGCCGTCAAAAAGCGTATTTCCGTTCTTGATGAACCGCGGATCGGTAAGCGGATTGATGCCGAGGCTGCAAAGTGCCACGACCACCTGATCGGTGCTCTCCACGTTTTCCGTTCCCCAACTGGCAAAGTCCCCTGTGTCCAGCTGAAGCCCGGACAAACAGTCGAGCGCCTCCTCCAAAACCCGCATGACCGTTTTGGTAACACGGGTACCGTTTTTTTTCAATGTGTACGTGTAGGTTTTTTCGCTGTTGCGGTATGGAGCCAGTGCCTGCACAGCCATAGCTGTAATATCCGGGTCGGAAGCGGTCCCGCTCAGAGCAAAGCCGCCGTCCTCCAATTGCTGTCGCAGAATTTCGAGAATAATGTCGTCCCGGGTATAAAACGCACCGTCCGGAATCGGGTAGCGCATACTGTCGAGCGTGATGAGCCCCCAGATCCAACCGTTGATGCCCTGCCTGCCGAGCGAGGTCGTTTTTCCCCGGTTATAAGTCCCGTCGGCGATCAGATTGATCGTGTTGCCTTCCGAATCCGTACCGATCGCAGTCGGATCGCCGCCCATCGCAAGAACGGCAAGCGAAATTCTGTGCCATTCGGTCGCTTTCGCCGCACTCAGTTTTCCGGGCTGATGATAACGTTCCTCAATCTGATCGCGGATGACCGCAAGGTATGCCGCATTGTTGTCGGCAACGCCGAGTCTTCCGAGCCCGATCGGGTACCAGTCACCGGGCGTGGTCCCGGCAAGCGCAAGATACTTGTCATTGAGAAGATAACCGTCCGCGTCGGCGCCGTTATCCGCTTTTTTCCATGAAATGATTCCCTCGGCTACGGATAAAGGAGTAACGGGAGTCCCTGCCAAGGCGGGCAACCGGAAAACGCCGAACAACAGCAGAAAGCACAGGAATGCACACGCAAAGCGTTTACCCATTTTTGCCCCGCCCTTTCTTTTCGCCGCTCTTTGTCGCACGTACAATCAGGACGACAACCGCCCCGGCAATCAGAACGCACAGAGAGATGATGCAGATCATCCGGACAGTGGCGGAACCGTCTCCGCGAGGCTCTTCCCCAGACGGTGTCACATCCGTCATTGATTCCTGCGGTCCGGATTCCGATGTCCGGGATTCCGACGGCTGAGTATCCGTTTCTGCCGGATGCTTCAGCGCATCAAGCAAATCCGCCGTCGCCTGATCTACGGTCTGCTGGGACGCGTCGAGCGTTTCTATTACGGAAAATGCCGCGGCACGGGCTTCGGCAACGTTACCGAAATCCGCAAGCCCCGATGAGTGCGCAAGGAATATCGCCTTAGTCAGCTCGTCCTTGTCAGCCACCGGAAAATAGCCGCCAGCCGACTGTGAACTGCCCGGGATCTCGGTCCCGATTGCCGCCGCCCCGCCGATATCTGCGCCGTATCCGAGGGTAAACTGCACACGTACCACATCCCCGTCCGAAAGATACGTATCCGCAAAGCCCACATTGGGGAACACATTATTGACCGCGTACATCCAACCGGAACCGTTGGTAAAGACAAATTCGCCGAGGTACCCGTTCCAGTTTTTATCGTAGTCATCCGGATCAAAATATGTCATGTTTTCTTCCAGATGCGGAATCAGCACCGACGGGATTCGGGGCGATAAATCCAGGTCTTTCGGATGCAGCGGTAAGTCGCCCCGCTCATAATTGTTGTATTTCTCCTGCGTTGCGGTACCGTTGGCAATATAGGCAAGATAAAAGCCTGATTTCACCGTTCCCCCGTAGTAGGCGCAAAACCCGTTTTCCGACAAAAACCGGAGCAGTTGTTCTGCCGAGGTTTCACCTTCGTAAATCGGAACCTCCGTCGGCTCTATCAGATACCCGCAACCAATGGTGAACGCCTCAAGACTCCAGATTGCCTTCCCGATCTCCATCCCCGGCTGTGCTTTCCGGTAAGTGATATGATAGACCAGTTCCACTTTCTTTCCGCCGTCCGAAGAGGCGGATACCGTAACAATATTCTCGCCTTCGTCCACGAAATTCAGCGTGTAACTTGCTTTTTCATTGTCATCCCAGGTTGGTTGCAGTTTTTTCCCGTTGTGCCTGACCGTTGCGCGGATCTTCTCTCCCGCCGCGTTCCTTGCCCAAACATCGAATGTTTTCTTACTGCCTGACTGAATGGAATGATCCGTCAGAGTTGTAACAACGGATGGTCCGGATGCGGCACTTACCGGTATTGACAAAAGTACCGGGAAGACTATCAACAAGCATGCGAGCAACCGCAGTAAAAGCCGTTTGTTTTTTTGCATTTCAGACCTCCGTTATCGGAATCGGGGCGACTTGCGCCGCCCCGCAATGGTTTTAATTTTGCTTTTTGCGTTTGATTACAAAGATGATAATCAGTGCGCCCACCGCGCAGACAACCACCACAATCACACAGATGAGAACAACGGTTGCGGCGGGATTATCGTTATTCCGGGCAGTGAGTTCCGTCAGAGCAGCTTCGGCTTCCGTCAGGTCTTTGTAATTTTCTACAAGAGCCTTTGCCTCGTCGGACAGTGCATCATAAGCCGCTCTGGCAGCACGGATGGTGTCCGCCCGGTCGGCGGTCACTTTTCCGATCGAACGGATCGCTTCCGATACCGCCTGTGCAACTTCCTCGGTGGACAATCGGGCAGCGGTCCTGACGGCATCCATACCCGACTTGGCGTTTTCCAAAGCCTTGGCGACCGCTTCCGCAGTCTCTGCTTCCAGGATTGCATTCTTACCGGCAAGAATCAGCTGGTTCAGTTCCTCTTTCTGTTCATCCCGATAATCGGAAAGATCTTTATAAGAGTTCAGTTCCTCCAGAGCCTTCTCCTTTGCCTGCGTCAACAGAATCGACGCATAATCTGCCTCTGCCGTCTCCAGAACCGAGAGGTTGGAAACCAGTGCCTTCAGATTCTCCGAAAGAGCGTCATAAGCCTCGCGCGCCGCGCGGATGGCAGTTTCACTGTCTGCCGAAACCGTCCCGATCGCGTTGATTTTACCGATAACTGCGTTGACAGCGTCCGCATCTGCGGTTTTCTGCCAGCCAAGCAGCGGATACCCGGCATTTTCAAGTGCAAAGAAGTCTTCCTTGAAGTTTTCACCGAGCTGAGCCAGAAATTCCTTGGATTTCATCTGTTCGGCACTGATTCCTGTTGTCGTGTCGTTTCCGCTGGAAACACCGCAATCATTCAGGCCGGAATTGTAGTAACAATCGGAAATCTCGTTTCCGGACGTAACAAGACTTGCGATACCGCCGGCCCCGTCCAGAATGGTTTCACCCGTAACGCTGACTTTGCCGACATTGTAGCAATTCCGGATAATGTGACCGTCCTGAACCCTGCCGACAATACCGCCGGCGTTGTCTTTTGCGGTCACCACTCCTGCGTTGTAGCAATCCGAAATCATAACATTCACCGAGGTTCCGTGTCCGCCTGCCGCAAGATGTCCGACGATACCGCCGACAGCACCGTCTCTTGCCGCCGTGACGGAACCGACATTATAACAGCCCTTGATGATGCTGTTGCCGCCGTCGCGTACCGTACCGACAATACCGCCGCTCCAACCGCTGCAAAGGATATCCGCACCGTTCCAGCAATTGATAAAGTCCGCGCCGTTGCTCCATTTGGCAATACCGCCGACAAACGAAATACTCTCGGAGCCGATTTCCCCGCTTGCCACGCCGACGTTCTGAATCACGGCATCAACGCCTACATAACCGAACAGACCGCCGGCCATCGAATACAGATTATCGATCACATGCCCCTGTCCGTCAAAAACACCGTTAAACTGTGTTTTATCCGATCTGCCGATCTGATTCCAATCCGTAAAATCGCTCAGATCAATGTCGGCGGTCAGGAGGACCGTTTTGCCCGTGAAGAGTTCACCGGCATTTACTCGATCCGCAAACACTTTGAGTTCTTCCGCAGTTCCGATTTCGGTGTTGGAGCGGACTGCGGGTTCCTTGCCGAGCGGCTTCTGACCGTGAAGAATCGGGTACCCGTCATTGATCTGATCCGCATCCGGAACAAATGCTTCTCCAAGTGTCGATGCGAATTCCGCAGCTTTCATGGCAGCAGCATCTTTTACCGTAACGGTTCCGGTTACCGTTCCCTCTTCATCGTTTCCGTCATCGGTAAAGAAGCCGGTTGCGCGGGAAACTGTCTTACCCGAACAATACACACTTTCCAGTACCAGTTCCGCTTCCGCAATACTTCCCGCAATCGCGCCGGATGTGACAAGATCGCTGACAGATCCGGCATTGTAGCAACCGGTAATTGTCTGACCGTCTCCGCAAAGACGGAAACTGCCGACGAGTCCGCCGAGTCCCCAACTGCCGCTTCCGCCGATCGAACCGACGTTATAGCAATTGACAAGATGCGCCTTTGCCTGATTCTCCTTCCAGCGATTCGGACCGACCTGACCGACAATGCCGCCACCGGTACACTGTGCAAAGATCATGCCGTGATTGGAACAGTTTTCAACGGTTACCGTGGCACCGGCGTTGACCTGTCCGATGATTCCGCCGATTCCGAAAAGTCCGGTCAGAGTTGCATAGTTGTGGCAGTTTCTGACGGCCACGGACGCGTCGTCTACGACCTCACCGGCAATGGCTCCGAAGGAAAACAGATACTCGCCGCCCAGATTACCGTTTGCAATGGTCAGATTTTCAATGACGGCTCCGTCACCGAGTCTGCCGAAGAGTCCGCCTGCGTTGTAGGTATGCGCATTCAGATTCCAGATGGAATAACCGCACCCGTCGAAATGCCCGCAGAAGCCCTCGGTCAGGTTATCGGCAATCGCTCTCCAGTCCGGAATATTCTTCATGTTGATGTCCTGCGTCATGCGGAAATACACGCCGGTCGTTTTCATTCTCTTTGTGAATACATAATACCGCAAATCCACCAGGTCATCCGCAGTTCCGATGAGGTACGGATCTTCTTCGGTACCCTCACCGCTCCAGGGCATTCTTTCACGCACTTCGATGGTAAGCGAAGTTTTCAGAACCCCATACGTGATATATACCGCGTCGTCTCCGAGCGTCAGCTCTTTTGTAAGAGACAGTTTATAACCGTTGATGTTTTCTTTGTGTCCGTCATTATATACTGCCGTCACCACCATTCCGGTCGGATCGAAAGTTTCTCCCGCAAAATAACGCATTTTAACCGGATTTTGTTTCACTGTGATCGAGACAACATAAGGAGCATCCGCGTCCAGCGCCGCTTCACCGCCGACAAGAGCAATGGCGGAAGCAAGCACCGAGTAATTCTTGACATATCTGCGTTCCGCTTCGGGAAGCGCGCGGAAAAGACTCAGTGCGGATTTCAGCAGAGCCTTGTAATCCTCGGCGGAGGGATTGATCGCCGCATCGATTGCAGCCGTTACCTCATCGATGGCGGACGACACCTCGGACGTCATTTCCCCGCGCATATCATACAGGGAACGCATTCCGTTCTCAAATCTCCAGTAAGCCACAAGCGCATACGTCGCCTGATCGTTTGCCATGGAGTTCCAGCCGCCGTTCAAAGTATGGCAGAAACCTCCGTCCGGCAAAAGGAACTGAAGCATGCCGTCCAACACGGTTTTTCCATCGCTGGAAATGAACCGTGTGTCCTTTGCAGGGTCGATCCCGACCGAACAAAGAGCCACCACGACCTGGGAAATACTCTCGACGTTATCCGATCCCCATGAAACAAATCCGCCGTTTGCATTCTGCATGGCTCCGAGCACATCCAGTGCTTCATCTACACACTGGCGAACCGTTTTGGAAACCGTCTCCTTGCTGTTTTCATTGACATAAGTATAAACGGTGTCGTCATTGTAGTAAGGAGCAAGCGCCTGAATCGCCATAGCGGTCATATCGACATCGGACTTGTTGCCGAACCCGCCGAGTACCCAACCGCCGTATGCGTTACCGGACACGCCGTCCATCAACTGCATTTTCAGAATTTCGGTAATAAATGTTTCTTTTGTATATTTGGCGTCTTCCGGTACTTTGTACATACCGGTATCCATTGCAATCAGTCCCCAGATCCAACCGTTCAGTCCCTGCGTACCGGGTCCTGCCTTGAGTTGACTGTTATAGCTGCCGTCCGCAATCAGATCGATCGGCAGGTCATTGTACATACCGAAATGTTCCGGATCTCCGCCGAGAGCGGCGATCGCAACGACGGCACGGTGCCATTCCGTCGCTTTTGCGCTGTGCAGAATTCCGTCATTTGCGGCATACGCTTTTTCAATGTAAGAACGCAAGGCAGAGAGGTAATCCGCATACCCGGTTCCGTCATCAATCAGATAGACATAAGAACCGTTGTCCCAGTATCCGAACCGCCCCATGGCAAGAGCCATCCAGTCGGTAGCCGTTGAGCTTGCGCCGGACAGATATTTCTTATTGCCAAGCAGACTGCCGCTGATGCCTCCGTGTGCCTTGGCGCTTCCAACAGCGTCCTTGATGTAAGCGGCAAGCATTGCGGAAAGCTTAGTGCTTTCCGAGAATGCCGGGCGGACGGGCGCCGCACCGGAGACCGACAGCTCCCACTTCAGGATTGTCAGAGAATCGCTGTCTGTAAACGCTTCACCGAGAGCGGCAGCAGAAACGGAATCGGTTTCGACAGCGCCCTCGTTCCGATCCGTTCCGGTTCCGGTCAGATAATAACAGTTCGCCACGGTCTTTTTGCCGGCTCCGATGACCGCGCCGATGTTATTCGCGTAACCTGCGGTATCGACGACATTTCCTGCGTTATAGCAGTTTTCCAGTTCCGGAGATGCCGCCTTGTGTCCTCCGGTAATACCGCCGACTGTCGCGGGACCCGAAACGGTACCGAAGTTGTAGCAGTTCTCCACTCTGCCGGCTCTCCAGTGCTGTCCCGTCACACCGCCGATATAGCCGGACGATCCGCACACGGCGCCCTTGTTATAACAGCCGCTGATCAGGCAGTCCCCGTTGACCGAGCCGACAACACCGCCGACATTAAGACTGCCGTTGACCTCCGCTTCGTTTCCGCAGTTGAGGACCTGTCCCGCCTTCAATTGCCCGACCACGCCGGACACATCGCCGGAACCGGTGACACTGCCTTTGACCACCAGATTTTTGACCGTGCCACCGTTTACTACACCGAAGAAACCGACCTGCGAGCCGGAGGCGATGTACAATCCGCTGACGATGTGATTGTTTCCGTCAAACATCCCTTTGAACGGATGCTCCGTCGTTCCGATTGCGGTCCACTCGTTGCTCTCGCCGCCGAGTGTAATGTCTGCGGTCAATACCACATTTTTTCCTTCAAAATCATTCCCGTTGTTGACAGCCGCAACAAAGTCCGACAATTCGGAAAGCGTCCCGATCTCAAGATCGGCTACTGTTTCTGCGCCTGCGGCAGACACGGTAATGGGGACTGCGGAAAGTACCAGCAAAAAAGCAAGCAGTCCCGCTATCAGCCTGTTACATTTTAACTTCATTCTTTTTCTCCTCAATTTTCAAATGCCTGCGGTGGCACATGGAACCGCACACATCGCTTTTTCAAAATGCAGGTTATCTCGGAGCAATCGGATGATTTCTCCGTCGCTCAAAGCTACGGACCGGATTCCGGGAAGGTTTCCCTGTGCAGAATAGAATTTTTCAAGCCGTTTTCCCCGGCAAACATCCGATTCGTTTCTCCTTCTGACGCAAAAAGAACTTCCGCCCTGAATCTTTTTTCATCAGACAACACACAGTTTCCCTCCCTTACAAACAAAAGCGCCTTCAACCCAACCGGGCTGAAAGCGCAGTCACACCGACAAAAATAATCCGATCAGGTATTCGGGCAGCATACAAAAAACAAACGTTCCGGTCGAAGGTATGTCGGTCGCACGCTCCTCACCCGAGACGTGTTGAACCGAAAGATGCGGCGGTATCCTGACTTATGACGCGGGTTTCCCCGCAAGCGGCAAAACAAAAAAACTGTTCAGTGCCTTCTGTCAAATACAGTAATGGCGGTTGTTCCGGACTTGAACCGGATTTCCTTTGCATTTACTCAGCTAACAACTTTTCAAACCGTATCTTTCATTCGCTATTCAATTACAGTCAGTATACCACTTTTCCCCGTTGAATGCAATAGAAAATGAAAAATCGGTCTGTCGTACTCCGTTTCCGTCAGCCCAAAGCAACGTCGAGCATCATCATAACACTGAACCCGACAGCAAAGAAAACCGTGCCGATATTGGAATGTTTCCCTTGTGACATTTCCGGTATCAGTTCTTCCACCACTACATAAAGCATCGCTCCTGCGGCGAAGCTCAGAAGATACGGAAGTGCCGGAACAAAAGTTTTTTTCATGTATTCCTTCAAAAAACGCAGTGTTTGACCACCGCGGGTGTGGTCAGCACTGCGTCTTAGCGTCCGGCTGATTTACTTTTTCAATCTGAAAATTACTTGCATCGATAATACACTCGCCTTTACACTTCGGACAGAACAGCGGTAATTCCCGCAAAACCGTCCTTTGTAACAGACGCAAACGCGTCTTGGCACCGCAGAGCGGACAGAAAACCCATTTTTCTTCGGACTCACTCATAGTTGTCATCACTCCTTCCGGAAGCGTTGCCATGAACCAGGCGGAAGAAGAGCCGGACGTGGCACGCGAGCTTTTCCAGGCATTCCTCTTCTTTTTCCGACTGACGGTCGCATATGCCGATAAGCGTCAGCACCGGCGCGACATACATCATAGCAAGCGTATCCGGATCCCCCGCCGCAATCTCTCCGGATGCAATCAGCGCCCGAAAGATACCGGCATGGTAATCAAGCACGCGATTCACATACCGCCACGTGTACAGTTGTGCCAACTCCGAAGAGCAGAATTGTTCAAACGTCATCATACGGCGGAACTGCCGGACGGTTTCATTGTGGAGAGAATACTCAAAAATCTGCCGTACCTTTTCAAAAAGCATCTCCTCGGGGATACCGCTGAATGCGGGAATATCTGCCGTGACATTCTGCACGTGGATATTGATTTTGTCGGTATCCGCTTCATACTGCGCCGCCACAGATTCCACAATCGCATCAAAAATCGCCCGCTTGCCGGAAAAGTGATTGTACAGCGAGGGCGCTTTGATGCCGACTGCCGCGCCGCTTCCCCACCACGCCTTTTTCAAACTGATACCGAATACCCCGCGATGACGCATCCGCTTCGGTTTTCGATTCAGGCTTGTTGTGCCGATCATCTCACCGTTCACCTTGGCAAGGTACTGCACATTGTCCGTCGATCCGGACTGCGCCCGCAGGTAGGCTTGTTCTGCTTCCGTATCAAGCTGTACGCCCTCCGTTCCAAAGCTGAGATGTCCGTTTCCCCACCAACGATTTTTAGATATGCAAGCAATTCAGCCGCATCCTCGGGCCGCACCCGCACAATCACATACGGGGTATCTTTCATGATATATTCCCTTCCTTCTCAGAGAATGATCCTTGCAATTTCCATGGTCAGAATTTTCAGGACGGCTCCACCGGACATGATGTAAAACCAGATCTCGCGCGCTTGCTGCGTTTTCGAAATGGGTGTTGCAATTGCGGCAACGAGAATCAGCACAGCGCCGATGCAACCGACAATGGACGGAACGCTGATGAGCTGAAACACCCCCGGTGCACAACTGCCGTCAATCGCGTGCTGAATGGTTTTATCGAGACCGTCCCGCGCCGCCGCAAAGCAACAGACCACAAGCCCGCAGACCAACAGGATCGCACTTCTGCGTCCCCAATACTGAATGTTCTCACGGTTGCAGATAGTGTACCCGACCAATCCCAAAAGCGCGACAATCATAAACGTCGTAACCGTTGTGACGGCATTACCAAAATAGAGTTTCATAGTCTTTCCCTCCGTTCAATACCTGACGATGAGCATTCTGTACGTGTCACAGAGGCAGGCTTCCGCGCTCGTCCGGCGTCCCACCTTGATGTCTGTGATTCTGACAAAGCTATCCGACTCCCCGGCGTTTTCAAAAACGCCTGGTACCTTTGCGGCAAAGCTGAAAGCTCCGTCCTTGCTGGCAAACAAATACCCTTTTCTCATTTCCTTTCCGCATTCCGGACACATCATGACAACCACCTCCGATTTTATTTTTGGTAACCGTTCCGTTTCATCCGGGAAATAAAACGGTCAATATGATCACTCAGGAGCCAAAACACGGATTCCTTGTCCTCTGCGCCGTCGTAAACACTGTACAAAAGGTACATCGGTCCGTAAAAATCGAGCGCCAATTGCATGGCTTCGGCGTCGGAATCGGTCAATTTACGGAAAATCGCCGCCATATATTCCATAGGACCCGCAGCAAGATAATTCCGAAACAATTGCGCCATCTCTGCGTCACGGTATTGCTCTACCGTAAGCATTTTCCGGAACCGGGCGGAAAACTCCTCCTCCGTCCAATGGCGGAACTGTGCTATACTGTATGCCCGGATTTTCTCAATCGGCGTATGCAGATATGCCTCCGCAAATCCATCCGGCTCCGTTTCCGGCATTTCGTATTCCTCCGCACGTGCATAATCCATATCGCTCATACGTTTCACGATACTTTCAAGAATATCATGCTTCCCCGCATAATGCTTATACAGAGCCGGTTTTGTGATACCGACCCTTGTCGCGATATCACTCATTGACGTGCCGAGGTACCCGTTCTGCGAAAACAGTTCCAGCGCTATTTCTGTGATCTTTGTTTTTGTTTCTCCCGTCATCAGATTTCCTCCTCCAAAAGCGGTGACCGACCGGTAACATATATTATAGTTACCGAACGGTCACTTGTCAAGAAGTTTTCAGTAATTTCAAATAAAAATTCGATTCCGGCAGTTCCTGTTTGGAAGGTACCCGGTATGAGAAGGCAGTTCCGTGATCCGCTTTTTGAATCGCTCCGCGCAGAAGCCCCGATCAGGCAACTTTCGGAAAAGTACACATATTTTTTAGCCGGTACGATCAGTTCCTTTGATCCGAATGCAAATACTCATACCAGTAATTCGTATATCGGGTGTCCCATGCAACATGGGTGATCGTCGAGTAAGGTATCCGCAACAGATCTTTCTGCCAGATGCCGTTGGCATCAAATTGCCGGAACATAAAATGGTTCTTTTTTATTGCGGCAATTTCCCCGATAGCGAACTGTTCGTTTATATCATCCTCTATCATCAAGAAGCCCGGATATTCCCTCAGACTGTCAAATATCGTAGTCCAGGAAGATATGTCGATATTCGGGCGACGTACTTGCTTTGTAATACCGTTCCAAACGTTAATAACCTGGCACAGATCGTCTTTGATTTCCACTTTTGTGATCTGAGATATCTTCCTGATATGAAATCCATCCAGAATAAAATCATCTTCCTTCTGTGCCAACAAGAACTTCTCATTCACATTAACAGGATAATAATAGTAATAAACAGGGTCATACTTAAAAAATACTCGTGCCATTTTGGTTTCGTTCTTGCATTTGTCAAGAACGCATATTTTGTTTTCCTTGTTCAATGTATTCTCCCTCCGGCTCATCGAATTTGTCTCTTACAAATTATCATATCACATTTTTCCTGAAAAGTCAAAAAGCTATATTATGTTTGGATTCACATTCGGCAAGCACGGTGCTTCGCGAACACACAGTCGTATGCGAAGCAAACACTGACTGTAAGAAGGGTGTCGCCGGGGGAAAGGGTCAAAACCATCAGTAAACTGGTGGCTTACGAAGCCCCTAAAAGGGGTAACTGCAGGCAGAGCCCCTAAAGGGGCACAAAAAGTCTGGCACCGCATTTTAATCACAGGAAGCCGCTCACGTGCGGCTGTCATTTTTATGCCTTATTATTCTTGCTACCCGTAAACGGGTCGGTGTACTCTTTGATCGATATCTGATCCAAAGTATAATCTTCTTCCAACTGGCTTCGTATGTTGTACTCCGCAATCACTTTCTTGTTCCTTCCGACCGTATCAACATAATACCCTTTGCACCAAAAGTTTCTTGACCCATACTTGTATTTCAAATTTACATGTCATTCAAATATCATCAGACTGCTTTTCCCCTTGAGATACCCCGTGAATTGTGCTATACTCAGGTAGGGTGGAATACTTACAAGCATATGTATGTGGTCTGGACATGCTTCTGCTTCTATAATTTCTACCCCTTTCTGTTCGCACAATTTCCGAAGGTTTTCTCCGATGTCCTTCCTCAATTGCCCGTATATCTCTTTCCTTCTGAACTTGGGCGCAAATACAAGGTGATATTGACATCTGTACTTTGAATGCGCTGTACTATTTATTTCGTTTCTATCCTTCATCTTTTCCTCCATAGTTTTGCGGCACCGGACCGTTCTCATTATACCATGGAATTTTGGCCTTACTTCCAGCTCACCCTTTTCTTCTCTGCTGAAGCTTTTTCCTTCCCCCGGTAAAACCGGGGGCTGTCTTTTGCGTCTAAAGACGACAATACAAAAAAGAACCACTCAAAGATGAGTGGTTCCGTTGGCTCCCCCTACTGGACTTGAACCAGTGACACCCTGATTAACAGTCAGGTGCTCTCGCAAGCGAAGCATTGTACAAGGGAATAATAACCGATTGACTGTTAATAGGAATTAAGGTAGTCCTATACGCATATTCATCCATAGCAGTCAGCCAGTATGTAAAGACTACCACCGGTTATGCAGTGGCAGTTGTATGTGTTGTTGCAAGCCATTCATCACAGAAGGCTTGATAGGTTGTATCAAGTTCAAGGTAGATTTGATAGTCCTTGCCGATTTCAACTCTTGAAAACAAAGTAGATGCAATCAGCTTCTTTTGTTCAAAGGTAGTCTGATCAAATGTTTCTGCCCAAGTCTTAAACTGATTATATGCAGGAATGACGCTTTCGCTCGTTGCCTTTTTGTCTGCTTCTTCCCTTTTCAGTTCTTCAAGTTGTTCTGCGGATTGCTCTATCCTTGCTTTTACTGTTTGAATCGCAACAGCCAGATCCTCGGAAGTATAGACGCTTACGCCGGCCAGTGCATTGGCGATTTCCAAACGAAGTTTATCAAGCTGCTTTGTATCCTTATTGATTTGCTCGGATAATTGCTTTTGCATGAGCTTGTTGCTTTCAATCATCTTACGATAAGCCGTTTGAATTTTTTCTTCATGTGGGCATCCGGTGATGTTAGCAAAGATATTTCTCATGGCTTCGATAATGTAGTCATCCACTACTTGAGCCTTATAGGTTGTCGCACCCGTGCACTCATTCAGTTTACGACTACGATGATAGCAAAGATATCGCACAGTCCGCCTTTCGTATACGCTTCCATCCTTGCGAGTGTATTTTTCGGTAGATGAAGTCGTACAGAGTCTACTCCCGCAATGAGCACAAAACGCATTACCACTTAAAAGAGCTTTACTCTTATTTGATATAGCAACCCTTCGCTTATCCTTGTCCTTATCAGCTCGTTCTGCAAAAATTTCTTGAATCCTGAAAAACATGGAATCAGGAAGTATCTGCAAACTTTCAAGCCTTTCGGACTTGGCATCACCGCGCTCCAAAAAACCACGCAAAATAGGATTTTTATAAAGCCGCAGTATATTTGAGGATTGGAACTCAGACCCCTTATGTGTTCTGAATCCCTTTTGATTAAACAACTCGGCTACCTGATAGCTTCCATATCCCTCAGTGATAATCTTTTCGGCACCGAGATAAATAACCTCAGCTTCAGCAGGATTGATGGCGAGATCACGCATTTCTTGCCCTTTTTTATTGAGCCGTCCATTGTGAACATACTGATAGCCGAAAATCAGGATGCCTCCCGTGTAAATTCCCTCGCTTGTCATCTGTTGTAAGCGTGTTTTTACACGGATGGATGTTTTTTGAGACTCACCAGCTGCTTGCCAGAATCGAATATAGTTCATAAGCTTGTCAACGTGTTGTTCGATTTTCTGCTGACCTTCATTGACCGACCACACCTCTATGCCGTGGCTGATAAACCACTCCAGCACAAAGGGTGTTTCACTTTCGATTCTTCCGAGGCGGTCGAACATAAACACGAGAAGTACATCGAACTCTTTATTAAGTGCCGCATCTTTGAGGTGCTGAATTGCATCACGCTTTTCAGCAGACACCTTAAAACCGGATATACCTTTTTCTTCATATTCATTATTAAGCACCCAATCAGGATGTTCCTCAACAAACTTATGACACGCAATTCTTTGCATTGGGATATCATCTTTTGTCTGGTCGACCTGTCCTTTGGTAGAAACTCGATACAATGTATTTACTCTTTTCATTTTGTTATACCCTTTCTCGTAAATAAATTACGAAAAACACTAACTGCTATTTATTTGTCAAGGAACACGCGACAGCTTTCTTCCTTTACATTAAATATACCGTCTTTGTTCCCTTTCACAGTGTGTTTCGTTATGTAAACAAGGGCACATTGGGGTAAATACTCTCTAAAGGTAAGATTTCTATTGCCCCTTTAGTATACACCAACATGCCCTTTTCTTCAAATGTGCAAATTACGCCGTTCCTTTAAGAACTCTTTTTTCGTATGAGTTTGACAGCAATTCGAGAATTGTGTCCTTGAGATTAGGATTTGTCGGCGTTTCATTAAAAGTAATTGTGATTCTCGCATCAGATTTCTCAATAACCATCATCGGAACTCCTTTTGCATCATATTCAAGCTTCACCGTTACGCCCCCTTATTCTGTTTTCAAAACAATTTTTCAAGTTTCTTTTCCGGGTCGAAATCATTGTAGATTTGCCAAATCCGGTAGATATACTTTTTGTTTCTCGGACGCTCAATATCGGTGACGATATTATCACGGATTTCGATAGGTTCCTTGATCTCTTTAAGTGCGTCTACGAGAACTCCTCTGTCGTAGACATTGGCATAAGTACCGACGAACTCCGTAATCGCCCTCACAACTTCAAAGCGAAGCGAATCCGATTTGCCACCCCATACCTCAAACAAGACGCCCATTGCTTCGATATAAAGATCCTCGCCTAAATTACGATAAGCATTGAGTGCTGTGCTCACGCAAGCAAGATGTCTCTCAAAACGTGTACCCTTCAATTCAACTTGAATACCAACCTTTTCGGTTGCCGCATTAAAAGCAACTGCTTCGGCTTCTTCTCCAAACAGATTTGCGCGGAGTGCTTCTCCGGAACGAAGTTTCGATGAGAAACCGGTTTGCATAGCGAACAGCCTTGCTTCCTCTTTTGCATCCATTCCATTATACACTTTGCAGAGTATTTCGGTAGGCTTTTCCCCGTTCATGGACTCTCGGGCAAGAATTGTGTGCTGTCCGTCGAAAACATAAAATTTTCCATCACGAGCACTAATCTTGGGTTCATTGGCAATTCGCTCATCCCACTTACTCACAATGTGTGCGATTTTGTCCTTGTCTTTTTTTCTCTGATATGATTTTCTATCAATTACAAACAGGTTACTGGATATAGTTTTCATTTGATAAGGTCTTTTAAAAGCCATTTTATTTCTCCTCAATTTTATTTAGAAATTCTTGAATTTTGTTTAGCACCCTATCAACAAACTCACGTTTTTTCTTATCGGTAAGTAAGTCAGGGTATTCGGTAAAATATCCGCCAATAGTATCAATGGCGATATCGACATCAGTTTCAAATGCTTTGAGCATATCTGCTCCCGTTGCCGGCGGGCGTTCGGTATTCAAGTGTCCTGCGTAAAGGTTATCAATAGAGCGAAACAGCTCTTTTCTTCTTTGTCTTTCCTGTTCACGCTCCTCCCGACTCATATTAGAAGTAGGAACATATAGGCAATCCACAAGTTTTTTTCTCTTTTCAGGTGAAGCTTTGACAATCGTCAGCATTTCATCATGAGTTGCTCTAATCTTGCCGGATTGAATATCTTTTGTGATACCCGGAAAATCTTCTTCAGCTGCATCAAGTGCATTAACATATTTTTCGGCACGTTCTACAGTGGCATGATTAACACCCATTTCTTTGGCAATTCGGTGTGCTGTTTTTTCATTGTTTTTTGGTAAGTCCGCATTTTTCGGACTTACCAAATCAGTGTACTGATTGCCGCGAAAACCTTCACCTGCGCCATACGCATCTTTCTCCGCTTGGTATCTACGTCCCATAAGAATGGTCTTTTGCGCTGCCGACAAGTTTCTTCTTCCAAGCTGATTAAGGCATATCCAAGATATCGCTTCGTGACGATTCTTAAATGTCTTTTCTTCCACTCGATACTTGAGCGTTGGATTATCTTTCAGTATCTTGTAACGATGATGACCGTCAACAATCACGCCGTTCCATGTAATGATAGGATGATATATCTCGCCATCTCGTAAAATGTTGAGCCTGAGATTTTTGAACTCGTCCTCGTCAAGCGGTGGAATTACTCTTTCAAATTCCTTATCAACCTGAAGCATCAATATGTTGTTCATCTTCGTCATTCAGGTCAAGGCTCACATGAATAGCCACCCCAATCTCCTTCATTTTTTCTTCCGGCACTCTTCCAATCTTCCTGATAAGTCTCGACTTATCTATCGTTCGTATTTGCTCAAGCAAAGCAAGCGAATTTTTCTCAAGCTCTTCGTTGTCAAGCGGAACGTGGGTTGGCAAGGCTCGTTTCTTGAAAAATCGACTTGTAACCGATGTCACGATAACTGTCGGACTGTAATGGTTTCCAACATCATTTTGAATGATGATCACAGGGCGTTTTCCGCCTTGCTCCGAACCCTTATACGGATTGAGGTTTGCAAGGTAGATATCCCCGCGATAAATCTTTTCGTCTTTCATTTTGAATAGACCTCATATGTTCTGCCGATCATCTCGGCTATGTACGGGGACCCTACCCCAAGTCCCCGCGGAGGTATCAATCCGGGGCCGGCTCGCACAAGATATATGCGAGGTAGCCCAAGGTTTCTTCATCAATGGGTTTCTGCTGATTCAGCATCAAATAATAATGAAGGAAATAGTAAATAGCTTCGATGTCGTCGCGCACCTAGACTTTCACATCGTTTCCCGTTAAGGGATGATGGAACTCGCAAGGCTTTCGACGAAACCAATTTACAAGGTTGCTGTTTTGGTCTGCAAAGCAATCTTCAACTGCAAGGCAGATGTCGTCTGCCATCTTCATATGCCGCCTGGATTCTTTGCTCCCATCGGGAGAGAAGCAAGCAAGATTGAGTTGTGCATGGATTGTTTTGATGCAGAGTGTAAAATCTCTGAGAGACATTACCTCTCTACCACCCTTACATTCGGCAAGGATTTCTCTTACTGTTCTTTTCATAAAACTCCTTTTTAGCTAAGTATTTTGAAAAGTTGAATAGCCACTCCTTTCGGACTTCCATTCGGAATGTGGTAAATAGAATATGTATCGGGATCTTTCGGGAGGCGACCGCTATGTCCTATGCGGTCTGCCTTTCATTCCGAACTCCGTAACACACTCTATTTGTCCTCGACACCCCGAGTGTGATCGGCATAAGCCGATGTGGGAAGTCATCAAGCGGTCGTGGTGCCCTCATTGGCAAAAAGCCAATGCCACGACTCCATAGGAATCTCACCTCCCCCGGGTACTCCGCAGGCAGCGCCTTTCGGCTACTGAAGTATCATTGTCCCTTGTAAATGTCATCGCCCTAACCTACGGCACTTTGAGGTTTTACTTCGTATAAGTTTTATCGCTCGCTCTCTTTCGAGAGGTCATGGCGCACCTACGATCTCGGCTAACTCCGCTGCTCACGGACATCTTACAAGTAATATGCTTGATGAATGGCTATTCAGTTTTCAAGGTTCATCGAGGAGGAGTGTGTTTCTTGCCCCCTCTATTGGTAGGCAGCGAAAAGGCACAAAAAGGGCAACAGAATCCGTATTATTTCAAAAAAATTTTAAATTGCGCAATTTGAACTTAAATGTTCGATATGGGATACCCATTTTCTTTGCCGCTTCAGCTTGCGTATAGCCATCAAATGCAAGCAATGTGAGCATTTCAATTTCATCTGAGCTAAGACATTTTACTCTGTATGCAAGCTCCTCATCTTCAATTTCTTCAATCCACCAATACCTTGATTGCTCACTACTGCTATCAATGGTGACGATCAATTCATCGAAAAACTTGTGGAGCAACGTGCTTTCCGATTCATCATCCTCGCCATCATCGAAGTCGCTCGATGTAAATGGCTGTGTATGCATGTGATAACGCCGGTCACTCTTGTACTGTTCCAAATCAAACTCATACATTACCTTGATTTGTTCCTCGTTCATTCCGATCGCCCTGTATTCCTCTGCCTGTTTCTTTTGTCTTGCTTCAAATTTTCTTCTTTCATATCCATCGTTCCAACACATTGTTTTATTCTCCTTGAATTTTGATTTTTTGTTTTTGAATTGTTATGTTGAAAATCAAAATTCAAGGGATTAGGGGTATCTACCGACCTGTGCTTGCCATTGACTATAAAACATAAAAAGTCCTTTCCGATGCGGAAACATCGAAAAGGACACCCATAACGCCGTACAAAGAGCAATCATAGTCAATCAGTGCGCAAAAAGAAAAAGGCACCGTATGACAACAAGACAGAATTAGATTCTGTTACTTATCTTCATACGGTGCCAAAACACATTATCGTGTTCTTTGGTAGTCAAGATCGACTCCGCTTACTCATTATATTGCATTGGATATTATATGAAAGACATCTCGGTATCTCCTACTGTTGCGGTCTGAAGTGTCCTTCCCTCCCAGGTAAAGTTGTATTCGGTTCCGTTGTAGTATCGGAGCGGGTTCTTCAAACTGTCATAGGTCAAGGTGTACTGAGTATGATCGGTAATCTCCGTGCTGTAGCTTTCAAAGTATTTGGTCAGGCAGTCCTTCCACTTGGCGTCGGTATAGCTGTACCGAACCTCATTCTGTACCTCCGCGAGCCCTCCGACCGAGTATGTGTATTTGTGCTTACGGAGCAGGTTTCCGAGGCCATCATAGGTATACAGATAGGTGCAGTTCTCAAGGACGTTGTTTTCGCGGTACAGCTGACCGAGCGCATCATAGATATAAGATGCAATCAGAACATGGTTTTTATATATCTCGGTGATCCGTCCTGCAGTATCGTAGGTGTACTGATAAGAAATCATCTCCGTTCCGTTTTTCGTATAATCAACAGATGTAACCCTGTCACCGATACGGTTTGCACTTGCGGATTGATATGTATTTGTTCTGATCAGTGTTTTACCTCTAATGCCGGTCAGCGTTTGCGCTGTGATCGGTCAAAGGCGTCATATCCATACGATACAGCGGTCCCGGAGGAGGATGTCACAGAGGAAACGAGGTCCGGGTCCTCATCGTAGGATACAGTGGTCGTATTCTTCTGCCACTGGCTATCGGCACCCCGGAAGTAAACCGTTACAGAATCGTCGGAACGGTAGACGGCTTTGGAAAGGATCTGACCGCTGAATGTCAGTTCCCGATCAACTCCCGCGGTTGCAGCATCCACATATTCGGTCACTTCGCCCGTGAGTTCGTTTATCACTTAGTAAAAACCTTGTTACCCGGTTATTCTGCCCCTTCAATATTGGTATTCAAGATTTCCAGTACTTTTTCTACCGTGATTCTTTTCATTTCTTTCTCCTCTGAATACTCATGCGGATTGTACGCTTTTCCGACACTTACCGGTCGGCTGATCGGTCATCCCATGTCCTTATCCGTTTTACATTCAATTCTCAATTCGCATTTCCTTTTGCTTTCATGATAAAATACCTGATCCTGACCCGGAGTTCTTCATGCTTTCTTCTCTTTCTTCTGATACTTTTCCGCCTGCACACGAAACATCTCCGCGTATTTCCCGTTCAACTCCATCAACTCCGCATGGGATCCCGATTCGATGATCTCTCCGTTTTCCAGCATATAGATCACGTCTGCCATACAGGTCGTAGACAAGCGGTGGGAGATGAAAATGACGGTCTTATCAAACGCCGCGGACATCATCGCATGGTTAAGTTCGTACTCGCTCATGGGGTCAAGTGCCGAGGACGGTTCGTCGAGAATGACGATCTCCGAAGGCTTGGCAATCACGCGGGCAATGGCGATCTTCTGCGCTTCACCGCCTGACAGGTTCACGCCGTCGTTGTAGAATTCCTTCGTCAACTCGGAATCGATCCCATTTGGAAGCGTCGCCAGTTTCTCGGCAAAATTGCTGTTCTTCAGCGCGTACGTAACGGTATCACGGTCGGTCTCCCGATACACGTCCATTAAGACGTTTTCCGCGATCGTTGTCGCGTAAATGCGGTAATCCTGAAAACCGTACCGAACTGATCACGGTATGAATCCAGTCGGTACCGTTTGATATTTTCCTCGTTCACAAGGATCTCGCCCTCCGTCGGATCGTACAGGCGCATGAGCAGTTTGATGAGCGTGGACTTCCCTGCTCCGTTGTAGCCGACCAGTGCGATCTTCTGCTTGGGCTTGATCTTCAGCGAGATATTCCGGAGTGTCGGCTGATCGTTTCCGGGATAAGTAAAGGTCACGTTGTTCAGTTCCATTCCAGAAAAGGGTTTCCCGCAGGGAACGGCGTCGATCGCGTCACGAATGACAGGCTCATAGTTCAGGAATTTCCGCAGCTTCTCGGCGTACAGTCCATGCTCCTTGAAGCCTGCAAACAGCGTGATAAACTGACGGACTCTCCAATACAAAGACCATCCGGCGTTGATGCACGCGGCAAATTCTCCGAGAGAGATGGAGTGCTGGACACCGATCCGATATACCAGATAAATTATTATACCGACGTCGATGAGCATGGTAGTTGCCATACTTTCCGCAGTAGATACGGCGAACAGTTTTTTCCCGTAACGGCGGAAAACGCCCTTGGTTTTCTCGATGGCGTCGTCAAAATCACGCTCAAGGATCTCATCTGCGTGAGACAGGCGCAATTCTTTTGCGTAATCCGCAACGTAGTACACCCGTTCGATGTACTCCGACTTGTGACGGTAGGGGTTGCTCTCCGCGTCGCGCTGATACTTCATCTTGGTCCGCAGGGTCTGCAGTACCATGGCAAGCGCGACAGAAGCGAGAATGGCAAGAACAATCCAAACGTCCACCGTCAAAAGGATTCCGATAACAGTAAAAATACTGAGTGCCGCCGAAAGGAATTTGTGAAACTCCATCATCACCGTCATTGCGCGGCTGTCCGCTTCATGATTTGCCCACACAAAATCATTGAAGAATTCCGGGCTGTCATAGCAGGCCAGGTCGATTTTCGTCGCCTTTTCAAAGACCATCTCGTGCATTTTCCCGTGCAAGTTCATCCGCGCTCTCGGCTCCCACACCCGCCAGAAGGTATAGGTGTAAATTTCAGTCAACGTATAGATGCCCGCGACCACGGCAATCAGAACCAGTACCTGCTCGATCGGTGCATTCTTCTCGATCATATCAAACAGCAGTTTGGTAAAACCGATATTGGAAAGAGTACCGATAACACCATTCAAGAAGGATTTGAAGATGGTGGCAAAATAGAATCCGGGTGTATAGCGTGCCACAAAGCCGAGCATATAAAAGTTGTTTCGGAAGGTCTTTTTCATGACGCGCTGCCCTCCTCCCGATAGTTTTCCGCTTGCTTCTCCCACATCTCGGCATACTTGCCGCCACGGGACAGAAGCTCTGCATGTGTTCCCTCCTCTGCGATCTGCCCATGATCCAGCAGATAGATCCGATCCGCAAGGACTGCGGAGGAGAGTCGGTGAGAAATAAAGATGACCGCTTTGTCACGGCAAGCTCGCATCATTGCCTCGTACATTTTATATTCGGCGATCGGGTCAAGTGCTGAGGACGGCTCGTCGAGGATCACCACGTCACACGGCTTTGCAAATACGCGGGCAATGGCGATCTTCTGCGCCTCCCCGCCGGACAGGACCGCACCCTTTTCGTCAAACTCACGGGTGAGAATCGTGTCCGCTCCGTGCGGTAGGGTTGAGACCTTGTCCCAGATGCCGCTGTCCTTCATTCCTTCGACCGCCGCCTGCTTATCTTTCTCCGTCATGTGATCCTTGAGCAGGACATTTTCGGTCACACTCATGGAGAACACGCGGAAATCCTGAAAAACGGTCGCAAAGCGATCACGGTATTCAGACAGACGGTAGTCTCCGATGGGAACACCGCCGTATGTAATCGTTCCCCCGGTCACGTCATACAACCGCATGAGCAGTTTGACCAACGTCGTCTTTCCCGCTCCATTTTGCCCGACCAACGCGATCTTCTCTCCCGGACGCACCGAAAGGGTGACACCCTTGAGAACGTCCTCCCCGTTTTCGGTATAACGGAAGCTGACGTTATTCATGGACAGCACCGAAGGCGCGGGAACGTGAAGCCCTTCGGGATTCTCGGGAATTGTCGGTTCATATTCAAGGAAATGACGGAGATTTTCAATGTACAGCGAATGATTGCAGAATTCGACGTACACATCGGAAACACCTTGCAAGGACCATGCCACCGAATTGATGGAGTTGATGACGACCAGACAGTCGCCGAACAGCATGGTTTTGGACACAAGAGTACGGTAGGCAGAAAATGTGATGGCGCCGAGATACACCAGAACATCAAAGACAAAGTCAAAGATAAAATCAAAGAACGCGATCTTCCAACCGTATTTGTGAATAACCTGCTTGAGATCTGCAAGAGCCTCCCTGAACTGCCGGAACAAGACTTTTGAAATGCCCGAAAGACGAATCTCCTTTGCATACTCGGTCATGAAAAACACGCGGCGGATATAGTTATGCTTTCTGGATTTCTCGCAATCTGCATATTGTAATCGTAACGCACCTGATTGCGTTTCTTGCCAAGAAACAGATTCAGAAAAAACGGAAGAAGTGCGAATACGATCAACACCGGATCGATCGTAAAGATCACAAAAGACATGGCGGAGATCGTGAAAATACAACTGACGATCTCACACAGCGAATTCAACACCGCGCTTGCCCTTCCGGTCGCTTCCCCCAATGCCTTTACATACTTGTCGTAGAATTCAGGCGACTCAAAGCAAGCGATCTCCACGCTTGACGCCTTGGCAAAGATCTCCTTTTGCAGAGCTTGTTCGAGTTTCTTGTTTACAACCGGGAAGTATATCTCATTGTAATAATTGCTAAGCAGGCAAAGGAGCAACCGGAACGCAGCGACGGCGAGAAGAAAGATCAGGATACTTTGAAACGGAGTACCGGTCTGGAGCCCGTTGATAACGAACTTCAGCACATACACATTGAACAGGACATCCGATACACTGCCAAGCAGGTTGAGAATCAGCGCAAATGCGATCAATCCCGGCGTTGCTTTGTGAATCTTCTTCAGCAAATAGAGATTGTTTCCTATGATCGGCTTTTTTGATTTTTTTGTCTTGTTTTTTGATTTCATATCATGCCTCTCAGAATCAGAAAGTACGATAAAGGGGCAGAGTACGTTGAAATTTTTGTCATCGGCACCTATCCAAATATATTTCGATAATCACGAATCGCTTGATCGTCAAATATCTTGTCCACCAGATTGATACAATGATATAAACAGGTATTTGTTTGAAGTCGCTTTGACAATATCGCCAAGCGTTCTTTATTCGGTTTGCAATTAATTAAGTAAAAATACATATCACTAAGCTTATCGAAATACTGTAACAAATTCGATTCATCGTCAGTGGACTTCAGTAAGCGAAAGCAATACTTACACAATAGTATAAATTCGGTAACAGAATCAATCCTGTTTACCGCAACTCCGAAATACTCTTTTTTACAAATATGTTGCCAAATTACTGAAGAGTCTATGAAAGGTGGTTCTATTGCAAACGGGAGGAAAGAAATAATCTTGATTGATAAACATGGACAAAGCTCACTTGAAAACTTTTGGGTATATGTAACAATATCTGATTGAGCATAGCTGGTTTCCACATAGTAATTGTTAGCCATCCATTCCTTCAAGCAAAGCAGATCCTCACTACGAATAAAAAGGATCAATTCCTGCTGTGGAACCGTATTGAAGACTTTACCGTATACACTGTAAGATAAAACACTTTCGTTCAATATTACATATTGTATCGGTGGCTCTTCAAGAAACCGTCGGAATAAACGTACCTGTTCCCGTATCAAGTCCGCATTTTTCGTAGCCACCTGACACAAACAATGTGAATACTTCTGATCATTGCTTTTATAGAGCAGATATTCTCCTCCATTTTGATATAAAAAATCAGAAATATCGCAATCTGGTTTTTCACCTTTCACAAGTAACCGAATGGATTTACAAATTTCTTGTGTTATCATTGTTTTTCCTTTCAAAATTACAATCTGACACAACGTTTTCCTCTGTCAACTATTTTACTCAAACAATTGGTTCGATCGGCATTCCGAACTCTATGATCCTTGAATAAGTTTTCCCGTCAAAAATCAAAGCATCATTATTCAGATACGGATGTAACCCGTATGTATATGACGGCAGAATCAACTTTCGGGTAAACAGATTATGAGAAAAAAGTTTGTCGCAATTACAGCTGATATACAGAATGCTGTTGTCTTTGGCAAACGGGTTTTCCATCACCTGCATGATGCAATACTGCCCGGTATACCGTGTTCCACGGTATTCGTAACCGGAGGGATCCGTCTGAATTCCAGCAGATCGTCTGATTAAGTCCACATATCGGTTTCCTTCTGTGTGTTTATCAATGAAAATAATTGCATTCATTGACAACAATTCGGGGGAAAGCTTATCCATCCTATACTGCGGATAATCCACATTGATAAGGGGGTCAAATCCGAAGCTAATTGGCTTTGCAAACACCTCTGCTACTGCTTGATATTCCGGAGAAGAAATAATTACCAAGGGCGAAAGATATACGTCCAATAACCCGTTGCCTTTAAAAATGCGACTGACACACGCTGCTTGGCCCGACAGAAGGTACTTGCTACCACTCCGGATGAAATGCAAAGTCGGCTCGAGACAGTCATGCAGGGTGAATTCGCAAGAATTGATCACTACTTTAAATCGCTTACGCCGAACCCCGTCTGGAACAGTGATGGTCAGTCCCGTGGCGTTATGAACAGTGATCCGAATTTCGCTTGTGTTCCATGTCGCATGAAAACCGGCGTTTCTTTTCCCGAACTCGATCCCGTCTAATTGAACCCAATAAGCCTTCAGATGCCGATGACGTTCCGTAAAAAATTGTATGCTTTTGGGTAATACATCCTTTCTTGATCGTACCAGTTGCCGCAGAATATAGGTATTAAACTGTAATAAGGACAAGTAAGAATGAGAAAAACCCCTGATAACATGGAATTCACAGTTTTCGGGGTTGCGTTTTATCGCGCGGAGAAACCGTCTCTCGTCCCTATCAGAAAATATCTCCCGTTCTGCGTATATGAAATACCTGTTGATATTGCTGATATTACCCATTTCGGTCGCGTGTATATAGCCCCCGCAAGCAAACAAACCGGCATACCGATCCGGGAAAGACTGCGCTTGTACGATAGCCGCCGACCCGCCATTTGAGTGACCCATAATAAATATCCGATTGGAATCGATTGGATACATATCACAAACTTTTTCAATAATCTCGTTGATTGACGCTTCGCCGATATAACTTCCAAGCGTTACACCTCTTCCGGTTATATCCACACAGATTACCCGTCCACTCCCCGGAAACCCGGAAACAAGGGCATCTGTATAATACGAATATTGACGTACGGAAGCAATGATCAACAATCCATACTGCTTATCAGGAGAATAGCTTGGGGGTGTTACCACCTGGAACCAGATGTTCTTTAAATCCAATTTTGATTGAAAATAAGCTATATGAACGCCCGGCGAATGGAACGATCTTTGGAATTCGCCGTTTCGGATAGATTGCAAAATGTTTTTTAATTCGAAAAGCGTTTCAAACCAGTCATCCAATTCTTTGGTTTGAAGAATGCTGATGTTGGCTTCCAGCGCACTTCTTTCGTCAGCAGACAATTCGTTATACAGGAGCATGTTTTCAGCTTCCCTTATCATATCGTCAGCAAGCGCCGCAGGATCACCCACATAAATACGACATTGTTTATTCCCAAAGCCTCCCGTTGACAGTCGATATCGGAATCGCAATTCTAAACAATGGCATTTTCTGGTTTGATCCAAACACAATTGTTCAAGCGGAATAAAATATTGGCGCAACGGATGACACTTCATCCGTTGCAATTTTGTACCGTCTTCAGCGTCAAAGAGCGTCACCCAAATATCGGAATCATTTGATACCTCAAGAGTATCATTCGGTACGATCATGAATCGAAAGGTATCGCAATAATCCAGAATCACTTCATTTTTACGAATGAAGATCTCACCTTTTTGGACAAATGTATTGTTACGGCATACGGACGCTTCAGGATGTAATCTCTCGTTTTCCATTCGGTTCAAGCGAACAGACATACAAAAATCAGCTGACACACACGGGATCTCAAAACAAAACCTATTTCTTCCCTTCTTCAGCTTCAAAGTATATATTGAATTCACCATGGCGCCGAGTATGCTGAAGAACTCTCCGTTTAACCATAATCTTTGCGAGCAGGAAGAATAGGAAATCAAGCAACAATCGGTTTCTTCTTTACATAATACATCAAAATAAAGGCAGGCATGGCATCCTGTTACCTGAGGAGTCAGATCAAAATTCAAAAGGTCATCGTTTCGACCTGTACAATCGAGAACGGAGGTAGTAACTAATACTGAGAAAACCTTATGTACCAATCCTGGCATTTCTGAAATTGATTCAATATCGAAAACCGATTCATTTTGCTCATATTGAAACAGAGCTCTTTTGACTATAGTTGGGAAATTCTTGTACAGCCAATATTTCATAATTTGCTTCCTCTTGTATATCGGGGTATTAATATTAAGGGGAATCCTCAAGTTCTCCTAAAAATGATCTATCTACACATTATCCTTATTTTATATTTTCATACACATGCGGTCACATTCCGCGACAGTTGTCCGATAGGAATTCATGGCAGTTGTCCATCCCTCCGGGAAACGGTATTGCCCCGTCAGGTACGTAAAATGTTCCAAGAGTCCGTGCCGATGCTCCGCAATGAAATTCATCGTTCATATTTCCGGAATGACAGCGGGCAATCGCGAGGGATTTTGCGAGCAACGCAAAATTGGCAGCATGCCCGAGGTAAATCCCTAAGGAATTCTCCGGAGCACAATGGTGATCTAGTACGGTCTGTTCATTGTTGATGTAGTCTGCCAATCGGGAGAGAAACCGATTAAAAGAAAAGGATAGGCGCCGCACAGATTGTCCGGAATACGGAAAGCTATCAATTGCGCTTTTTCTGATGAACCAGAATAACCCGAACGGTAAGCCTCCTCCAATTCCCCGGCAGGATAGAAAACCTCCTTTTAGTGATAGTCAACCTGAGTGATCGCAAAAAACCATTGCGGTCGGCATCGTAGCCGTATAAGAGCGAATCGTGGATGTAACCGCCTTGTTGATAGGAGACCATAGCACTCAGCTTGGATTCATCTAAGAATATATAGATGAAATTTCGGCTTCTGTGATTTGCTTCCGGCAAAAATCCGCCACGGAGAAGTTAGTAGGTTCTGTTGTATCCTTTGGAATTACATAGTAAGAAAAGGCTTTTTCCCGTGCCAATGTGGAATGCAGGGAGAGGCCGATGTACAGTAGAATCCCGTTCGGGATACTGTAGATGTTGATAAAACTTTCGTTCAGCACGGAAGCAATCGTCGGTCACGCCGAGACAGCGCTTCAGGCAAGGCAGTCAGCAAAAAGAAATTCATTTTAGTTTCTGCGAGAGGAAGTCTCATAGAGCACTCCTATTCGTGTTTGATTAAATACTGAAGGAAGTGCGTCATTCTTCCATTGTTTACTGCCTTTTTGAATAAATGAAATAGGTATTACTAAAAAGCAACATTACGTGCAGCAACCGCCATATCTTCAAAAGCTGTTTGCGAATTCATAGATGCGGATTTCGTTATGTTATTCCTGAATCAACCCAAGACACCTCATATTCTCCAAGAATATCTCTAATATCACCATTTTTATTCGTATTGCTAAACCGATATCTTGTGATTTTGTGCTTTTTCTTCATTTCAGCTAACATAGTCATTTCTATATTTCTACCGAGTGCCCTGCATGATAAGTTGAAAAGCCGGGGCTCGTCACCTTCAATGGCAATCGCACCCACGATGCCAAGATCTGAAAAACAGTCTGAGACTCTAACCGAATAAATTTGAATTCCGGCTTTGTTACATATGTTTTCAATTCTTCGACGGTATAACATCGCAATATTGTTCACATAATCTTACCTTTAAGAATAGTTCTTCTATACGATTTTGAGCTGATTCCATTCCATTTTTGATTTGATCTAATCCTGCTAACAAACTGAATAATCGGCACCATTTTTCGTATTCTTCCGAATTTTCCATCTGTTGAAACATTTCCTGACGTGCCCAGATTGTCCTTTTGTCAACACCGGTTTTCAGAAAAATTTTACGAACATTTTCCGGGAAAACAGCTCCCCCTAGATCATTCAGTGTTTGTGCGTCAACAAACAAACCGGACAAGGGTTTCTCGTAAAATAGCAGAGATGGTATCAATTCTATCATTCTTCTGCCTCCAATCTCCTGAGAAACCCGTTCAGTGAATATATTGTACTTTCATATAATGCATCACCGTTCCCGATGGACTTGTAAGTTTTCCCTTCCTGCAAAAACAGATTTCCTCCCGGGCAAATCAACCGCGTACAATGCCGATATCTCCCCCCCCATTCTGGTTGAAAATGATACCAAAAATCACAACACGGTACGGATTGTTTTTTTGACCTAATGGGCATTTTCAAAAGTCCTCCCATTGAACCAATCAAAACGAACAGGTATTCCGAAAACCTCGTACGATCATTATTATAATAATAGTTACGTCTTCGGTTAAAAACGCCGTCAAGCACAAGAGAATATACATTTTTATCTGTAACAATATAACAATCGCATCGGGTTTTCGAACATCCCAAAAACCAGAAAATATGGGTGCTGACAAAAAGAAATTTCTTTCTTTTACACAGTTTTTTGATTCTATAGCGAAGTATACTCCGGATAAAAATCCAACGAAATAAACGAACCATCAAAATGAACAAGAGAATTCCAACAATTCCCAGAAGAATCCAAATCAAAAAATCAATACGTCCCCCCCCCCAATCAATAAATCATTTCTCCTGATCGCATTAATCTTTTAGCAAATGAAATGTAATAACGATCTAATTGACTTCTTAATGTGTATGTATCTTTTAAAAAACATTGATATTTTTTCAATTATGGGATTGAATTGTTTTTTTCATAAAATCTCCTTATCATATTTTTATATGCCAGTAGTCAAGGGTTAAAATTTGATCTGAACAACAAAGTCTAAATGATCAAATTTAAAACCAGCTTTCAATGCAACTTTTAATGAAGCTGCGTTATCTGCATCCGAGTATAGCGGTTTATATCCACATTCGGTGATATAGTTCTTATACTCGGTTGCCAATTCTGTTCCGTATCCTTTGTTACGATAATCGGGTGAAATGTAAATGTCCTGTACTTCAGCATAATCTCCAGTGGTATATGGTGCAGAAACCAAATAACCGATTACACAGTCTTTCATCATTGCAACGAAGACAGCGCATCTACTATCCGGATTATCTATACAGATATCCGTAGAAGTATAATAGGCAAGATGATTCCGTGGGGACAGATCATTTTGGATGAATTGATTAATTAAAAGTTTATCTTCTTTAGCAAATTTTTTTACAGTAAGGGTACTGTCAGAATCCATTCTAGAATTTATGAGATTATCTACAATTAGGCAGGGAGAGATACTAATATTAAGAATATAGAGGCGTTTCTTCGACAAATACTTGACAAAATAATCACTGTTCATAAGAAGATTAATCGTATTGTTAGTCAAATTATCCTTTAAATGAATAGATAAAATGTAATTGAAGCATTCCTCCGCAAATTCTTTTGTATAGCAATGCACATGAAAGGCTATCATAGCGGAATCGTTTTTATGACGAACATAGATAATATATTCATCTGTTTTATCGGAACGATATGTCTCTACCGGGTAGGCGATGCTATCTTCTGTGTATGGATTTCTTAATTGGTATTTGTTTTCATCATACAGATGATTCTGAAGTTCATTATAATTAATTTTTATCATACACTTGTCTCCCGTTGTGTAATTATTTCAATTGTTTTTTTAACATCGTTTGAAGGCGTCAACATATACAATTCGCATTGAGAACATAATGCTAAGATGAAATCAATAAGCTTTTCGGAATTAAACATACTGTAAATAGAATACTCATGCAAAAAATGCATAACGCCCTCTTCCATACTCATATGTTTTATAGAACCTTGTGAAAAGAAACATTTTTGGCGTATCGCTCTGATATTTTCACTAAAACTCATGTCAAGACTCCCTTAACTGCATAGTTATAACATTATTGTAACACAATCCATCAAATTAGTCAATGCTATACTTTTAACTATTTTCAACTATCGTCGCTAGTGCTTTTTCGGTTTTCATTATTACGTTCAAGTCCTGTTGGACGGTGCTTATCGTCCGACAGACTTCAAGTGTGAAATTACGCTTTTTTTAGACATAAAAAAAGACCGGGTAACGGGTTCTCCGTTACTCGGTCTGGTGATTTGCTATGAAATTGCTCGAAAAGTGGCGAAAATGCCCCTGAAAATGCAAAAATGATGGTCTATAAGAAAAAACTTATAGACCATCACACTTGGCTCCCCCTACTGGACTTGAACCAGTGACACCCTGATTAACAGTCAGGTGCTCTGGCATTCATAACGCTTTGTACCCAAACATCAAGCGAATGATGCGCTACCTAAAATCAGTATGGGAAGATACCCAAACATTCCTCCATAGCAACAAACCCCTGCTATGTGCTTTTCTACTGTAATTATATCATAAACACAGCAAAAAATCAACAGGCGTTTGTATCTTTCAATCGGCATTTTTGCGTACTCAGGTCACTGCCTTTTGGGAAAACACAGGTGTCTGAGAGAGCCAATCCTCGCAAAATTGACGGTAAGTAAAATTCATTTCGTAGGTAAGTTCGTAATCCTTGTTTACCGTTACACGGGAAAAAAGCTGCGTAGCGATCGTTTTTTTGATTTCAAGAGGAGCCTCCTCAAATTCAACCGACCAAGAACGGAATTGCTTGTAAGCCGGTATGATGGTGGCACTCACCATCTTTTTATGCGTCTCCTCTTGCTTCAACTTCTCTACATCTGACTGTGCTTCCGCAATACGATCACGGATTGTCCGAATTGCGGTTGCAAGGTCCTCCTGCGTGTAGAAGCTCTCGCCTGCAATCGCTTTCGCAATCTCGGAACGAAGAGTCTCCAACTGCTTGGTGTCCTTTTCGATCTGCTCCAAGAGCTTCTTTTGCTGAAGTTGAAGATCCGAAACAACCCGCTTTTGCGCCTGCTGTATTTTGGCTTCCTCCGGACACCCCGTAATACTGGCAAATATCTGTCGCATAGCTTCCATTACAGCGTTGTCAATCCGATCCGAATCATATACAGACTTACCATTGCAATCGTTCAGTCCCCTGCTTTTATGATAACAGATATATCTGCCCTTGCTTTTGAAATATTCTGAACCATCAACACGGGTATACTGAACCTTACTGCGACTGGTTGCAAGACGACACCCGCAGTGAGCACAGTATATCACTCCGGCAAGAAGTGCTTGCCCACGGTTGGTCATGGCGATCTGCCGCTTTTCTTCCTCTTTACCACTTCTCTGCTCCAGTATTTCCGCTGCTCGAAAGAACTTTACATCGGTCACAATACGAAGATCCGGAATCGGTTCGGATGTTACACCCCCACGAGTCAATACTCCGCGATTAAGCGGATTTTTCAGAATACGAAGAACATATGCGCTGGTAAAAGGCGCATTTTTGTGTGTCTTGTACCCTTTCTCGTTCAGCAGTGCTGCCAAGCGGTGACTGCCATAGCCCTGATCGATCACCAGATCGTAGATCATATTAACGACTATCGCCTCCTCAGGGCAAATTGCAAGATCACGCATATCCTGACCTTTCTTATTCTTTCGTCCTTGATACACCAATTGAAATCCGTAAGGAATAGAGCCACCGGTGTATATTCCTTCGCTGGTCATTTGATGCATTCTGGTTTTTACCCGGATAGAGGTCTTTTCGGATTCGCCAGAAGCCTGCCAAAAGCGGAGATAATTCATCAGCTTGTCGATGTGCTGCTCAAACTTCTGTTGCCCTTCATTTACGCTCCAGACTTCGATACCATGGTTTGCAAACCATTCCAATACAAACGGAGTCTCGTTTTCGATTCTGCCCAGTCTGTCAAACATAAACACAAGGAGAATGTCAAATTCGCCTCTTTCGGCTGCCTCCTTCAGCTCCTGAATCGCATCACGCCTGTTTGCAGAAATTTTGAAACCGGAAATCCCCTTTTCCTC
>CAKSZH010000003.1 GCA_934525675.1 uncultured Eubacteriales bacterium
CATCGACGGCGCGGCAGGCTTGACGCACGTGCTTGACAGCGCAGGCGTTACCGTTACGGTAGACGGCGTGGCATGGACGACGGCAACCTCTGTCGACGTGATGGACACCTATTCGTATTTGTATGTTGGCTCTCCCGAATATACGGTCACTGACCCCTCCGCAGCCACATATACGGTGACTGTCACGGCGGGCGCAAACATGACCACGACGGGAAGCACAACACAGAATGTGAACATCGGCGACGCGATGACGGAGATCATCTATACGGCGGCTGACGGCTACTACTTCCCGACGGATTATACCGTGGCGGCAGTAAACGGCATCACCGTCACTCGCATAGACTTCACAAAGATCAAGGTCTCCGGCACACCGACAGCGGCGGCGGATATGACTCTTACCGCTCCCACGGCAAAAACCAAGGAAGCCACCCCGACAGCCGTATTTACGGCAAACGGAACCGACAGCGGCAAGCTGACGGGCGTTGCGGCAGGCATGAAATACCGCATCAACGGCGGCGCATGGATGGATATCACGGCGACGGAAGCAAACCTCACGGGGCTTTCCGCCTGCACGATAACTATCATGAAGAGCGGCAACGGAACAACGACTCTTGATTCCGACGAGCAGACCATAACCGTTACCAAAGCGGCAAAACCCGCGCTCACACCCACGCTTCTCACTCTCGCGGGCGGCAAGGGCAGCATACCGACCACGGCGGCGCATGAATTCAGCGCCGACGGCATGACATGGACCCCCTGCACGGGCGCGACGGATAATCTTGATACGGGCAAATATTACGTCAGAGTAAAGGCAAACGGAACACAGCTTGCCTCCGAAACGCAGGAAATTGATATCTTCCTCTACGGTGACGCAAACGGCGACGGAAAGGTTGATATTGACGATCTGACGAGGCTTCGCAAATACTTTGCCGAATTGACGACAGTAATATTCCCGGGCGCTGATGCAAACGGTGACGGAACGGTTGATATTGACGACCTGACGCTGCTTCGCAAATATATTGCCGAAGAAGCGGTGGTTCTCGGAAAGCAATGAGGTGAAATATGAAAAAAATATTAACATTTATAATTATCATCGCCATGACACTGTCCATGGGTGTTCCCGTTTTTGCGGCAACTCCCGCAACGGTGCAGGTGGTTTCGCCGACGGCAGCGGTCAATCCGGGAGACACCGTAGATGTGGCAGTCACCATAGCAAACAACCCCGGAATGGACGTCATGAAGCTGAAGTTTTCATATGATACCACAGCTCTCACGCTGAAGGACATAGAACTCGGAAGCGTCATGACAGGCACATTCACCAAAAACCTCGCAAAGGCAGTTGCGCTTCTCGAAGCTGCCGGCACGACAAACGCAACCGGAAACGGTACGCTCGTTACATTAAAATTCGAGGTGAAAAGCACGGCAGCGGCAGGAAACTATACGATAGACTTCCTCGCAGCCGACGCTGTAAACCGCGACGAGGAAAGAGTAGCACTCACCACGCAGGCAGGTGTTGTCTCTGTGGCAGCTCCCGTTACAACATATACCGTCAAATTCAATGCAAACGGCGGAACGGGAACAATGGCAGATGTTACGGGTGTTCCTGCGGGCGCATACACACTTCCCGCAAACGGCTTCACGGCACCTGCCGGCAAGCAGTTCAAAGGCTGGGCGACCGACGCGGCGGGCGCAGTAATCACAGATGCAACATATAACGTTACAGGTAATGTTACGTTCTATGCGATCTGGGAGGACGTGCCGCACTCGCACTCCTACAAGACCGAGTGGTCGACCGATGATATAAACCACTGGCACGAATGCTCCTGCGGAGACAAGAAGGACGTGGCGGCACACGCAGACAATGACAACGACCACTTCTGCGATGTCTGCGGCAAGAAGATGTCCGGCCACACGGGCGGCACGGCAACCTGTACGGAAAAGGCGACCTGCTCGATCTGCGGTCAGAAGTACGGCGATCTCGCACCGCATAACTACAAGACCGAGTGGTCAACCGACGCGGCAAACCACTGGCATGAGTGCTCCGTCTGCGGAGATAAAAAGGACGTGGCGGCACACAAAGACGCAAACAATGACCACAACTGCGATGTCTGCGGCAAGAAGATGTCCGGCCACACGGGCGGCACGGCAACCTGTACGGAAAAGGCGACCTGCTCGATCTGCGGTCAGAAGTACGGCGATCTCGCACCGCATAACTACAAGACCGAGTGGTCAACCGACGCGGCAAACCACTGGCATGAGTGCTCGGTCTGCGGAGATAAGAAGGATGTAGCGGCGCACAAAGACGCAAACAATGACCACAACTGCGATGTCTGCGGTAAGAAGATGTCAGACCACACGGGCGGCACGGCAACCTGTACGGAAAAGGCGACCTGCTCGATCTGCGGTCAGAAGTACGGCGATCTCGCACCGCATAACTACAAGACCGAGTGGTCAACCGACGCGGCAAACCACTGGCATGAGTGCTCGGTCTGCGGAGATAAGAAGGATGTAGCGGCGCACAAAGACGCAAACAATGACCACAACTGCGATGTCTGCGGTAAGAAGATGTCAGACCACACGGGCGGCACGGCAACCTGCAAAGACAAAGCAACCTGCTCGATCTGCGGTCAGAAATACGGCGACCTCGCACCGCATAACTACAAGACCGAGTGGTCAACCGATGCGGCAAACCATTGGCATGAGTGCTCCGTCTGCGGAGACAAGAAGGACGTGGCGGCTCACGCAGACAATGACAACGATCACTTCTGCGATGTCTGCGGCAAGAAGGTGTCCGACCACACGGGCGGCACGGCAACCTGCACGGAAAAGGCAACCTGCTCGATCTGCGGAAAGAAGTACGGACGCCGCGCGGAGCACACCTACACAACCGAATGGTCGACCGATGATATAAACCACTGGCACGAATGCTCGGTCTGCGGAAAAAAGAAGGACGTGGCGGCGCACGCAGACAATGACAACGACCACTTCTGTGATGCCTGCGGCAAACAGCTGACCGATCATACGGGCGGCACGGCGACCTGCACGGAAAAGGCGACCTGCTCGATCTGCGGTCAGAAGTACGGCGACCTCGCAGAGCACAATTACAAGACCGAGTGGTCAACCGACGATACAAACCACTGGCATGAATGCTCGGTCTGCGGAGATAAAAAGGATGTGGCGGCGCACGCAGACAATGACAACGACCACAACTGCGATGTCTGCGGCAAACAGCTGACCGATCATACGGGCGGAACTGCAACCTGTACGGAAAAGGCGACCTGCTCGATCTGCGGTCAGAAGTACGGCGACCTCGCGCCGCATAACTACAAAACCGAGTGGTCGACCGATGAGACAAACCATTGGCATGAGTGCACCGTCTGCGGAGACAAGAAGGACGTGGCGGCGCACGCAGACAATGACAATGACCACAACTGCGATGCCTGCGGCAAGAAGATGTCCGACCACACGGGCGGCACGGCAACCTGCACGGAAAAGGCGACCTGCTCGATCTGCGGTCAGAAGTACGGCGACCTCGCAAAGCACAACTACAAGGCAGAATGGTCGACCGATGAGACGAACCACTGGCATGAATGCTCGGTCTGCGGAGATAAAAAGGACGATGAGGCAGAACACGTATTCGAATGGAAGATCGATAGGGAAGCCACCGTCACCGGAGCCGGAGCAAAGCATGAGGAATGCAAGGTCTGCGGCTACAAAAAGGCAGCCGTTGCCATCGACAAGCTCGCACCGAGCATCACAGACGGCAGAGGCGCCAAGTGGAACAAGGGCGGTGAAAACAGCCTGACCTTCAAGTCCGACGCGGCATTCTCCGACTTTGTCGATGTACTCGTGGACGGCAAGACCGTTGCTGCCGGGAACTACGATAAGCGCGAAGGCAGTATCATCATTGAGCTGAAAGCAAGCTACCTCGCAACGCTTGCGGGGGGCGAACATACCCTTACCATCCGTTCGGCAAGCGGCGACGCAACCACCAGATTTACGATTGAGGCAGAGACCGGTTCTCCTGCTGTCGGCGTATGGGTCTGGATCATCATCGGCATCGTTGTTCTCGGAGCGGGTGCAACCGTAGTTGTATTCATCATCCGTAAGAGAAAAACTGCATAAAACAAACGGCAATTGTGAAGCCCCCGCATTTCTGCGGGGGCTTCATTTGTGTATGCGAAAGCAGGAGCCGGATGCCGGAACAGTATTTTTATTCCGGAAATGCAGTCTCTTCCGGTGTTCGTCGTGTCACGCGGTACAAAGCTGACGGATGTAGCGTTGTTCCTTCGGCGAGATCTTATTGTCCACGCTTACCGCGCACAGACAGAGCAGAATACGTCAAATACTGCCGCGGGCTGTCGGAGGTACAGCTGGAAGATCTGCACGCGTACACACAATGGTGGATCCGGCTGTTCCTGATCAGACGGCTTGAGAGCCCGTCGGACAGTCAAAACCGGCAGACAGACTCCGGCGAGTGCTGATCCCGTAATCTGCGCGTATCCGGAACCCGGGAGCGGTTCCGGGGATGCGGGAATGTATATGGGGCTTTCCCCTCAGAAAAAGACACAGTTGGGTATCTTTTCCTTGGGGGATTATGTGTGTGGGGGGCTTGCCGCCTGTCCCGCGATGTTTGACCTTCCGACCGGGTAAAGCGCAATTTTTCCGCTTTCATGACCCCCAAAAAATTTATCCACGGCTGAAAATTTTTGTGATATAATGGAAATACCATGAGATATTTTTATCCGGATCCGTAGTATATAGGTGAGAGAGAAAGGAGGCGGGAGGTTGGACGACAGTAAAATTATCGGATTATTTTACGCGCGTTCGGAGCAAGCGATTGCGGAGTTGTCAGCAAAGTACGGCTCTGTCTGTCAGAGAGTTGCAGAGAATATATTGCATAACAGACTCGATTCCGAAGAATGTGTAAACGATGCGTACCTCGGCGTCTGGAACACGGTTCCGCCTCAAAATCCGGATCCGCTTTTGAGCTATGTCTGCCGCATTGTCCGGAATCTTGCCATCAGGAAGTATCACGAGAATACCGCACTGAAAAGAAACAGCTATTATGATGTTGCCCTTGAGGAAATCGAAGAGTGTTTTCCATCCTCTCTGGCTGTCCGGGAAGACGCCGATACCGGGGAAATAGCCGGGATCATCAACGCTTTTCTGCAAACACTGGATCCAAAAAGCCGGGTCCTGTTTGTCCGGAGGTACTGGTTTTCGGATTCGATCGGCGATCTTGCCGAACTGTTTCACACAAGCAGGCATTATGTTTCGGTACGCCTTTCCCGGATGCGGAAAGCGCTCCGGAAACAATTGATCAAGGAGGGAGTGTCTTTATGAAACGGGAAAGAATATCAGAGATTCTCGGAAAGATTGCCCCGGAATATATCCAGGAAGCATCGGAATATACCGACGGAAACAGTCATGCGGAATTATCCGGTGATGCCACGAACGAAAAGAGGACAGGGACCTTGACACGTTTCAGAAGATGGGGAGCGATTGCGGCGTGTTTTGCTCTGGTTGCCCTCATCGGCTGTACCGTGTTTGCTGTTACCACGGAGGCGGCGGAATATCGCGCTGCGGTGGAATTCTTTGAAGAAAACGGTCTTCCGGCAGACGGCCTGAGCCGTGCTGAGGTGAAGGCGGTATACCGGGATATTACTACCGGACACTTTACTTACGGAAAAACGGCGGAGGTGATTCTGAAAGCGGTGTCGGGAGGAGAGATTGACCAGAGAGAACCGACTCCACAGGAGCTTGCCGAATTGTGGAATAAAGAGTTCGGGTACAACGAGCCGCCCAAAACCGGAATCGGGTTCCGGTATGATTCCCGGCGTCATTATGATGCTCAGAGGGGGCGTACCGTCTATGATATGTACCTCATTGAATGTTATCGGGACGGAAATTTACTCTGGACAGCGGAATTTCCGGATTTTGAACCGTTGGATTGCACATATTCCGAAAACGGGACTCTGGTATGGGGAAGGAGTGATTTATACTCTTCCGAAGCACCCACTTACGCAAGGATTGCTCTCGTTGACAACGAGGGTAAGATTTTGTGGAAGTATGCCATGGAGCATGATTTCCGGAATGAATATATCGGCGCCGTACTGAGTAACGGAGACGGTACCTGGACAGTGTTCAGCCGTGGGGATCTCCGGTACTTGTGTGTCAGCCGTATTGACCGGAACGGGAAGGAACTCAGTTTTTGCAAAACAGACGTCGGAAATCGCGGTATCGGAAACGTGGTGCATCTGAAGGACGGATTTCTGGTTCAGCTCTGCAGTTCTTATCCCCGGGAATTTTCCACCCTGTACAAGCTCGACCGGAAGGGAAATATCCTTGACGTTTTTGCCTATGAAGAAGAGGATTGCGTTTACACGGTCATGGATATGATCGAATACGGCGGGCAGATATACCTGTCGGCATACGCTTACCCCAAGGTCAAGCGTGACGGTATCTCCGAAACAAATGAGTTAGTCCGGATCATTGACGACCTGTTTCCCGGATGGGAAAACGGAGAAACAATCACCTCGGAGGAACTGACTCCGAGGGTGCGGGGGCAATATACGGCTGTTCTGCTCATCTGTGACCCGACAGGGGGAATGCCGGAAACATTTTATTCCGTAAGGGGGTCCTTGGGCGGGAAATTATCCGTGAATACCGCAGGACAGTTGGAATGGGAAGTGAAGAGTATCGCGTCCACCTATTTTTCACCGATGACCAACTCGTTTACGATCGGCGGCTCCTGCAATGTATTCCGTTATACATTTCTGAGGACCGGTGAGCTGATCGGACAGACGGATACCGGCGAGGTCGCCAGCTTCCGGAGATAATACGGGTCCGTTCAATTCAAAACTTTCATAGCCCGGAAGCCGGAATGGCTTCCGGGCTATTTATGATGGACAACTGTCGTCTCTCCACTGAGGGCGCCCGTCCTCTTGTTTTCAGGTCAGATCCCGGAAACATCCGCGATCTGCCTTGACAAAATTCCGGTATTTTGTTACAATGACCATAAGGGAACGGCGAGCGGATCCGTGCGGATTCCGACCCTTTCGGAAGGGCTTGCCGACTGATTTGATTCATGTAAATACAGGAGGACTATTATGACGGGATATGCGGACAATCAGGCAAATGTAAGCCTTTCGTACAAAAAATATTATGCGGTGAGAAAACTCATCTGCAAAACCTTCGGGGAAAAATTCGGGTATGATATGCGGATGAATTCCGCGACAATGGCACTCAAATACGGGGATACGCAGCCGGCGTTGGTCGTTTCCGCAAACCCGCTTCGGATTGCCGCATATTCGGACGAGCTGGACGCGGTCGTCATGCTCCGGTTTCCGGAGGAGCTTGCCCGGCAGTATGACCTCTCTGAGGGGACCAGACTGACTACCTCCAATGTCTATTTCTATGAATACGGCAGATACGGAAAGGATTATTTTCCGGGGGAAGAATGCACGCATCAGTATGCGGATTTCATGCCGGTGGTGCAATTGTTCCTCGGGAAAAACGACGAGAAGATCCGTTCCAAGGTCAACCTTTTTGATGCCGCAACGTGGGAGAAGGTCGCACGGCTTGCCGAGGAATATCTGACGGAGCATCCGGGCATGGAACGGGACGGATTCTTTTACGCGAAGAAAGCAAAGAAGAAATAAACATACCGGAAGAGGGCGCCCCGGGGCGCCCTCTTTTTATACCCGGAATCGGGGGACCGGATTTCCGTCAATCCGGTGGATTTCGCCCCGCCCGATTGACAACTGCCTTCCTGTCGGATATACTGAACGCAAGGGCGGTTTTGGGGGGAATTCTTCTGAAGCACTCCGAAATAATTTCTGAATACAACATTTCTGCTGTTTTCTGTTGTTCCGTTCGGACAGAATCTCCTTTATAATGAAGTCATCAAAACAAAGGAGGTCTGAAACATGAATACAGACAAAATTTACGCAGAACAACTCGCAAACGAATACGCGCCCAAGCGCCGCGGCAAAGTGGAAGCGCTCCGCAAGCTCGACCGGCGGGCAAAGCTCCCCGCAAACATTTTTGCCTACACCTTCGGAACACTGTTTACACTGGTGTTCGGCACGGGAATGTGCCTTGCCATGAAGGTCATCGGGAGCGGAACAACGGTTTCCGTGGTGGCAGGAATCATCATCGGCGTGGTCGGTATGATCGGCGTCGGTGTCAATTACCCGATCTACAAAAAGCTGCTTGATATGGGCAAGAAAAAGTACGCCTATGAGATCATGCAGCTTGCAAAAGAGATCAGCGAAAGCTCGAAATGAAGCGGCGCGGGGAATGGGCGTTGCACGTCGCACGCGGGAAGGAGCTTTACCGCCTTGCTTTTCAGGGCGAAAAGGGCACACATCGCGGCATTGTCGCGGACTTCGCCTTTGCCGCGTTCCGGGGTTTCCTCGGGATCCGGTATGCCTCGGTCTACGCGCTGTCAGCCGCGGCATACTATCTGATGCTCGGGCTTATCCGTGTCCTGCTTGCCGTCTCGTGGCGGAAGCGGGCGGAGAAGGGCGGGGGCGCCTTTGAAGAGAGACGCTACCGCCTGACAGCCCGGCTTCTGCTTGTCCTCGACATCCCCGCGGGCGGAATGCTTCTCCTGCTTGTCAAGGACAACCCCGCATCGTCTTATCCGGGGTATACGATATACGCCGTCGCGGCGTACACGTTCTATATGCTGACGCTGTCCGTCATCCATCTGATAAAACGGAAGAAACTCGGAAGTCCCATCCTGTCCGCCGCCGCGGCGCTGAATTTCATTGCCGCTCTGATGTCCCTCTCCGGGCTTCAGAACTCGCTGATCTCGGAGTTCTCACCCGGAGACGAAGCGTACCGGGTGCTGATGAACACGCTGACGGGGACGGGAGTGTGGTTCCTTGCAGTCGGTATTTCCGTTTTTATGATGATTTCTTCCTCCGTCCGGAAAAGAAAAGGAGAAACCTCATGAACAAGTCTGAAAGCAAGTATTTCAATACCGCGCTTCGCATGGACGAGGCGCTTCTGGCTCTGCTGGAAAAGAAGGACTTTGAATATATTTCGATCAAGGAGGTATGCCACCTCGCCGGAGTCAACCGGTCTACTTTTTATCTGCATTACGAGAATATGCGGGATCTGCTTGAGGAATCGGTCGGCATGATGCACGGGCGCTTTCTTTCGTATTTCGGCACGGAGAAGGAAGGCTTCCCGAAGCGCATTCCCGACCTGCCGCGAAAGGAACTGCTTCTCATCACGCCGGAATACCTGTCGTCCTACCTGACCTTCATCCTCGATCACAAACGACTGTACAAGGCGACCCTGAAGCGTCCTTCGGATTTTCATACCGAGGAAACTTACGGTGCGATGTTCCGTCAAGTGTTTGATCCGATCTTAGAGCGGTTCTCGGTTCCCGGGGAGGAACGTTCCTATATGATGGCGTTTTATCTGTCCGGGATTGCTGCGATCATTTCGGAGTGGCTGGCAGACGATTGCCGCAAGCCGACGGAGTTCATTGTCGGGATGATTATCAGGTGTATTCCGCAGAGCTCCGCGGAAGCCGGGACGTGAAGTGTTTCCCGTGGGAAGAATTCGCCGCAGAATATTTTAACGGAAAGAAAGTGCGCCTTGGGCGGCTTTCTTTTTTTTGCCCGGTAATCGCCGTGTAAAGGGGAACGCAGGTGTTTGCAAAACATTTTTACCGCTGTCGTACATTCCGCTCATTTGCCGCCGTCAGGTTCTGTGTGATTTCGTTACATTGTCACTTGATTATTCAGTCGAATCATGATACAATAAATATGACATTAGAATTGTCCGTGAATCTGCCGAACGGAGGGACACATGGAGACAGGAGCTGTGACCGGAATCATCCATTCCTTTGAGACGCTCGGTGCCGTGGACGGGCCGGGACTCAGGTTTGTACTTTTTCTTCAGGGGTGCCGTCTCCGCTGTCTCTATTGCCACAATCCGGATACGTGGGGCTTTGAAAGCGCGTGTGCAAGGTCTGTCACCGCGGAGGAGATCGCCCGCGAGGTACTGAAGTACCGCAACTATTACGGGAAAACGGGCGGGATTACGGTCAGCGGCGGGGAGCCGCTTCTGCAGATCGGGTTTCTCATCGCTCTGTTCCGTATTCTGAAGGCAGAGGGCATCCATACGGCGATCGACACCTCCGGCGCGGAATACGACCCCGGTGAAGGGCGGTATGACGAGCTTCTTTCAATGACCGATCTGGTTCTTCTTGATATCAAACACATTGACAACGACGCCTGCCGACGCCTGACCGGGCGCGGCAACCGCGAAACGCTTGCCTTTGCCGACCGGCTGTCAAAGGAGGGCATCCCCCTCTGGGTAAGACAGGTCCTGGTACCCGGGTTTACGGACGGGGAAGACAGCCTTCGCCGGACACGGGACTGGATCGATACGCTTTCCTCCGTGGAACGCGTGGAGGTGCTGCCGTACCACACACTCGGACGGGCAAAATACGAACAACTGGGAATCCCGTACAGACTTGAAGGGGTCCCCACTCCGTCGGCGGAAGAGGTCCGACGCGCGGAGGAAATACTTTGCGGGAGGACGGCGCACTGATCGCCGCGATTCCCGGACCATATCTGAAAATCAATAGACTGGAGAATAAATATGAACGAAGTGGCTTGGAGAGGGTTTACCCGCGGAAAGTGGAGCGACGGAGAGGTCAACACCCGTGATTTCATTCAGCGCAACTATACGGCGTATGAAGGAGACGGAAGCTTCCTTGCCGGTCCCACCGATGCGACGCTTGCCCTTTGGAAAAAGGTGACGGAGCTTTCCGAGAAGGAAAGAGCTGCGGGGGGCGTGCTGGATGCAGACACCGTTACCGTTTCTGCAGTCAACAGCCACGGTGCGGGGTATATCGATAAGGCGCTTGAAAAGATCGTCGGTCTTCAGACCGATGCGCCCTTCAAACGCGCCATGCACCTGTCCGGCGGTCTTCGGATGGCGGAACAGGCGCTCGAAATGTACGGCTACGAAATGGATCCGACCGTGCTTTCTTTCTACCGCAAATACCGTAAGACCCATAATGACGGAGTGTTCGACGCGTACACGCCGGAAATGCGTCACGCGCGCACCGCGCATATCCTGACGGGATTGCCCGACACCTACGGCAGAGGCAGAATCGTCGGGGATTACCGGAGAATCGCGCTCTACGGTGTGGATTACCTCATTCGGAAGAAGCAGGAAGACAAGGATCTGATCGACGGCGATATGACGCCCGATAAGGTCCGCGACAGAGAAGAGATCGCGGAGCAGATCCGTGCTCTCGGCGAGCTCAAGAAGATGGCGGCGGCATACGGCGCGGATATTTCCCGCCCGGCGGAAAACGCAGGAGAAGCCGTCCAGTGGCTGTATTTCGGCTACCTCGGAGCCGTCAAGGACCAGAACGGCGCGGCAATGAGCATCGGCAGAAATACCTGCTTCCTCGACATTTACATGGAGCGTGACCTGAAAGAGGGTAAGATTACCGAAACCGATGCGCAGGAGCTGATCGACCAGTTCGTCATGAAGCTCCGCATCGTCAAGTTTATGCGGACGAAGGAGTACAATGAGCTGTTCTCCGGCGACCCGACCTGGGTGACGGAGTCCATCGGCGGCATGGGGAGCGACGGCAGACCGCTTGTCACCAGGACTTCCTTCCGGATGCTGCATACGCTGGTCAATCTGGGACCCGCGCCCGAGCCCAACCTGACGGTGCTCTGGAGCGAGCGGCTTCCCGAAAACTTCAAGAAATTCTGTGCGAAGATCTCGCTTGACACTTCGGCAATCCAGTACGAAAGTGACGATCTCATGCTCCCCGAAATGGGCGACGACTACTGCATCGCCTGCTGTGTGAGCAGTATGCGGGTCGGCAAGGATATGCAGTTCTTCGGCGCGAGGGCAAATCTTGCAAAGTGCCTGCTGTACGCCATCAACGGCGGTAAGGACGAGCTGATGAAGGACAAAGCAACGGGCAAGCCGCTCCAGGTTTCCCCCACCTATTCTCCCATCACGGGCGACGGTGCGCTGGACTTTGATGACGTCATGCAGAAGTTCGATCAGATGATGGACTGGCTGGCAGGGCTGTATGTCAACACGCTCAACCTCATTCACTATATGCACGACAAATATTCCTACGAGGCGCTGGAAATGGCTCTGCACGACACCAAGGTGCGCCGCTTCTTCGCCACGGGAATCGCGGGGCTTTCCTGCGCCGCCGACTCGCTTTCCGCGATCCGATACGCAAAGGTTTATCCCATCCGTAACGAGGACGGCATTGTGACCGATTTCCGCATTGAAGGGGATTATCCCAAATACGGAAACAACGACGACCGCGCAGATGAGATTGCCAAGGATCTCGTCAAACGTTTCATGAAGAGAGTCGGCAGTCATTACACCTACCGTGATTCAGTTCCCACCATGTCAATCCTGACGATCACCTCCAATGTGGTCTACGGCAAGAAAACTGGCGCTACCCCGGACGGCAGACACGCCGGCGAGCCGCTTGCACCCGGTGCAAACCCGATGCACGGCAGAGACACGCACGGTGCGCTCGCTTCTCTCGAATCGGTCGCAAAGATCCCCTATGAGTATGCACGCGACGGCATTTCCAACACCTTCAGCGCAACACCCTCGTCACTCGGCAAAACGGCGGACGAGCGTGTGGAAAACCTTGTCCATATGATCGACGGATACGTTCACTCGGGCGGGTATCACCTCAATGTCAATGTGTTCTGCCGCGAGATGCTGCTCGACGCGCAGAAGCATCCGGAGAAGTATCCTCAGCTCACCATCCGCGTCAGCGGCTATGCCGTGCAGTTCAACAAGCTGACCAAGGAACAGCAGGACGAAGTGATTTCGCGTACCATTCACGAAAGAATGTAACGCTTACGTCGGTTTTGTGCCCCGCGAGCGGCTTCCCGGCTGATTTGAAGGGCGTCCGGCAGATTTCGTGTCCCGGTTGCCATGTCCCAAATACTCAAGAAAGCACCGCCTGCGGGCGGTGCTTTTCTGTTTTCATGGGTGCCATGGGGCAAACCCCCCGGAGTTTTCCGGGGGTTTGTTTCGTTTCAAGGGTTTCGCGGAGCAAAATGCCGCACGACGGTTACTTTTTTTGCCCGTCCGCGTTCTCTCCGAGGAGATTCCTGCCGGTTCCGGCATCAAAAAAGTGCATAACTCTCCCGGAGAAGGCAATGAAAACCTCTTTGCCGATTCCGAGAGCTTCCCGGTCCGCCTCGGATAAGGACATGGTCGGGATCCGGACAATAAATTCCTCTTCATCGACCCGTTCCGGGGTGTCGTCCGGTCTGTTTTCCGCCCTGCCGCTTCCGTCCTTGGGCTTCACGGCAACGTGCAGGTGGATCTCACTGCCCATCATTTCGTTGACTGCCACGCTGCACGGAATCCCGCGCGGGTCCGTTTTATCCGTCAGCGTCACGTGCTCGGGACGGACGCCGAGCGTGATCTGTCCCGGGCTGACCCCGCAGGATTTCAGGTCCTTCGCACGTTCGCCGTCCACTTCCAGGCGGTATCCGTAGGGATCCACGAAGTATTTCCCGCCTTCCTGCGTCAGGTTGGCGGATACCGTGTTCATCTTGGGCGCACCGATGAATTCCGCGACAAACAGGTTTGCCGGCAGATTGAAGACTTCGGAGGGCGTACCGACCTGCTGAATCACTCCGTCCTTCATGACAACGATGCGGTCGCCGAGTGTCATCGCCTCGGTCTGGTCATGCGTGACATAGATGAAGGTTGTGTCGATTTTCTTGCGGAGCAGGATCAGCTCGGCTCTCATCTGGTTTCGGAGTTTGGCGTCCAGGTTGGAGAGCGGTTCGTCCATGAGAAACACCTTGGAGTCCCGGACCATCGCGCGGCCGATTGCCACCCGCTGGCGTTGACCACCCGAGAGGGCGCGGGGCTTTCTTGTCAGCAGGGAAGTGATGCCGAGGATCTTTGCCGCACCCAGGACCCGGTCATAAATCTCGTCGTTGCGTACCTTGGCGAGCCGCAGGCTGAACGCCATGTTTTCAAACACGGTCAGGTGCGGATAGAGCGCGTAATTCTGGAACACCATGGCGATACCGCGATCCTTGGGCGGCAGGTTATTGACTACCCGTCCGTCAATTTCCACCGTTCCCGCAGTGATATCCTCAAGTCCCGCCACCATCCGGAGCGTGGTGGATTTTCCGCAGCCGGAGGGGCCCACAAATACGATGAATTCCTTATCCTGAATGTCGAGATTGAAGTCGGAGACGGCAACAAAATCCTTGCCGAAGACCTTGTAAACACCCGTGAGTTTGACTGTTGCCATGTTTGATCATCCCTTCACGGCGCCGCCGGTGACGCCTTCCACATAGTATTTCTGAAGCAGCATGAACAAAACCGTGACCGGGATCGCAACGATCACGCCCGCCGCGCAGAACTGCGTGTAATAGTTCGCCATACCCGCGGGGGTGGAAATCATGTTCTGGATGCCGACCGCCACATTCATGCCGGCGCTTGTGTTGTGGGCAATGTACTTTGCGTACACAAAGTCGCCCCAGGGAGCCATGAAGCCCATCAGCACGGTGTAAACAACGATCGGACCCGACATCGGCAGAATGATTTTGTAAAACACCTGTGCGCGGGTCGCACCGTCCACCAGTGCCGCCTCGTCCAGCGCGTGGGGAATGGTGTCAAAGAAGCCTTTGGAAATATAGTATCCCATGCCGCTGCTCGCGCAATATACGACAATCAGTCCGATGAGTGCGTTTTCTCCCGTCATTCCCCAGCCGCTGAGTACACGGTAAAGCACAATCAGCGTGATGAATCCGGGGAACATCCCGAGGATGAGCATCAGGTTCATGAGCGTTTTTCTGCCGCGGAACCGGATCCTGGAGAGCGCATAGCTGGTTGCCAGCACAAAGGCGGTCTGAAAGACGGATACGGCAAGTCCTGCGGCAAAGGTGTTAAAGAACCAACGTACAAAGTCGGTTTTCTGAATGAGGTTCACATAATTCCCGAATCCCCAGACCTTCGGAAGGAGGTATCCGACCTGATAGGTGGACTCCATCCGGAAGGATTCAAGAAGAATACAGACAAACGGAATGAGCCAGAAGGTCATCATGGCAACGAGTATGAGGTAAATGAAAAAATTGACGACCCGATGCACCCGGTGCGGGACCGTTGCGGCGGGGATCTGCGGGGACGGGGCGGAGGATCTGCGTCCTCTGCGCCCTTTCCCGTTCTCCTCCTCAGGCGTTCCGAGCAAAGATAACCGCCGTCTCAACTCCCGCCTTGAAATATCCTTTCCCGAAGGATTCCCGGTATTCATGACGTATTGATTCATGAGAAGTCCCCCTCGTTTCTGGTAGATGGAATGACGTTGTATACGACCAGGGAGATCACGGCGACCACAATGAAGATCATGATACTGATCACGGCGGCGATGCGGTAATTGCTTTCCGCGCCGGTCGTGATGTTGAACAGCCACGTGATAAGCAGGTCGGTGTCCCTGGCTCCGCCGCCGATCGGCGAAAACTCCGGATTGACCGGTCTGCCGTTGGCGAGCAGGTAAATGACATTGAAATTGTTGATGTTGCTGATAAAGCTGGTGAGCAGGTAGGGACCGGTGACGAACAGCATATAGGGAAGCGTGATCTTCACATACTGCTGCCACGGGCTTGCTCCATCGATCCGCGCGGATTCATAGAGGTCCTTCGGAATGTTCATGAGGATGCCGGAGGTGATGAGCATGAGATACGGAACTCCGATCCAGATGTTGATGAGGATCAGCAGTGTGCGGGCACCGAGCGCGGATCCGTTCCAGAATTTGAGCGGCTCGGTAATCAGCCCGAGGTTCAGAAGTACCCCGTTGATGATTCCGTTGGTATTGAACATCCGGGAGACATACAAAAGCGAGACAAACTGGGGAATTGCGATGGTCATGACAAGAATTCCGCGCCACAGCTTCTTGAGGCGGATCCCTTTTTTGTTGATCATCATGGCGACGAGCATTCCGAGAAAATAGTTGGTGAAGGTGGCGAAAAATGCCCAGATGAGTGTCCATGACAGGATTTCTCCGAAGGTGAAGGAGAGCCTTGAGTCCGCCCCGCCGAGGTTCAGCAGCTCATTGAAGTTGGTGCCGCCGACCCAGGTGAACAGGTTACTGTATCCGTCGTGCGCGCCGTCGTAATTGGTGAAGGCGACCAGAATCATAAAAATGACCGGAAGCACGGTGAACAGGAGAATCCCCGCCATGGGGAGCGCCAGAAGCGTTTTGTGGAACTGCTCGTCAAGAAGTGCGGCAAGGTCGTCACGCGCGTGCCGGACACGCTTCCCCTCTGCTTCGATTTCATCGTTGACCCTGTTCTGGCGGACATTGATCCGCCACGTTACAACGGCGGCGATGAGGAAGAATATCGTGAGAAGCCCGTAAAGCAGGATCTTGAAGGAGTCGTCGCCGTCCACGCGGACGTAGGTGTCAAGGACCTCGTCATAGATCTCTCCGGGAGGGGTATCGCCGAGTGTTGCCATTTTCCCGAGCCAGTGCGCGCCGGCGAGGATCATATACAGAATAAAAACGACTTCAAAGGCGAGAAAGAGAAGACCTCTTACGATCTGCCCGCGCGCAAGATTGCCGAAGCCCATGAAAAGATAAGAGATTCTTGTTTTCCACGACCCGCGGGCAAACGTGGTGATGATATCGCGCGCCTCGTCCCGGATCTTTTTGCCGAGTCCCCGGAGCCCGTTTCCGGCTTTTCTGAAGAACTCCGGCAGGTGGGCGGGGATGCCGGAAAAGAGCCCGGCGAGTTTTACGAAAAATCGCCTGCCGCCGGACAGCTTCAGGTACTCCAGTTCATTCTGTTTGTTCATGGGTGATCCGTTTGTTCTCCTTATATTACTGGATGCCGGCGCTCCGGCATCTGCCGCCCGGTGCTGCACACCGATATCCGGCGGCTTTACACAAAAACAACATCCCGCCGGAGCGCCGCAGGCAGGACGGAAGAGTCCGTCCCGCCCGGGGGGAGGGGGTCAGGACGATGCCTTCACCATTCCCCTGATCGCGTCGGCGTAGGAAGCAAGCGCCCGCTTCAGAGCCGCCGTGTCGTCGGTCTTTGCGTTCTTTGCGGCTGTCGCGTATGCCTTCGCCGTATCCCACCAGTTGCCGGGGAACTGTCCCTGCGGGATGGCAAATTCATTCTGTGCGGTAAGCGCGGCGAGTGCCGGATTCTTTTTTACGGCGTCACTTTCAGCGACCGCTTTGTTGGAGGGTCCCCAGCCGAATTGCTCAAAACGCTGTGCCTGACATTCTTCTCCGGTCAGGTAAAGTGCAAGTCTCTGAAGCACGGCGGATTTCTTAGCATCCTGCTGAGGCTTGACGCCCATCAGCTTATTGCCGGAGAAGGAGCCGAGCTGATAGGTCTTTCCGTCCACCGTGAAGGAGGGGAGGGGAGCCGCTGCAAAGTTGTCGCCGAGTGTTTTTTCCGCATTTACCGCATCCCATGCACCGGACACCACGACGGCGGATTTGATCGCCGCGCCGAAATCCGATGCGTTGCTCGAATTGTTGTATACCGTGGATTTGAGCAGCTTCTGCATTCCGCGGAGCGCGATCACGCCCGCGTCGGAATCAAAGGTATCCTTGTAGCCTGTGAATTCGCCCTTGTCGTTGGTCGTCCATTCGGAGACGCAGCCGGTGGCAAAGAAGAAACTGGAATTGTACCAGGCGGAGTTTTCCAGTTCAAAGGAAAACAGCCGTCCTGCCGCCCGGCAGTCGGAAATGATGCCTTCAAGGCTTCCGACATTCTCCGGTTTAATGACGCTTTTGTCGTAGTACATGAGGTATCCGTTGTCTGCGGTCATGGGGAAACAGTAAATGCTTCCGCCGACCGTTGCCGCCGCAACGGACGCGGATGTGTTGACCTCCGATACCTGTGCCGCTGTCGCCTGACCGAGTTTGGTAAGCGCGCCCGCAACCACGAGCCGTGCAAGTTGATCCTGCGCGAAGCAGAAGAGATCCGCCCCGTCAGAGACGCTGGTGATCATGCTGGTCGCGCTCTCCTTTTCGGTGATGCCTTCGATCTTTGCGTTGATTCTGATGCCGGGATTTGCGGCTTCAAATGCGCGGATCTGTTTTTCGGTCAATTCCTTGACTCCGGCGATCTCGCTGACCCAGACGGTGATGTCATAGGTGCCCGCAAGCGCCGCATCGCCGCCGGTTGCCGTTTCGCCGGATCCGCCTCCGTTTCCCGAGCAGGAAACAAAGCTGCACAGAACGGCACAGAGAAGCAGGAATACTGCAAGTATTCTTTTCATGGTGTAACCTCCCATTTGTTGGATTGTGATTCGGGCTTTTCCGGAGTCCGGAATTCCCGGAGAGCCGGCAGTGCCTTGCCGGTATAGTCGAACAGGCACTGATTTGCCCAGTCGTTGAGCGTGGATTTCCCGCTCTCGTGGAGATAAGCAAGCCCCGCCTCCGATGCCCAGCGGATGTTTTTGCCGGGCAGCCAGAGCGGTTCCCAGTAAAATACTCCGTCCATGCCGGCGCTCCGTGCGCGCCGGAGGAACTCGCGGACGAACGCCGCCTGTCCGTCGGGGGTCAGGGGATAACCGTCCGGCAACCGGACGCCGCCTTCTGTTGTATTTCCGATCACGAGCCGGGTTCCGCCGCCGGCAACCGGATAACTCTCCCCGGTAAATGCGTACCCGAGCTCCATGACCATCCGCTCCTTGCCGAATTTCCGGCAATGCTCCATATTGGAGAAGAATTCATCCATGGAGCCGTGCCAGTACGGGTAATAGGACGCGCCGATGACATCGTAGTCCACACCTGCCGTCTGCATTTCGGTGAAGAATTCGTCATAGACCGCCGTGTCGTTGCTGCGTTCCAGGTGCAGAATGATCTTTGCGTCGGGAAAGATCTCCCGGCTGGCACGGATGCCGGCTCCAAGCAGACGGGAAAGCGCTGCGTAGCCTTTGCGCGGGGAACCATCTTCGCCGCCGGTCAGCTTGCCGTATGGCCAGAGCATCCCGTTTGTGATCTCGTTTCCGATCTGAATGCCGTAAAGTTCCAGCCCCGCATCCCGGATCTTGCAGAGCGTATCGACTGTGTAGCGGTACACCGCCGCCTCCGTGTCGGAGAAGTCAAAGTGCTCCCACGCGCGGGGCAGGAACTGCTTGCCGGGATCCGCCCAGAAATCCGAATAGTGCAGGTCGGGAATGAGCCGGTAGCCCTTGGAGGCACCCATCCGTCCGAGCCGGAGAAAATGATCCGGATCGCAGGTCCCGCCGAGATACGGGGAACCGCTTTTGTCATACGGCGTGTGCCAGAGCCGGATACGCATGAGAGAGACGCCGTTCCCCCGGAACTGGTCGAGCGGGTCGATCCGCTCTTTTCCGTCGGAATATACCGCGCCGTTTTCCAGCTCCTCCGGGTAGGTGGAAACATCTATGCCGAGCAGCATATTTATTGTTCCCCCCTCGTGTGCGGCTTAAACCGGATCGGCTCATTGTCTTCTCCAAAATCGGCAACGCGCTGACGCATCGCGCCGTAGCGGTATTTTGCCTGCTCGTTGAGGCGTACCACGTCGTCAAGAGAACCGCGGTACGCACAGCGCAGACAATAGTATTGCTTTTTTTCTTCGTCGTAAAACATATCCATGTCAATGTCGCGCATAAAGCAGCTCGGACAGCGGAAATTCAGTTTTCCTTTGTGAGACTGAGACATGTTCTGAAGACTCCTTTCGTAAGTGTTTTCCCGGCGCGCAGATGGTAGACCGGTGAGAAGGCAATCCCTTCTTCCGCCTCCAGGGTGTCCGCGCCGTCCCCTGTGAGCGTGACGACCGTGCTGACATCGGGAATGGTGACGTGGGCACTTTGCGTTCCGTCTCCGGAGATTTTTCTGCCGCGGTAGGCATAGGAAATCGTGTCATCACCGACGCCGAGCGTAAGATGCGTCATGTCGCTCTGGTATTCGGTCGTTCCGAACGCCCCGGTGAAGTATTCGGTGAGGGTGACCTCCCCGTTTTCGGGGGCGCGGAGCAGTTCCCGCTCCGTAATGATCTTTCCCGTGCCGCGGGGCAGAGAAATGACCGTCCGGATCTCAAAGTCCTCTCCGTGAAGTGTGACGGTCACGGGATCGGCGGTAAGACGCACGCCGTCCGCTGTTTCTTCAAAGGTTGCCATGGTGCGGCACAGGCACAGGTCGCATTCCTCGCCGCCGAAGGATACCCGGCAGGATTTCACGGTGCCTGCCCCCGCGTAATGTGTGAAGAACCCGGCACGGTAATTTGCCTGAATGAGATAGGGGTAGGACGCGTCATAAACCCGGTCGGTGCCGATGCCGATCTCCTGCGCGACTCGCGCGATATACGGACGCAGGTCGATGACGGCTCCGCCCTGATTGAAATCGAAGCAGATGCGCATGGCGGGATCGGCGTACCAGAAATACTCCTTGTTGCTCCCATAGAGAATGTCCTTCCAGAGCGCGCATTCACCCTTTTTGTAGTCGGGGTGGGTGTTCCGGTAGAAATCGGCGAAGGCGCTCATGGTCATGTCCGTGAGCTTGCCCTCTTTTTTGAGCCTGCCGTAGTACCTCATGCCATCATCATAGGATTTCGCGAGAAGCTCGTAGGGGGCTTCCCATCTGCCGCGCCTGTTCAGCCAGCCGGGACCCACAAACATCATGTTATAAGCGTATCCGCCGTTGTATTTCGCCAGATGACGGTATTCGTCGATGAGATTGTAGAGATAAGGATATTCAATGCTACCCCCGTCGTCGTAGTAAATCATGCCGCGCAGGACGTTTTGCGGATGGGTGCCGAAGTTGGAGCCGTTTCCGTCAAAGCAGGCGAGCAGGTCGCGGGACAGGTGCGGAATGGCGACAATGCCGCTGTCGTCGTCCAGGTCTGCCGCGGGGCAGTGGGAGTTGACCTTTGACGGGATCCAGGGGTTCCACGGTCCTCCGTCCATGAAGGTGTACCACGAATTGTTGCAGGTGTGGTACGCCTTGGGACCCTCTTCAAAACAGGTCGCCACCGCACACTTGACACCCGGATACGTTTTCTTGATATAGTTGATCGTGAACGCGTCAAGGAAATAGCTCCCGGTCGATTCGGGATAAAAGCCGAACCGGTCGTAAAAAAGCGAAAACACGTCGTCCACAATGGCTTTTTTCTGTTTCTCGTCAAACATCCAGATACAGAAGTCCTCGGTGCGGTACTTTTTCCGGAATTCGGGGGAGGGCAGCCCCAGAAGCGACAGCGCGATCTCGTCGCCGTACTTTTTGTGATGTTCTTTGGCGATTCTGACGATCTCATCCGAGAAAAGCGACGCGTAGGTGATCTGGATGGTGGTCACCAGCCCGTATTTATGCGCGGTTTCCTGCTGAAAAAGAAAGATCTCAAGGGATTCATCCGGGATACCCGTCTGTTTTCCGAGCGCACGCTCCGCGTATTCCGGCGACAGCTCCGGACGGTGAAGAATGTTGACGATAAAGGTTTCTTTCATAAGGAAATTCCTCCCCGGCTGTTGCAAAGTGGGGGTACCTTTCTGTGAAATCGGTGGGAAGTCGGGATCCGTCCGGATCGTCCGATGCCTTGCCGTTCTTTGTTAGTTTTCAACGCCGCGTACCGGTATATCCGCGTAAACGTGCAAAACGGATTGGAAAATCGTCCCTCCCGCCGCACAGGAGAAGCAGGAATGTCGGCACAGCGGATGATTTTCCCGAATCCGGGAATATTTTCAGATCTGTGTCGGATATTTGAATACGTTTCGTCCGGATTGCGGTAAAATAATCGTGCAGGCGGTAGCATCCGGTTGACAAATCGTCCGATTTGTGATATACTGAACAAAAATACATAGAAATATGTATTTTCTGTGATGATCCCCAACGATTTGTTCGCCTGTTTGTTTTTGCCCGGAAGGATGACCTGATGGCGGACAGTAGAAAAGGAAAATGTAAACAAAATGCCAACTGACCAGCAAAAGAGAATTCCGCATTTCAATTACCGCAAGTGGCTGTTGTTTCTGATCGATACTGCAATTTTTGCGGTATCTTATTTTGCCCTGTTCTTATTCGGTTATATCACCGACCGTACCGAGTTTTCGCCGGATTATCTCATCAACGCGCTTTTGTTTTTTGCCGTTCTGCTGGTGACGCGGGTCGTTCTGCGTAATTACAACCACGTCTGGCGCTATTCGCACGCAAAGTATTACCTGATGATGGTCGTTTCCGACTATATCGGCGGCTGCCTTGCGTTTGTTCTCAGTTACATCGTGACCGTCTGGTCGGGAAGAAGCATTTATATCGGACTGTGGAAAAGCGTTGCGGTTACCTCGGTGTTCTGCCTGTTCACGCTCCTGTCCCGCTTTGTCTACCAGTGCCTGCACCAGATCCAGAACGCAGGTCCCGGACAGAAGAAAAAAGACAATCAGAAGATCGGCGTTGCCATTGTCGGCGCAGGGCAGGTCGGTTCTTTCCTTGCAGAAGAGTTGATCTATAACGCCAAGTCGCATTATAAGCCGCTTTGCTTTGTGGACATTGACCGCGCAAAGATCGGAAGCCGGGTCTGCGGACTGCCGGTATTTGCGGAGACCCCGGACGTAATTGAAAAGATCCGGTCTATGCCGGTGCAGGAGATCTTCATCGCGCTTCCCACGATCGACAGCGACTCCGCAAAGCATCTCTACGATTTTTACAGTCAGACCGACTGTAAGGTCAAGCTGTACGATTTCCCCTTCCGCGACAACATGGAACCGGAGACCGATAAACGCGTCATGCGCGAAATCCGCATTGAGGATCTTCTGTTCCGCAACTCCCTGCATATCAACAACGAAGAAACCAGAGGCTTTTACCGCGACAAAACGGTCCTTGTGACCGGCGGTGGCGGTTCCATCGGCAGCGAGCTCTGCCGGCAGATCGCAAAGTGCCACCCGAAGAAACTGGTGATCTTTGATATTTACGAAAACAATGCCTATGAAATCCAGCAGGAGCTGGTCCGCCGCTACGGAGATACGCTGGATCTGTCGGTGGAAATCGGCTCGGTGCGGGACGTGGCTCGGCTCGATTGCGTGTTTGCCGCCTACCGACCCGATATTGTGTTCCATGCCGCCGCGCACAAGCATGTTCCCCTGATGGAGCACAGCGGATGCGAGGCAGTCAAGAACAATGTGCTCGGTACCAAGAATTCCGCGGACATGGCGGAAAAATACGGTGTCAGCAAGTTTATCCTGATTTCGACCGACAAGGCAGTCAATCCGACCAACATCATGGGTGCGTCCAAGCGGATGTGCGAAATGGTGGTGCAGTGCCGCACGGACAGCAAAACGTCCTTTGCCGCGGTACGGTTCGGAAATGTGCTCGGATCCAACGGCTCGGTTATCCCGCTCTTCCGCAAGCAGATTGAAAACGGCGGTCCCGTGACCATCACGGACAAGCGGATTATCCGTTACTTCATGACCATTCCCGAAGCGTCCCAGCTTGTGATGCAGGCGGGAGCCATGGCAAAGAGCGGCGAGTTGTTTGTTCTCGATATGGGGAAACCGGTCAAAATCCTCGATCTCGCCGAAAACATGATCCGCCTGTCCGGGTTTGAGCCTTATGTGGACATTGACATTGAAGAGATTGGTCTGCGCCCCGGAGAGAAGCTGTACGAAGAACTGCTCATCAAAACCGAAACGCTCGACAAGACCGATAATGCTATGATCTTTGTGGAGCGCGATACGCCTCTTTCCCGTGCCGAGGTGGACGAGCGGGTGTCGCTCCTTTGCCGGGCGGTGGAGGACGCGAAGCATGACCTCGGGTCCGAGAAGGTCAAGGCGGCGATGAAGCAGGTCGTGCCGACGTATCATGACCCGGAGGAGGTCAACCGCACTGCCTCGGATGCCGAGGAAATGAAAGCGTGCGGTTGCGCTCAAGAATCGCCGAAGAACTGACATCGCGCACCGGTGCCGAAAAAAACGGGGGAAGAATTCCCCCGTTTCTTGCATTGGACGCTTTCCTCCGGAATGTAACGCGGTTAGCCCTTGACAACGCGACAACGGTATGCTATACTATTATGAGGACGGAGACGGTGGTTTCCGTGCCGTCGCCAACAGCCGGAACGGGTTTGCGGAACGCGTCAGCGTTCGTATTTTCCGCGGCGTTGGCTTTTTTTATGGATTTCCCGAAATAGAGAAGGTTCCCATGGAACCGGGAAGGCAGGTTCGGCTATGAAATATGATGTCATTATCATCGGAGCGGGTCCCGGAGGGATTTTTTCCGCGTTTGAATTGCAAAAGCTCCGTCCCGATCTGAAGATCGGCGTGTTTGAGGCGGGCAATCCGCTGGAGAAGCGCAAATGTCCCATTGACGGCAAGAAGATCAAGTCGTGTATCGGGTGCCGTACCTGCGCAATCATGAACGGTTTCGGTGGTGCCGGTGCGTTTTCCGACGGCAAATACAATATCACCAACCAGTTCGGCGGTACGCTGCATGAGTATATCGGCAAGAGCGAGGCGCTCGACCTGATGCGTTACGTGGACGAGATCAATCTCGCTTTCGGCGGAGAGGGGACTAAGCTGTATTCCACTGCGAATACCGCAATCAAGAAGCTGTGTATGCAGAACAAGCTGCTTCTGCTTGACGCGTCCGTCCGCCACCTCGGCACAGATAAAAATTACGTCGTGCTCCAGAATCTGTTTGACCGGATGAAGAATCATATCGATTTCCATTTCAATTCGCCCGTCGGCACCGTGGAAAAGACCGACGAGGGCTTCCGGGTACACGTCGGCGACGAGAGCTATGATTGCCGCGAGTGCATCATTTCCGCCGGACGGAGCGGAAGCAAGTGGATGGAGGGCGTTTGCCGCGACCTGAAGATCCCGACCAAATCCAACCGGGTGGATATCGGCGTTCGTGTTGAACTTCCCGCGGAGATTTTCTCTCAGCTCACCGACGAGCTTTATGAAAGCAAGATCGTCTACCGTACCGAAAAGTACGGCGACCTGGTGCGTACCTTCTGTATGAACCCCCACGGCGCGGTCGTGACCGAAAACACCAACGGTATCGTGACGGTCAACGGGCACAGCTATGAGGATCCTGCGAAACACACCGAAAACACCAACTTCGCCCTGCTTGTTTCCAAGCATTTCTCGGAGCCGTTCAAGGATAGCACCGGATATGCGGAGAACATCGTCCGCCTTTCTAATATGCTCGGCGGAGGCGTGATGGTTCAGCGGTTCGGCGACCTCATGCGCGGACAGCGTTCGACGCCCTCCCGGATCAGCGAAGGCTTTGTCAACCCGACCCTCACCGCAACGCCCGGTGACCTCAGCCTGGTCATGCCCAAGAGAATTCTCGACGGCATTATCGAGATGATTTACGCGCTTGACAAGATTGCTCCCGGCACCGCGAACGACGACACGCTTCTCTACGGCGTGGAGGTCAAGTTCTACAATATGCAGGTTGAGATTGACCGGTCGCTCGAAACCTGCCACAAGGGTCTTTACGTCATCGGCGATTGCAGCGGCGTGACCCACTCCCTGTCCCATGCGTCGGCAAGCGGCGTGTTCGTCGCACGTAAGATCGCGGAGCAGATGTAACCTCCCGGTCTTCCGTAAGCGAAGCAGGCAAAATCTGCGCGGTTCCCCACACACCGGGCATACGCCATCCCGCGCGGCTCCTTATATCAAGATAATATCAGCCCCCGGAACCGGGAATCGGTTCCGGGGGCATTCCCATAAAATCCCCAAGCAGTTAACAAAATGATGCGAAAGTATTAAAATGAATTAAAAAATGACAATATGCGAAGGGACAATCTGAATTATGAAACGAAACAAGCGTGTTTTGGCGATGTTGCTCACGTTGTTGCTTTGTATGGGGACTTTTTATCCTGTATGAAAAATCCCCCGGAAGAGAGCACCACGGACGCGGGCAGGGAATCCGGAACGGAGCGGAGTACCGCCGCAGAGACCGATTCCCATGGGACGGAGTCCGGAATCGGCTCGGAGACCGACAAAGAATCTGACGAATCCGATACGGAACCCGAGGAATCCGGTTCAAAGCCCGCAGAATCCGGCACGAAACCCGAGGAATCCGATTCAAAGCCCATAGAATCCGACACGAAGTCGGGAGAAACGGATACCGATCCGGAGGAGTCCGACATAAAGCCGGGCGAAACGGAAACTGCCCCCCCGCACCGGCACGCGTTCGGCAAGTGGACAATCGTTCGGGCGACAACCTGCACCGGGGACGGAGAAGAGGAACGTACCTGTTCCTGCGGGGAGAGGGAAACGAGAACCGTTCCCGCCAAGGGTCACACCGAAGTCATTGACAAAGCGGTCGACCCCACCTGCACCGAGGTGGGCTAAACCGATGGCAAGCATTGCTCGGTCTGTAATGAGATTCTTATGAAGCAACACGTTGTTCCTGAAAAGGGTCACACCGAGGTCATTGACAAAGCGGTCGAGCCTACCTGTACCGAAACGGGTCTGACCGAGGGAGAACATTGCTCGGTCTGTGGCGAGATTCTTGTGAAGCAAAACGTTATATCCACAAAGGCACACATTTATGTAGTCACGGTTGTTCCGCCGACCGAAACGGAGCAGGGATATACGGAACATATCTGTTCCGCTTGCGGGGATTTTTACAGGGATACATTCACCATTGACTGCTTCCGAGGGACTTACATATTCCGTAAATGAGGACGGAAAAACTGTGATTGTAACCGGAATCGGTACCTGCACGGACTCCCTTGTCGTCATTCCGTCCGTGTATAAGGGAAAGACGGTAACAGGTATTCGTGCGAGTGCATGTTTCCAAATGCTAAATCATATATAAAAATCTCCCCCGTTCCGTCATCTGTGACGGAACGGGGGAGTCCGATATTTGATAAACCGATTATTTCTTCTTCATGATCTCGCACATCTCGGAGAGCAGTTTTTCCTGCGCGAGAATGCTGCGCTCAAGGTCCGCCTGCTTTGCGGCAAGTGCGGCTGCGGCTTCTTCCGCCGCCTTCTTGTCGGCTTCCGCTTTTTCGGCTTCTGCCTTTGCCTTGGCTTCCGCTTCGGCGATCTTCTTTGCGTCAAGACGGTTCTTTGCTTTTACGAGGACACGCAGGACGACGAAAATGCAAAGCGCAGTGATGAGGAAGTCGATGATGGTCTGGAGCCATGTACCCCAAAGAATTGCGACTTCAGCAGTTGCGGGGGTAATGATTTCTCCCGCTTCATTCTTCACGGCTTCCACGGCGGGATGAATGACGGTCTTGATCCCGTCAAGGCTGCCGCTCTTGACAAACAGACCGACAAAGGGGTTGATGACATAATTGACAAGACCCGTCACGATCTTGCCGAACGCGCCGCCGATGACAACACCGACTGCCATGTCAAGAACATTTCCTCTGGTGATGAATTGTTTGAAATCAGCCCAGAATGTAGACTTTTTCTTCGACATGATTTTCTCCTTTTTCAAATAAAACATCATTTTGTCGGATAATCCGACGACATTCCATTATAACGTTTTTCCGGGAAAAAGTCAAGTGACATTCCTTTGAAACTTTCTTTAGCCGCAAACTGAGGCGGATTGCCGGCTCTTCGTGAAAAAATCTGCAAACTGTGACACTTGCCCCCTTGCACTTTGTTACAAAATATGATAAACTGTGCATGAACGAACGTTTATTAAATAAAGGAGCGGCACGTAACACAAATTAAAGGCGGACAGCATGAAATAAAAAAGATAGAATACATGGAAAAATGCTATGACTGCTACGCGGAGTACGGCGTGACGGGGACGGGAATCAAGGCGTTGGCGAATGCCTGCGGTTGTACTCCCGCAAACCTGTATCTCTACTTTGACAATCCGGATGACCTCATCATTCAGTCCACTGCCTACTGTATGTCAAAGGTGGAGGATGACTTTATGAAGAAGGCACCGTCGAACCCGGAGAAGCTGATGAGCTTCATCGACGAGATTCCCTATTGGACAAAAGAGAAACACGGCAAGAGATACCGACTGATGTATCAGTCCTGCACGCATCCGAAATACATTGAATACGGGAAGCAGTTTTTTGCGGGGGCAACGAGAGATATACCGCGTATGCAAAGCGCCTGGAAGCGGGACTCGGGATCCAGCATACGGTACTGACGCCGCTTATCTTCATCCTCATCCGTGCCTGTGTTCACTATGCCGTGCTTGAGGATGATTACTATCCGGAAAGCCAACTTGGAGTTCTGAAGCAAAGTATTGTTCTGTTTATGCAAAAATACAAAAACGAATCGGAGGGAACAAAATGAAAAAACGGCTGATTCTTATTCTGGCAGCTGTCTTGCTGGTTGTAGCAACCGCCACGGTGTTGTTCACGGTGAATGTGAGTGCCGAGACAACTTACTACGATCTTTGGGTCGCCGGAACGCAAGTGACGAGCGATACGCTCTCCGGCAGCGGCTGGCGGTATGAACCCGACACAGGCACGCTTGTTCTGAACGGTTTCAGTTACGGTTCGGGCGGGTACGGGTACCGGATGAGCTACGACTCAAATACCAAAACCGATACCTATGCGTTTATTTACGTCAAAGACACCAACAGAAAAGCCATGAACCTCAACATCCGGCTGGAAGGCGCTGCAAGCACCATCGGCGACACCTACCTGACCGGGTACACGGCGGTCTCCGCGGGGAGCGGTTACTATTCCACCTATTACGGAATCTACAACCCCTACGGCAATGTCACCATCACGGGGTCGGCAAGGCTGAATATTTATACCAATCAGTTGTGCATCAACGCCTCCAACCTGAATATAAACGGCAGTACGGTCGATCTGCAGGCATATTCTGCCTGCGCCAGCGTGACCCGCCTGAACGTCAGGGACGGAAGCAAACTCACGGCATACTGCGGCTTCGGCGGCGGACGGATGTACAACACCCCGATCTATGCCGAGAAAAGCATCAATCTCTATGATTCCTCCGAAATCAGTTCCACGATGGAACGCAACGAAAAGACGGACGACTACGGCATCAGCGGTATCATCTGTAGCGGCACCATCAATGTTTACGGCGGAAAGCTGAGCGGCGTTACCTACGCGCAGGGCAAGACTCCCACCATCTCCCGCCCCGCCTGCATCGGCATTGACACGAAGGTGCTGAACGTAACCGGCGGGGGCGTGGTCGAAGCATTTGTCCTTCAGGGCTCCGGGCAGAAATCCTATCTCAAATCCACGGGCATCTGCTATTACTACGCCGGCAACGGAACGGTCAATGTCAACGGCGGCAGTGTTGTCCGCACCGGCGTGGAGAAAAAGAATCCCGACGGCTCGCAGGTCCTTCTGCCGAAAGACTTCAATGTAGCCGACGGCATATACGGATATTGCACCGCGCTTACGAGTAACGATTACGAATCGTACTGTGAGCATACCGCCTTTGCGCAGGAGGGCGCGTTTGTCCGGCTGAACGGAACCACGAAACAGCTCGCGTATTACCGTAATTTCAGATTGACCGCTTCGTATCCCTCGGACGACGTTCCGGCACTTTCCGCGATCATCCCGGCAAATTCCGGATTCGGGCTGTATGTCCTGTCCGGCACGCACATCTTTGACCCCCGTCTCTCGGACGGCACGGTTCCCGAAATCACCGTGGAATCCGGGAAACTGACGCTGAAACTGCAAGGCGGAAAAACCTATACCATGACAAAGCCCATTTACCTGAGCGCGGGTACGGAGCTTGTCATCGAGGGCGACGGCATTGTCACGGGACTGGACGTCCGCGGCGAGGGAAAAGTCACCTTCACAAGCGGCACCGTCACGGGCAGCGTCGCGTCGGGCGTGGAAATGATCGTCAACGGCGGCAACCTCCGGATTGATTACCGCGGCACCGTGAAAAACGGAAACGGCAACGTGGTGCGCGCACGGACCTACACGCTGACAAACGACAAGACCTTTTCCAAGGTGGAGCTGGTCAAAATGCGCGAAAGAGAATACGGCAGTGCCGGCATCTATCCGCTTGACGGAAAAACGCTCTCGCTTTGGACGACCTCGGAGAGCGAGGTGCTGTACGCCCGCGCCGCTCGTTCGGACGGTAAGAGCGTCCTGACGCTCAACAGCCAGGCGGGCACTCCCACTCTGCTTGCGGAAGGCTACGGCGTTAAGACCAACGACATCCCGCTTTATCTGGCTGACTCAAGAGGGACCGTTCTCGATCCGTTTGCGACAACCCCGACGGCGGAGCAGATGGCGGATTACACCCTCGTCTGGTCCCACAGCCGGGACGGCGACGGCTGGACGGTCATCGAAGACGCTGCCGCCCACAGCGACAGCGCGGGAAGGTATACCCGTCCTTACAGTTACCAGAGTCCGGATAACCGCTATTTCCGCTGCGAGATTTACAGCAAATCGACCGGGGAATTGGCAGGTGTATTTACCACCTTCCTGCATACCTTCGTTCCGGTCATCATATATAACGGTTTCTTTGTGGAGGGTGAGGAACAAACCATCTACGTCTCGGAGCAGTTCCCCCTGCCGGAGGGATTCAACGTCAAATGGGAGGTCACCTGGAGTGTCAGCAAGGACGGCGGAGCCACAAAAACGTATCTGTCGGGGCTGACCAATCAGCTCAGCTACACCTTTACCGTCACGGAGGAAATGGAGGGTTGGATATTCGAGTGCGGTATCGGTCAGAGCGTCGTCTATGACAACATCGAATTTGATGACTTCGACGTCTCCCGCCTCACCGTTTATTCCGTGGAAGGAAAAACCGTCAAGATCGACACCCAGCCGACCGACAAGCCCCTGCTTGACCTTGACAACCCGGATGCCGGCGCAACGCTGACTGTCGCCGCGCGCAACGCGACGAATTATCAGTGGCAGGTATCCAAGAGACTGACCGCCGACCAGACGGACTGCCCGTTTGAGAATATCCCCGGCGCGAACGAGGCAAGCTACACCCTCCGGAGCGTGGACGCAAACCTGTCGATGGCGAACTATGTTTACCGCTGCGTCATCCGGAACGACGTCAACGAGGTCATTACCGACGAGGTGCAGTTTGACTTCCGGATTCTCCCGTTCCTTTACGAAAAAACGGAAATCGGCAGTATTACTCTGAACAATGAGGATCAAACGGTCTTCTCGGTCACCGTTCACCCCGGCTTGCCGGAGGTAATGGGAGGGTTGCACATCTATTGGGAGGTCAGCGGCGACGGCGGAGAAACCTATAAGTCGGTCTATGAATACATTCTTGTCAACCGTCTGACGGCTTATATCAGAGAAGTAACGGCGACGGTAACGCCGGACGGACAATCCGTCCCCTGCAAGCAATACCGGCTCGAAATTGTCAACGCCGATCTGAAACTGGATGGCCTTGTTTTCCGCTGCCGGTACAAACTGGGCTATCATCAGGACTATCAGACCACCGCCCCAATCACCCTGACCGTGATTGAAAAGTGTACCCAATACGGTCATACCGGTGGAACCGCTACCTGCCGGCACCGTGCGGTCTGCGAGGTCTGCGGCAAGGAATACGGTGAACTCAATCCCAATAACCATACGGGCGAGGAAAAATGGAACGTCAAGGACTGGAACATCGCCGACGGTCACATGACGACGTGGAGCTGCTGCGGACAGATCGGTTATCCCTACGAACGCCACACCTTTGTGGACGGCATCTGCAACGTCTGCGGCTGTGTCTGCGACCACTCTCTGAAAACCGCGGCGACCTGCCTTGAAGAAGGGCACTGCGACATCTGCGGACTCAAAACCGAAGACATTAACCCGGACAATCACGACCTCTCGCTCGGCACCTATGTGTCGGATAAAAAATCGCCGACCTGCTCGGAGGACGGTCATGAGGGCAACGTCATCTGCCGGAACTGCTACGGCGTGGTGACCCCCGGCGCGGTCATTCCGAAGCTCGGACATCACGGCGGATACGCTTCCTGTATCGAAAAGGCAAAGTGTTCGGACTGCGGCACGGAATACGGGGAGATCGACCCGGACAGCCACCGCGGAGAAATCAATGTCGTCGGGGAAGTCCACCCAACCTGTCAGCACGGCGGCTACACCGGCGACTGGTACTGCCTCGACTGCGGAGTCATGTTCCGGAAGGGTGAGGAGGTCTCCGCGATGGACGGTCATATGGGCGTGGACGGCATCTGTATCTGGTGCGGTACCCGGCACGGGTTTACCCCTGTGGGCGACGACAAGTACACCTATTATGACAACGGCAAGCAGGTCTTCGGTTGGTTCGATCTCTACGACGTCAGATACTACGCTTCCCGCGTCACGGGAATTGTGATCGAAGAGGACGCGGTGATCGGCGGAAGACTGTATCTCTGGGACTATGAAACAGGGTTCAGCCTTGCAAACGGCTTCCGCGAGACCGAGGAGGGCATCCGCTGTTATCTGGACGGCTACATGGTCACCGGCTGGAGACATACCGACGGCTCCGGGCCTGTGGTTGATGAAAAGGGTATCTCCGAGCAGTACTCCTCGAGCCCGAACAACCTCTACTACTTCCTGTCCACGACCGGCTTCATGGTCACGAGCAGCACCTATAAGCTCGGCGGCTTCACCCGTGAGTTCAATAACGACCACACGGTGAAACCCCTGAACGGACTTCAGAACCGCTACGGCGAGCTGTACTACTACGTGGACGGCGTGATCCAGACCGGCTGGCACACGATCGACGGCAACACCTACTACTTCCGCGCAAGCGACGCGGTGTACGGACGTGCGGCAACCAAGTGGATGTACATCGGCAACAAGGTGTACTACTTCTACGCATCGACCTCCGCAACGCCCTATGCGCTGAAGACGAGTGGAGCGATCGGCGGCATCACCTACAACTACGCGGAGGACGGACATATCCTGTACAACGGATTCGTCAACTGCGAGTTTGCGAATGAGGCGAACAGCAACACGGCGCCGAACATTCAGAAGAAGAACGGCACGACGCGTTACTACGTAAACGGCGAGATGCAGACCGGCTGGCAGCAGATCGGCGGCAAGTGGTACTACTTCTTCGCGATCGGCTCTTCGATGGGCTCCGGCTACATGTGTGTGGAATCCCGCACCATCGGCGGCGTCTGGTACGAGTTTAACGAAGACGGCGTCTGTCTCGGAAAAAAGAACAATTGATTTCCGGGAGGAAGTCCGTTACGGATTCCGAGAACCGGTGAAAACCGTGTGTTCCCGGCGTTGCGGCAGGGAGGTCGGTTCCCGGCGCCGCGTGCGGATTTCCCCGTAGCGATAACACAAAAAGAGTCCCCGAGCGCAGCGATGCGTTCGGGGGCACTGAACCCAATAAAGGCGGTACAACAGATTTCTGTTGTACCGCCTTTTGACGATAATATTTTCGGGTTTCGCCGGATTGACCGGGATCCCGGTGACAAACCGGGAAAACTTTGTAAAACGGAGTGTTCGGAACCGGGTATCATTACGGACCGGATGACAAAGCCCCGGCGACAGACAAGAGAATTCTGCAACCCGCATAAGGCTTTGACAGAGAAACAAAACCACTTGCAGACTGCCATGCACCGGATCGGTTTATCAACGGAACAGCCCCGATAAAACCGGAAAATGAAGAGCGGAGGGACGAGCTGGGAATTTACGAAGCCGGAAATCAGGCCCTTTCGATCAATCGAAGTACCCCTTGCGGTAAAGCAGTTCCGCGATGAGAACCGCGCCGCCCGCTGCGCCGCGGAGCGTGTTGTGTGACAGGCTGACAAACTTGTAGTCAAACATCGGATCGTCGCGCAGACGTCCGACCGAGATGCCCATACCGCCGTAAATATCGCGGTCAAGCGCGGTCTGCGGACGGTTATCCTCTTCGAAATAGGTGATGAACTGTTCGGGCGCGTGGGGAAGTCCTAATTCCTGCGGCAGTCCCGCGTATGCTTTCCAGTCTGCAAGGATCTGTTCTTTTGACGGCTTTTCGCGGAATTTTACAAACACTGCCGCCATGTGTCCGTCGGTGACGGGGACGCGGATGCACTGGGAGGTGATGACGGGTGCCGCGGCTTTGACGATCTCCCCGTTTTCGACCGTTCCCCAGACGCGGAGCGGCTCCTGCTCGCTCTTTTCCTCCTCGCCGCCGATGAAGGGAATCACATTATCAATCATTTCGGGCCATTCGCGGAAGGTCTTGCCCGCGCCGGAGATTGCCTGATAGGTGGTAACGGCGATCTGCCCGATCCCGTATTTACGGAGCGGTGACAGCGCACCGACATAGGGCTGGATAGAGCAATTGGGCTTGACCGCAATGAACCCGCGACGGGTACCGAGCCGTGCCCGCTGATGCGCGATGACCGAGAGGTGCTCCGGGTTGATCTCCGGGATGACCATCGGCACGTCGGGTGTCCAACGGTGTGCGGAATTGTTGGAAACAACGGGGATCTCGTGCCGTGCGTACTTCTCCTCCAGTGCACGGATCTCGTCTTTTTTCATATTGACTGCACAGAAAACAAAGGTGCAGAGCTTGCCCATGGTCTCTGTGTCTTCCGCGTCGATGAGTGTCATTTTCCGGAACTGCTCCGGGATCGGAACGGTCATCTTCCAGCGTCCCCCGACAGCTTCCTCATAGGGTTGTCCTGCACTGCGTGCCGACGCCGCAAGTGCGACGACCTCAAAATAGGGATGATCTGCAAGGAGCGTCAGAAATCTCTGACCTACCATGCCGGTGGCGCCGATCACGCCGACTTTCATTTTATTCATGTAAGTGCCCTCCGGTTCCGATGTAGTAAAGACGTTGCGGATGCGTTTGTTCCATGCAACAAGAATAGGTACATGATAGCATATGCGGGAAAGAAAATCAAGCGGAAAATGAAACTTTCCGAAGAAAATCATGCAAAAATCAGTCAAGCGATCCGGATAAACGAAATTGCACGGCGGAAAGCGGGTCGCTGCCGTGCAATTTATGCATATTTGTATTACGTACTGTGCATTATGACTTACCGATCATTTCCTGGTACACGGTGTTCTTGCTGACGCCGCGGTCGCGGGCGGCGGCTTTGATGGCGTCGTTCCGGCTCAAGCCGAGATTCTGATAATGTCCGACATGCTCGGGGATGCTCAAATCCGTCCAGAACGCGGTTTCCGCCCCCGCGGTCTCGTCGTTACAGCCCTCCACGACCAGGACGTATTCGCCTCTTGGTTCGTTTTCCCGGTAGTATTCCGCCGCTTCTCCGACGGTCAGACGGAGGATCTCTTCGTTCCGCTTGGTCAGTTCCCGGCAGATCGCGATTCTCCTGTCATTCCCGAATACTTCGCAAAAATCCGCGAGCGTTGCGCGGAGCTTGTGCGGCGCTTCGTGAAAGAGCAGGGTGCGCCGCTCGATTTTCAGCTCGCCGAGGCGTTTCTTCCGTTCGGACTTGTCCATCGGCAGAAAGCCTTCGAAGGTAAACCGCCCGGTCGGAAGCCCCGAAAGCGTCAGGGCAACGATGGACGCAACCGGTCCGGGAACAGAGGTTACCGGAATTCCCGCGTCGGCGCAGAGTGCGACCAGATCCTCTCCGGGGTCGCTGATGGCGGGTGTTCCCGCATCGGTCACAAGCGCGCAGGATTCGCCGCCAGAGAGCCGCGCAACAATCTGCGGACCGCGCTCACGCTTGTTGTGTTCAAAGTAAGAAATCATCGGCTTGCTGATGCCGATCGCCGAAAGCAGGCGCATGGAGTTGCGCGTATCCTCCGCGGCAACAAAATCCACTTCGGAGAGAATTTTGATTGCCCGCCCGGACAGATCGGACAGATTTCCGATCGGCGTGGCGACCAGATACAGCATGCCGCCGACCACCTGATTTTTTTCTTCTTTTACGTTTTGTGTGTCACTCATGGATTCTCCTCACATTTCCGATGAACGGGAATAAACTGAAAAATGACCGACCGCATGCATACCGTGCTTCTGCGGTCCCGTCCGAAAATCTTACCGAATACATCGGGGGGCTATTCATATGGCAATCAAAGTGTACATTGATCAGGGGCACAACCCCGTAAATCCCAACGCAGGCGCGGAAGGGAACGGACTCCGCGAGCAGGATCTTGTCTATCGCATCGGGGTCGAGCTATCCAATCTGCTCCGGTCCAACGGAAATTTTGAGGTCCGTTTGTCCCGCCCTACCGCGACCACGCAGGTGGGAACCTCCAACACGACCAGTCTGCGGGCAAGAGTGGAAGATGCAAATTCGTGGGGCGCGGATTATTTCATCAGTCTTCACACCAACGCGTCGGAGATCGCAAGCGCGACCGGTTCGGAGGCATTGGTTTATAGCAGTCCGTCGGTCGCCGCGTCACTCGGCGAGGATATTCTCTATTGGCTCAACCGGGAAACAGGATTGCAGAACCGAGGTGCCCGCCTGCGTCCGGGACTTTATGTACTCCGGAAAACGCAGATGCCGGCTGTGCTCGTGGAACTCGGCTTCATCACCAACGCAAACGATGCGCGGCTGATGAACACCCGCCCCGAGCTGTTTGCCGAGGGCGTGTACAACGGAATTCTGGATTACTTGAATCTGCTTTAAGAAAGGGGGATCCGCGCCCCCCGGCGACTTCCGCCCCGCCTGCCGGCAGCTGCGACGCCGTCATGCGGGACTTCCGCCGCCCGCAGGGCTTTTTGCTCATCTGGTCACGCCCCGGGGCGACTATTCCGCCACCTCGCCACATGCAGCGGCTCGGCGGCGACTCCGCCGCCCCGGGGCTTGCTTCTCTGTAAATCCCGTTACCCGATCATCCGGAGCAATTCCGCTTCGTCGATCACTCTGACACCCAGCTCCTGCGCCTTGGTCAGCTTGGAACCGGCAGCCTCGCCGGCGACAACATAGTCCGTCTTCTTTGAGACCGACCCGGAGACTTTTCCTCCGTTTGCCTTGATGCGTTTCGCCGCTTCGTCGCGCGACAGCGTCGGGAGCGTCCCCGTCAGCACAAAGGTCAGCCCCGCAAATTTGTCCCCGGCTGGCGCGGCGGTCGCTACCGTGAGCACACCCGCCGCCTTCAGACGCAGACACAGAGACACGTTTTGCGGATGCGAGAAGAAGTTCACAACACAATCTGCCGTGATCTGTCCGAAATCATCGATTGCGAGCAGATCATCCACGGTTGCCGCCGCACAGGCGTCCAATGTTCCGAACCGCGCGGCAAGCGCTTCCGCCGCCACTTCACCGACGTTGCGGATGCCCAGCGCAACCAGTAGCCGCTCCAGCCCGGCAGAACGCGAACGGTCAATCGCCGCTACCAGATTTCCGGCGGATTTGTTGCCCATCCGGTCAAGTCCCGCCAGATCCTCCACAGAGAGCGTATACAGATCCGCCGCGTCGTGGATCCTGCCGTTTGCAAGCAGAAGCTCAATAATCTGGGGGCCAAGCCCGTCAATGTTCATCGCACCCTTGGATGCGAAATGCTCAATACTGCGCGAGATCTGCGCGGGGCAGGCGGAGTTGGTGCAGCGGATCGCCGCGCCCTCGTCCTCGTCGCGGAAAACCGGCTCGCCGCAGGAAGGGCACCGCGTCGGCATCTGAAACTCCTGCTCGCTGCCGTCTCTCTTTTCCGGATGCGTCTGTACGACCTCGGGAATGATGTCGCCCGCCTTTTGTACCGTGACGATATCCCCGATCATGATACCCTTGTCCCGGATGTAGTCCAGGTTGTGGAGCGTCGCACGGGAAACCGTAGATCCGGCAAGCCGTACCGGCGTCAGTTCCGCCGTCGGTGTCAGAACCCCTGTTCTGCCGACCTGTACCGTGATCCCGCGGAGCTTTGTCTCTTTCTGTTCGGGCGGAAATTTGTACGCGACCGCCCAGTTCGGCGTTTTGGTGCCCTCACCGAGACTTACACGTTCTGCAAGGTCATCCACCTTGATGACCACGCCGTCAATGTCGTAGCTGAGTTCAGAACGCTTTTCGCCGAGTTTTTCGATGTGCCGGAAAATTTCTTCTTTTGTCCGGACAAGCGCACGGTCCTCCAGCACGTGAAAGCCGAGCTCCGATAAACGGTTCAGCGTTTCGGTGTGCGAGACCGGCTTGTGCCCGTCTGCATACAGGTCACCTTCCTGAAAATTGAATACAAAAATGTCAAGCGCGCGTTCTGCCGTGATCTTCGGGTCAAGCTGACGGAGAGAACCCGCCGCCGCATTGCGGGGATTGGCAAACAAGGTCTCTCCGCGCGCTTCGCGTCCGGCATTGAGCCGTTCAAACACCCGGCGGGGCATATAGACTTCACCGCGTACCGTCAGGTCAAGCGGCTCCGGAAGCGTCAGGGGGATCGAGAAAATCGTTTTGATGTTCTGCGTGACATCTTCGCCGACAAAGCCGTCGCCGCGTGTCGCCCCCGTCACAAGGACGCCCTTTTCATATCTGAGGGAAACGGACAAGCCGTCGATCTTCGGCTCCACGGAATAGAGCGTGTCCGGTACAATCCGCGCAACGCCGTCCAGAAATCCCGCAAGTTCGTCAAAGGAAAACACGTCGGCAAGCGAATTCATCTGTACCGCGTGTGTCACTTTGTTGAATTTGTCCAGCGGTTTTCCGCCTACGCGATGGGTCGGAGACGCGGGATCGTCAAATTCCGGATGCTCCGCTTCCAGTCGCTGCAATTCGGCATACATCCGGTCGTACTCAAAATCCGAGATTTCCGGCGCATCGTCCACATAGTATTTCTTCGCGTGATAGGTCAGCTCCGCGCGGAGCTTCCTCATGTGCGCTTCGGTTTCCGTCAGAGAATCTTTGCGGCTTGTATCCATTCCGTTTTCCTCCTGTGTGCAAACACACCCACTGTTTATTATACCAGTTTCTTTGTGGGGTGTCAATGCTCACTTTCTGTCATATTCCGTCACATTAGACAAACTCGGTGACGGGTAAGTGAAAATTTCTGTGAAATACTTTACAAAAAACATTTCTTGTGCTACAATGAAACTACAAGGAAGTCCGCCCGTCACCGGAAGGCGGCACTTCCGGAAGCAAGGAGGATAAAACTATGAAAATTACCGTCGTCGGAAGACAAATGAACGTGTTCGAGACCACCAAGGCACTCGTCGCGGAGAAACTCTCCAAGCTGGATCGGTTCTTCTGGACAGAGCCGGAAGCGACCGTTACACTCAGTCGCAAGCATGATGTTTCCACGCTTGAAATCACGATCAACGCATCCGGTACGCTGTTCCGCAGCGAGGTACAGTCGGATAATTTCCGCGATGCGCTGGATGAATCCATAGATATTATTGAACGCCAGATCCGTAAGAACAAGACACGGCTTGAAAAGCGTATCCGTTCCGATGCATTTGAGTATCCGGTGGTGCAGGAGTTTGACGAAACAGAGGATCAGCCGGAGTTCATTATCCGTACCAAGGAGTTCGAATTCAACCCGATGTCGCCGGAGGAGGCAATCATGCAGATGAACCTGCTCGGACACAATTTCTTTGTGTTCAATGATCAGGAAGGCGATGACACCTGTGTGGTTTATAAGCGCAAGGACGGGGCATACGGTCTCATTGTCCCGCGTCATTGATCCGCAGAACCGAGTGATTGACCTTTTGGCGGGAGGAAGTGATTCCTCCCGCTTTTGTGTCGGATGCACACCCGATTTTTCTGTGCAAGTTACGCAAACGGATATCCATATGTCCCTTCCTGTTCCGCAAAGGAAGGTGTTATGTGACGGGGACTGTTCTGTGGTCTTGCACCCGGGATGAAAATATGTTATACTCTAAAAAACGATACCGGGAGGGAACGTATCCGATGGGAGCGGAGGGCTTATGAAAATTCTGATTGCGTATGTTTCCAAAAGCGGGACAACTGCCGAATGCGCGGAACTCTTGCACCGTCAGTTTCCCGGAAGCGATGTGACGCTGTCCGATCTTGCGGCAGAATTACCGGATGTCACGGCATATGACGCGGTGATCGTGGGAAGTTATATCCGGTTCGGGAAAACGGATCGTCGCTTCCGGGAATTTCTTGCCCGGAACGAGGGGGCTTTGACGGAGAAACCGCTTGGTTTGTTTCTTTGTTGCGGGGAGATTCAGAATTTGGAGGACTACGTCGCCGACTGCTTGCCGAAGGATCTTGCCGGGCACGCGTTTGATGTGGAATGTTTCGGCGGAAGCCTGGATATCCGGCGGTTCCACGGATTTGAGAGGATTGCGGTTCATTTCATGCGTTCCTCCATTCTGAACAGTTCCGAACACGATGAGGGGCAGTATGAGAAAACGCTTCCGGCAATCCTGCCGGATAACATCAGCCGGATGGCGACACATCTTCGGGCAGCGCTCCTGCGGGAGAAGTCTTCGGAGGACTGAGGACACGGGGGATGCCGCGCGCGGGGCGGCGGAAGTCGCCGCCGAGCCGCCGGAGTTGGCACGGCGGTGGCGGAAGTCGCCCGCGCGCGGCATCCGTGCTGAATCATCTGGTAACGGTAATATGCCGAATGATTTTATGTATATTCGGCTTCGTGCGCCTGGCTGAGGCATGATTCCGTGTATCCGGACACCGCCGCGGCTGGTGCCGGAAGAGGGTGTCGCAAAACGAGCTGTTTTTTCAGAAAAATTTGAAATATCCGTTGACAAATGCACGGTTTTGTGATACGATATACAAGTACGTGATTTGACCCGCTAGCTCAGAAGGTAGAGCACTTGACTTTTAATCAAGGGGTCCGGAGTTCGAGTCCCCGGCGGGTCACCAAAACACGCAGTACACGAACTTTTTATGGTTTAACGGATGCTATCTTGTGATGGTCATTCCGTTCGGTGTACAATAAGAAAAGCTCCCTGAAAGCAGAAGCCTTCAGGGAGTTTTTGCGTCTCTTATGCGGCGTACCCACAATACGCAAACAGCTTTTCCTTCTGTTCCTTTGTCAACCGGAGCGACTGAATCTTTGCCCGGACGACGGACCTGCCGTTTTGGTTTTTGTATCCGAAGTACCCCATAATCATGTACTTCTCCGCGGCAGTGAGACGAAGAGACTGAATGTACTTTTCGATCTTCTTGCGGCGGGAGCCGGTGACAGTGTTTCCTTCCTTATCTACATCCGATTCCATTGCGTTGCAGGTTGCTGCAATGATCGCAAGACTCGGAAGATCAATGATTTTGGAAAACAGCTCGTTTTTGCTCTCGGTTCCGAGATCAAGCAAACTGTCAATTGCAAGCTCGCGGTACAGAGAGTAAATCCACCGGATCGCCTTTTCGCGGATTTCATCGGAGGCTTTCCCGTACATGGACGAATTGATAAGTTCCGTCACGGCAGGAATAGCTTCTGCATAAACCTCGTTGAACTGCTTCTTCTGGCTTTTTGTGAGCTGAATCGTGTTTCCTTCATAGGTAAAGCTGTCAATTTCCCCGGACGGAAGCACGTCATACCCGGCACATACCAGCCGATTCAATTCCTTTCGCGTTGCAGAATCTTCGATCCCACCGCCGTTTTCGTCAAGCATGATTCCGGCAATCGTGGAGATCATCTTCTCGTCGCCGCGCTCGATTGCCTTCTCCAGGTCGCTTCTGTAATTCTTGTTGTAGAAAGCCGTGTCGATCTTGTATGCCGTAGAAGGACTGAAACGGTTTGTGAGCCCGTACACGACATTGTACACGTTCCGCGTAGGGAGACCGGTGAGTTGTCCGATCGCAAACACAGTCTTCTTGACGGAAGAACCGAAGTCTGCCGTTTTGACCTCTCCCGCAACCACCTTTTGTGCGGTATCAAAGATGTCTGTCGTCGCATTGAGAAGATCGTTTGCCGCGGAAAGCGCATAGTTGTCAAAATCGTATCCCTCGAAGAGTTTGGAGTAGACATCCTTGATAAGAGGGAGACCGCCGAGCATATTTCCGATTGCGTCAATGATCATGTTCTTTGCAATGTTTTCGTCGTCATCGTCTTTGTTGTACAGCGTTCGGAAACCCTGTGCAATGGCGCACATGACAAGAGCAACGGAAACCTGCGCTGCAAGTGCTTTTCTTGCCCGCTTTTTTGCATTCTTCAGATCAGACCGCAGTGCCGCCTTTTCGGCAGGGTCCGCAGCCATACGGATCCGCTCCTTCAGTGCATTCACTTCGCCGATTGCGTCGATTGTTCTTCCGGTGACTTTCATAGAGTCTGCAGTGAACATCGTGAATGTACGGATGATCTCGTTCGACGATCTCATTGCCGCCGAGCGTTCGGTCTGTACGGAGTTCTGCTGTGTTTCGATGATGACATTTGTCAGGATTTCACCGGCTCTGACCTTGTTTTCTTGTGTGCCGATCTTCAATCCGTCAACACGCTCCACATATGCCTGACTCGCGCCGTACAACCGTTTGACGACAAACCGGTCCATTTTACCGATCGGCTCCATCAGCAGATTGCTGATCTTGTCGATCTTACTGGTCACGGAATAGGACTTTTTGTCAAGTACCCCTTGGGCAAGGGCAGCAGTGCGCTGATAGTTCCGGAGTTTTGCTACCTCGCAATATTGATCCACATCGGACGCATGCAGAGTAAACCCTTTGATGATGTCTTTGTAGTCGAGAATACTTGTAGAAGCAAACAGGGAAGAGGTCTGCGTGGCAAGTACCTTGAGATTTGCGCCGAGTTGGAAGGTCGCGTATCTGGAACGGATGGTCCCGACAACATGATTGAATCCGTCCCGATCTTTCGATACTCCGCGGATGTCGTTCCGCAGATTTTCAAAATACCGGTAGAAGTCCTTCCACGTTCCGGTTGCCTCCGTTTTCACCGTCGTCGGTTTATTCGGTGTTCCGCCGACATCCAGATTGACAATCCGGTCGAAATTATCCATGGCGTTGGAAAGCGCGGCATACTGTGTGATTCCTTTGATGTGTCGATCAAGAACGAGATCAGCCGGTTCCAGCCAGAGTTCACCTTTCGCGCCTTTGACCGTGCTTTTGTTGAAGGATTGGTTGTTGACGCTTGCCGCTTCTTCCGTGTAGTTCACGTCAATGCTACGGGCGACATTGGCACGCCGACCGGGAACATAGTAGCCTTCTTCCACATTGGAATAGCCTTGCCGCTGAATGTCCGTTTTGCGTTTGATTTCACGGCATTCCTTGTATACGTCCTCCGCAATCCGGATGAACTCCAGATCGGTGTCGTCAAACTGCGAACGGAGCTGTCTGATCGTCTCTTCCGCCTTTGCCTTAACCGTCTCCATGGTAACCCCGTCGGTGTCCTTCATCAGTCCGTCGATGCGCGTTATATTCTTTCCGTCTGTGTGAGAGAATCCGTAGAGAACAGCTCCCGGAATCAGCTGATCGCGCTGCAGGGTCATGTATGCTTGGATTGCCTCGCGCTTTGTGATTTTCTGCCCGCCGTAGGCTACCTTTTCTTTTTCGGCGTTCTTTGCCCAGTTCCGGTTCTTGTCATAGAAACCGTCAAGCGATTCGCGGAGATTCATTTCGGCGATGCCAGCCGCATAGGCGCCGTTCCGCCACTCCGTAAGCGTCTCCGTAAAGAATCCTTTTGTATACCGGTCTGCTCTCCTTGCAAGGGTCATCGGATCGCTGAAGGTTTTCGCATATCCGCTGAAAATTGCTTTGTCAAGTACGCCGAGCTTCAGGGAGTCATTCTCGTGAATAACTTTGATATAGTCTTCCGCAATCGGCAGGGTATCCGTCCACTTTCCGTCGCGGTACACCTTCTCAAAGGTCTCCACAAAGTGCTTGAAATAGTCCATCACTTTGGAAAGGTTCTGTACGTCGGTGAGCGTCAGATCGTGCATATCCGCGATGCGGGAAAGAAGACGCTTCGTGTCGTAATCATACTGCTTTCCGAGATTCTTTTTTGTGTACCACGTTGCCAGATCGCCGTAGTCCGTCATCGTGTTCCCGGCTTCGGCAAAGAGCTTGATTGCCTGATTGACGAGCGCGGTTTCATGGTCCGTCAGGGCAGGGACATTGTTTGCAATGTCGGTGAGCATGGACGCGACTTCCTGATTGTATGCGTCGCCGAGAATCTTTTCATTGGAAACATACCAATCCCGGACTTCTCCGACGATCCTGCGCGTTGACGCTTTGCTGATGTCCCCCCGGTACTTGATGGATGCCAGTTTTTCAACAGACCCTTTGAACATCTCCGTTCTGAGTTTGGACGCATTCATGAATGTACCGGACTTCCAGTCCTTGATCTTTTGCGTCTTGTCGAGCAGACGGTTCACCGCCTTGTTGTATTCCCCGGATTCCTTCAGCCGACGCTTCATGCGTTCGATTTCCGACTGATAGTAATCCGTGTCCTTGAGAAACTCCGACTTGGTTCCGTTTGCGTCGAAGCCGTCAAGCAGTTCGTTCACGATCTTCTTCCTGATCGAGCTGTATTCCTCGTCGGAAAGAACGCTCTTAAACTGTTCTGCCGCCTTCTTTTTCAGTGCATCCCGGGAGTCCCGGTACATTTGGTCGATCTCGATTGCCATGTCTGCGGGATTTTCCGAGTTCAGGTGAATGCCTTGCTCCGAACGAAGGTCCTCTGCAATCACATCGGCTCCGACCCCGTTTCCGTTTTTCCCGGCAGACCAAAGCCGGAAGAAGGTCCTCGCGCCGTCCTTGCCGTAGGCGTGTTCGATGTCGCCTCTGATGCTCTCGACATTCATCCGGTGCAGATACGGCTTCACTGCGGCAAGCGTGTCCCGGTACCGCGCGTTCGCTTCTTCGTTGACGACTTCTTCAACCACGGAATTCTGAATCAGATAATCCGCAACATCAAGCGCGACCGCCGCGCGGGTATCCTTGTTGGACGTGTTCATTCCTTCCCACAGAATGTTGATGACTTCCGCCCGGCTCTTTCCCTTGATATTGCCGTAAAGTTCGCTGTTCTCAAACTGCATGGTGTCCGTCACCACCGAATCGATCACGGAAGACGCTTCTTTCTTGGTATAGACCTTTTCCGGCGAGCCTTCCTTGATGCGCTTGACTGCCTTGTTCAGCCGTTTCTGCGCGTCCGTGGAGGATTCCCCGAAGGTCTTGGAGAACCTGACGCTCTTTCCGAGCACCCCGTCCGGTCTCTCGCTTCTTCCGAAATGCCGGAGAACATCCTCCGGAAGAATATCCGGAAAATAGGTGTTGACAAAGTCGAGCAAATGGGATATACTGATGGTGGAATCAGTTAGAGTAGCGGGGATTCCCGTGATCTCTGGGGCAAGTGCCCGGCTGGTTCCTTTTTCTTTCCCGTTTACACCAACGTCTTTTGCATTCACTGAATACAGGACATCCAGCTGGCTGATTTCACCGGTAAAAGAGTTCACGACAAATTCGACCACATACGGCTGATTGATCTGATTCTTTGCCGCACCGATCAATACATAACTGTTTGCCGCGGTTTCCTTTTTGGAAATCATTTCGTTGATGCGGACAGAATTCTGAAGTATTTCTCCGATTCTGACAGAGACCGGACCGAGAACGTTCAATCTGCGGTCGAGACCGTGACGGATCGCATTTTTCCCTACAATCACATCCGTGTCAATATCTTTCACATGAACGACCGCATTGCCGTTTTCGTTGGTATACCCGACGGAAGCGGCGTTTTTGATTGCCCGTTCCACAATGCGGTTGCGGGATTCCGGAGAGGCAACGTAATTGATTCCGTCCCGGATCATCGTGACCTGCATATTTGGCTTCGTGGTCAGGTCTTCGTAGGTGTATCGCTGTTCGGTTGACGTTTTGGAAAATCTGATATGATTCTCGGCTTCATAGGCACGGAGTTCGTTCCGGAAATCCTCGTGAATACGTGTCAGCTCGGAAATATAGGAATCGAAATCATTGAACAATTCAGCGTAGAATTTTTTAGCTAAAACTTTGTTTTCGCAGAACTCTCCGTAAATTGTAGAATTAAATTCATCATACAAATGAATTGCCTGTTCAACAGTAATCCTGTCAAAAGAAATTCCGCAATGGTCACAGAGTTCTTGCATAAAGCCGGCTGTTTCTGATGTGTACATAGCAAGAGCGTCTGGTACGGCATTAAGAAAATCCAGATACGGCTGATATTCCAGTTGCTTCATCACATGAGTCGCCTCATGCGGCACCACCATATCGCGTATCTCCCCGGGGATGCTTTGCTTCAGATAAATCTGACCTTTTGCAGAAAAGGCAGGCGCGGAATGGTGATTCTGATCCCAAACGGAATCCTTGACAACAAAGCACGGGATGCCGTATTCAGAAGCGACCCGCTTTGCATGCCCGGCGGCAGATTGTTCCGATGGGGTAACAAGATGACCTTTCGCCCATTGATAAACCGGTTCCTTTGACAGTTTGTTTACGAGTCGGATTGTTCCGGATACGGAGCCCCCATGTACATCGTTTTTATAATTTTCCGGGACAATGCTTTTAATTCCTCGATCTCTTTGGACGAGATTGTCCCCTCTCTCTCTTTCTCCCTCAACGCGGATAGTCTCGCGCTCTCTTCCTCTGTCATTTTCATTGTTCGTTCCCCCTTCTTCATTTACGAGTCGGATTGCTCCGTTTCTGTTGACATCGGATACAGTTCGATCATTTCTGACACTGCCTTGCGAAACAGTGAATTCATTCGTTTTCTCTCCTCTTTGGTCAGCGTCCCGTCTTTCAGTTTCTGATTGTAAACTCTCATTTCTTCCGCGATCTTCTGTTCTTCTTCCGTCATCCCGGAATTCCTCCTTTTCGTGGTTGGTTTTACTATACCTTACCTTTTCCTCGTTGTCAAGTACCTCCTCTCCGTTTTTCTCCCGCGCGATCCGGACAAGCCGACGGTTCTCGTACCGGAACCCGGCTTCTTCGGCAGCCTTTTCGTACATCTTCGCAAACCGGCGGTAGCGCTCGTATTCCGCCCGCGCTTCGGTGCTCTTCAGGCTCGACAGCCACTCGGAGACATCGGATACCCGGTTCAGAATCTTTTCCGCAAGCGTCACGTTGTCCCGGACGACACGGTGAACGAAATTCTCGTTGCCGAGTACCTTCTCCGTCATCGCCGCGCCCAGCTCGCTTTCGATGGTGCGAACGGTCGCGTCCGGGATCCCGTCAATGCTTCCGGTATTGCCGGCGGCGCGTTCGTCCATCACCCGCCGGACTTCTTCGACGGTCGCGTATCCGTTCCTTGCAACCGTTTCCGCGGCTTCCGTATACAAAGCCGCATCGCTCTTCATTTCCGTATAGAGTGCGTTCGATGTTTCCGTACCTTCGGTGAAATGCCAGGTCTCATGAACGATATCAGGCACGCTCCTGCCGCTTTCAAGGTCTGCACGGGACACGTAGATGACGGAATTGTCCCCGTTGATTGCGGAATGAAAATCGGTCGTTGTGGCGTCGACCACAACAATCCCGATATCCGCTCCGCTCTTGGAGGTCACCATGTTGTGAACGAATTCCTTGACCTCCGTGAAACGGGACTGCGCCACGTCGGAAAGGTCTTCGACGGCGAAAGTAATCAGATCATTCTTCCCCTCGGCTTGATTGCCGTTTCCGCGGTTCCATACCTCGTTGATCTCTGAAAGATCGGAACGAATCTGATTCTCTCTGCCGCGCATATTTGCGGAATATCTGGAGTTGATCTCCATACCGATCTTGCCTTTTTGCAAGTCCAGAGCGGAAACGAATTCATCAGTCATCATTCCGGTATTCGTGTCGAACATACCGTTCAGACCGAACTTGTTGATCAGACGTTCCCGGTTCTTCTGATTGGTTTTGGAAAGAGCGGTCTCAACCTGACGGTAATTCTGCTCGATATTGTTCTGTATTTTCGTGTCGTTCTCAACCGTCAGGGACCCGCGGGAATCAAGGCGCGTCCGCTCTGTGTAGTTTTCATGGATGGATTCAAGGCTCGCCTGAACGTCTGCTCCTTTTCCGACCTCTCCGCCTTTTGTTCCCTTTGCGATTTTGCTCGTGATACTCGAAACACCGCCCATCGCCGCAGCGGTAAGGCTTCCGACAACGCCGGATTTCATTGCATTCTTTGCGGTGTCAAGTGCCTTTTCAGGGCTTCCGTATGCGTCCGTGATGGCTTCCGGACCTTTGTAGATTGCCTTTGCAAACGGATTGACCCCGTCGGACACGATTTCCTCAACGCCTTCTCCGATGATCTCTTTGGCAACACGTTTTACTCCGACATCAGCTACCGATTTTGTCACGCCGTCAAAAACGCCTTTGCCGAACATCTGCTTCATAGCACCGATACCGCCGGTCATCTTTTCCGTTCCGACCTCGATCAGACCGCTTGCCGCGCCGTATCCAAGTCCCTGATAATAACCCGCTCCGTCATTGTATGCTTCTTCTGCGCCCTTACCTGCGGCGGATGCACCGAGGAGACCAAGATTCAGAGCCTCAATCGCCTTTGCAGAAAGCCCTGCAGCTTTTGCCGCGGTCGCCGCAGTTCCCGCCGCCGAAGCCGCGCTTCCGGCAGTTGCTGCGGCTCCTCCCGCCGCGGTGGTTCCCGTACCGGCTCCGGCAGCCGCGCCTGCACCGCCTGTCACTATCGTAAGAGCCACAAGGGGAAGCATCTGACCGACACCGTTCAGAACACCTTCTGCAATCCCGGACTTGTCGTCGTGGATATAAGACCCCTGAAAAAATTCGTCCGTTGGATTACGGATGAACTTCGATCCCCAATCCTCCGCGATGAAATCCTGCACATCATCCTGAAAGCCGGAATCAAAAAGTCCTCCGACCGCACCTACTCCTCCTGCTACCAGATCGACAAGACCTTCGCCGAATCCCCAAGCCCCGTATAAAATATCGGTGACGCCGTCTCCGAGAGAATGCCAGACGCGTGTGAAAGTATCCGTTTCCTGACGGCGTTGCTCCGCGCGTGCCCGTTCTTCCTCCTCCGCCTTCAGCTGTGCCTCATATTCCGCATACCGGCGGTTGTATTCACGTGCCTGAATGCGCTCTTCTGCCCGCGCTCGATTGAGCGCGGGCGAAATGTACTGAATCGCCATGAGAGTCCTCCTGCTTTAATTATTGGTAAGGACGGCTTTCGTCATATCCATCATATGGGTTTTCGTCATATCCCTTATACTGGCTTCCCGGATTTCCCTCATACGGGCTTCCCGGTTTATAGGGTTCTACTCCGAGAACTTCGCAGAGTTTTCTCCATTCGTCCGTGTTGAGACCAAGCTCACGATTCTGAATCTTTACCCATTTCCCATAACCATTGTTGTCGGTAAGGTACGCAAGTATCTTTCCGTCCTTAACAGCAAGACTACCCGCTTTGGGGGAAGTGCCGTAAACATTATTGTACTCACTTGTCATTTGTGCGTTGTCACTTTCGGAAAGGGCATTTCCTTCTTCGACTCTGTACTTTTCTCCACCTACGGTAACAGTAAAGTTGGTGTGGTATCCATAAGATTTTGTCCGATCCGATGTCGCCTCCGACATATCTCCGATGGAACCATCCTCGCGTTTGTAGCCGAGACGGATTCCACCATCGGAAGTAACACTGTCCATGACTGCGACCTCGCGCTTTGCTTCTGCATCCTTGATGCCGACGGATTCAGCCTCGGAACGCTCATAAGCCGCCTGTTGCGCATCGGTACGAATCAGTTTTTCCGCACGGGACAGTGCGGAATCAACCGCCAGCTTGCCCGCGTCGTCAAGCGTATCGTAATACTGCATTGCACGGCTCTTAAGCGTTTCAAACTCCGCTCGGCTCATCTTTCCGTCACCAGCCTGAGAATACTCTGCAATATAGTCTTCAAGCGACGAAGAAAGCGTGTTCCCGAATGCCGCTTTATCCTCCCTCGCATACGCCTCGGCGAGTTTAGCGTCCTCGCGCTCCTCCTGACGATACTTCTCGTCAATTGCCGCTTCGTTGCGGTACCGGTCGAGTTCGGATTGCGCGAGACCTGTCTCGGTGTCATACTTCCTGTCCGTGTTCCGGTCGCCATAATGCGTTTCAAGATCGGACAACTTTCCGGTTCTCGTCATTTCCATATCCGACAACTGCTGATTGTGCGAAATGTCGCGGTTTGCGGAATCCGTGTTGTACGCGGTGTCAAGGCTCGTTTTGTTGGTGCCGTAGGCGTTGTCAAGAGATACCTTGTTCTTCTGGTACTCTCCGGCAATGGTTCCGAGCTGTGACGCGTGACGGTTGTTTGCGTCAATGATGGAAGCCTCCGAAAGCGCTGTCCCGGAAAGTCCCCTCTGCCGGTTCATCATCGGCAGGTATTTGAGCGTTCTCTGCAGGTCCACATTCGCGGCATTCTCCGCCTGACGGCGGCTGTCCGCAAGCAGTTTTTCATTGCGGTTGTACATTTCAAGCAGATTTCCGCTCTGCGCCGCGTAGTTTGCGTCGGCGGTGTCTTTTCCGGTGACATAGTTCTTTTCAAGCAGTTCCTTCGTTTTGTCATACCCGCTGTTGATAAGGTCCTGCGCGTTCTTTTTTGTCGCTTCGTTTTCGGTCAGGTAATTGTCGAGCGCGTCGCTTACACCTTTTTTCTGGTCGTTGTATGCGGCATCAAGCGCTTCCTTTTCTTTTTCGGCAGGTGTTTTTTTGACTCCGGCAGAAGAACCGGTTCCCGTCCCGGCGGAAACGCCCCCGAAGTTCACTCTGTTGATATTTCTATTGAGCGGCATCGCTTTTTCCCCCTTCACTGATTTGTTCGGACGGTTCCGCCGACGCGGAGACCGCCTTTTTCTTCCCGATGTAATCCATGAATTTCTGAAGAATGTCAATCTTCTTGATAATCCGGGAACGATATTCCCCGGTCATGAACATATACGCCTGAATCATCTTGACCACACCCATCATGAAGAAGAGCGCGATCTGCAGGCATTTCCAGATCAGGTCTGCGTAATTGAAATCGGTGATAAGTGTCGCCCCGTAATACCCGAACAACACAACAGTAATGATTTTGGAAAATACGTCTTTCATGTTGGAGCGGAACCCGTACTGTACCTTCGTTTTACCGAAATAGAACGGGTCCTCTTTTTTTCCACCGTCGCTTGTCAGGTCCCCGGCGTTGAGGTATGTCAGCTTCAGCTTGACCGCATACTCGTACACCCGCTTTTGCTTCAGCTGTTCTCGCTTCGTGGCAGTGTGCTTGACGACAAGCGGCTTGGAAACCCCGTCCTCGTCAAAGCAATCATCGTATTTCAGTCCGGCGCGGGCAAGAATCTTCTGCCGCTGGAGTTTGTAGTTCCTGCGGTTTTCCATCTCGCACCAGTCGTCAAGCTCGTCAATGTCCGTCACGACCTTGTTGACCGTATCCTCATGGAGCATGACCGTCCGCATGACCCGCTCGTCCATCTCGCCGTTCTGAAGCCCCTGTAATTCAAAGAGCCTGTCCACAAACACGCCGAGCAGAAAGACGATGCTTCCGTCCGCGAGAATCTGTGTGACGGTCTTTCCCGTCTTGTCAATGTTGATGAACGATGTCGCAACATACACGACCGAAACCAGTGCCACCACAAAATAGGCGAGGTTCCGCATGAAAAACCGTTTTGCTCTCTCTGCCTGTTCCGTCATTGATTACACCCTTCCGGAACCCATGTATTTTTCAAACATGGATTCCATTTTCTTTTCGATAGCGTCGGATGTGCTTTCCGTCTGTTTCTCGATGTGGATGCGTTCCTTCGTCCTTTTGATTGCCGACTGAAAGAAAATGAAGTCGACAAGTTCGCCGAGAAATGCCATTCCGGCAAGCAGGAGCAGGTCCCCTATGACCGGCTGAAGAAGCCAGATGAAGAGGCACAAGATTCCGTAAAATACCACCCGCCGCGGCATTTTGAGTTTCCCAACCACCTTGAGAAACAGGAACACGACAGCCATCACCCCTGCGAAGGACAGCTTGAGCGTGTCCGTCACCGTTGACGTGTAGTTGCCCCAGTTGATGATCAGTACGACGGCAAGCGGCGCAATGGATACAAGGAAGGAGAGGACGTACAGAACGATCAGCTTAATCCGCAGTTTCATCCTGGTCTTCATGTTCCGCCCCCTCCTTTTCATTTTCCTCTCCCTCGCGGGCGATCTCCTCCGCGTACCCCTTTTTCACGATCTCGTCAAGATTGCAGAATCCGCTTTTCAACATTCGGATCGTCTGATCCTGCTTTCGCTCCATCAACCGGAGCCGCTCATCGAATGCGGCGATCTTTTTGTCATTCTCGATACTTTTTGTACAGGCGGATTCGTACTTTTCCTGGCTGTCCTTCGCGCTCTTCGCCGCACGGTCAACGGACTCGGTCGAACGCTGGATTTTGTCGTTTGTGTTCTTGATCCGGATAATCAGCGGAGACAGGACGATGTACAACGTCGCAATCACCGTCAGTGCCGCAACGATGTTCGGAAGAATCTTCTCTTCAAAGAAAATCTCCCATTCGGTTTTCTGTATGTCTCCGATTCCGGTTGCTCCGGACTCCGTCTCCGTTTCAGCGGATTCCGTAACCGCTTCAGTTTCCGTCTCCCCCTCGGCGTGAGCAGGGAGGAGACAGACGGAGCAGACAAGCAGAACGATCAGAGCCGCAAGAACGGCACGTGCAATGTTGTATTTTTTCATGCCGTTTCCTCCCCGGTTGCCTTGTCCGTCCCGGTGCCGGTTTCTTCCATGTCCTCCTCCGGCACCGTGAATTCCTCAAGCGTGTACACGTCAACAATGCAATTCTCCTGTTCCTCGTAGGAATGATGGAGAATCTGGCTCGACGCGTCGTATTCGGGCGGTTCGGTATGTATGTATGGTTTCCACCCGAATTTTTTCTTGATTTCTTCATCGTTCGTGATGATTCGGATGGTTTCCGGACACTCGAAAATTTCCCCGTTTGAAAGTTTGTATAGCATTGTTTTTTCCTCCTTGTATTTTTGTATTTCAGAAAATGATTTTGAATGTTCCAGGGGTAAGCCCGATATACTTGTTGTCTATATACATATCGCTTCCGTGAAGAAACAAGGATTCGTAATTCTGATGCAGACTGCACAGGGCAGTCACCATGTCCCCGCTCAATTCAATGGTTTCCGTCACCGGCGTAACCCGCGGATAACAGATCATCACAGGATCGACTTCGAGCTTGTAAGAAAGCCAAGTCTTGAACTTCTGTTCTTCGGTATACCCGTCCGGGAATTCGGTGTTTTTAGTAGTCATATCAATCCGAAGCATGATCCCGCCGTACTGTGCTCCGACTGATGAGTTAGATACACAATCTGCATCCGCGTTGACGAGCTCATTGTAGGTGGTTGTCGAGAACCAACTGCAAAGGACATTGGATTCGGCGCTATTCCCCGTAGGCTTGCGGCAGTCCGGAAGATAAAGAACATGACGTGTCGGATCGCTTGCCGGCGTGACCCATCCGCCTTCATAGCCGGTCAGAACCCGCACGGCGCAGTTTCTTGTAATCTGAACGGAGCAGCTGCTTTTCGAGAGGGTAATCCGCACTTCGTCCCGGTATTGCCCGGTCGCATCCGTAAACAGCCCATTCGTGCCCGGCTGTGACTGAATCGCGTCGCACGGGATTTTGATACCGTTCACTTCAGCCGGCGTGATCCGGATTCGATGACGCTGCGTTTGCGCGGATGTTGCAATCATGGAATCATAGCTGTTTGATTTGTATCCGCCTTTCCATTCCAGATACCGGATCCGTCTCTTCGGATATCCGGATAAAAGAATGGACCCCGTCGCACTCTCAAGCTCGATCGGTTCGACTTTCCCGCCTGCACCGACCATCCGATACCATCTGTCAAACACGTTATACCTCCGACTCGTGAACGGCAAGAAGCCACTTGGAGCCGTTCCATTTTCCCATGATTTCGTAAATGTATCCCGAAGAAAACGTCGGAGAAATATCCGTGGAATTGGTTGTCTGAATGGACATTTCGCAGGTTGTTCCGGCGGTAAAGCAGATATAGCAGTAGTCGCCGATCTCCGCTGTCTGCGGGAAGGAAAGCGTCAGGGATGTAAGCGCCCCCGCATAATATTCCTTGTTTGCTTCGAGCGTCATGGTCACCGTCGCCCCGGATACCTGGACTGAAGGATACGCGTCGGAAAGACGGAAATGCCCGGTCGGTTCCGCGCTTCCTGACGGCGCGTAGGACAGCTTTCCTGCGGGTGTCCCGCTCATCGCTCCGATATACCCGACCTTGTCTTTAATCGTGTTTCCGAGGCTTGCAGAGGCATCCCCGACAGCCGTGCGCACTTCCTCGACCGCCTCCTGCGCCTCGGCGGCAATCCGGTCAACCTCGGAGAGCACCGAGAAGGCTCCCGCGTCCGTGTTACAGATCGGTTTCCAGAACGCCGCCTTGATCTCCGCGGCACTCATTCCCGCGTCGCTCGGTCGGTCGGGAAGGGAATACGCGGACTCCTGCCTGATCGCTTTCTTCACAGCGTCGGATACACCCGAAATATTCTTCTTGTAATCAGCCATCAGTTGACCCCCCTGTTGTTTGCATTGATTTTGTATATTGCCGTGAGCCGGTTTACAGCACAGTCCGTGTCCGTATCCGAACGGAACCGGAAGATGATGTAGTTGAAATTCCGTTCATGACAGTTGACCGTATAACTGGTCGCAAAGCCGGTGTCAAACGAAAACTCCCGGAACGACAGATCGGTGAAATCGAACACCCGGATGCCGCGCGCTCCCATCAGGTCGCTGTTCCGCCGGACCGTGTAGCCGAAGGACACTTTGCCGTTGACATCCGGTTCCGTCGTAACACAAAGACCGAGAAGCGTCTTTGCCACATCCGAGCCGCCGGGCGCAAGTACCGGAGAATACCATTCCGCAACCACGTTCTCCCTGTGCTCGATTCTGGCGGATGGATTGGTCGGGACCGCGCCGAACACGACTTCCTCCGCTTCCTCCGACTTGTATTTTCTGACGCTGAACGTCTGTAAGACCGTGTTGATGTCTGAAATATAGAGTTTCTTGTTGTACAGGCTTTCAGACAGTGAGAACCCGCCCTCGACAGCAGAAACAATCTCTCCGTTTTCGTCGGCAAGTGACAATGTTCCTTTTCCCCTGTCGATTCCGCCGACCAGGTACTGGGATCTTGATATAGTCCCGCTTTCTTCTGTGACCTCGGCATACACCTGCATTCCTTCCCGGAACCGTTCACTGTATTCCGGATCATTCAACACGATCTTTCCGTCAGATACCGTGAATTCCTCCGGGGAAAGCAAAAGACCGAATACTCCCTGCGATTTGAATGTCACACTGTCTCCGATTCCGATTTTCCCGGTCAACCCGGAGGAATACACAAGCCTTTTCCTGGACGGATCAGAAGAAAGCGAGAGTTGACCGGATTTCGTTCCGTTCGATTTCCGGTCGGTGAATTCATTGTCGAATACGCAAATATAACCGTCATCGGTCCCGAACATCAGACTGTTCCCGCCGCTCGCAAAACAATTTGCGGGAATGTTTGTCCAATACCACCATTCATACTGGTATGAACCGTCCGTATCACCCGGAGATGAGTATTTACATCCGGAATCTGCGACATAACAATTACCGCCGACAGAAAGGTAATACTTACCGCCGAAAACGGTTGCACACGCGTCGGCAAATCCGCTTTTCTTCAACCGTTCATTTACGGAATATCCGCGTGACCGGATGCCACGCTCCGTTGTGATATTGCTTGTAAATACAAGCGCGTATATTCCGGAAGAGGTGAGGAACAGGCTGTCTCCCGCAAGATTCGCGGAAACGGAGCCGTTTATGGAACCGGCACAGATCGCGCCGACGGAATTTGTGAACACATCCTCCGTAATCCCGGATTCGCCCCCGAGGGATTGTACGCTCCCTGTGATGTAATACACCCCCGGCTCTGTGTTGTTTTCTTCCTTCAACACCGCGAGCGTTCCATCCGACATCCGCACATACCCGACAATCGGCACATCCGGCGAACCGTACCAGGCAGCGGAAGTTTCCGTGAAATAGGTGAAATCTTGCCCGCCGGGTACACCCGCCCCGGAATCCAGACGCGCCGTCTCGGAATGAAAATCTCCGTTGGGCGCCATCGTCCCGCCGCCGAGAAACAACCGGTCGGAACCGCCGTTTACTCCGAACAATGCTCCGAATTTACACCCGGTAATGTAGGAGGCGTTTTCGGCGTACCCGGATGCATAGTAAGTGACTTCGATTCCGAAATTGCAGACCTGAATGTGAGAGGTTTCCGTCATCCCGAAATCCGTAATGCGGAGATACCCGCCGGGACTGATGTGACCGCATCTGTATCCGGCATCGTGTCCCGCAACGGATGAGGAAAGGTACAGATTCATCTGCTCATCGTATGTCCCCGACGGCTTGTTTTTGAGCACCGACGTTCCGTTCGAGCCGGTCAGTACGACGGTAACCTCTTTTTCATAGTTGACATTTCCGTCGAGCTTCCATTCCGCGATTTCCGCAGTCTCCGCATTCGCGTTAAACTCTTTCCCGACAAGTTGGTTTTTTCTCCATCTTGTAAGCAGGTTCGGCGCGTCGATTGCGGTCTGCGACGACCCGGATGTTTCCTCTCCGACCACGCCGATCCCGGCGGTCGTGAGGGGCACGTATGTGTCCTTATTGTCCGCAACGCGGCGGAGCTCGTATTTGCCGTCCCATTCCCCGTATACGAGGTAATCCCCGGCTCCGATCAGATACAGCCGACCGTTTGACAGAAATGCCTCGCTTCTGCAATCTGTAACCGTTTGCGACGGCGTCGCCGGAGCATAGGTACAGGTTTTCATGAGAGAGACCGCGGTGGAAAAATTCTTGTCCGCAAAATAGTACGCGTCTCCCGCATGGATTACATATCCACCGTTAAAAGCAAAAATCCCGTTGATCCTCTTGCCGCTGAACTGATACAGCGACTTCCACCCGTGCCGCTTGCGGTTGACACCGTTTTCCCGGATGAAATTCTGCGCTTTAGTTGCGCGGGAAGAAGATACGGAGAGTGGGGAAGTGGAAAAGTCTACGCCGCGGAATTCTCCGAGCGTCAGCTTCTTCCGTTCCTTGAGAGAAATGTTTGTCCTCGCAACCATCACATTTCCTCCGATGAATAAACGTTATCGACGCGCACCTGCCCGTTTCGCCCGCCCGTTGCGGCGAGAATGTCCGCCATGGCGGATTCGTAAAAATTCCGTGCTTCTCCCGCTTCATTCGGTTCGTCCGCCCGGTACAATTCCGACTTGAGATAGTACGGAATCCATACCGCAATCCTGTCCGGTACCGGGATCACCGTCTCATAGGGAGCGCTCTGTGCCAGCGGCGAAATTGCCGGGAAGTAAATCACCCTGACGGTCGTATCATAATCAAACAGCCCCCCTGCAACGATCAGGGTATCTCCCTCTCTCCGCACGTCTGCGTCGGCTACGTATCCGCTGTAAATGCCGTCCACCACAACCTTTTCAACATCGGCACAGTCCGGCGCAACCGCGGGAAGGTCAAAGCGGACTGTGTTCCCGACCCACTCTCCCTTTTCCGCGTCGAGAATCTTCGACCGTATGGGAAGAACGTGTTTGTTCACAAGATCGGAAAAGCAACGGTTGATCGCCCCAACCATCCCGCGCATATACACTTCGTAATCCGGGTTCTGCGCGACAGTATCCATATCGCCGTCCCCGATTACATTGTTTGTGTTTGCAAATATGAGGCGGAGCGTTTCCGCCTCCATCTGTCCAAGCGTCATGCCGTACCTCCTTCATTCGTTTTCCGTTCCTTCCTGCTCCGGCTCCGGAGCAGGAAGGAACGGAAAACGTCTTTCCCGACCGGGGAAACCCGGTCGGGATTGTGTGAGAATTCCGTCAGGGGAGAACGAGAACCGCCGCCAGTGCCGCGGAACCGGAAGTGGACGTGTTTGCCTGAATCCGGACTTTTCCCTTGTTTTCGCCCTTGACAATTTTGAAGCGACCGGTCTCAATCGAAACAGCCGCCACCGCACCCTTTGCAACGGAAACGGTGAGATCGCCCACCCCCTGGATACCGTCTCCGGCTTTGATGGTGAACGCAATTGCGGTATCGGTGGATGCCGCATTCTTCAGAAGCAGAACGAATCTTCCGTCGGATACATCGCTGATATCCACACAGGTGCCGCCGTCCGCAATGTTCTTGATGCCCTCGAACTTGCTGTCCGCAATCTCCGCGCCGGAGTTGTTGGTAAGAATAATCTTTGCCATATTTATACCTCGCTTTCGTTTTGGTCAGGTCAGGAATACTTGACGTTGATGTTGAGCATTTCCTTCGGGCGGACGACCTTTGCACCGAAGAGAATGAAGCCCTTGACCGCGTCCGCAAACTTCTTTTCGGGGCGGTAGGGTTCGGTGTGCGTGAGCGGATTGGCATAGGCAATCGCCCGCTTGGTGCGGATGATGATGTTGTCCGTCGCGCCGCTGTCCGACTTGGCAACATTGTTGGACATCTTGATGGTGACGTTGCCGTACTTGCCGACACGACCGTTTTTGAGGAAATCGGAATTGTCGGTGTCCTTGCCGATGTACGCGCGCTTGAACAGCGTATAGAAGCGGGGAGAAACGGCGCATACAATCTCGGTTTTTGGATTCACGTCGTTTTCGTACAGCTTCTGGATTGCCTCGTCGAGGACTGCGAGCACGTTCATTTCGGAGGTGGACGTTGTGCCGTCGGTCACCTTCTTTACAGTGGAGAACAGCTGCTTGACGTTGGAATCCAGCGCAAGCCCCGCGATGTAGTTGTCCACCTCGTTGGCAAGACCCTCGGAGGTCTCCGCGTTGAGCGCATCCATCACGCCGCCGACCGACTGCGCCTTGTCAATGTCGCCGACCATGTAGTTGAAATACCGGATCTGGTCGATGGGCATCAGGATGGACGTATCCTCGATTTCCTCCGGGTCTGCGATGTTTCCGTTTCTGCCCGCCTTGTCAAGCGTGCGGATGGTGGGCTTTCCGACACCGAGAATCTTGACGGTGTCGCCCTTCTGCTTTACATCGCCCTCGTACTTGCGGTTGCAATCCTCCGCAAACACACAGAGCCGTTCCAGCTCTCTCATAATCCCTTCGTTCCATACGGTAGGGATGAAATTTGCATATGCCATACTTTTTTACCTCCTGTGGCAGATCAGTCTGACGACCATTTCGCCATACTCTTGCGAATATCGTCGTAATGTTCGGATACTTCCTTCTGGGACATTCTTGCGACCTGCTCCCGTGTGTAAAATCCGCTTGTCTGTGTACCCGTACCGGCAAGCGCACCGGGAGATGCCTTTTTGTTGGCGACCATCTGGGAGGCGATCTTGCGGGATTTTTTCTCAAATTCCCTTGCAAGCGCCTGATACCCGTCGTAAAGCTCGGCAAGCGGCACCGTACCGACGCGACCGTCCGCATACTGCCGGAACATCGGGTCGGAGATCAGCTCGGAAACGTCAACGTCCGGATGCGTTGCCCGGAACGCGTCTCTGTCATTCCGGTACCATTCCTCGGTCTTCGCCGCCGCTTCCGCTTCTTTTTTGGCGTTCCTTGCCTCTTCCTTCGCCGCCTTGTGATAATCGGCAATCGGATCGCCCCCGTCCTGCTCGATCTTGCGCATGAGGAGATACTCCTTCACGTCGTCCGAGTCTGTGACAGGGTCCCCGGTGTAGGGATTCTTCCCGCCGAGCGTTTCGATAATTGCCGCTTCCCGCGCCGCCTGCAGTTCGCGTTTGCGTTCCGCTTCCCGGCGGCGTCTTGCATTTTCGGAGTTGCGTTCCTTCTCGGTTTTGGTGTCGGACTGCCCGGACTGATTCTCTGCGGCTTTCTTGCCTCCGTCAGCCCCGTCCTTCCCGGCTACCTCTTCACCGTCCTGAGCGGTATCGGTAAACTCCGAGTCCGAATACTCCTCCCGTGCCTGGTCAGCACCGCCGTCAGCGTTTCCGGCAGATGCGGGAACGGAAACCGCCCCCTCGTTTGTTTGCGCTGTACCGATGATTTCAGCCATGTGTAAAACCTCCTGTGACTGGATTTTTCCGCTCTTCCTGCGTATTTATTTCCTCACGTTTCCGTGATTCAACCATTGCCTTTCACGCGGTTTCCGGCGCTCACAGGGGATTCCCCTTGCGCAATGCTCGCCTGTGCCGCCGCATTACCCGCTTCCGCCCGGTTTCCGGAGCGGATCAGCTGCCAGATCGTCTCCGCAAAATCGGTCGCGTCTTTGGTTGTTTCCTCGAGTTTCTGATTTCCGAGAGCGACCTGCCTGTTGGATTCCGCGATCTTGCCGGATGCTTCCGCATACAGATTTGCGATAAACGCTTTGAGACTCGTGTTCTCGTTGATAAGCGAGACCACGCGGTCAACCGTTTCCTTCTGCGCGGCAATCTCCTGCTCGTATGTGGTAATCTGCTCCTGGTACTTTTGTATCTGCGTGCCAAGCGCCTCCATCTGACTTTTCGCCGCTGCAAGCTGACTGTTTTCCTCCTCCTCGATTCCGCGGAGCAGCTCGTCCCGGTTGGAGAGCGCATCCTTGGGGTAGGAGTTGATGTAGGTCCTGAGCGTGATCGCGCCCTTGGAAAACAGCGTGTCAAGGATGCTGATGTCTCCCGCCGCGGATGCTTTGGTACCCGCCGTCGTTTCAACCTCAACCGAAAACTCGGTTTCCGCGTACTCCGAGGAATCAAAGACCCCCTGCATCTGCTTTTCTTCCTTGACCGGCATTCCCGCCGCGTCCTCGACCGGTCGCCCGTCCTCGCCGAATACGGGAACCTCGCCCTTGAAAGTAAATTCCTTTTCGGCGTAAAAGAGTTTGAAAAACTGCGCAAGCACCTTGCCTTGTTTTTCCTTGACCAGCCAGAAGCTGTCCCGCAATTCCTCGATCGGCTGCTGCGCCGTGGACTGGAGCTGCGCGATTGCCGCACCGGACATATTTGCGCCGATGGTCTCGCCTGTCATGATTTCGGTCGAACCGGTCACTGACCGTGTCAGGCTTGTGAGAAGGTCAACCAGTTGAGTGGGAGCCGAGGGAATCGTCTGCTCCGTCATGCGGCGGATGCCTGTCCCGGTCTTGGAGTAGTCGGTCAGTACCTGCCCCGGCTCATTGGAGATCACCTGATTGCCGAGCGCACCCGGAAGCACGAGGTACTTGCCCCATGCGGTCTCCTGCACGTTGAGCAGAGACATCGCAATGTTGTAGTTGATCGCCTTTTGATTGGGGATCAACCCCTCGACCTCGCCGAGTCCGTAGATGGACTTTTCCCGCATCTCGTAGTTGCCGACCACCACAGGGTACAGCGACGCACGGTTGCGAGGTGTCATCATCGGTTCGGTTCTGTCCCCGGCATCGTCGGGAAGACTGTTGTTCGGTGCATCCTCCTTTTCGGTTTCCCCGCCGTCTCCGAGTCCCAGCTCCCGCGCGGCGGATTCCACGTCCGGGGAAAGGGGAAACGCCTTGTTGACCATCACATTGCGCGTCCCTTTTTCACAAAATACCTCGCCGTTTTGCCGGAAGTACCTCGTCAGTACGGTGCAGAGGCGGCTTCCTTCCTGCTCGACGGTTCCGTATTTGTCGTGATTTTCGTCCGGGACAATCAGATCGGGGTCAACGTCCCGGTCACACTTTGCCTGTACGGAGGAGACATCCTCACGCGACGCAATCAGTATCCATTTCTGCTTTTGCTCGTCCCGTTCCGTCGGGTCGGCAAAAAAGATATCGAGGATATCAATCAGTTCGCACCGCAGACCTCCGTCCCGCACGCCCTTCTTGCCGATCGCCTCCGCGTCCCAGTAGTAGTGGTAAAAGTACGATCCCTTTTTCACACCGTCATCGATTGCCCGCTTGTCAATGAGGTCCTGCCCGATCTCCTTTTGGATGTAGTCCGCAAAATCGTTGAACTTGCGCACATCCACCCGGTCATCGTCCGCGCGGTATACCAGTTTGACAGGTGTCGACAGGATCGCGGACCGCTTGTTGCGGCAGATCATCTTGACGATGTTGACCACCGGACGCGGCATGAGCTTTGTATTTCTGGTCGGCGGAGCCCACTGCCGACCCTCGAAGAAGTTGACGAACTGCGGGATGTTTTTTGCAAGCCCGCAAGTCGACTGATACATCAGCCCGTGCTGATAGTCGGACCAGATGTCGGTAACCTCTCCGGTATCGACCTCTGCGTCCCGGTGCCTCTTTTCAGCGACTGCCATCCACCGTCTCCTCCTTGCCGTTGAGATATTCGTCCATGATCTGTGCCATAGTCACGGGGCTGTCCTCTTGCATCGTGCTCTCGCTTACCGTCCGCCGGTAAGCATTGTTCCGCACGTCGGTGACCTCCGCCGCGAGCTTTTCGATGGCACCCTGCAGGGCGGCAATGCGTTCCTCGTATTTCTTCCGGACTTCTGCCATTTCCCGTTTGCGGTTGTTCTCCTCGGTCTCAATCGCAAGCGAGAGTGCAAGGATTCTGCCGTTCAGCCGCTCAATCCGTTTTTTATACCCAAACATCAAAAATCCTCCCAGTCGATCATTACATTGCTCCCACTCTCACCCCCGTAACCGGAAACGTGGAAGCACTGGTCTATCGTATGGTCCTCTTCCGGCACGACGGGAATCCACGTGTGCGTCCCCTGCGCGCTTGCGAAATGCGCGATTGCAAGCGCCATGACAAGATCGTCATGCGCTCCGGAGACCGCCTCCTGCCTGCCGTTGTCCTTTTTGACAAAGGTCGTCATCTCGCGGAGGGTATCCGCATCCGACTCCAGAGCCGCGTCCCGCATCTTGCCGACCAGCTCCGCAAGGATGATCGGCTTGGTTTTGGGTGTGGTGGAAAATCCGACCACCTGCTCCACCTCGTCAAAGGTCTTATCAACCCGCTCCCGCAAGTACATATTGGTGTAGCCGTACTTTTGCGAGATCACCCGCACGGGGTGCCTTGAGTAGTTGATCTCGATTGCCACAAGCGCCGAATGATACCAGATGGCAAGCGCGAGCATCTGCTCCGCGTACTCGTCCTCGTCGATCCGCTGCTTGCGGAGCGTCGCAGCCGTGCGCCCGGTCAGATTGTCGATGACCTTGCCGGTAAAATAGTCCTCGCCGCTCCCCGCGGTGTCTCCGCCGACGGTGTACGGACACAGGGCGGTAACCGACCCGTGAGCGTCTGTCCTGACCCGCGGCTCCTCATGTATCCGGATGTATCCGTCCGGTCTCTCGACAAATCTGACGCGCTCCATGTGCCATGCAAGACCCGCCACGGTCCCGTCCGACCCCATGATCGGCTCGGATACCCGGTCAAACTCCATCACGCCGACCTTCGGCGGAGGCATGGACCCGATCTCGATCAGGCGGTTAGCAATCGCCTCGCGGTCAAAGATGCAGTCCCCGGAGGATACAAACGCCTCCTCCGGCGTGCAGGGATACTCCTGCCGGATGGTCTTTTTGTCAAGATACGACGCGTACTTGCGGGCGTACCAGGTAATCTGTTCCCGGTCAAGCCCGATCCCGCGCAGATACGCAATCCTGTCAGAGAGCCATGCGTCCGCAGAGTCAAGATAGCCGTACTCGGTCGACCTGTATTCTGCCGTCCTCCACCACGGGTAAAACAAATTGACGCAAGACCCGGAGTCCCACAGGTCTTTTGCCTCGTTAAACCCGTTTGCAGTCGTCTCGTAGACGCGGAACGCGTCCGCCGTGATCGCCTCGCCGATGGATTTTTGCAGGGAAGCGAGTGAACACTCGTAAAAAGCAGCCTCCGAAAAGTGTACGAAATTGAGCGTCCGCGACCGCCCGACCTGATCCGTCGCCGTCGAAACCCGCCACGAAGAGTTGAGCCGGTCGAAAAACAGCTCGTTGACCGAGTTGAAACGGGTTGTCGGTTTAAGCTCCTCCGGAAGCCGCTCGAAGACCATCCGCGCCTTGTCGTTAAAGATCGCGCGGGCGTTGTCCCCGGTGTCGGCAAGCGTAAATCCGGAAAAGTTGCGCTGCGTAATCGCCGCGGCAAGCTGCATCGCCGTGATGAGCGAGGTAAACCCCTGCTGTCTGCCCTTGAGCACAAAAAACGGTTTGCCCGTCCCGTGCTCCTCGTATTGCCGGATAAAGTCCCTTTGCACCTCGTTGAGGACAAACGGCACCGTCTCCTTGTGCTTGTCAACAATGACAAACGCGACCTCAATCAAAAGATACGGCTTTGCTCTGATCTCCCTGACCAGAGCAGGGTCGGACAGAATACGGATTGCCGCCGCCCGGACAAGCTCCGCGTCATATGTAAGGTCGTGCCGCTCCTGCCAACGCTCCCGCCGCTTGGCAATCATGTCCGCAATGGTTACGGGTTGCTTTTGCGAGACCGCCTGTGATACCCCCATGAGCGTCAATAATCCTCAAACTTTTTGACCGTCAGACTGCCGCCGACGATCTCGGTTGCGTCCTTTGAGGCGAGCGCCTGCTTGTCGTAGAGCGTGCCGAGAGCCGTGGACAGCTTTGCAATATCGTCCACGCGGATGGTTGCCATCTTGCGCTTGAGCTCGCGCCGCTCGTCCTGCGACAGGTCATCGTCGTCAAGTTCTTCGACCTCTTCGACGATCTTGTCAAGTTGTTCCTCGTGATCAAGCGCCCGCTTGAGTCGCTTATCCATCACGGCGTGTGCCGTCATAATTGTGTCCCAGGCTTTGAGCGCAAACTCTTCTTTCCGCGCCTGCCGCGCCTCGGACAACACCTCCGGGGACTGATCGCGCAGCTTGCGCCTCCAGTAATACACGACCTGTTCCGTAAGCATGGGGTACTCATCGTGCAGCGCCCGCGCGACCTCTGCCGGAGTCATGCCGTTCTTCAGCATTTCCTCCGCCTGGATGCGGCATTTATCCGGGTATTTCCCGCTTTTCACGCCGCCGCCCTTATCAGACACCACAATATCACCCCCTATAATCCGATTGTATCAGATCGGAAGTGCCCAATGTCACACCCATGTAGACACATTTTTCATAAAAATTTTTTTATTTTGTATCCCGCATCGCAAAAGAAAAATCCCGGCACATTCCGTGCCGGGTTCTTTTCATACCTCTCTGACCTTGATTCCGTGTACCCAGAGCATGAGCTTTCGCTTGATAACAAAGTCCTTTGTCCGTACCCCTTTGGAGTCTTCGACGACCTCGTTTCCGTTTTTGTCCCGGTATACAAAGTCCGCAACGTAGTCGACCTCCCGCTCCAGGAGGTGTCCCTGTATCTTGCCCCCACGCTTGCCGACGCGATCCGGTTCACGCTGGATTGGGATCAGTATGTACTTGACCTGTCGGCGGAGATCGGAGATCAGACCGGCGCGGAGCATCAGGTTCAACTCTTTCCAACGACGCGCCTCTCGTTTGGAGTCAAACAGGATTCCGTCTGGAGAGAGCGTCTTTTTTGCACGGTATTTTGTCGTCATCTTGCCTCCTCCTGCTCCTCAAGAGCATATCTGCGTAGCACAACCTGTGCAATCGGACAGAGCTTGTACCCCTGTACACAAGCGCAAAACTCATTCGTATGCGCACCAAAATCCTTGCGCGACCGAAAGGATAGTATCGTCGTGCTGCTCTCCACGATTCCCTCGCAGCGAATGCGGAAGAACCGTTTTCCGTCTGTCTCGTACGACCGATAGAACGGGCAAACCGCGTTTGCGTCCGAAAAATTACTCATCGTGATTCCTCCTTTGCGGCAAATTTTTCTTTAAGGCATTCCTCGCAGATTTCCTCTCCGTCGACCAGATAATACTCCTCATCATCGGAGATTTCGCACCTGCATACATCGCAGTACCGGATCTCGATCCGCCGGACAGGGCAGGAGTGACCGAGACATCCGGACCCGTCCGGACAACCGACACAGCCGTTTTCAACCCTTATCATTCCGACCGCCTCCGATCGATATAAGCATCATCCCAACGACGATCCCGGTCACCAGACCGACGACGTACAGAAACAATATCAACAGCCAGTTCATCATTTCTGATTCCTCTCTTTCCCTCCAAGGTGCCTGTCCGTCATTTGCAGACAGGCGTTTTTCATCATTTCCTCTCCGTAGCTTGCCTTCACAGCGGCATGCCAGAATTCATCGCAATCATTACCCACCCGGCGGGGAAGTGCAGAAACACCGTTTTCTCTCCGCTTCATCGCCTGACTTTCCCTCAGAAGTCTGTCTGCCTTGTGATCCTGGTGATACCAGTTCAGTATTGCAATGTAGTGGTCCGGATAGGAATATCCTTTTTCAAACATCTTCTCGGAAAACTTGTCGATAAACGCATCGATCCCCGGAATGTTCGCTTTCAGATCGGCGTACTGTTCATCCGTAAGAATCACATTCTGACGGATTCCTCTCGCGCACGTAGAGAGAGTATTTACTTTCCTTTCCTTTCCTTTACTCTGTTCGAAAATGTCAGCATTTTCGGGTAAAATGTCAGCATTTTTCCCGGAATTGTCGGCATCGTTCTTTTTTTGAGCATAGGGAACCAAGAGGTACCTCGGATCAACACTGACATTTTTACGGCGGCTAACTGCCTCGAAGAAACGTTTCTGTATTCCGGAGGAAGTCAGGATCGCGTACTTTTCATATAATGTCTCGTTGAAGATACCCCTTTTGATTGCCGCGGACGCTATTTCCGAAACGACATTACCACCCAGACCAATCTTCTTGGCGAACAATAATGCAACCTCGCTTGTCCATTCGCAGTAGTAACCTTGTCCCCCGTAAATGCGTTGGAGGAGCTTAACAACTACCGAAAATCCCGTAAGCCCGAATTCCGCTTCAATCAGTTCCCATTTCTCATCAAGAGCGATGTCGAGCGGGAAGAAATCCAACCCACTCTTCATATCGCCCTCCCTCGTCAGACCGTTCCGTAATCCGGGTCTGTACCTGCGTCGGTATTGCCGGCTGTAACAGCATCAACGCTCCCGGCATCTTCCGTCTCGCTGAATTCCGCCTCGACGACGGCATTCGGTACGGAATACATATCCTCGGAAATCTCGGTCTTGACCCCGCCGTCCTGCACGACCGCCCGGACGAAATCGGACTTCAGCGGCGCGTATTTCAGCACTTTCTTGAGGACGGTCTTCTTCGCCATCTCCTCAAAATTGGTCTTCCACGGGGAAAACGACGAGCTGTATGCTTTGGAATACTTCTCGGCATGACGGCGGACATCGTCCATGGACATGACTTCGAACCCGTATCCGCCGGATTTGGTGCGGAACAGTGCGTAGACCTTGACGGGGTTTCCACGGTCGCTTGCGGCGGGCTTGTGTACGAGTTTCGGTGTAAGACCGTACTCACAGTCAAATTCGTCGTGCTCGTATACAACGTGCGCCTGAACAACCTCAACCTCTCCGGAGCGGTACGCAAGGTCGATGAGACCCTTGTACCCGATCTGGAACTGCACCTCCATCACCCCGTGATTTTTGAACGGGAGCAGGTAAGCCTGTCCGAGAGGCGTGTTCGGTTCAAGTCCGAGTTGCGCCGCAGACATCATCGCCCCAAGGAAGGACTGCGGCGTGCATTTGGCGAGAAGGGGAGTGGTAGAAAGCGCGGAAAGCACCATGCGCGTGAATCGTTCCGGCGTGATGACGGACGGAAGTGCCTTCTTGATCTCTCCGTCCATTGCCTTGATGTACTGCTGCATGGATTTCTTTTCGGTCTGCTGTGCCTGTACGGCTACCTGATTCTGAATGCTTGTCATGTTTGTATCTCCTTATGTTTTTGATTTTTTACTGTTCTCTTGAATTTACGGCTCTGACCTTGAACGCCCTTGTCCGGATTGTTTGCCAGTAAGGATCGAGATCAATGTCCGGATGATCCGCAATGAATTTCTTTGCGTCAAACGCAAGGCGGACGGACTGCTTCCACGTTACGCTATAACGGTCGCTCTCGCCCTTCGGCGCATCCTCCATGTAACACTTGATGCGGTTGGCTTTTTCCTCCCGGAGTGTCTCCAACTGCTTGATCTGATTACCGTAGGAAAGGAACGCGTCAAGGTCGTCGTCATATGGATGCAGATCAACGCACCCGTCCCCGGAGGATTCCGGAAACATCGCCGCAACTGCCTCGGATGTGGGGGAAAACCCGTCTGTCGGTGGTTCTGTTCCGGTCTCCACGTACCGGAAGAATGTCCTCTCCGCGTCCATCAGAGCCTTGATTTCTGCTTCATCGCGTTCAAGCGTGTAAACCTTGAAATCCCGGCAGTTTATGAGAACCGCCAGATATGCCCGCTCGAAACCGGTCACTGCGAGGTAGTGAACCATCTGACAGTACCATGTTTCGGGGTACTCTCCGCCGCGTACCCGGCGCATGACGGGGATCGAATTGGTTGTCTTGATCTCAAGCAGCGCACGTTCTCCGACCACCTTGCGGTCAATGTCCGCGCAGGCAAACGGGTATTCGTCGTTGACAATGACCCGATTCTTTTTCTGCACCTTCTTTCCGGTTTCCTCGCAGAACAGGTCCGCAACAAGGTCTTCCAGATGTGCCCCGACTCTCGTCGTGATGTTCCCCTCAAACGGGGGTACTTTCCCGGTCTTTTCCGCCCACAAAGCAAACGGAGTACGGAACGGGTTCATCCCGACCACCGCCCCTGCATCGGACCCGCCGATATACCCTCCGCGGATCTTCAGCCATTCCTCCCGGTTCTCATAAGCGATTTCCCTGATCATTTTATCTCTCCTTTATTTGCAGAAATACGGTTTGAATATACCTATGAATCTGTTCCATGTGTCCTTTATTAGCTGTGCCCATCGTTTTTTAAGCGGCACATATGACGGCGGAGAGAATATGTCTTCGCAATCCCACCTTAGCCGCATCATTTCATCAAACTCACAAAACCGATCCGAATCAATCGGCTCTCCAAAGGCATTACCATAACGGTCTTTGTGGAACACTGCATAGTGGTTAAGAATGTGTTCTTTGAACAAAGCATTAAACTGTTGCTCCTGAATGTAACGCTTTTCCTGCCATTCTCCAAAATCGTCGTATTCGTGCGCACGCAAGTATTCGGATTTCTTTCTCTTGCCCCATCCGAGAACAAAGCGAATTGGAGGAATCAGGCGGCAAGTGTCCCGCAAATCTCCGAAAATGTAGCATCCGGCATCGTCGTAGTCGTCGCATCCCGGCATATATTCGCCGCCCCAGCAAAACGGGCATTTATCGCAATGGTACTCGCCCTTTATGTACCATTCGACGGCTTTGCTTTTCTTCTTTTTCTTCATGGCAATTCCTCCACATAGCACCACGACTGCGGGGGGCGGGTTAGCACTTTCCTTTTACATCCGCCAAAGCACCAATCATCTTTTTTCTTGCAATAAAAGCCGTTTTTTATATACCCCGTATCCGTAAAGGCGTAATAGCTTTGCTTGCGGTTTTCACATTGTCGAATTGCTTCTTTGTCTGCTGTGAAAAACTCGCTCAATTCCCGCGGCTTATCGTAGATTTTGAGGTCGGAGATGTGCCAACCATAACCACCGCGATCGTTTCCTATATAATTTGCAATGTCTTCATAAGGAACACAAGACTTTTCCATACGGTGAAACATATAGTCTTGTATAGTTCCGTTCTCGAACACTCTTATAGGGAATATTTCGTCGCACACAAACTCGCCGATTACTTGTCCATTACCAATCCTATGGGCGGCAGGATTTTCTTCAAGGTTGGCGCATACAGCCGCCAGCCCTCCGTATTCCGTTCTGCGTTGTTCGTTTAGAATCCATAATCTATCGGTGTCTTTTGCATCTTTCGTGCAGTAAATATAGCACTTAAACGGCGTTTCAATCTTCGTGCGCGTCTTTCGCACCTCTATCGTCTTCTCTCCGTTCGCTATGAGCTCACACCACCTCGGGCGGATGCTGATAAGTACAGATTTCACAGATCTTCTCCTTTCCCACAATACTCCGGCAGATTAGCTCTGACGAGGGCGGCGGGCACCTGCGGCGTGACCGCGTTGCCGCAACGCGCGACCTGCTTTGATTTTGGGTACGGATGTCCGTCGGCATCGTGGTCAATCACGTAATCGTGTGGGAACCCCTGCGCGTTGAACAGCTCGCGCGGCTGCAGCATACGCATCCGGATGTCCGTAATGATGTACTGCTCGCCGTGGACGGTCACAAGGGCGAAACGGTCTTTTGTTGTCACTGTATCAAGCGGTTCATTGACCGGCTTTGCCGCGCCTGTGGAAAAATACTTCACAAGGAACGCCTGCACCTCCGCGTGATGTCCTCCTCCGCTGGTAACCGTCGAAAGCGGTTCGTCAACCGCCTGTCCGTCCTGATTGTTCCGGAGCGTCATAATGTGCGCGGTCACAAGACTGTTGTGATCCTTCGCGGTAACGGTACCAAGCGGCGCATCTGCCGCACTCCCCGCGCCTTTGTATCCTCCGGCATAGTTTTTCATAATGTGTGCGACGGAGACGGCATATCTGTTCGAGGTGTCCTGCGTCATAAGCGGCTCCGTCAACTTTTGCCCGCGCACTTCGTCTTTGGCTGTCTCGCTATGGTACTGGATCAGCGTCGGTGCGACGAGGTAATGCTTTCCGCTTGTCACAACGGTACCGAGAGGTTCGTCAACGCTGTTTACCCGCGGCGCTTGCCCTTCGCGTTCGCCGTAGCCTATCGGTATGATGAACGGTTCCGGATTGTCAATTACGAATTTCTGAATGCCCCTTGCGATTCGCCGCAACGTGTTTTCCGCGAGAGGCTTGTCCCGCTCAAAGATGCTTTCCGCGGGGATCGACCAGTCGATGCACTCGGCGGCGGTGTGGTACGGTTTCTTGCGTCCCTGTTTGACTGCTTCGCTGTCCTTCGGCGCGTATGTAGGTTCCGCCCAGACAATAGGGCGACCGTCACAACGGGCGACAAGGTAAAAACGCGTTCTGGTCGTCGGTGCGCCGTAATCGCAGGATTTCAGCGTCCGGTGCTGGACATTGTAACCGAGCCCCTTTTGCAGTTTCAGTGCCGTTTCCGATGCCGGATCAATCGAGAGCGCATCGCACATTTCCCTGTACGCGTGGTGTGTTTTCGGGATACCGGAGGTCAGGGCGAGGATAAAGCCGTCAAAGGTTTCTCCGGCGCGTTCCCTGATTGGTTTTCCGTTTTCTCCGAGAGGACCCCATGTCTGGATTTCGGGGACATTTTCAAGCATGATGACCTGCGGGCGAACCGTGTACGCCCATCTGATCGCAACCCACGCCAGCCCCCGGATGTTCTTGTCAACCGGCTTCCCGCCTTTTGCACGGGAGAAGTGCTTGCAGTCCGGTGAAAACCACGCCAGCGCGACGGGGTTTCCGGCGCAGGCTTCGACGGGGTCTACCTGCCAGACGTCCTCGCAGTAATGTTTCGTAGCCGGATGGTTCACTTTGTGCATTGCGATTGCATCCGGATCGTGGTTGATCGCGATGTCCACGCTGTGCCCGATCGCCATTTCGATGCCGGTGCTTGCTCCGCCGCCTCCGGCGAAGTTGTCAACGAATAAAGGTTTCATGATGAGTCCTCTTTATTTTTGAATAAGCGAACGCAGGAGAGCGTTTTCTTGTTCAAGTTCCTGCAGTCGCTTTTTGAGTTTCGCTTTTTCCCCGCTTCTGCTGACCCAATCCTCTATGCTTTTTACAAGGGGCGATGTTCCGTCGGTGTCCGTGGCATAAAGCCAGCATCCTGCGGTCTTTGGGTTGATTCCGACTTGCTCCGCGATAAGGTCTATCACCTCTCTCGCGCCCTCGTATCTTCTGAAGAAGAGATCGTTCGAACGGTCTTTCATTCGGCAAAAAGCGGCGAGTGTTTCCTTCGGAAAAGTGTCGTATCTGTAAGGGTCTTTTCTTTGTGCCATTATTCCTGCGTAGCGGTCGAGAAGGTCAAGCTCGCGTTCATCTACGATATAACGTTTGTGTTCATCGTGCTTCCTTTCTTGCCATCCATCTTTACTCACGTTTTCCGCCGGCACTCCCGCGAGCATGATCTTGTCTCGGTCAATGTAATTCGGCATTATACCCCTCCTTTGTGTTGTTATAAATAACAACCATCGACGGAAACGGAGCAGGCATAGTCCGCCCTTTTTTGTCCCTTCGCGGATTGCCGTCTTCATCCGTAAAGGTCAGCCGCCCACGTAAAAAACGAATTTCCGCCTTGCCATATATGTAATCATGGAAAAACTTAGTGTCCGTCCTTGCCGGAATCAATAAAACAATCGTTTGACCACTCTGTGCTTCAGTGTAAGCTTTTTGGACCCAATTCCGAGTTTGACGTCCGTATGGCGGGTTACAGAACACAGCTCCCCCGCAGCGCCAAGATGATGTCAACCCGTCCGTTTCGGGCGTGAAATATTTTTCGCACTTTGCGGAACGCTCCGTTGCCGCTACGTCAAGAACAAAGTGGAATTCCGTATTCAGTTTGTCAAAGAAATCTTGCGGCGTACACCAATTCATATTTTTGCTACTTAACAGTACCTGATTCATTTCTCAATCCTCCCATATTCCTTGACGCGGTGGAACTTGTTTGCGGTATCCGCCAGCCCCCACAGGATTTCTTTCAGCTCGTCCGACACATTTGGACTTTCCGTCCCTGCTTTGACTGCGTGATAAAGGATCTGAATAATCTGACGATCATCAAAGTGAGCATTGAGTGAACCGCACCAAAGGGGCAAGCAGGAATAGTCGAGGTCTGCACCGCGGAGGTCTGCACCGCGGAGGCTTGCAACGCAGAGGTCTGCACCGCTGAGGTCTGCACCGCGGAGGTCTGCACCGCGGAGGTTTGCAACGCAGAGGTCTGCACCGCTGAGGTCTGCGCCGGCGAGGTTTGCATTGACGAGGTCTGCACCGCTGAGGTTTGCATCGCAGAGGTTTGCACCGCGGAGGTCTGCACCGGCGAGGTTTGCATTGACGAGGTCCGCACCGCGGAGTTTTGCATCGCAGAGGGTTGCATTGCAGAGGTTTGCACCGCGGAGGTTTGCCCTCTCCCCGCCATCTTCACCGTTCACCCATTTCTTATGTTTCTCAAGGATTTCTTTTAATTCAGTTGTGGTCATTGTTTACCCTCCTGTTCCATGTCTCAATTACAGGCTCTGCGTTCGTTCTCGGCTGTGTGGTGACAAGGCATTTTTTGCAATGCACATAATAGGTACCTCCGCTCGGATAAAAGCCGACTTTGAATTTGCGCTTTACTAATTTTGCCTCTCCGCCGCAGAACGGGCAGGGCTTTAACTCTTCCATCATAACAGCCCCTCCGCCAGTTCGGGATTGTCGTGGATGTTGCCAATGACTTCAAGAACATAATAACGGTCTAAAAAATTATGTTCAATGCTATATGCGGCAATGTTCTCTTTCTCGAATACCTTATACTCTATTGAATTTTTTGAAACATGAACAACTACCTTGAATGTTCCTTTCTCAAAGATGACACTACCGATTGCGTAGGGCGAGTTCTTGAAATTTTGTGGCTGAAAATACGCCTTGATTATATCCCCCTCGAAAATCTTCACGCCGTTTTTATCAGTCAGCCCCGTGTACTGACCGATGGTTTTTGGCTTAACAATGGAGGACAGCATAACACCATTTTCCTCGTGGTCAATGCATAGCGAAAGAAAATGGTTGCTGTCACGGCTCTTCGACAAAAAGCCATAAACCCATTCGTTGTTGTCTACTCGTTTCCCTCTGAATAAAATTTCTCTCATTTTCTGCTCCTTTCCGCAAGTGCCTTTTCGCCTTCTTCCTTTGTAGTGAATACTGTTTTTCCAAAATCCTCGAACCAAAACCGACCGCAGTTGTACTTCATGAAGTAGTCGTAATCATCACTATCAAAGTCGGTTTCGACATAGGATTCGTCCTCCGTAAGCACCACCCGCAGAACCGTGATCCGGGCGATTCCGCTTTCTCCGTTCCATTGCCACGGCAGGAAGATCGTATCTCCTGCTTTGCACGGCAGATGAACCCATTCGTTCCTTGTCGAAAAATACTCACACAGTTTCGCATCCTCTCCGAATCCTTTGCACCAATCCAGGCACGCGATTCGGTGCAAGCAATCCTTACAATCCTTACACCCCATACCTGTTCCTCCCCTCGCCGGAGAAGTTACACGCTCCCGCGTCCACCGCTCGTCTGCGGGCTTCGCAGTCAAAGCCGAGGAGCAGGAGAAAAGCCTGTCCGATCTTATGTACCGCCTTGCGGATATTTGGTTTATTCATGGGCTTGTCCTCTCTTTGGATGGTTGTGGATTTCGTGCCACTTTTCTTCATCCTCCAAAAATAGCCGGTAGTCCGGATTGGTCTCCGGGTCCGGATTATAACGCTCAAATAACGAGATAAGAAATCCGGTAATGGCATATTTCGCGGAGGGTGCAACTCGATAATCTTCCTGCATTTCAATCTTCCTTTCTGCTTTCTTTTTCCCGCAGAATGCGGTCTGCGGTTTCGCAGATTTTTCTCTGCTTTTCGGTGAGTAGCTGAACGGGGGCGTTGATCGCTGCAGAGAGCGTTTTAGCATCAATTTTATATTGAGGAAGCCCTTCCGCGACAACCGTTGCAACTTCGTTGATCGTCATGTCGAGCATAAAAGCCCGTTCTTTAATCTTGTAATTTGTCATCTTTTCCTCCTTTCGCACAAACATTTCTTGACATTTGTGCGCTGTTGGTGTATACTAATCTTGTCACGGATCAGATAAGCCAACAGCGCGGCGTGAAAAGCCGCGTGGCTTTTCGTTTGCGGACTTGGCGGAGCGGATTACTCCGCCGGTATCCGATTGCAAACACCAAGCGATATATGCCCGAAAATGGGAAGTCTTTTTCAGGAATGCGTCGCTTGGTGGTTTGTAGTATCATTATAATTCAATAAATTTGAATTGTCAACAAGAAAATTCAAATGTTTTGAATTTTGTGCGTAGTAACAATTTCTATAATTCAATTTTGTTGAATATCACAACAAAAAGGAGTTTGCCATGATCGCCTTTCTTAAAGCCGCTTTAGTTCTTGGCGGATTCTTTGCATTGATCTATTTTGGCATTAGTGCAATTATAAATTTACGAGATGCAGCTGCATGCAAACGAAAACAAAATCAAATTGATGAAGAGAATCGGAAAATCGAAAGAGAATTGGCGCTTGCGAAAGAACGTGCAAAAAGAAGTCTCCGTGAGACATTGAATACATACGGTGAATTCCCAACTGAATCCGAATTGGATGAAATAAACCATACGGCAGAAGTGCTACAAGAAAAATTTGGTGCGGCAGGAGTGTTAGAGTTTCTATGCTGTTGGATTCCGCAAGAATTACCGACAGTGGAATGCTTCATCGAAAAAATCAATAAAACGATTGCACTCATAATTCCATCCCTGTCAAAAGAGACATCGTTTTATCCCGTGCTGACCGTAACGGAAGGCGATATTACCGAAGATGATCTCTTTCTCATGTACAACGATCAAAAGTATTCGGTAGAGGAGAAAGACCGGGATGATTTCAGATTTAATTACAATCTGGCTGCTGTATATGTGATTCTTAGTAAAATGGACAAGTTGAAGGAAATCAATGAATCGGCTGCGCTGGCTCTTGAAAAGAAGTTAGAAGATTTGGTAAAGGGAAAAACAATTATTTCTATTCCGGAATGGGGTACCGACTGAATTTGGAGGTCAATATGTTTTGGGAAAATTTTTATTCGTTGTGCAGAGAAAACAACCGTAAACCGTTACAGGTAGTGAACCAATTAGGGATTGCGTCCGGCTCCATCACCATGTGGAAAAACGGCACCCGCCCGAGCGAAAAGAATCTTCGCAAATTGGCAGAGTACTTCGGCGTGACTCCGGACTACTTCTTTGTAGATCACTCCGTTTGTATCAGACTCGGGAATACGGAAAAAGAAAAGCCCTCCGAAGAGGGCAGTGGTGGAGAAGATGTTGTGGTTGTCAACCGTAGTGGGAAACGATTTGTCCATCATCTCTCTCCGGAGCAATTGGACATTCTTAGTGGCATGATCGAGCAGATGGAGAAGAACAATCAGTGACTACCCCTTGGGGAAGAACTGATAGAACACTGCCCGCTCCAGCGGAGACTGCAGGAAGCATGACCGCCCACGCGTTCTGCGGAACATCTCGTCCCGCGCAAGCAGCTCTTTCATCCGCTTCGATCGCCACCTCGCCGCGGTGATGGAAATGTCGCAGTTGAGCGCGATCTCTTCCGGCTCTGTCAATCCGAGCCGCCAGAGCACACACGCCGGGGACAGGATCCGGCACGCGACACGGTTCGCCGCGGTCTCTTTCTCATCGTCATCGTCGCTCGGCTCCGTGTTCCGATATGTCGGGCGATCTGATACGTCCCCGTTGATAAAATGCCCAAGCTCGTGCGCGATGGTAAACCGTTGCCTTTGCCGGGATTTTCGATCGCCGTAGAAGATCAGATCGTGACCGCCAAGCCTGACCGAGAACCCGTCTGTGCTTCGCGCGTGTTCAGCGAGCCCCAGCGCGTCAAGCTCGGTCTTGTGGGTCGAATACGGGAACATGTAGATATGCTCCGCCCGGCAGATGCTTATGACATCAACCGGAAGCGCCCCGACGCGGTGCCGGATGAGAATTTCCCACGCGGCGTCTCTTGACTTTTGATAGGATTTGTAACTCATGCAAATCACCTCCGCTTCCATGATAACGGCGGATTCGACATAAATCTACAAGTAAATTATGGAAATGAAGCGTGGAAGCGGGATGTCATCGGTACTGTGATTGCCGCAATTATCAATCATCGAAAGACACCGAAAATATGAAAAACATTATCCAATACATTTGATAGTCGGAAGTTATGTTATAATAGACTTACAGTTTCGGCTGAATTTTAATGACGAGGTAAAAATAATGAAGGCAAGACAAGTAGTAGCAATCGTTCTTTGGGTACTTACCGCACTTTCCATGTTGGGCGCAATGATGAGCGGAAATATGGCAGGAGGAAATATTTTCACTTATATCGGATTCTTTATTCCTGCCGGAATCGGTCTTATCCTGTGGGTAACGGCAGAGAAGAGCAAGAAAAAAGACGGCAACGAAGAAGAGGACAGCGACCAATAAAAAACGCCCCTTCCGTGGACGAAGATCGGTCAAACAATCAATCGGAAATCCAAAAAAGAAACAGGTAATCACAAGGCATGAAAAGGCAGGAACCACAAGAAGAATATGGCGTAATCTACGCCCGATACAGTTCGCACAAACAAAACGACGAGTCCATAGAGCAGCAGGTCGCAGAGTGCACCGCGTATGCAGAGGCAAACAATATCCGTATCATCAAGGTGTACGACGACCATGCCGTGTCCGGACGGTCTGACAGCCGTCTTGCGTTTCAGCGGATGTTGCGCGATGCGGCACGGAGAGAATTCAGCGTCGTGATTGCGTACAAGTCCAACCGTATCGGGCGGAATATGCTGCAAGCTCTGCAAAACGAGGACAAACTGGCGAAGTATGGCGCGCGTGTCCTGTACGCAAAGGAGACCTTCGGGGACAACGCCGCCGGAAGATTCGCTTTGCGCACCATGATGAACGTCAACCAGTTTTACAGCGAGAACCTGAGCGAGGACGTACTCCGCGGCATGATGGACCTCGCGTCCAAGGGGAAGGTGCTCGGCATGCTTCCGCTTGGATACCGCAAAGGCGCGGACGGGTGCTACGAGATAGACCCGAATACCGCCCCTTTGGTACAGTCGATTTTCCAAAAATACGCTCACGGAGAGCGGGCTGTTGATATTCTTCAGTGGTTGAATTCAACAGGGCAGAGGACGGCGTCGAACTCGGAATGGAACCGTAATTCGCTTCGAAGTATCCTGAAGAATCAGAAATATATCGGCGTGTACAGCTTTAACGGGTACGAAAAGCGGGACGGCATCCCGCGTATTATTGATAATGATTTATGGGAGCAGGTACAGAAACAAATGCAGAGTAACAAAAAAGCCCCGCAACGTGGCAGGGCGCAGGAAGAGTATGTGTTGTCGGGGAAGTGCACTTGCGGGCACTGCGGCAGTCCGATCATCGGGATTTGCGGGACATCCAAAACCGGCGCAGTGCATCGTTATTATCAGTGCAATAAAAACCAAAGGAGCTGTGGAAAGAAAAACGTCCGCAAGGACTGGCTGGAAGAGCTGATCGCCGATGAGACAAGGCGGTATCTGCTCTCCCCGGAACGAATCGACTATATCGCGAAGATCTGCGCGGAGATTTCCAAAGAGGACATCGAGAAGCAGTTCGGAAGCGTTCTCCCTCAGTTACAACGAAGGCTCGCCGACAACGAACGGGCAACGCAAAATATGATTGCCGCCATTGAGCAGGGAATCATCACCCCTACCACCAAAGACCGTCTGCTTGAATTGGAGAAACAGCACGACTACCTGACTTCGCAGATCAAGTCGTTCACTTCAATCAAGAAGGACACGTCCGCTGAAAGAATCAAATACGTGTTGCACAAGTTCTCCGACGACACCGCCGGATCGGATCGCGCCGCAGATGTAATCCGGTGCATGGTGGCACGTGTCACCCTGTACGACGACCGCGCCGTTGTGTACTACAATATCTTGGATAAAAACACACCGCTTTGGTCTGAAGTTCCCTTTAACAGCCCGTTTGACCCCAATGATCCGGAGAAGGGCGGATACAAAAAAGTTCGTTTACCGCTTAAACAGGGTCACCAATTGAAATATATCCGAACTATTTCGTTAAAGAAGTGGTTCGGATTTTTTGACCATTTAAATTTTTTATGCAACAATAAAGTTTATTATGAGTGAAAAATGATACTGAATATAGGAGTAATATTGACTATGGAGAGTTCCAAAAGGGTAGTTCTGTATCACGATAATGAAATTGAAGTAAGTGAATGGGCTGTTTCGGAAATTGAAAGTATCGGTTTAACCTTTAACGATCATTATATTTCATGCTTATTAGAAAATGATTCACCTTGGAAGCGTTGCGGATTAACTATTTTAATCCATTACGATTTTTTAAATCGTAAATATATTGGTGTAAATGGTCTTTTAGGTCGAATTATTAAAATAGATAAAAAAGATAATCTTATAAAACTATATGATACTGTTTTTGAAGCAGTCTTAGATTCTTTAAATGATAAGTATCTATTTAGTTTTGAAAAGTTATACTTGAATGAATCTACTTATAAAAAACAAACTCAAAAATTCTTTGGTATAAGTATTAAGATTAATACTGTTAATCCATTGATACAGCAATTGAATAAAACAATACGACGTTGCAAAAACAAGTATTATGGAAACAATAAAGTGTTTCTTGAGATGTTTTCAGAAGAAATTTCCACAAATATGTCATTCGAGGAATACACAATACAAGGTGTTCGCTGGGAGGCGTTTACATTCGGTGCCTACATTGACAGCCTTTTAAGAGAAGGACCTGTGGATAATGATAATAAATATGTTGTTCATAACATTGAACAGTGTAAAAATTATGATGTTCGTTTGGAAAAACTTTTTCGCCGATATTCTAAGGATGGGCAGACGTTATTTAAACAAATTTATGATCTAAAAAAAGCAAAAGGACTATTTGGTATTTACCTTTTGTGTCTTCCTCAAATTAAAGGGTGTTATGTAGGTCAAACCAAAAAGTGTTTTGCAACTCGAATTTCACAACATTTTACAATGCCACATACTGCATTTGATAATACCTACGTCCCGGCAGATATTCGCGAAATTTATATACTTCCATTCCGTCAAATCAGTAACCTGATTGATGTAGTCGAAGAAGATTGCATTGCTTTTCTGGGCAAGGAAATATGTTTAAATGCAGTTGCTGGAGGCACAAGTATTGAGTTTATCAAATCAGAGAATTATGATCCAAGTCAATATTTACTTTCAAATGACTTATTAAAAGCGACCTTAAATATTATTAGTAAATGACAGATAATTATCAATTTGATATAGAAAATATACTGCTTTGGGTAATGTTGCGGTTTAACGTGTCGAGATATTAATTTTGACTTTATATTCATCTTAACGTGAAAAATAACCGATATTGATTCCCGTAAATTACGGGTTGAATTGTTGAAGTCGCGCTTCACTCTTGTATTCAGTGACAGAATGTGATACAATGTATCCGGAATCAAAGAAGGGAAGTGTTCCATATGGAGTTTAAGGATTTTGAGGAAAAAAAGCTTTCCTCCGAGGAAATATTCAAGGGACGGGTCACACACCTGATCCGGGATAAGGTCGCGCTTCCGAACGGCAGAACTTCCACGAGGGAGGTTGTCCGTCATGTCGGTGCCGTGTGTGTCGTTCCACTGACCGACAACGGAGAGGTCATTTGTGTCCGGCAGTTCCGGTACCCGCATTACGAGGTGCTCACCGAGATTCCGGCGGGCAAGTTGGATACGCGAGAGGAAGACCCAAGGGAGGCGGCTCTCCGCGAGCTGCGCGAGGAGACAGGTGCACGTACCGCAAAGCTCACGCCACTCGGCAAGCTGTATTCCTCCCCGGCAATTTTTGACGAGGTGATCCACATGTACCTTGCGGAAGAGCTGACGATCGGGGAAACCGACCCGGATGAGGACGAGTGTCTGGAGATTATCCGCATTCCGCTTGACGAGTTGGTCGACCGGATCCTCGCGGGTGAGATCCCCGATGCCAAAACGCAGGCGGCGGTCATGCGGGTTTATGAAATGAAGCGAAGGGAAAAGCTGAAATCATGTTGAAAAAGGTCAGAATATCGCTCCATACCGAACGGCACGAGGTCGCCGGAAGCCTGCAGGACCTTCCGGATATTGAGGAAAACGGTCTGCCGGACGGGTATCTTTCTTTTCCGACTGCGGAGGAGATGCATGCAGGTGTAGCGGATGCCGACGCCGGGGACAACGACGATCCGCTGATTATGGAAATGACCACTGAGGGCTCCTTGCATGATGACGGAAACCGTATCGAGATCCGCTATGCGGAGAGCAAACTGTCCGGAATGGAAGGGGCGCGGACGCTGGTCGCCTTCAACCGCTCCGATCCGCAGTTTTTGTCCATGGTGCGGAGCGGTACCGTCAGTACCGCGCTCAGCTTTGAGACCGGAAAACGTTACATCTGCTCATACCATACCCCGCTCATGCCGTTTGAGGTCTGTATCTATACGATTCTGGTGAATAACCGCTTTGAGGAAACGGGCAGAATCGATCTGGAGTATATCATTGAGATTCGCGGGGCACAGTCCGAACATTGCAGACTCTCCCTTGAACTCCGGGATACCTGTGAGTCCCCGTTCCCGGGTGTATCCGCGGAGAGCGCACCGGATGTTTCTTCGGAACAGCATTGACCGGTTTGCGCGGCGGGGACGGGCGACTTCCGCCTCTCGCCTCGCCAACTCCGGCGGCTCGGCGAAGACTTCCGCCGCCCGTCCCCGCCGCTTGGTTCCCATATTCCAAACAACGAGCCGTCGCCTATGGCGACGGCTCGTTGTTTCGGTTATACTCCGCTTGCGGCGAAATTTACCTGTATTGCTTTACTCCAGTTGCAGACTGTCGCACTCCAGAAAGGCGTGCGCGCCGAGCAGGGAATCGGTCGGAATCAGACGTGACGCCCCGCACTTGCGGCAGGTCACCCGGATTCCGCCGTCCAGTACCTCCGCGTCAAATGTCCGGTTGGCAAAGTCTTCAGATGCGGGATCACATTTGCAATAAATCTTTCCTTCCGCATCCAGTTCGTTGATGACGTACATGATGATCTCGTTGATTTGCGGGTCGGGTAGATCCTCCTCGTCTGTGTGGAGCGCCTCCAGACTGTTAACCCCGCACTTTTCCAGAAGGTCCAAAAGCTCCAGCTCCGAGCGCGCCAGCTCCGCTTTGACATGATTTGCTTCCCCGATAAAACAGATGTTGATGTCTGTGTACGGACAGGAGAGCACGAACAGATCCTTGTCAAAAAAAACCGCGGGAGATAACGTGAAGGTGTGCGGCTTGGGACAGACCATGCACGGAACCGTCAGCGTGATTTTTCCGTCCGCCCGATGGACGATCGGCATTTCGCTCTTCCCGCAGGTACATTTGAGCTTGACCATGTCTGCGGTCAGAGAAAAGACACCGACAATGCTCATCACACCGGAGCCGCAGTGCGGACAACGGTATGCAACGGTGGTTTGTTTGGCATCAAGTATCATGTTCATCATCCTTTGGTTGAATTTGCAAAGCGGGTAGGAAACGGGGCGGCTGTACGCTTTTTTGTAAGAACCCTCCGATTATGCGCAATCCCGGACACCGGAAGCGCCCGGAGAAGCCGACGGTGGTTCCAGGGCGCTCCCCGTTACCCGAAGCGACGTTGCGCACTGTCAAAAGTATATGCAGGCGCTCCGCAATCGGTTTTTCTGATTGAACAAAATGGCACGGACGATGCCATGCCATTTTGCTATGAATGTCGATCCGTTTCTCCGGATCAGAGGTAGTTGGAATACTTTCCGCAAACCTTATCGTCAAAGTTCACGGAGTATTTTTTGGACATGGAATTGAACCATTCCTCATTGAGGTTGTCCAGAATTGCATCGTGGCAACCGCCGTGCCAGATTTCGGTGCCCTTGTTGATAAGAACCAGATAGTAGGTGTCCTTCTTGACGGTGGTTTCTTTGCCGTTTGCATCCTTTTCCTTGGTGCTCGTTTCCGCCTTGATGAGCTTGTATTTGCCCACCTTTGCGTCAGAGATCCAGTCATCCACTTCCGTTACCTTGACTTTGTTCGAAGAGGAGTATTTCGCAATGTTGGTGTACTTGAGCTGCTTTGCTTCGTCGGAGATGTCCTTGTTGATAGTCTCCGCAAGGCTCTTCATCGCGTCGGCGGTTTTTTCGCCCTTTTCAAACTGCTCAAGCACGGAGTTTGCAAACGCCTCGATGGTGGAGGGCTTGGTGATCTCGGGATTGACCGTGATGGGGAGATAGGAAATATCCTGATCCATCAGATAGGTGTTCTTTTCCGGAACGGTGATGAGGTGATAAATCACGCACTTCTTGGATCCCTCCACAACGAAGGTCTTGCCGACCTTGACATCGCCGGGGTTCTTGTCCTTGTCGCCCTTCCACTCGCCGGAGAACATCCATTCCTGATAATTATCCGTCGTGCTGCGATCACCGTATGCGAGCTTGGTGGTCTTGTCTTCCAGGAGCTTTTCTACTTCCTTCTTGAGATCTTCTTCCGACTTGTCGTTATTGCCGCTTTCCTTTTTGTAGAATTCGGTGAACATCGTCTTGAATTCGTCATAGGACGATGCCTCAGCCAGCTTCTTTGCTGCCTCAACCATTTCATCGGTCTTGGTGTCAGCTGTGTAGCTGAAGTAACGGATCACGGAGAAGTCGGTCTTGTGCTCGTCATAGTACTTGTTAATGTTGTCCTCGGTGATGCTGTCGTCGTGGTCATTGTTGATTTTCTTCTGATAGGAACTTGCAAGCAGCTGGAGCTCATATGCCGCGCGGAAGTCCTTTTCCTTGACACCGGTACCATAGTTCTGGGAAATGTAGGAGGACAGGCTCATGTTTTTCTTGCTTGCGGTTTCCTTGAGGCTTTCTACTTCCTTGTCGATGGTCTTGTAGTCTTCATCGGTCAGGGTAAAGCCGGCAGCCTTTGCTGCCTCGCAGTAGACAAGCATGCTCTTAACGCTGGACTTGGTGCTGGAGAGGAAGTAGTCAAACCAGGTGGAACCGGACTTTTTGTCCTTGACCTGCTTGTCAAGATCCTTGTTCGGGTTGTAGCCGAGCATCTGCTGATACCAATCCGCGAAGGACTTGCCGCTGCTCGAGCCGTAGATCATAGAATAGTAATAAGCGTACTGGTATGCCTGCATATTGTATGCCTGAAGGGTGCCGTTGAAATAAACGGACATCATGGTACCTGTGACCGTGTAGTTCTCGGAAGTGACCGAGGTCTTGGCACGGCGCATAACGCCGTTGACGTTGAGGATGCTGAATACCACACCCACGACGACTGCAAGGACAAGTACCAGAGCGACGAGGGGTGCTACCCACTTCGGCGCAGGCTTGTGCTGCTTTTTGTTGAACTTTTCGGGGTTATTGAGCTTTTCTTCTGCGTGAACAGCTCTTGATCTGCTTCCTTTTCCCATGTTGCGGGCCCACCTTTTCTCAATCAATATGAATTTTTGCGGGAGAGGTTCACTCCCGGATACAGAACAAATCTCATTATAAAACTGTTATAAGTTATGGATTTGAACTATTTATGAATGAATAATGAATTTTGACGAATGCTGTGTGAAAAACCTGTGTTATCTGCGCGATACGTGTCGCTTGGGAAATCAGACATCCATCAGAATGGGGAGAATCATCGGCTTGCGCTTGGTCTTGGAGAAGAGGAAGCGCGTCAGCTCGTCCTTGAGCCGGTTTTTGATCTCCATGCGGTCGCGGATATGATTTTCAAAGCAGTCCGCAAGCACGCCGTAGGCGACCTGCCTGGCTTCGTCCATCAGTTCCTCGGATTCGCGGACGTACACAAAGCCGCGGGAGACGATGTCTGGTCCCGAAAGCATGTAGCCTTCTCCCGTGTCCACCGTTGCGACGACGACGATGATACCGTCCTCGGAGAGGTGCTTGCGGTCGCGCAGGACAATGTTGCCGACGTCACCGACACCGGAGCCGTCGATCAGCGTGTTGCCCGCGGGAACGGTTCCGTTGAACCGGGCGCCCTTGCGGTCGATCTCCAGTACCTTGCCGATTTCTGAAATAAAGATGTCCTCATCCTTCATGCCCATGAACTTCGCAAGATCACGGTTTGCGGCAAGGTGCCGGCTTTCGCCGTGGATCGGCATGAAGTATTTCGGCTTGGTCAGCGCCTGCATGAGCTTCAACTCCTCCTGGCAGGCGTGTCCGGAAACGTGAACCTCCGAGGCGTCGTTCATGACCGCGATGTTGCGGCGGGACAGCTCGTTGATGATGCGCCCCACCAGTTTTTCGTTGCCGGGGATAGCGCTTGCCGACAGGATGACCAGGTCGGAAGGACCCAGCGTGACCTGCGAGTGATCGGAGAACGCCATTCGGTAGAGCGCTGACATCGGTTCTCCTTGCGTGCCGGTCGTGATGAGTGTCAGCTCCTCCGGCTTGAAACGTCTGATCTCCGCGAGATCCACGATCAGTCCCTCCGGCACCTTCATGTAGCCAAGCTCAATTGCCGCATTGACGATGTTAATCATGCTACGGCCCGTGATGGCGACTTTGCGCTTGTGCTTGGCACTGATGTCAAGGATCTGCTGAACGCGGTGTACGTTGGAGGAGAAGGTTGCGATGACGATCCGCTTGTTCTGGTTCGCGGTGAAGATGTTCTCCAGCGATGCGCCGACCTTGCGCTCGGACGGGGTATGCCCCGGACGCTCCGCGTTGGTCGATTCGCAAAGCAGGAGCAGAACGCCCTTATTGCCCAGCTCGCCGAGACGGACGACGTTCATCATCTCGCCTTCGATCGGGCTGACATCCAGCTTGAAGTCACCGGTGTGAATGACGGTGCCGAGCGGTGTCTGAACCGCAATACAGCACGCGTCCGCGATGGAGTGGTTGACGCGGATGAACTCTGCCGTGAACACGCCGAGCTTGACCGTATCTCCTGCACTGACCACGCGGAAATCCGGACGGAAGGAGGGCTTGTGTTCCTCCAGCTTGTTCCGGATGATACCGAGCGTCAGCTTGGTGCCGTACACCGGAACATTCATGAGGTCCAGCAGATACGGAACGCCGCCGATGTGGTCCTCGTGCCCGTGCGTGAGCAGGACGCCGCGGATCTTTTCGCGGTTGTTCATCAGATAAGTGAAATCCGGTATGACCAGATCAACCCCAGGCATATCCTCATCCGGAAAGCCGAGACCGCAGTCAATGATGATCATATCGTTTTCGTATTCAATCACGGTGAGGTTTTTACCGATCTCACCGAGACCGCCGAGGGGGATGATTTTCAGTTTCCCGGCGGGTTTTCCTCTTCTTGGCATAAAACTACCTGTGCTGCCGGAAGCGGCAGCATCCTTTCCTTGATCCTGATATTTGTCTGACCGGTGCTCTTGAAAAAAGCACACAAAAAGAAACCTCAGAGACGCAAAGCAAACGCTCTCTTTGCGCCCCCCGGAGGCTGATGTCCTGCTTTCAGAAACAACGGCGACCTGTCGTCGCCGCTACGATCAAAACTTCATTTATTATAGCACTGTCATGAGGTTTTGTCAAGCGTTTCCGGAACAAGCATCGGGGAAAAGATTCAGAGCAGAAGGATCAGCGCAATCAGCCCGCCGCCGAAGAGCAGTCCGGCGGCAAAAAAAAGGATCTGGCGGAGCAGGGAAGCCTTTTTTGTTTTGCGGCGGAAGCGTGCGTAGGGAAACAGATTTTCCTCCACGATGCGGTTGGCTTCCCGGAGAATATCCCCCTCGTCCGGCGGGAGGGCTTCCCGGTCGCACTTGAGAAGAAAGTGCGCTTCTTCAAAGTACGGGCTGTTTTCCGTCCGCACCACGATCATTCGTCTCTGAACACCTTTCATTTTTTTGTACCCCGTTTGTTGATTTCAACCGGAGTATCGCCGTTCTTTTCCTTATTTATACCACAGGCGGCACAGAAGGCAGGAAAAAAACAGGGAGAAGAGCATGGAGGCGATCGCGAGAGGAAAAGCGTAACGCGTCTTCCGGACGCCGGCAGAGGAGAAATAGACCGTCAGAATGTATACGAAGGTGTCCGAAGCACCCATCACGACCGACGCGCACAGCCCCCCGAAGGAATCCGCCCCGATGCGTCCGAGAAGTTCCGAATAGGCGGCAAGTGACGCGCTTCCCGAAAAAGGCCTTGTGAGTACGAGCGGAATGAGATCGGGCGGAAGACCGATCACACCCGCCGGGCGCGCAAGAACGGAGGAGAGCCAATCGCAAATGCCGGATGCAATCAGCATCCGCACGGCAACAATGAGAGCGGTCAGCGTCGGAAGAAGACGGATCGCGCCGCCGAGACCTTCTTTGGCACCGGAAAGGAAGGCGCCGAAATAGTCCCGGCGGCGGGAAAACAGCATGAGAAGTCCTGCCGAAGTGACGGTCAGCGGTAAGACCGTGGCGGCAATCTGTTCAGTGACAGCCATGGGACTTCCTCCGGACAGGACAAGAAGGGTCCGGTACTGCAGCTTCCATCTCTATGGACGTGCCTCTTGCACGGAATGTTCCCGCTTTCCTGAAAATATTCGGTTGCAGGGGTGAGTGCGGGGAGGACGGCGGCTTTTTTTGTACGGTCCCGGCAAACAGACGTGAGAGTATCAGGGCAAACAACGCCGATGCTGCCGAAGCAATCCAGACCGGTACCACTACGGAAAAAGGATTCTCCGAACCTGCCGCGCGCCGGAGCGCGATCAGGGAAGAGGGGAGCAGTGTCAGCGGCGCGGAATTCAGAAGAGCCAGGGTAATCATATCGGGGGTGGCGGTCCCCTCCGGGTCTGCATCGCGGTTCAATTCTTTCATCGCGGCGAGCGCGAGCGGCGTTGCGGCGTTTCCGATGCCGAGCAGATTGGCGCTGATACAGGCGGTAATTTCCTCGGTTCCATGTCCTGTCCGGTAGGCATCCGGGAAAAACAGGCGGAGGACCGGGGACAGAATTTTTGCCAGTTTTTTGATGAATCCTGCCTCTCTGAACACGTTCAGAAGTCCGTTCCAGAGGCACATCATGCCGCAAAGTGTCAAAGTCAGGGTCACTGCGGCACCCGTTCCGTCCAGAATTGCAGTTCCAAGCGCTGTAAAATTACCGAAAATGAGAGCGGATACCGTCGAAATAAGGCAAATCGCTCCAAATATGTTACCAATCATAAAATTAACCTCAATAAATTGTTAATAAATTGTTAAATATTCAAAAACCTATTGACATACAGTTTTTTCCAGAATATAATATGATTTGACAGGATAAGACGGAATGGGAAGCCGCCTTTCCTCAAATTATATCAAAAGGGAGAGAAAATGATGAAATCAACGGGAATTGTCAGAAAAGTAGACGAGCTTGGAAGAATTGTGCTTCCGATGGGAATCCGCCAGTCGCTGGGAATCGCGGAAAAGGATCCGCTTGAGATTTTCGTGGACGGCGAACGCATCATCCTGCAGAAGTATCTGCCCGCGTGCATTTTCTGCGGAAACGCCGATGACATCGTTTATTACAACGACAAGCGTATCTGCCGCGAGTGCCTCGAAAAGCTCAAAGCACTCTGATGACTGTCGCCGTTGGCGGCAAGCGGAGAACGGACGAATGAAACCGCTTCTCCGGGCATAGCATACAGACGGAATGGTCTGTTGTGGGGCGGCTTTTGCCGCCCCCGGCTATTGTATGAAGCAAATTGATCTGATATTACCGGTTGCGGATTCCGCACGGAAAGGAACCAGAATGAACGTCAAAGCCCTCTTGAATGAGATCGCAAACGGATCTCTTGATGAAAAGCTCCGTCATCTTTACGGTGACGCGGCGGTTCTTGCCGAAAGAACACGTTATTCCGACGCTCTTGCTTCGTTTGCGGAGCTGTACGGCGCGGACCGTGAAGTCACCCTGTATTCGGTTGCGGGGCGCAGTGAGCTTTCGGGCAATCACACCGACCATAACCACGGCCGTGTGATCGCCGCTTCCATTGATCTTGATATTATCGCCGTCGTTTCTCCCGTCGGGGGAAGCACCATCCGCATCAAGTCGGAGGGCTTTCCGGAAGACGTGGTGGACTTTGTGCGTTACAATACGCCGGACTCCGCACGGTTCGGTCACTCGGATTCCATCATTGCCGGCATGGCAGCCGGATTTGTCAAAAACGGACACAAAGTCGGCGGCTTTGATGCCTACACGACTTCCAGCGTGCTCAAAGGAAGCGGACTTTCCTCGTCCGCCGCATTTGAGGACATGGTCGGAAATATCCTGAACCATCTCTACAATGACGGAAAAGTTTCCCCGGTGGAGATTGCAATGCTCGCACAGTATGCGGAGAATCAGTTCTTCGGCAAGCCCTGCGGACTGATGGATCAGGTTGCCTGCGCCGTCGGCGGCATTGTCGCCATTGATTTTGCCGATCCCGCCAAGCCGGAGATCCGGAAAGTCGATTTCGATCTTTCCGGTGCCGGGTACCGCCTCTGCATTGTCAATACCGGCGGAAACCACGCTGATCTGACGGGAGATTATGCTTCCGTTCCTGCGGAAATGAAGACGGTTGCCGCGCATTTCGGCAAGAGTTTTCTGCGTGATGTGTCCGAAGAGGATGTCATCCGCGAAATTCCCGTACTGCGAGGGGAAGTCGGTGACCGTGCGATTCTTCGCGCCCTGCATTTCTTTGCCGAAAACAAGCGTGTCGCCGCGCAGACGGACGCGCTGCTTGCCGGCGATCTTGACGGGTTCTTCAGAGGGGTGATGGGTTCCGGTCTTTCCTCGTTCTGTTATCTCCAGAACGTGTTCACTACCAAGAACGTGACCGAGCAGGGACTTTCTCTGGCGCTGTGCCTTGCGGAGCGGTATCTTGCCGGCAAACGTGCCGCATGGAGAGTCCACGGCGGCGGATTTGCAGGGACCATTCAGGCATTTGTCCCTGCCGATGACGTGGAAGGCTTCCGCAAGATGATGGACGCGGCATTCGGCGAGGGCGCCTGCCTTGTACTTCGGGTCCGTTCCGAGGGCGCGGTCCGGGTTTTCTGATCCGGTTGCGAGCCTGTTCAGAATCAGAATGTAAACCATCCGATCCCGGCGTCAGCCGGCGGGAACTTGAAAAATTGTTATGAAAAAATTTCAACTGCCGTTCCGTGTGGGCGGACAGGGGAATGAGCCGAATGGCGGCGGGAAGGGAACTCCTTCCCCCGCCTTTCTCAAAAAAATGCTTGTCCTTGTCGTCAATACGGCACTTCTCACCGCAATTTATTTTATCTGTAACCGAAACGGGTTCTGGCTTATCTTCCCCATTTATGCGTCGGTTCTCGCGGTACTTGCGCTCGTGTTTGTGATCTACAACCGCGGGTTTTCCCGCAAGGGGCTGACCGCGGAAATGCTTCCGACGGACTGGAGCGAAGAACAGAAGCAGGAGTTTCTTCGTGACGGGGAAAACCGGCTCGCGCGTTCGCGCTGGATGCTTTATCTGATTGTGCCGCTGCTCCTCTCCTTCCTGTTTGATTTTGCATACCTCTGGATCCTGGATCTCGGCGGACGGGGGACCTGATTTACATGAAATACCGTATCTGTGTTCTGTATTCCGGATCGACGGGAAACGCGACATTGGTGGAAACACCGACGGTCAGCTTTCTCATTGACGCCGGTAAAAATGTCAAAGCGCTCGGTGCCGCGCTCCGGTCCGTGGGAAGCGATCTTTCGCGGATCAGCGCGGTTTTTGTGACGCACGAGCACAGCGATCACGTCAGTGCGCTGGAAGTGCTCTCGAAGAAATATCATATCCCCGTACATATCACGGCGGCTTCCGCCGCACGGTTTACCGGGGATCCTTTGTCGCAGGTTCCGTCCTGCATAATGATTCATGACAGTCCCCGCTTTGCCGTCCCCTGCGGCGAAGCGACGGTGATTTCTTTCCCGATCCCGCATGACAGCCGGATGTGCGTGGGTTATCGCATCATGCTTACCGACGGAGACAAAATCGTCAATATCGGTTTTGCAACCGACATCGGCGTGGTGACGGAGGACGTGAAGACCGGACTCATCGGCTGTGAGACCGTGGTGCTTGAGAGTAACCACGATCCGGAAATGCTGCTTACAGGAAGCTATCCGTATGATCTCAAGGTGCGTATCCGCGGAAGAGGCGGGCATCTGTCCAATTCCGACAGCGCGGATCTGACTGCATTTCTTGCGGAAAACGGACTGAAGCACCTGATTCTTGCGCATCTGAGCGCCGAGAATAACCGCCCCGACATCGCCTACGACGCGCATTTCGCCGTGCTTGCGGGAACCGGCGTGGAGATCGCGGTCGCCTCGCCGACCGATCCCGTCGGGTTTACTGTGGAGGACTGACCGTCAAATTTGATTCAAAGGAGAAGCGTATGCTGACAGTCCGAATCATCGCGGTCGGTTCACTCAAGGAAGCCTATCTCAGAGAGGCGGTTGCCGAATACCGGAAACGGCTCGGTGGTTTCTGCCGTGTGGAGGAGGTTTCCATCAAGGAAAGCCGCCTGCCCGACAACCCGTCCGCCCAGGAGATTTCTTCGGCACTCCATGAGGAAGGACGTCAAATTCTTTCCGCCATGCCCCTACGGGCGTACAGGATCGCCATGTGCGTGGAGGGAAAGCAACTTTCCTCGGAACAGCTCGCGGAGAAGCTGGAGACCGCAAGTCAGACGGCAAGTGAGGTGGATTTTGTCATCGGTTCCTCCTTCGGGCTTTCAGATGAGGTCAAAGCCGCGGCGGACCTGCGTCTGTCTGTGTCCGCGCTGACCTTTCCGCATCAGCTCATGCGTGTGATTCTCTATGAAGCCGTATATCGCGCTATGAACATTCAGCGGGGGACCAGGTATCATAAGTGACAGGTGAATTGCGGATAGCAAATAGCAATTGTGATAAGTAAACAGGGACTTCGGGCGTTCAATCAGAATTTCCCGCGTCCTGATCCAAAGCCTTGCCGGTTGGCAGGGCTTTTTTTCGAGTCTTTTGTCCCCATCTCCCCCGGGGCGGGCGACTTCCGTCGTCCCCGCGCCAACTCTGGCGGCGCGGGCCCGTCTTCCGCCGCCCGCCCCGGGGGCTTCGCCTGCGTGTTCCATGCCCGTTTTGTGTAGCCGTGTCCACCGTAGATCCGTGCAGCCCCGCCTTCATTGTTCCCTTTGATACGAATTTAAGAATATTTCTCATTTTCTCTTGACAAATTCATACTTACGTAGTAAAATTGAGAACGGTTCTCAAAAGAGCGCCTGCCGGGCGCGAATAAAGAGACAGAACCGGGGGAATTGTATGGCTTACAGTACCGTTGGAAAAAAGAAACTGGTGGATTTCTTCATCGAACATCCCGATTGCCAGTTTACAGCGGATGAAATATATGAATACCTGTCGTCGGACGAAAAACAAAAAGGGGAAGCTGCCGGGAAAACCCGCGGAAAAGTGCCTGGAAAAAGCAGCGTTTACCGCCAGCTCTCCGGGCTTTGCGACGACCGCCTCGTCCGTCGTTTTCATGCCGACGGGAACAAGTATTTGTATCAGTACATGGGCGCACGCGACTGCGCACATCATTTTCACCTCAAGTGCGTGTCCTGCGGGGAAATCGTGCATTTGGAATGCGATATGAGCGAGGAACTGCTCCGCCATATCCGGGATGACCACGGCTTCACGGTGGACAGCGGGCGCAGTATCCTGTACGGAATCTGCGGGAAATGCAGAAAGGAGGCGGAAAAATCATGACGTGGGAGCTTGTAAAGGATGCGCTTCTTGACGCGCTCATCGACAGCGCCAAGATCCTGCCGATTCTGTTTCTGACTTATCTTCTCATTGAATATGTCGAGCATCATATGTCAAGGCGCATGGAGCATCTGATCCGCAAGGCAGGACGCCTCGGACCTCTTTTCGGCGGTGCGCTCGGCGTGATCCCGCAATGTGGATTGTCCGGTGCGGCGGCGGAATTCTATGCGGCGCGCGTCGTCAGCGTCGGCACCCTGTTTTCCATTATTCTTGCTACGTCGGACGAAATGCTGCCGATCCTTTTGTCGGAAGCCGATCGGGTTCCGCTCCCGAAGATTTTTCTGATTCTCGGATTGAAATTTCTCATCGGCGTGACGGTCGGTTTTGCGGTGGATGCCGTGATGTCTCACCGCCGCCGTGTGGAAGTGAGCGAAGGGATCGGGGAATTTGGCGCGGAGCATTTTGATTCGCACAAGCACGGCATCCTGCGCGGTGCTGTTACCCACAGCGTGACCATTATTCTGATTATTTTCGCAGTTTCGGCGCTCCTGAACCTCGCATTCGGCGTGGTCGGAGAGGAACGGATCGCCGCGTTTTTCCCGGATATCCCGTTCGTGTCGGAGATGATTGCCGCGCTCATCGGTCTGATCCCCAACTGCTCCGCTTCTGTCGTGCTGACGGAGCTGTACGTTGCCGGCGTAATCGGTGCGGGTCCCATGATGGCAGGGCTTCTGGTCAACGGCGGCGTGGCACTCCTGATTCTCTGGAGATCCAACCGCCCGTGCACGGACAGCCTCCGGATCACGGTCGTGCTTTATGCGGTCTCCGTCCTTGCCGGAACGCTGGTCGGACTGATTCCCATTCTCTGACCGGGACTGTGTCCGCGTTTGTGTGACGCTTTTTGTTCCCGGCAAAATAGCCGTTTGGATTTGCTCCGCTCCTGAAGCTGATTTGCCGACAGCTTCCGATTCCGTCGTGCAAAACTCTGCGCCGGGCGGGACCCCGCGGGCAATGTCTTCTGAATGGCAGTACCGCATACCGGATCGCACAACCGGTGAATAGAAAAATCACCTTTGGAGGATACTTCCACCGAAGGTGATTTTTTATGAAGATATTGATGATAACCTCTTCTCTCAAAACCGGCGGTGCAGAGACACACATCGCGTCGCTCTCCCGCGCGCTCCGCGCCGCCGGACATACGGTGGTGCTCGCATCATCCGGCGGCGCGGCGGCGGAACAGTTGTCAAGGGAGGGCTTTGCGCATTACGTGATGCCGCTCGGCTCCCGAAAACCGTCGGAACTTTTCCGCGCCTATCGGATGCTGTGCGGTTTTCTCCGGAGGGAGCGGTTTGACGTGGTTCACGCACACGCACGGATTCCGGCATATCTGGTCGGTCGCGTGAAGCGGCACCTCGGAAATGATGCCGGCTTCCGGTTTGCGGTGACCTGCCACGCGGCATTCCGCGTGACGCCGCTTTATCGCCGCCTCTCCGACTGGGGCGACGGAACGATCGCGGTCAGCGAAGATCTGCGTACCTATCTTTGCGATTCCTACGACCTGAACCCCGACCGGGTCACGGTGATCCCGAATGGGATTGACAGCGATCATTTTTCTCCGGAGAATGAACGGGAAGCCTGTCTGCCGGGCGGGGACGTGCGGCAAAACGACGTTCCCGGAACGGGTGCCGGACGTCCCACAGGTACGGCTGGGCGGTTGGACTTTCTGATGGAAACGGCGGAAGAGGTTCCGGTGGTTCCCGCCACGGAAAGCAACCCGTCCCCGGAGGACACCGTAACGCAGATGACGCACATGGCGACAGAGCGTCCCCCGCGTGAAATTTTGTTTCTCAGCCGCTTGGATGACGACTGTTCCCTTGCTGCGGAGGCCCTGATCCGGCTGGCGCCGCGGATCCGCGCATCGTTCCCTACGACCGGAATCTTTGTGGCAGGCGGCGGGGAAGCGTATCCCCGGCTTGCGCCGCTTGCAAAAGAGAACGGTGTTACCATGCTTGGGGAACTTGCCGATCCGCTCCCGGCAGTCCGCCGATGTGATCTGTTTGTCGGTGTATCCCGTGCCGCCATGGAAGCCGCTGCGGTCGGAAAGACGGTGATCCTTGCGGGGAATGAGGGGTATCTCGGTGTGTTGGATGACGGAACGCGCGCTTCGGCGGAGGCGACCAATTACACCTGCCGCGGCTGCGGAACCCCGAGTGCAATCGGGGAAGACGGATATGCGGAACGCCTGTTTTATGATCTTTCCACGCTTCTTGCCGCCCCGGAGGAGGTACTTCTCTCCCTCGGGGAACGCAACCGATCAACCATGCGGGAGCACCATTCCGTTTACGGCAGTGCCGCCGCGACGCTCGCGTTTTATGAGACACTTCCGCCCCCTCTGTCCGGGAAATACCTGCTTTTCGGCGGGTACTTCGGGTACGGCAATACGGGCGACGACGCAGTGGCGGAAGCGCTTATCGCTCGCATCCGCAAGACCCATCCGGGGTTTCCCGTCGCGTTTCTGTCCCGTCAGCCGGAACGCGACGCAAAACGGTATGCCGCCCCGTGCTTCTCCCGAACCTCGCCGCTTGAGATCAGTCGTGCGATAAAGGGCGCGTCGGCGTACCTGATGGGCGGCGGATCGCTTTTGCAGAATCTGACAAGCGAACGGTCGCTCTCCTATTATCTGGCGCTCCTGAAGACGGCAAACCGTCGCGGAATCCCCACCGTGATGTTCTCCGGCGGGGTCGGACCGCTTCGCGGGACCGGCGCTTCCCGGCGCGTCGCAAAAGAGCTGGAACGCGCCGCGTATGTCAGCGTCAGGGACGGTCGGTCTGCCGGATACCTTGCGGGACTCGGGATTCCGGAGGATCGGATTCATCAGGGGGCAGACCCTGCATTCCTGCTTGCTCCTGCGGACCCGGACAGAATTGTGGTACTCTTAAAACGTTTCCGGATCGACAGGGAAAACGGCAGATACCTCGCCGTCGCCGCGGGAGCCGCAGGGGAATACGAGCGTACCAAGCTGGCAGTCCTTGTCTCCGAGGTTTGCCGTCGCAACCGCCTGACCCCGCTGTATTTTCCGCTCTTTCCCGCAAAGGACGCGGAAACAGCGCGGGAAATCGCCGCCTCGGTCGGTTTTGGCGGACGGGTGCTTCCCGGACTTTCTCCGCGCGAGACACTCGGCATTCTTCCGTACTGTGCCGCCGCGCTGTCCGTGCGTCTGCATTTGCTGGTCTTCGCGGTCTCGGCAGGGATCCCCGCAGTCGGAATCGGCGGGAGTGACCCAAAGATCGGAGCGTTTGCGGAACTGGCGGGGCTTCCCGAAGCGGTGACGCTCCCCGCCGTCTCACCGGAAAAAATCACGGCGCTTTTCGGTAAACTACTTGAAAGAAGAGAGGAAATATGCGATAATATAAAAAATGCCCGCGAGGGGTTGGTACACAGCGCGGAGGAAGACCTGGACCGGGTCCTTTCGCTCGTGCTGCATTGACCAAGCGGGAAAGGGAAGGTGACACCTTGAAGAACACACAGCTTGCCGACGTGCTCCGCCCGAAAAATTTCGACGAAATGGTCGGGCAGTCGCGCCTGGTCGGAAAGACCGGCGTGCTCCGTCGGATGCTTGAAGCGGGACGCGTGACCAACATGATTTTTTACGGACCTCCCGGCACGGGAAAAACGACCGCCGCGGAGATTATCGCAAAAGAATCCGGTATGATGTTCCGCCGTCTCAATGCGACGAGCGCCTCCCTTTCCGACGTCAAGGAGGTCATCCGCGAGACCGACAATGTGTTCGGAAGCGGGGGGGTGCTCCTGTACCTTGACGAGATCCAGTATTTCAACAAGAAACAGCAGCAGTCGCTGCTCGAATATATCGAGGACGGCAGAGTCACGCTCATCGCATCCACCACGGAAAACCCGCATTTTTATGTATATAACGCGATCATCTCCCGCTCGTCTCTGTTCGAGTTCCGCCCCGTTTCGGCAGAGGAGTGCGTTCCCGCGCTCCGCCGGGCGGTCGCATATCTCAATGAAACCGGAAAGACCGACAAGCGCGCGACCGACGAAACACTTGCGTATATCGCAAAATGCACGGGTGGCGACGTCCGCCGTGCGATCGGACTGACCGAGAACGCGTTTTATGCGGCAGAAGACGAGATTACCAAAGAGGAAATCGAGCAGTTCCATGTAAAGGTCGGTAACTTCGACGATGACACGCATTACGACCTGCTGTCCTGCCTGCAGAAATCCGTCCGCGGCTCCGACCCGGACGCGGCGGTCTTCTATCTTGCAAAGCTCCTCTCCCTCGGGGAACTGATCTCCGTTTGCCGCAGACTTCAGGTCATGGCATCGGAGGACGTGGGGCTTGCCTATCCGCTTGCGGCGGTCGTCACCCGTGCCGCCTGTGAATCGGCACTGGAGCTGGGAATGCCGGAGGCGAAGATCCCGCTTGCCAACGCGACGATTCTGCTTGCGACAGCACCCAAGTCCAACGCCGCAGACGCGGCGGTGACGGCGGCGATGGCGGATGTCGAAGCGGGGCTTGGCAGGGAAGTGCCCGGGATCCTGCAAAGCCCGCTCTTCCGCGGCTACAAATACCCGCATGATTACCCCGACCATTGGGTCGATCAGACCTATCTGCCGCGGGATATCGCCGGAAAAACATATTACACGCCGGGGCAGAACAAAACCGAACAGGCGGCGGCGGAGTACTGGCGGCGCATCAAGAAAAAGTGACCCTGCGTCAAACGTTCCGGCAAAACAGGGGATTTCCTTTCCGGTGATTCTTTCCGGACGATGTTGCCACGTCCGCCGGACCGTTACTCCTTCCGGTCACACACCGGGGACTCCAACCGTCAACCCCGATACCCCGATTTGCCCTCAAGCCTTGACAAGCGAAGCCTGCCATGCTATAATATTATATTATGAAATTCAATGCCGCATAGCGGCTCTGGAGAAGAACATATGATGAAGAATTCGGATAAAACAATGGATAAGATCGTCGCGCTGTGCAAGAACCGCGGGTTCATTTTCCCCGGCTCCGAGATTTACGGCGGACTTGCAAACTCGTGGGATTACGGTCCCCTCGGCGTTGAATTCAAGAACAATGTCAAGCGCGCGTGGTGGAAGAAGTTCGTGCAGGAGAGCCGCTACAATGTCGGTCTTGACAGCGCGATTATCATGAACCCCGAGACATGGGTCGCGTCGGGTCACGTCGGCGGATTTTCCGACCCGCTGATGGACTGCAAGTCCTGCAAGACGCGTCACCGCGCGGATAAGCTCATCGAAGATTACGCGTTCCAGAACGGGCTGGACGACAATCCTGCCGGCTGGACGTTCGAGGAAATGAGCAAGTACATCAAGGACAAGGGAATCAAATGCCCCGTCTGCGGCGGAACGGATTTTGCGGACATCAAGAAGTTCAACCTCATGTTCAAGACCTTCATCGGCGTGACCGAGGATTCCGCATCCACCGTGTACCTCCGCCCCGAAACGGCGCAGGGCATCTTCGTCAACTTCCCGAACATTCAGCGCTCCGCGCGTAAGAAACTGCCTTTCGGCGTGGCGCAGATCGGTAAATCCTTTCGGAACGAGATCACGCCCGGCAACTTCACCTTCCGTACCCGTGAGTTCGAGCAGATGGAGCTGGAGTTCTTCTGCAAGCCCGGCACCGACCTCGAATGGTTCAACTACTGGAAGAACTACTGCCACAGGTTCCTGCTTGATCTTGGCATGACCGACGAACATCTCCGCCTCCGCGACCACGACAAGGAGGAGCTTTGCTTCTATTCCAAGGCGACCACGGACTTTGAGTTCCTGTTCCCGTTCGGGTGGGGCGAACTCTGGGGCGTTGCGGACAGAACCGATTACGACCTCACCCAACACGCTAACCACAGCGGCAAGGATCTGTCCTACTTTGATCCCGAAACCAATGAGCATTATATCCCCTACGTTATCGAGCCGTCTCTCGGCGCCGACCGCGTTGCGCTTGCGTTCCTCATTGACGCGTATGACGAAGAAGTCATCGACGCGGAAAAGAACGACGTCCGCACCGTGCTTCATCTGCATCCCGCGCTCGCGCCCTTCAAAGCGGCAATCCTCCCGCTTTCCAAGAAGCTCGGCGACAAGGCAGGCGAGATCTACGACGAGCTCTCCAAGTATTTCTCCGTGGATTACGACGAGACCGGTTCCATCGGCAAGCGTTACCGCCGCGAGGACGAGATCGGTACGCCTCTCTGCATCACAGTGGACTTCCAGACCGTCGGCGATGAGAATTCTCCCGCGGATAACTGCGTGACCGTCCGTGACAGAGACACCATGGAGCAGGTGCGTATCCCGATCACCGAGCTGAAGAGCTACATCGAGGGCAAGATCGCGTTCTGAGTATTTCAATGCTTCCCGGCAAGCGGTCAGAACGGTTCAGACAAGGGGGCGACGGTTAATGGGGCAAAAGCCGTGAGCCGGAGCCGGAAATCAGAACCGCAAATCAGGGCTGCAAGCCGGAGCAGCAAATCAAAGTCGCAAATCGGGGCTGCGAGCCGGAGCCGCAACTTTGAACCGTGCGTCAGAATTCCGAAGCAAAGCCGCGCAGGGCAGATTTCCCCGCGCGGCTTTTTCATGGAAAGGGAATCGGAGAGAGGCTTTACATACGAAAAGGCGGAAACCATACGGTTTCCGCCTTTTCTGATGAAGTTATCCGACAGCCGTGACACCGCTCTTCGCGAATGCCACAAAGGGCAGAAGGAGAAATTACTTCACTTCGACAGTAGCGCCGGCTTCGACGAGCTGAGCCTTGACCTTTTCTGCTTCGTCCTTGGAAACGCCTTCCTTGATTGCCTTGGGAGCGCCCTCGACAGTTGCCTTCGCGTCGCCGAGACCGAGACCGGTCAGCTCGCGGACAACCTTGATGACGGACAGCTTCTTTGCAGCGTCAAAGCCGGTCAGAACAACGTCAAACTCGGTCTTCTCTTCTGCTGCGGGAGCTGCTGCGCCTGCAACTGCAACACCGACAGGAGCTGCTGCGGATACGCCGAACTCTTCCTCGACTGCCTTGACAAGGTCGTTCAGCTCGAGAATGGTCAGGCCCTTGATTTCTTCAACAATAGCGGTAATCTTTTCGGATGCCATTTCAAATACCTCCTGAATGGATCAAAATTTAATCGGCGCGTCTTTGCCGCGGCGCCAACTCGGAGCCGGTCATGCCGGCTGACTAATTGAAAACGGGTATGGAATCAAGCCTCTGCGGGAGCTTCCGGTGCAGCTTCTGCTGCGGGAGCCTCGCCGTTCTTGTCTGCCACTGCCTGAAGGGCATAAGCCAGACCGTAAACGGGGGACTTGATGCTGCCGAGGAACTTTGCAATGAGGACTTCCTTTGCGGGAATCGAAGCAAGCTCTTCCACAGTCTTTTCGTCGATGACGGCACCGTCAACGAAGCCTGCAAGCAGATTGAAGGACTCAACCTTGTCGGCATATTCCTTCAGAATCTTTGCGGGAGCAACGGGGTCGTTCTCGCTGACTGCGATCGCGGTCATACCGGTGAGGTACTTCTTGAGTTCACCGTAGCCGACCTCGTCGCAGGCTCTGCCGGTCAGAGTGTTCTTCATGACCATATACTTGACGCCTGCATCGCGGAGTGCCTTACGCATCTTGGTATCGTTGTCAACGGTGATACCCTGATAGTTGACAATGACGCCGGATGCAGCATTCTTCATCAGGTCGGCAAGTTCTGCAACAGCCTTCTGCTTTTGCTCGAGTACTACTTTACTGGGCATTGTGATTTCTCCTTCCTGAAAAATAAATAAAAATAAATCTTTCTCCCGCAGAGCGCACAGCTATGCCGAAAGAAAGATCCTACCGATATATTCAGTGAGAAGTTTCTCCTCGGCAGGGAAGCGGAACGCTTTTACGGGAACCTGCTGTCTTGGGATAACAGATGGATTATATCACGCCCCGAGGGGCTTGTCAATAGCTTTTTGAAATTTTTTTGGAATTTTCAGAGGCACACGGAAAACTTTGCGTCAGTCGGATATGTCGCGGTTGTTCCCGATCATACGTTCCGCCGCGGCAAGCGCCTTTTCCCTCAGCCATGCCGGCTCCAGAAGACGCACGTCCGCGTCGGTTGCAAACAGCGCCCCGAGAAAGGCTTCCACGCTGTGGAACTCGCAGATGTAGCGGCTTTTTCCTTCATTAGAAATAATAAATTGATTCAGCTCGATTGCGGTCAATTTGTCCGGGATCTCCACCGTCGCGGTAAACGGGATCTGCATCTGGATGAGCGTTTCGTCGGCGGCAAGCTCCGAAGTGCTCCGACTGGTCACGTCGGATACATAGCTGTCGTCGTTTGCGGATACCAGAAGCAGGGGCAGGGAGAACGGAGCCGTGTAATAAAAGCCCTTGTTTTCCGCGCTGTATGCGACCGGCGCGCCGAGATGCCTGCGCAGAAAATCCACGTCACGCTGTGCCTGGCGGTGGGAAATGCCGAAGCGCTCTGCAATCCGTGTTGCGTTCGGGAAACTCATCTCGGATATTTTTTTGTGAAGCCACTGAATTCTTGTATTTGCAGTCATAATCTGCCGCCTTTATTCGTTTTCGTCTTTGGAATGGTCGTTGGAGTCCGATGCGCCCGGCAGATCCGCGTCGGGGAACGGTTCGGTTTGTCTGCGGTCGGGTACCTCTCCGCAGGGAACGGCATCCGTGCAGGTGCGGTCGGGAATCAGAAGGGACAGCGAACGGGAAAACTGATAGATCCCGAAGCAGAGCAGGAGGGCGGCGCAGGTGGTGTAGACCGAGAAGGTGAGAATGCCGGCAAACGTGGCGGCAAGCACCGGGACGGACACACCGACACAGAGCATTCCGCAGATGAGCGACAGGGCAAATGCGGCGCGGGGACGAGCGTATCCTTTACCGATCAGAAGGCGGATCTCGTACAGAACGGCAAAGAGGAACGCTACCAGTGCAATCTGGAGCGGGAGCTTGACGGGACCGTTGATCGGCGTGAAGTAGTCAAAATAGAGCATGCCGAGCAGGGCGGCGCCGAAAAGCGGGACAAACAGGGAACAAACCTGACGGATGGTTCCTGTCTTTGCGAGCAGTACGGTCAGAAGATATTCTGCCGACGGGAGCGAAAAGATTACCGCGAGAATAAGAAGAACCCTGTAAAATCCCGCCTCCGATTCCGAGGCAAGTCCCGCGGCGGTAAATCCGAAGAACAGAAACGAAGCGGCAGCAAGTCCTGCAGCAATGCGCACCCCGATGCGGGGGACATCCGTGCGGGAAACATCCTCGGCTTTCAAGAAGAAAATCGCGTCCGCCGCAATCAGAAGTACAAATGCGCCGAAGATACAGACGGCAATTCTGGGAAGAATCGACGCGGATGCAAAATATCCGATGCCTTTGTCAAAGTCGAGAAAGAACGCAAGAGTCAGGCACACCGCGGCGGTAAGCGCCGCAACCGGTGCCCCGATGCCGACCGTGCGTGTCATCAGTTCGTTTCGTTTGGAATTCATGATACAACCGCCCTTCCGGAATCCGTGCCAAAAGAATTTTGTTCTCGGTGTTCCTAACATTTTATTATATACTCAATACATGAACAAACTGTAAACGACCGGACAAAACACAGAGATTTTTGCAAATTATTCTTGCCGGAGCAGGAAAGGAGGAGTGTATTGCCGGATTTCTGTTCCGGATTCGCGGTATTCCGCCGGAATTCCTCCAAAAATTGTGCGTAATGACGATTGGTATGCCATAATTCTTTTGAAATTTCGTCGGAACGACGATAACAAAACGGTTGCAAATTGCGTATGCACATGATATAATAGAAAAGCTTGATATGCGATGATGCGAGAGGTTGCTGTTCGGGACGCTGAACGGGGAATTTTCGCGGAGTATGTCCGTTTAACCGGGCGACAACAGCTCAGGTGAACACGATCCGGTGCAACATGCGGTGCCGGATGTGACGCATGTGTTGATTCGTATTTCCCCCGGAGTTTGCTGCTCCCAGATGCTGATGGGAGGGCAAAGTCCGTCTTTTCAGGGAAGCCGAAGAAACACACGGAACGGTGTACATCTGACTGAGTCCCATCGGGAACGCCGCTTTCCGAAAACGCGCTACATTATATATACGCGAGAGGAAAGCAAGCGAAATCTGATAGGAGGCAAAAGCAATGGCAGTCAAAGAAAAGATCAGAGTGCGTCTGAAGAGCTACGACCACACCCTCGTCGATGCGGCAGCAGAGAAGATCGTGGAAGTCGCAAAGAGAAACGGCGCTGAGGTTTCCGGCCCTGTACCGCTCCCGACCGATAAGGAGATCATCACGATTCTCCGCGCGGTCCACAAGTACAAGGACAGCCGCGAGCAGTTCGAGCTCCGCACGCACAAGAGACTGATCGACGTCATCAAACCGTCCCAGAAGGCTGTGGACGCGCTGATGAGCGTTGAACTTCCCGCCGGTGTTGAAATCGACGTTAAGCTGTAAGGCGTAGCGTTCCGGCAAATTTCCAAGGCCACAAAGACAACAGCCGAACCGCTTACGGGCGGGGATCGGTAACTTTGTAAATCAAGTTGTCCGAGAAAGACGGTCAACCAATAATTTACAGGAGGAAATCAAAATGAAAAAGGGCATTATCGGTAGAAAAGTCGGTATGACGCAGGTTTTCGACGAAGTCGGAAACGTCATCCCGGTGACTCTGATCGAAGCGGGCCCCTGTGTTGTCGCACAGAAGAAAACCGCTGAACATGACGGCTATGATGCCGTTCAGCTTGGCTTCATGGAAGTCAAGGAAAAGCACCTCACAAAGCCTGAAATCGGGCACTTCAAGAAGACGGGACTTGCTCCCAAGAAGCATCTCAAGGAATTCCGCCTTGATGACTGCTCCGCGCTGAATGTCGGTGACACGGTCACTGCCGATACCTTCGCCATTGGCGAAAAGGTCGACGTTACTGGTCTGACCAAGGGCCACGGCTTCACGGGTACAGTCAAGAGATGGAACAACCACGTTCTGTGCTCCACGCACGGCGTTGGTCCGATCCACCGTCAGCCCGGCTCTATGGGTGCTAACTCCACCCCGTCCCGCATCTACAAGAACAAGAAGATGGCGGGCCAGTACGGTAACGAACAGGTCACCGTTCTGAATCTCAAGGTTGTCAAGATCGACAGCGGCAGAAACCTGCTTGCCATCAAGGGTGCCGTTCCCGGCGCCAAGGACGGCATCGTGTTCATCCGCGACTCGATCAAAGCATAATGCGGAAGGAGGAAACAAACAATGCCAAACGTAAAGGTATTTGATATGGCCGGCAAGGAAGTCGGCGAAATCACGCTGTCCGATGTGATTTTCGGAGCGGACGTCAATGGTGCTGTCCTCCACGCAGCAGTCAGAGCTTATCTGATGAACCAGAGACAGGGCACGCAGTCCACACTGACCCGCACGGAGGTTTCCGGCGGCGGCAAGAAGCCTTGGAGACAGAAGGGAACCGGTCGTGCACGTCAGGGTTCCACCCGTTCTCCTCAGTGGACGCACGGCGGTGTCGCTCTCGGCCCGAAGCCCAGAGATTACCGCACCGGCATGAACAAGAAGACCAAGAGACTGGCACTTTACAGCGCACTGTCCGCGAAGGTCGCAGAGGGAAGCCTGATTGTCGTTGACGACATCAAGTGTGACTCCTTCAGCACCAAGACCATGGCGAACATGCTGAAGGCGCTCGGCTCCGAAAAGAAGGCGTTGGTCGTCCTTCCGGGCGTTGACAAATTTGTGGTCAAGAGCTGCGCGAACATCGCGGGCGTCAAGACCTCACTCTATAACACCATCAACGTCTACGACATTCTCAATGCCGACAAGTTCATCATCGCGAAAACGGCAGTCGAAAAACTTGAGGAGGTGTACGCATAATGAAAATGGTACAGGATATCATCATTGCTCCCGTTATCACGGAAGCCAGCATGGACAACCACGCTGCAAAGAAGTACACGTTCAAGGTTCAGTCGAATGCGACCAAGGCTGAGATCGCGGCAGCGGTTGAAGAAATGTTCAAGGTCAGCGTTCAGTCCGTCAACACGGTGAACATGAAGAAAAAGCCGAAGAGACTCGGTGTACACTCCGGTTACACCTCGGAATGGAAGAAAGCCATCGTTACCCTGAAGGCGGATTCCAAGCCGATCGGGTTCTTCGAAGGCTTGAACTAAGGTAGGAGGATAAGAGAATGCCTACATTCAAGTACAAACCTACAACTCCCTCGAGAAGAAATATGTCGGTTGCAACCTTCGATGAGGTGACCAAGTTCACCCCCGAGAAGAGCCTGCTCGCAACCAAGAAGAAGCACGCCGGCCGTAACAGCTACGGCAAGATCACCGTTCGTCATAAGGGCGGCGGAAACAAGGTCAAGTACCGCGTGATCGACTTCAAGCGTCAGAGCGAAGTCCCGGCAAAGGTCCTCGGCATCGAATACGATCCGAACCGTACCGCGTATATCGCACTTCTCCAGGACGAGAACGGAAACAAGAGCTATATCATCGCTCCCTCCGGACTCAAGACCGGCGAGACTGTTTACTCCTCCGCAAATGCGGACATCAAGCCGGGCAATACGCTTCCGATCGCAAATATCCCGGTCGGTACGCTCATCAACAACATCGAGCTGTATCCCGGCAAGGGCTCTCAGCTTGTCCGCAGTGCAGGCGTGTTTGCACAGCTGATCGCTAAGGAAAACGGTTCCGCTCAGGTGAGACTGCCTTCCGGCGAGGTCAGAATCATCCGCCTCGATTGCAAGGCAACGATCGGTCAGATCGGCAACCTTGAGCATGACACTGTGAAACTGGGTAAGGCAGGCAAGACGAGACACAAGGGCATCCGCCCGACCGTCCGCGGCTCTGTCATGAACCCCTGCGATCACCCTCACGGTGGTGGTGAAGGTAAGTCGCCGGTCGGACATCCCGGCCCGATGACCCCTTGGGGCAAGCCGGCTATGGGTTATAAGACCCGTGACCACAAGGCTCGCACCAACAAATTCATCGTGAAGCGCAGAAACGCTAAATAAGGAGGGAATATAGTATGAGCAGAAGTCTGAAGAAGGCGCCGTTCGTAGAAGCGAAGCTTTACGCACGTATTTGCGCTATGAATGAGAAGGGCGAGAAGAAGGTCATCAAGACCTGGAGCCGTTCTTCCACTATTTTCCCTGAGTTCGTCGGTCATACCATCGCGGTTCACGACGGCAGAAAGCACGTTCCGGTCTATATCATCGAAGATATGGTCGGACACAAGCTCGGCGAGTTCGCTCCCACCAGAACCTTCAAGGGTCACGCGGGCACGAAGACGTCGAACAACGGTTGATCGGGAGGGTAATTGAGATGGAAGCAAAAGCAATGCTGAAATACGCAAGAATCTCCCCCCGCAAGGTGCAGTACGTGCTTGACCTCATCAGAGGAAAAGATACCGATACCGCAATGGCGATCCTCAAGAACACTCCGAAGTCCGCTTCCGAGTATCTTGTGAAGCTGCTGCACAGCGCAGTTGCCAATGCGGAAAACAATTTCCACATGGATCCTTCTAAGCTCTATGTCTCCGCTTGCTTTGTTTGCCCCGGTCCGACTCTCAAGAGAATCATGCCGAGAGCAAAGGGCAGCGCCGACAGAATCCTGAAGAGAACCAGCCACGTTACCCTCGTGGTCGCTGAAAAAGACTGATAGGAGGACGAGCAGATGGGTCAGAAAGTGAATCCCCACGGCATTCGCGTGGGCGTAATCAAAAACTGGGATTCCAGATGGTTTGCGAAGAACTACGGTGACAACATCGTGTCCGACGCAAAGATCAGAAAGTATCTCAAGACGGAGCTGATGGACGCCGGTATCGCAAAGATCGAGATCGAGCGTGACAGCAAGCGTGTCCGCGTATTCGTGGACTGCGCGAAGCCCGGACTTGTCATCGGCAAGGGCGGCTCCGAAATCGAAAAGTACAAGGCAGAGCTTGAAAAGATCGTCGGCGGTCCCGTTGCACTCAATGTCAACGAGATTCGTCAGCCCGACCTGAACGCACAGCTCGTCGCTGAGAACATCGCTTCCCAGCTGGAGCGCAGAGTCGCGTTCAGACGTGCGATGAAGATGGCGATCCGCAATACCATGCGCCTTGGTGCAAAGGGTATCAAGATCTCCTGCGGCGGTCGTCTCGGCGGTGCCGAGATCGCAAGAACGGAGCATTATCATGAAGGTACCATTCCGCTTCAGACGCTCCGTGCCGACATCGACTACGGCTTCTGGGAAGCCAACACCACCTACGGAAAGATCGGCGTGAAGGTCTGGATCTACAAGGGCGAGGTGCTGAACGAGGTCAACAGACAGGGCGTTCAGGACAACCGTTCCGATCGCAGAGATAACCGCAGAGACAACCGCGGTGACAGAAGAAACTTCAATGGCAACCGCGGCAACGGTAACTTCCGCGGCGAGAGAACTCCTAAGGAAGGGGGCAGAAAGTAATGTTAATGCCGAAGAGAGTCAAGTATCGTCGTGTACAGCGCGGCCGTCTGAAGGGCAAGGCTACACGCGGCAATACGATTTCCAACGGTGCTTACGGTCTTGTTGCCCTTGAGCCCGCATGGATTACTGCAAATCAGATCGAGGCTGCCCGTATCGCTATGACGCGTTACACCAAGCGTGGCGGTCAGGTCTGGATCAAGATTTTCCCCGACAAGCCGATCACCGAGAAGCCGGCTGAAACCCGAATGGGTTCCGGTAAAGGTTCTCCCGAATACTGGGTCGCGGTTGTAAAGCCGGGACGCGTGATGTTCGAGATGGCAGGCGTTGACGAGCCCGTCGCACGGGAAGCAATGCGTCTTGCGAGCCATAAGCTGCCGATCAAGTGCAAGTTTGTGGTAAAGAGCGAAGTTGAGACAGAGGAGGCATAAGCGATGAAGGCAAGTGATATCAGAGAAATGACCGCCGAAGAACTGAATGCGAAACTCAAGGATCTCAAGACCGAGCTCTTTAACCTTCGCTTTCAGCACGCGGTCAATCAGCTTGAGAACACGCACAAGATCACTGAGGTCAAGCGTGACATCGCTCGCGTTATGACCATTCTTCAGGAAAAGAAAGCATAAGGAGGAGAATGAGTCATGGCAGAAGAAAGAGCGCTCAGAAAGACCAGAGTCGGACTCGTGGTCAGCGATAAGATGGAAAAGACGGTTGTCGTCGCAATCGAAGACAACGTCAAGCACGCAACCTACGGAAAGATCATCAAGCGCACGCTGAAGATCCACGCGCGTGACGAGATCGGATGCGGCGTCGGCGACAAGGTCGAGGTCATGGAGACCAGACCCCTGTCCAAGACGATCCGTTGGCGCGTCACCGAGATCATCGAAAAGGCGAAGTAATTCGCACCGCACATTCACAAGCATTCGAATAGTAGGTACGTTGAAGCGTGCCGAAACAGTAGGAGGAAAAGAAAGTGATTCAGCAACAGACACTTATGAACGTCGCTGACAACACCGGTGCGAAGGAACTGATGTGCATTCGCGTTCTGGGAGGAACCGGACGCAGATATGCGAACATCGGCGATATCGTCGTATGTGCAGTCAAGAAGGCTGCAACCGGCGGCGTAGTCAAGAAGGGCGACGTTGTCAAAGCGGTTATTGTCAGAAGCGTACACGGCATTCACCGTGCAGACGGTTCTTACATTAAGTTTGACGAAAACGCAGCAGTCATCATCCGTGATGACAACACGCCGAGAGGCACCCGTATTTTCGGGCCTGTGGCAAGAGAGCTCCGTGAGAAGGATTTTCTGAAGATCCTGTCTCTGGCTCCCGAAGTACTTTGATGGAGGTATCGGACAATGGCAAAGATGCATATCAAAACCGGCGATACCGTCGTCGTACTTTCCGGCGATGACAAGGGCGTAAAGGGCGAAGTGATCGCAGTCAGCCCCAAGGAAGACAAGGTCATCGTGAAGGCAGTCAACATGATCCACAAGCACGTAAAGCCTCGCCGTCAGGGCGAGACCGGCGGAATCGTTGATGCCGAGGGCGCAATCTACGCGTCCAAGGTCGCACTGTTCTGCCCCAAGTGCCAGAAGGGTGTCCGCGTCAAGATGCTTCTTGACGGCGACAAGAAAGTCCGCACCTGCGCTAAGTGCGGCGAAAAGCTTTGATAAGGAGGGCGGAAGACAATGGCAAGATTAAAAGATCTGTATAAAGCAGAGATCGCTCCCGCACTCATGAAGAAGTACGAGTACAAGAGCGTCATGCAGATCCCGAAGCTCGACAAGATCGTTATCAACGTCGGCGTGGGTGAAGCAAGAGAAAACTCCAAGGCGATCGACAGCGTCATCGCCGACATCACCGCAATCACCGGTCAGAAGGCAGTTCCGACTTACGCTAAGAAGTCGGTCGCTAACTTCAAGGTCCGTCAGGGCATGAAGATCGGTGTGAAGGTCACCCTCCGCGGCGAGAGAATGTATGAATTCGTCGACAGACTGTTCAACTTCGCTCTCCCCCGCGTCCGTGACTTCAAGGGTATCAATCCCAACGCTTTTGACGGCCGCGGCAACTACTCCCTCGGCCTCAAGGAACAGCTGATCTTCCCCGAAATCGAATACGACAAGGTTGAGAAGATCCGCGGCATGGATATCTGCTTCGTGACGACGGCAAACACCGACGACGAAGCAAGAGAGCTGCTGAGAGCATTCGGCGCTCCCTTCGCAAACTGACAAGGAGGTAACGTAAGATGGCAAAAAAGGCTATGATTCTTAAGCAGCAGAAGAAGCAGAAGTACTCCACCCGTGAGTACACCCGTTGCAAGCTCTGCGGCCGTCCTCATGCTTATCTCCGCAAGTTCGGTATCTGCCGTATCTGCTTCCGTAATCTCGCTTACAAGGGCGAGCTTCCGGGCGTGAAGAAAGCATCCTGGTAATCTTACCGGGGCGCCGCCCAAGGGCGGTAAAACAACTCAATTATTTTCCGCTTTCCGGCTTTTTGCCGGACGGCGGCGGATAATAACTCCCAACTATCGGCAGGAAGCGGGCGACCGCTTAACCGCCGGTATGCCGCCGGAAAACCGGCAGCAAGATTTTTAACTTGCATAAGGAGGAAAACAATATGCAAATGTCAGACGTTATTGCCGATATGCTCACAAGAATCAGAAACGCAAGCACTGCGAAGCATGCTACTGTGGACATCCCGGCATCCAACATGAAGAAGTCCATTGCGGACATTCTTGTGGAAGAGGGCTATGTGAAGTCTTACCAGGTCATCGACGACGGTAAGCAGGGTGTCATCCGTGTCACGCTGAAGTACGTAGGCAACAAGCAGAAGGTCATTCGCGGCATCCGCCGTGTGTCCAAGCCCGGCCTCCGTATCTACGCCGGCTACGAGGATATGCCCCGTGTCATGAACGGACTCGGCATCGCCATCGTGTCCACTTCCAAGGGCATCATGACGGACAAGAAGGCTCGCGCTGCGAAAATCGGCGGCGAAGTCCTCGCGTTCGTATGGTAATCGGGACGGAGGTATAGAGATATGTCAAGAATTGGTAGAATGCCTGTAACTCTTGCCAAGGGCGTCGAAATCACTGTCGCCGACGGCAACCTCGTCACCGTAAAGGGCCCCCTCGGAACGCTTTCTCAGAAGCTGCCCGAAAGAATGACGATCAAAGTGGAAGGAACCGTAGCTCACGTTACCCGCCCGACGGATGAACCGAGCGACAGAGCACTTCACGGTCTGACCCGTGCGCTGCTCCATGATATGGTTGTCGGCGTAACCGAAGGGTTCTCCAAGACGCTCCAGATCGTCGGTGTCGGCTACAAGGTCGTCAAGCAGGGAAAGACGCTTCAGCTGTACCTCGGACATTCTCTGATGTCCAACGGTATGCCGCAGGCGAACTTCCAGATCACCGAGCCCGAAGGAATCAAGTTCGAGACTCCGGACGGCAACACCATCGTGGTCAAGGGCTGCGATAAGCAGCAGGTCGGTCAGGTTGCGGCTGTCATCAGAAGCAAGAGACCCCCCGAACCCTACCATGGCAAGGGTGTCAAGTACGCAGATGAACACATTCGCCGTAAAGCCGGCAAGGCCGGTAAGGGCAAGAAGTAATTGAAAGGAGTGCAGTATTATGGTATCGAGAAAAGACAGTAACCAGGCTCGTCTTAAGAGACATAAGAGAGTCAGAGCAAAGATCTCCGGCACCGCTGCCCGTCCGCGTCTTGCCGTTTATCGTTCCAATGCGAACATCAGCGCGCAGATCATTGATGACGTTGCAGGCAAGACGCTTGCAAGCGCGTCTACCTTCGGAAAGTCTTTCGAAGGCAACGGCGGCAACAAGGAAGCAGCAAGAACCATCGGCAAGCTGATTGCCGAGAAGGCAATCGCACAGGGAATCACCGAAGTCGTTTTCGACCGCGGCGGCTATCTGTATCACGGACGTGTATCGGAGTTGGCTGAAGGCGCTCGCGAGGGCGGCCTGAAGTTCTGATTGAGCTTTTTGCTCTGTCAGTCCGGTTTGTACACTGTTCAAACGAATATTTGAACAAATTTCAGGAGGAAATTATGCCTAAAAGAGATTATGCACAGGAGTCCGAATTCAAGGAAACTCTTGTAGCTCTGAACCGTGTTTCCAAGACAGTCAAGGGCGGCCGTATCGCTCGCTTCGCAGCTCTTATGGTTGTGGGCGACGAAAAGGGACGTGTCGGTGTCGGAATTGGAAAGGCAGCCGAGGTTCCCGAAGCAATCCGCAAGGGAATTGAGGACGCAAAGAAAAATATGATTACTGTTTCCCTCAAGGGAGACACCATCCCCCACGAAGTTACCGGCGTGTTCGGTGCAGGTAAGGTGCTTCTGAAGCCCGCTGCTCCCGGTACCGGTATCATCGCAGGCGGTAAGGTGCGTGTGGTGCTTGAAGCGGTCGGTGTTTCCAACATCCGCGCAAAGTGCCTGCGTTCTGACAACCCGATCAATGTCGTCAAGGCAACGATCGCAGGTCTGGCAGAGCTGCGTACCGCGGAAGAAGTTGCTAAGATCCGTGACCTGAGCGTTGATCAGGTCAAGGCTTGAGGAGGTAGACGCTATGGTGAAGGTAACTCTTGTAAAGAGCATCATTGCTTCGAAGCCGAATCAGAAGGCAACTGCAAAGTCCCTGGGTCTTAACAAGATCGGCGACAGCACCGTTCAGAAGAACGACGCGGTCCTCGCAGGTAAGATCAAGGTGATCTCTCATCTGGTAACGGTCGAACCCGTTGAAAACGCATAAGGAGGTCGCAGACATGAAACTTCATGAACTTTCCCCCGCTGAAGGCTCCGCAAAGGCAGCATGGCGTAAGGGCAGAGGAACCGGCTCCGGAAACGGCAAGACCGCAGGTAAGGGCCACAAGGGTCAGAACGCACGCTCCGGCGGCGGTGTCAGACCCGGTTTTGAAGGCGGACAGCTTCCGCTTTACAGAAAGCTTCCGAAGAGAGGCTTCCACAACAAGTTTGCAACCGAGTACGCGACTGTAAACGTTGGCGCGCTGAACGCAAAGTTTGCTGACGGTGCAACGGTGGATCTTGACGCACTGATGGCGGCAAAGATCGTTCGTGACCCCAAAGATGGTCTGAAGGTTCTCGGCGGTGGCGAGCTTACCAAAAAACTTACCGTAAAAGCAGCAAGCTTTTCTGCAAGTGCTAAGGAGAAGATAGAGGCAGCAGGCGGCAAGGCAGAGGAGGCATAAAGATGTTTCAGACGCTAAAAAATGCTTGGAAGATTCCGGAACTTCGCAAAAAGATCCTCTTCACATTGCTTATCGTCCTTCTTTACCGTCTCGGTACCAGCATTCCCGTCCCGTATGTCCTTCCCGACATTTACACCTCCGGACTTCAGCGTCAGGGCATCTTTGAGCTTTTGAACATCATGTCCGGTAGTGCGTTCGGCAAGGCGACGCTGTTTGCTCTCTCCGTTTCTCCGTACATCACCGCTTCCATCGTGATGCAGCTTCTGACCATTGCGATTCCTCCTCTGGAAAAGCTGGCGCAGAACGGCGAAGAGGGAAGAAAGAAGATCACTTCCTATACCCGTTGGGTCACGGTTGCTCTCGCACTCCTGACCGCGTTCGGATACGCTTGGTATCTGAAGCAGTCCGGAATGCTGATCTCCAAGACCGGCGGTATGGCTGTCTTTGAAATGGTCGTTGTCATCGCTTGCTATTGCGCAGGCGCGGCTCTGATTATGTGGATGGCAGAAAAGATCAATGATCACGGTATCGGAAACGGTATCTCCATTATCCTGTTCGCAAACATTCTGTCCCGCGGCGGTGCGATCTGCGGTACGATTTACAACCTCTTCATCGGCGGAAAGACGGGCGGCCAGCTGGTCCTCGGTATCTTCGGAACGCTGCTTGTCTTGGTTGTGTCGATCGCGTTCTTCGGACTGATCGTTTGGTTTACCAACTCCGAGCGCAGAATTCCCGTGCAGTACGCGAAGCGTGTTGTCGGCCGTAAGATGTACGGCGGACAGACCTCGAATCTGCCCCTGAAGCTGAACATGACCGGTGTCATGCCGATCATCTTCTCCAGCTCCATCGTGTCGATTCCCGCAACCGTCGGCGAATTCCTCGGCTCCGATAACGGTTTCACCAAGTTCATTTCCAAGTGGTTCAACTACAACACCTGGCTGTATGTGGTGGTATCCTTCGCACTGATTATCGCTTTCTCGTATTTCTACGTTCTGATCTCGTTCAACCCGATCGAGGTCGCAAACAACATCAGAAATAACGGCGGTTCGATTCCGGGCATCCGTCCCGGCAAGCCCACTACCGATTATATCACCCGCATCCTGAACAGAATCACCCTGATCGGTGCGCTCTTTGTCGGATTGATTTCCTGCCTGCCGATGATCGTCAACATCATCGCCGGCGGTCAGCTCTCCACCCTCGCTTTCATCGGATCTTCTCTGATGATCGTTGTCGGCGTTGCGCTGGAAACCTACCGTGATATTGAGGCACAGATCACCATGCGTAACTACAAGGGCTTCCTTGATTGATGCGCAGATTCGGAGGAAACCAATGAATTTAATTTTAATGGGCGCTCCCGGAGCGGGTAAAGGTACCCAATCCGCGAAGATTTCAGAGAAATTCAATATTCCCGCCATTGCTACGGGCGACATTCTCCGCGGCGCGATCAAAGCCGGCACGGAGCTGGGCAAGAAGGCAAAGTCGTACATCGACGAAGGCAAGCTTGTTCCCGATGAAGTCGTCATTGGTCTGATTCAGGATTATCTTTCGACGGATGCGTGCAAAAACGGCTTCATTCTGGACGGCTTTCCGCGTTCCATTCCTCAGGCTGAGGCTCTGGAAGCGATGGGCGTCCGGATCGACGCGGTCCTCAGCATTGAGGTCGCCGACGAGAAGATCGTGGAACGCATGAGCGGACGCAGAGTCTGCGCGTGCGGTGCTTCGTATCATGTGATGTATAATCCCCCGAAGGTCGAGGGTATTTGTGACAAGTGCGGCGCGGCGCTCTATGTGAGAGCCGATGACGCAGCAGAAACTGTCAAGAACCGGCTGAGCACTTACCATGCACAGACCGAGCCGCTCAAGGACTTCTATGCGAAGCGTGGGCTGCTCATCTCCGTGCAGGGACAGGAGAAGGTGGAGGATACTTCCGCCCTCGTGGAACAGGCGCTCGCAAAGTTTGAGGCATAAGTATGGTTGAACTGAAAAACTCAGTTCAGATCCAGGCAATGAAGGATGCCGGAAGGATCACGGGAGAGGCATTGCTTGCCGCCCGTGATGCCGTCCGGGAGGGGATCAGCACCTATGAGCTTGACCGTGTGATTCATCGTTATATCGTCAAGTGCGGTGCGACCCCGTCCTTCCTTGGTTATTCCGGTTTCCCCGGAAGCGCGTGCATCAGTATCAACGATGAAGTCATTCACGGAATTCCGTCGAAAAAGCGGATCCTCATGAACGGCGACATTGTAAAGATTGATGTCGGCGCCTTCTATCACGGGTATCACGGAGACAGCGCCAGAACCGTTCCGGTCGGCGAGGTCAGCGAAGAAGCACTGAAACTCATCCGCGTGACGAGAGACAGCTTTTTTGCGGGACTTGCCAATCTGGAAGCAGGGAAGCGGCTCGGTGATATCGGTTCGGCAATCGACGGGCTTGTGACTGCCAACGGTTTTTCCACCGTGAAGCGGTATGTCGGGCACGGCGTCGGAACCGAACTGCATGAGGATCCCGATGTTCCCAATTACGGAACGCCCGGCAGAGGGCTTCGCCTCTCGACCGGTATGACGCTTGCCATCGAACCGATGGTCAACGTCGGCGGTGAGGACGTTCTGGAAATGAAGGACGGCTGGACGGTCAAAACGGCGGACGGCAGTCTTTCGGCACACTACGAAAACAGTGTCGCCCTTACGGAAAACGGTGTCATCATTCTGACGGAAGTCGAAAAAGGATTCTGAAATGATTTTGAAGTAACTGAAACTACGTCACAAACTGCGAATGAGGAGGATATATCATGCCGAAGGATGACGTGATCGAATTTGAAGGTACGGTGGTCGAAACACTTCCGAACGCCGTCTTCAAGGTGCAGCTTCCCAACGGTCACATGGTGACCGCGCACATCTCCGGAAAGCTGCGTATGAACTATATCAGAATTTTGCCGGGTGACCGCGTGACCGTCGAGGTCTCGGTTTACGACCTGACCAAGGGCCGTATTACCTGGCGCGCGAAATAATCAAGAAGAAAGGTTGGTATTAACGATGAAAGTCAGACCATCCGTTAAGAAGATCTGCGAGAAGTGCAAGATCATCAAGAGAAAAGGCAAGGTCATGGTCATCTGCGAGAACCCCAAGCACAAGCAGAGACAGGGTTGAGCCGAAAATTCTATTAGAGAGGTGAAATCAGAATGGCACGTATTGCTGGTGTCGATATTCCGAACAACAAACGCGTGGAAATCGCCCTTACCTATATTTACGGTATCGGCCGCAAGAGCGCGAACGACATCCTTGCCGCTACCGGGATCAATCCCGATACCCGCGCAAAGGATCTGACCGAAGAAGAAGTAGCCGCTATCCGTGATGAGATCGAAAAGTCTTATACGGTGGAAGGCGACCTTCGCCGTGACGTCGGCCTGAACATCAAGGGCATGGTCGAAATCAACTGCTACCGCGGTATCCGTCACAGAAAGGGACTTCCGGTAAGAGGTCAGAGAACCAAGACCAACGCAAGAACGCGTAAGGGTCCGGCGAAGACCATCGCGAACAAGAAGAAGTAATAGGAGGGAACGTAACATGGCACAGGTTACTGCAAAGAAGGTTACCAAGAAGCGCCGCGAGCGCAGAGCCGTTGAAAACGGTGCTGTCCATATCCGCGCTACCTTCAACAACACGATCATCACCATTACCGACGCAGAGGGCAATGCGATTTCCTGGGCATCTGCCGGTGAGCTCGGCTTCAAGGGCTCGAGAAAGTCCACGCCGTTTGCCGCACAGTCTGCCGCTGAAACCGCAGCGAAGATCGCCGCAGATCAGGGACTCAAGACGGTAGAAGTATTCGTCAAGGGACCCGGTTCCGGACGTGAATCCGCAATCCGCGCACTGGAAACCGCAGGACTTCAGGTTACCTCCATCAGAGACGTAACTCCGATTCCTCACAACGGTTGCAGACCGCCCAAGCGCAGACGCGTTTAATCAGATAGGAGGAGAAATACTATGGCAAGATATACCGGTCCGGCTTGCAGACTTTGCCGCAGAGAGGGAACCAAGCTGTTCCTGAAGGGCGACCGTTGCACGTCCGGTAAGTGCGCACTCGACCGCAGATCTACGGTTCCCGGTCAGCATGGCGCAGCAAACAAGAAGGTCAGAGAGTACGGCAGACAGCTTCGCGAAAAGCAGAAGACCAGAAGATACTACGGCGTTCTCGAAAAGCAGTTCTACAACTACTACGAGGAAGCAGACCGCACCGAGGGCATGACCGGTGAGAACCTCATCTGCCTTCTGGAGCGCAGACTGGACAACGTCGTTTACAGAATGGGCTTTGCTGAAAGCCGCAGAGAAGCACGTCAGTTCGTCCTGCATGGTCACATCACCATCAACGGCAAGAAGGCAGACATTCCTTCCATGCTCGTGAAGGCTGGCGATGTTGTCGCAATCAAGGAGAGCAGCCGTTCTTCTTCCAAGTTCAAGGGCTTCCTCGAGAAGTCTTCCGTCGTACCGAAGTGGCTGGATGTCGATAAGGACAACTACACGGCAAAGGTAGTCGCTCTTCCCGCAAGAGAAGATGTGGAGTTCCCGTTCGAAGAACAGCTTATCGTCGAGCTTTATTCCAAGTAATACCCGCACCCCACCCCAAGGCATGCGGTATGGATCGGATAAAGCCCGACCGGGATTCCTGTTCCGTTGCCGCATGAGCGTGACACAAAATTTGAATGGAGGTTATTTGGAATGAACGAGTTTGAAAAGCCCAATATTACGGTTGCCGAATTGAGTGAAGACGGTAAGACGGGTACCTTTGTGGTGGAGCCGCTGGAACGCGGCTACGGCATCACGCTCGGTAACTCTCTGCGCCGGGTTCTGCTCAGCTCGCTTCCCGGCTATGCCGTAACCAACATCAAGATCGACGGTGTGCTTCATGAATTTTCAACGATTCCCGGCGTAACGGAGGATGTCACCGAGATCGTCCTGAACGTCAAGGGTATTATTGCAAAGCTGCATACCACTGGCTCCAAGACGGTGATCATTGATGTGACCGGCGCCCATGAGGTCGTTGCGGGGGATATTAAGCAGGATTCCGATATTGAGATTCTCAACCCTGATTACCACATCGCAACGGTTGGCGAAAACGCCAGATTCTACATGGAACTGACCTTTGCCAGCGGACGTGGTTATGTATCTCAGGAACGCAACAAGCAGCTGCACAATCAGTTGCTCGGTTCGACGGTATCCGCCCCGATCGGAACGATCTACACCGACTCCATCTACACGCCCGTCTACTCTGTCAACTACAAGGTAGAAGGAACCCGTGTCGGAACGGTTTCGGATTACGACAAACTGACGCTCGACGTCGTTACCAACGGTACGATTTCGGCAAAAGAAGCGATTTCGCTCGGAGCCAAGATTCTCAACGAGCATCTCAAATTGTTTGTGGATCTGGATGATGAAGCAGGCAATACGGAAATCATGATTGAGAGCAAGGAGTCCCAGAAGGGTAAAGCTCTTGAGATGACCATTGAGGAACTTGACATGTCTGTCCGTAGCTTCAACTGCTTGAAGCGCGCAGGCATTGACACAGTGGAAGACCTGACCAACAGAACCGAGGAGGACATGATTAAGGTCCGTAACCTCGGTAAGAAATCGCTGGAAGAAGTCATTCAGAAGCTGCATTCTCTCGGACTTGACCTCAAGCATGAGGAAGAGTGACCGGAGATCGGCTGAACTAAAGTAAACAGAAGGAGGGAATTACAATGCCCGGAAGAAAACTTGGCAGAACCAGTGAACACAGAAACGCAATGCTTCGTGGAATGGTTACACTGCTTCTGGAAAACGGACAGATCGAGACGACGCTCGCAAGAGCCAAGGAAGTCCGCTCTGTTGCTGAAAAGATGATTACGCTCGGCAAGAAGAATACGCTTGCCAGCCGCCGCGCTGCAATGGCATATATCACGAAGGAAGAGGTCGTTACGAAGCTCTTTACCGATATTGCTCCGAAGTTCGCTTCCCGCAACGGTGGTTACACACAGATTCTCAAGATCGGTCCCCGTCGCGGTGACGCTGCTGAAATGGCAGTTATCAAGCTCGTGGAAGACTGATCCGAGGATTCCTGATTACAATCAAAAAGGTCGGGCAATTGCCGAAAGGCAGTTGCCCGACCTTTTATTGTGAATTCCGACAAAAAAGTGTGCATTATGACGAAAAAGTATAATACGTATTGACAATTTTTCTACGTGATGTATAATAAATATGACATCAATTAGCAGATTATGTCGAATAATGTGCTAAAACGATGAAAAACAAACACTTTTGGAGGATGTATGAAAAAGAAACTCTCTTTGATCCTGGCTGTTGCCATGGTCGCAGCGCTGTTTGCGGTTTTTGCAATTCCCGCATCTGCTAAGACCGAATCCGAATTCCCGATGGGCGACATTTACAAGACCATCCTGGGAACCAACGACATCGGCTACACCCTTTACGGGGAGGGCGATTACTGGGACTGGACCATTAAGGCTGATACCCCCAACATGACCGGCGTTCCTTCCGGTCAGCACTGGCTGCAGTTCAAGGCTCAGTTTGCCAGCAAGCAGACTGCTCCGAACTACAGAATTTCTCATGTGTATGTTCCCGAAAATGCTGTCTTCGCAGACGGCGAGGAAATGTCCATCAACTGGCTGCAGGTTAATAAGAATAACATCATCTGCCTCTGCCAGAACTACAACTTCAACACCGGTGTGGTTCGTCCCGCTACCATGAACTTCCGCGGCGAGATCATTGAGCAGAATGCTCTGCCCGAAAACGAGCGCCGTGGCTTCATCCAGTTCATCGATACCGTTGAATTTGACGGCGAGAAGATGATCCAGAAGACCTACGCAAACGGCAAGCTGGTTCTTCACACCGAAGTTGCAGGCAGCCTGACCTGGAGCGGTGTCAAGTACAATTTCCTCGTTATGAATGCAAACGTTACCGCTGCTGACGAAGACAACGGCGTTTACTCCGACTGGTTCACCATTCCTTCTTATGTGACCGACAAGGGTGTCAGAACCACCCTCTGCCTCTACTACCATGAGGCAGCTGTTAACGAATCCACTGTTGCAGGTCTGTACAATGCATTCGCTAACCGTTACGGCAAGGATGTGAAGTGGTATCCTCAGGATGTCGAAAAGAACGGTCTCATCGTCGGTAAGGGCGGTATCCGCTTCTATGAGAACGGCGAGTACAAGACTGGCTGGATCGACGGCAGATACTTCCTGAAGGAAACCGGCTACATGGTCACCGAGGATTTGGTGATCGGCGGTGTTCCCTGCGCATACAACGCAACCACTCTGAAGATGGAATTCATCGACGGTACCTACGGCGACTTCTACTTCCGGAACGGCGAGAAGGTCAAGGGCTGGCTGGATGATACGCACTACTACTACCTGGAAACCGGTATCAAGTGCACCACCTCCCGCACCATCGGCGGTGTTTACTACGAGTATGACACGGTCAAGGACACGCTCTCCAAGCAGCAGGGTCTGATCGATGAGGACGGAGATGTCTTCTACCTCATCGACGGTGTCAAGGCAGGCGGCTGGCAGAACATCGACGGCGATTGGTACTACTTCTACAAGGAAACCGGCGTGATGATTATCGGCGCAACGGTCAAGATCCTTGGCGTGGAGCACACCTTCGACGAGAACGGCGTTTGCCAGGACTACGCTGAATAATTCAAAATCTGAACGATTTTGCCGGGACGCGCTTGCGCGTCCCGGCTTTTCTTGATACAAAAAGACCAAAGCAATCCCCGGTCACAAGCTGGGGATTGCTTTGGTAAGATCATTCCATTTGACCAATCGGGCGGACCTGCTTCAAAGTCCGAACCGGGGATGCAGAATTCCGAAATACAGACACACCTGCAAGGCGATGATCAGCGGGATACCGATCATGAATTTCAGATGCTTTGTTTTGTGACGGATGACCAGCATACAGAGCAACATGGCAACCGATCCGCCAAGTGCGGACAGAATCAACAGGGTTGCCTCTCTTGTGCGGTGCTTGGGGTTATGCTTTGCCGCAAACTTGTCGTAGATGCAAACGGCAATGGAAACAACGGAAATTGCGGCAAGGTAACCGATAAAATAAAGGTTCATAGCGGTACTCCGGGATTCAGAAAAATTGGTTTACACCCACGCTTTGCCGGCACACCGGGTCAGTTTTTCGGGAAACTGTCCTTAAGTCCGACGGTTCGGTTAAATGTGTTCGGCAGCTTGGAGTCCGGCACATAATAACCGTCGCGGACAAACTGGAACTGTTTGTTCCCGTTTTCCACGGCTTCAAGGAGGGCAGGCTCCGCCATCGCATGTTCCACAATGACACGGGAATTCGGGTCAATATAATCGTTATAAGTCTTGCCTTCGGGCAGGTCGGAGGGAATCTCCAGCGTCAGAAGATTGGTGTACTGCCGGAGCGTGATCTCCTTGGCATGCTTGGCGGAAACCCAGTGAATGGTTCCCTTGACCTTTCGTCCGTCAACGGGGTTACCGTTTCCGGTCTCCAGATCTGCCGTCGCGTGGATTTCCTTGACAGAGCCGTCTGCGTTCTTTACGATCTCGCCGCACTTGATGATATAAGCACCCATGAGACGTACCTCGCCGTCCGGCTTCAGGCGGAAGAACTTGGGGGGCGGTACCTCGGCAAAGTCGGCAGAGTCGATATACAGCTCCTTGGAGAAGGGAACCTCCCGCGTTCCCATATCGGGATTCTGCGGATGATTGGGAAGCACGAAAACCTCTTCCTTGTCTGCGGGATAATTGTCGATTACCACCTTGATCGGATGGGCGACCACGCTTCTGCGGAGCGCGGAATCATTCATTTCGCTCCGGATGCAAGCCTCCAGCTGACGGATGTCGACCACGCTGTCCGCCTTGGATACGCCGATCTGATTGATGAAGGAGAGCACCGCGGAACCGGTGTAGCCGCGGCGGCGCAGACCGCACAGGGTAGGCATGCGCGGGTCGTCCCAGCCCTCAACCAGTCCGCTTTCCACGACACCGCGCAGAAAACGCTTGGAGAGGACCGTGTAGGTCAGGTTCAGGCGTGAAAATTCGATCTGGCGCGGGAAGCCGGGCAGGTTTTCCGAACCGGGAATGTCCACGTTGTCGCGTACCCAGTTGTACAGCGGGCGATGGATCTCATATTCCAGGGAACAGAGCGAATGGGTCACACCCTCCAGCGCGTCCTGGAGCGGGTGGGCAAAGTCGTACATCGGGAAGATGCACCACTTGGTACCCTGACGATGGTGTTCCACATATTTGATGCGGTAAATGACCGGGTCGCGCATACAGAAGTTCCCGGACGCGAGGTCAATCTTCGCGCGGAGCGTGTATTTGCCTTCCGGAAATTCGCCGTTTTTCATGCGTTCAAAGAGGTCGAGGCTCTCTTCCATCGGGCGATCCCGGTAGGGCGAGACAGCCGGGTGGGTGAGGTCGCCGCAGTATTTGGGATCGCGGAATTCCTCGGCACTCAGCTCGCAGATATAGGCAAGTCCTTTTTTGATGAGCTGGACTGCAAATTCATAATCCTTTTCAAAGTAGTCGGAGCCGTAGAAGAAACGGTCATCCCAGTCAAAGCCCATCCAGCGGATGTCTTCTTTGATGGCATCGACGTACTCGGTGTCTTCCTTGGCGGGGTTGGTGTCGTCCATGCGGAGGTTGCAGACACCGCCGTAACGGCGCGCCGTACCGAAGTCAATGCACAGTGCCTTGCAGTGACCGATATGCAGATACCCGTTGGGTTCGGGAGGAAAACGGGTGTGGATCTTCATGTTGGGATTTTTGCGGAGATCCTCGTCAACGATCTCCCAGATAAAGTTGGTTGACTCTTCCATGTTTTTGACCATTGTTCCCGCATGGCGGGAACACCTTTCTCAGTCTTTGGAGTGGTTGGGCGATGCTTTGCTCCGCGAACGGCGGAACAAAAACGGTTCGTGGCGGACAATTCACTCCGTTCCCGGAGGATCACCCGACCATTTTCATTAGGACACTTTCATTTTGGGATAATTTTCGACGTTCTTTCCCGGGATGCCTGTGCTCGGGAAAACGTTGATGAGCGGTTGTTCCGGACCATGCCCACCTGACGGTTTGCACCTCGCACGCCGCGCATTGAAATTCCCTGCGAATCAGGCTTGTCTTTGCCGACGTGTATCCGGGATCCGTTCAGAGTAACGCAGACATGGCAGGGAGCGGCGGATCTGTTTCTCGCCGGGAACCAGCATGATGGGTTGAAGTTGGCGACGCTGCCACCTGCCGGAGCATCCGGAAACCGGGGAGCCGCTTACAGCGACGCAGACATGGCAAGAAGACGTGCACGGACGCGTTCCTCGCCGAGGATCTGCATGACGGTGTACATATCCGGCGCGTTTGTTTTGCCGGTCACCGCTACGCGGAGGAACATGCTGATGTCTGCGACACTTCCACGGAAGGCTCCGGGATTTACTTTATACTCTTTCATGTCAGAGGCGTAACCGAGCTTGTCGGCAACCGCCTTGATCTTGTCAAACCACACGTTCATGTCGTCAGCGGGGGAGTAGGTCTCAAGGAATTCTTCAATCGCCGTGCGGATGTCGTCCTTTGAGAATTGCTCGGGATAGGATTCCTCCACGCGGAACAATTCATCAAAGAAGAAGCCCATATACGCCTTTGCGTCCGTCCAGACGGTGAGATCCTTGCGCGGCTTCTTTCCGCCGCGTCCGATGGCGAGGATGGATTTTGTGTACGCCGGATCGCGCGTGAGGAGTGCCGAAAAGTCCGGGTCAAATTCATTGGTCCATGCGGTCAGCTTTTCGTAAACGGTGTCCGTCGGCATAACGGAAATGACCTTCTTCGACACATCGTTCAGCTTGTTGAAATCAAACAGACAGCCGGACGCAGACATTTTCTTGATGTTGAACGGGAAGTCGGTGTACGGCTTGTCCGGATTCTGCATTCTCCATTCCTCGTAGTTGGAATTGAGAAGCGTCAGAATGTATTCCATTACGCAGTCGGGATCGTAGCCCATGCGCGCGTAATCGTTGAGGTTTGCGCCCATGTCGCGCTTGGACAGCTTTTTCTTGTTTCCGTTTTCGTCCAGCCGCATAATCTGGGAAATGTGCATGAACTTGGGCGCACGGAATCCGAGATACCGGAACAGTTGCAGATGTTTGGGCAGGCTTGGGAGCCATTCCTCGCCGCGGATGACGTGGGTCGTGCCCATCAGATGGTCGTCCACCGCGTGGGCAAAATGGTAGGTCGGAATGCCATCGGACTTGAGAAGCACAAAATCCTCCGCGTTCTCCGGAAGCTCCAGGTTCCCGCGCACCAGATCGGTACATCTGATCTTTTTCTCACCTGTGGGATCGCCGTCGGCAATGATACGGAGCACAAAGGGGTCGCCCGCGAGGAGATGCTGTTCCACCTCGTCAAGCGTGATTTCTCTTTGCTTCAGCTGTTCGGCATATCGCGCGGATTCGTCCACTTCGTGCCAGTCGCGCGCCTTGATCTCCGCCTTTTTATCGACCTGCTGAAGCTCTTCGTATTCTTCCTCGGAGGTAAAGCAGGGGTAAGCCTTTCCTTCGCGCACAAGCTGCTTTGCATAAACATGATAAATGGGGCCGCGCAGGCTCTGCTTGTAGGGACCGTAGATTCCGTGATCGGAAACTTTACCGCTTTCGTCGAGGATGGCGCCTTCGTCAAAATGAATGCCGTAGTGTGAGAGCGTGTTAATCAGCCCCTCGGCGGCACCGGGTACCTCTCGTTTTGCGTCGGTATCTTCAATCCGAAGGAAGAAAACGCCGCCGGACTGGTGTGCGAGACGTTCCCCGACCGTCACGGGAAACAGCCCGCCGAAATGTACGTAGCCTGTGGGGCTGGGCGCAAAACGCGTGACCTTTGCACCTTCGGGAAGTACACGTGCGGGATACCTCTGTTCCATGTCTGCGGGGGTGCTCATGACATCGGGGAAGAGGAGTTCTGCTAATTTGTTGAAATCCATTTTGTTCACCTTTATGATTCTTGATAGTGTTTGTCGGAGTGATAATGAGGTAGTCTGTGGCAGATTTCCGAAACCGGAGTGCGCTGAAATCCGGAAGTACGTCGAAATCGGGAAATGCACCGCAGTTATTTTGCGTTGAAACGGGGATAGTGTGCCGATATCAGAACCGGAACGATGAAGGAGGGAGAATCCACGGCAACGTTCCGGAACCGGCATGCGCCGGATTATTTCGCCGGGAACCCGGGACCTGTCTGCCGAATTCAGAAAAAGTATGACGCGTGCAAGAGGGCAGACCCAAGCGCTGTACTCCCGCCGTGCCCGGGATATATGACAGAGCTTTTGTCAAGCGTTCCGAGTTGCTTCAGCGAATCCGCAAGCGCTTGCGGATCACCGCCGTACAGATCGGTTCTGCCCACGTTGTCGGAGAACAGCGTGTCGCCCGTCAGAATCCCGGTGTCGGTCAGATAACAGACCGAGCCGCGCGAGTGACCGGGCGTGTGCAGGATTCGGATCGTTTCATCGCCCAAGGAGAGCGTGTCTCCGTCGCGGAAAGTATGGTCGGCGGGTTTCCAGACACGGGGTTTCCCGTAAAAAAATTTGAACGCGTTTTTATCGCCGTCGGTCAGCATTTCCGCGTCATCCTCGTGGATAAGCGTCGGAATGTGAATCTTTTCCCGGAGGGTGTCAATCGAGACGATGTGGTCGAAGTGCCCGTGGGTCAGAAGGATTGCTTCCGGTGTGACACCGTGTTCCTTTGCCGCGCCGAGAATCGCATCTGCCGACGCGCTCGGATCAACAATGAATGCGTGTGTGCCGGAAACAAGGAGATAGCAGTTGGCGCACCATGCGTCCGGGCAGACCTGATAAATTTGCATATTGGACCTCTTTGACTTTGTTTTCTGACGCTGTACCACTATGCGGGAAAACGATTTGATTTTCCGGAAAAACAATCAAATGAAATTCTCCCTGCCGCTGTTCCCAAAGCGGTAAGGAGCGACGGCGCTTCGGTGTCCGTTTCAAAACGGGCAGGGAACAATGCTTCTGTGCCCGCCGAAAAAAGCGGGCAGAGCACAATGTGCTTCAAGTGCTCGCCGGAATACGCGCAACGTAGGAAGCTTCATTCCCGGCTGAAACTCAATTTGCGAAGCGACCGGCTTTCACGTCTCCGGACGAGGCGCCCCATACTGAGATTTCCCGTTTCCGTTCGCGGAGATCTGCAAACGGTGACCCCAGCGGATAACCGATTCCTTAACGAAAAAAGTAAAACAAATCACCACTCTGTATTATATCACATTCTCAATGGAAAGTCTATATTTCCGCCAAAAAATCCCGTGCCTTTCGGCACGGGATCTGACTTTTGAAGGGACCGCTTACTTTAAGAGCGTGGAGAATTCATCAGCGTATTTTGAATACTTGTACAGCGTTGCTTTCTGGAAGAGCGCGGGAACGTAGTAGGACGCAGAGACGTTGTTGAGGTCTCTTGCGGTCAGAACCGCGTTCTGATTGAAGATGACGGGGATGAGCGCCATGTCGTCCATAAGCACTTTTTCCGCAGCGACCAGAAGCGCTGTGCGTCCCTTTTCGAGGTCGCGCTCGGTGGAAATGTCGAATTCTTCATAGATTCCGGCGACCTTTTCCATCAACTCGGAGAAGGCTTTTCTGCCGGCAGCTTCCGCCTCGTTCTTGTCAGTGAGCGCCTTGTCAAAGTAACCGAAAGCCTTGTAGTCGTTGGAACTTGCGGCAGTCGAAATGTTACGGTAGAACTGGAGATAATATGCTGCTTCCATGAGAAGGTCGAACCGATCGCTCGAATAGCCGTTGACGTTTCCGTTCAGCGAGTAGGAATACGACCGTACATCGTCGTCGCTGATCGTGACTTCGGTTTTGACGCCGTTTCCGGAGAACGCGACAGCGAAGGGAGCAAGCATACCGAACGCGTCGGCGGAATATGCGACATAGTCATACGCGGCGACCTGATAATGACCGGAACGGACCGCCTCGCCGAATAGATCGTCCGCAATATCCTGCGGGATCGACGCGGTGGAAGGATTGTAATCGTTGTTGACGATTGCGCCGAGGCGGTAAACGGTCACATGGAATCCGAGTCCGTTTTCGCCCCAGTATTCCGCGATCATGTCCGCAATCGCTGCATGTACCGGATCGTTTGCGTTGACGGTGATCCGGAAGGCATATTTGTCGGGATTGATGCCCGCTTCATCGAGCAGGGCATACGCTTCATCCAGATTGGCGGAGGTGCCGATCTGATTTCCGGCGGAAACGCGGAAGTCGGTCTTGGAAGAAACGGAGGAGAACAGTCCGGTCGAGACCAGCCCCGTGGCGGCTTTGGCGTAAACCACCGCATCGGCGATCGCTTCGCGGTCAATGGCAAGTGAGAGTGCCTGTCTGACGTTTACGTCGGCAAACAGCTTGTCGCCGAGCCCGAGTCCGTCCTCGGTGATGTTGATCTTTCCCTTGCTGGAATACAGGTCATAGTAGGGGTTGTTGTTCTGCGCGGAACCGCCGTACAGGTTGACGTAGCACTTTCCCTTGCTGTCTGTCTTGATCTCATACGTGGAATAGTTCAGCTCCACGTCGTTCTTGTTGAAGAGCTTCACACGGCCGTCGGCATAGGTTTCAATGTCTTTGTAGTAAACCAAGGCGTCCTCGTTGGGCGCAAGTACAAACGTGGAGAGCGCGTCGGTTACGGTGACTTTTGACAGGGTGTTGCGGTAGTCGGAATTGCCGCGGACCGAGAAAGGAATCTCTCCGATGTAGAAGATCTCACCGTTCTGGTAAGCCTGCATGATTTCTTCGTCCGAACGGGTACAGTCGCAGAGAATCTGATAAGGCGTAACGGATTTGTCGATTGCGTCTTTGTTCTTGTCACGATAATAATAGGTGTTTCTCTCAAGTACAAAGTACTGGAGTTTTGCTTCTGCGTAGCTCAGGTAGGAATTGATCGGGTTGCCGCTGCCGTCCGTTGCGTCGTTGTCGGTAAATTTTCCGTAATCAAAGATCGGATCGTCCTTATCTGTGGAGCCGTTCGGATATTTTGCCTTGGAGACCTTGAAAGGACCGCTGGTCAGGAATCCGGGCTTCTTTGCCCAGTCGTTGTACTGCGTGCCCTTGTTGGTCACGTCGCTCTCGCGGAGAGGCGCCAGTGCAAGGCTGGTCAGATTCATCAGGAACTGATCCTTGTCCACGGCATATTCAAATTCCACGGTGACCTCATAGTCGCCCGATGCCTTGACGCCGAGCTGGTCGATGGATTCATTGCCGTTTTTGACGGCACGGGCATTCTTGATGTCGTACAGAAGCGCCGCGCAGGGATAAGAGGATTCCCAGTTGAGGATCCGCTTCCACGCGAAAACGACATCTTCCGCGGACAAGCGGTTGCCGTCGCTCCAGTAGGTCTCGTTCAGCGTCATGACCAGTTTGTACTCTTTTTTGAGGTCGTTGAAGGTGAACTTGTAATCCTTGACAAGGGACTTCTGGATGTTTCCGTTCTGATCCAGCTTGAAAAGCGTGTCGAACAGAAGGCTGACGATGTTGAGCGTGTCCGAATTGGTGTACGCGTTTGCAGGATCGAAATCGTACAGCTCGCTTGTCAGATACATGGTGATGTATGCGCCTTTGTCATCCGAGTTTTTCGAAGAACAGCCGGCAAAAACGGCAGTGACCGAAAGCAGGGTGAAAAGGCAGAGCGCGATGGCGATGATACGCTTTGTCATGATCAGAAGGTTCCTCCTCATGATTGGAAATTGGAATACAGATAAAATGATATGGAATAAAGACATTATAGCACTGGCGCACATCAAAATCAATCAAAATCGGTTCCGGCTCCGGATATTCGTAAAACTGCACAAGAAGCAAAAAACGATTCTGTGCAGAATGAGTACGCAAATCGGAAAAACGGCACGCAAAAATGCCATACGGAACGATCGGGTGACCGGATGGTTACAGTACAAAAACATTATAAAAAATTTCTTGTCGATATTCAATAGCATCCGGGGGCGATCTCGTGTATTTTCTGTTAATTTTTGCGAATACTGATTAAAAAAGCGGAGGAAACGAGACGTGGAAGAGTACACCAGAACAGACCTTGCCTGCGAATCCTGCACCGAGGGCATTGCGGCGGAGATCCGGAGCCGGGAGGACGAAGCCGACGGATTCCGCCTGACGCGCCTGACCATTCCGCGGGGGGAGTGGGAGAAGCGCATCGGCAAACCAGCCGGAAACTATATCACGGTCATGTGCGGAAAGATCTGGGAACTGGAGGAGGACGCGGCAAACCGACTGATTGCCGTGCTGGCACGGGAGATCGCGGCGCTTGCGGAACGCATGACGGGAAAGAGCGCCGAGGAGAAAAAGCATCTGCGGGTACTCATGATCGGACTCGGAAACCCGGACATCACACCCGATGCGGTCGGTCCGGAAACGGTTCGCCGGATCACGGTGACAAGACCGTTTTCCGCATATGACCGGTCGCTGTTTGAGTCGCTCGAATGTGCGGAGGTGTCCGCATTTGCCCCCGGCGTGTTCGGACAAACGGGACTTGAGAGCGTGGATCTGGTCGGCGGAGCAGTGAAGCAGACGGATCCGGATCTGATCGTTGCCATTGACGCGCTTGCCGCCAGAAGCTGCGAGCGGCTTGCCGCAACGGTGCAGCTGTCGGACTGCGGTATTTCTCCGGGGTCGGGAATCGGAAACTGCCGACGGGCAATTGACAGACGCACGACGGGGGCACCGGTACTGTCGGTCGGCGTGCCGACCGTGGTGGATTCCGCAACGCTGGTGTACGATGCCCTGGAGCAGGCGGGGATCCGTGAACCGGACGCGTCACTGAAACAGGTACTGGAAAACGGGCGGCGTTTTTATGTGTCCCCGAAGGAGAGCGACCGCATTACCGGCTGTGTTTCCAAGGTGCTTGCCTCGGCGCTCAATGAGGCGTTCGGAACCGGGAATATCGGCGGATATTACGGAATATAATGTGCCGATAGGATCGGGCGCATGCCCGGAACGGAGGCTTTTTCTGATGAAGCGAAGCAAGAAAAAGCAGGTTGTCCGGAGTGACAAACCTGCGGTGGATATGGAGACGGATCTTGCCCTGTACCGGGAGGCGACCGACCGGAGACGAACACGCAGATTGCTTGCGGGACTGTTCATGTTGATCGCGGCAGGACTTGTGATTCTGTTGTGTACGGGCGCATTCGGGATCGGGAAAGCGCCGGTCGGGGACGGAGAATCGGCGTCGGAGAAAAGCTCCGGCATGGTTCCCGGAACGGCTGAAACCGATACACGTTCGCCGGGCGGCCATACGGAAGCGGAAACAAGACAGTCGCTGTATGACTTTGACCCATCGGAATTCCCGGATGACGGGGTACCGATCCGCCCGGCAGACCTGTCTGCGGCGGGGGCGGAGAAATCGTATATTGTCAATGAATCCGGCGTTCTGCCGGGACTCCTGACCGTGGATGAGATGCAGAAGCGGTTGCCTGACGCAGGGCAGCTTTCGGGCGGTACCCCGTTGATTCTGATCATACATACTCACACAAGCGAGGCATATGACCCGAATGGGGAAGGATGCTGTGACCCGGAAGCGGTGGATTTTGCACGTTCCGGTAATCCCGCGGAGAATGTGATTGCGGTCGGGAAAGTGCTTGCAGAGGCCCTGGAAGCGGGAGGAATCTCCACGATTCACTGTACCGAAGTATTTGATGGAGAAACCTGTCAGGGCGCCTATGGGAGGGCGGCGGTTGCCATCGGTCGTTATATGACAGAGTACCCGAGTATCCGGTATGTAATCGATGTACACCGCGACTCTGTCACGGATGCGTCGGGAAACCTTTTGCGAGCGGTTAGCGAGGTGGACGGCGAAGCCACGGCACAGGTGCTTTGCGTCGTCGGAACCGGAGAAAACGCAACAAATTGCCCATGGAAGTACAATTATACATTGGCACAATGGTTGCGCGGCGCACTCAACGAGGGGGACTCCCGCGTGTGTCGTCCCACGGTTCTGCGGTCGTCATCGTATAATCAACAGTACGCGGAGATGTCACTGCTCCTCGAGATCGGTACCTCCGGAAATACGCTTGCGGAAGCACAGCGCGCCGCGCGTCTGGTCGGAGCGGCACTGGTAAAACTGCTCACGACGTGCCAAGGCACAGATCTTGCTTGCGGGTAAAATCGGATGCGCCGGGGAATCCTTTCGGGTGCGATTTGAGGGATGTTGCGCGGAGACGTTCCAAGGTCTTCGGGAAAGAGAGAAGTTTTCGATCAAAGACAGCCGCCCGGCGGGCGGCTGTTTTTCAGAACATGGGAAAAGCCGGAGAGTTTCGCTCTCCGGCTCATGTATGTCCGATCTCCCCCACCGGCGACCGGGCACACCGAATTTGTTGACAGCAAAGGTTGTTCCCACGACGTCGTTCGTTTTTTGGTACCGGGTGCGCCGGTCGGCGCTCCCTTTTTTTATAGAAGTAAAAGCGATCAGGACTCGTATAAAATCAAAAACGACCGGAACACGGCGGCGAAAAATCAGAGGATCACTTTCGCCGTATCCCGTAACATCAGAGCGGGGAACGCAGACACAGAATTTCGAGGAACAACAAAAACGCGCAGATCAGAATTCCGATTCCCAACGACAACACGCCAGCCTCCACTCCGCCGATGACCCCGAGGAAGGCGAAGAAACAGACCGTGACTGTAATGATCCGCACAGCGCGGCGGAAAGAAATGCCGCTGAACAGCGCTGCAAGAAGTGCGAAAAGACGGGCAAGGCGGGAAAAGTTCTGCTTTGCGACGGCACGGGCACGATCTGACGCACGCATGGTGCGCGTCGGATACATGATCGGCGTATGAGTATATTCGGAAACATTTTCGTTTGTATGTTCATGATAGCAGGTGTTCATAGGACGTCTCCTGTTCCATATTTGGATTCTTACAGTCGAATTATAGCACAAAAAATCGAATATGTCAATAGTTAATTTCAAAAATCGGAAAAATTTTCGAAAACCTCTTTACAAACCGGAAAAACTGTGCTATAATCATATCAGAAATGGAAAACAAGCGGAGGCTGATATGGAACAGATCTCATATATCGAACGAATCAAACGCCTGAAGAGCGAAAAAAAGATTACAAATGAGCGCCTTTCCGAGCTGACCGGGATTCCTCTCGGCACGCTTTCCAAAATTCTTGCCGGAATGAGCGATTCGCCGAAGCTGGTAAACATGATTTCCATTTGTCAGGTGCTTGGCTGCAGTCTCGATTATCTTGTGACCGGCGTGCCGGAAAACCACAATAATTATCTCCTTTCCGACGAAGAGATCCGGATGATCGAAAACTACAGAAAGCTGGACGCACACGGAAAAGAAATGACCTCGCTTATTATATATAAGGAAAGCGAGCGTGCCGTCAGAGAACAGTACGTACCCGCGGCACCCGCCGTCCCGACCTCGGACAAGGTGCTTTCCGTTCCGCCGGTGCGCGCCCCGTTTTATACCGAGGTTTCCCGCCCCGGCAAGAGAACCGTGCTTTTGTACGATCTGCCGGTCTCTGCCGGAACCGGCGAGTATCTGGACGAGGAAGAGGGAACCGAGATTACGATTCCGGATACCGAGCGTACACGCCTTGCCGATTATGCACTCCGCATCAGCGGCAACAGTATGGAACCGAAGTTCCGTGACGGCGACATCTTGCTTGTCGAAGATTGCGACGGCGTTCAGGTCGGCGAATTGGGGATCTTTGTTCTGGACGGAAGCGGGTATTTCAAGAAGTTCGGCGGGGACAGGCTGATCTCCCTGAATCCGGAGTATGCTCCGATCCTTCTGAAGGATTTTTCCGATATTCATTGTACCGGACGTGTGGTCGGAAAGCTCCGCAGAAAATAATCCCGTTGCACCGGATGCGTGCCACAGGGGAAGGACTTTCTCGATCGGATCGGGATTTTAACGCCTGCCGTCTTTGTGGATGTGCGGCGGGAAATTTCCGGTTTGCTTTGCGATTGGCTGATTGTATCGCACGTTTTTTGTCGGTGCCCGATGATCCGGACATGTTGTCGATCAATCAAAGGGGCATCAACCGTAGTTCCGCGGAAGGCGTATTTTGGTTGTGTGCCCGTGCGATTTTTGAGTGATGGATTCACGGGACAACGCCGTTTGTTTGACCGATGGCTGTGCCGTATCCAGAACATACTACTTTTCTTTGCTTCCCATGCGACGGCATTTTCCGGCCTTCTCTCCCTTGGTCGGGAATGACTGTCATACACTTTGAGAATGACATGGGTTGGCAGTGGAATGGCGGCGGAAACGTTCGCCTGACCGCTGCCGCCGGGGAATCTGTTCAACCTGGGATCAATGTTTTATCCCGGATTCTTCAAGGATTTTTTATTATGCCTCCCATCGCTGCGGAATTTTCAAGGTGTTTCTCCTTTCATCCTGTAAATTCCGCCGCATTTTCAGATAGAAATCCGATTACCAATACTCAAAAATAGAATTCTTTAGGCAAAACAGTCGCTTGCCGGTTACCGCCTTCATTTCAACCGGATGTCACAGCTCGGCTTTGCTTGCGGAGATTGTCGGTAGTGTATATTTGTATTGAATATCGGTTTGGCGTCCATGTCAGTACTTGCTGTTCCCGATTTCGGTTGCCATTGATTCGCTTCATCTTTTGCAGACTGCTTTCTGGAATGCCGGTTGCTTTCCGGCACCTCGAATGCAGAGCATCTTGTGAAGGAATTTTTGCGCTGTTCTGCCGACGTTGAAAGCAGTGTATTTCCTTTTTACAATATCCGTTGCTTTCGCCTTTCGGCTTTCTTTTTTCTCTGTGCAATTCGGCTATTGTCGAAATTTTTACCGATATTTCGGTTGGTTTTCGGTCATAAGAACGATCCGCTGTTGACGAGCTGCCGTGCGGTGCGCAGGCGAATGTATCGCTTCTGTTGCCGTGACAGGGCAAAACACACGATTTTTTAGCGGTGATACCGTTGCTTTTTTGCCCCACCTGATAGTTTGCTTCCCATTGCGGCGGAGCTTGCCGGGACATGTCTCCCTTTTGTCCGGCAAGCGACCGCCGCGTCTTTTGTTGAAAGGAGTCTGTTGAATACGTGAGGCTCTGTAACTTCGGAAGGTTCACGCCGGTTTGACTGGAACCGTGATACCGGTCATTTATTACAGGCAGGGTATGAAGGTGGCATTTTATGAAACGGAACCTGGCGGATGGCGAACGGATGTCCTCTCCTCAAGCCGATTTTCGATAGTTGTTTTCTGTTGTTATCTCATTTCCGTCAGGACATCAAGTACCCATCATTGCGCCGTGAGAATGGCAGCGGTCGGCGGTGAATGCGAAGAATTTCGGCTTTATTATGTCATTTGCAGAAATCTAAAACCGGGTAACAGGTCGTACTGATGAATACGGGTTGATTCAGAAGGCAGAACCGGGCAGGGGACACCGTCGGATGTGAATAACTGATAGATTATCTGCGTTTTGGGTATAGTTTTGCCGTTTGGCTTTCGGCGGTCTTTGTTCCGGTCCCTTTTTCGGTATTCGGCTGAATTTGGAGAAGATGACCGATTCCCGTAAATTTTTTCGGAACCGATTGACATTCCTGCCGGAACGCGTTACAATGTGAGTGACCGAAAACAAATTCGGAAAGGATGAATTGACATGGAAAAAGTATTTGACTTGCTTCGTCTTGACGGCAAAGTCGCCGTTGTGACGGGCGGACACGCTTGGCTTGGCTTTGACGCGGCTTGTGCATTGGCAGAAGCAGGTGCGGATATCGTAATCACTTCACGCGATAAATCCACACTCGGACCCGTTCTGAAGGAAATCTCCGACACCTTCGGTGTCCGCACGATGGGTGTCCAGATGGATCAGAGAAACTATGATGAAGTGCAGGCGGCGATGGACGAAGTCGTGAAGGAATTCGGACATATCGACATTCTCGTCAACAATGCGGGCGGCGGTTCCGGTAAGGCGGAGGGTAACCTCTTCCAGAGAGACCCCGAGGTCATCAAAAATCTGATCGAAACCAACCTGACCGGTCTGATCTACTGCTGCCGCGCGGCAGGGAAGTACATGATCGAGCAGAAGAGCGGCAAGATCATCAACATCGGTTCCATTGCCGGTATGTGCGGACGTGACCGCGATCTGTACCATCGTACCAACAAGATGGAACAGCCGGTGGATTACTCTGCGGCAAAGGGCGGCGTGATCTCCGTCACGCGTGACATTGCGGCGACGGTCGCTCCTTACGGAGTCAACGTCAACTGCATTTCTCCCGGCGGCTTTGACAAGGGTGAACCCCGCGCATTTGTTGCGGAGTACAGCAAACTTGCGGCGCTCGGCAGAATGGGTCAGCTCGGCAAGGACCTAAAGGGTGCCATCCTTCTGTTTGCTTCTCCCGCCGGCGATTACATCACAGGACAGAACCTCCTGGTTGACGGCGGTTTCGTAATGCTCAAATAATTCTGACGGAATATCAAGAATCCCCGCCTTATGCAGACGTATATAGGGCGGGGGTTCTTTTTGTTTTGTCATAAGTAATAATATCCACAATGTTTTCGGCATTTTGACAGCATAGAATCATGACGGATTTTGACGAAACTTGGAGCAGTTTGTCCAATCGAAACGAATTTGCGGGGAATTGCCCGCAATTGATTCAAAATCAAGGCTTAAATGTGAACGAAGGTTTTGTGATATTTACAGAAAATAACAAAATAAGATAAAAATGCTTTGGATTCTCTTGCAATAGCTCCTAAATTATGGTATACTCGTGATGTCGCCGAAAAGGATCGCCGACGTGCAGATGAGGTCGGTATGTCTTTTCCCGGCATTCATAGCAGCACAGAATTCCACTAAATAAAATAGGGAATTCAAATAAATTTTTGGGAGGACACTATGAAAAAATTTTTCGCAATTGCCCTGGCTCTTCTGATGTTGGTTGCGGTATTCGCCGTTCCGACTTCCGCAAAAGCCGAAGGCGCCCAGGCTCCCTATGATGCATACGAAATGCTTCTGGGGAAAGAATGGATGCGTTCCCGTTTCGATGAGCCGCTGGACTGGTCGGAAAGAGAAGACAAGATCCCCGCACGTGTGGTTCTCATGAACGCAGGCTCCACCTGCCGCTATGCGAATGTGCGGATTCAGACCATCTTTGTTCCGGAGGACCAGACCTTTACCGAAGGGACCAAGATTGCGATCAACTGGCAGATTACCGCCGTCGGTGAGCCGTTCATCGCCCTGAATTATGATCTCGGCACCGGTATCCTGAGCGGCGCGGATATGAACAAGTATCTGACCCAGGTGGATTACTCCGCTGCCATTCCGGAGAACGGAAGAACCGGCTACATTCAGTTTATTACGTTCCTGTCTCCGGATGAAAACGGTATCTTCATCGAGAAGACTTTTGCGAACGGCGTTCTGGTTTATCAGAGACGCACCACCGGAAGCACGGATCTCGGCGAAAAGGCATTCAGATTCTGGAATGCAAACAATGATACGACTTCTTACGATACCTATTCTCCCGCATACGAGAATCAGGGTGTCAAGACGATCAGCATGACCATGTGGGTCAACAACAAGGCAACCACCGATTCGCTGGCTGCAGGACTCTACAATGCGTTCGCCCGTTACTATGATAAGGATGTTGTTTGGTACCCGCAGGATGTGACAAAGAACGGTTTTGTCATCGGCAACGGCGGCGTTCGTTATTATGAGAACGGCGTAATGCAGACCGGTTGGGTTGGCACCAGATACTTCCTCAAGGAAACCGGCTACATGGTTACCGAGGCAAGAGAAATTGGCGGTGTTCCCTATGCACCGAAGAGAACGAAGACCAACTACGACGGAGAGACCCGGTATTTCTACACCGGTAAGCTGGCGGCAGTGGACGGCGCATACCGCGACTTCTACTTCCGGAACGGTGAGAAGGTCAAGGGCTGGCTGGATGACACGCACTACTACTACCTGGAAACCGGTATCAAGTGCACGACTTCCCGCACCATCGGCGGTGTCTACTACGAGTACGACACGGTCAATGACAAGCTCTCCAAGCAGCAGGGCCTGATCGATGAGGACGGAGATGTCTTCTACCTCATCGACGGTGTCAAGGCAGGCGGTTGGCAGAACATCGACGGCGAATGGTACTACTTCTACAAGGAAACCGGCGTGATGATTATCGGCGCAACGGTCAAGATCCTTGGCGTGGAGCACACCTTCGACGAGAACGGTGCCTGCAAGGACTACAATCCCCAGTAAATAAATCCTCCAAGGTTTTGCCGGGACGCGGAAACGCGTCCCGGTTTTTTGCGGCAGAAAGGGTCCGTCGGACGGGGGGCTATTGCAAACTGCGCAGTCCCGCCTCAACAACAGATACTGTGTCTCACCAGAAGCGTGCAAGACGCCGGAATCACAGCTGCCAGCAAAGAATCCCCGCCGTCCTGTCGGACGGCGGGGATTCTTGGATTTGTTTCTTGAAAATCAACAGAGGGGATCCTCTAAATGTGACAGGGAAGCGACGGGAAAATCACTTTCCGAGGCGACTGACGATCTCCTCGGTATCCTTTGCAATGACAAGCTCTTCGTTGGTCGGGATCAGATAGACCTTAACCTTGGAGGTGGGCTTGCTCAGTTCAACGATATTGGACTGATGTTGTGCCGTTGCGTTGACTTCCTTGTCGAAGTCAATGCCGAAGAATTCCATGTTCGTGCAGGCGCGCTCGCGAAGCTCGGGGTTGTTTTCACCCATGCCGGCGGTGAAGACGACCGCGTCAAGACCGTTCATAGCGGCAGCATAGGAGCCGATGTACTTCTTGACCTGATATGCGAGCGTGCAGGCAGTGATCTCCGCGCGCTTGTCGCCGTTGCGGATTGCCGCCTCAATGTCGCGGGAGTCAGAGGAAATGCCGGACATACCGAGGAAGCCGCACTGTTTGTTCATGTAGTCGGTCATCTGGTCGGGGGTCCAGTTCTTCTGTTTCATGATGAAGGGAACGATCGCGGGGTCGATGGAACCGCAACGGGTACCCATGATCACGCCCTCCAGGGGAGTGAAGCCCATGGAAGTGTCGAGGCACTTGCCGCCCTTGACTGCCGTAATGGAGGAACCGTTGCCGATGTGGCAGGTCACAATCTTGGAGTCTTCCTTGTTGATTCCGTATTTCTCCTTGAGAATGTCCGCCATAATGCCGGAAACATACCGGTGGGAGGTGCCGTGCGCGCCGTAGCGGCGGACACTGTAATCGGTGTACATATCATAAGAGACACCGTACATATAGGAGGTCGCGGGCATGGTCTGATGGAATGCGGTATCAAACACAAGCACCTGAGGTACGCCGGGCATTGCGGTAAGACAGCCCTTGATACCCATGATGTGTGCGTCGGTGTGCAGGGGAGCGAAGTCGCGACAGAGTTTGAGCTTTTCCAGCACTTCGTCGGAAAGCAGCGTGGACTGCTTGAAGTATTCGCCGCCGTGGACAATTCTGTGACCGACCGCCTCGATCTCCTTCATGGACTTGATGCAACCCATGTTTGCATCGGTAAGAAAATCAATAACGATCGAGATCGCTGCCGCATGGTCCGGCATCGGCAGGTCTTTTTTGATCTTTTCGCCATTCGGGAGTTTATGCTCAATACGGCCGTCAAGACCGATGCGCTCACAGATTCCCTTTGCCATGACAACATTGGCTTCGGTGTTGAACAGTTGATACTTGAGCGAAGAACTGCCCGCATTGACAACAAGAACTTTCATGGATTTGTTTCCTCCGAAATTTTAATTACATAACGCCTACATTATATTCCTTTTTTTCAGAAAATGCAAGAGAAGCCGCAAAAAAATGATGAAACTATGAAAAAAGGCGGCGAATTCCCGCCCCGCACGTAACAGCACCGCCTGACACGGGTATTTCCGCATTTCATGCAGATCGTCTGACGGGGCACTTACGCTCCGTTTCTTTGCACTGCCGGATGCATTGCCTGAGGCGGACAAAATGTTGCCCAGACACGTTTTGTGCGGATACAGAGTGTGCGGATACGGCTTGTGCGGGCGCATATTCAATGGTTGTGCCGCGCCGGAACAGTCGATATCTGTACTCTGCCGATATGGCTTGCGCGGTGCAGGTACAAAGCCGCAGTTATATGTGCGGAATTCCTTTGGACCGGTTCATTGGAATCAAAAAAGCCGGATTTCTCCGGCTTTCCGTGGGGTTGTCATGGTTGCCGCGGCTTACTTTCCGCTTACAGTCTACAGCCCCGCGCGGGTTAGTATTTGCTGTAATTGTTACCGCCGTACCCGCCGTTGTATCCGCCGGAGTAGCCGTTCCCGCTGCCGGGTGTGTAGGAACTGTCGTTCTTCGTGTCATCCTTCTTTGGTTTCCGGATCACGTAAACGATGAGCCAGATGACCAGAACGATCGCGGCGACAATCCCGATCCATACGCCGGTTGACCAGTCTTCGTAGAAGCGGGTTTTTCCACCCATCAGCCGGTCTGCGGAATCGCGGAAGGAGGACGCGAACACTTCTTCATAAGAAAGGGAATTGTCGGTGTAGTAGTGATCCACATAATCAAGCACGATCTTAATGCCTTCCGTATCAATGACACTTGACGCCGTACTGCCCGCGTAAATATCCGAGGTATACCTGCCGGTCGAGCTGTTTTCAAAATACAAAAGGATCATGTGCCCGCCGTCGGTTTCCCCGAACAACTCTGCGTAAAGTTCCTTTTCAAAGCTTTTGAAGTCCGCCGTCATGGGGCTTTTGTTTCCGTGAATCTCATTTGTTACATAGAGGTACGGCTGAACGCCGGTCTTCTCGTAGAAATACTGCATTTGTCCGAGGAGCCGGTTTTCAAGGTATGCCTCTTTAATGACAATGTGTTTTTCGTCCGAGTACCAGGTTTCGGAAACGACCGTGCCCGGATCGTCAAGCTTGGTTCTTTCCACCGTGGATTTGGTGATCTTGGGAGTCTGGAACAGGGAGAAAATGAGAGAGACCAACGAGATCAGAACGACGAAAACAACGCCGACCAGGCTGGAAATACAGCCGCCGGGACCGTAATACCGCCGTCCGAACCGGGGACCGTAAAAATGCATACGCGGACCTCCGCCGAAGCCTCCTCCGCGGAAACCGCCTCCGCCTCCGCCGTGAAATCCTCCTCCACCGCGGGAACCTCCGCCACCGTGCATACGTGTTACCTCCGTTTATTGAATGTTTGCTCCGGATATTCCGGATGTCCTTTGCGTCCCGGGTGTACCGCGTGTCCCGGCTATTCCGTCTGCCCGGCTCCTGTCTCCGGTACACCTCTCCTGAGAAACGTTCACTCCGGAGCCGTCTGACGGGTCCCGGAGTGAGTGTAGCATACTCTGATTGAAAAACCGTTATTTGCTGACGACCTTTTTGAAGTTCTTCTTACCCTTGCGGATGAGCTTGCCGTCCTTCAGATCGTCCGGCGTGTAAACCGTGCGGACATCGGTGACCTTTTCGTCATCCACCGTCACGCCGCCCTGCTGGATGGCGGTTCTGCCCTCCGATTTGGACTTGACCATGCCGCACTTTACGAGAATGCCGGGCAGATCAATGGTGCCGTTCATGAAATCGTCGGCGGTCAGTTCGATGATGGGAGCCTCTGCGTCGGAGCCGCTTCCGAAGAGTGCGCGCGCCTGCGCCTGCGCCTTTGCCGCTTCCTCTTCGCCGTGTACCAGCTTGGTCAATTCGAACGCAAGGATCTCCTTTGCCTCGTTGAGCTTTGCATCCTTCCAGTCCTTCATTTCTTCGATCTGTTCGATCGGGAGGAAGGTCAGCATCCGGATGCACTTCATGACGTCCGCGTCACCGACGTTGCGCCAGTACTGGTAAAATTCGTAGGGGCTGGTCTTGTTCGGGTCGAGCCACACTGCGTTGCCGGCAGTCTTGCCCATCTTCTTGCCCTGCGAGTCGGTGAGCAGGGTAATGGTCATTGCATGCGCGTCCTTGCCGAGCTTGCGGCGGATCAGCTCGGTGCCGCCGAGCATATTCGACCACTGGTCGTCACCACCGAACTGCATATTGCAGCCGTAGTGCTGGAACAGGTAGTAGAAGTCATAGGACTGCATGATCATATAATTGAACTCGAGGAAGGAAAGTCCCTTTTCCATTCTCTGTTTGTAGCACTCGGCTCTGAGCATATTGTTGACAGAGAAGCAGGCGCCGACCTCCCGGAGCAGGTCGATGTAGTTGAGGTTCATCAGCCAGTCCGCATTGTTGACCATGATCGCCTTGCCGGGGCCGAAGTCGATGAATCTCTCCATCTGGCGCTTGAAGCACTCCGCGTTATGGTTGATGTCCTCGCGCGTCAGCATCTTGCGCATATCGGTTCTGCCGGACGGGTCGCCGATCATGGTGGTGCCGCCGCCGATGAGAGCGACCGGCTTGTTGCCCGCCATCTGCAAACGCTTCATCAGGGTGAGTGCCATGAAATGTCCTGCCGTCAGGCTGTCGGCAGTGCAGTCAAAGCCGATGTAGAAAGTGGCTTTGCCGTTGTTGATCATTTCTTTGATTTCCGACTCGTTTGTGACCTGCGCGATCAGTCCGCGGGCAACGAGCTCGTCATAGATCGTCATCGATTTACTTCTCCTTAGTATGTGAGGAATTAAAAACAGTATACCCCAAAGTCCCCGGTTTGTCAAGGCGGAGAGGGATTTTCTTCCCCGAAAAGCCCCTTCGGGATTGACACGGGACGGATTTCTGTGTAAAATAAAGGGTACAGCGAAGAAAAGGAGGCGTGCCATGATTCTCATCATTGCGGAAAAGCCGTCGCTCGGCAGAAACATTGCGGCGGGAATCGCACACAAGAGCGGAAACGCCCCCCAGACCAAGCGAAATGGATATATCGAAGCAGGGAATTATCTTGTTTCATGGGCGTTCGGGCACCTGTTTTCGCTTGCGGATATCGAAGAATATTCCGGGGAGAAACCGGCGGCGGGCGAGAAAAGGCGCTGGACACTGGAAGGACTCCCCTGTTTTCCGGAACAATTCCGGTTTGAAATACGTCATGACAGAGGAGAGGGCGTGGATCCCGGCGTGGCGCGGCAGGTCGAGGTACTGCGGACGCTCATGAACCGTCCCGACGTCGATACCGTGGTCAACGCGGGTGACGCGGACCGGGAAGGTGAGATCATCGTCCGTTTGTGTGTCAGTCATCTGCTCCTGCCGGAAAACCGGCCCGGGAAACGCCTTGCCCGCCTCTGGCTCCCCGACCAGACTCCGGAGACCGTCGCGGCGGCACTGGAGGAACTCAAGGATGAGACCGAATACGACCACCTTGCCGACGAGGGCTTTGCGAGAACCTACATTGACTGGCTTTACGGCGTCAACCTGACCCGCTACGCAACGGTCCGGACGGGAGCGTTTCTCCGTGTCGGACGCGTGATCGTGCCGATCGTGCAGGCAATCTATGACCGCGACATGGCAATCCGCAATTTTGTGCCGGGCAAGTATTTTGCCGTGTCCAGCAAGGAGAAAACCGGGGACGAGGAGATCGAACTGACCTCCAAGGCAAGATTCGACGAGAACCGTCAGGGAGAGGCGGAAGCACTCTGCCGGAAGTATAACGAAGCGGACGCGGTCGTCACCAAGGTCACAAGAAAAAAAGACCGTCTCAATCCCGGCAAGCTCTATTCACTCTCCAAGCTGCAGAGCGTGCTCGGCAAGAAGTATAAAATGACCCCCGCCGATTCGCTTGCCATCGTGCAGAAGCTGTACGAAGAGGGCTACCTGACCTACCCGCGTACCAACTCGGAATACCTTGCGACAGCCGAAAAGGACAAGATGAAGCAGATTCTTGCAAACATCAGAAAGATCGGCTATCCGGTCGCCTTCAAGGATTCCAAAAACATATTTGACGATTCCAAGATCGAGGCGCACTCGGCGATCACGCCGACCTATAAGGTACCCGCGAAAAGCCAGCTTTCCGACAGAGAAATGCAGGTTTATTCGACCGTTTTCCGGCGGTTTGTTGCGGTATTCTGTGCCGAGGAATGCGTGGCGGAGAAGACCGAGATCACCGTGAACGTCGGCGGTTATGAGGATTTTGTCCTCAAAGGCACCGTGATTCTCGAGCCGGGCTGGACCAAGTACGACGACCGGACCGGCAAGGACAGATTTCTGCCGAAACTGGAGAAGGGCGACCTTGTCAATCACAATTTCCGCCCGATTGCCAAGGAAACGACCCCGCCGAAGCATTACAACGGCGAAACGCTGCTTGGGTATCTCAAAAATCCCTTCCGCGAGGACAAGAATCTGGATGCGGACGCGCTCTCCGACGCGATGGATGCGCTCGGTGTGGATGACGCGGCGGAGTACAAGGCAATCTTTGACGGCGTGGAGCTGGGAACCGAAGCGACCCGCGCGGGCATCATCGAAAACGCCTGCCGGAGTAAATACATCCAACTGAAAAACGACGTTTACACCATTCTTCCCGACGGAGAATTTCTCATCGAATCGCTTGCCCGCCTGCATATCGTGATGGACAAATACAAGACCAGCAACATGGGCAGAGCGCTCAAACGCGTGTATCGCGGGGAAATGGCGATCGGGGAAAGCGTCCGTCTCGCCGAGGACGAGATTTCCGAAGTGTTCGCCGGCGCCCCCGGTGAAAACGGGGAAGACAGCGATATCGGAAACTTTCTCGATCCCGTCGGTACCTGCCCGCTCTGCGGGAAAGAGGTCGTGAGGGGACGCTACAATTACGGCTGTGCCGGTTATAAGGACGGGTGCAGATTCCGTATCCCGCTTTCGCTTTGCGGGAAGACCATCCCGCTCTCCGCTGCCCGCGCCCTGCTGACGGACGGGAAGACCGCACCCATGACCGGGTTCTGGTCGAAGAAAAAAAACAAACCCTTTGACGCGTCACTGAAGCTGGAGGACGGACAGGTCGTGTTTTCCTTTGACAACTTGCCGCGGGGCGGAACCGGGGACGGCACCGCCGGCTCCGAGCTGCGGGAAAGACCCGCGGGGTATATGACCTACGACCCGTCGCTCGGCATTCCGCCCGACGCGCCGCTTCCCGAACCGCCGCCTCCGCGTGTCCGCTGATGACACCTGAATCCCGGACAATTCCGATAAAATGTTACGATAAAAAACAAGAGAAAAGAGGATCCCCGATGAAAGTATCTGAAATTCCGTATCGCCGCTATACCATTGAAGAGGGAAGACGAGACTTTGACGCCTTCCGCACAGCGGTGCAGAGCGCCGCTTCCGTGGAGGATATGCTCCGTGCACATGATCTTTATCAGAACATGAGGACTGAGTACGAGACTGCGGCTTGTTTGGTAAACTGCCGTTTCACCTGCAACACCAAGGATCCCTTCTATCAGGAGGAGGTCTCCTATTATGATGAGGTTGAGCCTTTGTTCTCCGCCCTTGAGGTGGAGTATGCCGATCTCATGCTGTCCTCGCCGTACCGCGCGGAGATGGAAAAGCACCTGAATCCCCGCATCTTCCGCAAGATGGAAATCAGCAAAAAAGCGTTTGACCCCATCGTGACCGAGGACTGCCAGGAGGAAAACGCCGTTGTGACCGAATACTCCAAGTTCATGTCCGAGATGGTCTTCATCTATGACGGTGAGGAAATGCCGCTTTCCGTCCTGCGCGGCAAGCTGGAGGACAGCGACCGCGAGGTGCGCCGCCGCGCCGCAGAGGCGATCGGCGAGGGGCTCGGCAAGAACCGCGAAAAGCTGGACGACATTTACGACCGCCTCGTGAAGATCCGCGACCGCATTGCCAAGAAAATGGGTTACCGCAACTTTGTGGAGCTCGGCTACTACCGCATGGGACGCATGGATTACGATGCCGATATGGTGCGTCGCTTCCGCGATAACGTGGCGCGCGATCTGGTGCCCGCCGTGAAGAAGCTCAAGCGGGAGATCGCGGACGAACTCGGTATCGGACAGATGATGTTCTATGACAACGATGTTTACGGCAAGGGCGAAACCCCGCGTCCCCACGTCGGCACCGAACAGCTTTTTGAAGAAGCCCAGAAGATGTACGACGAAATGGACCCGGATGTCGGCGCGTTCATGCGTTCCATGCGCGAAGCGGAGGCGTTTGACGTGGAGCCGCGCGACGGCAAATGGGGCGGCGGATACTGTGAGGGCTTCCGCAAATACAAGCAGCCTTTCATTCTTGCGAATTTTAACGGTTCCTGCGGGGATGTGGATGTCATCACCCACGAGTTCGGTCACGCCTATGCCGGCTACTGTATGTATCACGGCGGCGACGCGGAGCTGGATGTCGGCGGCATGGAAACGGCGGAATGTCACTCCATGAGCATGGAATTCTTCTGTTGGAAGGGCACCGAACGCTTCTTCGGCGCCGATGCGGACAAATACCGCAAGAAACATCTGCTCGACGCATTTTCCTTTATCCCTTACGGCGTGATCGTGGACGAATTCCAGGAAATTGTCTACGAACACCCCGAATATACCCCCGCCGAGCGGGATGCCGTGTACCTTGCACTTGAGAAGAAATACCGCCCGTACCTCTCCTTTGAGGGGATCCCTTATCTGGAGCTCGGTACGAGGTGGCAGTATCAGATGCACATCTATGAAACCCCGTTCTACTACATTGACTACTGTCTGGCACAGACGGTCGCAATCGGCTTCCTGATCGAATCGCGCAAGGACTGGAAGGGCGCGTTTGACCGTTACCTGCGTTTCCTGCGTGCCGGCGGACAGAAAGCCTTCCCCGAGCTCGTGAGAGAGGCGGGGCTGCCTTCTCCGTTTACCGACGGCGCTCTCGCGGAAATGGCACAAAAGGTCGTCGGGATCGCGGAATCCCTCGGCTGATCCGGAAGCAACCGTTTGCCGAATGCCCCGGCCCGCGCCGGGAGACAAAGAAAGGAATGCCCATGAAATTACCGATGAGACCCAATCGACCCGCGTCAGGCAGGCGAAGCGGATACCGACCGCTCGCCGCGCTCTGCGCACTGTTTCTCCTTGCCGGCTCTCTTACCGTGCTTTTTGCGGGATGCGCGAAGAAGCCGAACGCTAAATCCGAAGCGCTGAAGTCCGAACACTTCACCGTGAACCGCGACGCATTCTCCTTCTTCTACACCGAGTCATACTATACGTTTTACAGCGAACACTCTTCCGATCTGCAGTACCTGTTCGACGAAAAGAAACCTCTTGACGAACAGAAATATTCCGACAGTTCCGCCGAGCAGATTCTCGGCAAGTCCTATGACGGAACGTGGCAGGAGTATTTCACGGATGAGGGCATTGATCTTGCCCGCCAGGTGCTCCGTTACTGCGAGGCGGCGCTCGCGGAGGGCATGGATTTCATCGCGGAAGACGACAGCGCCGCGGACAAACTGGAAAGCGATCTGCGCGATCGGGCGAAGAGTAAGAACCAGTCGCTCGACGAGTATATCAGGAGCCTGTACGGCTCCTATGCGACGCTTGACGGAATGAAATACGCAAGTAAACTGACCAATTTCGCGGGACGTTATGTCACGCTGGTAAACGCCAGAATGGCGCAGAACATCACCGACGACATGGTCGGGGAGTATTACGCCGACCATTCCGGTACCTATGAGACGTCGGATTATTACCGGTACACCCTTGTGACCCAAAAGACCGGGGACAAAGAAAAGGATGAGGCGGAAATCGGCAAGATGGCGGATACCGCCAACCGCCTCAAAGCGGCAAAGAACGAAGAGGATTTCGTTGCAATGATCCGTTCCGAGCTGGAGGCGGATGCAATGGAGGCGGCGCGGGAAGAATACTACGATACGTTCCGTCAGGCACTGTCCGCCACCTATTCCGGGGACGAACTGGAAGAGGAGATCAACAAGCGGATTGCCAGTATCGTGGACAGTCTTCTGTCGCAGGCGATCAATTCCATCACGGAAACGGACGTCACCTTTGACGACGCTTACCGACTGGGCGACAAGAACTTTACCGACTGGCTTTACAGCGGGAAGGCAAAGGCTGGGGAGATCCGTTCCATCGTCACCGAGGACGAAACGAATTACTACATCGTGCTGATCTGCCTGATTTCTCCGCCCGAAAAGGATGAGAAGGATCTTTACCGGGTAGGGCTCGTCGTGTTTGAGGATACGGAGGAGGGAAATGCATCCGCACTCTCGCTTGCGGACCGCCTTTTGGAGTCGTCTTCCGCTTCTCCCGAGATGCTCAAGCAGCTCGGAGATTCCCTGAATGCAAAGATCTCGGAGGTTGTCCCGACCTATTACGACGGGTATTATGCGGCAAGATACGGCTTGCAGCCCGCCGATGCGTGGCTTGCTTCCGCCAAGACCGGGGAGAGCGGGTCCATCCGCGCAACGGTGTCCGGTAATGTCTTTTACGTGGTGCTTTACAAAGGGGAATTCGTCGGAAAGGGCTGGTATTTTTCCGCCCGCCGCGATCTGATTAACTCCCGCTGCAACGAATGGTACGCACTGCATGCGGATACGATTTCCGTGACGGTGAATGCCGGCGTCTGCGGAATTCATTGACGGCAACCGCCGCTCCGGGGACTGCCGGAAGCGTAGTGCTCCCGGCAGTCTTTTTGCTTGTGAATTTTCTGTGAACACTCGAAAACCTCTTCCCATATTCTTTGAAATGTATTATAATATTTGTACTGAATCATAAGTGAAGAAAGGCGGACGGCGATGGAACAGTTTTTGGCAATTTTTAACGCGACCTCCCTGTCGGATGTATTCTATCGGTTTATCGTTGCACCGTTCCAGTCGCAGAGCTTCGGGTACAACGATGTGCTCGATATTCTGGTTCTGGCGGTATTTCTGTTTTACGGATACAAGTTTATCCGCGACCGCCGCGCCGGAAAGCTGATTATAGGACTGGCGTTCCTTTCCGCTATGTTCTTTTTCAGTTACATCCTTCGGCTTGAGACCGTCAACTACATCTTCCAGAACTTCTATCAGGTCGGCGTGCTGGCGATCGTTATCATGTTCCAGCCGGAGCTTCGCGACGCGCTGGAGCAGGTAGGCAACACTCCGTCCAACTTCAAAAATTTCGGACAGAGCAAGTCGTCCGGCGAATTTGAAAAAGCGATTTCCGAGATCTGCGAGGCGGCAACGGAGATGTCCGCGACCAAGACGGGCGCGCTCATTGCCATTGAGCGGGGAACCAAGCTCGGCGATTTCATCAAATCCGGTCAGGAGATTGACGCGAAGATCTCCTCCAAGCTGCTCAGAAACCTGTTTTTCAACAAATCTCCGCTCCACGACGGCGCCGTGGTCATCCGCGGGCTGCGCGTCAGCTACGCAGGCTGTATTCTTCCCGTGTCCAAGCGGGATTCCATGTTCGTCAACATGGGCACGCGGCACCGTTCCGCGGTCGGTCTGACCGAGGTCAGCGATGCGGTGGTGATCGTTGTGTCCGAGGAGACCGGAACCATTTCCATCGCCTGCAACGGGATGCTCAAACGCTTTGAGAATCCCAGCCATTTCCGTGCGGCGCTGTTTCAGCAGCTGACCGGTAACCCCGGAGACGATTTTGTGGTCAATGCGGATAAGCCGGCGGTTCCTCCGGAGTTGCCGGAGACCATGCCGGAACGGACCCGCAGTTCGGACGGCGGGGCAAATGTGACACAAAACGAAAACGAGACGGGAGGTACGAAAGATGGCAAAGCAGAGTAACCCGAATAAGCCGAAGAAGCAGTACCACATCGTCGCGCGGATCGTGTGTCTCCTCCTTGCCGTTGTGATCTGGTTCGTTGTCGCCGGGGTCAAAGGGGACAACTACAAGCAGGAGATCGAAGGCGTCAAGGTGACGCTCGTCGGTGAGGATGTGCTTGTCAATTACGAGATCACTTCCTATGAGCGGACCATTACGGTTACCATCAAGGGCGACCACAGCAAGGTGATTGAAGTGTCGCCGGAGGATATTACGGTGACGGTGGACGTCAGCGCGATCAATTCGTCCGGTGTGGTCCGGGTGCCTGCCAACGTGCAGTTTTCGCCGAAACTGGAGGGCATCACCGCATATGGGGAATACACCGTGGAAATCCGTGTCAGCACGGTCAGGCACAACAACGTCGGATCATGACAAAGAGAGAAACATTCCGCGCCGTGCTGACGGGAATTTCCGTCCCGTTTGACGCGGCGGAAGAACAAGTGATACAACAAGCCAGAGAAAGAATGAAGCGAGCGGGTGTTGATCCCGCCCCGCTTCATTTTCGGCTTTATAAAAAGTCCGTGGACGCCCGCAGACGGGGAGACATCCGCTTTGTCTGCTCGGTGCTCGTGGAGGGTGAAGGAACCGCTCCGGACGAAAAACTGGCGCGGGCAGGCGCAAAACGTCTTGCGTCGGGAGACCTTTCAATCCGGCGGGGGCAGGCGCCGCTTGCGGCGCGTCCGCTCGTCGTCGGCATGGGACCCGCGGGAATGTTCGCGGCGCTTCTGCTTGCAGAGCATGGAATGCATCCCATCCTGATCGACCGCGGCGACTCCGTTGCTGATCGTGTGCGTGCAGTAGAACGGTTTTATCGGGACGGCGTGTTGGATACCGAATCCAACATTCAGTTCGGCGCGGGCGGTGCCGGAACCTTTTCGGACGGGAAGCTGCTCACGAGGATTCATGACGCGCGGTGCGCCTATGTGCTGGACACGCTTGTCCGGTTCGGCGCTCCCGATGAGATTCTGACTAAGGCAAAGCCGCACGTAGGGACCGATATTCTCCGCGTGGTGGTGGACAATCTGCTCTCCGAGGTAACCCGCCTCGGCGGGGAGGTGCGGTACCGCTGCCGCATGGACCGCATCAGTGAGCTTGCGGACGGGACGCTTGACGTGACAACCTCAAAAGGACATATTCACGCGGGGTGTGCGGTGCTCGCACTCGGCAACAGCCCGAGAGATACTTACTACATGATGCTCGGCGCGGGCTACGCCATTGAACCGAAGCCTATTTCGGTCGGCGTCCGCATTGAGCACCTGCAAAGCGACATTGACCGTGCCCTGTACGGGGATAAGGCGGGACATCCCGCGCTCGGTCATGCGGAGTACGCGTTGTCCGATACCACAAGAGCGCGCGGCGTTTACACCTTCTGTATGTGTCCCGGCGGCGAGGTGGTCGCGGGTGCGTCGGAGGAGGGCGGACTGGTTGTCAACGGCATGAGCCGATACGCACGGGACGGGAAAAACGCCAACTGCGCGGTCGCCGTGTCGCTCGGCGTTTCCGATTATGAGCCGGTCGGCGGCAGTGTCGCCGCCGGGGCGATCGAATTACAACGCAGGATTGAACGTGCGGCGTTTTGCGCCGGCGGCGGTGGCTATCGCGCCCCGATTCAGACGGTCGGTGATTTTCTCGCCGGAAAAACGGGGACAAGCCCCCGTAAGGTTCTGCCGACCTACCGCGGCGGTGACGCATACACGCTCGCCGATCTCGGCACGGTGTTTCCTTCATTTGTCGGCGAAGGGCTTGCGTTCGCGCTTCACTCGTTTGACCGGAAGCTGCACGGTTTTGCGGACCCGGAAGCCGTCCTGACGGCGGCGGAGACGCGCACCAGTGCGCCGCTCCGGATCCTGCGCGGTGAGGATATGACCGCGCCCGGGCATCCGCTCATTTACCCCATCGGGGAAGGTGCCGGTTACGCCGGAGGAATCACCTCGGCGGCAGTGGACGGCGTGAGAGCAGCGGAACAGATCCTTTCCCGCTTCAAAGACGTGCGCGGTTGACGAAACCCCGGGATATATGCCGGGCGTTTCCCGGCACCGTTGAAAGAACAAATGGTATAATACCGCTCCGGTACGGCAGATGCGGATCGGGGACGGAAACGATTTGAAATGAGAACGGCGGGTCGGCGTGCGGAAGACGGCGGCTCTGCACAGAAAGCTGAATTTGAAATGAGTAATGAAAAAGTATGGATCCTGCGGGATGAGGGGAATCCGGAAGCCGACGCGGCGATTTCCGAGCTGGCAGAGGAAACCGGGCTTCTCCCCGTTACGGCAAGGTTGTTATATTACCGCGGCTGTCGGACCGCGGAGGCGGTACGCGTATTTCTGACCCCGACCGGGGACAGGTCGCTTCTTCACGACCCGTTTCTCTTATGCGACATGCCGCTTGCGGTGGCGCGTATCCGGCGCGCACTTGCGGAGCATACCCGCATTGTCATTTACGGCGACTATGATGTGGACGGCGTGACCTCCGTCACGCTGTTGTATCGTTACCTGCGCTCCAAGGGCGCAGAGGTCGGATATTACATTCCGAGCCGCGCCAAGGAAGGGTACGGCGTGTCGGTCCCCGCAGTGGAACAGCTTGCAGCCGAGGGCTACGGACTGATGATTACGGTGGATACCGGCATCACGGCAGTGGAAGAAGTGGCGCGTGCCACGGAACTCGGCATGGAGGTCGTCGTGACCGATCACCACGAGTGCCAGTCGGAGTTGCCCCGCGCGTCTGCGGTGGTCAACCCGTGCAGACCCGACTGTGAATATCCCTTCAAGGAGCTTGCCGGGGTCGGTGTGGTGTTCAAATTGGTGAGTGCCATTGAGATTTCGGAGGGCGAGGAGCAGGGAATCGACCGGAAGATTTCTGCCGGACGTGTGTTTGACGAGTATGTGGATCTTGTCGCGCTCGGCACGGTTGCCGACGTCATGTCCCTGCTTGACGAAAACCGCCTCATTGTGGCGGGCGGTATTGCCAAAATGCAGAAGAGTACGCTTCCGGGACTGGAAGCGCTCATTGAGGTCTCCTCTGCGAGACCGGATACCGGTGCTCCGGCAAAAAAGAGAAAGATCAATTCCGGATACATCGGATTCGGTCTGGCACCCCGTATCAACGCGGCGGGACGGATCGACCACGCAACAAAAGCAGTCAGGCTCCTGCTTGCCGAGGACCGGAAAGAGGCGCTTTCGCTTGCGGAAGAGCTCTGCGAGATCAATCGCCGCCGTCAGGTGGAGGAAAACCGGATCGCCGAGCAGGCTTATCGTCAGATCGAGGCGATGGATCACCCGGAGGACACACGCGTGCTGGTGCTTGCCGATGACGCGTGGACACAGGGGGTCATCGGGATCGTCGCGTCCCGCCTGACCGACCGGTTCGGGCTACCGTCCATCCTGATCTCCTTTGACGGCGCCACACGCGGCTATCCCGCGCCGGATGACGTGGGGAAGGGCTCCGGCAGAAGCGTGCACGGAATCAATCTGGTGGATGCACTGCAGGATTCCTCCGACCTTCTGGAACGGTTCGGCGGACATGAGCTTGCGGCAGGACTGTCCGTCAAGCGGTGCAACATCGAAGCGTTCCGCGAGCGGATCAACGAATATGCCGAAAAGCAGCTCGGCGGCGGGAAGCCGGTGGTCACCCTGGACGCGGACTGTGAGCTTGCACCGGAGGAAATCACCATGGAGCTTGCTGCCGAGCTTGACCGCATGGAGCCGTTCGGTACCGGGAATCCGGTTCCCGTGTTCTTCCTTCGGGATGTGGCAGTGCAACGGGTCATCCCGCTCGGTGGCGGAAAACATACCAAGCTGATTGTCGGCGCTGGCGGGTATTTCTTTACAGCGCTCTGGTTCGGTCGTTCCCCGGAATCGCTCGGCTTTGAAGCGGGTGAACGGGCGGACCTGTATTTCCAGCTCAGTATCAATGAATATCAGGGAGTACGCAGTCTGCAACTTCTGATTCAGGACGCGTCCTACCCCAAAACATATGACCGGGATTTTGCAAAGGAGAAGCAGCGCTACGAGGAGATCCGCAACGGCGGCAGCTTTGACGAGTCGGAAGGAATTATTCCGGATCGCCCGGATTTTGTGACCGTTTACACGCTTCTCCGCCGCGATTTCCGCGCCGGTCAGCGGGTGTTCCGCCAGCGGGCACTGCTCCATGAGATCCGCAACGCGGGAACCTCTATGAGTTACGCGAGACTGAAATACACGCTCCGGATCATGAATGAGTTGAATATCTGCCGGATCACCGAGACCGCAGAGGATGAGTATTTCGTAGACATTTATTTTACGCAGAACAAAGCAGTGATCGAGCGTTCCTCCATTTTAAGGACGCTTCGTTCCAGGTGCGGACACGATGCGGACTGAGGACGAAAGGAGAAACCGTATGGATACGGCAAAGGACAACGGGTTTGAAGAGCTTCTTGCCACCCTGCGCTCAACCGGCAAGAAGTACAATATTGAGAAAATCACGGCGGCATATGAGTATGCCCGGTCGCTCCATGAGGGGCAGTTCCGCGCGAGCGGAGAACCGTATATTTCTCATCCGGTTGCCGTGGCGAACATCGTCGCGGGACTGGAACTGGACACGGATTCCATCTGCGCGGCACTGCTCCACGACACGGTGGAGGACTGCTCCGACAAAACCAATCTGAAGGCGCTGGAAAAGAAATTCGGCGCAGATGTCGCGGCGCTTGTAGACGGCCTTACCAAGATCAAGACCATGCAGGTCGGCGACAAGGAAGAGGAGCACATCGAAAACCTGCGCAAGATGTTGCTCGCCACCTCGCGCGACATCCGTGTGATTTTCATCAAGCTCTGCGACCGGCTCCACAATATGCGGACGCTGTCGGCAAAGAGCGACGACCGGCAGAGGGTCATTGCCCTCGAAACCATGCAGGTCTATGCACCGCTTGCGCACCGTCTCGGTATGCAGAAGATCAAGCAGGAGCTGGAAACGCTCGGGATCATGTATCTCGACCCCATCGGATACAAGGAGGTCACCGACGATGCACAGCGCAGATACGGTCAGACGGCAAATTTCCTTGAGAAGATCAAAGAACAGATCAGCGAGTCCATGACCGCCAACCATATTCATTTTACTCTGGAGGGGCGCGTCAAGTCGGCATACTCTATCTACAAGAAAATGTATACCCAGCACAAGAGTTTTGACGAGATCTACGACTTTTACGCTTTCCGCATCATCGTTGATACCGAGCTGGAATGTTACACCGCGCTGGGATTGATCCACGAGATGTTCAACTCGGTGCCCGGACGCTTCAAGGATTACATTTCCACCCCGAAACCCAATATGTACCGGTCACTCCATACGACCGTCATCGGCAAGGACGGTATCCCGTTCGAGGTGCAGATCCGTACCTGGGAAATGCACCAGTTTGCCGAATACGGTGTTGCCGCGCACTGGAAATATAAGTCGGGCGCAACCTCCAAGGAAGAGATGGACAAAAAGCTGCGCTGGGTGTCCGAGCTGATTCAGAACGAGAGCGAAACCAAGGACCCGGACGAATTCATGAGTGCGCTCAAGACGGATATTTTCAGGGACGAGGTTTTCGTTTTCACCCCCAAGGGCGACGTAATCTCGCTCGTATCCGGTGCGACTGTCATTGACTTTGCCTACGCGATCCATTCCGCGGTGGGCGACAAAATGATCGGCGCCAAGGTCAACGGTGTCATCGTCCCGATTGCCAGCACTCCCAAAAACGGCGACATCGTGGAGATTATTACCTCGAACGCGTCCAAGGGACCCAGCCGGGACTGGCTGAACATTGTCAAGACCAGTGAGGCGCGCAGCAAGATCCGCCAGTGGTTCAAGAAGGAGAAGCGCACGGAGAACATTCAGGTCGGGCGCGGTCTGGTGGACAGTGAACTTTCCAAATACGCCAAGAGTTTTACCGACGACGAGCGGGACGCAATTGTTGCGGACATCATCCCTCGGATCGGTTTTTCGTCCGCAGAGGACCTGTACAATACGCTCGGGTACGGCGGTATGTCGATCTCCCGCATTTCCTCTCGTCTCAAGGACGAGTACGAGCGGATGTTCAAGCCCGCCGAGACGCAGACGGCTGCTCCCGCGGTTCCGGTCGTGCAGACCAAGGAGCGCCCCAAGCATATGCGCTCCAACAGCGGCATCGTGGTGGACGGGGAGTACGGGTGCGAAGTCAAGTTTGCCAAATGTTGTAACCCGCTTCCCGGAGACGATGTCATCGGGTTCATCACCAAGGGCTACGGTATCTCCATCCATAAGCGCAACTGCCCCAACGTGGTTGCGGGAATGCTGCAGGCGGACAATGTCAACCGGTTTGTCACCGCGTACTGGGATACCCAGAATTCCGGCGGCTCGGCAGTCTACGAAGCCCTGCTCCAGATGTACTGTGAGGACAAGATGGGCGTGCTTGCCGCCATTTCCGGCGCGCTTGCGGATATGAAGGTGGATATCATGGGAATCAACTCTCAAAAGAATTCGGCGGGCAAGATGATTATCAATCTGAAGGTCGCCTGCCGCGACAGCGAGCATTACGCCCTGATCGTTTCGCGCCTGCGTGGGATTGACGGCGTGACGGATATCAACCGCGGGATCTCATGACCCGGAGAAATTGATTTTACAAAAGGAAAGGGAATTCCCCGGAGACGGGGCAAGGTCAGAAACATGAAAGCGGTTTTGCAGAGAGTAAAAAGTGCGTCGGTTGCGGTGGACGGAGAGACTGTCGGCGCGTGCGGAAACGGATTTCTCATCCTGCTCGGTGTAGCCGGAGGGGATACCGGAACAGATGCGGAGCTGCTTGCCGCCAAGATCGTCAAGTTGCGGGTGTTCAAGGATGAAAACGGTAAAATGAACCGCTCGGTCACGGATATCGGCGGAGAACTTCTGGTTATTTCTCAATTCACGCTCCTTGCCAATTACCGCCACGGCAACCGCCCGGATTTCCTTGCGTCGGCAAAGCCGGACGAGGCAAACCGGCTCTATGAATACTTCAAACAGCTGCTGGGGCGCGAGGTCCCCCACGTGGAAGCGGGGGTTTTCGGCGCGGATATGCAGGTGTCGCTCGTAAATGACGGACCCGTGACCATCGTGATGGATTCCAAAGATCTCATGAAACCGGAGAAAAGCGTATGAAACTGACGATAGACGGGAATGTCAATTCCTATTATGTACAGATGCTCTGCATGATCTTTTTCCCCGGGGAAAAATTCGGTGCGGAGGCGGAAGCTGTCCCCGGTACGCCGGAATTGACTGTGGTTGCCCGTGACACGGGAGAGGGAGCAAGCTGTCACGCGGCGATTACGGCTTACGGAAAAACTGCCGAGGCGGAAAAGTTCCGCGTTTACGGGATCAGCGAGGTCGAGACCAAAGAGAAGACCATGAAATTCGCGGTAGGCGCGGCGGTGCTTGCCGCCTGCGGAGAGGTGCTAGGCTACCGTCCCTCGTGGGGAATGCTGACCGGAGTACGCCCTTCCAAGGTTGCCAAGGAAATGCTGGAGCGCGGCATGAGCAAAACCCGCGTCAAGCGGATCCTCACGGGAGACTATCAGGCGGTTCCCAAGAAGGCACAGCTTGCCATCAACGTCGCACTTGCGGAGCAGTCGATCATCGGTGTGCCCGATCCGCGGGATTGCAGTGTGTACGTTTCCATTCCGTTCTGCCCGTCCCGTTGCTCCTATTGCTCTTTTGTATCCTATACGTCGGAAAAGCTGCTTTCGCTTATCCCGGATTATCTTGTCCGGCTTGCCGGGGAGCTCCGGGCAGCTTTTTCCGAAATCAGAGAACTCGGGCTTCACGTCAAGACCGTTTACATCGGCGGCGGAACCCCGACCGTGCTTGAAGCGGATCAGCTCCGGTTTCTGCTTTCCGTTATCGCGGAGAATACAGACGTCGCGTCGCTTGAGGAATTCACGCTCGAATCCGGCAGACCCGATACCATCACCAAAGAAAAGTTTGCTGTTGCAAAGCAGTACGGCGTGACACGCGTCAGTGTCAACCCCCAGTCGCTTTCCCCCGAAGTGCTTGAGGAAATCGGACGTCATCACACGCCGGAGGATTTCTTCCGCGCGTTTGCAATTGCAAGGGAATCCGGGATACCCGTCATCAATACCGATCTCATCGTCGGCTTACCGGGTGACAATTTCAAACGGTTTTCCGCAACGTTCGACAAGGTTACCGAACTCGCTCCGGAGAACCTGACCGTTCATACTTTCTGCGTCAAAAAGGCTGCGGATATTCTGCGTGAGGGAAGTCACGTCTATTCGCTTCGCGGCGGAGATGCGGGAAAATGCGTTGATTACACGCAGGTGCGCGCCGGAAGCATCGGTTATCATCCGTACTATATGTACCGTCAGAAAAACACCGTCGGCAACTACGAAAACGTCGGTTTTGCCAAAGCGGGGACCGAGGGACTGTACAATGTCTACATGATGGAGGAGGTCCATTCCATCTTTGCGGTCGGTGCCGGTGCGGTTTCAAAAATGGTGCATTACCGTGTCGGCGGAGCGAACGGCGAGGCTTGCATCCGCCGCTTTGCCAACCCCAAATACCCCTATGAATATCTTCGCGGTGATGAGACTTTTGCGGAATCGCGCGCCGCAACCGAAGCCTTTTACCGGGAAAACGGACTAATCTGACCGTTTTTCCGTGCGTCATAGAATTCTGTCCCAGGGAGGAACACATTTTTATGAAGAACATTTATCGCAACGTCCGTCTGCCGGAAGAATACGGCTTCGGAAGTGACGGCGTTTGTGTTGTGACCGACGGTAAGTATATCATCTATGTCGGCAAGGATCCGGCAACGGACAAATATGACAGCGATATGGATTGCGGCGGCGACCTCCTGATCCCCGCATTCTATAATGCGCACTGTCATGCGGCTATGACGTTGTTCCGCGGCTTTGGCGAGGACCTCCCGCTGGACCGCTGGCTGAATGAACGCATTTTTCCCGCAGAGGAACGCCTGAACGGGGGAAACGTATATGACGCGTCCATGCTTGCCTGTGCCGAAATGATCCGGAACGGCGTGGTGTCCTTTTCGGATATGTATATGTTTGAGGAATCCACAGCCCGCGCAGTACTCGAGACCGGCATGAAGGCGAACCTTTCCCGGAACCTCGTTTCTTTTGACCCGAACATCGATTTTTACAAAGATCGCAGATTTGTGGAATCCTGTGCGCTCGAGCGGGCGTATCAGAACGCCGGAGAGGGAAGACTGAAGATTGATCTCTCTCTGCACGCGGAATACACCAATGTGGAATCCTATTGCAGAAGTGCCGGTGAATACGCAAAAGAGCGGGGCATTCGCGTCCAGCTTCATCTTTCCGAAACCGAAAAGGAGCAAAGCGAGTGTATTGTCCGTCACGGGAAAACCCCTGCGCGTTTTTTTTACGACTGCGGCGTATTCGACGCTCCGACCACGGCGGCACACTGCGTGTGGGTGACCGACGAGGATATTGCGCTTCTTGCGGAAAAACACGTGACGGTGGCGCACAATCCCGTCAGCAATCTCAAGCTCGGTTCCGGCGTCATGCCGTACCGGAAGCTGCGTGATGCGGGTGTGAATATCGCGCTCGGCACCGACGGTGCCGCTTCCAATAACCGGCTGGATATTCTCCGCGAGCTCCAGACCGCAGCGATTCTGCACAAGGGCGTTGACCGCGATCCGCTTGCGACCGGCGCGCGGGAGATGCTTCACATGGCGACACGCAACGGTGCCCTGTCGCAGGGACGCGACGATTGCGGACGGATCGAGGCGGGAATGCGAGCTGACCTTGTCCTGATTGACCTGCACGCGCCGCACAATCTTCCCGTTTACGACACGGCGGCAAGTCTTTGCTTCAGTGTTTCCTCGTCCGACGTGCGTATGACCGTTTCGGACGGACAGGTGCTTTACCGCGACGGAGAGTATCTGACGCTGGACATTGATCGTGTGAAGGCGGAATTTTCTTATGCCGCCGCACATTATTTTGACTGAGGTGTTTATGAACAAAAAGATCCGTCTTGTAAATTATCCTGCGCTTGCAGGAACCGTTCTGCTCATCGTCGCCTGTGTTGCGGGGTACTTTCTCATTGGCAGATTTATCCCCGAGGACAATGTTGCGACCCAGATCCTTAATGTCATGATCGGTGTGATCCTTGTGTTCAGTGTGTTCGATCTTTGGTATCTTTTCCGTGCGGGGCTTGTCGTGGAGGATGGGATCCTGATGACCGGCAAGGGCTCGTCCGGGCTTTCATCGGACGGTTTCCCCGTCAAGGAGCTGACCGATATTTCTTTGATTCTGCCGGACGGCACGCCGGTTGACGGCAGCAAATGCATTTATCCGCGGGTCAACGTCGTGTTTCACCTCGGGGAGGGCAGACGCAAAACCTACGAGGGGCATATGCTCACGCGCGGTCAGTACCGCCGCATTTGTGCACTTCTGATTCCGGAAAGCGGAACAAAATAATAAAGCTCCGGTTGCCGGCAGATGCCGGTACACCGGAAACCTGTGATACAGTTGTTTGCAAAGGAAATCGTTATGGAACACAATATCGTGATCCGCGGCGTGCGGGTCCACAATCTGAAAAACATCGACGTCACCATTCCGCGGGACAAGCTGGTCGTTTTTACGGGGCTTTCCGGCTCCGGAAAATCGTCGCTCGCGTTTGACACCATTTATGCGGAAGGACACAGACGTTTTGTCGAATCACTTTCCTCCTATGCCAGAATGTTCTTGGGACAGCTGGACAAGCCGGACATTGACTCCATTGAGGGACTGTCTCCCGCTATTTCCATCGACCAGAAGACCACCTCAAAAAATCCGCGTTCCACTGTCGGCACGGTGACGGAGATTTACGACTATCTCCGTCTTCTCTATGCACGCATCGGCATTCCGCATTGCCCCGTCTGCGGCAAGGAAATCCGTCAGCAGTCGGTCGATCAGATCATTGACCGAATCATGGAGTTGCCTTTGGGGGAGCGGTTCATGGTGCTGGCACCCGTCGTCAGAAGCGAGAAGGGCAGGCACGAAAAGGTGTTTGCCGACGCCAAGAAAAGCGGCTACGTCCGCGTGCGCGTGGACGGCTCGGTTTACGATCTTTCCGAAGAGATCGCGCTTGACAAAAATAAAAAGCATAAGATCGAGATCATTGTGGACCGTCTGGTCATGAAGGAGGGGATACGTTCCCGCCTTGCGGATTCGGTGGAGAATGCGTTGAACGCCGCCGACGGGCACCTCATCATTGTGACGGTGCCGCGCGAGGGAGACGGGGAGGAGCTGGAGTTTTCCCAGTCCTATGCCTGTGAGGAGCACGGTATTTCCATCGGAGAGCTGGAGCCCCGGATGTTTTCCTTCAACAATCCCGCCGGTGCCTGCCCGCATTGCGCCGGGATCGGCGATATGCAGACGATTTCCGTGGATAAAATGATCCCCGATAAAAATCTGACGCTCCGTGAAGGCGCAATCAACGTCAACGGTTTCAAGACCATTGAGGAAAAAAGCTGGAACGGTCCGCTCTTTATTGCCGCGGGGAAAAAGCACGGATTTGATCTGGATACCCCGATCAACCGGATGGCACCCGAGGCTTACGACAAGCTGCTGCACGGCACCGGAGACGAGTTGTACGAGGTCACCCGCTATTTCGGCGGAGAATCCCACCATACCAGGGTCCGCTTCGACGGTCTGGTGCCTATGGTCGAACGGCTCCTGAATTCCGGAAGCAACGGGGACTATTATCAGGCGTTCGTGGAGGAAATCCCCTGTCCCGTCTGCCACGGAAAACGCCTGTCTGCCATTTCGCTTGCGGTGACCGTCGGCGGTAAAAACATCGATGAATTCTGCTCCATGTCCGTGGACAAGGCGCTTGCGTTTGTCAATCAGCTGACGCTGACCGAAACCGAACAGGCGATCGCCAAAGAAATTCTCAAGGAGATCCGCGCGCGTCTCAGCTTTCTTTGCAGCGTCGGACTCAATTATCTCACGCTTTCCCGCAAAGCGGGAACTTTGTCCGGCGGCGAGGCTCAGCGCATCCGCCTGGCGACCCAGATCGGTTCGTCGCTCATGGGTGTCCTGTATATTCTGGACGAGCCATCCATCGGACTGCATCAGCGGGATAACAGCAAGCTCATCCGTACCCTCAAGAAGCTCCGCGATCTCGGCAATACCGTCATAGTGGTCGAGCACGACGAAGAGACCATGATGGAGTCGGATTACCTCATTGACATCGGTCCCGGTGCGGGGATCCACGGCGGGGAAGTGGTCGCTGCCGGTACGCCCGAGGAGGTCATGAAGAACGAGCGGTCCCTGACCGGCGCGTTCCTCTCCGGGAGACGCTTTATTCCGCTTCCCGCCGCGCGCCGCCCCGGTAACGGAAAATTTCTGGAGGTGTTCGGCGCAAGCGAGCATAACCTCAAGGATCTGAATGTGAAAATCCCGCTCGGATGCTTTGTTGCTGTTACCGGCGTTTCCGGGTCCGGTAAATCTTCGCTTGTCAACGGGATTCTGTATCCAAGGCTCGCCGCCGTGCTCAACGGCGCCTATGCGTTCCCGGGAAAGTTTGACCGCATTGAAGGCATTGAAAACCTCGACAAGGTCATCTGCATTGACCAGAGTCCGATCGGCAGAACACCGCGCTCCAACCCGGCAACCTACACGGGATTGTTTTCGGAGATCCGTGACCTGTTTGCAAATACGCAGGAAGCAAAGGCGAGAGCCTACGGCCCCGGCAGATTTTCCTTCAACGTGCGCGGAGGACGGTGTGAGGCGTGCGAGGGTGACGGTGTCAAGTGCATCGAAATGCACTTTTTGCCGGACGTTTACGTGACTTGCGACGTCTGCCACGGGAAACGCTATAATAAAGATACACTGGAATGTCATTTCAAGGGTAAAAACATTGCCGACGTGCTGGAAATGACGGTGGAAGAGGGCGTGAAATTTTTTGAAAACGTCCCAAAAATCCGCCGTAAACTGGAAACACTTCTCGATGTCGGTCTCGGTTATATCAAGATCGGGCAGTCGTCCACTACGCTTTCCGGCGGCGAAGCACAGCGTGTAAAGCTTGCGACAGAGCTTTCCCGCCGCCCGACCGGAAAGACCATCTATATCCTCGACGAGCCGACCACGGGACTTCATACCGCCGATGTGGAACGTCTGATCCGGATTCTTCAGCGGTTGGTGGATACCGGAAATACAGTGCTTGTCATCGAGCATAATCTGGATGTCATCAAGACTGCCGACTATATCATCGACCTCGGACCCGAGGGCGGAGACGGTGGCGGAACACTGGTTGCCTCCGGTACGCCCGAGGAGGTTGCAAAGTGTCCCGCTTCCTATACGGGACAGTATCTGGTCAAGTGGCTGGAGCACACCAACCGCCTGTCTGCCGCCGGGGAAAAGCAGGCGAAAGCCGAAGCCGATCCCGCTCTGTGATTGGTTGATTTTTCTCGCGCCGCCGTCGGATCCCCGCTCCGCGGGTGCCCCGCCGACAGGCGGCGCGCCAAGCTTCGCTTTTCTCCCCCATATTCCGCCAGCAAGCCCTTGATACGGCTTGCTTCCCACGCATTCCCCGGCATACAAACCCGCCATCCCACATAATCATAGTCTGAGGTCTTTTGACCGCGATTTGAAAATGCGGGGTGAAGTGCTTGGAAAATATCACTGCAAAACGGAAAGGCGGATTTCTGTCCGGCGTTGTCGTCCTGACAGCCTCCACCATCCTTGTCAAAATTCTCGGTCTTGTTTACCGTATCCCGATGCTCCGCCTGCTCGGCGCCGAGGGAATGGGGTACTTCAATACATCCTTTGAACTCTATGCTCTCATCGCGGTGACCGCCACGGCGGGACTTCCCGTCGCACTTTCCGTCCGCATTTCCGGCAGCCTTGCAGGCGGCAGATACGGGGAAGTGCAGAAAACCTACCGGACGGCGCTTGCCCTGTTCCTCGCGGTCGGCTTAGCCGGCGCCGCAGTGCTCGCATTCGGGTCGGTACCGCTTGCCGCATTTCTCAAAAGCGGGAATGCCCGCCCATCCATCCTCGCCATCGCCCCCGCGCTGTTCTTTACCTGCGCCGCAGGCGCGCTCCGCGGTTATTTTCAGGGCTTCGGCAACATGGTCCCGACTGCGGTCTCCCAACTCATCGAAGCCGCGGGGAAACTGGTCTTCGGGCTGCTCTTTGCCAACCTCGCCGCCTCCCGCGGCGCCGGTACGCCGATCATCACCGCGTTTGCCGTGATCGGTTTCGGTGTCGGTACGGCAGTGGCGCTGGTTTACCTGATCGCGGAGAAAAAACGACTGGAAGACCGGGTGCCGGGTGCCTCCGAACCTGTTGCCGAATCCGTCTTTGGAAAACCGGAGCACGTGCTTCGCGGACTTCTCGCGCTCGCGCTTCCCGTGACGCTCGCATCCTCCGTGACCGGCTTCAACCGCATTCTGGATATGACACTGATCCTCCGCCGGCTTCAGACCATCGGCTACGACGCGTCGGCGGCAAACGAACTGTACGGTGCCTACACCACGCTCGCACTCCCTGTGTTCCACCTTGTTCCGTCGTTGATTACTTCGGTCGCATTGCCGCTTCTTCCGTCGGTTGCCTCCGCCAGAGAATCCGGCGACCGCGACGGCGAGAGAAGCGTAATCTCTTCCGCGCTCCGCCTGACCGCGCTTCTGGCGCTTCCTGCGTCGCTTGCGCTGACGGCATTTGCCCGCCCGGTGCTGGAGCTTTTGTTCCGCGGACAGAGGGAGGCGGTCAGCGTTTCTGCACCGCTTTTGTCTATGCTCGGTGTGTCCGTGTTCTTCTCCTGCCTGATGACCGTCGCCGGTGCCGTCCTTCAGGCGTATCACCGGGTTCTCGTTCCCATCCGCGCCATGGCAATCGGAATCGTCGTCAAGGCGATCTCCGCCTACCTTCTCATCGGAATTCCGTCTGTCGGAATCAGCGGTGCACCGCTCAGCACCTTTTTGTGCGGCTTCGCAGTTACTGCGGTGGAAATGTACCACGTCGTGAAAAACGCACCGGACGGCCTCAGTTTCCGGGATCTTTTCTTCCGTCCCTTTGCCGCCGCAACGGTCTCGGTCGGCGCGGCGACCGTGTCCGCCGTGTTTTTTCCCGGCGTTATGGAGGGAAGAGGGCAAACACTGCTCCTGTTTGCCGCCTGTGCCGCGATATACCTGCTGCTGGTGCTCGTTTTCGGCGCGGCAACTCCCGATCAGCTGAAAACGCTTGTTCAAAGACGAAAACAGCCGGGAAAGTGATACGGCGGAAGTCGTTCCGCCATTTCTCTGATTGCCCTCCGGAGCGAAAACAGAGGAAACGGACGCCCGCTCTTAAAGAACTGAAATCCGTGCTCCGGAAAGATTACCCACGCGATCTTCCGCAAAAGGACAGACACATGGCTCTACAGCGAAAATGAATCAAACCTCCCGCCGGGCGGGAGAAAACTACATAAAAAAGGAACCGATATGGAAAACACAAGAGAAGCCAAAATGCAGTACCTGCTTGAAAAAAAGACCGGATACGATTTCTATGATCTTTGCACGATTGTCGGAATCCTGCGCGCTCCGGGCGGTTGCCCTTGGGACATCGAACAGACCCACAAGAGTATCCGAAACGATTTTATCGAGGAAACCTACGAAGTCGTCGAAGCGATCGATACCGAGAACCCGAAACTGCTCAGAGAGGAACTCGGCGACGTGCTCCTGCAGGTCGTTTTCCACGCGCAATTGGAGAATGAGTCGGGCAGATTCGACATTGGCGGCGTGACCAACGACATCTGCGCAAAGCTCATTCACCGCCACCCCCACGTGTTCGGGAGCGTTACGGCAAAGGATACCGAAACCGTGCTCTCCAACTGGGAACAGATCAAGGGGGAAGAGAAGCAGCGCGTGACCGTTACCGATAAGCTGAACGCCATCCCGCCGATGCTCCCCGCACTCATGCGTGCGGCAAAGGTCGGCAAAAAAGCAAAGATGTTCGATTTCGCCTCCGCAGACGAGGTGTTTGACAAACTGGACGAGGAGACCGCCGAGGTGAAGGAGGCGATCGCCGGCGGCGATCACGACCGTATCGACGAGGAAATCGGCGACCTGCTTCTCACTGTAACCTCACTTTCCCGCAAGATCGGCGTTGACCCGGAGGGCGCTCTGTACCGCGCGACCAACAAGTTTATAGACCGTTTTTCCGCCGTCGAAAAGACGGTTCTGGAGTCCGGTAGAAGTATGGAACAGGAAAGCACGGAAGAACTTAACAGAATCTGGAACAAAGTGAAACAAAACTCTGAAAAAAAACAAAAATAATTGGTCATATTTATCAGAAAAATGAAAAAAACTCTTGCAATCCTTAAGAACAAATGATATAATTATCCTGTCAAAATTAATGAAAGGATGTACCAAAGATGAACAAGGCACAGCTTATTGACGTAGTTGCAAAGAACACAAACGTTACCAAGAAAGACACCGAGGCGGTTCTCAACGCACTGACCGCAGCAATCACCGACGCGCTCAAAGAGGGCGATAAGGTTCAACTGATCGGTTTCGGCACCTTCTCCGTGAAGACCCGCGGCGAAAGAGTTGCACGCAACCCCAGAACCGGCGAAAACATCAAGGTTGAGGCTTGCAAGCGTCCTGTTTTCACTGCAAGCGCTCCCATGAAGAAAGCTGTCAACTGATCATCCCGTATTTGTAATGAGACTGGATAAATTTCTGAAGGTATCCCGCCTGATCAAGCGCAGAACGGTCGCTAACGACGCGTGCGACGCGGAGCACATCAGTGTGAACGGTCGGCGTGCCAAAGCCTCCTATGACGTGAAGGAAAACGATCTCATTGAGATCACGTTCGGAGAACGCACGCTTCGCGTGCGGGTCAAGGATGTGAGGGAGACCGTCAGGAAAAACGATGCCGCCGAGCTTTACGAAGTGGTGGACTGATTTCCGGTTTCGTTCATAAAATGGTTTGCCTCCGCATATGTTTCTGATAGAAAGTATGCGGAGGCGATTCAACATGAACGAAGAGAGAAGAAAAGGACACGCGTTTGCCGTCAGGGATCGCATGGCAATGGAGATCACAGGTGTGACGGAGGTAATCAGCTTTGATGAAAAGCTGATTCTTTTGTCTACCGAGAAGGGCGATCTGTCCGTAGAGGGCGAAGACCTTCGCGTCGGGACTCTGGATGTGGAACGCGGTGATGTCAGACTCGCAGGGAAGATCAACGGTGTCAATTATTACGACAGCCAGCCCGTGGGAACCGGTAAAAAAGGGTTCTTCGGCAAGCTGTTCCGGTAAGGCGTATGGAAGTATCGCAGGGCGCGCTGCTCTTCATGATGCTGTCCGGCGCATTGCTCGGAACGGTGCTCGGAGTGGTTTACGACGTGTTCCGCCTGATCCGTCGGGCAGTTTTGGAGGCAGGCGGCGGAGAAGTGCCGTCGTATGTCCGTGAGTGGAAGTTTCCGTTTCTCGGTTGTCCCGGGAACCGGAAGCACGGAACTGCTCTTTCACACGGTGTGACGGTTTTTGTCACAGTCTTTTGTGATGTATTGTTCGGCTTGATTGCCGGGATCTCGGTGTTATTGTTGCTGTATGACCGGAACGACGGAATCTTCCGTCTGTCGGCGCCCGCAGGGGTCGCCGTCGGTTTTTTCTTGTACCGCATGACGCTCGGTCGCCTTGTGGGGGCAGTTGAGGATGCCATTCTGTTTTTTTCCGGAGTCCTGTTCCGGTATCTGCTTTTGCTTGTCACCTTACCGTTCCGCCTGTTGTTCCGTGGATGCCGTGCGCTTTATTGCCTGACGCTTGCGCCGCTGTTTTTCCGGCTTAGCGAAAAGCACGCGGACTTCGTTTCAAAAAAGCAGGTCGCCGCGCTTTTGGAAGGCGCCCGGACGGCGTATCTCGGAAAAGCATTTGCAAAGGATTTGAAAAAGAAGGGGGAATAGCATGGATCGCACCAAAGAAGAGCGTCGCCGTTTGCCGGTGACCTCCCTGTTTTTGCGGATTTTTCTGGTCGTGCTGGTCGGTCTGACCGTCACACTCCTTGCTACCCGCCTGATGGAATATAACCGCCTCCGGGAAGAGAGACGGCAGCTGGAAAGACAGATGGAACAGACGCAGAAGAGCATTGACGAGTTGCAGTATCTTCTGGACGCGCCGGTGGACCGGGATTATATCATCCGGGTGGCGCGTGAAAAGCTCGGACTGAATTTCCCGGATGAGACCGTGTATTTCAATGACCTGAACAAATAAGACTGCCGGACGCCGGTGGTCTTTTTTGTTTTCTGCCGCTTGTCCGCGTTCCGGGTGTTTGCTGGTCTCCGTGATCCGGTCTGCTTGATATTTTCGCTGGTACCGTTGGGGTGCCATCTGCGCTCTGAATGCTTAGCAACGATACCGCGCCCACTGACATTGTTTCCCGCGGTTGTTCCGTTGTCGCCCGCCGCTTCCCGCCAGCCACAACTCCCGCTGTTGCTTACCTGTTACCGTCGATTCTTACCCGTTTTCCCCCGCCACTGCTTCCTTTGCTTCCTCCCCGCCGTTGAAGCCCGCCTTCACCTTCACGAATTCCTGCAATATTTTGCGTTTGCGCTTGCATAACCGTCGGATTTGTGCTAAAATAATGTCAATCAAAGTGAAGCCGACGGCGTCGGGTAAGAGGGCCCGTTCCGTGTTCCGGATATTCCGTCATACGGGTCCGTCGGTGCCATGACAAGGAGGAATCAATATGACGACCAACCGTGCAGAAATCCCTGCAAAATATAAATGGGATCTCAGCGCCATTTACCCGAGTGAAGAAGCGTTCTGGGCGGATTTTTCCGCGACCGAGGAACTGGTCAAGGCGTTTCCGGCTCACGCGGACACCATGCTGAAGAGCGCCGACGCGCTTGCCGCAATGTTCCGCGACTACTTTGCAATCGAACGTAAGATCAATCTGCTTTACGAATACGCCGCGCGCAATTTCGATGTGGATACCACCGTCAACGCGTATCAGTCCATGACAGGCAAGGTCATGAATCTTGCCAATGACGCAGGCTCCGCGACCTATTTCGTCACGCCGTATCTGCTCAAGCTGGATACCGCGACCGTTGAAAAGTGGCTTGCGGAGAACAAAGAGCTTGCGGAGTACCGCCGCGCGATTGAGACGACGCTCCGTTTCAAGCCCTACACCCTGTCGGACGAGTGCGAGAAATTGCTCGCCGATCTGCGTGCCGGTATGGACGCAAGCAGTCAGACGCGTTCGATTTTCGCAAACTCCGATCTGCGGTTCGGGAAGATCAAAGGTGCCGACGGCAAGCCCGTCGAGCTGACCTCGGAAAACTTCGTGACCTTCGAAATGGATCCCGACCGCCGGGTGCGCCGCGCGGCATTCAACAAGCTTTACGATACCTACCGCCGGTTCGGCAATACCTTTGCCACCATGCTGGACGGTTTCACGCGGGAAAAGAGTGTGCTCGCCAAGGTGTCGAAGTATCCCTCCGATCTTGACGCAACCGTGTTCCAGGACGAGGTGACCTCGGATATTTACAACAATCTGATCGCAACCGTCGGCAAGAACCTCGGCGTGCTCTATGAATACTACGACCTCAAGCGCGAGATGCTCGGCGTCGGACAGTTCCATCTTTATGATTCCTATACGCCTCTCATCAAGGGGTACAGCCGTGAATATACCTTTGAGGAAGCGGTGGACGAGGTGCTGGATATGGCGAAGGTGTTCGGCAAGGAATACCACGACACCATGGAAGCGGGCTTCCGGGAAAAGGGCTGGATCGACGTGTATCCCAACCGCGGTAAGCGCGGCGGCGCGTACTCCTCCGGCTGTTATGATACCGAGCCGTATATCCTGCTCAACTTCAACGGCAAGTACGACGATGTTTCCACGCTCGCGCATGAGGGCGGGCACTCCATGCACAGCTATTATTCCAGAACCTACAACAAGCCCCACGAGTGCAATTACACCATCTTTGTCGCCGAGGTCGCATCGACCGTCAACGAGCTGCTGCTTGCCAACAAGAAACTGCGCGAATCCAGGGACGACAAGGAAAAGATGAGCATCCTCAACGAGCTGATGGACACCTACAAGGGTACGCTCTTCCGTCAGACCATGTTCGCGGAGTTTGAGAAGGAGTTCCACGCGCTCTCTGAGGCGGGCGAACCCCTGACCGCCGATCTCCTGAACGGCAAGTACTACGAGATTGTCAAGAAGTACTTCGGACCGCGTGTGGTATGCGACAAGGGAATTGCCTGCGAGTGGATGCGTATCCCGCATTTCTACTACAATTTCTATGTGTATAAGTACGCGACCTGCATTTCCGCCGCTTCCTATATTGTCAAGCGGATCGAAGCGGAAGGGCAGCCGTATGTGGATAAGTATATCTCCTTCCTCAAGTGCGGCGGATCGAGAAGCCCGATCGACAGCCTCAAGCTGGCAGAGGTCGACCTCACCCGTCCCGAGGTCATCGAGGACGCGATTGCGACCTTCGGCGATATTCTCGCACAGTTCCGCGCGCTTCGTAAAAAAGTCGGAGACGCATGAGAACAGCGATTCTTTTTGACCTGGACGGAACGCTCCTCCCGATGGACCTGGAGCGCTTCACCAAAGGGTATTTCGGGCTTTTGACTGCCGAAATGGCGAAGCACAGATACGACCCGCAATTGCTGGTGAAGGCGCTCCTGTCCGGCATCGGCGCCATGGGGAAGGGCGACGGCACGGTGACCTGCGAACAGCTTTTCTGGGACGACGCCAAGCGGATTCTGGGAAACGGCTGTATCCGGGACATTCCGCTTTTCGACGCATTTTACAAAGACGGATTCCGGGGCGCAAAACGCTTCACCGAACCGGACCCGGCGCTTTCCCGTGCGGCAGTTGCGGCGGCACACGAATCCTCCCCGATCGTGGCGCTTGCGACCAATCCGCTTTTTCCGTTTTCCGCAATCGAAGAACGCCTTGACTGGGTCGGGCTGACCCCTGCGGATTTTGACCTTGTGACCTCATATGAGACCAGTCACTTTGCAAAGCCCTCTCCGAAGTATTTTGCCGAGGTGGCGAAGAAGCTCGGCGTGGACCCTAAGGATTGCCTGATGATCGGAAACGATGTGCGGGAGGATATTCTTCCTGCCACGTCGACGGGTATGGAAACGGTTCTTGTGACCGATTGTATGCTTCACGCAGAGGGGGCGGAATACCGGACGGTGACGACCGCGTTCTGTGACCTCGCGGCAACCATCCGGAGTGTTTGCGGGAAATAACTATATCGAAAAGCGAAGCCGGGAAACGCAGAATGCGTTTCCCGGCTTCGCCTTATGTGTTTTTTCTGTCGAAGCCGCCCACAGGTTCCCCCCTGTTGCTATGCGCCCATTCGTCACAATTGCTCCGTTCGGCAAAGAAAAAAGACAGACCATGACGGCCTGTCTTTTCTGAGAAGAAAGCAATCAAGCTTTCTTCATGGTACGCAGACAACGAGCGCACATCGGCAGAGACTTGGTGCTGCCGTTGATGGTTACCTTCACCTTGCGGATATTGGGCTTCCAGGTTCTTGCGGTGTGACGGTTAGAGTGGGATACGTTCTGTCCGAAGACAACGCCCTTTCCACAAATGCTGCATTTTGCCATGTTTGACACCTCCTCTTTGCACAACGTGAGTGCAATCTAACGTAACCGATAAATAGTAAGCCGTTTTGGGTCAAACGGTTTACGGTTCACGCAACAGAAATTATTATAACACAAGCGCCGGAGAATTGCAAGAGTTTTTTGATATTTTTTTCGGATTTTCGATTGCAGCGTAAAATCAGTTCCCGAGCGAGCCGAAGAGCAGGCTTCCGTCGGTTCCCGTCACCCGTACCGGGCGGATCTCACCATGCAGGGAGACGGAGGAGGGCACACGTACCTCAAAGAAGGACGGCGTGTGTCCGAAGGCATATCCGCCGGAAAAGGTCTCGAACAGCACGTTCAGTGTCGGTTCCTTGGCGGCAACCTCCTCAAGGATTCCGCGCCGGATGACGGAAGAAACGGAGATCAGCTCCGCCGCGCGGCGTTTTTTGATTTCCTCCGGTATCTGATCCGGCATAGCCGCGGCAACGGTACCGGTGCGGCGCGAATACGGAAAGACGTGGATCATGAGGAACCGCGCCTGTCTGGCAAATTCGACGGTTTCCCGGAAATCCTTTTCGCTTTCTCCGGGGAACCCGACGATCATGTCCGTGGTAAACTGGACGTCCGGTATTGCGCGCCGGACGCGTTCCATGTTGTCAAGTGCCATCTGCGCGTTGTATTTGCGCTTCATCGCGGCAAGCGTCCGTGAGGAGCCAGACTGCATGGACAGGTGAAAATGCGGCGCGAGAGACGAAAGCCGCGCAATACGATCCACAAAGGGTTGTTTTATGAGCGAGGGATCCAGGGAACCGAGCCGGACACGCCCGATACCGGGGATCCGGTCAACCTCGGCAAGCAGGTCGGCAAGCCCGTATCCGTCCAGATCTTTGCCGTAAGAGGCGGTCTCGATGCCGGTCAGAACGACCTCGCGGCAGCCGCCGTCGGTCAGCCCGCGCACTTCGTCGATCACCTCACGGGGCGCTTTGGAGCGTACCTTCCCGCGCGCCGCGGGAATGATGCAGTAGGCGCAGTGGTTTTCACAGCCGTCCTCAATCTTGATGTAGGCGCGGGTGCGGTCGAAATGTGTGATTACCATGCGTTCAAAGGTGCTGTCCCCCCCGAGGGGAACGCGGGCGATTTCGGTAGATTGGTTTTTGTGTCCCTGACGGTACAGCGCGATCGCCGCGTCCGCTACGGCGGACTTGTTGCGGTTGCCGATGAGAAAATCCACACCTGCAATGGCGCTGAGTTGTTCCGGTGCCGTTTCGGCAAGGCAACCGGTCACAAGGATGTACGCGTCCGGATTCTCTCCGATGGCGCGGCGCACAAACTGACGCGCTTTGCGGTCGGATTCCGCCGTGACGGTACAGGTGTTGATAATATAGCAGTCACACGGCTCGTCCGGCGGGAGAATCTTTACTCCGCGTGCCGCGAGCAACTCTGCGATCGCCTCGGATTCGTACTGGTTGACCTTGCAGCCGAGCGTATAGATCCCGGCAGTAAACAGAAATTCGGACATACCCGGCTCCTTTCCGGTGCCGTCCGGCACCGGGATATCTGTATTATCTTATCATGATTCGGAAGAAAAGTAAAGCGGGCGGATAAAAAATCTCCGAAATTGTAAAATCCACTTGAAAAACGGGGAACAATCGTGTATAATGTGTTGTGAAAACGGTTCATCAAAATCTGATTCTGCCGAAGGAGAAAAAGAAAATGAGTAAATTCACCGTAGTAGACCACCCGCTCATCACGCACAAGCTGTCGATCATGCGTAACCGGAAGACCGGCTCCAAGGATTTCCGCGAACTGCTCGACGAGATCGCAATGCTGATGGGCTATGAGCTCACCCGCGACCTGCCTCTTGAGGATGTCACCATCGAGACCCCGATTACCAAGATGACGGCAAAGATGGTTTCCGGCAAGAAGCTCGCCATCGTTCCGATTCTCCGTGCCGGACTCGGCATGGTGGACGGTATTCAGAGACTGGTTCCCGTCGCGAAGGTCGGCCATATCGGTCTGTACCGTGATCCCGTGACCCACAATCCTGTGGAATACTACTGCAAGTTGCCGACGGATATTGAGGGCCGTATCGTGATTCTGGTCGATCCCATGCTGGCGACCGGCGGTTCCGCCTGCGACGCGCTGACTCTGCTCAAGAAGCACGGCTGCCGCAACATCCGCTTTATGTGTCTGGTTGCAGCTCCCGAAGGTGTTGCAAAGGTGCAGAAGGAGCATCCCGACGTGGACATCTATTCCGCAGCCCTTGATGAATGCCTCAATGAACACGCTTACATCGTTCCCGGTCTCGGTGACGCAGGCGACCGTATTTTCGGCACTCTTTAATCTGAAGAATCTTGCGGATCCGCGGAGCACCGCGGGTCCGTTTTTCAATAGGAGGAATCCATGCGGATTCTCACAGTCAGAAAAAACGACGCGGGACAGAGGCTTGACAAGTTCTTATCCAAGGCAGTCAAGGGGCTTCCCGTGTCGTTGATGTACAAATTCATCCGGCTCAAAAAAATCAAGGTCAACCGCAAGCGCACAGATCAGAAATATATACTCGCAGAGGGCGACGAGATCCAGTTGTTCATCAAGGACGAGTTTTTCGATTCTCCCGAACAGGATACCTCGGCGCTTCATACGATCACGCCGAAATTGTCCGTCGTTTACGAGGACGAAAACATCATGCTCCTCAACAAGCGTCCCGGTGTGTTGGTGCACGAGGACTCCGATGCGGGGGAGAATACGCTGATTATGCACATCAAGGCGTACCTCTGTCAGAGGGGAGAATATGATCCCAACAGCGAGCAGTCATTTGCCCCCGCGCTCTGCAACCGTATCGACCGCAATACCGGCGGGATCGTGATCGCCGCGAAGAACGCGGAGGCTCTCCGCGAAATGAACGAAAAGATCCGAAATGACGAGGTGCGGAAATTCTATTATTGTGCAGTACACGGAAAAATGCCAAAGAATGCGGATACGCTTCACGCTTATCTCCGCAAGGACAGTTTGCATAATATGGTCGAAGTGACCGACGAAAAGAGACCCGGTTCCAAGGAGATCATTACCAAGTACCGCGTGATCTCGGAGCGTGGGGATACCTCTCTGCTCGAGATAGAGCTGGTGACGGGGCGGACCCATCAGATCCGCGCGCACCTGTCGCACATCGGACATCCGCTGGTCGGGGACGGGAAATACGGGGTCAACCGTACCGACCGGGAAAAGGGCTACAAATTCCAGGCGCTGTACGCCTATCGCCTGCAATTCCGTTTCCGTGACGGGGAGGGCGTTCTCGGGTATCTTGCCGGAAAGGAATTCCGGCTTGCCGATGAGGATATCTGGTTTCTGAAGGATTTCCGGTAACGCCCGAGGCTCGGAACGTCCGGTTACGAGGAATTCCGGCATAGCCCGGAGAAAGGGGAGAATATGTCGCAATTGCTTGACAAAAAATGGGCGAGATGGCTTCTGCTTCTCACCGGAGCCGTGCTGACGGCGCTTGCCGTGTCGTATCCGGCGCAGATCGGTTTTCTTGAATGGGTGACGCTCATTCCGTCGGCGCTGGTTATCCTGCGTCTTGCCACGGATGAGACCGTGAAGCTCCGGAAAATGTGGGGCATCGGTCTGTTGTTTTTCTGGTGTTACTATGCCATCGTGTTCCACTGGTTCCTGGCACTTTATCCGATGGATTTCACCGATCTGTCCAAGCCCGCCGCGGCGTTTGTCGTTTGCGCCGGTATGTTCGGACTGTCCCTGCTTCAGGCACTGTTCAGCGCGTTTTCCTTTGTGATCCTTGCGCTTGCCGCTCGTTCGAAGCCGGTGAAACGGATGCCGTTCCTCGCTCCGTTTCTCTCCGCCTCGGTTTGGGTGCTTGCCGAATGGTTCCAGACCGTCGGCTGGTGGGGCGTTCCGTGGGGACGGCTTTCCATCGGGCAGACCGCGCTTTTACCCTTAGTACAGAGCGTTTCGCTGTTCGGCTCGTACTTTGTGTCTTTTTTGGTGCTGTCGGTCAATTTCCTCATTGCATACGCCATCGTGCATTATAAGGAAAAAGCCGCGATCCGGCTCTCCGCGGTGGTTGCCGCAGGTCTCTTTGTTTTCAATCTTGCCGCAGGACTGATTCTTCTTGCCGTTCCGAAGACGGAGGAAAAGACCGTTCGCGTGGCGGCAATTCAGGGCAACATATCGTCGCTCGATAAGTGGAGCTCCGGGTCGCTCCAAAAAATTCTGGAAATCTACCGGGAATATTCGCTTGCAGCGGCGAAGGACGGCGCAGAGTTGATCGTCTGGTCCGAAACCGCGATCCCGCAGGATCTGTCCGAGTCCGAGTCGCTGAAAACGTATATCCGCGGGGTCGCACGTGACACAAACGCGATCCTCATGGTCGGTGCATTTGACCGGACGGAGGACGGACAGGATGAAAACGCGGTTTACACGATCTACCCGGACGGAACCATTTCGGATGAGGTTTATGTCAAACGTCACCTCGTGCCGTTCGGCGAGTATGTGCCGCTCCGGAAATTTGTGACTGCGGTGTTCCCGCCGCTTGCGGATGTCGGGATGCTGTCGGACGACCTCGCCGCCGGTACCGACTCCGGCGTGGTGAATGTCCGCGGTATCGGCAAGGTCGGTTCCATCATCTGCTTCGATTCCATATATGAAACGCTTACGCTTGACAGTGTGCGGGACGGTGCGGAGCTGATGATTCTGCCGACCAATGATTCCTGGTTCCAGGATTCCACCGCACTCCGGATGCACAACGCACAGGCGGTTCTGCGTTCGGTGGAGACGGGCAGGTATCTGGTGCGCGCCGCAAATACCGGCATTTCGTCGGTTATCTCCCCCACGGGCGAGATCCGGGAACAGCTCGGTGCGCTCCGCGGCGGTTACATTGTTTCCGATGTGGCAACGCGCGATACGGTGACGCTGTATACGCGGATCGGTAACCTGTTTGTGTATCTGGTGATGATATTCGTATTCGGTATGATTGCGTACCGCGGCGTTGATGCTTTCCTGACTGCACGCCAAAAGAAAAGGTCCCCCATCTCTGATTCTCCGGATTTCGTGGAGCAATCGGAGAAAAACGAACAGAAACCCGGAAACCAAACGGGAAACGATGAAAAGACCCCCGGCGAGTAACCCGGAGACCCGTCAGGGAAGTGCGGGAAGAATCCGAAGGGGAACCCAAACAAAAAGCTCCGCCACCTTTCAGGTGGCGGAGCTTTTGCATGACCGTTTCAATCAGTCCTGCGTGTAGGGCAGGAGAGCGACCTGACGTGCGCGCTTGATCGCGGTGTTCAGCTCTCTCTGATGCTTTGCACAGTTGCCGGAGATTCTTCTCGGAAGAATCTTGCCGCGCTCGCTGATGAACTTACGAAGTTTTGCGGTGTCCTTGTAGTCGATGTAATCGACCTTGTCCGCACAGAAAATGCAGACTTTCTTTCTTCTCCGCACCATCGGACGAGCGGGACGGACTACGGTGTTTTCTGCTTTATCCATTTTTGAATATCCTCCTTATAAATTTGTTGCCTCGGCACGTGGCGTTGGCGGACGGTCCCCGTCAGAACGGGAGATCGTCGTCGGTCTTGACCTCCTCGAAATTCGGAGCCGAATTCTGGGGAGTAGAGAAGGCAGGAGCAGCGGAATATGCGTCGGGCGTATACGGTGCGGACTGCGCGGCAACACTGCTGGAGCCGCTTTCCGTCCGGCTGTCTACGAACGTGACTTCATCGGCAACTACGTCGGTTGCATAGTGCTTGACATTCTGCTGATCGGTCCAGCTACGATTCTGCAGGGAGCCTACCACACAAATGCAGGAGCCCTTATGGAAGTAACGGGAAACAAATTCAGCGTTGGCACGCCATGCGGTGACATTGAAAAAATCTGCCTGCGACTGAGAATTCGCCGCATCCTTGGGCTGATATCTGCGGTTGACGGCGATGGTGAAGGACACGACGGGGATGCCGCTCTGTGTCTGCTTCAGTTCGGGGTCAGCGGTCAGTCTGCCGCCAAGAATGATTTTGTTGAAATTGAAGTTTGCCAATGCGAACGCCTCCTTTTCTCTGTTTTCCGCCGGGATTACTCTGCGTCGGCGGGAGCTTCTGCTTCAGCGGCAGGAGCGGGTTCTTCTGCTGCGGGAACTTCTTCCGTTGCAGGAGCCTTTGCGACAGCCTCGTGCTCAAGACGGATGACCATCGAACGAAGAATCATTTCGTCAATGTTCATCAGACGCTCAAGCTCAGCGGGGAACAGCGCATCTGCCTTGAAAGTTGCGACCACGTAGTAACCTTCGGGCTTGTCGTTGATCGGATAAGCGAGTCTGCGCTTACCCCACACAGTTTCCTCAACCAGCTCGGCGTTTTCCTTGATGCAGGAAACGAACTTGTCTGCGGTTGCCTTGGCAGCCTCTTCGCCGTTGACCAGGTCAACGATGAAAATGCTTTCGTAAGAGTTGATAACCTTTTCCATGTTTTACACCTCCCTATGGACTTTTGACCGCGGATTGAGATTTTCCGCAGTAAGGAGACGGGCAAAATTACCCGTATCGAAATAAAATTATATCATAGATGTAATGATTTGTCAAGAGTTTTTCTGAACTTTTCCGTTTTTTGAGCATGGATAAGAAAACGCGGAAAAATCATCTCTTTCCTGTCGGAAAGAATCCCGTTTTCAGCAAAAAAAGCTGTGTGAAACCCGCTTGCAAATCCTGCGGATTTGCGTTATAATAAGGGTAATTCGGACAGTGGGAAAGGTGGGAGACGGATGGCGATGAGAAAAAGAAATCCGTTGCTTCTTGCGATTCTTTGCGTCCTTCCCGTACTGGTTCTGTTTGTCATCTGGTATACCGGCGTGCTCGGCCGCTTCGGCTTCGGACGGGATACCGCAACGAAGGCGGGCGAATTGTCTGTTTATTTTCTTGATGTCGGGCAGGGCGACAGTACACTTCTCACCGACGGAAATACGTACATTCTCATTGCCGCGGGTGCGGATACCGCCGAGCGCGATCTTGTCGCAAGGCTGGAAAATTTCGGTGTCAGGCACCTTGATCTTCTGATTCTCACTCATCCGGACGGCGACCATACCGGCGGCACGGACGGGATCCTGGAAAAGATTACGGTTGACCGGATTCTTGTCCCGCGTGGCGATGTGCTTCTGACCGAGGACGCGGCGTACCGTTCCGTTCTTGCCTGTGCCGACGGGGCAGGCGTTCCGGTGACAAGCGTCCGCGCGGGTGAAGTACGCACGGTCGGCGCCTTGACACTTGAATTTTTTGCACCGAACAGTATTTATTACGAAGAAATCAACGATTACAGCATCGCGACGCGGGTCGTGTTCGGGGAAACTTCGTTTCTCTTTACCGGCGACGCAGGGGTGACCTCCGAAGCGGAGATGACGGAAAAGTACGGAAAACGTCTGGAAAGCACGGTCTATCATGCTGGGCATCACGGTGCGGCGACCTCCACGTCGGAGCCGTTTCTCGCGATGGTTTCGCCCGAGTACGCGGTAATCTCCTGCGGCGCGGGCAATACCTACGGACATCCGCGCGCCGAAACGCTGGATCTCTTGGAAAAGTATCATGTAACATATTTCCGGACGGACGAGGAGGGAACCGTGATTCTTCGCTCCGACGGGAAAACCGTCCGGCGGGGGAAGTGAGCCAGCCACATAAACTACGGTATTCCGTCGTGTTTGGTCGGTTTGGGTATCCGCCGAAAATCTCATGTGGGTATTCCCACGATACCCATATATCCCGGATGGATTTTGCCGAAAACCGGAATCCCACATAAAACAACATTTCCGTTCCGGAAGCGGTACGACTGACAGAAAGGAACATATTCCGATGAAAAGAATTCTTGTAACCGGCGGCTCGCGCGGAATCGGTGCGGCGTGCGTCCGCAAATTTGCTGCCGACGGGCACGCGGTCGCGTTTGTTTACCGCGCCGACGAGCGCGCGGCGGAACTTGTGCAACGGGAAACCGGAGCCTTGGCAATCCGCGCGGATCTCGGCGACACGGCGGGTCTTCCGGCAATTTTACGGCAGGCGGAGGACGCGCTCGGCGGAATCGACGTGCTGGTCAATAATGCGGGTATCTCCGTTACCGGGCTTCTGACCGACCTTCCGGACGATGTTTGGGCGCGTCTCGTTGCCGTTAACCTGACCGCGCCGGTACTGCTTACCCGTGAGGCACTCCGGGGGATGATCCGGCGGCACGCCGGCAGGGTTGTCAACATCGGTTCGATGTGGGGCAAGACGGGCGCGTCCTGTGAAGTTGCGTATTCTGCGCTCAAGGCGGGTCTGCGCGGGTTTACCATGGCGCTTGCCAAAGAGGTGGGACCCTCGGGAATCACCGTCAACTGCGTGGAACCTGGCGTGATTGACACGGATATGAACTGCGTGCATTCAAGGGAAACGCTTGCAACCCTTGCAGATGAAACGCCGCTGTGCCGCCTCGGTACACCGGAGGAGGTCGCGGAGCTGGTTGCGTTTCTCGCGTCCGACCACGCGTCGTTCATCACGGGGCAGGTCATCGGCGCGGACGGCGGATTTGCGGTGTAATAAGAGCCGCCTCAGACTGTTTCCAAAGAAAATTCAATTCAGAAAGGGTCAACCCATGAAAGTACAGGATAGATTTCTCAAATACGTTTCCTTCCCCACCATGTCCGACGAGGAGTCGGAAACCTGCCCGTCCAGCGCCAAGCAGAAAAAGCTCGGCGAGTATCTGACAGAAGAACTGCTCTCTCTCGGGCTTGCCGACGCGCACATGGACGAAAACGGTTACGTGTACGCGACGCTTCCCGCAAACTGTGAGGGAGATATTCCGACGGTCGGTCTGATTTCCCACATGGATACCTCTCCCGAGGCGGCGGATGAGCCGATCCGCCCGAAGACCGTTGCCTACGACGGGGGCGACATTCTGTTGAATGAAGAAAAGGGAATTACCATGCGGGAGGCGGATTATCCGTATCTCGCAGATTACCGCGGACAGCACCTGATCGTCACCGACGGAACGACGCTGCTCGGAGCGGACGATAAGGCGGGCGTTGCCGAGATCGTGACCGCGATCGAAGCGCTGATCGCAAGCGGTAAAAAGCACGGAACCGTCAAAATCGGCTTTACCCCGGATGAGGAGATCGGACGCGGCGCAGACCTCTTTGACGTGGAAAAATTTGGTGCGGATTATGCCTACACCGTGGACGGCGGCGCACTCGGCGAACTGGAATACGAGAACTTTAACGCGGCTTCCGCCGTGGCGGAATTTGCGGGTGTTTCGATCCATCCGGGTTCGGGGAAAGACCGTATGAAGAATGCGGCACTGTATGCGGCGGAATTTGTTTCGCTTCTTCCGGCGCACGAGATTCCCGCAGAGACCGAGGGCTACGAGGGCTTCTATCACCTGCTCGGCATTGAGGGCGGGATCGAGAGCGCGAAGGTCACCTACATCATCCGTGACCATGACCGTGAGAAATTTGAGGAAAAGAAGCGGGTGTTCCTTGCCGCGGGCGAAAAGATCAACGAAAAGTACGGTGCAGGCACCTGCAAGGTGACCGTGAAGGATTCCTATTACAACATGAAGGAGATCATTGACGCAAACCTCTACACCGTCGAACGTGCCGAGACGGCGATGCGCGAGGTCGGGATTGAACCGAAGGTTATCCCGATCCGCGGGGGTACCGACGGCGCGAGACTGTCCTTCATGGGACTGCCTTGCCCCAACCTCTGCACGGGCGGCGAGAACTTCCATTCCCGCTTTGAGTTTGTGTCGGTCGAGTCCATGGAAAAGATCTCGGAGATGCTTGTGCGGCTTCTTTCCGATCTTGCAGAATGACGGATACGGAGGGACCTATGAACCGCTATACCACCGTACTGTTTGACATGGACGGAACGCTGATCGATTCTGGCGAAGGCGTGACCCATTCGGTCGCCTACGCGCTTGATAAGTTCGGCATTCACGTGACCGACCGGCGGGAACTGTACCGCTTCATCGGACCTCCGCTCATTGATTCTTATATGGAATACTATGGACTGACCCGGGAAGAAGCGGAGCGCGGTGTGAAGTATTACCGCGAGTATTACAGCGATCGCGGAGTATTTGAAAATCGTGTGTACGACGGAATTCCCGAAACCCTCAAGGCATTGTATGATGCAGGGGTACAGGTGTTGACCGCAACCTCCAAGCCGGAGTTTTACGCGCGGCAGATTCTTGACAAGTTGGGGCTGACGCCGTATTTCACCTTTATCGCCGGTGCAACCATGGATGGATCGCGAGTGGCGAAGAGCGAGGTTATTGCCTACGCGCTGGAACACGTGGGGGCAACGGATCAATCAAAGATTCTGATGGTCGGCGACCGCCACTTTGACGTAGACGGCGCAAAGGAGATCGGCGTGGACTCTGCGGGAGTCCTCTTCGGTTACGGAACCGAGGAAGAGCTCCGCGATGCGGGGGCAACCTACCTCGTTTCCCATGCCGTGGACCTGCTTCCGATTGTGCACGGGGAAGCCCGCGCGCCGGAACAGGGATACCCGGGAGAAAAAATCAGTAATCGGAAAATGTAATTCCGTATCTGATAACAACGGAACAGATTCCTCAAAAAAGCAGCCTCCCGTTTTGTAACGGGAGGCTGCTTTTGCTGTTTTTTGCGGCGGCGCAACGCTGCGGAGTAACCCCTGCTTCGCGCCCGCCAAAGCCTGCGCGATGGGAATCTTTCGCAGATAACGCGAAAATCGGCTTCACTTATGCAAACGGCGTGCCCGTTTTTACAGGCGGGCACGCCGCTTGAAAAATGGTTCCTGATTTTCGCGCGCCCGTCGAAATACCGTAGCGGGATGTAACCCATCCGCAGAAAAAACAAAGATTGACTTTGCTTTTGCGGCAGAGCTGAATCAGTCCACGTCGAGAATCGACTCGTCCCACATGGAGGGAGCCTTGTAGCCCATCAGATTGACGGTGGTCGCCGCGACATCGGAAAGCCCGAACTGCCCCTTGTCTTCCTTGACCTTGTAGCCTGCGGGCTTCTCCGGGTTGAAGATGATGCAGGGAACGCGGTTGAGCGTGTGGCTGGTCTTTGCCTTATAGGTGCCGTCGGGGTTCTTCTTGGGCTCGCCGGTCTTCTTGTCGATTTCGTACATCTCGTCTGCGTTGCCGTGGTCGGCGGTGATGATTGCCGCACCGTGCGCCGCCTCAATGACGGGGAGCAGACGCGCGAGCTGGAGATCCAGCGCTTCAATGGAGATCTTGGTGGCGTAGTAGTTGCCCGTGTGACCGACCATGTCGCCGTTGGGGTAGTTGACGCGGATGAAATCATACTTGCCGGAAGAGATCAGCTCGATCATCTTGTCGGTGATTTCCGCGCACTGCATCCACGGACGCTGTTCGAACGGAACGATGTCCGAAGGCTTCTCAATATAGGTCTCCAGGTGCTCGTTGAACTTGCCCGAACGGTTACCGTTCCAGAAGTAGGTGACGTGACCGTATTTCTGGGTCTCGGAGATTGCCGCGATGCGGATACCCGTGCCGGTCATATATTCGGACATGGTGTTGGTGATTTCGGGAGGATTGACGAGGTAGTGCTTCGGGATGTGCAGATCCCCGTCGTATTCCAGCATACCGGCGTACATAACTTTGGGAGAACGAACCTTGTTGAACTTGTCGAATTCCATGCCGCTGTCAAACGCGCGGGAGATTTCGATGGAACGGTCGCCGCGGAAGTTGAAGAAGATCACGGAATCGCCGTCCTCCATGGTGCCGACGGGCTTGCCGTCCTTTGCGATGACGAAGGGAGGCAGATCCTGGTCAATCGCGCCGGTCTCCTTGCGGAGCGTGGTGTAGGCTTCCTCTGCGGACGCGAACTGTCTGCCATCGCCGAGCACGTGGGTCTTCCAGCCGAGCTCAACCATTGCCCAGTTTGCCTCGTAGCGGTCCATGGTAATCTTCATACGTCCGCCGCCGGATGCGATCTTTGCGTCAAACGTCGCGTCGTTGAGCTCCGCAAGAAACGCTTCAAACGGAACGATATAATCCATGCCGGAGGTCTCGCCGACGTCGCGTCCGTCAAGCAGAATATGCACGCGGACGGTCGCGACGCCCTCCTTCTTGGCTTCCTTGATCATTGCCTTCAGATGGTCGATGTGGGAATGTACGTTGCCGTCCGAGAACAGACCGAGGAAGTGGAGAACGGTATGATTGTCTCTGACGTTTGCGATCAGATTCTTCCAGGTTTCGGACTCAAACATTTTGCCGGACGCGATGGAGTTGGAGACCAGCTTTGCGCCTTGTGCGAACACCTGACCTGCGCCGAGCGCGTTGTGACCGACCTCGGAGTTGCCCATGTCGTCGTCAGAGGGAAGACCGACGGCGGTGCCGTGCGCCTTGAGCGAGACCCAGGGATAATCCTTCATCAGCATATCGAGCGTCGGGGTCGATGCATCGGCAACGGCGTTACCGGGTCTTGCGGGAGCCAGTCCCACGCCGTCCATGACGATGGTGACGACCGGACCCTTGACACCCTGATAACCGGACAGTTTTTCAAGCTTTTTCATAGTAAAGAAACCTCCGAAATAAAGTAAAAAATATATTCAGATATAGTATAACTGATTTTCCCCAAAAAGCAAGATGTTTGCGGAAATTTTCACAGATAATCGTTGTACATACCGTGCAGATCTGCTGAATCCCGCGACTTGTCCCGCGGTGCGCTCTTACTTGCAGTTCCGTTCTTGCTTTCGGGTGCGCCGCTTTTCTTTGCCTGAATCCGCTTGACAATCCGCGGGACAGGGCGTAAAATAAAAACAGTAAAAAGGGGAGGCTGTCGCAAACAGTTGCACTCTTGCATACAGCATATCTTCCGGGAAGAGCTTCCCCCGCAAATTCAGCAAAAGGAGAAAAATATGCGGGAACATAAAACGATAGCGGCGGAGCTGTTTCTCCGCGGATACAATTGTTCGCAGGCGGTGTTTGCTGCTTATTGTGACCTGACCGGGCTTGACGGGGAAACGGCACTCCGCGTGTCGTCGGCATTCGGCGGGGGAGTGGGCAGACTTCGGGAAATGTGCGGGGCGGTCAGCGGTATGATGATGGCGGTCGGCATGCTATACGGCTATAACGACGCAGAAGCCAAAGCTGCAAAGGCGGAGTTGTATTCCCGTGTGCAGGAGTTGGCGGGCAGATTCCGCGCCGAAAACGGTTCTTACCTTTGCCGGGATCTGCTTGGGCTTGGTGACCGCGGAGCAAGCGATCCGTCAAAACCGTCGGAGCGGAACGCGGCATTTTACAAAAAACGCCCTTGCCTTGAGCTTGTAAAAGACGCCGCCGGAATTCTGGATGCCTATCTTGCGGAGAATCCGCCGAGGAATCGTCAGACGGAATAACGGACAAACGGCGTGGCGTTGTGCCGTTATCCGGCTATCTGTGACTTGATTCACATTCTACAAACGCGGTCAAGCCGCCCTTCCCAACGGGGAGGGCGGCTCTTTTTATTGGGAAGGAGTTCCTTTTCGTCCGGCAGGTGATTCTTTCCCCGGGCAGACGGTTCATCTGCCGGGAATGCGGTTTTGTCCGTCATTGGGTAATTCTTTCACCTGTTGAATCCCTTCCGCTGTCGGCACATGCCTGTTCGCCGCGATGCGCAGTGCCTTGCTTTGCCGCCGCACACCGCGCACACCCGCACGGTATCCGACATAAAATGACATTGAGGGAGGGATGTTTATGCGCAGAAATGATTCTGACGGATATTACGGTGACGCCTGCCTTGCGACGGTCGGAAGCAATACGCAGGCAATGCGCGCAAAGCGTGCACTTGCGGCGTCCGGCATTTCCGCTACGGTGCGAAAAACCGAGCGTGGCGGAGCGGACGGCGGCTGTGTGTTCGGCGTATCTTATCCCTGCCTGTATCATGCATCCGCGGTCGGCGTTCTTCGCGGCGCCGGGATCACGGTGACGGAGTACCGGAATGAGTGACGATATGATTTATTTTGATAACGCGGCGACGACCTGTCCGAAGCCGAGGAGCGTATACAATGCGGTATCCCGTGCTATGCGGGAGGACTGCGGAAATCCGGGCAGAGGAGCGCACCGCTTGTCCCGCCGCGCGGCGGAAACCGTTTACGACTGCCGTGAGGCACTTGCGGAATTCGCCGGACTTGACGACCCGTCGGGAATCGTGTTCACACTCAATGCGACCGCCGCGATCAACACGGCGATCAAGGGGGTGCTCCGCGAGGGCGATCATGTTCTGATCAGTGACATGGAGCACAACGCGGTATACCGCCCGGTCTACCGTCTGGCAAAGGAAGGAAAGATCTCGTATGACGTTTTTCCGACCTTCCCGGAGGATGCCTCGCCCGCGTCGGAACAGAGAATCCTCGATGCCATCGGAAGACGGATCCGTCCGAATACGCGGGCGGTGGTCTGTGCGCACGTGTCCAACCTGTGCTCGGCGGTCCTTCCTGCGAAGGCAATCGGGAAGCTGTGTCGGGACAAGGGAATTCTGTTCATTCTTGACGCATCCCAATCGCTCGGACATCTGCCGGTCAGTATGCCGGAAATGAACATCGATGTGCTGTGCGCACCGGGACACAAGGGATTGTACGGTCCGATGGGAAGCGGATTTCTTGCCATCCGTCCGGGGCTGAGGCTGGATACCCTCGCCGAGGGCGGAAACGGTGTACGTTCGCTGGAGGGCGAAATGCCGGACGAGGCACCGGAGAGGTACGAGGCGGGAACGCTTGCCGTCCCGGCTCTTGCGGGACTTGCGGCGGGGGTCAGGGAGGTGACGGAGCGCGGTGTGGAGGCAATCGGCGCTCATGACGGATTCCTCTTTTCCCACCTGCGCGACAGGCTGGACAGTATCCGGGGCGTGAAGATCCTTGCCCCCGAACGCGTCGGCTCGGTGCTTTCGTTTTGCCTTGACGGAATTCCGTCGGAACGCGCGGCAGACCTGCTTGATGCAAGGGGCTGTGCCGTAAGAGCGGGATTTCACTGCTCGGCGCTCGGTCACAGGACGCTCGGCACCTCGGAAGACGGCGCGGTCCGCGTCAGCTTCGGGATGTTCAATACGCTGAGGGAGACCGACCGTTTTGCGGCACAGGTTGCCTCGCTTCTGCGGGACCGCTGACCGGCACGACCGCGTTCCGGAAGACGGACTTGTCCGATCAATCATAAAACAGATACAGACGGGGAAACCCGGTCCTTTCCGTGAGAATTTGCGGAAAGGACTTTCTTTTTTATACTGTTTATGTTATAATCAATATATATTGTTTTTACATAGGGGGTGCGGTATGGATCGGACATATTCGCTTTCCGAATACCTTTTCTGGCGGGGGGATCTGTCTTTTCCCGCGTCCGGGGAAAAGGACCGGATCTCTGTTCCCACGGCGCCGTTTTCCGAGGTGGACGGGCTGATCCTGTCTGCCATGTCCTATGCGGATTTCCGCGGCGTGGACGGGGAACATGTGCTGCCGTTTCCCGCCGCGGGCATTGCGCTTTCGCCCGGGCAGCTTACGGAGGACGGCAGAAAGATTCTCAAGACCGATGTGCAGCAGTTCGCGGAACAGCTTTACCGTACCCGCCGTTTCTCGGAGCTGTCCCTGACCGGGTACGTCAGCGAAACCGACGTGTCGGCGGAACAGCAGTTTGCCGCCATGACGTTCCTGCTTCCCGACAAAAGCCCTGTGGTCGTATTCCGCGGGACCGATGAGTCGCTTGTCGGCTGGAAAGAGGATTGCAACATGAGCTATCTGCCGAGTATTCCTTCACAGGGCAAGGCGGTGCGTTACCTGAACCGGATCGCGGCGCGTTATCCGGGCGATATCCATGTTGTGGGACATTCCAAAGGCGGCAACCTGGCGATCTTTGCGTCGGTCGGTGCCGACCCGTCCGTCCGTGCGCGTATCCGGAATGTGTACAGCTACGACGGCCCCGGTTTTGACGAGAGCTTCGTGCGTTCGGATGCGTTTTCCGGAGTTGCGGACCGCATTGTGACCTTCATTCCGGAATCCTCGCTTGTCGGCGGATTCTTTTTCCGCGGCGGAAAAACGGAATATGTTCTTTCCGCCGAGCGCGGACTGATGCAGCATAAGCCGCTTTCGTGGTATGCCGTGGGGGATCGGCTTTCCCGCGCCGACGGACGGTCGGAATTCGGGAAACGCATGGACGACAGCATCCGGAACGGCATTGATACGGTCCCGAAGGAGGACAGGCGGGAATTTGTCGAACTGTTATTTCAGCTTCTCGGCGCGACCAAGGCGGAGACGCTTGGTCAGTTGACGGGAACGGGGCTTGGCAGTCTGCTTGCGCTCAGAAACTCCTATCGCAATTTCGACCGGGAAACCAGACAGCGGTTCCGTCAGCTCTTTTTGCGGATCACCGCGCTTCAGAGAGAGCCGAAAGAGAAGAAGACCGGACTTATTTCCGATCGGGAACAAAAGAAAAACGGGATGCCCGAAGAGAGCGCCGGGGAGACCATGTCCTTCCCCGAAGGACTTGCCGTGGTATCCGGAAGAACGGAAACGGAGGATAAACGATGAAGAGACGACTGCGGTTTTTCTCTCTGCTACTTGCCGTTTGCCTGTGCTTCGGCGCGCTGACGGCATTTCTTGCCTCCTGTTCCGGCACGCCCCGCGCGACCCTGCACGAGCCGGGAGACAACGGATATATCCCGACCTCGGCGAACCTGCTTGATTTCGCGATTGACGCTGGACAGGCGTTCGTTTACGATATGGATGCGGGGGAATACCTGTATCTGAAGGGCGAGGCGCGGGTCCTGTACCCCGCAAGTACGACCAAGCTTCTGACCATTCTCTATGTCCTGACCCTGCTTTCTCCCGATACCCTCGTTACGGCGGGAGAAGAGGTCGGCATGATTGCCCACGGATCGTCGATTGCGTATATCAAACGTGGGCATACTCTTACCGTGGAGATGCTGATCGAGGGAGTTTTGCTTCCGTCCGGCAATGATGCGGCATACGTGCTTGCCGCCGCGGGCGGGAGAGCGCTTCTCGGCAATCCGGATGCCGGTGCAAAAGAGGCGGTGGACGTGTTCGTGGACGGTATGAACCGCTACGGTGAAAAGATCGGACTCTGCGGAAGCAGATTCCTCTCGCCGGACGGTAACACCGAGGAAGCGCATTATTCCACCGTTGAAGATATGACGATTATTGCACGGCTTGCGGCGGATAATGCAGATATCATGAGGTACGCGGGCTTGTCTGAGGATGACGTGACCTACGCAAGCGGCGAAACCAATCATTGGGTAAACACCAATCTTATGCTTGATCCCGACAGCGAGTTTTACGATTCCGCGGTGACGGGGCTAAAAACCGGCTCGCTCGGGAAAGGTAAATACAGCGTGATTGTCACGGCAGAGCTTGCCGGAAAGCGGTATCTGATCGGCGTTTTCGCGGCAAAGACCAAATCGGAGCGCTTTCAGGATGCCCGCCGGATTCTGGAAGGACTCCGGGAGCGCGCTTCCGTATGATCCGGCTCCGGGAATTCCGGCTTACATTGACGGATCGGTCAAAAAATGATTTCCGACCGGTCACAGAGGTAGAGTAATGAATCAGTTTTCCGAGAATACAACTTTCGTCCCCGCGGGAACGGGAATGCGGAGCATCTGCTCCATCTATAAAATCGGCAGGGGACCCTCCAGTTCGCATACCATGGGACCGGAAAAAGCGGCGCTTTTGTTCCTTGACCGTTACCCCGATGCGGACTTCTATACCGTAAAGCTCTACGGCTCGCTCGCCTTGACGGGAAAGGGACACGGCACCGACCGCATCCTTGCACAAACGCTTCCGAAAGGGAAGTGCGAGGTGATTTTCTGCCCCGGTGTAACGGGGCTTCCGCACCCAAACACCATGGACTTTTATGCAAAGAAAAACGGGGCGGAGATCGGCTTTCTCCGGGTGTTCAGCATCGGGGGAGGTGACATTCTGCTTGACGGGGAAGATGCGATCGCGGAAGCAGAGGTCTACCCCCATCGCCACTTTTCCGATATTGCGGAGTATTGCCGCAAAAGAGGAATACGTCTTCCGGAGTATGCGGACGAGGTGGAGGGAGAATCGCTTGCCCGGCATCTGCCACTTGTCTGGGAAACCATGAAATCCGCCGTATCAAACGGACTTGCAGGAACAGGAGAGCTGCCCGGGGGGCTTCATGTGCAGAGAAAAGCGGGGTATCTGTATCACCAGAACCCGAAGAATGAAGACGCGGTCACCAGAGAGAACCGCCTGATCTGTGCGTATGCCTTTGCCGTCAGCGAGGAAAACGCTGCAAACGGGCGGATTGTTACTGCGCCGACCTGCGGCTCCTGCGGAATTCTTCCGGCCGTGCTTCTTTATGAGCAGGAGCGGCTCGGCAGAACCGATGAAGACATTTACCGTGCCCTCGCGGTCGCGGGGCTGGTCGGAAATATTATCCGTACCAACGCGTCGATCAGCGGCGCGGAATGCGGCTGTCAGGCGGAGGTCGGCAGTGCCTGTTCCATGGCGGCGGCAGCACTCGCAGAGCTGTACGACATGCGGATCGACCAGATCGAATATGCAGCCGAGGTGGCGATGGAGCATCATCTCGGACTGACCTGCGATCCGATCGGAGGGCTTGTACAGATTCCCTGTATCGAACGCAACGCGGTCGCCGCCATGCGTGCGATCAACGCGGTCAACCTTGCCAACTTCCTGACGGACACGAGAAAAATTTCGTTTGATCTTGTTGTGGATACGATGTATGAAACGGGGAAGGATCTGTCCCGAAGCTACAAGGAGACTTCCGAGGGCGGATTGGCAAAGCTCTATCACTGACCCCGTGCGCACTGCAGCGTGAAATCCGGCGAAATGTTATCGCCGACAGAATCAAAGACAACAATGAAGTATGACTCCGAAACAGAAAGGAACCTGACAGATATGAAGATTACAGACATTCTCGCCGGAGAAAAGCCAAGCCTTTCCTTTGAGGTATTCCCGCCGAAAAGCGGGGATGCCTTTGACAGTGTACGGGAGGTGACCGAAAAGATCGCCGCCCTTCATCCGTCGTTCATGAGCGTAACCTACGGTGCGGGCGGAGGGACCTCCGCGTATACCCTTGAGATCGCTGAAAATCTGTCTGCGCACGGTGTGACTTCGCTTGCCCATCTGACCTGTGTTTCCTCCACAAAGGCAGATATCAAAGCGCGTCTGACCGCACTCCGGGAGGCGGGGATCGAAAATATACTTGCGCTTCGCGGGGACATTCCCGCGGGAGACGAAAATTGGGAGCGGGAGTATCACTACGCAAGCGAGTTGACGGCGGATATCCGCGCGTTCGGCGGTTTCTGCATCGGCGGCGCATGCTATCCGGAAAGCCATCCGGACAGTCCGACCGGTTTTGCTGATATTGAAAATCTCCGTCGTAAAGTGGAGGCGGGGTGTGAGTTTCTGACGACTCAGATGTTTTTCGACAACAACATCTATTATAATTTTCTTTATCGTCTCCGTGAGAGCGGGATCGGCGTGCCCGTCATTGCGGGGATCATGCCGGTGACCAACCCGAAATCCATCCGGCGTATCTGCGCCATTTCCGGTACGGCGCTCCCCCAGCGGTTCGTGCGAATCGTCGACCGCTTCGGCGACACACCGGGCGCCATGCGGCAGGCGGGCATCGCTTACGCGACCGAGCAGATCGTCGATCTGCTTGCCAACGGCGTGAAGGCAGTTCATGTGTATTCCATGAACAAACCGGAAATTGCAGAAGCAATCCTCCGGAACCTCTCGGAGATACTCAAATGATTTTGGTACCGTCGGACGCATTTACTGTCAGCGAGCGGGAGATCGCTCTTCGTCTGGGGCTCCTGAAGGGGACTGCCTCCGCAAAAGATTCACCTCTTCGGGAGAGTATGAACGGTGGAGGGGATTTTTGGGGGCTTCCCGTCGGGGAAGCGCTCTCTGAACTCCGCCGCGCGGCGCAGTGCGCCTATACCTTCCGCGAAAGCGGCGTTTGTGTCTCTCCCGACGGGGAGACCTGCATCTTCGGCTTCGGAGCCGTCCGGAGCCGCGCGCTTGCAAAATATCTTGACGGCGCGGAGGAGGTTTATGTATTTGCGGCAACGCTCGGCGTCGGCGCGGATCGTATCATCCGGGCGGCGGGGTACCGCGGCGTGCTTGCCCAGTATGTGACCGACGCAGTCGCATCGGCGATGATTGAGTCGCTGTGCGATTTTGCCGCGGCAGAACTGCCACTCCTCACCCGTTCCCGTTTCAGCCCCGGTTACGGCGATCTGCCGCTTGAGGTTCAGCCGATGCTTCTCGGCTTTCTCGGAGCCGACAGAGAGCTCGGTATCCGACTTTCGGAAAGTCTCCTGATGACGCCGACCAAGTCCGTGAGCGCGATCTTCCGGATTGAGAAGAATGACTGATTGAACGGGACAATTGACAAAGAAAGGGCGTTTCCTTTTCTGACGACGGAAACGAAGGTTCCTATCATGAAAACTGTCTTAGAAAGACTCAAAGAGGGAAGACTGTACTTTGACGGCGGAACCGGAACGGTGCTTCAGTCGATGGGGCTTGCCGCGGGCGAGCTTCCGGAGGCGTGGAACCTCACACATCCGGACTGCGTGACCGAACTGCACCGCCGCTATTTTGCTGCGGGCGCGGATATGATCAAAACCAATACGTTCGGGGTCAATTCGCTCAAGTACGGAAATGCGGAAGCGTATCTCCGCGCGGCGATCCGGTGTGCAAACGACGCACGGCGGGATTACCCCGACCGCTTTGTCGCGCTGGATATCGGACCTACGGGGAAGCTGCTCGCCCCCTACGGACCGCTTTCCTTTGAGGACGCGGTGGAGGTATACGCCGGAACCATCCGTCTTGCCGTGGAGATCGGCGGGGTCGACCTTATTCTCATCGAAACCATGACCGATTGCTATGAGACCAAAGCGGCGGTGCTCGCGGCAAAGGAAAACTGCTCGCTGCCGGTTTTTGTGACCAACGCCTACGATGCGTCCGGCAAACTCATGACGGGCGCCACGCCCGCCGCCATGGTTGCAATGCTCGAGGGGCTTGGCGTGGACGCGCTCGGGTGTAACTGCTCCTGCGGACCTGACCTGATGATCCCGGTCGTAAAAGAACTTGCCGCGCACGCGTCGGTCCCCGTGATCGCCAACCCCAACGCGGGATTACCCGAAACCGACGCGGACGGGAACCTGTTTTACACCGTTACCCCGGAGCAGTTTGCCGACGGAATGCGGGAAATGGTGATTGCCGGCGCGACGGTCATCGGCGGCTGTTGCGGAACGACGCCGGACTATCTGGAAGCGACTGTCCGGGCAACGCGCGACATGGTTTACCGCCTGCCGCAAGCGAAACGGGAGACGGTCGTTTCTTCCGGCACGCACACCGTGACCTTCGGAAATTCGCCGGTGCTCATCGGCGAGAGAATCAACCCGACGGGCAAAAAGAGGATCCGGCAGGCGCTCCTTGACGGGGACTACGATCTGATTCTTTCCGAGGGTGTCAGACAGGCGGATGCGGGCGCGATGATGCTCGATGTCAACGCGGGACTTCCCGGAATTGATGAAGCGGAAGCGGTCAGCACCATCGTGCGCCGCCTGCAGGCGGTATGCGACCTGCCGCTTCAGATTGATACGACAGATGCCAAAGCCATGGAGCGCGCTATGCGTATCTGTAATGGTAAACCGCTCGTCAATTCGGTGAACGGAAGCCGCGAAAGCATGGAGAAGATTTTCCCGCTCGTGAAGAAATACGGCGGCTGTGTGATCGCGCTCACCATGGACGAGAACGGGATCCCCGAAACCGCCGAGGGTCGCTTTGAGATCGCCCGCCGGATTGCGGAAACCGCGGCGGAGTACGGGATTCCGAAGCACGACATCATTGCCGACCCGCTCACGCTGACGGTGTCCTCCGGGGACGAAAACGCAAAAATCACGCTTGACGCGGTTGCGCTCATCAAGGAAAAACTCGGCATTTGTACAAGCCTCGGCGTTTCCAATGTTTCCTTCGGGCTTCCCGACCGGGAGGCGGTGAATGCTGCCTTCTTCCTGATGGCGCTTTCCCGCGGACTGGATGCCGCAATCATGAATCCGTTTTCCGCGGAAATGATGCGGGCTTATCATCTTTACCGGATGCTCGCGGGGAAGGATTCCCATTGCTGCGGATACCTTTCGTTTGCCGCAGAACATCCCGCGTCAGCTACCGCAAGTACGACAACCTCCCCGGCGGGAAATCCCTCCGCCTCTGCCGTCGGTACGGTGGGGACCCTTTCCGGCGCGATCGAACGCGGACTGTCCGACACGGCAAGATCGCTGACGCTTGCGCTTCTTGAGAATACCGAACCGCTTGAGATCATTGAACACGAGATTGTTCCCGCGCTCAACCGTGTCGGTGTTGCGTTTGAGAAAAAGCAGGCATATCTTCCTCAGCTTCTCATGGCGGCGGATGCCGCTTCCGCCGCGTTCGCCGTCATCAAAGAAAAAATGCCCTCGGCGGCGGACCCGGACAAGCGGATTGTGATTGCGACAGTCAGGGGAGACCTGCATGACATCGGTAAAAATATCGTTCGCGTTCTGCTTGAGAACTTTGGGTTTTACGTGGAAGATCTCGGCAGGGACGTTCCCCCGGAAACGGTTGCAGAGGCGGCAAAAGGCTGTCGGCTGGTCGGGCTTTCCGCACTCATGACCACGACCGTCCCCGCAATGGAGGAGACCATCCGGCTTGTGCACGAAGTGTCACCGGGAACGCGTGTCATGGTCGGCGGCGCGGTGCTGACCGAGGAATACGCCGCCCGCATCGGCGCGGACTTTTATGCCGCCGACGCGATGGGTGCGGTCCGGATCGCGGAAACCGTCTTCGGCAAATAAACGCCGCGGTTCTGCGTTGCTTCGCTCCGACCTTTTACGGCGCGGAATCTGTCGTCGGGAGGGCGGAGCGATTCGTATTATCGGGCGCCCCGCCGTCACCCCTTCGGATTGTGTTGCCCGGAGCGCAACCGGAATATCAACGGAAAGGAATCGATGATTTCATGGAGAAACATCAGTTTATACTGAAAAGCGAATATACCCCGACAGGCGACCAGCCACAGGCGATCCGCAAACTCGCCGACGGGATTCTGCGCGGGGACCGTTGCCAGACGCTGCTCGGCGTGACCGGCTCCGGCAAGACCTTCACAATGGCAAACGTCATCAAGGAGGTCAACCGCCCGACGCTGATCCTGGAGCCAAACAAAACGCTCGCGGCACAGGTCTGCTCCGAAATGCGGGAGTTCTTTCCCGATTCCGCCGTGGAATTCTTTGTGTCGTATTACGATTACTATCAGCCGGAGGCATACATCCCCGGCAAGGATATGTACATCGAAAAGGATGCACTCATCAACGACGAGATCGACCGCCTCCGCCACAGCGCGACGAGCGCCCTGTTTGAGCGCAACGACGTCATCATTGTGGCGAGCGTCTCCTGCATTTATTCGCTCGGCGATCCGCAGGAATATGAGGGACTTCTGATCCCGCTCCGTCCCGGAATGCCCCTGTCGCGGGACGAACTGGTGCACCGTCTGATTGCTATCAGCTACGACCGCAACGATATGAACCTTGTCCGCCACACCTTTCGTGTCCGCGGGGATACCGTGGAGATCATCCCGGCTGCGGTCGGGGATAAGGCGATCCGGGTGGAATTTTTCGGCGACGAGATCGACCGTCTGTCCGAGATCAACATTGTGACGGGCGAGGTGCTCCGCGACCTTGTTTACGCAGCGGTCTTTCCCGCGACTCACTATGCCGTTTCCGACGACAAGCGCGAGCACGCACTCGCCGTCATTGAAAAGGAAATGGAGGAACGTTCCCGCTGGTTTGAGGAACAGGGAAAACTTATCGAGGCACAGCGTATCCGCGAACGGGTTAAGTACGACCTTGAAATGATCCGCGAGGTCGGGTACTGCTCCGGCGTGGAAAATTATTCCCGTGTGCTGTCGGGCAGGGAACCGGGTGCGACGCCGTATACCCTCCTTGATTATTTCCCGCCGGATTACGTCATGTTCGTGGACGAGTCCCACGTCACGCTTCCGCAGGTACGCGGTATGAGCGGCGGGGATACCGCAAGAAAGAAGAATCTGGTCGATTTCGGTTTCCGCCTGCCGTCCGCTTACGACAACCGCCCCCTGTATTTCAACGAATTTGAAGAAAAGATTCATCAGGCGGTCTTTGTCAGCGCAACGCCGCAGGAGTACGAAAAGGAGCACTCCACCCAGATCGTGGAGCAGATCATCCGCCCGACGGGACTGCTGGACCCCGAGGTAGATGTCCGCCCCGTGGAGGGGCAGGTGGATGACCTGCTCGGTGAGATCCGCGACCGCGTTACAAAGAAGGAGCGCGTGCTCGTCACCACTCTGACCAAGAAGATGGCGGAGGATCTGACCGACTACCTCGAAAACAACGGTGTCAAGGTCCGTTATATACATTATAATGTAGAAACCATGGAGCGTATGGAGATCATCCGCGACCTCCGTCTCGGCGTCTTTGACGTCCTGGTCGGTATCAATCTGCTCCGCGAAGGGCTGGACCTGCCCGAAGTGTCGCTTGTCGCTATCCTTGACGCGGATAAGGAGGGTTTCCTCCGCGCGGAAACCTCGCTTATTCAGACCATCGGACGCGCCGCAAGAAACGCGCACGGCAAGGTCATCATGTACGCAGATACCGTGACCGGATCCATGCGCCGCGCCATTGCGGAAACCAACCGCCGCCGCAAGATTCAGATGGCATACAACGAAGCGCACGGTATTACCCCGAAAACCGTCGTCAAGGGAATCCGCGATATCATCGAGCTTGGCACGGATGCCAAGGATCAGGGCGGCGAAAAGAAACGCGGAAAGCGGGAGAGTACAAGGGAAGTCAAGCGCATGAGTACCGCCGAGCGCGAGGCAATGATTGCAAAGCTGACTGCCGAAATGAAAGCTGCGTCCCAGCATCTGGAATTCGAGCAGGCGGCGTTTCTCCGAGACAAAATCAAGGAACTGCGCACCGCGAAGACCAAGTGACAAGGTCCTTCAGAAAATGTTCCACACATGAAACTGCTCCAGTCGTCTGATTTCGCAGATTGCGGGGAGGAGCAGGGCGCGGTCGCAGAGATAGTCTGCGGTTTCCGCCTGTTTCCCGTGACTTTGCATGGCAACGATCAGGTCGTCCACCCGATTTAATTCCGTGTAACTGACCGACATCCCGAGAAAGTCCCGGTTGGACCTCCAGTAGCCGGCGAGCGCCTCCAGTGCCTCGTCCGCGTCTGAGGGATCCTCCGGGACGTTTTCCGTCAGCCGGATCAACTCGTCCGCCGTGCGGTTGACATAAATGTAATTGAAAACAATCGCCGTGATGAGCAACAAAAACACGACAAGCGAGCACCAGAAGGTTTTCATTTTTGCTCCTTTCGGGAAAATTCTGTTTTCCCTCCGTCGTTGACGGTCAGATAATAAGTCTCGTCCACCGTCGCGCGGTATTTCTTCAGATACTTTTTCAGTTTTTCTGCCGATACCCCGGCGGTTTTCATTCCGTGACGGTTGATGACCCCGCCTGAAACGAGAATGTGAGTCATTCCGCCCCTGTCCGGTTTGACCCCTGCTTGCCCGACAGTAACGGGAGCCGCCTCGTTTTTGAGAATGACCGAGATCTTGCCGTTTTTCTCGAGGATTGCGTACTCCACATCCTCCAGATCCGTTACATCCTGTTGCCGCAGTTCGCTGAAGAGTTCTTCCAGAGAAAGCCGCATCCGGGACAACTCCTTCTGATCAACGGTCCCCTTGTTCACCAGAATGCTCGGACGTGCGGAAAGAATCCCTTTGAGCTTCGGGAACCGGGACAGCATGACTGATGCCGCAACCTCCAGAAAAAGCAGGGTAACGATGGGAATGATTGCATACAGGATCGGAATATCCTGATTTTCAATCGGCAGCGTTGCAATTTCCGAGAGCAGAAGCGTTGTGACCAGCTCCGAAACCTCCAATTCGCCGATCTGTCGTTTTCCCATCAGCCGCATTGCTCCGATCAGAATAAGATAGATAATCAGCGTTCGTATGAGTATGGTAACCATAATATCACAGATTTCTCCCCGTTTTTGAGTAGTATTGGTGCAGGGCGCCGGCGATATTCTTCCAGATTCGACCAATTAATTCGGCGCGGAGTTGACCTTTCGGATTTTTTCTTGAAAAAAGGAAAAAACTTTTAAAAAAGGGGTTGACAAAGGGGAGGGGATGTGGTAATCTAATAAAGCTGTCCCGAAAAAAGGGGGG
>CAKSZH010000004.1 GCA_934525675.1 uncultured Eubacteriales bacterium
TTGAGTGGAAAATTTGACTTTTACTTATCCATCGCACACGACAAAGGGCTGTGTGCCCTTGTCAAGCGATGTAAGCAAAATGAGAAATATATAGAAATCATGTATAAAAATACATACGCTAACGTATATGCTTAGTTGTTTCCTAAAAAACAATTTGAAAGTAATAATTTTTAATGACTGAGAGGAAAAATATATGTATTTAAAGAAAGCTATTTACGAGAATGTAGGACCTCTTAAGACTATGAACCTTGATTTTCCATTTGGTGAAAATGGACTACCTAAACCAGTTGTTCTTGTTGGAGGAAACGGAAGTGGCAAATCCACAATATTATCAAATATAGTGGATGCATTATATGAGATGGCTGGCCAAAAATTTACAAATGCTCAGTTAAAAAGTGATTATGGAGTAGGCGCACAATACTATAAAGAAATAAGCTGTCATGAAATACATGAAAAAGCTTTTTATATGATTTCATATTTGTTATTTAACGGGAATGATGAATATAATTATATTTTTAAAAGTGGTAAAATAAGCGCAGAAGCATTTGAAGATAAATACGGCTTAAAAAAAGGGATATTTCATTGGGACGAAAATGAAAATTATAAGAGTGTTTCAATTCATGAAGAAGATGTTAATAAGGAATGGTCAAATAATATAATTTGTTACTTTGGACCAGATCGATATGAACGACCGATTTGGCTTGGAGAAAAATATTACAATATAGATAGCTATTTACATCCTCAAGTAAAAAAACGGTTTAATAATCAATTACACAATCCTATTTCCGTGAAAAATGTTACTGCTGACACACTTCAATGGTTGTTGGATATTATTGCAGATTCAAGAGCGGATATAAGACAAGGTGAAGATGGAACTTTATCAATAGAGCATGTTAATATTCAAAACCTTTTTCTTTTAAGACAAGCTCGTGCAAATATCGAAGAAATATTAAGCAAAATTGTTGGAGAAAAGGTTTATTTTGCTTTAAATTTTAGAAATGAATCGGGCTCTCGGTTTGAAATAATGAGGGCAAAAGACAATTCGGTCTTTTGCCCATCGTTAGATTCCTTATCTACAGGACAAGCTGCACTTTTTAACATGTTTGCAACAATTGTACGATATGCAGATGACAGTGATATAAACAAAAGTATACATACATCGGATATACAAGGTATTGTTGTAATAGATGAAATTGAATTACATCTTCATTCAAATTTGCAAAAAGAGATTCTCCCTCAACTAATAGCGATGTTTCCCAAAGTGCAATTTATAATTTCGTCGCATTCGCCGTTGTTTCTTATTGGGATGAAGGATACTTTGGGTAGCGATAATTTTGAAATATATGAAATGCCCGAGGGAATTAAGATTGATTCAGAACAATTTTCCGAGTTTCAAAAAGCGTACGAATATATGAAGCAAACCCAAAAGTATCAGGAAGAGGCACAAAAGGCAATTCAATCGATTTTATCTGAAGGGAAAACAATTATAATTACAGAGGGACATACGGACTGGAAACATATTAAAGCTGCATACAATGCACTTAAAGATGACGATCGTTTCAATGAGCTGTTTGACTTATTGAATTTTGAACTTTTTGAATACGGACCAGTTGGGGCAAAAGAAGATTATGAATATAAACTTGAAATGGGAAATGTGGCGCTGAGTGCTCTTTGTGAAAATCTTTCAAAAGTACCACAAAAGAACAAATATATTTTTATTGCAGATAGAGATGACGATAAAACGAATAAAAAAATGACTGATAGCAATGTCGAATATAAAAATTGGGGAAATAATGTGTTTTCATTTATTATTCCAATTCCACCACATAGAGTAACAACACCTAGTATTTGTATTGAACATCTCTATAGCGATGAAGAAATAAAAACAGAATGGATTAATCCAGATGATGGTATAGCTCGTAGATTGTTTATGGGTAATGAGTTTAATAGTGTGGGAATATCTTATACTGCTGAACGAATTTGCGAGAGAAAAGATCTTTGCGGCAAAGAAAGTATCGCAATTATTGAAGGAACAAAAGGAACTAGGGTATTCGACTTAAAAAACTCTGATTCTGGAATTAACTATGCACTTCCAAAATCCAAATTTGCTGAATTGGTTTTATCTAAGGAAATTCCATTCAACAAGATAAAATTTGAAAGCTTTATCCCAATTTTTCAAGTTATAAAAAAAATCATTACGGAAGAAATATGTTGATAGTATGTTAGCGAAACTCTAACTTGCCATAAGAAAATGCTCGAGATGCAATGATGGGAGTTAAGGTAGATAAATATTCGTAGTGTAGCTATTTCGTATGTGATAGCCATCAAGATAGACGAAATGGCTATCTACCTAAAAGCCCTTGAAATTCAAGGGCTTTTTCGTATTTTGGGGGCAAAAAACATTTTTGATTTTTACGGCTGTAAAATACCGACATCAGAGACTCGAACGAGCGACTTATTGCCAAAAATGCGAGCAAATAACTGGTAATCGCATTCATTAACCCGAATAATTGTTAATCAGGCGGGAAACCGCCGAAAAGACCATTTGGTACTGACCACTACCTGTTTACAGTCATCCGCCTTTCAGGGTAATTTTCTTTGATTCGGAGGTGTATTCTTATAAGCTTAATATAAAAATGGTTTGAAAATGACAAATCGGGATAGGATAACCTGTTCCGACTTTTCTTTTACCATGCAGAACAGATTGAAAAAACCGGAAAAATATACTATAATATAATAAACCGAAAGTTTTTTATCATTTATCACCTTTGTGTAATTGGAGAGCGTGTTTATGAATAAGAAAGAATTGAAATCATTTTTGTCGGCGTGGAATAAATACAATAAGTTATATCGAAAGTATTATAAAAAGAACAGAGTGCCTTTCCCAGAACCATTGCAGAAGGAAATTGTGAAAACATTTTACGATAAAAAATTGGTTAAATCTAATAACCCGCCATATGATTTTCAAGATTATATTGAATTAAAATCAAGCACACAACCCGGAGGTGGTTGTACACCATTCAAAGCAACGCAGAGTGCCTGTTCTCGAATTATTTATCTTGAAATCGGAGCGAATATCGATGTTTATGAAATTAGTCCGACAGATGTAAATAACATAAATGCTATGGTCGCGAATGGAATTCTCAATATTACGCTATCAAATTATAAAAAGAATGCAATGCATAAAAATATTATTTAGAAGTAAAAAGAAATAAAAGCGATTACATTACGGTACTTCTTTTAATGAAATCATATAGAGCAACATCGATTGTTTTTGGATATATCATATAAAGAGGAGTTTGCATGCTCAAACGCAGATTACGCGAGATAAAAGTTTCGCCTATCGGAATGAGGTGTATGGGATTCAGCCATCGGTACGGCGAGGTCCCCGACAGAGATTACAGTATTAAGGCGATCCGCAAAGCCCATGCGTTCGGTTGTACTTTTTTCGATACAGCCGAAGCTTACGGACCGGACCTGTTGCCCGTAAATCGCGGACACAGGGCGTCCCGGAAGGCGCGCCCTATGAGGGAGCAAAACCGCACTATATTCTGGACATTGAGAATCGCGAATTGACCGAACGGGTAATCGCGGTACTGACGGAAGAGGAAAAGTAACTGCGACGTTCTGAGGACGGATCGTGCCCCGCGGGCGGTTGGTTCCGGTTGTTGCGCAACAGGCAGTTGCTTGTCACGGGCAGTATCTCGTGCTATAATGATCGGGAAAGACAATCAAAGGAGAACGGAAATGGAAACAAAAGAGATCATTGCAGAACTTCGCACGAGGAGCGGAATGTCCCAGGACGAACTTGCGGAAAAAGTGTTTGTCACACGGCAGGCGGTATCGAGGTGGGAAAACGGAGAAACCACCCCGAATACCGAGACCCTGAAACTGCTTTCCGAAGTGTTTGACGTTTCAATCAATACACTTCCGGGTTCGCCGCGAAAACAAATCTGCCAATGTTGCGGAATGCCGTTGAAAGACGATTCGTTCATGGGACACGACAAGGACGGAGCGATCAACGAAGCGTACTGTAAATGGTGCTACGCCGACGGTACGTATCGTACAGCAATATGGACGACCTGATCGACGTGTACGTCGGGCATATGGTAGAAGAGAACTTCACGGAAGAGCAGGCACGAACCTATATGAAAGACCTGCTTCCCAAACTGGACTATTGGAAACGGTACGAGCAGCTCAGCGATCACGGGCAGTTTGAGGCGTTCAAGCGGCAATTGATCTCCGAGTTTAACGACCTGCATATCGAAGGAATGCCCAAGGTCGAGAAGTTGAACGCACTGGTCGGCAAGTACGTCAACCTCACCTATACGCTTCCGAACGGGAAAACGGTTCGGTTTCTGGACGACGGCAAGACCTATCTGGGAAATCAACTGGAATGTGAATTTGATCCCGACACTTGCTTCGGGATTCTTGCCGATATGTCGTTTTTGCTCGTCTGTACTTACGGAAAGGACGGGGAAAACCCCGAACTGGTGCTGTACAAAAAAAGATAAACCGGATCCGATCGGGTTTTGCGGCAAGTCCTTGATGAAATCGTTCTCAAACGGGATTTGTTGACAGTGTATTCATATTATGATATACTGTATGTGAAAACAAACGGATCGGAAATGTTACGGGGGCTCTATGGCATCGGGAAAAGAGTATTTGACTTATGTTTTGGAACAATTGTCCGATTTGGACGGAATCACATACAGGGCAATGATGGGCGAGTATCTTCTGTACTGTTGTGGAAAGCCGATTGGCGGGATCTATGACAACCGACTGCTTGTGAAGCCCGTCCCGGCGGCGGTTTCTCTCGTGCCGAATGTACGTTACGAATTACCATATGAGGGGGCAAAGCAACTGCTGGCGGTTGACGAGGTGGATGACAGAGAGTTTCTGAAAAAACTGTTTCAAGCCTTGTACGAGGAATTTCCCGCTCCGAAAGAGCAGAAATGATGGACGACGAGTTTGCCGTCGGAAATAAAAACTCCGTCCGGATGTTCGGGGACACCCGTCCGGACAGTGCAAACGTAATCATGAGGGGGACATCTTATGAACTGTTCTTTGGGACTTGTCGAGCTTCAAAAATGCAGAAGGAAACTCATCGTTGAATATTTGCTCCGCACATTGTGCTGGCTTGCCCTGACAGGACTCGGCTGGATATTTACTTATAAGACGGCAGAGATCAGTACGGGTTTACCGGAGGCGGTCGAGTGTGCAATCGTGATCAACGGAACGATACTGATTTCTTTCCTGTCATTTTACTTTCTTCGCCTGTACCGAATGTTCACATTTCACGATTTTTCGGGGACGGTCGATTCTATGTAGAACAGTCTGGCAGTCGCGGAAAACGAAAAGACCACTGTCGGGATGTGGTGTTACTCCTTCTTTGACACGAAAGAACTGAAAAAGGTTGACGCACTCGTGTTAACGATAAACGACAGCCGGGGGAAAAGCAAAAAATTCGTGCTTAAAAAAGAACTTGCGGGGACGGCAAGAGCGTATTATCGTCCCGGTGACCGTGTTGTTTGGCTTTGGGGAACCAATTATCCGCTGAACCTGTCTTCCGAATAATCGTTCTGTGTTTATTGCGGAAATATGTCTGCCGATAACGGGGAAAAATGCGGTTACTGTAAAAAAGCGATTTTATCCCAAGCCGATGAATGACCGGAAACGCAAGGTACGGCGTACCGTTCCTTAGAAAAAGGGGATACGAAAACTCGCAAAGAGTTCCGTATCTCCTTTTTTGCCGATTTCGGCGGAATTTGTTTTTTAAACCTGTTTTTGGAAATCCCGCCCGGAAGAATATCAGTCCTTGTTGAGCATCTTCCGTACCTGCCCGAGCAATTCCACCGTGTCGGGGCGCAGGCGCGTGTAAACGTGTTCCATCGGGGGATCAATGGAAATGACGCCGCCTTTTTCGTTTACTTCGCGGAGGTGTGCGGCAACCTCTTCTGCGGTAAACTGCAGAGTTCCGCCGTCCCAGCGCTCACCGAGATAGGACACCTCGTGCCACTGGACGCCGTTCATCCATCTGCCGTCGCATTTCATGGTATCAAATCTGTTCCACTCGCCCGGCAGGTAGTCGTCGTATTCGGAGGGGTAGAAATAGGTTTCCGCGCCGCCGTTGAAGCAGACGATCGCCTTTGGGTTCCCGCTCTTGAGCGCCGAGGAATACCGCGCGGCGATTTCGTTGGTGTAACCGTCCCATTCGTAGAAGCCGTCCACCCACCAGCCGCTGATCCGCTCGCCGTAACGGAGGGACAGCTCGGTGAAGAATTCGCACCAGTTACCGATAAACTCGTCGGTGGCAATCCAGTCATTCGTGATGCCGTCGTCGCGCTCCCGGCAACCGAGGGCGTGCGCCATTGCCTCGTCGTTCTGCGGGGCGCCGGAGGGAACATAAAGCATGAGGCGGATGCCGTACTCCGAAAGCGCGTCGGAAAGCTCCATGACCAGGTCGCGCCCGGAGATCCATTCCGCGGCACCGGTAGCTTTCAGGTAGGTCTCGCTCGGCACATTGACGGGTCCGTTGTTCTGGCAGACGGCAAAATACGCGTATCCCGCGCCGCTCTTATGAATATCTTCGGCAAGCGCCGTTGCATCGAAATCTCTGAGGAAGATCGGGAACTCTTCTTTGCTCGGCAGGGTGGGGAGGAACAGTCCGTAGCCCGACAGAGAGAACCAGTCGGTATTCGGATTGTGGGCGTTTTTCGAGTAATATTTCTGGCTTTTCAGATTTGGAAACATAGAAGCGCTCCTGTCTGTGAATTCGGGATGAAAATCTCCCGGTTAACGATTTTATCATACACAAGAAAGCGACGTTTGTCAAGCAAAAACGGAAAGGGATTGTTTGAAGCGGAAGGTTGCCCCCTGTCGGCATTCCCGCTGTCTGTTGTTTTTCGGAGGCTACGGACAACTGCACCGGAAATTGCAAAAAACACTTGCAATCGGCAAAGAAACGTGATACAATAAGCACAAGGAAAGTGGCAGAACGGAAGTCCTGCCGGATCCTTTTGGATGGGCTTGTAGCTCAGCTGGGAGAGCGCTGCGTTCGCAACGCAGAGGTCATGGGTTCGATCCCCACCAGGTCCACCAGCAGGCTGTGCCTGCTCCCGATGATCGGGGGACGCGCGGCAGAAATCGAAATCCGGTACACGAGGGTGAAGCTCGGCATTGACCGAATTTTCATCGCGGACGGCCGGGTAGCCGAAATCGGGGAAAATCCCGGTTTCGGCGTTTTTTTATTCCATGATGGGGAAGCGCGTCTTGACCTGTGTGACTCAATGTGATCGAAATCCGGCACGCGATGGGGAGATTCGGGTATCACCGAAGCATTCCTGCGGACGTCCGGGCAGCCGAAATCGGGGGAAGTCCCGGTTTCGGCGTTTTTTCGTCTCACGAGGGGAAAACCTGTATGGCACACATGGGTTATCGTTCCATAGCGGAAATTCGCATGGTGTACGCGATTTTTCCTTGACGACAGGAAGCTCGCCTCAATACGTGCATCTCTTGGCGGCTGTAATCCGTTTGCGACGGAAAGAATCACGATGATCTGTGCCAATGAGCCATTCGCCGCGGTTTGCAACCTTGTGGCAACTCTGCAAGTGCTGACAATGCCCGGAGAAGTTTCTCCCTGCGGTACCTGGGTGCGCCGATTTTTTTGCTTGCGGTCCGTCAGTCGCGGGTACGTTCCGTTCCTGCATGGCGGCACACCGCAACGAATGATGGATGCCGTCGGTTGAAGCATGGAATCCCATAAATCGAGCGACGATCATCAATCACACCGGAAGGGGATCGTGCGGTCGTATAACCGATTGACGAAGAGAGTATGCCGGATCGAAAAACGTGACAAGTGACACTTTCCCGCTTTTGTCGGAATTATTGACAGAAGGGAATCTGACGTGTAAAAAGCGGGTAAAATCTTCTTGATATTTCCCGTTCCGGCTTGTCAAAACACGCGTTTTATGATATACTGTTTTCTGAAATCATTTTTTGGAAGCGCTCGGTTCCGGCGGCTTTTTGCCCGGTTTTCCGGCATCCGTGAAACCGTCTGCGGACAGGAGGAATCCCGCATCCGGTCGCACGTCCCTGACGGCGTTTCCGTTTGTATACCTGCGCGGAAAGGCAGGGAAGGAGTGAATATGGGAATCCGTAAAACCAAAATCGTATGTACGCTCGGTCCGGCGACCGGAACAGACAAGGTACTCGAACAGATGTTCCGCGCCGGCATGAATGTCGGCAGACTGAACTTTTCACACGGCACGCATGAGATGCACCGCGCCATGGCTGAGCGCTTCCGCCGTGTCCGCGACCGCCTCGGCATCCCTGCCGCTCTCCTGCTGGATACCAAGGGGCCCGAGATCCGGCTGAAAAATTTTAAGAACGGCAGGATCACGCTTGCCTGCGGCGATCGTTTTGTCCTGACCTCACGTGAGGTGGAGGGAAGCGAACACGAGGTGACAGTGACCTTTGCTCCGCTTGCTAGCCAGATGAAGCCCGGCATGACCATTCTTGCCGATGACGGGAAGGTGGCATTCCGTGTGACGGATACGACCGATACCGATGTCATCTGCGAGGTGACTTCCGGCGGCGCCCTGTCCGATCACAAGAGCATCAATATTCCCAATGTGCACATTGATATGCCGTATATCAGCGAGGCGGACCGCTCTGACCTGATTTTCGGAACGGAGCTGGGTGTGGATTACGTTGCCGCCTCCTTCGTGCGTTGCCGGGAGGATGTGGAACAGGTACGTGCGCTTTTGAGAGAGCATGGCGGGGAACGTATCCGCATTATCTCCAAGATCGAAAACATGGAGGGCGTCCGGAATTTTGACGGCATTCTCGAAGCGTCTGACGGTATCATGGTTGCCCGCGGCGACATGGGCGTGGAGGTTCCGTTCGAGCAGCTTCCCGGTATTCAGAAAATGATGATCAGTAAATGCTGCGGTTCCGGCAAGCCGGCAATCACGGCGACCCAGATGCTGGAGTCCATGATCCATTCTTCCATGCCGACGAGAGCGGAGATCTCCGACGTTGCCAACGCTGTGTTCGACGGTACTTCCGCCGTGATGCTGTCCGGGGAGTCCGCAATGGGTGATCACCCGGCACTTGTCATCTCCACGATGGCAAAGATCGCGGAGCAGGCGGAGCAGGACGCGTCGCGGATTCATGCGCCAGGTACCAAGGTGCATTTCCAGTCATCGGCAGATGACATTACCAATGCGGTCAGCGATGCTGCGGTCATTCTTGCAAAAGACATCGGTGCGGGCGCGGTGATTGCCGTTACCTACGGCGGGACGACGGCACGCCGGGTTTCCAAATTCCGCCCGGCACAGCGCATCATCGGTGTCACACCCGATGAAAAGACCTATCACCAGTTGTCGCTTTCCTGGGGGGTGTGCCCGGTACTGGGACAGCTCCAGACGGATACCGACAGCCTGTTTGCGCACGCCGTTCACTGTGCACGCGCGGCAGGGCTGGTGAAGAGCGGCGAGCGCGTGGTCATTACCGCCGGCGTACCGCTCCAGGAATCGGGCAACACCAATATTCTGAAGGTGCAGGTCGTCTGATTTATGCAAATGAGTTTCCGCCCCAAAAACGGCGGTTAAGTAACAGAATATCAACATAAGAGGAGGCGCGATCGGTCATGAATGCGTCGGAAATATATATTGCTGTCGAAAACGTGTTTTACCTGCTTGTGCAGTATGCGATTCTTGCCATTGAGTTGGTTGGCGTATGTGTCCTGATTTTTACCATTGTCAAGTCCGTGATCGGACTGTTCCGGCACTCCGAGCGTCTTCGGCTGGAGCTTGCGGAGGGGATCGCGCTGTCACTGGAATTCAAGATGGGCGGAGAGTTGCTCCGTACCGTAATCGTCCGCGAGTGGAAAGAACTGCTGATTCTCGGAGCTGTGATTCTTTTGCGGGCCGCCCTGACCTTCCTCATTCAATGGGAGATCCGCGTGGAGAAGGGTGAAAGCAAGCTGACAGACGAGGCGGCAAGCGGCAAGGAAGCCGGAACGGAGACGAGAACAGAAGACGGTGCGAAAGGTAAGAAAAATACAGGGGAATAACGCCATCCGCAAAAGGTCTTTCTCCCCGACACAGGCATGATGCCGGCAGGGTAGGAAGTCCTCTGAAAAGTCTGCCAATCGCAGGCGCTCCCAAGTAACCGCTGAAGATTTGCTCAATATGAAAGCCACCCGCCCCGACGGGGGGCTTTCCTTATATAACAAAAAGCCCTTTGGCATAAATGCCAAAGGGCTGAATGTTTTTAATTCCGTCCGGAAGAAGAATCAACTGCCTTGCGGCAATTACTTTTCGTCCTTGAGGGCTGCCTGAGCTGCTGCCAGACGAGCGATCGGAACACGGAACGGAGAGCAGGAAACGTAGGTGAGTCCGATCTTGTGGCAGAATTCCACGGATGTCGGGTCGCCGCCGTGCTCGCCGCAGATGCCGCAGTGCATGTCGGGGCGAACGCTCTTGCCGAGCTTCACAGCCATATCCATCAGCTTGCCGACACCAACCTGGTCGAGCTTTGCAAACGGATCGTTCTCGTAGATCTTCGCGTCGTAGTATGCGGGCAGGAACTTGCCTGCGTCGTCACGGCTGAAGCCGAAGGTCATCTGGGTCAGGTCGTTGGTACCGAAGCAGAAGAATTCAGCTTCCTTCGCGATCTCGTCAGCGGTGAGCGCTGCTCTCGGGATCTCGATCATGGTGCCGACCTCGTACTTGAGGGCAATGCCTGCTGCCTTGATCTCTTCGTCAGCGGTCTTGACAACGGTGTCCTTCACATACTTGAGCTCCTTGACTTCGCCGACCAGCGGGATCATGATCTCGGGGACGAGCTTCCAGTCAGGATGCTTCTTCAGCACGTTGATTGCCGCACGGATGACAGCCTTGGTCTGCATCACGGCGATTTCGGGGTAGGTGACGCACAGACGGCATCCGCGGTGACCCATCATCGGGTTTGCTTCATGCAGACCCTGGATAATTCCCTTGATGGTTTCAACGGACTTGCCCTGTGCCTTTGCCAGCTCCTCGATCTCGGGCTCGGTCGTGGGAACGAACTCATGGAGCGGGGGATCCAGGAAACGGATGGTAACAGGGGTGCCTTCCAGAGCCTCGTAAAGAGCCTCGAAGTCAGCCTGCTGCATGGGCATGATCTTTGCAAGAGCCGCTTCACGCTCTGCAACCGTGTCGGAGCAGATCATTTCGCGGAATGCAGCGATTCTGGAGGGCTCGAAGAACATATGCTCGGTACGGCACAGACCGATACCCTCAGCGCCGAGCTCGCGAGCCTTCTTTGCGTCGCGGGGCGTGTCGGCATTGGTTCTGACACTGAGCTTGCGGTACTTGTCCGCCCACTTCATGATGCGGTCGAAGTTACCGGAAATGGTAGCGTCAACGGTCTTGATCTCGCCGTCGTAGATGTTACCGGTGGAGCCGTCGATGGAGATGTAGTCGCCCTCGTGGAAGGTCTTGCCTGCCAGCGTGAACTTCTTGTTTGCTTCATCCATCACGATGTCGCCGCAACCGGAAACACAGCAGGTGCCCATGCCGCGCGCAACGACTGCTGCGTGGGAGGTCATACCGCCGCGGACGGTCAGAATGCCCTGGGAAGCCTTCATACCGGTGATGTCCTCAGGAGAGGTCTCAAGACGGACAAGAACGACCTTCTTGCCTGTCTTCTTCCACTTTTCAGCGTCCTCTGCGGAGAAGACGATCTGACCGCAGGCAGCGCCGGGGGAAGCACCGAGTCCCTTGCCGATCGGGTTTGCCTTCTTGAGAGCAGCCGCGTCGAACTGGGGATGGAGCAGGGTATCGAGGTTACGGGGGTCGATCATGAGAACAGCTTCCTTTTCGGTTCTCATGCCCTCGTCAACGAGGTCGCAGGCAATCTGCAGAGCCGCCTGAGCGGTACGCTTGCCGTTACGGGTCTGGAGCATATAGAGCTTGCCGTGTTCGACGGTGAACTCCATATCCTGCATATCGCGGTAGTGGTTTTCGAGCGTCTTGCAGACGTTCTCGAACTGCTGGAATGCTTCGGGGAACAGCTCTGCCATCTTTGCGATGGGAAGAGGAGTACGGACGCCTGCAACGACGTCTTCGCCCTGTGCATTGGGCAGGAATTCGCCCATCAGCTTCTTTTCGCCGGTTGCGGGATCACGGGTGAAAGCAACACCGGTGCCGCAGTCGTCGCCCATGTTACCGAATGCCATCATCTGCACGTTGACAGCGGTGCCCCAGGAGTAGGGGATATCGTTGTCGCGGCGGTAGACATTCGCACGGGGGTTGTCCCAGGAACGGAACACGGCTTTGATTGCGCCGATGAGCTGCTCCTTCGGATCGGACGGGAAATCGGTGCCGATCTTGGACTTATATTCAGCCTTGAACTGGTTTGCAAGAGTCTTGAGGTCATCGGCGTTCAGCTCGACGTCGAACTTGACGCCCTTTTCCGCCTTCATCCTGTCGATGAGCTCCTCGAAGTACTTCTTGCCGACTTCCATAACGACGTCGGAATACATCTGGATAAATCTTCTGTAGCAGTCCCAAGCCCATCTGGGGTTACCGGACTTGTTTGCGATGACCTCCACGACATCCTCGTTCAGACCGAGGTTGAGGATGGTGTCCATCATGCCGGGCATAGATGCACGTGCGCCGGAGCGGACGGAAACGAGAAGAGGATTCTCCTTGTCGCCGAACTTCTTGCCGGTGATCTCCTCCATCTTTGCGATGTAGGTCATGATCTCAGCCATGATGCCGTCATTGATCTGTCTGCCGTCCTCGTAATACTGTGTGCAGGCTTCGGTGGAGATGGTGAAGCCCTGGGGAACGGGGAGACCGATGTTGGTCATCTCAGCGAGGTTTGCACCCTTTCCGCCGAGCAGCTCGCGCATATTCGCGTTGCCTTCGGTAAACAGGTAGCAATACTTGTGTGCCATTTGATATTCCTCCAAAATAAATGATTTGCTTTTCAGGGGCTGCATACGGCTTCCTGTATTTTCCTCGTCCGTATTCACAGCAATCTTAATTATATCATATTGAAAAAGAGATAATCAACGCCTTTTCAAATTTAATTGTTAATTTTCTATGAACATTCATGACATAAAATAAGGACCGTTACGTCTGTCTGGGGAAACTATTGACAAACGGGCGGAATCTGTTAGAATGAAAACAGAAAAACGCGCTGGAGACCGGGAAACAAAACGCGCGGGAAATCGTCAAGGCAGGCGGGAAAAAGCCCGCGTGCGGGACGCAGGGGGAGGACGGTATGGACGAAAGAGACACCCAAAACGAAAAACACAGGCAGAACGGTAAAGCCGAAAAGCCGGAAACACCTGCGGGTCCGGTGCAGAGCGGGAAGCCGGCAGAAGCGGGAAACACGGGCGCGGGGATTGCCGGCGCGGGGTTCACGGATACGGAAACAGCGAATGCGCAGGCATCGGCGAAAAGCGCCGGGACGGGTAACGGGAAGACGGCGAAGAATTCCCTCGCGAACGCACAGAAATCGGTGAAAAGCGCCGGGACGGGTAACGGGAAGACGGCGAAGAATTCCCTCGCGAACGCACAGAAATCGGTGAAAAGCGCCGGGACGGGGAACGGGAAGAGGGCGAAGGCTCCCTCTGCCGATGCGCAGGCACCGACCCGCGGGGGATGGCTTTCCCGCGTGGGCGACTGGTGCCGCCGTCATGCGCTTTCCGTGGACAGCGTTGCCGCCTCGGCGGTATCGGGATACCTGACCGCGTCTTTTTGTGCGCTCCTCACGGACACAAATTTTTCCGCGCTCTCCTTTGTGGAGAATCTTTCGCGCGGGCAGTTCTGGGCGATTCTTCTCCTGGTATTTGCCGCGCTGCTTGCGGTCGGGATTCTGACCCGGCGCAAGCTGATCCCTTGCGTGGGACTTGCGCTCTCCACCCTGATTTTCTGCGTTTCCTATGCGGTCGCCGCGGGAAATCTGTGGATGGGGCTGGGGCTTCTCCTCCCGGCGCTGGTCGTGGTGCGCTACGTGATCAAGGAAGACGGGCTGAACCCCGATCGGATCGTGTTTTCCTCCCGCACGGGTTGGGCACTCACGGGGCTGGGCGTGCTGCTCTTTACGCTGGTAATCGGTTACGCTTCGTCAATCCGGTACACAGCGTTCCTGTCTAACACCTTTGATTTCGGTCTGTTCGCGCAGATGTTCGAGGGCATGGCGCGGACGGGAACTCCCGTGACGACGCTGGAACGCAACGTGGAGCTTTCGCACTTTGCGGTGCATTTTTCCCCGTTTTTCTATGTGCTCCTGCCGGGGTACATGATCTTCCGCTCGCCGCTCTACCTCATCTGGGTACAGGCGTTCGGCGTTGCGGCGGGGGCGTTTGCGGTGTACGGCATTGCGCGGCGGCTGAAGCTGCTTCCGTCCCATGCAACGGGCTGTGCGTTCCTGTATCTTCTGTATCCTGCGCTTTCCCGCGGATGCTTTTACGATTTCCATGAAAACAAGTTTCTCCCGGTCACGGTGCTGTTCCTTGTGTACTTCTTGCTCCGTCAGGTGACGGACGGGGAAGAGGAGACCGGGCGGAGCCTGCCCGCGGGCACCCCCGGAGGGGGGATCGGGCGGCGGAGCGCGGGGGAGGCGGATACCGGTTTTCTTCCGTGGCTCCGGCGGACGGGGCGCGCGTGGCTCGGATTCCTGCCGGCGCTCGGTTGTGCGCTTCTCGTCCTGTCGATCAAGGAGGATGCGGCGGTGTACGTGGCGGCGGTCGCTCTTTGGGTGATTCTGACGCAGAAGAAAAAGTGGCGCGGGGCGGTGCTGTTTGTGCTGTCGGTTGCCTATCTCGGCTTCGCGGTCAGAATGATCTCGCATTTCGGCGGCGAGCTGCTGGTCGGCAGATACCGGGATTTTCTGCGCGAGGGCAACAGCTTTACCGATGTCCTGAAGGAATGCTTCTACGGGATCGGCAGGTTCTTCCGCATCGTGTTTACGGAGAATAAGGGCGCGTACCTGCTCTGGATGTTTGTACCCGTCCTGTTCGCTCCGTTCCTTACCAAGAAGCAGGGAACGCTTGTCCTGCTTCTCCCCATGCTGCTCATCAACCTGATGTCCTCGGACAAATATCAGTTTGACGTGGCGTTCCAGTATACCTTCGGCGTGGGGGCGCTGATTCTGGTATCGTTTGTCCTCATGCTTGCGGACAGAAAGCCGGAGACGCGCGGACGGACGCTTGTAATAGCGCTTTCATTCAGCCTGATCCTGACGGCATCTCTGACTTTCCCGACGGTCGGTTACTATATTGACCGTTTCGGCGGCAACCGTGCATATTACGCCGAGGCGGAACAGGTGCTGCATGACAGCCTTCCCGAGGGTGCGTCGGTTTCGGCGAACAGCTCCCTGACGGCGCATCTCTACCGCTTCCGTGACGTTCATTCGGTCGGCACCTCCTACTGGACGCCGGAGAAGACCGATTATTACGTTCTCCGCAACGACACGACCTTCAAATACAAAGGAAAAGAGTACAAGACGGGCGTTTCGTTCCTCGAAGAATACTATCCGGATCAGTACGAACGGGTCGGAGGCAGTGAATTCTTTGACATTTACCGCCTCAGATAAGGGGTACCGCGGGGGGGGGCTCTGCCGCCGGACGGCTCCCCAAAATCACAGAGAACGAGGAGAAGCCCGGATAACGGAGAAAACTTATGAAGCATGAAATCATCGGAAAGACCGTGGAGGTGACCATGGATCGCCCGATCGGGACGAGACACCCAAAGCATCCGGAGGTCGTGTACCCCATCAATTACGGATACATCGCGGGACTGATGGGCGGCGACGGGGAGGAGCAGGACGTTTACGTGCTCGGACCGGGGGAACCGCTTGCGACCTTCCGCGGGCGCGTCATCGCCGTCATTGAACGTGCGGACGACGTGGAGGAGAAGTGGGTCGCCTCGGACGGCACGAGAGAATACACCCCCGAGGAGATTGCCCGGGCGGTGCAGTTCCAGGAGCAGTTCCACGAGAGTACGGTTTATACGGAATAACGGATTTTCCGTCGGGACGGCTGAACAAAATACGGGAGCGGCAAATGCCGCTCCCGTATTTTGTTTTGGCCTTATTCTTCATTCGGATCCGTCGATCCGAGCCAGTATACGTTTTCGTACCCGAGATAGCGGAGCAGGAGATATGCCTGCAGACTGCGCTTGGCGCGCGAGCAGTAGGTGAGAATCACCGTGTTGCGGTCGGGGTATTGTTCGGTTACCAGCGTGAGGAGCTGATCCACCGGCAGGTTGACGGCACCCGTCGGGTGTCCCTCTGCGTATTCCCCGGGGGAACGCACGTCAAAGAGGACAGCGCCGTCCCGAAGCAGTTTTCTTGCCGTTTCCGCGTCGGTTACATCGGGCATTTCCTCGCCTTCCAGCGGGGAGAGCGCCGCGCCGAACAGGGCACAGACGGGGAAGGCAGAATTCTCCATGACCGTCAGCCGGACGGTCAGAATTCCGACGGTATCCGAGGAGAGCGCAACGGTCAACTGGCGCTCGGCAAGCGTTGTTTCCGGGGCTTCCGGAACGGAAGTGTCTTTGATGCCGTCAATGACCGCTTTGCGGAGTACAACCCCGTCGCGGAGCACTTCCAGAAGCAGGTCGGAGGTGCCCAGCCCGAACAGTACGGAAAGCACATCGGACTGCCCGGTCACGGGAACCGAAATGCTGACTGAGTTCCCCACGCCCCGGACGGTCTTTCCGGAGCCGGAAGAACCTCTCGGCAGAGCGGGGTTGTTGCCGTCGCCGTCCCAGTCACAGAAGGATTCCGAGGCGTTCAGATAGGTGTACGTGTCCGAAAGGCGGACGGAGAGCACGGGGGAGGGAACCTTTTTGCGGACTCCCTCATAACCGGACACGTAGCCGGGCATGACCCAGTCGGTCACACCGAGCGCGGTCAGATCAAACAGCCACGGATTCTCGTCAATGACAAGATCAACGCGGGTGTTGCCTGCATCGTTCCGGGTGCCGTTTACGCGGAGCACTGCCGTTTCGTGCGGCGCGAGCGTCACGGTAAAGGACTCGCCGGGGGTGAGAGCTTCATCCGTCCAGAGATCGGTGACTCCGGTGACGGAAGCGTATCCGATTTCGTCCCAGCGGACGGTCACGGTCCGTTCCTCGCCCGAGCGGTTGAGAAGCGCTACCGCCGTCGTGGCGGAATGCTTTTCGCCGAGGTCCTTCTGCCAGATCTCCACGTCTCCCCGCGTCAGTACGACGGTCGCGGGAATGCAGGCGGGATCCTGGTCAAGGGCGATCAGATTCTTGTTTGTGATGATCTCCAGCGTTTCTTGGCGGAGCGTGGTCAGGTCGTTTCCGAGCATCAGGGGAGCGGACAGCATACACCACATGGCGAAGTGGCTTTTGTCCTCGGTGTCCGTCATGCCCATGCCGATCTCCAGCATATCCGGGTCATTGATGTTGCCGGGCGACTGATATGCCGCAAGCGTCTTGCACTGATCAAGCTGATAGAGGATCGAGGAGAAATTCGGAGAAATGTCGGCACCCGTGCGCCAGGAATCGGCGACTTCTTTTGCCCACTCGCCGGGGAATTCCCAGCAGCAGATGTTGTAAAGAATGTCCCGTCCGGTCTTTTTTTCGATCTCCTTTATGATGTTGCCGATCTTGGTGTACTGTTCTTTTTTCGACAGTCCCTGATGCGCACCGCCGCACCAGTCCACCTTGATGAAATCATACCCCCAGTCAGAGAGGTACATGGAGAGGTCCTTTTCCTCGTGCCCGTACAGCCCGACTTCGCCGTTGGCGGTCTCGCCGGAGTAAAGGTAGCCGCAGGTCATGACCCCCGCGTCGGTGTAGATGCCGGCGTACAACCCCATCTCATGAATGCGGTCGGCGACGGATTTCATGCCGTTCGGGAAACGCTCGGGGTGAACGATGAGCGTTCCGTCCTCATCGCGCCCTCTCTGGAAGCCGTCGTCAATGTTGACGTAGGTATATCCGAGGTCCGCAAGTCCCAGTTCCTTCAATGCGTTCGCGGCGGCAAGGATCTTTTCCTCGGAAATGGCGGTGTGATAAAGATTCCAGCTTGCCCACCCCATCATGGGCGTGCGCGTGTGCGCGTAATCTGGAGCGGATGACGGTTCGGTTTCCGTACCGGTCTCGGTGCCGGATTCCGCCGGGGCTTTCGTGCCGCTTTCCGTACCCGTTTCCGTGCGGGACTCCGGGGTGGATTCCGTCGGCGTTTCGGTTCCCGCCGTTCTACCGCAGGCAAAAAGCGGCAGGCAGAGCAAAAGACACAGGAATAGGCAGATCAGTCGTTTCATTTTTACTCTCCGTTTCGGTTTGGTTTTCTCATTTTAACATATCCCGCGGGAAAAATCAACAGAATCCGTTTGACAAACGATGTCTTTTCCGCTATAATATACGGAAGATAGTATGTTTTGTGCACATGCACAAAGGAGAGGATGCGGCAATGTCAGCGTCAGCGGATATTTTTGATCTGTTCCGGAAGATCTCGACGGAAAACAGTACCGGGAAGGCACCGGTCACCCACCTGATCGTGGGGCTCGGAAATCCGGGAAAAGAATACACCTTCACCCGTCACAATACGGGTTTTCTTGCGTTGGATTATCTGTCGCAGAAGCTCGGCGTGCGCATCGACCGTGCGAAGTTTCACGCGCTCACGGGCGACGCGGTGATGGACGGCAAGCGGGTGCTTCTCGTCAAGCCGCAGACCTTCATGAACCTGTCGGGCGAAGCGGTGCGGGAGGCGGCGGACTTTTACAAAATCCCCCCGGAAAACATCATCGTGCTCTGCGACGACATCACGCAGGAGGTCGGTTGCATCCGCGTGCGCAGAAAGGGCAGCGACGGCGGGCACAACGGGCTGAAGAACATCATCTATCAGCTGAATTCTGATCAGTTCCCGCGCATCCGCATCGGCATCGGCAAAAAGCCGCGCCCGGATTATGACCTTGCCGCATGGGTGCTCTCCGAGTTCACGGCAAAGGAAAAGGAGGAGCTGTTCTCGCTCTTCTCCGACGTGGAAACGGGAATCCGTAAAATCCTTGCGGGTGACGTGGACGGCGCCATGCAGTTCTGCAACGCAAGACGTCCCGGCGGAGAGAGAGCATGAGCATCCTGGAAGAGGTCATCCGCGCGGACGGGGAATACACGCAGTTCCGGGAAGCGCTTGGCAAGCAGTTCCGCGCGGGAAGCGACCCGAAGCCCCTGCTTGTCAGCGGGCTTTGCGAGGGCGCGGCGGATGCGTTTCTGATAGCGGGAACAAAGGATACGGCGGGGTACCGGAAGGGTGCCGCGCTGCTTTTCTGCCAGGAAGAAAAGGAATGTGTCCGCACGGTCGGACTGTTCCGGCGGTTCGGACTCCGCGCGGCGTTCTATGAGGGACGCGACCTGACCTTCTTCGATATGTCCGCGTCGCATGAGTACGAGCACGAGCGGCTCGGCGTTCTGTTCGGTCTGCTCACCGATTCGCTTGACGTGGTGGTGACCACGCCGGATACCGCGCTCGGTTACACCGTTCCGCCGGAAAAACTGCTTTCCTCGGTCATCCGGATCGACAGAGACACCCGCATTGACCCCTCGTCGCTTTCCCTCCGGCTTTCGGCGGCGGGCTACGCACGCGTGGATATGGTGGACGGAGCGGGGCAGTTTGCCGTGCGCGGCGGGATCGTGGATATCTTTCCGCCCGTTGGCAGCTTCCGCGACGCGGACGGTGGGGAAAAGAACGGTGCGTTCGCGCTTCGCCTGGAGCTTTGGGACGAGGACATCGACCGCATGGCGCTCTTTGACCCGGAGACCCAGCGCGTGACCGACGATATTGAGGCGGCGGAGCTTGCTCCCGCAAGGGAACTGCTTGCCGGTCGCCCCGCATTGGAGCTACTGAAAAAAGCGATCGGAGACTGTTTCCGCGCAACGCACGACGAGCGCGCGGAGGAGACACTGGTACACGAACGAGCCGCCGTGGACACGGCGCTCTCGGACGGGAGCGAGGTGCGGTTTCTCGATAAGTATATCTCTCTCATCTACCCCGAAAAGGCTTGCCTGCTCGATTATTTTCCGAGCGGGACACGCACCGCTGTTTTCTGCCGCGGATACGCGGCGCTCAAAGAGCGCGTCAAGGCATCGGCGTGGCACATGGACGAAACGGTCAAGGAGCTGATCACGGGCGGAACCATCGCGCCGAAATATGCGGAATACGGGAAAGCTCCCGCCGCGTTTGACGCGTTCCTCGAATCCCACGTCACCGTCTGCCTGGATTCCATGGCGCGGGGCCTCGGCGGAACGTCGCTCGGCGGCATTTTCAGCTTTCGCACCAAGCACACGGTTTCCTATGCCGAAAAGAACGAGCTGCTCCGCGAGGACATCGGAACGCTCCGCGCGGGCGGGTACCGTATCCTTCTGATCGCGGAAAACGAGACTGCCGCGAAGAATCTTGCGGGACTGCTTGCGGACAATGGCGTTCCCGCAGTGGCGGGGGGACGGGAATCCGGCAAAGAAACGGATTCCGCGCTTTCCGCGGTAAAGCCCGGCGAGGTGCTTGTCATCTTCCGGGAATTCGTGCAGGGGTTTGAGATGAGTCTGCCGCGGATCGCGGTGCTCTCCACGATTCCCGACGCGAGAAGCGCGGGGGCGGTCAGAGCCGACCGGACGCTGACGAAAAAGAAGAAAAAGACCGCCGCCGAGACCATTCTGTCCTTTGCCGACCTGCGCGTCGGGGATTACGTCGTGCACGAGACCTACGGCATCGGGCAGTACCTCGGGATTCAGAACCTGACGACGGGCGGCGTGCGCCGCGACTATATCACCATCCGCTATGCGGGCGCGGAGAAGCTGTACCTGCCGGTGGAAAAACTCGACATGGTGTCCAAGTACATCGGCGCACACGCGGATGACGGACTGATCAAGCTGTCGCACTTCGGGAACGATTCCTGGACGCGAACCAAGTCCCGCGTCAGGGCGGCGGTCCGCGACATGGCAAAGGAACTTATCAAACTGTACGCCGAGCGCAAAAGACGCCCCGGTATCGCTTTCCCTCCGGATGATGACTTCCAGCGCGACTTTGAGGCGGCATTTGAGTACACGGAGACCGAAAGCCAGGAGCAGGCGGCAGAGGAAATCAAGGCGGACATGATCCGTCCCGTGCCGATGGACCGGCTGCTCTGCGGCGATGTGGGCTTCGGCAAGACCGAGGTCGCGCTCCGCGCGGCGTACAAAGCGGTGCTCGGCGGCAAGCAGGTCGCCGTGCTCGTGCCGACCACCCTGCTCGCACTCCAGCATTACCAGACCGCGACCAGCCGGATGCGCTCCTTTGCGGTGAATGTGGATATGATCTCGCGCTTCCGCACGGCGGCACAGCAGAAGGCGACCCTTTCCCGCGTGGCGCGCGGGGAGGTGGACATCCTCATCGGTACCCACCGGCTGCTCTCCGGCGACGTGAAATTCAAGAACCTCGGGCTTCTCATTGTGGACGAGGAACAGCGGTTCGGTGTGGCGCAGAAGGAAAAGCTCAAGCAGATCGCCGGAAACGTGGACGTGCTCACGCTGTCCGCAACGCCGATCCCCCGGACGCTCAACATGGCGATGGGCGGCATCCGCGACATTTCGGTGCTCGATGAAGCGCCGGGCGACCGTCAGCCGGTGCAGACCTACGTGCTGGAGTACAGCGAACCGGTGATTCTCGAAGCCATCCGTAGGGAGCTTCGCCGCGGCGGGCAGGTGTTCTACCTTTACAACCAGGTGGAAAACATCCATTCGGTCGCAGCAAGGCTCGGCGAGGCGCTTCCCGAAGCGCACATCACCGTGGCACACGGACAGATGGACAAGGAACAGCTGGAGGAGATCTGGGAGCAGATGCTCTCGGGCGAGATCGACGTGCTGGTCTGCACCACCATCATTGAGACCGGCGTGGACATCCCCAACGCAAACACGCTCATCGTCGAGCGCGCCAACTGCATGGGGCTCTCCCAGCTGCATCAGCTCCGCGGACGCGTCGGACGCTCCGCCAGACGCGCCTATGCCTACTTTACCTATCCTGCGGGACGCGCGGTGTCCGAGATCGCGGAAAAGCGGCTCGGCGCCATCCGGGAGTATGCCGAATTCGGCGCGGGCTTCCGCATTGCGCTCCGCGATATGGAGATCCGCGGCGCGGGCAACCTGCTTGGCGCGGAACAGCACGGGCACATGGATGCGGTCGGCTACGACCTGTATATCAAGCTGCTCAATGAAGCGGTTCTGGAGGAGCAGGGCATCCGGGAAGCCCCGCGCACCGAGTGCAAGGTCAACCTGACCATGGACGCATATCTCCCCGACGCTTACGTCGCGGACGCGTCCCAGCGCATGGCAATGTACAAGAGGATCGCGCTCATCCGTAGTGAAGCCGACCGGCGCGACGTCGCGGACGAACTCATCGACCGCTACGGCGATCTTCCGAAGCCCGCGGTCAATCTGCTCGGCATTTCGCTTCTCCGCGCATACGCGGAGGAAAGCGGGATTACATCGGTCGGCGAAGGGGAGGGCGGCATCGTTCTCACCCCGTCCGCGTTTGACACGGACGCGTGGCTGGACGCGGCGGACGGCATGAAGGGCAAGCTCCGGGTCGTGACATCCGCGCCCCCGCATCTGGTTTTTCGCCCCGCCAAGGGGGACGACGCGCTGACGTTGCTTCACAGAATGTTTGAAAAATATTTGTCTTCTGTCCGCGGGAAGAGTCTCGACAAAACCGACGCAAAGTGATATACTGAAGAAAATGTTGCCGGTCTGCCGCTTTTGGAACGTACCCGGAGCGGGCGACCGGACGGGAACCGGAAATCACCGACCGCGCCGTGCGGCGCGGAGAACGGAGGGATCATATGAAAACGGAACACAGGAAAACCGCCGTCCGGCTTGCCGCGGCGGTGCTCTCCCTGCTTCTCCTTGCCGCCTGCTTTTTCGGATGCGGAAAAAAGGATCTCGGGAAAACGCTTTTCACGATGGAAAAAGAGACCTTCAGCGTCAATATGTACGAGCTTCTGCTTGCCCGGATGCGAGCGGTGCTGGAGCAGAGCGGCGGAGCCGTTGACGAAGATTCCTTCTGGCGGACGGTCGTGAACGTGAACGGAAAAAACATGACCTACGAAGAGTATTACCGCACGTCGGTGCTGGAGAACTGCAAGACCTATGTCGTCGCGGCTTATCTCTTCGACAAGTACGGACTGACCCTCTCCGCCGATGCGACCGACCGTGTGGAGCATGACATCGAACTGCTCATCGACACCGACGCGGACGGCTCCCTGTCCGGCTTCAACAAGATCCTGTCCGCCTACGGCGCGAACATCGACATTCTCAGAGAGGTGTATCTGACCGAGAAAAAGATCAAGGCGGTGCAGACCTATCTCTATGGCGCATCGGGCGAGCTCATCTCGGATTCCGTCAAGGACGCGTATGTCGCGGAGCACTTCACGAGGTTCAAGCAGGTGCTTCTCACCACCTATTACTACGTTTACGAGACCGATAAGAACGGCGACACGATCTACTATTATTCCTCCGGGGACAAGAAGGATCACGTTTATTATGATACCGTAAACGGCAAACCGGACGCGGCGGCAACCAAGGACGGAAAGGGCGACGTCATTTATTACACCGAGGACGGAAAAATCGCTTACAACAAGGAAAAGGGAACTCCCGCGTACAAAACCGACAAGGACGGGAAGTATGTGGTCGAGTATTACGACAAGGATCAGCTTGCGGAGCTGAAAAAGAAAGCGGAGGGCTTTGCCGCGTCGGTCGCGGCGGGCGACTATGCAGCGTTCGAAAAGCTGATGACGGAGAACAACGACAAGGAGGACGCGCAGACGCGTTACACGGAGGGGTATTACCTCTCCAAGACCGATTCCTACACCGGGACGAGCGCCTACATCGGCACCATCATCAAACAGCTTGCCACCATGCAGGACGGCGAGTGCGCGATGGTAGAATCGGATTACGGGTATCATATCATCATGAAGTACCCGGTCGAGTCCGGCGCGTATAACAAGACGGCAAATGAAGATTTCTTTACCGACCTGATCTCCGACATCACCGAGGCGCTCTTCCTTGAGGAATGCGCTAAGTATACGGACAAGGTCGTGACGGACGAGACAGTGCTCGCCTCGGCGCGCTCCATCAAGGATCTGCCGTCCAACCGCTATTACTGAGCAGGGTTCTGGGCGCGCGTGCTTTTCCGGACATGGAAAGGTGAAGTATTTTTCCGCGCAAAGCAGGGCAGGCGGTGGCTTTTCGTGTATAGGAAGCGTTTCCAGAGAGGAATTTTTCCGCGGGACTTGACAAACTGCGCGGCGCGTGCTATGATACAGAAAACCGCATAGAAATCGGGGGTGCTTCTTTCTGGAGGCTGAGACGGCGCGAGCCGAACCCTTTGACCTGATACGGATAATGCCGTCGGAGGGAGAATTTGAGAGAATTTTACCGCACGGAGAGATTTCCGTGCGGTAATTTTATTTCGGAGGTTTTTTCTGATGAAGAACTCAAACACACAGCGGCTGACCCTGACCGCAATTATGCTCGCGCTTTCAACGGTACTTGCCATTGTCTGCGCCTACATTCCGTTTCTTAACCTGCCGTTCGGTGGCGGATTCACGATTGCAAGCATGTTGCCGATCGTGGTGCTGTCGTATATGTACGGGGTCCGCTGGGGCATCGTTTCCTCGCTGATCTATTCGTTCATTCAGCTGGCACTCGGCGCGTTTACGGGCGGCGGATATGTCATTTCGCTCTTCACCGTCGGCAGCGATAATTTCATGGGAATCGGGCAGGGCATTGCCATCGTCTTACTGGACTACATCCTCGCTTACACCATGCTCGGATTCGGCGGCATCTTCCGCAACAAACTGTCGAAAACGCCCGCGCTGGTGCTCGGTACGGTCGTCGCGCTTGCATTGCGGTATCTGGTCCACATTATTTCGGGAACCATCTTCTTCGGCATCTGGGCAGAGTGGTTCTTCGGTCAGGAAGGCTTTTATGCCATCGGCAAGGTCATCCTCAGCCACTTTACGGGGACGGCGCTTTCCGTCTTCTATGCAATTTTCTACAACGGACTGTATATGATTCCCGAGATCATCATCACGGCGATTGTGGCGGTGCCCGTATCGCAGATCCCGCAGATCAAAAAGATGACGGTCGAACCGGAAAAGAAACAGGCTTGACATTTTGCCCCTGTGCGGGTATAATGAATACGCAGCTTCGCCGGACGGCCGCGCGGGATCATGCCGAAAGGTTTTCCCGTGAGGAAAGTCCGGGCTTCACAGGGCAGGATAGCTGATAACATCAGCCGCGGGTAACCGCCGGGAAAGTGCAACAGAAAGAAACCGCCCGCACTTTGCGGGTAAGGATGGAAAGGCGAGGTAAGAGCTCACCCACTTCCATGGTAACATGGATTTGCTGTAAACCCTATCCGAAGCAACACCGCATGGAGGATTGCCTGCCCGGCAGATTCCTCCGGGTGGCACGCGGCTCTGCCGCGAAGCGCGACGGCGACGGCGCGCGAAGATAGATGGCCGTTCAAGACAGAACCCGGCTTACAGACGAAACTGCAGAAAAGATACGCCCCGGCGTATCAAAAAAGAGACGCACACGTGCGTCTCTTTTTTGCGGTGAACGGCAGGGGGCTTGCAGATCCCGCAAGTCACCGTTCCGGATTTCTACTGAAATTCACGGAAGCCTGACCGTTCCCACGGACCGTTTCTCATTGCTTTGTCGGTCGCAACCGATTTTTGTCGGCTTCGCACTGCGGTCGGGATTTGTCAAAAACACACCAAAATCCGTGAAAGGTATTGACACAAATATGCCAGGATGATATAATAGGTAATTGAAAAAGACATTTTTTCAAAAAAGGTATTGACAAAGGAGGAACGGGTCGTGTACAATGCCTTGATAGACAGACTGACAGACGACCTAACTGCGCTCTTCCTTTGTAAAGCGAGTCCCCTTTGCGTTCCCGACTCCTGCGTTTTCTGTGCCGGTGGAGCGGGCGTTTTTTGCGTTTTCGGTATTTCTGCCCGCCGAACGATTTCAAAAGCAGACGAAGCTTGTGCCGACCGCCTCCCGGTGTTGGGGGACTATGCCCATTCCGGGTGTGTCTTTTCCGCATTTTGTTTAACAGAATATCTTTGCCGCGTCATCGGGTTTCCCGGTGAAGCGGCTTTTGTTGTTGCCGGAATCCGTGCCGATGCGTGCCGGTTCCCCGAAAGCAACGCATTGTGTGTTCCGGGAATCCGCGCCGATGTGCGTCCGGCTGCCCCGCCGCGCGGTTACAGTACCGGCGTGTGCCGGTTCTCTGAAAGTGGGGTGGCGGCATGAGCCTTGAGTTGATTGCACTCTTCCTTCTGTACCCGCTCTTCGGGCTTTGTACCATCTGTACCCTTGTCCGATACCGGATGCGCGTCGCAACCGCGGTTTACACGGTCGCGTTTTTTGTGTTGTTTTTGTATCTGCCGATCTATGCCGGAAACGATCTGCTCCGGATCCTGTTCAGCGGGGAATCCATTGACTGGTCGTTCGCCTTTTACCGGGATACGACCTGGAACGCGTTCCAGAATGTCACGTCCTATCTGACCCTGCCGTTCTTTGTGGCGATCATTGTTTCGGTGTTCTTATGCCTGTCCGCCGTTTCGGTGGCGATCACGGCGATTCATGTCGTCCGCGTGCTGCGGCGGCGCCGGGAACCGTACCGCATTATCTCCCGCCGCACCGAAAGAAAAATCGGAACCCTTCGCCGGATTCCGAAAACATACAGATTCTGTCAGACCTTTTGTCGATATAACTGTTGATGGGCGGCGCAACCGGAAGTTGCACCCCTCATCCACAATTTACCGAACAAAAGGAGATTTATATCATGAATAGAAATAAGAAGGGCTTTACCATCGTAGAGCTCGTTATCGTTATTGCCATTTTGGCAATTCTTGCGGCGGTGCTGATCCCGACGTTTGCAAGCCTGATCAAGAAGGCAAACGAAGCAAACGCGCAGACCGAGGCAAAGAACCTGATTACCGAGATGCTTGCGAACATCCTTGACAAAGACGGTGACGCAGATCTGATCGTTGTTTCCAAGAAGGGCAACGACGTCTATGTTTACGGTTACAGCAAAGAAGCGGGGAAAATGATTTCCTACCATACCGCAAAATCCATTCCCTCCGGCAAGAATTTTGAGCAATATGCAAATGAGTTGCTGGCGGAAATGGTGACTAACAAGGCGGTGACGGAGGTTACCGGTCTTGCAGGTGACGACTGGCGTCAGCCCGCAAAGACGAAGGAAATCGTCGACCAGCTCGGATCCAAGAGCGAAGATATGATCGTCTTTGCAAATTACAAGATCGCTGCCGATAAGTTCCTGTACGAGAAGCCTGTCGCCGTCAACGGTAAGACCTTTGACAACATTTCGGAAGCGGTTGCTGCTGCGGCAAACTCCAAGGGCGCGACCACGATCACTCTGTGCAGAAACGAAGCGGTCAATTATACAGCGTCTGCACCGACAACTCTGAAGGACGTCACATTCAAGGTTGCCGACGGCGTGAAGGTCAACGGTGTGAAGCTCGTTGCGACAAAATCTGCCAATAAATTGACACTTGAGAATATCAAGTTTGAGGGATTTGACTTTACCGATCAGGTGGCGATTGGACAGACTACAGTCTCATACGGCCTTTCCCAGTGTTCCAACATTACTTTTGAAAACTGCACGTTTGATATGTCCAAATCTACCGCGCAATACCACGACGCCATTAAACGCAGTGATGTCGTAGTTTCCGGAAGTATTGCAGAGAAAGAGAAAACCGCGTACTTGGATGGAATTACGATCAAGAATTGCACTTTTACAAATGTTCGTTACGGTGTTTTCTTGGGTAAGGTACGCAATGTTACCATTGAAGACTGCACATTCACCAATTGTTCCAGTTATGCTATCAGACTTCACGATGTTGCAGGAAATCTTACAATCAGAAACAATACTGCGGACAACACGGCTGGTTTCCTGACCATCAACACGGTCGGTAATAATTACAGTACCACTGATACTGCGACCAATATTGTTATTGAGAATAACACCGTTACCAATATGACCTGCGGTAACGGGGACGTGTTTATGACCAGCTATGATAACAACTCTCAAAACGGCAAGAGCACCTATACGATTACCGGTAACACGGTAACCTATACGCAGGCGTTTGAGGAACCCCTCATCGGTTTCAGAATCAAATCCACCTACGGTCCCAGCGTTGCAAAATTCATTCCACAATAATAATCAGTAAACCAAAAATTCCCCGCTCTGCGGGATAAAAAGCCCCCGCCGCCTCTTGTGAGGCGGCGGGGGCTTTTGCGTGGTTTGTCACGTTCATTTTGACAATAATTTTCACTGGCATTTGTGCAATTTTGCCAGATTATTCTTTGAAATGCAAGAATTATTGACGTTTATATCAATGCACGCGGATAATATCACATTTTTGTCGCAATTTCGACATATATTGCTGGGATTCCAACTTGCTTTCACTGGCTTGTGCTGTTATAATAAAAATGCAACACAAAGCAAAGCATTTTTGTATAAAATGATGGTTACCGTCGAGCCTGATCACCAGGGGACAACACGGATACGTTTTTGTTGGAAAAATCTCTCAGCTTGATATTCTCATATTTTGCGATGTGCTCGCGTAATTCGTTTTCCGAGAGAAATTCGCAGGCGGGCAGATTGTAAAGGATCCGAAGGTAAACCTCTTCAACGGATGCCGAAAAATAATGCTTTGCCCAATCCTCAAGAATCCAGGAGATAATGACGCTCGACGCGCGGGCGGGTGTGAAGCCCGTCCAATCGGACGAGAGCGTTGAGAGAACGGTGGGGAACAACTTAGCGCCTTCTTCATCGCGCAGCAGATTGCCGTAAATGCGGTAATTGTTACGGATGATGGTGAGGATGACATTGGTCAGATCACGGAAGGTTGCGTCGTTCCCGCTGACGGCAATACAGCTTTCGAGCTGTTTGTTCAACGCCTTGACGGCGAGATCGTATTTATTATCAAACAGCCGGTAAAACGATTGATTGCTGATATTACAAGCGGCAGCAACGGAAGTGACACGGATAGAGGAAAATGACTGCTGTTCCAAGAGCTTGAGAAACGCAGCCTTGACCTTTTCCTCAGATGCCGATTTTTTGATTGGCTGATTCATAATGTCCCTCCTGATTCAAACAATACATATATTATAACATATTGTTTCACAATTGTCAACCAAACGTTAAAATTGCGCTTACCGCCGCAGCAGAAAACACTACGGTTTTCGGGCGGGAACGGCGCCGATTCTTGCTTTTTTTGGAGGAATGCGATGAGATGTCTTGCCTGCGATTTCGGGGGGAGCTCTGTCAAATATGCGCTGGTTGACCATGATGCAAATCTGACGGATAGCGGTTCGGTCCCGGCACCACTTTCCTCCAAGGAGGAGTTTGTCGGAACGATATCCCATTTATACGAACACTTCCGGGATCGCGTAGACGGCATTGCAATCAGCCTTCCCGGACTACTCGACCCCCGGACCGGTGTGCATTATGGTTCGGGTGCCTATTCTTCGATCCTCAAGGGAGAGAATATTGTCCACCTGGTCACGGAACGATGCGGCGTTAGGGTTTCTGTCGAAAATGACGGCAAGTGCGGCGCACTTGCAGAGGCATGGTGCGGATCACTTTCCAATGTAAAGACAGGTGTCGTGTTGGTACTCGGTACGGCAATCGGCGGTGGGGTAATCGTCAACGGCGATGTTCTGCACGGACGTAGCTTTTCCGCCGGGGAGTTCTCCTTTTCTGTGACCGGTGGTGACGGATACAGTATGCTGAATGAGGCTTGGATGAATGTCGGGATGATCGGGCTGACTTACAAAGTATGCAAGTACAAGAACCTTGATTTTACCATACAGGATGCGTCGCCGATGCTGTTGAAATACGACCGTATCTTCGGTTCCCGTTTTCCCGGACCGACGGGCTCTCCTATAAAAATCAAAGCGGATGGGAAGCAGATATTCCGATGGCTTGATGCAAATGATCCAGACGCTTGGCGTGCTTACCGTGAATTTCTGCATTCGCTCACAATCTTGATTCATAACATTCAGATCTGTATTGCCCCCGAACGTATTTCGCTCGGCGGCGGGCTGAGCCGTGAGAAACGTCTGCTGCCCGATCTCCTTGCGGAACAACAGACGTTTTATAAAGCGGGCGGTATCCCCGAATCGCTCAGATCCGAACTGACCACCAGTACCTTTCTCGGGGAATGTAACCTCATTGGTGCCACATACCGTTATATGAAAACGTAGGGAGGTGTTCCGGTGTTTCCCGAAGGCTTTCTGTTCGGCGGTGCGACCGCCGCAAATCAGTGCGAAGGAGCTTACCTGGAGGACGGAAAGGGACTTTCCGTCTCGGATGTCATGCCGTTTGGGGTGCTTGCCCCGCCGGAAGAAAACGCTTCTTTTAATTTAAAGTATATCGGAATCGATTATTACCACCGTTTCCGGGAGGATATCCGCCTTTTTGCAGGCATGGGCTTTGGCGTGTACCGCTTTTCAATCGCCTGGTCGCGTATTTTCCCGCACGGAAATGAAACAGAACCGAATGAAAAAGGGCTTGCCTTTTACGACCAGGTGATCGACGAATGTCTCAAATATCACATAGAACCGATGATCACTCTGTCACATTACGAAACGCCTCTGTACCTTGCCAAGAAATACAACGGTTTTTGCAGTCGGGAAACCATTGAATTTTTTCTGCATTACTGCGAAACGGTATTCCGACGTTACCAAGGGAAGGTACATTTGTGGCTAACCTTCAACGAAATCAATTCGGCCCTGCATCACCCTCTGCTCAGCGGGGGAATCTGGACACAGCCGGATAAACTTACCGCCACGGACAAGTATCAGGCAATCCATCACGAGCTGGTGGCGTCCGCCGCAGCGACCAAGCTCGCCCATAAGATCGATCCCTGTAACCGCGTCGGCTGTATGATTGCCTGTGTGCCGAAATACCCGCTGACCCCGGCACCGGCGGACATAATGCTGACCATGCGGGAAACGCAGGCGGCGGATCTGTTTTCCGACGTACAGGTGAGGGGAGCATACCCCGCTTATTTTGCCCGTATCCTCCGGGAGGAGGGCGCGAGCATTCATAAGGAAACGGGGGATGACGAGATCCTTTTGAATACGGTCGATTTCGTGTCGTTGAGTTATTATATGTCCTCCTGTGTGTCCGCTGATTCCGCGTCAACCGCAAAGCGTTTCTTTGGGACAGCCGCCGTCAATCCGTATCTGAAGGATACCGCGTGGGGCTGGCCGATCGACCCGGAGGGACTGAGGTATTCGCTCAATCGTCTCTGGGAAAGGTACGGAAAACCGCTCTTCATCGCGGAAAACGGTTTGGGGGCAAGAGATACCCTTGTACGCAGGGCGGACGGAGAGATGACGGTGGACGACACCTACCGCATTGAGTATCTCCGGGCGCATTTGTTACAGGTGGAGGCAGCAATCGCAGACGGCGTGGACGTATTCGGGTACGCCGCGTGGGGGTGCATAGACCTGGTGAGTGCTTCGACCGCAGAAATGGAAAAGCGTTACGGATTTATTTATGTGGACCGTAACAACGACGGCTCCGGGACGCTCGCAAGATATAAAAAGAAAAGCTACGGCTGGTATCGGCATGTGATTGCAACGAGAGGTGAAAGTCTTGCCGAGAAGCCGTAAGAAATTACACCAAAATCAAACCGAAAAAGGAGAGTAACTATGTCAGAAGAAAAAACAACGGTGTACCCTTATCGCCCGCCGAAAAAGTATCCGGCAAAGGACCTGCACGGCAGAGTAAGATTCGGGCGGATCTTCTATCATGATTTCAAACGAGCCCAGAAATTCTTCGTAAATGTGTTCGGTTGGGATATGATCGATGCCGTTTTCCTTGGAATCGACGATTATGAACACCGTCCGTTGTTTGTTGCGACGGGTCCCTCTCAGATCGGTTATGAGGGACTTGTTCCCGGGCTGATGAACACCCGTCTTTATTATGACGCGACCGGGGAAGAGAAGCCGTTTTTCATGATGGAGGTCCACATGGACGAACCCATTACCAATACGCTGGATAAGGTTGTCGCACTTGGCGGGAAGGTGCTTCATTGTAACCAATCCGCGGCGAGCGACGGCAACGAAGATGCCAACTGGCTCAGCGGTGCGGACATAGAGGATCCCGCCGGACACAAGATTTTTTTGTGGAAATGTCCAGCTTCCCGTACCTGGGAAGAGCCGGAAGCCGGATATGACAAGGAGGAATGAGCAAGATGAACAGAATATACACCTGTTATAACTGCGGCTTCGTCTGGAAGTGCGATGAGAACCACATCCCAAACGTCTGTCCGACCTGCGGTCTCGGACCGGAATACTACCTTTCTGAGCCGGGTGAGGATATTTCCAAGCGGCGTATCCATGTGGACCCGCCCAAGCCCATTCCGGATTGGGATCGCTATGATACCCGCTATCATCCGCCGCGTCATTTTCCCGCACATTCACGTAACGGGCGTATCCGCCGTTTCGTGCTCGGCTATGACGATGATCAGGCAGAGGTGATGCGCAAGTTTTATCAGGACATTTTCGGATGGGACATTTATAATTGCGAAGGCTCCGACCCCAAAACGCCGCTCATGTTCTGTGCGACAGGTCCGGGCCACGCAAACTGGGAGCCCAGCGTTCCAAGCTTTATATACGGTTATCTTCGTCCGAGGAAGGACGATCCGACCGGCAAGGATCCGCTCTTTATGATCGAAGTTGATAATATTGACGAAACGGTAAAGAAGGTAGAGGAATTCGGTGGCAAGTTGCTCCGCGACAAGTATACGGAGAACGGACAGCTCTGCGCGGTGATCGAGGACAGTGAGGGGTACGCGTGGTACCTCTGGCAGACGCCGGACACCGTGACATGGGACGAACCGGAATCGCAGACGATCTGAATTACCTGAAAAGAGGAACGGTATGGAGTATTCGGTAACGCCAACACTGATCTTGAAGCATATGTCCAAGCATTTCGGACCCGTCCGGGCGGTGGATGATGTATCGTTGGAGTTTTGGCCGGGGGAGGTCCGGGGACTCATCGGAGAGAACGGGTCAGGAAAATCCACCCTGTCAGCGATGATCTGCGGATCCTATAAGCCCACCGCCGGATCCATGATTTATCACGGAACGCCGTATTCTCCGCAGTCGGTGCTGGATGCAAGAAACAAGGGGATAGCGGTCCTGCTCCAGGAACGCGGCACGATCGACGGTATGACGGTTGCGGAAAACATATTCATCGGATTTGAGAGCCGGTTCCGCGGAGCCTTCGGTATCAGTCGCGAAAAGATGCGGAAGGAGGCGGAGACGCTTCTGCATGACATCGGCGCGGACCACATTCATCCGAACGATTCCGTGGATGCCTATAAATTTGAGGACCGCAAACTGGTGGAGGTTGCACGGGCACTGTACACAAATCCCGAGATCCTGATTGTCGATGAAACAACCTCCGCACTTTCCCTTTCTGGACGTGAGGCGATCTACCGGATTATCCGTCGGTTCCGTGAAGAAGGGAAGATCGTTATTTTCATCGGTCATGACCTTGACGAAATCATTTCGGTTTGTGACAAAGCAACGGTACTCAAGGACGGTAGGTTTGTTGCGACGATCGAAGGGGAGGACATGACTCCACAGAAGATGCGGAGTCTGATGATCGGCAGAGAAAACCTCGGACATTATTACCGTGAAGATTTTACCCCCGAATACGAAAAGGGTCACGTTGTGCTACACGCGGAGCATTTGTTCTATGGCAAGACTGTTCGGGATGTTTCTCTTGAGTTACACGAACGGGAGATCCTCGGTATATGCGGTCTTTCCGACAGCGGAATGCATGATCTGGCAAAAGCATTGTTCGGAGCAATCGAACTGGAAGACGGAAAAGTGACTATCCCGTCGGCAAAGGGGGGATCGATCCGGACTCCGGTACAGGCGGTGAGGGCAAAGATTGCCTATCTCCCGAAGGACAGAGACACTGAATCGTTGTTTTTGCAAGCAACCATCAAGGACAATATTGCTATCACTTGCTTTGATCAGAAGAAACTTGGACCCTTCATCAACAAACGGCATTTGAAACGAGTCGCGGTAAGTGAAGCAGAATCTCTCAATCTCAAATGCAGCAGTCTGAATCAATACGTCGCGGAGCTGTCGGGGGGCAATAAACAAAAGGTCGTTGTCGCCAAATGGCTTGCTAACCAAGCAGATATTCTGATCATGGACTGCCCAACGCGTGGGATCGACGTTGGTGTCAAAGCGTCGATCTACGATTTGATCCGCGAATTGAAGGCTCATGGGAAATCCATCATCATGCTGTCCGAGGAAATGGCGGAGATCATCGGCATGGCGGACAGAATCTTGATTATCAAGGAAGGTGCCGTTTCGGGTGAATTCATGCGGTCGGAACAATTGACCGAACAAATGATAGTGGAGAAGATCATATGAGGAGCTTGAAATCATTACAGAATAAAGAGGGTATCAGACGGGTGCTTAGTAAGCTGGTTCCTTATGTCGGCCTCCTGTTATTGATCCTGGTCGCCATATTGACACGAGGCAACCGATTCCTCGCCGTGAAGAACCTTAGGAACCTGCTGGTACAATCCTCTATCCTGATCGTGATGGCAGTCGGGTCGGCGTTCATTATGTCACATGGGGATATGGATTTTGCCAATGGCGGTACTATGGGACTTGCGATGGTGTTTACCATTGTACTTTGCAAGGGGATTCCCGCATGGGCATATCTTCCGGTGTGTCTCGTCTCCGGTCTGGTCATCGGAACGCTTATCGGTATGCTCACGACAAAACTTCGCGTGGTGGCGTTCATCGTCGGAATGTGTATCATGCGGTTCAGCACGGCGATCCTGTATACAACGACACAGAAGACCGTGTGGCTTGCCCCCGCGGAGTTGTCCAACCTCAACAAGCCGTGGTTTTACATTGTTACGTGTGTCCTGGCGGTTGCCGTCGGCTGGGTGGTTTTCGAATTCACCAAGATCGGGCAGTACAACAAGGCGATCGGTGTCAATCAGAACGCCGCCAGGCTTTCGGGAATTCATGTCAAAAAATATCTTTTGTATTCGTTTGCCATCGGCGGTCTTTGCGCGGGGCTTTGCGCCTTTATGATGATCGTCCGCACAGGCGGTCTATCTACCTCTACTGGCAGCTACGAAGTCGATGTGCTCATTGCACTGACCATCGGCGGGATGCCTCTGACAGGAGGCTCCAAAGCTTCTATCCGTGCAGCTGTGATCGGCGGACTTGCTCTTATCATTCTCAACAACCTGCTCATTCTGCTCGGCGTCAAGCCGGACTTTGTCAACGTCATTAAAGGGATCGTGTTTTTGACTCTCGTTCTTGTGACGAGCAGAAACAAATCCGGCAGTGCCGTGGCCGGTTGATCCTGTTTCATTCGAAATTCAAAATTTAAAATAAGTGGAGGCAATTTCATGAAAAAGATAATCGCAATCATTCTTTGTCTTGTCTGCATCCTGTCCCTGGCAAGCTGTGTAGCCGGAGATAAGGGCACCGGGAGCGAAGACGGAGAAAAGAGCAGTTTCAAACTCGGCGTCATCTTTTACAGTAAGGACGACGCGCTTGGACAGCTGGTCTATTCCTACCTCAACAATGCCGCAAAGGTACTCGGCAATGTTGAGATCCAGTGGGCATTTGGTTCTTTCAGTGCCGAAGCCCAGCTTGCTGACGCTGAAAACCTGATCGCCGCAGGCGTTGACGGAATTATGGCACTGACACTTGACGATCTTGCAATGCAGAGCATTGCAAAGACCTGCAATGACAACGATGTCTATTTTCAGGTCATGTTCCGTATGCCGTCGAGTGATGAGGTCGCAAATGTCCTGAAATCTTATAAGTACTATGTCGGCTACGCGATTGAGGATACGGTCAGCACCAGCGAGGAGACCATCCATTTGCTTGCACAACGCGGCATCAAAAAAATAGCGGTCGGCGGCAACCAGCACAGCGCAACCTCTGCGTCCCGTATGCAGGGAATGCGTCAGGGAGTTGAAAAGTACGGAATGGACATTCGCTCGGAATTCAACATCGGAACCGATGTGTCGAGCGTTCAGTCCGACGTACAGAACATCCTGGATTCTTATCCTGATGTCGAGGCGATCTGGTTGATGTCCGGTTCGCTCGGTATGGCGGATATTGTGGCGAACACGCTCCGTGCACATAAGGAGTCCACAGGTAAAACGGTCGGTTTTGTGACCTTTGATACTTTTGACGGCATGAGCAAGGCGTTTACCGACGGCATTCTCTACGGCGTGGTCGGAGGACAGGCTCCGCTTTGTCTGCATGCTTTCTCCGCGATTTACAACGCTATGAGCGGTCACCCGCTCAGCACGGACAAGGTCGGGCTCAAATTCCCGTTCCTCGTGCTCTCCAGCTCGGAAGATCTCGCAGTCTTTGAAAAGTATTACAACAACACCGAGGTACAGATCTATGACGATGATTTGATTAAGTCTATGATTTATAAGTACAACAAGGATGTCACTCTTGACACCCTGACCCGGCTCTCCACCTCTTACAGCATGGAGTGGATCAAGGAACAGATTGATTCCAGAAAACAGTGATTTGTCACGAAAGTACCCCTCCCGATGCCTCTTCCCGGTGAACCCCGGGGGGAGGTGTCCGGATCCCACCCGCAATTCTTCATTTGTGCATGAAAGGCAGGTTCCACTATGCGCAGGTTACAATTACGCAGGGCGTTGCGTTCCTCCGGATACTATATCCTGATGTTTGCGATCCCGATCGTGCTCTTTACCGTAATGCTTCTGGTTTTTCCGGAGATCGGGCTCAAGAATATCCCGTCCTTGTTCAAACAGGCTCTGTTCCCGGCAGTTCTGTCATGCGGATTAATGTTCAATTTCGCAAGCGGTAACTGGGATCTCGCGATCGGAGCGGAATCCGTGTTGGCGGCGATCGTCGCGGGACGAATTTCCGTACAGCTTGGACTTGGTATCCCCGGGATTATTCTCGGCAGTGTATTGGTCGGTGTTTTGTGCGGAGCGGTCAGCGGTTTCATTTATTACCTGACAAAGGTTCCCACAATCATCGTGACGGTCGGGCTACTGTTTCTCTACGAATGTATCGGGTCGATCGTGTCGGACGGTGCCGGTGTGAACATTTCCGCCACTTCGTATGTGGTGCTCGGGAGTTACCCGTGGAATATTATTTACGGTGTTGCGGCAATGTTTCTTGCATACTTCATTTTCTACCGTACCGGATTCGGATACCATGTCCGCGCGGTGGGAAATAACCCGAATATTGCAAGAATCAACGGCATCCACGCGACTGCAATCAAGGCGTTGTGCCTCGTCGTTTCGGGCGGTTTCGCGGGGCTTTACGCAGCAGCATCTCTCTGTTCAACGGGTATTATGGCGGCAACAACGCAGATGGGTACCATGTCCATTGCATTTGATGCAATGATGAGTTATCTGGTCGGCAAAGCAATCAGCTTTAACCGGAACAATCTGGTGGTCAGTATGTTTGCCGGTGCCTTAGTGATGCAGAACGTCAAGCTGCTGCTTTTGGTCACGGGTGTTTCTACGGCGTATGTCAATGCATATATTGCCGTTCTGATTCTCCTTCTGATGGCTGTTACCTCCAATCCGCAGGTGCTGGAAAAGATTCGGCATTTTGTCAGAAAGCATAAACTCCCAAAAAAGGATGGGACAGTTTCGGAGCACGAATAAAAAAACGGATCGCGGAACGGGTATCCGGAAATCCAAAACAAAAGGTAAAGCAGATTTGCTTTACCTTTTGTTTTGATAGTTTATTTCAGCATCTTGCCGAGCGTTTCCTTCGCGCTCTCCAGTGCCTTGGCAACAAGGCTTTCGTCGTGTCCGCCTGCCATGGCGCTGTCGGGGCGTCCGCCGCCCTTGCCGCCGGTCACGGCGGCAACCGCGCCGACCAGCTTGCCGGCGTGCGCACCGGCTGCGACGGCATCTTTCCCGGCACAGGCGGCAAAGCTGACCTTTCCGTCGACGACCGAGGCAAGCACCGCGACCGTGTCGGGATGATCCGCCTTGATCTCGTCGGTCAGGGTACGGAGCGCGCCCTGATCGGTACCGCCGAGTACGGCGGTTACCAGTGTGACGGAGCCGAGTCTGACACCGTTTTTCAGAATATCCCCGAGCCTCGAGGACGCGAGCTTTGCATTCAGTGCTTCCACTTCCTTGCGGAGCGCGGAGGCTTCGCTTTGCAGCTGCGCCGCACGCTCGGGAAGGGCAGACTCGTTCTGCACCTTGAGTTCCTTCGCGGTCTCGGCAAGCAGGGTGTCCTTTCTGCGGATGAGGCTCAGAACGCCCATGCCGGTCACGGCTTCAATACGGCGCACGCCTGCGGCGACGGAGCTTTCGGAAATGATCTTGAACAGCCCGATCTTGCCGGTGTTGTCCACATGGGTACCGCCGCACAATTCGGTCGAGAAGTTACCCATCCGCACCATGCGGACGACCTTGCCGTACTTTTCTCCGAAGAGCGCCATAGCACCGTTCTTGCGGGCGGTTTCGATGTCGGTCTCGGTGGTCACCACGTCGTTTGCCGCGAGGATGTTGGCGTTGACCAGCGCTTCCACTGCGGAAAGCTCATCGGCGGTGAGCGGCGCGAAATGTGTGAAGTCGAAGCGGCAGACCTCGTCGTTGACAAAGGAGCCCGCCTGCTCCACATGACTGCCGAGTACCCGGCGGAGCGCTGCCTGAAGCAGGTGCGCCGCGCTGTGGTTGCGGCGGATGGCGTCGCGGCGTGAATCCGCAATGTCCGCGGTCACCTCGTCGCCGACCGTGAAGGTCCCGCTCGCCACGGAGCAGAGATGCACATATACCCCATCGGTCTTCTTGGTGTCGTACACGGTCAGCATTTTGCCGTCGGCATAGATGGTACCCGTGTCGCCCACCTGACCGCCGCTCTCGCCGTAGAACGGGGTGCGGTCCAGAATGACGGAGCAATCGCCCTCCGAGACAGAGGTCACGCCGCCTTCTTCGGTGAGGATGGCAAGGATCTTCGCTTTGGAACGGTACTCCGTGTAGCCCGTAAATTCGGTCTTGGGCAGATCGGCAAGCAGGGTCTTGGAGGAATCGCTCCAGCCGCTGATATTGGCGCGTGCGTTTCTCGCGCGTTTTTTCTGATTCTGCATGAGCATATTGAAGGTCGCCTCGTCGATCTTCAGGTGGCTCTCCTCGGCAATTTCGCGCGTCAGGTCGATGGGGAAGCCGAAGGTGTCGTACAGCTTGAACACTTCCTCGCCGGAAATGACGTCGGCATGCTCCTTGACGGCTCCGCGGATGAGGTTGGAGAGGATGTTCAGACCCGCGTCGATGGTCGCGTCGAAGCGTTCCTCCTCCATGGAAAGTACCTTGCGGATATAGTCGCCGCGCTCGCGCAGCTCGGGGTATGCGCCCTCGCTCTCGGCAATGGCAACGTTGACAACATCTACAAGGAACGCGTGATTGATGCCGAGCAGCTTTCCGTGACGGCAGGCGCGGCGGATGATGCGGCGGAGGACGTATCCGCGCCCTTCGTTGGAGGGAATCACGCCGTCGGAGATCATGAACATGGCGCTTCTCACGTGGTCGGTGACGACACGGATGGAGATGTCGTTGTCCTTGTTCTCACCGTAGGTCTTGCCGGAAATTTCGCAGACCTTGTCCAGCACGCGGCGGATGGTATCGACCTCAAACATATTGTCCACGTTCTGCATAACGCACGCAAGACGCTCGAGTCCCATGCCCGTGTCGATGTTCTTCTGCTTGAGCTCGGTGTAGGTGCCGTCGCCCATGTTGTTGAACTGGGAGAACACGTTGTTCCAGATCTCCATGAAGCGGTCGCAGTCGCATCCCGGACGGCAGCCGGGCTTGCCGCAGCCGTACTTTTCGCCGCGGTCAAAATAGATCTCGGAGCAGGGACCGCAGGGACCGGTGCCGTGCTCCCAGAAGTTGTCTTCCTTACCGAGCTTGGTGATGCGCTCCGCGGGGATGCCGATGACGTTGTGCCAGAGGTCAAACGCCTCCTCATCGTCCACGTAGACGGAGGGCCACAGCTTTTCGGGCGGAATGTCCAGCCATTCGGGGGAGGTCAGGAATTCCCACGCCCACGGAATCGCCTCTTTTTTGAAGTAGTCGCCGAAGGAGAAGTTACCGAGCATCTCAAAGAAGGTGCCGTGGCGGGCGGTGTGTCCCACGCGTTCGAGGTCGGGGGTACGGATGCACTTCTGGCAGGTCGTGACGCGGTGGCGGGGAGGCTCGACCTCGCCCGTGAAGAATTTCTTCATCGGCGCCATGCCGGAGTTGATGAGCAGAAGCGATTTGTCGTTCACCGGTACCAAGGAGAACGACGGGAGGCGGAGATGCCCTTTGGATTCAAAGAACGAAAGGTACTTCTCGCGCAACTCGTTGAGGGATGTCCATTTCATATCGGGATTCCTTTCTGATTCCTTTTCGGAATAGTTTACTCGTTTTTGGCGGGCGGAAAACAAAAAACTCCGTCCTGCAAAAGAACAGGACGGAGCAGAATGCTTCGCGGTACCACCTTGTTTTATCCGCCGCTTGCGCGGTCGGACCTTGTGACGCCGATGGCGTCTTCCGCTATAATGGGCGGGACCCATCGTGCTTTCGCACGCGGTTCCGGGAGAGCTTCGCCGGGAGTTCTTCTGCCGCCTTGCACCGACCGGCGGCTCTCTGAAAGAAGAGAAATCCGGATACTTGATCCCTTCATAACCTTTTTCGCTATCATGTTGCATTATAGTACGAAAAAATCACTTTGTCAACGGGTCCGGCAAAAATTCTTTTGAGGACGCGGATGTATATATCCGTCGCAACATTTCCGAATGACAGGGAACTGCAATTCTCCGTAAAACTTTCCTTTGGAAATATCGGATTTTGCTTTTACAATGCACAAACGATTTCCCGGAGAACTCTCTCCCCGGGAACGCAGGAATTGTACCTTTTCAATGCACAAACGGATCCCGCACAGCCCCGGTGCTCAGTCTTCCGCCGGGGAGAGCGCTGCACCGATGACGGTGCCGAACTGCGAGTTTTCGGGAATGAGGAACTGTACGCCGAATCCCTGCCCGAGCCCCTCAAATACGTTGCGGATGGAGGGAATCGTGGTCAGGTTGCCGGTCAGCACGATGTCCCTGATACCGAAGCCCCGCGCGGCGAATACCGATACCATCGTAATGGTTTCCGCCACCATGTTGACCACGCCGAGCGCAAGGTCGCTGCCCGTGGCAAGATCGCTGACCTTGCCGAAGTTTGCGGCGGTCAGGTTTTCGTTCATCTGGGAGTAGTCGCGGTTGTGGGTGATGTCCTTGATGCGCAGGTCGATGTTGTCGAGGTTGCCGTTCCGGCAGAGCTGTTCGATGTGCTCGATGGAATCCACGCCGATGAGCCTGCGGGTCAGTCCCAGCAACGTGCCGCCGCCGACACCCGTGCCGCCGAGGTACTCCGAGCGGACGCTTCCGTCCGGCAGCTTTTTTGCGTGGATGAGCGCGGTACCCGTCCCCATGCTGACGACGACCGCTTCGTCAAGACCGGAGAGATAAAGTCCGCCGATCCCGACGCAGTCGAATTCCGGCACGCGGCGGCAGTCAAGCGAATAGATGGGCTTGTTCAGATATGTTGCACCGACACCGGTCATCATGACGCGGTCAATGTCGGCAAGCTCCAGCTCGTTTTGGAAGGTGAATTTACCGAACGCGCCGTAAATCGACGTGACCGGGTCCGCTGCCCGCACAAATTCGGGACGGATCAGCTCCGCGCCCGTGTCCGTCTTGCGGAAGCCGACGATCTTGGTCGTGCTCCCGCCGACATCGATACCGATGACCGTCGGACCGTGTTTCTTTTGTTCACTCATGGGATAACCTCCGGGGATGATGTCTTGAATACCGATCGGCAAAAATGCCGTTACAAAGTCATTGTACCACGCTCTTGAAGAAAAATCAAGGATGTGTTATACTGATTCCAGAATCAGATGGGGAAGGTACCGAAAAATGGCATTTGACGCAGGTATGCTTGCCGCCGCGGCGCACGAAATCCGGAGTACGGTACTCGGCGCGCGGGTGGAAAAGATCAATCAGCCGTCAAGGGACGAGATCGTGATACTCATCCGCTCCTATGACGGCGGCAGAAGAATCGATATTCAGACGGGGGCGAATCCCCGCATTTGCTTTACCGGCAACAATCCGGAGAATCCGCCGGTGCCGCCGATGTTCTGTATGCTGCTCCGCAAGCATCTGTCCGGCGCAAAGCTGACCGATGTGAGGCAGGAGGGCTTCGAGCGGGTGGTAACGCTGGAGTTTGAGGCGCGGGACGAGATGGGGTTCCTTTGTGTCCGCCGTCTGGTCGCGGAGATCATGGGCAAATACTCCAACCTCATTTTCACGGACGGGGACGGGAAGATCCTCGGCGCCGTCAAGCTGGTCGATTTCTCCACGTCGGGGCTCCGCCAGATTCTGCCGGGCATGAAGTACGAGCTTCCGCCGAAGCAGGACAAGGCGGACCCCATGACCGCGGACAAGGAGACCTTTCTGACGCTCCTCTCGGCGTATCCCCCGGAGAAGGGCGCCGACCGGTTCCTTACCGACCGTTTCCTCGGCATTTCCGCGGCGGTGGCAAGAGAGATCTGCTTCCGTGCGGCGGGGCACACCGACGAGCCGGTCGCCATGACCGACGGGGAGAGGCTGTGGCGGGAGTTTTCTTCTGTCACGGAGATGATCCGCACAGGGGTGTTTTTGCCGACCGCTGTCTATGATGAGGGCGGGAAGCCGGTGGAATACGCGTTTCTTCCCCTGACCCAGTACGGCGAGGGATTTGTGACCAAAACTTATTCCGGCGCAGGCGAGCTGCTGGACACCTATTTTGCCGAGCGCGACCGGGAGACCAATCTGCACCAGAAGGCGTCCGACCTGCTCCGCCTGCTCACCAACGCGGAGGCGCGGGTCAGAAAGAAGCTGGAGCTTCAGCGCGCGGAGCTTGCCGATTGTGAAAAGGGAGGCGGGTATAAGCGCGCGGGCGATCTCATTACGGCGAACCTCTGGCAATTGAAGCGGGGCATGAAGCAGGCGGAACTGACCGATTACGAGGACCTTCGCCCGGACGGCTCCTTCGGTACGGTGACGGTCACACTCGACGAGCGGCTGTCCCCCGCGGAGAACGCGCAGAAATATTTCAGAAAATATACAAAGAGCAAAAATGCAAGGGTCGTGCTCACCGGGCAGGTCGCGCGCGACGAGGAGGAACTGACCTACCTTTACAGCGTGTTTGATTCGCTTTCCCGCGCGGAAACCTCAAACGATCTCATGGAGATCCGCGGGGAATTGTTCCGCTCCGGGTATGCGTCCAAGATGAAGAACTATTCTGCTCCCAAAAAGAGCACGGCGCCGACCGTTATGAAATTCCGCACGGGTGGAGGGCTGAGTGTGCTGTGCGGTAAGAACAACGTGCAGAACGAATACGTGACGCACAAGCTGGCGGAGAAGACGGATTACTGGTTTCATGCCAAGGGCGTTCCCGGTTCCCACGTGGTGCTGGTGACGGGCGGAACCGAGCCCGATGCCGCCGATTTCACCGACGCCGCCGAGATCGCCGCATTTTATTCCCGGGCGGAGGGGCAGAACATCGCAGTGGATTACACGCTTGCGAAGAACGTCAAAAAGCCCGCGGGCGGAAAGCCCGGGTTTGTGATTTACCACACCAACTGGACGGCGTATGTGACGCCGGACAAGGAGAAGATCGCCGCGATGCGGCAGAAGTGAAATGCTCCCGAATTCTGAAAACCGAAAGACGCCCGGCATCCGCCGGGCGTCTTTCGGTTATGTAAGATTCAGTTTCCGAGCTTCAGCGTGCCTTCCGCGATCACGTCGCCGAGCGACGTTTTGCCGTAGGTCCCGTTGAATTGCCAGACGACCCTCATGGGGAGCGAGCCCACGCCGTCCGACTGAACGGGGAAGTCCGTTCCTGCGGTCAATTCATAGGTGCGGGTGAACACCGGGAAGGTTGTTTTCTCGTTTTTCTCCTGCCGGAATGCCGGTGTGGAAAATTTCCCGGTTTTGTCGCCGAGCGTGATCCTTCCCATATCGGGGCGCGCGCCGACGTCGATGGAATAGCAGTGCAGGGAGGCGGTCAATGTCAGCGTGACGTGCACGCCGTCCGGAGATTCCGCGCCCCAGTCAACAAACAGGTCAAGGTAGGTTCCCGTCGTCGAGCGGAGAGTGCCCGAGGTTCTGTAAGCACGCTCGCTTGCGGTTCCGGGGACGGTTTCCGATTCGTTCCCGGCGGTGTCCGTTCCGGGCGTACTTCCGGTATCCGGCTCGGCGGCTGTCGTCCGCATTTCGGGGTTGGTCGCTTCCGGACTCTTGGTTTCCGCCGGGGGAGTCTTCCCGCAACCGACCGTCAGAAGCAGGGCGGTCAGCAGTAAAACGGCGGATATGCTCTTTTTCAGATGTTTCATCCTGTTTTCCTTCGTTATCCTTTTTCTGACACCTGTTATTTCTTTGTAAACTGCGCGGCGTATGCGGTCGCCAGTTTGTCGCATCGTTCGTTGTACGGGTGCCCCGCGTGTCCCTTGACCCAGACGAAGGTTACGTCGTGGATCTCCAGCAGGGCAAGCAGCTTTTCCCACAGATCCGGGTTGAGCGCAGGCGACTTGTCCGCCTTGACCCATCCGCGCGCCTTCCAGCTTTTTGCCCAACCCTTGGTCACCGCGTCCACAAGATACTTGGAGTCGGAGGTGAGTGTGACGCGGCAGGGTTCTTTCAGCGCACGGAGCGCTTCGATCGCTCCGGACAGCTCCATGCGGTTGTTGGTCGTGGCGATCTCGCCGCCGGACAGTTCCTTTTCGCGCCCGCCGAACACGAGGATCGCGCCCCAGCCACCGGGGCCGGGGTTACCGCTGCACGCGCCGTCGGTATAAATCTGTACCTCTTTCATGGCTTCCTGACCCTCCGTTTCGTTTTCACTGATGATCGTCTGTTTGTACATCAATTATATCACATAGGGAGAAAAAAAGCAACGGCGGCAGGGGCAAAGTTGAGCTTTTATTTATATTGTAAATTTTGTGTTGCAATCCGAAGAAAGAAATGTTATAATAAAATATATATAAGTCAGATTGAGACAAGACGGAAGGGGCGTGATCATCATGACCGAAAATCGTTCGGAGCAGGCTGTCACGAAACAGGATACGGCGGCAGTGGCGATGGAAGCGCCCGCGAGAAAGCGCAGGTTCGGCGACCGCAAGGAAGGCAGACGTCTCCGGACCCTGCCAGCGATTACCCGGTTCATGCCGTATATCATGCGGGAGCGTTCGGATGCCTGCAACACCTATGCCGATGCGTTCAATGTCGATGTGACAGAGCCGTACTGCCGTGAGCAGGTCAGGGCGGGAAAAAAGAATTTTACCTTCCTGCACGTTCTGCTTGCCGCATATGTGCGGACCATCGCGGAGCGACCGGCAATCAACCGCTTTGTGAGCGGTCAGAAAATTTATGCGCGCAACGAGATCGAGATCGTGATGACGATCAAGCGGAATATGACCTCTACCGGAGAAGACGTCTGCATCAAGGTTATTTTTGACCCGCACGACACTGTGACCGAGGTGTATGAAAAGTTCAACCGCACGGTGGAAGAGGCGCTTGTGCCCAAAGAAAACGGAAATGATTTTGAAAAGGTCAACCGCGCTCTGGTGAGCATCCCCGGGTTTGTCATCCGGATGGCGGTGCGGCTCTTGAATTTTCTGGATTATCACGGGTGGCTGCCGCGTTTTCTGCTTCGTGTCAGTCCGTTCCACGGTTCCATGATCGTGACGAGCATGGGCTCGCTCGGCATCAAGCCGATCTACCATCATCTGTACAATTTCGGAAATCTTCCCGTATTCCTCGCCTACGGCAAGAAACGGACGGAATACGTGATCGTAGCGGACGGCGTGACCGAGCGTCATCAGTATGTGGATATCAAGGCGGTGACGGATGAACGTATCTGCGACGGATTCTACTACGCGTCCGCGTTCAAGACGCTCCGGCGTTATGTGGAAAATCCCGTGCTTTTGGAAACTCCGCCCGAAACGGTGAGGGAAGATATTGACTGAAAACAAGCGGCTTCCGCAAACGCGGAAGCCGCTTTTTCTGTTGTGCCGATCGGAATTGATCAGTCCTTTGTCACGAAGACAACGGATTGGATGACGGGCGGATTGACCGGCTTGGATTTTTCAAAGGAAGAACTGTACGTGACCTCGCAGCCTGCGATCTTGTCTACCACGTCCATGCCCGAGATGACCTTGCCGAATGCCGCATATTGCCCGTCAAGCCCCGCATTGTCCGCATGCATGATGAAGAACTGGGAGGAGGCGGAATTCATGTCGTTGGAACGCGCCATGGAGATGACTCCGCGGGTGTGACTCAGATCGTTCGCAACGCCGTTTGCAGAGAACTCTCCCTTGATGGTTTCTTTGGAACCGCCGGTGCCGTTGCCCTTCGGGTCTCCGCCCTGAATCATGAAGCCACTCACAACGCGGTGGAACGTCAGACCGTTGTAAAACTTTTCCCCCACCAGCTTTTTGAAGTTCGCAACCGTGATCGGCGCCTTGTCGGGATACAGCTCAATGACGATCTGCCCATAATCCTTGACGGTCATGAGTACATAATCGGTCGGCTCCGAGGAGGCCTTATAGCCTTTCGGAGTACCTGATCCGCAGGAAAAAAGAATCGCCGATGCACCGATCAGCAAGAGCAGTGCCAGCCCGAGGGAAAGAATACGTTTCATGAAAACCTCCGGTTTTGCATTTTGTTTTCGGTCGCAGCGACCGTTGGGGGAATTGCTTCGATTATTTATTATCATAGCAGAGTTATGCCGCAAAGTCAAGAGAATTTCCGCCGTGCGCAAATTTTTCGGGCAACCGCTACATAATATAAAGAGACAAAACGGAAAGGAGCGGGACGATGCGGACGGAAGAAAAGTCGGAAAAGGTCGGAGAAGGGCGCGATTGGGGACGTCTCTCGGCAATCAGCCTGACGGTCGCCCTCTGGGGTGTGGGCGTGTACCTCATATTCCGCTACGCCATCGGGATTCTGCTCCCGTTCCTGCTCGCGTTTGCGGTGGCGACGGCGATTCGTCCGCTCGCCTCGCGGCTGTCGGGAAAACTGAATCTGAACTACCGCTTCTGCGCGTTCACCCTGACGCTTCTCTTGCTGGTTCTTGCCGTGTGGCTTCTCGTTGCCGGATGTAACCGTCTCTTCTCGGAATGTACCCGCCTTCTCGAATGGCTCGGCAGGGAATCGGACGGCGGAGCGGACGCGGTGGCACGAATCGGAGATTGGTTCGCGGGACTGGGGGAACGGTTTTCGCTGATTGGGAAATTGCAGAGACTACCGGCGCTCGGCGCACTGGTTGCCCGTGCGGACGAGATGCTGACAGCGGCACTGACGGGTCTTATCGGTGAATTGAGCGCGGGATTGCCTGCCCTTGCCACAGGAATCGCCGGCGCGATGCCGTCGGTGCTTCTGTTTGCGATTGCTTTTCTGCTCTCATGCTTTTATTTTGCGGCGGATGACGGGCGGGTCGGCAGGTTCCTTCTGTCCGTACTTCCCGAGAAGGCGGCGGATCGCCTGTCCTGTCTGCGCCCGCGCGTGCGGGAAACTGCGCTCAGGTACCTGCGCGCTTACCTGCTTCTCATGACGATCACCTTCGGGGAATTGTTCCTCGGTTTTACGCTGCTCGGAATGTCCTTTGCGTTTCTCCCGGCGCTTCTTACCGCCTTTGTCGATCTGCTTCCCGTGTTCGGCACGGGAACGGTGCTGATTCCGTGGGCGGTGATCCGTTTGCTCGCGGGGGATTTCCGTACCGGACTCGGCTTGCTCATTCTGTACGGCTTGACGCTCCTCGTGCGCCAGATCATTGAGCCGCACGTGGTCGGCGGGAGCATCGGGCTTCACCCGCTTGCCACGCTGTTTTCCATGTACGTCGGCTACCGTCTGTTCGGGCTGACGGGGCTTCTCGCGGGTCCCGTGGTTGCCCTGATGATCCGGACGGTTTTCTTTCCTCGCGAGGACGACGGACCGGCAAAGCGGGGAAAACGGGAAAGCCGCGGGAATCGCGAACGGGAAACGGAACGGCTTCCGGGTGCGGAGGGTGCGCCGACGCCTACGACACAGGCAGCCGGGAGCGGGTGCTCTGCCGCTACCGGAAAACCAGCAACCGGAAGTGAGTGTTCCGCCGTAGCAGGAGCATCCGCAACGGGAAACGGGTGTTTCACCGGAGCCGGGACACCGGCAACCGGGGGCGGACACCCCGCCACAGCCGGGGCATCGGCAGCCGGAAATGCACCGTCCCCCTCGGCACGGGAAGCGGAAACAGGGAATCGCCGCCGATACAGCGTTTTCCATCGGGGGAGGGAAACGCCGGGCGGATAGAAATACTCCGGTCAAACAACTTTTTCCGAGAGTTCCCGCCCGACCCGCCGGGAAGCCATCGGGGTTTGACAGACTCCTTTCCGGCGGGTTTCCTCTCCGTTCTGCCGGGTAAAGCAACCGGCGCGGGCGGATAAAACAAAACAACCGCGCGCAGGTGAGTGCTGCTCGCGGTCGCTTTGTAGATACTTTTCAATTATTTGCCCATTGCGTTGAGCTTCTTGGTAAACTGGCTCTTCTTGCGGGCTGCGGCGTTCTTATGGATAATACCGTAAGCGGCTGCCTTGTCAATCTTCTTGACGGCGACCTTGTAGGTCTCCTGCGCTGCTGCCATATCGCCTGCTGCAACGGCTGCTTCGTACTTCTTCATATCGGTCTTCATTGCGGTACGGAACATCTTGTTCTGCAGGGTCTTGGTTGCGGTGACCTTCACGCGCTTCTTCGCGGATTTGATGATCGGCATACTGTTCACCTCCTTGATAATATGTAGTGAAGTCAGACGCCGGCGTCTGAGAGGGCGCGCCGGGCGCAATCGTCCATATACCCGTACATCATACCATACCGCGCGGGGGATTGCAAGACCTTTTTTGAAAAAAGCGCAAAAAAATTTCCGCCGGTTGGGGAACCGGAAAAATCCGCCGGTATCCGGTACTGTACGACGCACCGGAACAATCAGTATAACACATCCGGGGAGAAAAATCAAGTCCCCCGGAACGGGCAAAACGTGACGCTTCTGTAAAAACGGCGTTCGTTTTGCCCGTTTTTTCAGAAAAAGCGGACAAATCTTGTCAAAAGCCCTTGACAAGCCGGGAAAATGGTGCTATACTTGTAAACTGCATTATAATCGCTGTACTTTCGAGCCGTGCAGGATATTGTGTCATTTTGTACAGAAAATCCGAGTGAATTTTTACGAGTAAATTTTTTGTAAACAATTTGACTGTATTTTGTAAAATTTGCAATCCGAGGGGCGGATTGCAGGCGGGATGCGGCAGTACACGGCAGTACATGAATGGAGTGAAAGTGAAATGATCAATGTAAAAGATCAAAAGCTCGGCACGACTGTCCGGAAGAGTTTCTCCAAGATTTCCAGTCCTCTGGAGCTTCCGAATCTGGTGGAGATCCAGACAAAGTCCTACAAGTGGTTTTTGGAAGAGGGACTGATGGAGGTTCTTCGGGACGTCTCCCCGATCACCGATTATTCGGGAAACCTGTCGATCGAATTCATTTCCTATACGCTTGACACGACCAAGCCGAAGTATCCGGTGGAGGAGTGCAAGGAGCGTGACGTCAACTACGCGGCACCGCTCCGCGTGACGGTCCGGCTCACCAACAAGCTGACGGGCGAGGTCAAGGAAAACGAAGTCCACATGGGCGATTTTCCGATCATGACCGACACGGGCACCTTCGTCATCAACGGTGCAGAGCGTGTCATCGTTTCCCAGATCATCCGTTCCCCCGGTATGTACTACGCGTCCGAGATCGACAAGTCCGGTAAGCGGACCTATTCGACGCAGGTCATTCCGTATCGCGGCGCGTGGATCGAGTACGAGACCGATATCAACGGCGTCATGTACGTTCATATCGACAAAAACCGCAAGATGCCCCTGACGCTGTTCATCCGTGCGCTCGGCGTGGAGTCCCGCGACGACATCTACGAGCTGTTCGGAAACGACGAAAAGCTGACGGCTACTTTTGATAAGGATGAGACCGAGGATCTGGCGGCGCGCAACCACACCAGCATCAACACCGAGGCGCTCAAGGAGATCTACAAGAAGCTCCGCCCGGGCGAGCCTCCGCTGGTCGAATCCGCCGAGCAGCTCATTCACAACTATTTCTTCGATAACAAGCGTTACGACATCGCCCCCGTCGGTCGCTATAAATATGATAAGAAGGTCGCCATCTCCGACCGCCTCACCGGTCACAGGCTGGCAGAGGATCTGGTCAATCCCCTCACCGGGGAAGTGCTCTTCACGAAGGGCACGGTGCTGACGAGAGAGCAGGCGCTGACGGCGGAGCATTCCGCAGTCAACGAGGCGAAGCTGGAGCTGGACAACGGCTTCATCCTCAAGGTGCTCTCCAACAACACGGTGGAGCCGGAATATGTGCTCGGCTTTGACCTCAAGGATTGCGGCGTGAGCGAAAAGGTTCACACGCCGGTGCTGCTTGAGATCATGAAGGAGTGCGAGGGCGACATGGATGCCATCAAAGAGGCAGCCAAGGCGCGCATTTCCGAGCTTTGCCCGCACTATATCACCAAAGACGACATTTTCGCGTCGGTCAACTATCTGCTTTGTCTGACTCACGACGTGGGTCGCGCGGACGACATCGACCATCTCGGTAACCGCCGGATCCGTTCGGTCGGCGAGCAGCTCCAGCAGCAGCTCCGTATCGGCTTTGCCCGCATGGATAAGATCGTCAAGGAGAGAATGACCACGCAGGACAACGAGAAGCTGACGCCCCAGGCGCTCATCAATGTCCGTCCCATCACGACGGTCATCCGTGAGTTCTTCGGCTCCTCTCAGCTCTCCCAGTTCATGGATCAGAACAACCCGCTCGCGGAGCTGACGCACAAGCGCCGTCTGTCCGCACTCGGTCCCGGCGGTCTGTCCCGTGACCGCGCATCCTTCGACGTCCGTGACGTGCATTACACCCACTACGGTCGTATGTGCCCGATCGAGACCCCCGAAGGACCGAACATCGGTCTGATCTCCTATCTGACCTCTTACGCAAAGATCAACGATTACGGCTTCATCATGGCGCCCTACCGCAAGGTGGAGCACGTCACCCTGGAGGACGGCACCGTCCGCCACCGCGTGACCAATGAGGTCGAATATATGACTGCCGACCGCGAGGATGCCTTCATCGTCGCACAGGCGAACGAACCGCTGGACGAAAACGGCTTCTTCATCAATAAGAAGGTCAACGCCCGCGACAAGACCGAGATCATTGAAATCGACGCGTCCCGTGTGGATTACATGGACGTGGCGCCGAAGATGGTGGTTTCCGTTGCAACGGCAATGATTCCGTTCCTTGAAAACGACGACAACTCCCGTGCGCTGATGGGCTCCAACATGCAGAAGCAGGCAGTGCCGCTTCTCACGACGGACGCTCCGACGGTCGCGACCGGTATGGAATACAAGGCGGCAGTCGATTCCGGCGTCGTCATTGTGGCAAAGCGCGCCGGCATGGTCGAGTGTGTGGACGGCGATCATATCGTTATCGTTGCGGACGACGGACAGAAGGACGTTTACCACATCAGCAAGTTCAAGAGAACCAACCAGTCCACCTGCTTCAACCAGCGCCCCATCGTCAAGAAGGGCGACATGGTAGAGGAGGGGCAGGTCATCGCCGACGGTCCCGCGACCGCGAACGGCGAAATCTCCCTCGGCAAGAACGCTCTCATCGGCTTCATGACCTGGGAAGGCTACAACTACGAGGACGCCGTCCTGCTCAACGAGCGTCTGGTCAGAGACGATGTTTACACGTCCCTGCATATTGAGGAATACTCCCACGAAGCAAGAGACACCAAGCTCGGGCCGGAAGAAATTACCCGCGAGATTCCCAACGTCGGCGAAGACGCACTGAAGGATCTGAATGCGGAAGGTATCGTCAAGAAGGGGACCGAAGTCCGTCCCGGCGATATTCTGGTCGGCAAGATCACTCCGAAGGGCGAGACCGAGCTGACCGCCGAGGAGCGGCTGCTCCGCGCAATCTTCGGTGAGAAGGCAAGAGAAGTCCGCGATACTTCTCTGCGTATGCAGCACGGTGAATCCGGTATCGTGGTCGATATCCGCGTGTTCTCCCGCGATCAGGGCGACGAGCTTCCCGCAGGTGTCAACAAGGTGGTCAAGCTGTATATCGCACAGAAGCGTAAGATTTCCGTCGGCGATAAGATGGCAGGCCGTCACGGCAACAAGGGTGTCGTTTCGCGTATCCTGCCGCCCGAAGATATGCCCTTCCTGCCCGACGGCACTCCGCTTGATATCGTGCTGAACCCCCTGGGCGTGCCTTCCCGTATGAACATCGGTCAGGTGCTGGAGGTTCACCTCGGCATCGCGGCGCGCAAGCTCGGCTGGAAGATCATGACGCCTGTCTTCGACGGCGCAAACGAAAGAGACATTCTTGAGTGCATGAAGATGGCGGGCATGGAGCGCGACATTTTCCCGCTTGAGGATCCCGAAGGCAAGGCACTCTACGAGTTGACCTACGATGAAAACGGCAACAAGAATCTCCGCGTCCTCGGTGCAGAGGAAAGAGAAGATAAGGAGCTGCTCGCGCGTCTGCGCGCCGAAAAGCGGCTCAAGATGATCGACGGCAAGACGGTGCTCCGCGACGGCCGTACCGGCGAGGCGTTTGATAACCCCGTCACGGTCGGCGTCATGTACTACCTCAAATTGCACCATCTGGTCGACGATAAGATTCACGCACGTTCCAACGGTCCGTACTCGCTCGTGACCCAGCAGCCTCTCGGCGGCAAGGCACAGTTCGGCGGACAGCGTTTCGGCGAAATGGAGGTCTGGGCGCTCGAGGCATACGGCGCGGCTTACACGCTTCAGGAAATCCTGACGGTCAAGTCCGACGATATCACCGGACGCCGCCGTGCATACGAGGCGATTATCAAGGGACAGAACATCCCGACGCCGGGTGTGCCCGAATCCTTCAAGGTGCTGGTCAAGGAGCTCCAGTCTCTTGCGCTTGACGTGCAGGTGCTGGATAAGGAAGGCAATCCCATCGACCTGTCCTCCGTTTACGGAGAAGAGGAACAGCCGGTCTACAACAAGGTGGACGCGGATATGATCGACGAAGTGCTCGGTCAGAGCGTGGAAACCGATGACCTCAGCGACTCCTTCCTTGTGGACGATCCCGACGGGCTTGGCGACGTGAACGGCCTTGACGGCGATGAAGCAGAGGACTTCGGCGACGAAGACTTCTCGGACAATAATTGATGAAGAAGGAGAATTGCTGTGGAAAACACTGAGTTTAGTGCCATTAAAATCGGTCTGGCATCTCCGGAAATGATCAGAGAATGGTCCTACGGCGAGGTTACCAAGCCCGAGACCATCAACTACCGTACCCTGAAACCCGAAGTCGGCGGACTCTTCTGTGAGCGCATCTTCGGGCCTACCAAGGACGGCGCCTGCATGTGCGGCAAGTACAAGAACGCACATTTCAAGGAACCCCATAAGTGCGAAAAGTGCGGCGTGGACGTCACCACCAAGAAGGTCCGCCGCGAGAGAATGGGTCATATCGAACTGGCAACGCCGGTTTCGCATATCTGGTACTTCAAGGCGATCCCCTGCCGGATGGCTCTGGTTCTGGATATCTCCCCGAAGCAGCTCGAACAGGTGCTGTACTTCGCGGAAAACATCGTGCTGGATCCCGGTCCCACCCCTCTGACCAAGGGCATGGTGCTGACCGAGAAGCAGTACGAGGAGTACCGCGAACTCTACGAGGACGAATTCCGTGTCGGCATGGGTGCCGAGGCGATCCGCGAACTGCTTCGTGAGATCGACGTCAAGGCTCTTGATGAACAGCTCAAGGAAGAGCTCAAGACCGCGACGGGTCAGAAGAAAACCCGTATCATCAAGCGGCTTGAGGTCGTGGAAGCGTTCTGCAAATCGGGCAACCACCTCGACTGGATGATTCTCGAAGTGATTCCGATCATCCCGCCGGACATCCGCCCGATGGTTCAGTTGGACGGCGGCAGATTCGCGTCGTCCGACCTCAACGAGCTGTATCGCCGCGTCATTGCGCGCAACAACCGGCTGAAGAAGCTGATCGAAATTCACACGCCCGAAATCGTCATCCGCAACGAGAAGCGTATGCTTCAGGAAGCGGTTGACTCGCTGATTGACAACGGCAGACGCGGAAAGCCCGTCACGGGTCCCTCCAACCGCCCGCTCAAGTCGCTCTCCGAGATGCTCCGCGGTAAGCAGGGACGCTTCCGTCAGAACCTGCTCGGTAAGCGTGTTGACTACTCCGGCCGTTCGGTTATCGTTGTCGGTCCGGATCTGAAGATCTACCAGTGCGGTCTGCCGAAGGAAATGGCGATCGAGCTGTTCAAGCCGTTCGTTGTCAAGCGCCTTGTGGAAATGCAGAAGGCGACCAACGTCAAGGACGCACAGAAGAAGATCGACCGCGCTTACCTGTATCCGGAGGTCTGGGATGCGCTGGAAAATGTCATCAAGGAGCACCCCGTGCTCCTCAACCGTGCACCGACCCTGCACCGTCTGTCCATTCAGGCGTTTGAGCCTGTGCTGGTGGACGGGCGCGCGATCAAGCTGCACCCGCTGGTCTGTACCGCGTTCAACGCGGACTTCGACGGCGACCAGATGCCTGTCCACGTGCCGCTGTCCGCAGAGGCACAGGCGGAATCCCGGTTCCTCATGCTGTCCGCAAACAACCTGCTCAAGCCCGTCGACGGTAAGGCTGTCACGGTGCCGACGCAGGATATGATCCTCGGCTCCTACTACCTGACTATGGAGCGCCCCGGCGAAGCGGGCGACCGCCGTCCCGTTCTCGACGAGAAGGGCGAGCAGGTCATGGGCGCTGACGGTGAGCCGCTTTACGAGTACAACCTCTATCGCAACTTTGACGAAGCGATGATGGCTTATGAGAACGGCTGCCTCGGGCTCCACTCCAAGATCAAGGTGAAAGTGTCCAAGGAAATCGACGGCGTGATGCGTTCTGCCGTGATCGTCAGCACGCTCGGCAGACTGATCTACAACCGTCCGCTTCCGCAGAACCTCGGTTTTGTCAATCGTTCCGACCCCGCGAACGCCTTCAAGATGGAGATCGACTTTGTCATCACCAAGAAGGAACTCGGTCAGATCATCGACCGCTGCATCAAGTACAACGGCTTCATCGCCTGTGCGAACATGCTGGATGAGATCAAGGCGCTCGGCTACAAGTATTCGACGAGAGCGTCCTTCTCCATCTCCGTGTACGACATGAACATCCCGCCCGAAAAGCCGGAGATTCTTGCCAAGGCACAGAAGCAGGTGGATACCATCAACAAATACTGTCAGCGCGGACTTCTTTCCGAAGAGGAACGTTACAGAAGCGTCATCGATCTGTGGAACAAGACCACGGGCGAAGTCACCGACAAGCTCAAAGCCATCCTCGGTCAGTACAACCCGATCAAGATCATGGCAGACTCCGGTGCGCGTGGTTCCATGCAGCAGATGCGTCAGCTTGCCGCAATGCGCGGACCGATGTTCGCGACCAACGGTAAGACGATGGAGATCCCGATCAAGTCCAACTTCCGTGAGGGTATGAAAATCCTCGAGTATTTCATGGGCGCGCGTTCGTCGCGTAAGTCCCTGTCCGATACCGCTCTGCGTACCGCAGACTCCGGTTACCTGACCAGACGTCTTGTGGACGTCTCGCAGGAGGTCATCGTCCGCGAGATCAAGTGCGACACCAAGAAGGGCGCATGGATCACCCGGATCATGAACGGCGAAAACGTTCTGGAATCGCTCAAGGAGCGTATCATCGGACGCTTCACCATCGGCGACGTGGTCAATCCCACGACCGGTGAGGTCATCGTTCCCGACGATACCATGATCTCCGAGGCGCAGGCTGATGCGATCGAAAAAGCGGGAATCGACAAGGTGTATATCAGAACCGTCATTCAGTGCCACGCAAAGCAGGGCATCTGCGCGTACTGCTACGGTGCCGACCTTGCGGCGGGTCAGAAACTCGTCAACGTCGGCGAAGCGGTCGGTATCATCGCGGCTCAGGCAATCGGCGAACCCGGTACCCAGCTGACCATGAGAACCTTCCACTCCGGTGGTGTCGCAGGCTCCGATATTACCCAGGGTCTGCCCCGTGTCGAAGAACTGTTTGAGGCAAGACAGCCCAAGAAAGCTGCCATCATGACCGAGCACAGCGGCACTGCCCGCATTTCGCTCGGCGAAAACGTCAATGTCAACGAAGTCAACATCCAGTCCGAGGAGACCGGCGAGATGGTCAAGTACCAGATCCCGTACGGCATGAAGCTGGCGATCGAGGACGGCGATCACGTCGTTCGCGGTCAGGCGCTTACCGAAGGCTCCAAGGCGCCTGCTGACATCATGAAGATTCTCGGCCTTGACGCCGTTTACGACTACGTCATCAAGGAAGTTCAGAAGGTCTACCGTTCGCAGTCGGTTAACGTCAACGATAAGCATATCGAGATTATTGCCCGTCAGATGACGAGAAAGTATCGCGTGGACGACAGCGGTGACACCGAGATGCTGTGCGGCACTCTCGTCGATCAGCTGGACTTCGAGGAAGAGAACAACAAGGTGCAGGCGAGAATCGACGCAGGGGAGACCGAGTTGAAATTGGCTACGGGTGCGCCCGTCCTGCTCGGTATCACCAAGGCGGCGCTCCAGACCGAATCCTTCCTGTCCGCGGCATCCTTCCAGGAAACCACCAAGGTGCTGACCGAAGCCGCTATGAAGGGCAAGGTCGATCACCTCGTCGGTCTGAAGGAAAATGTCATTATCGGTAAGCTGATCCCCGCCGGAACCGGTATGGGATGCTACCGCAACGTGCAGGTGTTCGGTAAGGACGAAGCGCAGACGACTCCCGTCGAGCCGACGGAAGAGTCTTCTCCCGAAGCAGTCTGAGTCCGACCCGGCACAAGCCCGTAACCGCCGCGCCCCGCCGGGGCGCGGCGGCTTTTGCGTTTTTCCCGCGTGGTGGTATGCGTTTGTCCCGCGCGGCGGTCTGCGTTTTTGCGGGGGCAGGGGATTCCCCCGGACACGCGTGCCCGGTGCGGATTCCGTCATTCCGCGTCCGCTCCCGCCCCAAACCGCCCCGAAGCCCGGACATCTTCGACGTTTTTCTCTATATTTTTATCCGGTTTGCCGTATGGCTTTGTTCAAAACGCGGTCAAACAGTATCGGGCAGGAAAAATATTTTGTGCAAAAGGCAGATTTTTGGACGCGAATCAACGGATTGTTGACAAAAAAACGGGTCAGTGTTATAATAAACCATGTGCGTTGACAGGGGGATACCTCTGCCCGTACCCCTTTTTTGACAGTTGCACCGGAGATCTCCGTGTGTTCTGTATATAAACATTAAGATCTTTTAAGAAATGGAGGAAACAAAGACAGAATGCCGACATTTAACCAGCTTGTCAGACAGGGTCGGAAAGACAGAGTTTACAAGTCCAAGGCGCCTGTGCTTCAGCACGGCTTCAATACGCTTGACAACGCTCTGACCGATCAGCCCTCTCCTCAGAAGAGAGGCGTTTGCACAAAGGTTTCGACCACCTCTCCGAAGAAGCCGAACTCCGCGCTCCGTAAAATCGCAAGAGTGAAGCTGACCAACGGTCTGGAGGTCACGACCTATATCCCCGGTATCGGACACAACCTGCAGGAGCACTCCGTCGTTCTCATCAGAGGCGGCCGTGTGCGTGATCTGCCTGGTGTGCGTTACCACATCATCCGCGGTACGCTTGACGCTCAGGGCGTGGCAAACCGCAATCAGAGCCGTTCCAAGTACGGCGCAAAGGCTGCAAAGAAAAAGAAGAAATAATTCTTCTTTCCGCGTAGCACAATAAGGGAAAAAGCAACATTGATTTTGCCTGACTTGTATGGGATTTTAATGTTTATGATACAGTCGGCAGCTTACAGAAGTTTTGCTTTTGAGTACCTGTGATTTCATAATTTTAATGAAGGAGGGAAGTACAGTGCCGAGAAGAGGTTGTATCTCCAAAAGAGACGTATTGCCGGATCCGTTGTACGGTTCCAAGCTTGTGACCAAGCTGATCAACAACGTGATGTACGACGGCAAGAAGGGTGTTGCCCAGTCGATCGTTTATGATGCGTTCAAAACCATCGAGGAAAAGACGGGCTCCAACCCGCTGGATGTATTCCAGGAAGCGCTTGAGAACATCATGCCGCTTCTGGAAGTCAAGGCTCGCCGTGTGGGCGGTGCCACTTACCAGGTGCCGATGGAGGTCCGCGCAGAGCGCCGTCAGACGCTTGGTCTGCGTTGGCTCATCAATTATTCCAGACTCCGTAGCGAGCGCACCATGGCGGATAAGCTTGCGGGCGAGATTCTGGATGCGAAGAACAGCATGGGCGGTGCCTTCAAGAAGAAGGAAGAAACCCATAAGATGGCTGAGGCTAACAAGGCCTTTGCTCATTACAGATATTAATCTGTGAATCTAACGAAGGAGACCTAAACCCATGCCCAGACAATATTCGCTCGAGAATACTCGTAATGTCGGTATCATGGCTCACATCGATGCCGGCAAGACGACGACGACCGAAAGAATTCTGTTCTATACCGGTAAGACGCACAAGATCGGCGAGGTCCACGACGGTGCGGCTACCATGGACTGGATGGAGCAGGAGCAGGAGAGAGGTATCACCATTACCTCCGCTGCTACCACCTGCTACTGGAGTCCTACCGAGTTCCACGGAACTCCCGAGGAGCAGAAGCACAAGTGCCGTATCAACATCATTGATACCCCCGGCCACGTTGACTTCACGGTCGAAGTCGAACGTTCCCTGCGTGTCCTCGACGGTGCAGTGACCGTCCTGACCGCAAAGGAAGGCGTTCAGCCCCAGTCCGAAACCGTCTGGAGACAGGCGGACAAGTACCATGTTCCCCGTATGGTATTCGTCAACAAGATGGATATCAACGGCGCGAACTTCCTGCGCGCTCGCGAGATGCTTCATACCCGCCTGCACGCAAACGCAGTCCCGATTCAGTTGCCGATCGGCTCCGAGGCAACCTTCCGCGGAATCGTTGACCTGATGCAGATGTGCGCCGAGGTCTACTACGATGACGCAGGCAAGGACTACCGCAAGGAACCCATCCCCGCTGATATGATGGAAGAAGCCCAGAAGTGGCACGATAAGATGGTTGAGGATATTGCCTCCACCGATGACGCTCTGATGGAAAAGTACCTGGAAGGCGACGAGATTTCGATCCCCGAGCTCAAGGCTGCTCTGCGTAAGGCTACCATCAAGAACGAGATCGTTCCGATGTGCTGCGGCTCCGCCCATAAGAACAAAGGTGTTCAGCTGATGCTGGACGCGATCGTCGATTATCTCCCCTCTCCTGTGGATGTCCCCGCAATCAAGGGCGTCGATCCCGACGGAGAAGAGGATGAGAGACCGTCCTCCGATGAGGCTCCGTTCTCCGCTCTCGCGTTCAAGATCATGACCGACCCGTTCGTCGGAAAGCTCTGCTTCTTCCGCGTATACTCCGGTACGGTCACCAAGGGCACCAACGTCTACAACTCCACCAAGGACAAGTACGAGCGCTTCGGCAGAATTCTGCAGATGCACTCCAATGAGAGAACCGATATCGATATGTGCTACTCCGGCGACATCGCCGCAGTCGTCAGCACCAAGTACACCACCACCGGTGATACCTTCTGCGACGAAGCTCATCCGATCATTCTCGAGTCCATGGAATTCCCGGAACCCGTTATCAACGTCGCAATCGAGCCCAAGTCCCAGGCAGATCAGGAAAAGATGGGTCTGGCACTTGCAAAGCTCGCAGAAGAAGACCCGACCTTCCGCACCTACACGGACGAGGAAACCAACCAGACCATCATCGCCGGAATGGGCGAATTGCATCTGGATATCATCGTTGACCGTCTGAAGCGTGAATTCAAGGTCGAAGCTGATATCGGCGCTCCTCAGGTTTCTTACAAGGAAACCATCCGCAAGAAGGTTGACGAAGAGTACAAGTATAAGAAGCAGTCCGGTGGTTCCGGTCAGTACGGTCATGTCAAGATGATCGTCGAGCCGAACGAACCCGGCAAGGGCTACGAGTTCATCAACGCCGTGACCGGCGGTGCGATTCCGAAGGAATTCATCGAACCTGTCAATCAGGGTATTCAGGGTGCGATGCAGTCCGGTGTCGTTGCAGGTTACAAGGTTGTTGACGTCAAGGTCACGCTGTACGACGGCTCCTATCACGAAGTCGACTCTTCCGAAATCGCGTTCAAGATCGCCGGCTCCATTGCTTTCAAGGAAGCAATGAAGAAAGCGGACCCGATCCTGACCGAGCCGATCATGGCTGTCACCGTTGTCGTTCCTTCGGAATACACGGGCGCGGTCATCGGCGGCTTCAGCTCCCGCCGCGGTGTCGTCTCTTCCATGGAGGAGACCAGCCCCGGAACTTCCGAGATCAAGGCAAACGTCCCGCTTGCAACCATGTTCGGTTATATGACCGACCTGCGTTCCGCAACCCAGGGCCGTGGCGTCTTCACCATGGAGCCTTCCCACTTTGAACAGGTGCCGAAGAGCATTCAGGATGAGATCGTCAAGGGTCGCATGAAGCACTGATTCCAATTCAAAAATTTTAATTTGGAGGAAAATAAAATGGCAAAGGCTACATTCGAAAGAACGAAACCCCATGTAAACATTGGTACCATCGGTCACGTTGACCATGGCAAAACCACTCTTACCGCCGCTATCACCAAGGTTCTTTCTCTGAAGAACGGTTCCGTCGAATTCCTGGCATATGACCAGATCGACAACGCTCCCGAGGAAAGAGCTCGTGGTATCACAATCAACACCCGTCACGTTGAGTACGAGACTGACAAGCGTCACTACGCTCACGTCGACTGCCCCGGCCACGCTGACTATGTCAAGAACATGATCACCGGTGCAGCACAGATGGACGGCGCAATCCTCGTCGTTGCAGGTACCGACGGACCTCTTCAGCAGACCCGTGAGCACGTGCTGCTCGCTCGTCAGGTCGGCGTTCCCGCAATCGTCGTGTTCCTGAACAAGACCGACCTGGTTGACGACCCCGAACTGCTCGACCTCGTTGAGATGGAGATCCGTGACCTCCTGTCTCAGTACGACTTCCCGGGCGATGATACTCCTATCATCCGCGGCTCCGCTCGTGAGGCTCTGGAATCCACCAGCAAGGACATCAACGCTCCTGAGTACAAGTGCATTCTCGATCTGATGGACGCTGTTGACTCCTATATCCCCACCCCTGCACGTCAGGCTGATCTGCCCTTCCTGATGCCTGTCGAGGACGTGTTCTCCATCTCCGGACGTGGTACGGTTGCTACCGGCCGTGTCGAGCGTGGTACGCTGAACCTCAACGACGTTGTGGAAATCGTCGGTCTGTCCGATGAGAAGAAGCAGACGACCGTTACCGGTATCGAAATGTTCCACAAGCTGCTGCCCTCTGCAATGGCTGGTGATAACATCGGTGCTCTGCTCCGTGGTATTGCAAAGGAAGAGATCGAAAGAGGTCAGGTCCTTGCAAAGCCGGGTTCTGTGCATCCGCACACCAAGTTCATCGGTCACGTTTACGTCCTGACCGAGAAGGAAGGCGGCCGTAAGAAGCCGTTCTTCGCAGGCTATCGTCCGCAGTTCTACTTCAGAACTACTGACGTTACCGGCACCATCGAGCTGCCTGAGGGCGTTGAGATGTGCCGTCCCGGCGACAACGTCGATATGACTGTCGAGCTGATCACTCCTATCGCTTGCGAAGAGGGTCTCCGTTTCGCAATCCGTGAGGGCGGTCACACTGTCGGTTCCGGCGTCGTTTCCAAGATCCTCGCTTAATTTCAGCGATTTTGGGGTTGGCGCATATGCGCCAACCCCTTGATGCCGTTTTTCCTCTGCTTTTGTGCGGCAAACGGTATCTCTTGTTACAATTTCATAGTTTTATTTCGGGGATTGGTGAAATTCCATACCGGTGGTGAAAGTCCACGAGTCGGACGTTGTCCGATCGAACAGGTGAAATTCCTGTACCGACAGTCCGTTTTTCGCATCAGCGGGAAGCGGCATCTGTTTTTCCCCGGTGCGGTCGCAGAACAGCCGGCTTTGATTGCCGGTCGTCAGTCGCCGATTGCCGGTTGCGGTCCGGTAAAGCACGATCTGTGCCTTGCCCGGTCCGATATTTTTGGAAAACAGTTGACAGTCTGGATGAGAGAAGATAAAAACGGCGCCGCTGTTCGTTTTTTGACGGACAACGGTGCAGGTCGTTCCCGGCAAGAGGTTGCCGGGCTTTTTTATCTTCCGTACAAGTTATAACAAATTATAATTTACGGAGGAATCGGGTATCGGGATCGGATCCCGAACCCCCTTTGCGGTATTTCTGCGGGATTTACCCGGGACGATGCCGCAGTTCCCCACGGGAAAGGGAGCCCCCGCTAACCGGGGGCACAGTAATGATTATGACGATTTATGCAGATGAGAAAAAGTTCAGTACCCGGCGGATGGTCCTGATGGCGGTTTTTGTCGCCATGGCGTATGCAGTTCAGCTGGTGTTCCGGATTAAAGTGTTCGGCTTTCTGACATTTGACGCTAAGGACGCGATCCTGACGCTCGGTGCCATGGTTTTGGGACCGGTATCCGGAATCGTGATGGCTGTTTTGGTTGCCCTGATCGAGATGATCTCCGTCAGCGAGACGGCGTTCTGGGGCTTCCTCATGAACGCGGTGTCGTCCTCGGTCTTCGTTGCGCTTGCAAGCAGCATTTACAGAAGAAAGAAGTCGCTCAACACGGCGCTCCTCGGGCTTGCGGCAAGTATCCTAGCAACGACGGCTGTCATGCTTCTCATGAATATCTGGGTGACGCCGATCTATTCTGGCATGCCGACCATGGATATCGTGCGTATGATTCCGACGGTGCTTCTGCCGTTCAATCTCACCAAGGCTGTGTTCAACGCGGCACTCGTTATGGTGCTTTACAAGCCGGTGACGATGGCGCTTCGCCGGATCCATGTGGTTTCCGGCTCTGCCGATTATCATATGAACCGCGTCAGTGTGCTGGTTCTGGTCGGCGGACTTGTGGTTATCGCCGGGTGCGTTGTTGCGTTCCTTCTCGGCATGAACGGACATTTCATCTTCGGTTCAAAATAAAGGGTTGATTTTCCGCGCCGGTTACGGTATAATAATCGGGTGTATAGACCGTACCGGTGCGGAAGTCTGCGGTATCCCCGTCGGATTTCCCGGACGCACTGCCGGGGGGAGGTACCCCCAGCCCGCGCCGCATCCCGCAATGCGGCAAAAACATTGATCCGCGGCGGATGTCGCGAGGAAGGAACCGCTTATGGTTGAAGCCATCCAGAACTTCTTTCTGAATACGGTCGGCAAGGAGCTTTGCGTGTTTTTCTGCTCCATGATCCCGATCATCGAATTACGCGGCGCGATCCCGCTCGGCATCGGGCTTGGGCTTCCGTATTGGGAAACCTACCTGCTCGCGGTGCTCGGCAACATGATTCCGGTTCCGTTCATCCTGCTGTTCATCCGCAAAATTATCGAATGGATGTCAAGGTCGCGGGTGAAGTTTTTTCAGAAAGTCGCCGGGTTCCTGATCCGCAAGGCAGAGAAGAACCGCGAGAAGATCGAAAAGTATTCCTTCTGGGGTGTGGCGCTGTTTATCGCGGTGCCCCTGCCTGTCACCGGTGCCTGGACGGGTTCACTTGTCGCGGCACTGATTGACATGAAGTTCTGGAAAGCATTGCTCTCCGCGCTGATCGGCGTGATGATCGCGGGCATTGTCGTTTCCGTCATTGTGTTCCTTGTGGCAAGCGGCGTGGAGTGGCTCCGCTTCTTCGCCTGACGCTGATTTTTCCGGTTTCGTGTTTTTTCTTGTAAATACCTCTTGTAATCCGGGAGAATCTGTGTTACAATCTTATCGGATAAGTCAAAAACTGCACATTTCTTATCAAGAGTGACGGAGGGATCGGCCCTTGGATGTCACAGCAACCTGCCCGCCCGGGCAAGGTGCTAATTCCGGACAGATGAGATCTGATTTGAGAAAAGATAGCTCTGTCGTGTCGGCAGAGCTTTTTTTGTGGGAACGGTGCGTCTGTTCCCGGAACAGGAAGTTCTTCGGGACAGAGAGGACCCGCGGCTGTGCGCGGGGAAAAGAAGTGCTTGCCGTAAGACGCGATCCGCAATTGATTTGAGCCGCCGCAGGCGGCGTGGAGGGTTTCATGAAAAAAGTTCTTTTTACCAGTGAGTCCGTGACCGAGGGACATCCCGATAAGGTCTGCGACAAAATTTCCGACGCAATCCTTGACGAACTGCTCCGTCAGGATCCCATGTCCCGTGTGGCGTGCGAGACCTTCTGCACGACGGGACTGGTGACCGTCATGGGTGAGATAACGACCAAGGCGTATGTGGACATCCAGAAGATCGTCCGCGACACCGTGCGCGACATCGGCTACACGAGAGCTAAGTTCGGCTTTGACTGCGACAGCTGCGGCGTGCTTTCCTCGATCCATGAGCAGTCCCCCGACATTGCGCTCGGCGTGGACAAGTCCTTTGAAGCCAAGGCAGGGAAGGGCGACGGATTGGATACCGGTGCGGGCGACCAGGGGCTGATGTTCGGCTATGCCTGCGACGAAACGCCCGAATTGATGCCGCTTCCGATCTCCCTTGCACACAAGCTGGCAAAGCGCCTGACCGATGTCCGCCGCGACGGGACCCTGGATTACCTCCGTCCCGACGGCAAGACCCAGGTGACAGTGGAGTATCATGACGGCATCCCCGCTCGCGTGGATACCGTGGTCGTTTCCGCTCAGCACAGCGAAGCGGTGACCCTGGAGCGTATCCGCGAGGATATCATTGCAAATGTAATCAAGCCGATCATCCCCGCAGAACTGCTTGACGGGGAAACCAAAATCTATGTCAACCCCACGGGACGGTTCGTCATCGGCGGACCTGCCGGCGACACGGGGCTGACGGGACGTAAGATCATCGTCGATACCTACGGCGGGTACTCCCGCCACGGCGGCGGAGCGTTCTCCGGCAAGGACCCGACCAAGGTGGACCGTTCCGCATCCTACGCGGCAAGATACATTGCCAAGAACGTGGTGGCGGCAGGACTTGCGACGCGTTGCGAGGTGCAGGTCGCTTATGCAATCGGTGTCGCAAAGCCGGTCTCCGTGATGGTGGATACCTTCGGAACCGCTAAGGTGGACGAGGAGGCGATCTCCCGCGCAATCCTCGAAGAGGTCGATCTGCGCCCCGCGGCAATCATTGAGCGGTTCGATCTGCGCCGTCCGATCTATTGCCAGATTGCGGCATACGGGCATATGGGCAGAGAGGATCTGGACCTGCCCTGGGAGAAGCGCGACCTCGCGCCAGTTCTGAAGGCGAAACTGCTGTAATTTTTTGCGGTGCAGACCTGTGTGTAACCGCTCATGCCGTCACATCCCCCGTTCCCGTTTTCATACACTGAAAAGGGGGAGGTGACGGCTATGGAGTATCCGGTCTGGGTACAGGTAATCATTGCGCTGTTTGCGGTCTTCGGAGTGTACGCGATGCTCCGCGTTCTTGCCGAAGCGATTTTTACCTCGGGGAATATCGGCGTTGCGGTGCATGTCCGCACGGGCGCGGACGTTCTTTTGCTTGAGGGACTTTTGAAAGAGGCGGCGGATACCGGACCCGTGCGGAAAAGACAACCGGTGACGGTGCTTTTCTATCCCGACGCGGTCCGCAGGGCGTTTGACGGGGACGGAGTGCCGCTCGTCAGTATTTCCGAGTTGCTCATGCGTTACCATGCAAATTACTGTCTGACAGAATAAAAGGAGGTGCCGGGATGGCGGAACGGACGGACAAAACGGATGAACGCGGATTGATCAGTATGACGGGAACCGTGGAATCCGTGATCTATTCCAACGAGGAAAACGGTTACGCCATCTGCGACCTCGGCACCGAAGACGACGAGATCGTGACCATCGTCGGCACGCTCCCGTATATCGGCGAGGGCGACCATGTGACGGTGTTCGGCAGATGGGTACATAACCCCAAATACGGACGGCAGTTCCGGGTGGAGCAGTACGAAAAGAAGCTCCCCGCGGATACGGCGTCCATTTTGCGTTATCTGTCCTCCCGCACGGTGCGGGGGATCGGTCCCAAAACGGCGCAGAAAATCGTGGATGCGTTCGGCACGGATACGTTTGACGTGATTGAGAACCATCCTGACTGGCTGGAGCAGGTCGGGATCTCGGGGAAGAAGGCGCAGGCAATCTCGGAGGATTTCCGGGAAAAATCCGGCATCCGTTCCGCCATGATGTTCTTCCGCGACTATTTCGGCGCGGCGCTGACCGTCCGGATCTACCGGAAGTGGGGCTCCGGCGCGGTGGAGATCGCCCGGAACTGCCCGTACCGGCTGTGTGAGGAGATTGAGGGCATCGGTTTTGAGAAAGCCGATGCGATGGCGGACAAGCTGGGACTGTCCCGTGATTCCGAAGAAAGAGCAATGAGCGGACTTTTGTACCTTCTGAATTCCAATGCGGCGCAGAACGGACACGTCTGCCTGCCGCGGGAAAAGCTGATTGCCGCCGGCGCAAAGATGCTGACGATCAGTGAAGAGAGCGCCGCAGATGCGGTGAAGAAGCTGCTTGCCGCAGGAAAGCTCAAGGTATCGGTGTTCGGCGGCGAATCTTATATTTACACCGCCGCGGCATATGACAGCGAATGTTACATTGCGGAGAAGCTGGAGTTGATCGACAAGCTCTGCGTCCGCCCCGATGTGGAGGATGTATACGGCTTTATCCGGAGAGAAGAAGCGGGGAGCGGCATGGAGTACGCCGAACTGCAACGCAAGGCGATCTACGACGCGCTGTCAAACGGCGTACTCATCCTGTCCGGCGGTCCCGGCACGGGTAAAACGACAGTTGTGCGCGCGCTTCTGCATATTTTCAGAAGTCTGGATTTCAAGGTTGCCCTGACCGCTCCCACGGGTCGCGCGGCAAAGCGTCTGTCCGAGTCCACCTCGTGGGAAGCCAAGACCATTCACCGCCTGCTTGAAATGGAATACGACGAGAACGCACCGGAATCTTCCGGTTTCCGGCGGGACAGTCACAATTATCTGGAGGAGGATGTCATCATCGTCGATGAGGCGTCCATGGTGGACAATGCCCTCATGAGCGCACTGCTCAAGGCGATCAAGCCGGGCGCGCGGCTCATCATCATCGGAGACGCGGATCAGCTTCCGAGCGTCGGCGCGGGGAATGTTCTTCGTGATCTTATTTCGTCGGGGCATTTCGCGACCATCCTGCTCACCGAAATTTTCCGGCAGGCGGAAAAGAGTCTCATCGTCACCAATGCGCACGCGATCAACGAGGGGCGGATGCCGCGGCTCGATGTCAAGGACCGGGATTTCTTTTATCTGCCGCGCGGAAATGACCGCGAAATCGCCATGACAGTGGCGGATCTCTGCCGTAACCGTCTGCCGCATGCCTACGGCGGGATCGCAGAAACCGGGACGCAGGTCATCACGCCGTCCCGTAAGGGCGAGGCGGGAACCGAAAATCTCAATCTGCTTTTGCAGAGTTGTCTCAATCCCCCTGCGAAGAACAAGCGCGAGTTTGTTCACCGCGACCGGGTTTTCCGCGAGGGCGACCGCGTGATGCAGATCCGCAACAACTACGATCTTTCCTGGACGCGCGGCGTGCGCGATGAGGGAACCGGCGTGTTCAACGGGGACATCGGAACCGTCATGACGGTTGATCCCGTGGAAAAACGCATGGAGATCTGCTTCGACGAACGGACGGTGTTCTATGACCTCTCGCTTGCCGAGGATCTGGAGCACGCATGGGCGATCACGGTACATAAAAGTCAGGGTAGCGAGTACCCCATCGTGATCATCCCGCTGTATCAGGCGCCGCCGCTTCTGCTCACGCGCAACCTCTTTTACACCGCCGTGACCCGTGCGGAGCGGATGGTGATCTTGGTCGGCAGGGAAGAAATCGTCCGTACCATGGTGGAGAATAACCGTCAGTCCATGCGCTATACGGGGCTTGCCTACCGGCTTTCCGGGACGGAGGGGAAGGCATGAAGCATTTCTTCAGGTATCTTCTGTTCCCGCCGGTCTGCGTCGGCTGCGGCGAGCGGTTCGATCTGTTTTCCGAGGAGGAAATCCCCGTGTTTTGCCTCAAGTGCCGGGTAAGGTGGGAGAGTGAGCTGTCCCGCAGTTGCGACGTGTGCGGACGGATATTGCCGCTTTGCTCCTGTATGCCGGATGTGCTCCGCGCGGCAGGCGCTGCGGCGCTTCATAAACTCTGCCGGTACGAGCCGGAGCACCGCACGTCCGTCGGGTCGCATACCGTGCTTGCCCTCAAGGACCGACGGGTTCCGCGCGCTTTTCGCTTTCTCGGCGACGAGCTTGCCCGCGGACTGACGATGGATTATCCGCGGGAGGAAACGCTTGTGACCTATATTCCGAGGAGCCGTGACGGCGCGTACCAGTCGGGCTTTGACCAGGGATTTGAACTGTCGCGCGCGGTTGCCGTGAGCGGCGGGTATACACATGTGAAACTGTTTTCCCGCAGGGGCGGCAGGGAACAGAAACGGCTGACCGCCGCGGAACGCCTTGAAAATGTGCGCCGCTCGGTGCATCTCTTGCCCGGCTTCGGGGAGAACAGCGATACCGTATCCCTCGCCGGGAAAACCGTCCTCCTCGTTGACGACGTGGTAACGACCGGCGCAACGATGGCGGTCTGTACCGGGCAGTTGCTGGCGGCAGGCGCCGGGCGGGTCGTCGGCGTGTGCGTAGCAATCGATTTCCGCGGAGAAGACGGGGACCCGGATGACCTCGAAGACCAATTTGACGGGACCGACGTGCCGGAGGCGGAAGAAGCGATTGGCTCCGGAGACGGGACGCCGCAGAAACGGCATAAAATTCCCGACACGGATTGATTTTTGCCGGGAAGTCTGCTATAATAAATCTGTTACCCGATCCAGGGAATCCGGGATCGGAAATAACGGGCGTTTGCCCGGGAAGGAGCCGTCGATGGGAAAACTCACGGAATTTTTCAAAAAACTGTTTTCGGGAAAAATCCGCGTCAGCCGGGACATCGGCATTGACCTCGGTACCGCGACGGTTCTTGTATATGTGGAGGGCAAGGGCATTGTGCTCAAGGAGCCTTCCGTGGTTGCGGTGGATACCATGACGGACAAGGTGTTTGCGGTCGGCAGGGAAGCCCAGCAGATGCTCGGCAGAACGCCGGAGAACATCACCGCGTTCCGCCCGCTCCGCGACGGAGTCATCAGTCAGTACGAGATTACCCTCAATATGCTGGAACATTTCATCCGCCGTGCCTGCAAAAATATCGTATTTCAGCCGCGCGTGGTCATCTGTATCCCGTCGGGGATTACAGATGTGGAGGAGCGAGCCGTGCTTCAGGCAGGACGCGACGCGGGTGCAAGGCGCACTTACCTGATTGAAGAACCGCTTGCCGCGGCGATTGGCGTGGGCATTGATATTTCCGCGCCCGTCGGTCACATGATCGTGGACATCGGCGGCGGCACCACGGACGTTGCCGTGATCTCGCTCGGCGGAATCGTTGCCTCGAAGTCCGTCCGTATCGCGGGCGACAAATTCGACGAGGCAATCATGAAATACGTCCGCCGTAAGTACAATGTGCTGATCGGGGAACGCACCGCGGAAACGGTCAAAATCCGTATCGGTACCGTGTTTGACCGGCGACCGGAAGAGAGCCTGGAGATCAAGGGCAGATCGCTTGCCGACGGGCAGCCCAAGGTCATTACCCTGTCTTCGGGAGAAATGATTGAGGCGCTTGCCGAGCCGGCTTCCGCCGTGCTTGACGCGATCTATTCGGTCATCGAGCGTACCCCGCCGGAGCTGATCGGCGATATTATGAAAAACGGAATCATTATGACGGGCGGCGGGAGCCAGCTTTCCGGACTCGACCGGTTGATTACCAAGGCGACCGGTATCCGTGCCCGGGTTGCCAAAAATCCCGAATCCTGCGTGGCAATGGGAACCGGGCGCGCGCTCTCGTTTCTGGAGCATCTGCCGGAGGGAACCATCCGCATCTCCGACGAGAAGATTCCGGTACACCACGCCGGTTCGGAACGCGGAGACCGCTGACTGCCGCTGTGTGATGTAGAAATCCGTCGTTCGGAAAGATTGTCTTCGCGCCGCCGGGGGGCGACTTCCGCCCGCGCTTGCCGGCTCTCCGCCCGCAAAGCATCCCCGTTTCTCCATCTCCCCGAGCCGCACCGCGGACTTCCGCCGCCCCCTCGGCGGCTTTCTCCCATCCCCCGCTCTGAATCTCCCCGACCTCTTTGCCCTCACTTCACCGGGAATCGTATTTGTCAGAAAGAAGGTTGAACCTCATGAAAAAATATGTTGTCACCGGCAGAAAGCCGGAGCGGGTGTTCCGCTTCTTCGAAGACCTCAATGCCATTCCCCGCGGCTCGCACAATGAAAAAGCCGTCTCGGATTTCCTCCTTGCGTTCGCAAAACAGCGCGGACTGGAAGCGTATCAGGACAGTGCCAATAACGTCTTTGTCCGTATGCCCGCAACGCCCGGCATGGAGGATCGCCCCACGGTTCTTTTGCAGGGACACATGGATATGGTCTGCGAGAAAAACGCGGACGTTGTCCATGATTTTGAAAAAGACGGAATCGACATGTACACTGACGGCAAGTATCTCCGCGCCCGCGGCACCACGCTCGGCGGCGACGACGGAATCGCAGACGCTATGATGATGGCAATCATGGACGGGGAACTGGAAAAGCATCCCGCCATGGAATTCCTCATCACTACCTGCGAGGAGGTCGGACTCGACGGTGCCAAGTCGTTTGACTATTCCCGCGTTACGGCAAAGCGTATGATTAACCTGGACAGCGAAAACGAGGACCAGGTGACCGTCGGTTGCGCCGGCGGCGTGCGTACCGACCTTGTGCTTCCTGTCAGGCAGGTGAACTTCCGCGGCGTCGCGCTCCGCCTCTCGGTCCGCGGTCTTGCAGGCGGACATTCCGGAGAGAACATCAACTCCGGCAGAGCCAACGCCAATAAGCTCATGGGCAGAATTCTTGCGGCGGCTCCCGATTTCCGCCTCATTTCGATTGACGGCGGTTCCAAGGACAATGCCATCCCGCGCGAATGCACCGCCGTCATCGCGGTTCCCGCGTTTCTGAAACAGGCGTTTCTCACGGACTTCATCCCCAATGAAGAAGCGGCAATCCGCGGGGAACTTTTCCCCGATGACGCAGGCTTCACTCTCACGGCGGAGCCTGTGACTTCCCCCGCAAAAATGTGGGACAAGAATTCCACGCTCCGCGTTGTGTCGGTGCTGGCGGACGTCGCAAACGGCGTGCTTTCCATGAGCCGGAATGTCCCCGGACTTGTCGGATATTCCAGAAGCCTCGGCGTCGTCAGAACCGAGGGCGACCGCGTGTCGCTCGTGTTCTCCGCACGCTCCGCAACCGAGAGCCAGCTTGACGCGTCGGAGGATGAGCTTTCCGCACTCGGCGCACTCGCCGGTGCAGAAGTCAGCCACTACAGCCGCTATCCCGGCTGGGATTTTGCCGAAAGCTCCCCCGTCCGCGACGCGTGGCTTGCCGCATACAAGCGTCTTTTCGGCACGGAGCCGAAGGTCACCGTTATCCATGCGGGACTGGAGTGCGGAATCATTTCCTCGCACCTGCCCGAACTTGACATGATCTCCGTCGGTCCCGACATGAAGGACATCCATTCACCCGACGAGGCGCTGGATCTCGACTCCTGCGAGCGGATTTTCCGGGTGCTCGAAGCAGTCCTTGCCGACTGATTTCGCGGGAAACCTCCAAGAACTGATACAAAACGGCACGTTCTGCCCGGAATGTGCCGTTTTCTTTTGTGCGTAAGAAAAAACAGGCGGAACCGGTCGAGCGAAATCTCTCCCTTCGGGGCGTTCCGGCGCGTCGAAAATCCGAAAATGACTGTACAAAACACAAATTGTATGATATAATATATATAATTATTCATCATGGAAAAATGCGCCGTGCGCGACCCACGCAAAGGGAACTTCCCTTTGCAAAAACGGGACAGACTGCGGCATACAGCCCGCTTGCGGGTGAAAGGGAAAGGAACGGACAGAGCATCGGTATGGAATACAAAAAACGCGATACGGAAACCGGGAAAGAAGGATTCAGACCGGCAAAAAAGGCGGGGAACGGGTACGACCGGAAGGACAGGAACTCTTCCCGCGAGGACGGCGTACATAAGAACGCGAACGGAAACAGAGGGCAGTATACAGGCAGAACAGGGAGAGGCGAGGAAGGGAAGAAGCCCTTCGGCGACGGCGGCCGCAAATCCTATGGGGCATTCGGGCGGAAATCCTACGATCATTCCGACCGGAAGTCCTATTCAGATCAGGGACGAAAGCCTTCCGGCGCCTCCGATCGCAAGCCTTACGGAGCACATCCCGCAAACGGAAAGAAGCCGTATCGTTCCGACCGCACCGAGTGGGCAAAGAACGAAGACGTGACCGCCTCCTTCCCGGAAGAGCTTGACGAGGCGTTTTCGGTCGGGGAAGAGACGGAAAATGTCGGAACGGACAATACCGGCATCCACGGAGATTACGAAAACGGCGCGGTCATCGGGCGCAACGCGGTCAGGGAACTCTTGAAGAGCGAGCGGTCGATTGACAAGATTCTGGTTCAGCGTGGGGAACGGACGGGTTCCATCACCGTGCTTGTCGCGGATGCGATCGGACGCGGAATTCCCGTCATCGAGGTGGAACGCGCAAAACTGGACAGCCTTGCCGGCTTCGCGCCGCACCAGGGCATCATCGCCATGGCGGCGGAAAAGGAATACTGCGAGGTGGAGGACATCCTCCGGATCGCAGAGGAACGCGGCGAGGCGCCGCTCATCGTCATTGCGGACGGTATCACCGATCCGTACAATCTCGGCGCACTCATCCGTTGCGCGGAAGGCGTCGGTGCGCACGGACTCATCATTCCCAAACGCCATGCCGCAGGACTTACCCCGCTCGTCACCAAAGCGTCGGCGGGAGCGATCGAGCATCTTGCAATCGCAAAGGTCGCCAACCTCAACAACACCATCCGGAAGCTGAAAGAAAGCGGTGTCTGGGTATATGCCGCGGAAGCGGGCGGTCAGAACTACTATGACTGCGATTTCAGTGGACCCTGTGCGCTGGTGTTCGGCAGTGAGGGTGATGGGGTGTCCCGCATGGTCAAGGAGAACAGCGATGCCATCGTTTCCATTCCGATGTACGGGCACGTCAATTCGTTCAATGTCTCTACCGCGGGCGCGGTCCTGCTTGCCGAAGCATCGAGACAGCATCACCTGACAAAAAACTGATTGCGCCAGAACGGCGGAAACATACAGGAACGTAACCGAAAAAAGAAAGGAGGGATTCCCGTGAGCGACCGGAACGGACAGGACAACAATATCGACGAGCTTCTGAAGCGTCTGAACAAAATGTACGGTGCCGATCCGGCGGGCGGGAAGCCCTCGGAGAAGAAACAAAAGGAGACCGGGAGCGGGGAAATGGACCCGGAACTTCGCCGGATGCTGGAACAGGCGATCACGGACGGAACACCGGAAACAAAACAGGCTCCTGTGTCTGCCCCCGGCGGAATATCGGAAGCGCCGGAGGACGAGCCTGCCGGGATACCGGAAGCGCCGGAAAATCAACCTGCGGCACGCGCGGAGCAAGCGATCCGTGCGGACATCCTGAAACAGCTCGGAGAAGCCGGGGGGGCGGACACGGACTCGATAAAGGCATCCGGGGCGGAGAATCCCGCGGATGCGGAACCCCTCACGGCTGCGGAGAAACCCGTTGACGCGGAAGAGTCTGCGAGAGCGGAAGGATCCGCGAAAGTGCGGGGACTTGTCGGAACGGAGTTCCCCGCGGAAGCAGAAATGCCCGGGAATGCGGAAGTATCCGCAGAAATGGGAGAACCGGTGGAAAAGGAAGCTCCGGTGGAGCCGGAAGAGCCGGTAGAATCGGGCGAGCCCGAAGAAACGGAACCAACCGAAAAAGCGGAAACAGCCGAAGAAACGGAAGTGCCTGCGATTGCAGAAGTACACACAGAAACGGAAACGCCCGTGGACATAGACTCCCCCGCGGCGTGCGTCGCGGAAATTGCCGGAGAGGTTGCCGCCCCCGTTTCGGGCGATGTAACGCGCTCCGTCGGATCCGCCGGAGCGGTGGTATCACCCGCCGGACGTGGCGCGGAGCAAGCGGAGGAGCCCGTCGGAAACAGCGGCGGAACGCTCACCGAACCGGAAAAGACTTTGCGTGACACGCTGATCGCCGAAGATTTTTCGAAGACGGAGCGCGCCGCGGAGCTTGCTCCGTGGGAAGAGGCTCCGGTTTTTGCGGAGCCTGCCGGAGAATCGGCAGTTTCTTTAATCCCCGCGGACGAGGAAAACACCTCTCTTGTTCCTGAGCAGGAGTCGCCGATGGAAGAACCGATTCTCTCCGCTGAAATTCCTGCCGGAGAGCAGGAGATTCCTGAGGACACGGCGGAAGCCGATGGACAATCCGCAGAAGATGAAGAATCTTTCGCCGATATTTCCGTTGTGGAATCGGAAACGTCAACGGACGCGGAAGTGCCCACCGAAAGCCATGCGCAGGAATCTGCGGTAACTTTCTCGAATACGGAAGAATCCGCGGAATCCCCTGCAAGTGAGAAAGAAACCGCCGCGGGCCCTGCCGATGCTTCCGGGGAACAGATTCCCTCGTTTGAGGAAGCCGCAAAGCAGGCGGCAAAGGAAACACAGTCGGGTATCGCCGAAACCGTTGTTTCGGCGCAAAATGCTGCTGGCACGGAAGGCGGGGCGGTTCCGGGGACGGAGAACAAGTCTCCGAAAGCGACCGAAACCCGCAAAGCGGTTCCCGCCGGTTTCCCGCCGGAATTCCGGGACGGCCGCATTCTGACTGACGGAGACATCCGCACACTTCTGGATCTCGGATACGAAAAGGAACTTGCCGAATTCATCGGGTTTGAACGCATTGATCTGGTACGTCGGGAGGGAACCGGCGTTTCGACTCCTCCGGGCGCACGTAAAAAGAAGAAAAACAAACGCAAGCCGCAGAAGTCCGCAAAGCCGATCGGCAACCTTGCGGAATATACCGACCGGGATCAGAATTATGAGGTCTGCGCCCGCTTTACGGAACGCCGCCGTCACCTGTACATCCGTTTTGCCGGGACGCTTCTGTTTGCGGTTCTGCTCTTCATTTATGACATGCCGCACCTGTTCGGCATTCCGGGTTTCGGGGCATTGAATCCCGACAGTGCGCCGGGTCTGTACGCCTTTTTCGGGCTTCAGATCCTGCTTCTTTCCGCAGTGCTGTCCTTCCGGCAGATGTGGCGCGGGATCAAGCGCGCGGCGGCGTTTGAGGCGGACCTGTATTTCATGCCCATTGTGCTGATTCTGTTCAATATGGCATATGACGTTCTGCTCCTGTCTTTGGGCGGGGACGCTTCCCCCGATCTTTTCCACTTTGTCACGGCGCTGTATCTGCTCTGTGCGATCGGCGGGGAGATCCTTTTGCTCGGCAGGGAGGAGATGACCTTTGACACGGTTTCCGCCGAAGGAGACCGTTATACGCTGGAACACACCGGATACAACGAAAAGGACGGAAACATCTATCATGTCCGCAAGACGGGATTTTTGTCCGGAACCTTTGCGCGGATCCGAACGGAAACGCCGCTCCGTGCGATCAGTATCTTCTCCTTTGCGGCAATCCTGTTCTCGCTTCTGATGGCGGCGGGCGAATTCATTCTGACGGGGGACCTCGTCAAGGTGTTCTCGGCATTCATGAAATCGCTTGCACTCTGTCTCCCGCTTTCCTCCACGGCGGCGTTCACACTTCCACAGTTCTTCATGACCAAAGAGCTTCACAAGCACGGCTGTGCCGTGGTCGGTGACGCGTCGGTGGAAGAGTACGCCGGGGAAAAGACCGTCATTTTCCGGGAAGAAGATATTTTTCGCGCCGGTTCCCGCGTCGGTTTTTCCGCGGCGGGAAAGAAGAAACTGGCGGAGCAGTTCCGCCTGTGCGGCACGCTGTTCCGCAAGATCGGTGGGACGCTTTCCTCGGTACTTGATCTGTCGCTGGCAAACGCGGCGGACAAGGAGCAGGTGGTGTTCGGCGAGATCGGAGAGGACGGACTGACCGCGACGGTCGGCGAATCCGACGCCGTGATCGGCAGCGCCGCGTATCTTTCGGCGCGCGGAATCCGCATTCCGCCGGAAAGCGCGGAGCGGGCGTATCTGCGCAAGTCCGATTGCGTCCCCCTTTACATTGCATTTGACGGCGAGGTCTGCCTCATTCTGGAGATGACCTACCGCATCGGCGAGGCGACCGAACAGATGATCCACGAGCTGAACGAAAACGGAACGCATATCGGCGTCAGCGTGGCGGACCCCTGCCTGACGGCACCGTTTGTCTGGCGGCTTCGGAGACTTGAGCCCGACCGGATCAAATTGTGCCGTGTGACGCATATTCTCGGCGATGAGAGTTTCCGCTCCATCGACGGCGGCGTTTCGGCCAAACGAGCAAAGGATCTGATTCTGCCGCTCGTTGCATGCCGCCGACTGTATCTGTCACGCCGCACCGTAACCGGGATTCTCGGTGTTTTCAGCGGCGTGTCCGCACTGTTCGTGACGGCACTTCTGTTTACCGGCGCGATCGGGTATTTTGCCCCTGCCGCCATTGCGCTCTATCAGTTGGTCTGGTTTGCGCCGATGCTTCTGGCATCCGGCAGTCACCTGAACCGGGAAGGAAAATAATCCATGAACGATAACATCAGTTCCGTCCTGAAATCCGTCTCCAAGCCGGGCAGATATGTCGGCGGGGAATACGGACAGGTCGTGAAAAGCAGGGAAGCGGTCAAGGCGCGGTTTGCCTTCTGCTTCCCGGATACCTATGAGATCGGGATGTCCAATCTCGGCATGCGGATTCTGTACGGCGCGCTCAACGAGCAGCCCGACATCTGGTGCGAGCGGGTATTTGACCCGTGGACGGATATGCAGGACAAAATGCGGGAATACGGATTCCCGCTGACGGCACTGGAGAGCGGCGACCCGATCCGGATGTTTGATTTCGTCGGCTTCACGCTCCAGTACGAAATGAGCTACACCAATGTGCTCAATATGCTGGATCTTGCGCACATCCCGCTCCGCGCATCCGACCGGGAGGAGAGCGATCCGATCGTGATCGGCGGCGGTCCCTGCGCGTATAACCCCGAACCGATGGCGGATTTCTTTGACCTTTTCAACATCGGCGAGGGTGAGGAAATGCTCCCCGAGATCGTGCGGCTTTATATCCGTATGAAGGATGAGGGAAGATACACCCGCGAGGCGTTTCTGCACGAGGCGGCGCGCACAATCGAGGGAGTATATGTGCCGTCCCTCTATCGCGTGACCTACCATGAGGACGGAACGATTGAAGCGTACACCCCCATTTACGAGGACATCCCGAAGCAGGTCAGGCGCCGGATCATCAAGAATATGGACAAGTCCTATTTCCCGGAAAAGCCGGTCATGCCGTACATCGAAACGGTGCACGACCGTATCATGCTGGAGGTGTTCCGCGGCTGTATCCGCGGTTGCCGCTTCTGCCAGGCGGGCATGATCTACCGCCCCGTCAGAGAAAAATCGGCGGATGTGCTCAACTGCCAGGCGGAGCATATCTTCAAGGCGACGGGGTACGAGGAGATTTCCATGTCGTCGCTTTCTATCAGCGACTACACGCATTTGGAGGAACTGACCGAAAAATTACTCGAATGGACCGACCGCAATATGGTCAGTCTGTCGCTCCCGTCGCTCCGCGCGGACAGCTTTACCAAGGAGTTGATGGCAAAGATCGCGACGGTGCGGTCCTCGTCCCTGACCTTCGCGCCGGAGGCGGGTACCCAGAGACTGCGCGATGTCATCAACAAGAACGTGACCGAGGAGGATCTCTTTCACGCGGTCAATGTTGCTTATGCCGGCGGCAAGAGCCAGGTCAAATTGTACTTTATGGAGGGACTTCCCACCGAGACCAACGAAGACCTCGCGGGGATTGCTGACCTCGCACACCGGGTCGTGGCGGAGTATTACCGCAACCCCGACCGCCCGAAGGGAAGATCGCCGCAGGTGACCATCAGCGTTTCCTGCTTTGTGCCCAAGCCCTTTACGCCGTTCCAGTGGGAGCCGCAGGATTCCATGGAGACGCTGGTGGAAAAGCAGAAGTATCTCGGCAACTGTGTGACCGACCGCAAGGTCCGTTATACGCATCATAACGCCGAGGTCAGCCATATCGAGGCGGTACTTGCCAAGGGTGACCGCAGAATGTGCGCGTCACTGGAGCTTGCCGCAAAGCGCGGCTTCCGCTTTGACGCATGGGACGAGTTCTTCAATTATAAGAACTGGCTCGCGGTTTTCACTGACAGCGGTATTGATCCCGCGTTTTACGCAAACCGCCGCATTGCCGAGGACGAGGTGCTCCCGTGGGACATTATCGATATCGGCGTGACCAAAGAATTTTTCCTCAGAGAAAAGCACAAGGCATACGGAGAGAAGACCACGCCGAACTGCCGCGAAGCCTGCTCCGGATGCGGAGCAAACCGACTGGGAGGTGAGCACACGTGTTGCCCGAAACCAAAGAATCCCTGATCTTCGGCGCGGACGAGCTTGCCGCGTATCCACTCCTGCCTGCGCCCATCACGGTCAGATTCCGCTTCTCCAAAACGGGAAGTCTGCAATACATCTCCCACCTGGACCTGCAACGCACCTTCGGACGGGTGGTATTGCGGGCGGGGATTCCGGTCTGGTATACCAAGGGCTTCAACCCGCACCCGAAGCTGGTATTCGCGCTCCCGCTTCCCGTCGGGACCGAGAGCGTCACCGAATATCTGGACCTTCGCGTTGACCGGAAGATGGATCCGTCGGAGATGATGACCCGGTTCAATTCCTGCCTTACCGACGAAATGAAAATCCTTGACGCGTATCTGCCGGAGCATCCGTTCTCCGAGATCGCGTTTGCGGAATATGAGATCGACCTCCGGTCGGCGGGAATCGGCGCGGAGTTCGCTTCTGCCGTAACCGCGTTCCTCACGACCTCCCCCGTTATGATTACGAGGAAGGGCAAGGCGGGCGACCGCACCGAGGACATGATCCCGCTCATCCGCCGCGTGTCGGCAACCTCCGGGGAGGGGCACGCGCAGCTTGTACTTACAGTACACGCCGGAACCGGTGCGCTCAACCCGGAATTTGTCGTGACATCGCTCCGGGAGCACTTCGGAATTCTTTCGGGCGACCCGCTCCGCGAGCATTACCGGATTCTCAGAACGCGCCTGCTTACTTCGGACGGCGAGACGGAGTTCCGCTGATTCCGTGGCGGACGGGGGGCGACTTCCGCCCGTGCCGCGGCACAAGCCGCGCCGCGGCGCGGACTTCCGCCGCCCCCCCGCGCCCGCCTGTACGCCGGGGGCGCGTGGCGCTTCCCCTGTGTATCCGCGGACCGGAGAAGGGGACCCACGCACCTGCCCGAACGGCGGCTGAGCCGACTGTGCAAGCCGTTCCCCGGCTCACGTACCGCCCCCCTCTGTTTGCAGACCTTCCCCGGTTTATGCAGACTGCCGTCCGGGTTGCTGACCGTTCCCCCGACGTTTACGTGCTTCGTTCCCCCCCGCTTGCTTCGGGCGATTCCGCCCGAAGATTTTTCACGCTTTTCCATGTCGTATTTTGATGTTGCCTGTCGGAAAGGGTTTTCTTATTATGAAAAAACTCAGGTTTCCCTCTGAATTGTGTTACCTGCTCGGACTTGTCATCATGGCACTCGGTACCGCCTTTATGAACCGCGCCGAGCTCGGCGTTTCTATGGTCGTGGCACCTGCCAAGGTGTTCTCCATGAAGACCGGCTTTTCGTTCGGCTGGTCGGATGTCATTCTTCAGGTCGTGCTGCTGCTCGCGCTGTGTATCGTCATGCGGCGCTTCCGTGTGGGGTATCTCTTTTCCTTCGCTACGGCGTTTTTCTACGGAAGATTGCTCGACCTTTTCATTTTCCTCATGACGGGCCTGCCGTCGGGGAATCTGCTCCTTCGTATTCTCTGGGCGTTTGTCGGCATGGCGGTGACCGCCGTCGGTGTCGCGTTCTTCTTACATACCTATTTCGCGCCGGAATCCTATGACCTGTTCGTCAGGGAAGTTTCGGAGAAATTCAGAATCCCCTTCGGTAAATTTAAAACGGCATATGACTGTGTGAGTCTGGCAATTGCCGTCATTATGACGTTTGCCCTCTTCGGCACACAGGTCTTTGAGGCATGGGGCAGAGGCAGCTTCGAGGGGATCGGTCCTGCCACCATTGTGTGCGCCGTCATCAACGGCGCCATGATCGCCGCCTGCTCCCGGTGGATGCAGAGACATCTGGACTTTTTCGATCTTTTTCCGATTGCAAAATATTTCAAGTAACCGAATTCACAGTCAGTTCATTATTGAATGCTACCATACAACTTGAAAACGAATCTCAAAAATCTATGAGGGAATTACGGATGGAATTGGTAAATAACTGTAAAGAACTCAAATTGAATACAGGCGCGGGCGCGGTGATCGGCATCGATATCGGCTCCACGACGGCAAAGATCGTTGCCGTGGAGGACGGACGGGTCGTGTTTGAGTGCTATGAGCGACATTTTTCACAGGTGCGCGCCAAGGCTCTGGAATTGGTCGGACGCGCCAGAGCGTGCTTCCGGAGCGGAAAGGACGCGCCGGTCAAGGTAGCGATCTCCGGCTCTGCAGGACTTGGTCTTGCGGACGCCGCAGGGATCCCCTTTGTGCAGGAGGTCTTCGCAACGGGCGAGACGGTCAAGGCACTGGCTCCCGATACCTCGGTCGTTATTGAGCTTGGCGGCGAGGACGCAAAGGTCATCTTCTTTGACGGCGGTATGGACGAACGCATGAACGGCTCGTGCGCCGGCGGAACGGGCGCGTTCATCGACCAGATGGCGACGCTTCTTGACGTTACGGCGGATGAAATGGACGCACTTGCCCTGAAACATACAAGATTGTATCCCATCGCATCGCGCTGCGGCGTGTTTGCCAAGACGGATATTCAGCCCCTTCTCAATCAGGGCGCGAACAAAGAGGACATCGCCGCGAGCATCTATCAGGCGGTCGTCAGCCAGACCATCGCGGGACTGGCGCAGGGCAGAAAGATCGAGGGCAAGGTCATGTTCCTCGGCGGCCCTCTCTATTACTGCCACGGCTTGCGCGAGCGGTTTGTCGATACGCTTCATTTGTCTCCCGAGAACGCCCTGTTCCCGGAGTACGGAAGATTTGCCGTCGCCATCGGAGCGGCGCAGTACGCGGCGGGGCAGGAGACCTCCTTTACCTACCCGGAACTGACCGCGGCGATCGAAAAAAGTACCAGAGAAAAAACGGATATGCCCCACGCCGAGCCGCTCTTCCGGAATGAGGCGGAGTATGACGAATTCCGTGCGCGCCACGAAAAGGCGGCGGTCCGCTATACCTATCCCAAGGATTACGCGGGCGACGCGTACCTCGGCATCGACTGCGGCAGTACGACGACCAAACTGCTCCTCATGGCAGAGGACGGTTCCGTCCTGTATACCTATTACAGCTCCAACAGAGGAAATCCCGTCTCCATCGTCAGGGATCAGCTGATCCAGATCCGCGAGCTCTGCGCCGACCGGATCCGCATCCGCGGCAGTGCCGTTACCGGATACGGGGAGGAGCTCATCCGCCACGCATTCCGCGTGGACCGCGGGCTGGTCGAGACCATGGCGCACTTCACCGCCGCCAGATTCTTCAACCCGAAGGTCGATTTCATTCTGGACATCGGCGGACAGGATATCAAATGCTTCAAGGTCAAGGATAATGCCATCGACAGCATCATGCTCAACGAGGCGTGCTCCTCCGGCTGCGGTTCCTTCATTGAAACTTTCGCAAAATCCATGGGCTTCGGCGTGGAAGAGTTCTCAAAGCTCGGCTTGTTTGCCGATGCCCCCGTGGAGCTCGGTTCCCGGTGCACCGTCTTCATGAACTCCTCCGTCAAGGAGGCACAGAAGAACGGCGCGTCGGTCGGCGACATTTCCGCCGGGCTTTCCATGAGCGTGGTCAAGAACGCGATCTACAAGGTCATCCGCGCCAACAGTGCGGACGAATTGGGCCGTGAGATCGTGGTGCAGGGCGGTACCTTCTATAACGACGCCGTGCTCCGCAGTTTTGAAAGAGAGATCGGCAGGGACGTCATCCGTCCCGCCATCGCGGGTCTGATGGGTGCTTACGGTGCGGCGCTTTACGTCCGTTCCCTGAAGCTCCCCGAATCCACGCTTCTGCCGCTTGCCGACCTGTATGCGTTTACCCATTCGGCGAAGTCCGCGACCTGTCACGGCTGCACCAACCAGTGCCGTCTGACGATCAACATCTTCTCCGGCGGGGAAAAATATATCTCCGGCAACAAGTGCGAAAAGGGTGCGGGGATCCGCACCGATTCCCCGGAGTTTGAGGTGCTTCCCAACCTGCATGAATTCAAGCGGCAGAAGATGCTGTCGCTCTCGCCGGTCGAGGGCGGACGGAGAGCGGATGTTACCATCGGCTTCCCGCAGGCGCTCGGTATGTATGAGTTGGCGCCCTTCTGGCACGCAATCTTCTCGGACCTCGGTTTCCGCGTCGAGCTGTCCGGAATGTCCTCCCGCGCGATCTATACGCTGGGGCAGTACAGTATCCCGTCGGATACCGCCTGCTATCCCGCAAAGATTATGCACGGGCACGTGGAAAAACTGCTTTCCGACGGCGTGGACGCAATCTTCTATCCCTGCCTGTCCTATAACTTTGACGAGAATCTCGGCACCAACCACTATAACTGTCCCGTGGTCGCATACTATTCCGAGCTTCTCGCGAGCAACATGGATGACCTCAAGAAGACAAAGTTCCTCTACCCCTACCTCAACATCAACAGTGAGCGGGAATTGACGCGGGGTCTTTGGGGAATGCTTACCGCCAATTTCGGCACCGGATTCACCAAGCACGAGGTGCTTCACGCCGTCCGCGCGGGGTATGCCGCATACGGCGCGTGGATGAAGGATATCCGGACGGAAGGGAAACGCGCGCTTGCATATGCAAGGGAACACGAAAAACGGATCATGGTGCTTGCGGGACGACCGTATCACATCGATCCGGAGATCGGGCACAGCATCGACCGGCTGGCAACGGCGCTCGGCTTCTGTGTGGTCAGCGAGGACAGCATCAGCGACCTGACGGAACAGAAGCCCGTCAATGTCCTCAACCAGTGGACCTATCACGCCCGCCTGTACAGCGCCGCGCACTACGCGGCATCGCACGAGGGAGTGGAGATGGTTCAGCTCGTGTCCTTCGGTTGCGGCATTGATGCAATCACCGCCGACGAGGTGCGTTCCATCATGGAGCACGCAGGTCGGCTTTACACCCAGATCAAGATCGACGAGATCACCAATCTCGGCGCGGTCAACATTCGTCTGCGTAGCCTGCTCGGTGCTCTTGAGCTGGCGGAACGGGACGGAAAGGAGACTTACCACGCATGACGGCGTTTGCACCCGAAAAAGAAAAACAGAACCTCCGCACGTCGGCGGAGCCGGCAGGGGAGACCTCCTGCCCGCCCGGTTGCAACGGGTGTTCCACAATCGACGAAGAGGGAATCATCCACCGGATCCCGTTTACCAAGGAGATGAAGGAGACCTACCGGATTCTCGTCCCAAATATGCTTCCGATGCACTTTGAGATGATCTGCAAGATCTTCGATCATTATGGATATACCTCGGAGGTGCTGACCGACGGCTCGCACGGCGACAGCCGGACGGTCATCGACAAGGGACTCAAGTACGTACATAACGATACGTGCTACCCCGCTTTGCTCATTATCGGGCAGTTTTTGACCGCGCTGGACAGCGGCAGATATGACACGCATAAGGTGGCGCTTCTTCTGTCCCAGACCGGCGGCGGATGCCGCGCATCCAACTATATCCCGTTACTCCGCAAGGCGCTCATCAAGGCAGGGTACGGGTATATCCCCGTGATCTCCTTCAACCTCGCCGGGCTTGAAGAGAATCCCGGCTTCAAGCTGACGCTCCCCATCCTGCACCGGTTGGCTTACGGAATGATTTATGCCGATCTCATTATGTTGCTCCGCAATCAGTGCAAGCCGTATGAGATCCACGCAGGCGACTCCGACCGCATGGCGGACAAATGGACGGAAATTCTGACCAACGAAATGGCAGAAGCCAAAGTTATCCGTTACGGACGGGTCAAAAAGAATTATGTCCGCGTGCTTGACGCCTTCGCGTCGATCCCCATGCAGCCGCGCGATGCGGTCAAGGTCGGCGTGGTCGGGGAGATTTATATCAAGTTTTCCCCGCTCGGCAACAATAACCTGGAAGACTTCCTCAACGCCGAAGGCGCGGAGGTCATCAAAGGCGGGCTTGTGGATTTCTGTATCTTCTGTGTTTACAACGGAATTATGGACAATCAACTCTACGGTCTGCACAAGCGGACGGGCTGGGTCTATCGTCTCATTTACCGTTTCCTCTGCAAAAAGCAGATGGATCTGATCCGCACGATCGAGCGGCACGGAAGGTTTGCGCCCCCGCCGTATTTTGACCATATGAAAGATCTTGTGAACGGAGTGATCGGGTATGGCGCCAAGATGGGCGAGGGGTGGCTCCTCACAGCGGAACTGCTTGACCACATCGAATCCGGTATTGAAAACGTCGTCTGCGTCCAGCCGTTCGGATGCCTGCCCAACCACATCGTGGGCAAGGGCAAGATGCGGCAGGTCAAGGAAGCGCATCCGGAGGCGAACATCATCGCGGTGGACTACGACCCCAGTGCGACGCGCATCAACCAGGAGAACCGCCTCAAGCTCATGCTTGCCAACGCAAAGAAAACGCCTGTCCGCGGAAATACCTTTGTGACGGGCAAGCCGGAGAAGCGCTGAGACACAGCTATGTTATCTGCGGAACCGGGAAGAAACCCGGATACAGCCGTGCTGTTTTAGCAAAACCGAAAAAAATATTTTACCCCGCCGCACCGCCATTTCATGGCGACGCGGCGGGGCTTTTTGTTTCGTTTTTCGTCCCGCCCCGTCGGCGTGGGCGACTTCCGCCCCCGCCGCGCCAACTCCGGCGGCGCGCCGGGGACTTCCGCCGCCCGCCCCCGCCGGGGCGGGCTTTGTCTCGTTTTCTCTCCCTCATCCCCCGATTATTTTCGCCGGACAGGTTCTAATTGCCGGGCGGCAGCATACAGTATAGCACAGCTTGTTCGGGAGGTGAGGACATACGGTCAGAGTCAACATCAGAACCGCAGGCGGGACGGGAAATATACCCCCCTCTCTGACGCTTCCGGAAATTCTTCTGGAACTGCTCCCGTACCGCGTGACCGATGCCGTGAATACGGCGATCCGGGAAGGCAACGTCAGGGGCAGAATCGAAGAGATCCGGCTCCGCCGCGGACGGCAGATGTCGCTGACAGTCGGCGGGGAAAACTTGTTTTTGCCGGTCGTCATGAATGCTTCCGACATGGAACTGCTTCTCGCCGAACTTGCGGGCGGCTCGCTCTATGCACACGAAGAAACCCTCCGTGCGGGATTCCTCGCGCTTCCCGGCGGGATCCGCGTCGGCATCGGCGGACGCGCATCGGTACAGAACGGAAAAATCACGGCAATTTCGGAGGTTTCCGCCCTCTCCGTCCGTATCCCCGGCAGATTCCCCGTGTCCGGCGAACCGGTACGGGAACTTCTGGAGGCGGGGCAGTGGACGGGCGGCGTGCTTATCTGGTCGCCGCCGGGCGAGGGGAAAACCACCCTGCTTTCTGCGGCGGCGCTTGCCTGCGCGGAAGGCTCTGACGGTCACCCCGCCAAACGCACCGTGTTTGTGGATACCCGCGGGGAGAGCGACTTCCCGGAGGACGGCGGTGCCTGTGCGCTTGACGTTCTGCGCGGGTACCCGAAGGCGGAGGGGATCGGGATCGGTTGCCGGACACTCGGCGCCGAGGTGTTGTTTTGCGATGAAATCGGTGCGGAGGAAACGGCGGCTGTCCTTTCCACGGCAAACTGCGGGGTACCCCTCGTCGCAACCGCTCACGCGGGAAACGTGGCGGAACTGTTGCGCCGCCCCGGCTTTGCGGAGTTACACCGGGCACGGGTGTTCGGCACTTACCTCGGCATCCGCAAGGACGGTCACGGCGGATTTCACTTTGAAAAAACAGATTGGGAGGCGGCAGATGCTCATCAAATTACTGGGAGTGATTCTGGTGGCGGCGGCGGGAGTGATTCCGGCGATCCGCGTGGGTCTTAAAGAACGCCGCCGGCTTGCGCGGACGGAAGCGTTTTTTTCACTTTGTCGGCTTGCCTTGGAGCAGACCGCCGCGCTTGGCGCGGCGGTACCGGAAATTCTCAGGCGGGCAGAGGAGCTGTGTTCTGCCTGCGGCGCGGCGGAGCCGGATGCCGCGGCGTTGGTGACTGCGGCGGAAGAAAACCTGCCAACCGAAGGAGTGCGAGCGGTCGAACAGGTGTTCGGAAGCGCGGCGGGAACGAGGGAAGAGCAGGTCGCGCGGTGCCGCGCGGCGGTAGCTGTCATGGAGAGTATCCACAAAAAACAGTCGGAAGAGCTTCGCGGTAAATTGCGCACCGGAATCGTTCTGCCGCTTTCCGCGGCGGCAATTGCGCTCCTGCTTCTCTGGTAAGCGCAAGGGGGGAATTCCCCTCGGGGATGACTGAAACCTGCACGGAGAAACTTCTCTCCCTCCGGAAACGCTAAAACGAATGTCGCAGGTATTTTCACTTGGTGATTCTGTCAGTCAACCGCTTTTTATGCGGGGGTTAAGCGACGAGCGCCTTTCACATAGGGACTCCCGCGGCGAGTAGCTTTTTGTGCGGATTCTCCCGCGGTAAAACGTCTTCTGCGTGGGTGGGGTCCGACAGGCTGCCTTTGCGCATGTCTTCGCGTGGTGAAGCTTCTTTTGCGCGGATTTCCCCGCGGCGAGCCGCTTTTCCGGAGAAACATGGAAAGCCGGGAGACCTGAAGTCCCACAGCGGAAAGGTGTCTTTTCCGGGGGGCAGGTGCTTTGTACAGAACGGAGAACCGCGCCCTCGGGGATTTGTGTGGTACGCGGCAGTATTCCGCCACGTTCCGGCACGGTGCTGCAGCGGCGGAGTGCTTCCCGGAACGCGGGCGGCAAGACGAAAAACAGAAAGGACGGTAGTGTTATGGATGTCGGATTGATCGTTCAGGTCGCCGGGATCGGAATTCTGGTCGGGATCTGCGCACAGATCCTGACCAAAACCGGGCGGGACGAACAGGCAACCATGGTCATTGTCGCGGGAATCGTGGTCGTGCTCTGCATGCTGATCGGGGAGATCGGCAAATTGTTTGACCTCATCTCCACGGTGTTCGGACTTTGACCTATGAGCGTTTTGCTTCGTATCGCCGGTGCGGCGCTGATTGCGCTTTTCGCACTGGTATTCATCAAAAGCGTCCGCCCGGAATTTGTTCTCCCGCTTCGGCTCGCGGCGGCAGCGGTGGTGTTCGGTGCCGCGTTTCTTCTGTCCGAGCCGGTGGTGACTTACCTGCGCTCGCTTGCCGACGGACTGGGGCTTGGGGATCGGAGCGCCGTTATTTTCCGCGCGCTTGCCGCGGCATTCCTTAGCCAGATCGTTGCGGGAATCTGCCGGGAAAACGGGGAAGTGACGCTTGCGTCCGGTGTGGAATTTGCGGGGCGTGCAACCGTGCTTGTTCTGTGTCTGCCGCTTTTGGAAGCGGTACTGACGCTTGCCGGAGGACTGCTCGAATGAAAAGAATAAAACGTTTTTTGCGGGGCGTTCGCGTGATTTCCTTCGTTGCCGTCACGGTATTCCTGACCGTGTTCCTGTCCCTTCGGGTCTGCGCGGAAGCGGGGTGCGGGGAAACTGTCGGAGAAACATTTCCCAACGAGGGAATGACCCTTCCGGATTCCTATCAGGATATGGAAGACGCGATACCCAAGGAGGTACGTGATCTGCTCCCGGACGGGCTATTTTCGGGCGACGCGCACGAAGTTTCCGGGGCGGCGGAAAAACTGTCAGATCCCGGATGCCTGTTTTCGCTCCTTGCGGCGCTTTCCGGAACCGGCATCCGCGCGGCGGTATCTTTGTTCTGTGTTCTTTGCGGGATTCTCATTCTTTCCGCCGCGGCGGGGAGTATTCGGGAGGGACTCGGCGGGGGCGGCGGAGACACCTTTGCTTTCGCTGTCCGCGTTACGGTGTTTGCCGCGATCGGATCCACGCTTTCGGGGACCGTGGAAACGGTGCAGACCTATTTTTCTCACCTGACAGAGTTCTGTACCTCACTCGTCCCGCTTCTCGGCACGCTTTACGCCATCGGCGGAAACGTCCGGGGGGCTGTTGCCTCCACCGCTGTCCTTGAATTGTATCTTTCCGCCATCGGGTCGTTTGCCGGCAGTACCGTAATCCCGCTCTTCTGCGCGTGTTTGGTGCTTTTGCTCATCGGTGCGTTCGGCTCGGTGGATACGTCGGCGTTTTCCGGGTTTCTCCGGAAAACCTATACGACGGTGCTTGCGTTCTTTTTATTGCTTCTCGGGCTTCTGCTCGCCGGACGTTCGGTACTTGCCGCCAAAAACGACAGCGTGGGGCTCCGCGGGGTACGCTTCGCGGTCGGAAATTTTGTTCCGGTCGTCGGCGGAACCGTGGCGGACATGACGGGAACGGTTGCGGCAGGCGTGGAATATCTGCGCGGAACGGTCGGGGTCACGCTTCTTTTCCTGCTTGCAGTGCTTTTGCTTCCGACCGTACTCGGGCTGTTTCTGACCCGCGCCTCGTTCAGTCTTGCGTCGGGGGTGGCGGGGCTTCTCGGTTGCCGGGAGGAAAAGGGGCTTCTTTCGGGAATTTCCGAATTGTACGGGTATCTCATCGGAATTGCCTGCCTTTGCGCGTCGGTCGCGGTGGTGGCTCTTGCCATTCTCGTGACCACAGCCGCAGCCATCGGCACCTGACGGAGGACGGGTCATGAAAAGTTATCTGATTTCTCTTGCCGCGGTTGCGGCGGTTGCCGCCCTCGCGGGACTCATCGCACCGGAGGGGGGCAAGCAAACCGGGTTACGGCTTGTCACGGGACTTTGCGTTCTGCTGGTCGTCATTACGCCGATTGTGTCCGGAGTCCGCGCGCTGACCGATCCGGATTTTTCCGGCTTTTCCTTCGGGGACAGCAAGGAGGCGGAATACGAATCGATCTTTGCGGACGGCGTCAGGGAGGCGGGCGGGACGTACCTCGCGGAACGGTTGTGCGAGGCGCTTGCATCCCGATATTCCTGCCCTGTGTCGGATTTCTCCGTGCGTTTTTCCTTTTCGGAGAATGGCGAGGAGGTTACGGCAGTACTGGTATTGCTCCGTGGTAAGGCGGTGTTTCTCGATACCTATGATCTGGAGAAATATGTAGAGAAATTGTTTTCCTGCCCCGTCACGACTGCGGTCGGCGGGGAATGACCGAACCGCACGGATAGGAAGAGAAAGGAGGTTTTACACATGGCGGATACGGAAAAGGTTTCGGAGAGTAAGACGGGCAAATGGAAGGAAGGAGACAAAAAATCCTTCATCATAAAGATTGCGGTGCTGGCGGGAGCTGGCGTACTCCTGATCGTGCTCGGAAACACCTGGATGCAGAACCGCACGGCAAAAAAGGAGACCGCTGCCCGGTCGGTCAGCGCGTCGGAGGAACTGTACACTTACCAGAAGTCACTGGAGGAGGAGATTGCGGCGCTGTGTGCGTCGGTTTCCGGAGCCGGGCGGGTGACGGTCGCCGTCACGCTGTCGGGCGGGTTTACCTACGAGTATGCGACCGATTACAAAACCCAGTCGGGCGGGGGCAGCTCGGAAGTCTATGTGACAGCGGGTAGCGGTTCCTCTGAATCTCCCATTTATCTTTCCGTGAAGCCGCCGGGCATTGCGGGAATCGGGGTTGTCTGTGACGGCGGCGGGGACGCTTCCGTCCGCCGGGAACTGATTTCTTTGCTCAGCGCCGCCTACGGAGTCGGCACCAATAAAATCTATGTGACCGCATCTTCTGCCCGATAAAACCGGAATATCCCGGCGGAAGCCGCCATATACATAGAGCGAACAAAAATATGAGGGAGGACATATCCTATGTCTACGAATTCTGCAAAAAACAAAATTCAGGGATTCTTCGAGAGAGTCGGAAAAAGAAATATGCTGATCGCCGGTGCGGTACTTCTGATTGCCGCGGCGGTGCTCCTCAACTGGGTGTTCTTCAGCGCTGGTCAGAAATCAGGGTACGATCAGTATGCCAAGGGTACCGGAGCCGAACAGGGCGGGGAACAGGGCACCGATAAGAACCAGACCGATGCAAGAGCGGAATACTATTCCGGTGTACAGGTCAGCCGTCAGCGCGCAAGAGATGAGGCGCTTGAGGTGCTTCAGTCGGTGGTAGACAACAAGGACGCAACCGAGACGGTCAAGAACGAAGCACTTGCCGAAATGCAGGCAATCGCCGCGGAGATTGAGAAGGAAGCCAACATTGAGACCCTGCTCAAGTCCAAAGGATTTTCTGCCTGCCTCGCACTTCTGAACGGCGACAAAGCCACTATCATCGTCAGCAATGCCGACGGCGCGACCGAACTTTCCGCAACACAACTTGCCCAGATCAATACGGTCGTTTACGAGCAGGCAAAGATCCTGCCCACCGCCATCAGCATTCAGGTGAAGTAACCGGCTTTTGGTACATCAGCTGTTTCCGGACTCCCGGAACCATCCGCCCCGCAGCCCGACGTTCCACCGGGCTGCGGGGCTTTTGTATCGCTGCCGCCGTTCGCCCCGCCGTCGGATCCCCGCTTTGCGGGTGCCCGCCGACAGGCGGGGCACCCCCGTTTTTCTCTTTTCCCCTTGACTAGCCGTGCGGATATTGCTATAATGTGTAAAGAAAACCTGTGCTGTTGTGCCTGTGGTTCTGCCGGGCATCCCGGTATACTGATTCACAGAATTGCCACGGTACGGGCGGCTTCAGCCAACCGAAAAAACGGAGGACCTGCCATGCAAAAACAAAACGGAACCATCCGAATTACACAACTCTGGGGCGCTGACGAGCTGTACGCCCGGCACCGGATCCCCGGTATCCTGGTCACGAGCCGCGGAACCGTCATCGTATATAACGAGGCGCGTACCGAGGGCAGTGACTGGTCGCTCATGGATATCTTCATGCAGAGAAGCACCGACGGCGGCGAAACCTTCGGCGAGAAGATCTACCTCGCGGAAGGAACCGTCCGCCATAAAACCGTCAACAACGCGGTCATGACCGAGGGAAAGGACGGCACGCTCCATTTCGTCTTCTGCCGCAATTACTCCATCGCCGGCGAGGGGGTCTTTTATAAATACAGCCGTGACGACGGACTGACCTGGTCCCCCGACCGCGAAATCACCGGAGCAACGCTTCCCGATATCCGCAACGCGTTTGCCCCCGGTCCCGGTCATGGGCTTTGCCTCCCCGACGGCACCATCATGATGCCCGTCTGGATGGTACTCAAGTCCGCCGGTATGCCGGTCGATTCTCACGGTCCCGCCGTGCTCGGAATCTTATACTCCAAAGATAACGGAGAGACCTGGCAGACCGAGGGTCCTGTCACCGAATTCGACGGCATGACCTCCGCCTCCGAAAGTGAGCCCGTCCTTCTGTCCGATGGCCGCGTTATGCTCACCATCCGAAACGGCTTGCCCGGCTTCCGGGGGTACGCATACAGCGACGACGGCATTCATTTCTCCATGCCGACACTGGACGAAAATGTCAAGGACCCCTGCAATTTCGGTGCGGTCGCTTCCTTGGAAACCCCGGACGGCAAACACGTCCTGCTCCTCGTCAACAGCGATTGGAACGAAAACGATGACCGCATTCATATGACGCTCCGCGCGTCGTTCGACGACGGAAAGACCTGGAGCGTCAAACGCGAATTCGACGCGGATAACGGAGGCTATCCCGATATTGCCGTCGGCGCGGACGGAACCATCTTCATTCTGTACGAGCACGCATACGGCGAGAAAATGTTTCTCGTCCGTACCGATCTCTCATGGCTTATGGAAGGGAACCGATAAAATGAAGTTTTTCAGGATTCCGCTCCGCCCGGATGACGAAACCGTTTATCTGGACGCTTATCTCCCCGACCTTTCCGAGCCTTGCCGCGATGCCATGCTTGTCATCCCCGGCGGCGGATATGAATTCGTGTGCGCCGACCGTGAGGGCGAACCCATTGCGCTTTCGTATCTTTCCCGCGGCTTTGCTTCGTTTGTCCTGCATTATTCAGTCGGCGCCAAGGCAAAGTACCCAAGACCCCTCGCGGACGCTTCGCTCGCCATGTGCCACATCCGGCGGCACAGGGAGGAATATCATCTCTCCGACCGCGTGTTTGCCGCCGGCTTTTCCGCAGGCGGACACCTCGCAGGTGCGCTCGGAACGCTCTGGCATCTGCCGGAACTGCTTTCGGATATTCCCGACATGAAGCCGGGAGAAAACCGCCCCGACGGAATGATACTTTGTTATCCCGTGATCACGGGCGGGGAATTCTCGCATCCCGGTTCCTTCCGGATGATGCTCGGAAAAGAGCATCCGAAAGAGGAGGAGCTTGCCCGGTATTCGCTGGAAAAACACGTGGACGGAAGGACCGCTCCCGCGTTTCTCATGCATACCGCAAATGACGAATGTGTCCCGGTGGAGAACACGCTTCTGATGGCATCGGCGCTCTCATGCGCGGGGGTGCCGTTTGAGGTGCACGTGTATCCCACGGCACCCCACGGTTGCGCGCTTGCCTGCGAAATGACTTCGGGCGGGTGGGACGCATGGAACGACCCGGAGCTTGCCAAATGGCTGGAGCAGTCGGTCGCGTGGACAAAACGCCGCTTCGGTTGCGCGGCGGAATAAACGGCTCCCGGCAGCCGGAAATGCCGGGATATGCGGGTATGGCGGAATTGGCAGACGCGCAAGATTTAGGATCTTGTGTCCCACGACGTGCAGGTTCAAGCCCTGTTACCCGTACCAAAAGCAAGGCAGTCCCCCAAAAGGGGACTGCCTTGCTTTTGGTACTGTTTTCCCGGTGCAGAACCTCTCCCCCGCCGCACAGCGGCGGGGGAAATGTTTTACATCATATCATTTCCCACCGGTGTGAGGAACAGCTCGCGGAATTGTGCCGCCGTCTCCGTGCGGGGAAGCGCCCACATGACCTTTGCCACGACCGCTTCGGTTGTCATGTCGTATGCCTCCGGCAATTCGTATTTTTCCTTAATCCGGAGTCCGACCTGATACACCGTCATGTCGCTGCCCTCGTGCGGCACCTGTGTGGTGATGACCACCCTCACGCCGTGCCGGATGAGCAGCTCGATTTTGTCGGCAAAGTCCGCCGTGTCGTAGTAGGGGATCCCGCCGACTCCGAAACTCTCAATGATGACCGCGTGCGTGTGCTCTGCAAGATAGTCGAATATGCCCGCGTCCATGCCGGGGATCAGCTTGATTACCGTAACAGATGAATCAATTTTGTCAAAAAACTCCGGGGTTCCCGTGACCGCCTCGTGAATATAGTACCGTACCCGATCGCCGCGGAGAAAGCCGATCTCGGGGTAATCGATGCTCGAGAATGCGTTGAAGCTCTTGGTGTGGGTCTTGCGGGCACGGGTCGCGGCAATGATTTTGCCGTCAAACACGATGTGAACGCCGCACGCGCCGTCGTCCGTGGCATAACGGAATGCGTCGACAAGATTTTCTCTTGCATCGGTATCGCGCATATTGATCGGAATCTGCGCTCCCGTCAGAACAACGGGTTTTCTGTTGTTTTGAATGAGGTAGTAGAGAAGTGCCGCGGCATATGCCATGGTGTCTGTTCCGTGGGTGATGACGAACCCGTCATAGCGGTCGTATTCCTCCCGGATGCGCCGGGCGATCAGAAGCCAGTTTTCCGGACGCATATTGGTGCTGTCCAGCCGGAACATGGCTGCTGACGAGACGCGGCAGATCTCCCCGATCTCCGGAACGTATTCCAGCAACTCGTCTGAAGAAAGCTCGGGACAAAGTCCCTTGTCGGTCCGGGCGGAGGCAATGGTGCCGCCCGTCGTGATGAGCAGAATGTGTTTCATGGTTTCCGTGTACCTCCCGCGGCAGTCCGCATACACTTTCTGTGCGGTGCTTTCCGTATTCTACGTTAGTGTAACACATTTTTGCGCGAAATACAACTGTTAAACGTTTTTCGGGGTGTATTTTGGGATGATTGGATAAAAATTTGCAAAAAAAGTAAAGAATTTTTCCTTTCAGTCCGACAAAAAGTGTGATATAATAGTACCGTATCAGATGCGGCTTTGCCGTATTGCAACTTTTGGGGGAGGACAGTATGTCAAACATTTGCGGAACCATCAAAAAACTGGCGGATTATGCCGTCTCTCGCGGACTTGCGGAACAATCCGACCGCGACTATCTCATCAACGGCATTCTTGCCGCCCTCCGGTTGGGCGAGCTGACGGACGACGTCCGTGACGACGACCTTGATCTGGAAACCATGCTCGGCGACCTGTGTACATATGCCTATGAGGCGGGACTGATTGAATCCGACAGTGTGGCATACCGCGATCTGTTCGACACCTCTCTGATGGGGATTCTGACTCCCCGTCCGAGCGAGGTCATCGCGCGCTTTACGGCTCTTTACAAGGAGTCTCCCGAGGCGGCGACCGATTATTTCTACAAGCTGTGCCGCGACTGCGATTATATCCGTACTTATCGCGTGAAGAAGGACCTCAAGTGGGTCTATGAAAGCGATTTCGGTCCGATCGATATTACCGTGAACCTGTCCAAGCCCGAAAAGGATCCCAAGGCGATCGCCGCCGCGAAATCCATGCCGCAGAGCGGGTACCCCAAGTGCCTTCTGTGCCACGAGAATGTCGGATATGCCGGTAACCCCGGACGTCCCGCACGTCAGAATCTCCGCCAGATTCCTCTGACCCTGGACGGCGAGGCGTGGTATCTGCAATATTCCCCGTATGTCTATTACAACGAGCACTGCATTGTCCTCTGCGGCGAGCATGTGCCCATGCGGATCACCCGTTCCACCTTTGAAAACCAGCTTTCCTTCGTGGAGCAGTTCCCGCATTATTTTCTCGGCTCCAACGCCGATCTGCCCATCGTCGGCGGGTCGATCCTGACCCACGACCATATGCAGGGCGGACGCTACACCTTTGCCATGACCAAGGCACCGATTGAGAAGAGCATCACCTTCCGTGGCTTTGAGGACGTGGAGGCGGGGATCGTGCATTGGCCGCTTTCCACCATCCGCCTGCGCAGCGAGAAGAAGGAGCGCCTTGTGGAGCTTGCCGACAGGATTCTTGCGGCTTGGAGAGGGTATACCGATGAGAGCGCGTTTGTTTTTGCCGAGACGAACGGCGAGCCGCACAACACCATCACGCCCATCGCGCGTTATCAGAACGGAAAGCTGGAGCTTGATCTGGTGCTCCGCAACAATATCACGACCGAGGAGTACCCCCTCGGCGTGTATCATCCGCATCCCGATAAGCACAATATCAAGAAAGAGAACATCGGACTGATTGAGGTCATGGGACTTGCCGTGCTTCCCTCCAGACTCAAGAAAGAGATCGGAATCATGAAGGAGTATATTCTCGCAGGCAAGGATTTCTCCGGAAACGCGGACATCGCCAAGCACAAAGTGTGGTTTGAAGCGTTCCGCGACAAGTATCGGTTTACCGCGGACAACACGGAAGAGATTCTCAGACAGGAGATCGGCAAAACCTTTGCCGCCGTGCTGGAAGACGCGGGCGTGTACAAGTGCACCGAAGAGGGAAGAGCGGCGTTTATGCGCTTTGTCGCTTCGGTTTGAATCCCCGTAAAGTGATTCTTGCGCCGCCGGTGTAGCGGCAGTTCAGTCAAACGTTTTGTGCCGCCTGCATGGCGGCAGACCTGACAAACGGCGACGGTCCGGCAGTTCATTTTGTCCGAGCGGTTGCCGTTTTGATATTTGAATGATAAGGAACCGACTATGCTTCAAGAACAGCACACTGACAAAAACAATCTCATCCTCGTCGGAATGCCCGGCGCGGGAAAATCAACGATCGGACGCGCGCTTGCAGAGCGGCTGGGGCTTTCCTTCTGCGACACGGACGACCTGCTCCGCGCTGCGACCGGCATGACGCTGATCGAAATCCTCGATACATACGGCGTGGACGGCTTTATTGAACGCGAGAACCGACTCTGCGCGTCGCTTGATCTTCACGATACCGTGATTGCGACGGGCGGAAGCGTGGTTTACGGTGCGGAAGCGATGGCGCACCTCGGCAAAATCGGGCGGGTGATCTATCTCTCCGTGTCCGAGGAGATCAACCTGTCCCATCTGTCGGACCTGCCGACCCGCGGCGTGGTCATGCGAGCGGGGCAGACGTTTGCAGATCTTTACCGGGAACGCACGCCGCTTTATGAAAAGTACGCCGACCTGATTGTGGATTGCGACGGTTTTACGCCGGAGGACGGTGGGGCGTCGGTGTGCGCCATTGTCGGAACGATCGAAAAGGAGTTGTCGGGCGCGCGCGTCTGACGGCGGTGAGCGACGGGAATCGGGGGATCCGGTAACGGAAAATCCACGGCAACAGAAGCTTACCACGGTGACGGGAAATCCCACGATAGCAGACAATCGCTACGTTGACGGGAAATCTTACAGCAACAGGGAATCGCCGCGGCTACGAAGAATCTCACGGTATCAGACAATCATCACGGCTACGGGAAAACGCACGATAGCAGAGGATCGCCGCGGCAAGTGGAAGTCCCCCGGCGGCAGGCAAACGTTATGCAAAGGGGAGCCCCGGCGGCGGGACATCGCGTGGCATTGCCCGGTGAGCGGGGGAGCATTTGCTCCCGCGTACACGCCCGTCTGATCCGGATTTACGGCCGCGAGCGGTTTTCTGAAGTTCCCGCAGCCACGGCAGTTTCCCGGCAAAAAGTGCAGAAAACCACCCACCTGACGGGTGGTTTTTTGATCTGCGGAAACGCCTTTGCCGGTTTCCGCGCAAAAGTCCGTCTTACCCGGACGGAAAAGGGGCACAGGGGATCCGTCCGGATCCCCTGTGCCCCTCGTTGATGGACGGGAGTTTATTTCACCGCGTCGGTGCGGTAAATGAATTTGACCTTTCCGTCCATGCCGTCCGCGATTCCCGAGAAGGACTTGTAATCACGGGACACATCGATGGTCGCACGCAGGCGCGTCACCGTTACGGAAAGACCGCCTTCCAGCGCCTCCGTGAGCTTGCTGATGCCTTCTTCATACAGTGTCGCAAGACCGTCGCGGAGCTGCATGGAGCCGTCGCGGAGCTGTTCCACGCCGGTGATGAGGGCGGGCGCGCCGTCCTTCATGGTCAGGATACCGTCAAGCAGTTCCTGCATTCCGGCATCCAGCGCGAGACTTCCGTCCTTCAGCTGTTCCGCACCGGTGGCGGCGTCCTTGACACCGTTTGTATAATCCTTCAATCCGGTGTAGAACTCATTGTAGCTGTCCAGCCCGGCAACCAGGGTATTGAGGCTTTCAAGACCGGGAGCCGCTTTTTTGATTGCTTCCTCAATCTGCGCCTTGACGCTGTCGGATTCCATGTTTTCTTCAATCAGGAGCGCAATCTGTTCTTCGGTCTTTTCTGCAATGAGAGCGGAGGTTTCTTCTTTCTCCATCACTGCCGTGACGTTCGCGCTGATGAGCGCCTGCACGTCGGCACTCTTCATCTGGTTGTCCACGGCGCTTCCCACAGCCGCCTGCCGGGCGGAAGTGATACTGCCGTCGGCAATCCCTGCGCGGTATGCTTCAGGGGTCAGCCCCATTGCGGCAAGTACTTTTTCCTCCACGCCTGCGCGGACGCTCGCCGTGACCTGTTCCGTGACCTGCGCCTGCACGGCGTTCTTCACGTTTGCCGCGATCAGGGAACGGTTGGCTTCCACCTGCGCGGTGACGTTCTTTCTCGCCGTCTCGCGGATTCCCTCCTCCGAGAGAGAAGCAATGACGGCTTCCAGGGTGTCATGATAATTTTCAATGGTCAGAGTGGGGACGTCGGTCAGCCCGCCTGCCGCAAGCTGTGCGTTTGCCGTTGCAAGCAATGTATGGAAGACCGAAGCGGCGCCGCCGTTCAGACGGTCGTTGTTCGAGACGAGCGTTCCGAGTCCGTCGGAAAGTTGTCCCGCACCGGTGGCAAGATCGGCACTGCCGGCTTTGAGCTTTGCGGCACCCTCCGCCAGTTGATTGATACCCGCAACCAGCTCATTGGATTTTTCCAGAAGCGTGCAGACGCCGTCGTACAGCGCGGAAGAACCGTCCACGAGTTTGGTCACACCATCCGTCAGTTCCGCCAGCTTTCCGGAAAGCTCGTCGAGATTGTCGAAGACGGAGGGATCCAGTTGGTTGAAGAGATCGTTGGTCGCAACGGTCACGGTACCCGCGAGTCTGAATTCCTTTGCGTCTGCGGCGATCTCCACATAGGAGGGAATCTCAAACCGATCGTCGGTGAGGGCAAGGTTGTCGGAAAGTCCGGGGAATGCCAGCCCGACGACGGCAATGCGGTCGCCGTCATTGATGAGTTTGCCGTTGGTCACCGTCACGTTGGTGAATACGTCGTTGTCAAGGAGAACGCCGGTCAGCATGGCGAAGGGAACGTAGATCTTCTGCTTCTCTCCGTCGATTTCGACGGTCTCATACTGGCGGTTTTCATACTCCACACGGATGGTCACTTTACCGCTCTTGCCGGCAATTTCCGCGGCGGAGAGTTCCTTGCCGTCAAGCAGGTAGGTGATCTTCATGCCGACGGGCAGTTCTTTGTCAAGATTACCGCGGTAGTAGATGTCCTTGCCGTCGGCGTCCCAGATCACGGCGCCGTCGGAGCCGGTGGTGTAGGATTCGTCGCCCTTGACATTTTCAGGATTCTGCAATTCACTCTTGTCGGCGAGGCTGCCTTCCTTCAGGGAGTTCTTCAGCCAGTCGCTGACGATCAGCTTTTTGATACTGCCGTCGGCGGACGCGATGACATAAACGGTCTCGTTCTTTTCGGGAACGGAGGCGTCCGTGTTGCCGATAGCGGGAGCATCCTCCCGGGGAGCAGAGTCGGACTCCCTGGTCTGACCGGTTACGGCAAACACCGTCGCCGTTGCGCCGCCGCAGATGAGAACGGCGGAAAGAATGATGCAAAGGATTCTCAGTTTTTTCTGTTTCATGGTTTATTCCTCCTCATCCGACGCCCCGTCGGATTCCTTGGTTTCTTCCGCCCCGCAATCCGGGCAATCGCTGCCGGGTACCGGCTCTGCGACCCCGTCGGCGGATCCGGCTTCTGCAAGTGGGGCTTTCTTTGCGGCGGAACGGTGCAGTTTCGCGCACAGCATTCCGGCGATACCTCCCACGGCGCACACAGCGCCGGCGGCGATGAACAGTTTCTTATAACAGGATTTCATGATTCGGTTCCTCCTTGAATAACGGTTGTAATGGTTGCGTTAAGTGCCGGAGTCTTGCGGCGTTTCCTTTTGCTTTCTGCATTTCTTCATGCCGAAGGTGGTTGCACAGACGATCGGGTCACACAGAAGCAGGAGCGCAGGCAGAATGAAAATGACGCACAGCATACTGATAACGGCGCCTCTTGCCATCAGCATACACATGGAGCTGATGATGTCGATATCGGAATACACGGCGACGCCGAAGGTTGCGGCGAACAGTCCCATGCCCGAGACGATGATGGACGGGAAGGACGAGGAGAGCGCCGTTGTGACGGCGGAGCGTTTGTCCGCGCCGAGCATCCGCTCGGATTTGTAACGGGTGGTCATGAGGATCGCGTAGTCCACCGTTGCGCCGAGCTGAATGGTGCTGATACAGATGGGAGCGATGAAGGGAAGCGACTGACCGAGGTAGTGCGGAATGCCGAGGTTGATGAAGATGGCAAGCTCGATCACGGCAATGAGGATGAAGGGCAGGCTGAAGCTCTTTTCCACAAACGCGATGATGAGGAAGATCGCCACAATGGAGATGGCGTTGACAACCTGGAAGTCATGTCCCGTCGTTTCGATCATGTCCTTCATGCAGGGCGCTTCGCCGATCAGCATTCCCGAGGGATCGTATTTCTTGACGATCTGATTGAGCGAGGTGATCTGGTCGTTGACCTTGTCGCTTGCGACTTTGTATTCCGAGTTGATGAGGAGCAGTTCCCACTTGTCGCTCTTCAGAATGGAGGTGATGCTCTCGGGCAGAATCTCCTCCGGCACCAGAGAACCGACGACGGATTCCAGCCCCAGTACGTATTTGACGCCGTCCACCTGTTCCATTTCCTTTATCATGGACCGCACCGCCTTCCCGGACAGGTGAGAGTCCACAAGAACCATGTGGGTGGACGCAATGTTGAATTCTTCGGACAGCTTGGAGTTTGCAATGACGTATTCCATGTCCTCCGGCAGGCACTGTCCCATGTCGTAGTAGACCTCGTCGTTGGTCTTCTGATAGCCGTAAAGCGCGGGGGTAATCAGAAGCGCGAAGATCACAAGGAAGATGGGGAAGCACCTGACCACTCCTCCGGCAAATTTCTTCATGTCCGGAATGATGGAGCGGTGCTTGGTCTTTTGCAGGGGCTTGTCGAAAATGAGGATCATGGACGGAAGAACCGTTACGCAACCGAGCACGCCGAGCAGGACACCCTTTGCCATGACCAGTCCGAGGTCACGTCCCAGCGTGAAGCTCATGAAGCACAGCGCCGCAAAGCCCGCGATGGTGGTGACGGACGAGCCGACGACCGAGGTCAGGGTCTTGTGAATGGCGTTTGCCATGGCTTCGTACTTGTCGCTTGTCAGGTTGCGTTCCTCATTGTAACTGTGCCAGAGGAAGATGGAGTAGTCCATGGTGACCGCAAGCTGAAGCACGGCGGAGAGCGCCTTGGTAATATAGGAAATCTCCCCGAAGAAATAGTTGGTGCCGAGGTTCAGAAGAATCATCATGCCGATGGAGGCAAGGAAGACGAACGGAACCAGCCAGCCGTCGAGGAAAAGCAGCATGGCGACCAGTGCCAGCACAACAGCGATGGCAACGTAGATCGGTTCCTCTTTTTCACACAGGTCCTTGAGGTCGGTGACGAGCGCGGACATGCCGGAAACAAAGCACTGCTTGCCGGTGATGGAACGGATTTCGCGGATCGCGTCCATCGTGACCTCCTCGGAGGTCGCGCTGTCAAAGAAGACGGCAATCATGGTGGAGTGGTCGGTGTTGAATTCCCGGTAAATTTCTTCCGGCAGGATCTCCATGGGGATGGAGATATCCGCGAGCGAGTTGTACCAGAGAACCGTTTCCACGTGATCCACAGTCTTGATCTTTTCGGTCAGGGCGGCGACATCACGCTCGGACATGTCCTCCACGATGATGAAGGAAAACGCCCCCTTGCCGAACTCCTGCATGAGTACGTCCTGTCCGATGACGGTGTCCATGTCGGACGGCAGGTAATCGAGCATGTCGTAGTTGATGCGGGTGCCGATCATGCCGAATGCCGACGGAATGATGAGCAGAAGGGCAAGGATCAGAATGGGGATGCGGTACTTGACGACCGCTTTGGCAAATCGCATGGTCATGGGTCCTCTCTTTCTTTGGATTCGCCCTCGATGACATCGGGTCTCTGATGGCGAATGATTTTGACGGTGATGAGCATGGTGCAGATGTTGAGCAGTCCCTCCCAGAGGAGGGTGATGCCGTACAGGACCGTCATGACCTGTACGCTTTCATCCGGGCGGAGAATGAGCAAAAATCCGAACACCCCGGTTAGGATTGCGGAGGCAAGGATCAGCCACCATTGACGGACCCCAAAGGTTCTCGCGTCGATGGAGATCTGCGTTTTGAACAGACTGTCCGCCAGCACCAGAATGCCGATGAGACTGCACATCAGGGTCATTGCACGGACGGGACGGATGAGGAGCGCGGTTCCGATGAGAACCGTCAGGATCCCGCTGGCAAGGTCGTACTGAAACGCAAGCCGGAACAGATCTCTTGAGAAATACCCCACCAGCTTGACGATACCGAAGACGATGAGGGTCACTCCGCAGACGATCCCGACCACGCGGACGGAAATGTCCGGCACGCAGATGAGGCAGATGCCGAGCGCGGTCAGCAGAACCGAAATACCGATGTATCCGATTTTTGCAATCCGCATGGGAGCGGTGGAACGCATCTTTGTCACTTCCTTTCTTTTTCCGTTCCCCAGTATAGCAGTCGGCGGGGGACCTGAAAACGGGCAATCGGGAGGCGAATGCCGCAAATTCGGGCAGAGCGGGGGCGATTGTACAAAAACCATACAATTGCCCCCTGTTTGTCTGAATCCGCGGGGGATGTTCCGGCATAGGTCATTCCGGAAGTCCCCTCCCACCGGGAAACGACAAAAGAGCGGCTGTAAAACAACCGTTTTACAGCCGCCCGAAGGCGTTTCTGTGTGGAATTGCGGACAATCTGTCGCACGGAACAGAGAAACCCGAAAAGCGTACTACGCCGCACGTGGAATCATGCCGTACTAAACAGCCTCTTCCGGATCAAAACAGCGAGCATATTCCGCGCCCGTGCACGGATGGGATCACGGATGATCGTTGCTTTCCCGGATCCTGCGGATGATGTCATCGGACAGTCCGTGACAGACCCCGATGATCCGGTGGATCCCGGTCATGGACTCTTCCTTCATGCCGTTCATGATCCATTCAAAGGACAGCCCGAAAATCTCGCATTTGATGAAACGGATGGTGACCTCCAGATCTTCCGGCGGAATGACGATTCCCTCGAAAGCCGTGGTCAGGTACGTGGTGGCAATGTATTCGCTGATCTTCATGAGATACCGCTCGTAGATGTCGCGGTTGACGGAGTTATAGATATGCAGGACGGCTTTCCGGTTGGCGACCAGCTCACGGATGACCACGGTGATACATTCGTCGAGGGATTCCACGGTCGGATAATCCGCAACCAGCGCGTCCACCCGGTCCTTGACAATCTCCTCGATCAGTGCGGGAATGTCCTGATAATGATAATAGAAGGAATTGCGGTTGATCCCGCAGTCTTCGACGATCATGCGGACGCTGATCTGCGAAAGCGGTTTTTCATTGAGTAATTTGAGAAAGGATGCTTTGATCGCCTGTTTGGTGAATCCCGCCATGACAGCCTCCCGTTTGATTTTCCGACTGTGCCGAAACAAGCCGGATGAAAAAAGTGTAGCATAAACCGGGACGGATGTCAAGGGCAGGGGACAAAAGGAACAGAGCGGTTTGTACCGGGGAACGGGGAAACTTCCTGCCGGTTTGTCGGAGCCGGACGGGGTATCTTGCGTCACAAGAGAAGAGCAAAAAAGAACGGGACGATTCGCCTTCGCTCAATGTGGCTCCGTTGTTAGAATAACGGACGTGTGCCGAAATTGTACCTAAACAAAATTGGCACAATATATTGCGATAATTTGGTCGATTTATACGCAATATATTGTGCTTTTTTACTGTGGAGCAGGTAACGGGAATCGAACCCGCCGCTCCGGCTTGGGAAGCCGGGGTTTTACCACTAGACTATACCTGCGTACCGCGTCCCGCTTTGTACGGAACGATATTATTTTAACCTATTTCTTCCGTCTTGTCAACACCAAACGGGGAATTTCTTTTACGGATTTTCACGGGGGAAGCGGGCGGGGATCGGAAAAGCGCGAAAACCGGATCCATCCGGAGTAACGGTGCCGTGGGAGTCCCCCGGTTTTTGGGATAATCCCTGTGCGGGGAGCTGCCGGCAACCGTGGCACGCTGTTGCGGTGTGCCGGTGAAGATTGTGCCGGAGGATACGGGATGAACGGGAAAGGCTGTGCAAAACGAGCGGAAGCTTCCCACGAAAAATGCACCGTGGTTTAACGGAAAATACGGTACCGGTACGGGATTCCCGCGCGGATACGGAATTACTGCCGGATACGTGCCGCACGGGGGGCGACATTGTTACCGGACACCTGCTGCCGCTCCGCATTGAAATCAAACTCCCCGCCGGGCAAACGCCGCGGCGGGGAGCCGATGATTCTGAACTTTATTTTGCGACAATGTTTGCGATGCGGTTATAATCCGCGATCTCTTTCTTACGCTTTTCAACCAGCGCTTTCATGTCTTCCAGCTGTTCGGGAGTGAAGGCGTACAGATCTCCGGGCTTCAGTTTGTTTTTGTACATCCGGTCGGAAATCAGCGCAAAGTTGATGTCCACCGGCGTGGTCTTTCCGTCGATCTCGCACATGACAAGATCCGACTTGCCCGCGAGCAGAAGATCCACTGCCATGACGCCCATCTGCGCGCCCGCAAGGCGGTCATGCAGGGTGGGATCGCCGCCGCGCACAACATGCGCAAAGCGTGCAAACCGCGTTTCCACTTCCGCCTCGGTGTTGATTCTGTGCGCGAGATGCTCACCGAAGGATACGCCGCCGACAGGGTCCATGCCTTCGCTGACCACAACAATCATGCCGCGCTTTCCGTTTTGACGCGCTTCACGGATGCGTTCCAGCATTGCGTCTTCGTCAAAGGGAACCTCCGGAATGGCAACCGCGATCGCACCGGTGGCAATACCGGCAAGAAGCGCGATCTGTCCGCATTCGCGTCCCATGACCTCCACGACGTTGCAGCGGCTGTGGGAATCACAGGTGTCGCACAGTTTGTCGATCATTTCAATGGTGGTATTGGTGGCGGTGTCAAGACCGATGGTATAGTCGCTTGCGGTAATGTCATTGTCGATGGAGCCGGGAATGCCGACAGCGGGGAAGCCAAGTCTCGACATATCGGTCGCGCCGCGGAAGGTTCCGTCGCCGCCGATGGCGATGATTGCGTCAATCTGATGCTCCTTACAGGTTGCAATCGCGCGCTTCATGCCCTCTTCGGTTTTGAACTCCGGGCAACGGCTGGAGCCGAGAATGGTGCCGCCTTTCTTCCAGATGCCTGCGACTTTTTTGCGGTCAAGTACCGTAATATTTCCGTTAATCAGTCCGGTGTAACCTTCATTGATGCCTACCACTTCGATGTTTTCATCCAGTGCATGCAGGGTAATCGCCGCAATTGCGGCATTCATGCCGGGCGCGTCACCGCCGGAGGTCAGGACACCGATTCTTCTGAATTTTGCCATAACAGTCACCTCGTTGAAAGGGGGAAATATTTCCCGCCGCATTATATCATAATCAATATATCATTATAATAGATTTTTTTGCGGAAATCAAGCATTTGTCTGAAATTTATCAAAAAAATGCGGAGAATTTTCCAAAACTTCACACAGCGCACAGCTGCCCGTCAAAATCGGATTACCCAACCGTGTAAAAACGCAGTACATGGTTTTGTGTTTCCCGGTGTGACGAGCTTGCCGCCGACTGTATTCTCCGGTTTTTCGGGAGCTTCACGGGGATGGGGACCTTTCTTCCGCGCCCGCGGCGGGGCGACTACGCCTTCCGCTCCCCGCCTCCGGCGGCAAGCGGAAGATTCCGCCGCCCCCGCTTCCGCGGGCTTGTCCCGTCAGTCCCCGACCAGTTGCTCCAAAACGCCCGTGAGAATTTCTGATACCGCCTCGTACCGGATCTCCTCCCGCGTCGCATCGGGGGACAGGTGAAGCAGAACCGCGCTCGTCCCGCGGGGACCCGCGATCGCCGTCCAGACCGTGCCGACCGGCTGCTCCGGTGTTCCTCCGCCGGGACCGGCAATCCCCGTGGCGGATACGCCGAAATCGGTTCCCAGTACCCGGCGGACTCCCTCCGCCATCTCTTTCGCCGTTTGCTCGCTGACCGCACCGAACCGCACCAGTGTCCCATGCGATACCCCGACCAGTTTTTCCTTCGCGTCACACGTGTAGGTCACACACGCGCCTGCAAATACCTCGGATGCACCCGGCACGTCGGTCAGCCGCTTGGCGATGTATCCGCCCGTGCAGGATTCCGCCGCCGCTATGGTCATGTGACGCGCCGCAAGCTCCCCGACAAGCAGTTCTTCGGGTTTTGCCATACGAATCTCTCCTTGCTGTCCGGTTTTCCCGGATCACTGATTTTTGACGTGAACGTCCACCTGCGGGAAGGGAATCTCAATGCCCGCACGGTTGAGCTCCTTGTAAATGCCCTCGGTCAGATCAAACTTCACACCCCAGAAATCGGCATTCTTACACCAGACGCGAAGCGTGAAATTGATGGAGGAATCCGCCATCTCGGTCATGCGGAGAAAGGGCGCCGGATCCTTGGCAACCTTGTCGTGCGAGGCGGCAAGCGCGAGAACCACTTCTTTGACCTTCTCCACATCGGTGCCGTATGCCACACTGCAGGTCACTTCCACCCGGCGGGTCTTTTCCACGGAATAGTTGGTAATGACGGAAGAGGTCAGCGTGCCGTTCGGAATGACGACGTGCTTGTTGTCCGGGGTCACAAGACCGGTGTAGAACAGCCCGATCTCCTCCACGGTGCCGCCCTGACCGTCCGCTTCAATGTACTGCCCGATCTTGAACGGGTGAAAGATCAGCAGCATAATGCCGCTTGCCAGATTGGAAAGCGAACCCTGAAGTGCTAAGGCAATCGCCGCGCCGGCGGCGGCAATCACGGTGACAACCGATGCCATCGGGACGCCGAGAATGCCGATGACCATGACAATCATCAGAACATTCAGTCCGGCTTTGACAAAGGTCCGGACATAGCTTTTGACGGTCGGGTCGAGCTTTTCACTGCGTTTTCCCACCAGAAAGTGCTTCATGAAGAAGCGGATGAGAAAACTCCCGACGACCAGCACCAGCACTGCCGCAAGCAGCTTCCACGCGATGTTCACACATCCGTTGACAAGATTGTTCCAGAATTCTTCCCAGGTCATTTTTTGAGTTCTCCTTTTTGTTCCTCAGTGATAGTCTGTCCCCCGGAAATCGGGGCGATTCTGGGATTATTATAACACCGGTAAAAAGAGAATTCAAGGGAAAAATCCGCAAAGACGGCAACGGGACTTGAAAAGACGGTAAAAATGAATTATAATATTGAAAAAGATTGTTTTTTGCCGCGGACGGACGGAAATCCTGCCCGGCATGACGGAAGGAGGCGGGAATATGCCGGAATGCAGGATCTGTCCGCGCGGATGCCGGGCTGACCGCACCGCCGGGGGAACAGGATACTGCGGGGAGACCTCCGCGCTCCGTGTCGCCCGCATCGCGCTCCATCCGTGGGAGGAGCCGCCGATCAGCGGAAAGTCCGGTTCGGGGACCGTTTTCTTTTCCGGTTGCAACCTCGGTTGCGTATTCTGCCAGAATTACCGCGTCAGCCATGAAGGACTCGGGCGGGAGATTACGGAGGACAAGCTCGCAGAGGAGATGCTCCGCCTGCGCGACGAGGGTGCCGCAAATATCAATCTCGTGACCCCGACGCACTTCACGGAGCAGATAATCCGCATTCTTGAAAAGGTCCGTCCGACGCTCGGGATTCCCGTCGTCTGGAACAGCGGCGGGTATGAATTGCCCGAAACGCTGGAACGGCTTGCGGGACTTGTCGATATTTTTCTGCCGGATTTCAAGTACGCGTCGGGAGTCTTGGCAAAACAGTATTCCGACGCTCCCGATTACCCGGAGGTCGCCGCGGCGGCGCTCCGGACCATGTACCGTCTCGTCGGAGACGCACAATTCGGTTCCGACGGCATGATGAAGAAGGGAATCATTGTCCGCCACCTCGTGCTTCCCGGCGGAAGGCGGGATTCCCAAGAGGTGCTTCACTGTATTGCGGAAACGGTTCCGGTTTCCGGAATCCGCCTCAGCCTTATGAGCCAGTACACGCCGGAATTCGCCATGCAGTGCCCCTATCCGGAGCTGCACCGCCGCGTGACCACATTTGAGTATGAGTCGGTGGTGAAGGAAGCCGAACGGCTCGGCTTTGACGGATATTTTCAGAGACGTTCCTCCGCCGATGCGTGTTACACGCCCCCGTTCGAGGGGACGGTCAGAGTGACGCGCAAAACAGACCGCGGAAATCCCGTGCAAAAGATCTGACGACCGCCGGGCGAAAGAATTCAGAAGAAAGGGCGCTTCCTTCTCCTTTGAGGGGACAGAAGCAACGGTAAGGTATATGAAAACAACGACTGTCGGGGTGTCCCCGGAGGTAAACGGCTTTCTGCCGCTTTCCCGCGCCGAAATGGAGGCACGGGGGTGGGATCGCCCCGACTTTGTATATGTGACGGGCGACGCGTATGTCGATCACCCGTCCTTCGGCGTTGCCATCATTTCCCGAGTGCTGGAGGACGCGGGATACCGCGTCGCCATCCTCGCCCAGCCGGATTACACCTACTGTGAGGCATTCCGGGAATACGGCAAGCCCCGCCTCGGGTTTCTTGTGACCGCAGGCAACATCGACTCCATGGTCGCGCATTACACCGCGTCAAAGAAGCGCCGCAGCGAGGACTATTATTCCCCCGGCTGCAAGGCTGGGAAGCGTCCCGACCGCGCCTGCATTGTTTACTGCAACCGTATCCGCGAGGCATACGGCGATGTGCCGATCATCCTCGGCGGACTGGAAGCCTCCCTCCGCCGCTTCGCACATTACGATTACTGGGATGACCGCGTGAGGCGTTCGGTTCTCGTCGATTCCCGTGCCGACCTTCTGACCTACGGTATGGGAGAAAATATCCTGCTCCGCATTGCGGAACTGCTCGACCGCGGTGTGCCCGTCAAAAAGATCCGCGATGTCAGAGGCTCCGTCTGGATGGGTAAGGCGGGAGACGCGATTCATTTTCCCGTCGCCGCGGAATTTGATTTCAATGAACTCAAGACCGACAAACGTAAGTACGCTGAGGCGTTCGGTGTGCAGTACCGCAACCAGGACGCAATCAACGGGCGTGCGCTCGTTGAGCATTACGACGACAAAATCTTAGTACAGAACCCACCCATGCCGCCCCTGGAGCGCGAGGAGCTGGATCATGTGTACGCGCTTCCGTATATGCGGACCTATCATCCGTCCTATGAGAAGGAAGGCGGCGTTCCGGCGATTGAAGAGGTGCGTTTCTCCGTGACGCATAACCGCGGGTGTTTCGGCGGCTGTAACTTCTGCGCGCTCGCGTTTCATCAGGGGCGCACCGTCCGTTCGAGAAGCGAGGAAAGCGTTCTTGCCGAGGTCCGGAAGATCACCGAGCTGCCCGGCTTCAAGGGATATATCCACGATGTCGGCGGTCCCACCGCGAACTTCCGCGAGCCTGCCTGCGAAGAGCAACTGAAGGACGGCGTTTGCGCCGGGCGCAAATGCCTCGCTCCCACGCCCTGCAAAAACGTGCGGGTCGATCACAGCGAGTATCTGCACCTGATCGAGGAGATCGAAAAGATCCCCAAGGTCAAAAAGGTGTTCATCCGTTCCGGTATCCGTTTCGATTACCTCATGCTTGACCCCGACGATTCTTTCTTCCGCCACTTAGTCAGAAACAACGTGTCGGGTCAGCTTAAGGTCGCGCCCGAGCACTGCTCGGACAATGTTCTCCGTTGCATGGGAAAACCGGATTTTTCGGTGTACGAGGCGTTTCGTAAAAAGTATTTCGGGCTTTGCCGCGAAATCGGAAAAGAACAGTATCTCGTGCCGTACCTCATGTCGAGCCACCCCGGTTCCACGCTGAATGACGCGGTGGAGCTTGCGCTCTGTCTCAAGCGTGATCATTACGCGCCCGAGCAGGTGCAGGACTATTATCCCACGCCCGGTACCGCCTCCACGGTCATGTACTATACCGGCATCAACCCGCTTGACATGAAGCCCGTATACGTTGCAACGGATTACCACGAAAAACAGCTTCAGCGCGCGCTTCTGCAATTCAACCGCCCTCAGAACGCAAAGCTCGTGCGCGAGGCGCTCATCAAAGCTGGGAGAGAAGACCTCATCGGCTACGGTCCCGAATGCCTGGTCCGTCCCGAGCGCGAGTTTGGCGGACATCCCGACGGAAATCGTTACGCAAGCGGCGGTCGCGGAGGCCATGGCGATCACAGTAGCCGCGGCGGCAGAGCCGGCCGGGACGGCGCATCCCGCAACGGAACCGGTGACCTCGCACGTGACGGCGACAATCATACTTCCGGCGACCGTAAAGGGAATTCCAAAGCACAGGGGGGCGGTTCTTCGTATCGTCCCGCCGACGACGCCCGCCGCGACGGCAGAAAATCGTGGGGAAGCGGTCGCGGAAAGGGCTTTGCGGAGAAGGGAAAGCCGCAGTCCGACGGGAAACGGAACGGGGAACGCCCGGTCGGTCAAAACCGCTCCGCAGGGTACGAAAAATCCGCCCGGAAAACCAACAGTTACGGGCAGGCTCCCCGGAAAGAGCTTTCCGCACGCATGAATCCCGCAAACAGCGGGGGCAAAAAGAAAACCGGAAATCCGAAGAAAAAGTAATCGTTTGTCCGCCGTGGGCGACTTCCGCCCGCGCCGCAGTCGCTTTGTCCGCAGAAACCCGGCACCCCGCCGGCATTTCCGCGCCGCATCGCGGACTTCCGCCGCCCGGTTCGCCCCGCCGTCGGATCCCCACTCCGTGGGTGCCCGCCGACAGGCGGGGCTCGTTGCCCCTTGCTTCCACTCTTGCAGCCCCGATTCCAAATACACAGTAACGGCGCGGGATCCTTTCGGGACCCCGCGCCGTTACTGTATTGATGATTGCGCGGCAGAGCGCTCTTACTTCTTCAAAAGGCTGTCAAACGGCACCGGCTCCGCTTTTTTTGTAATGGCAGCGCAATAGACCGAGCTGTCGCCGACCGCGACCTTGCCGTCCCGGATGGGGTACAGGTTCCATGCTGCCGTTCTGGTATAAGAGACCGAGTAGGAAATCTCGTGCCAGATTGCAAGTACTTCATACTCCTTGGTGAAAACATTCTGCGCCAGATACATGGTGAATTCGTCCGCGCCGGGAATGTCGAAGATGCGGAGCTTGCCCGCCTTTTCTTCGTGATCCGTTCCGAATGCGGCAACCGTCAGAGCACCGTCCGTCGCGCGGTTGAAGAGTTTGATCGGCAGCTTGTCCGCCTCCGGGTCCACGTACAGACAGTCGGGCGTGGGAAGCGCGGCTCCCGGGAACCGCCCCTCAAAGGAACCGTCCTGCCGGAACAGGGGAGCGAGGCAACCCGCTTCGGTGCCTCCCACCGGATCGCTCGTGTAAACGGGTCCGCCGCTCATCGCGCGGAGCAGACAGTTCGCCTCCGCCGTGATATGGCGTGTCCAGAACATGTCGTAGTCACAGACGTTGATCTTTTCGTGGAACATCGCCGTCCACGCGTTCTGCAGAATGAAATGCCGGATGACGTCGATCGGATAATCCGGGAAAAAATCGTTGGAATTGCGGTCGATCGCCGAGGCCGGTCGCGTCAGAATGTCCTGATTGACAGCGCCCATGCAGTTGATGAGCGCGCCGCCGAAATGAGTCTCTGCCGAGCGGTCAAGCGCACGGTGCAGTGCCGCAACACCTGCGGTGCTGTATGTCATCTCTTCCACAAGGTAGCTGTACGACGACTGATTGTCCACCTTGATGAAGTCCACGCCCTGCGCGGCAAGATAGGTGTGCCACGCGTCATAGAAACGGAACGCCTTCTCTTCGTCGGGCGCTATGTGCAGATCCCCGCCGGGAAGCGTGATCAGCGTGTCCGCAAAGTCGCGGGCAAGGGGGCCGTCCGGGTGGACCCCCGTCCAGTACCCGTTCAAGGCGTGCCAGACACCGACGTATCTGACTCCGTATTCCGTTTTGAGCCGCCGGATGGTGCCGGCAAGCCCGTCCGGGAATTTTTTAAAGTCCTCTTCAAACGACCAGAGCCGGTCGTCCCGGTACTGCGACCAGCCGTCGTCGATGAGCAGCCAGTCGATCTTCACGTTCTTTTCGCGGAATTCTTCCATTTTTTCGAAGAGCTTTTCTTCGGTCACGTCCTTGTAGAACGCGTTCCAGGTACACCAGCCGAAGCCTTCCAGCTGTTCCGGATATTTGCGCTCTTGCCTCAGCGGAACCCCGATCCATCCCGCCTTGCGGCAGTCGCGGAAGAGTGTTTCCACCGCCGTGTACGGGTCGCTGTCATCGGTGACGGCAAAGGCAAGCCCGCTCATCTCCGTGTCTCCGTTCATGCCGGAGGAGAGTACGACGCTCTCGCCGTCGATCTCTGCACGGATGCGGTCGGAAACCAGCGGGAGAAGCGCAACGTGACGGTTTTTGTCCTTTGCGAGCAGACTCTGGGTCTCAGCGGGCAGATCCGCCATGCTCTCCGCAAAGATCGGGTACTGCCACCAGACGTGTCCCTTGACAGTACAGCCCACGTATTGCGCCCGATCCGCGGCAACGCGCGCGTGCAGGATCATGCCCCCATGCGCGTCAAAGCGGGGGTGCAGATACTTTTCGTGGCAGGAGAGCTTCGCACTGACCGAAACACAGCCGGTCCCCTCCTCTTCGGATAGCGTCAGTTCGACGGTTTCCACGTGTTCTCCGTGGAAGGTAAGAACGGTTTTTTTGTCCGAGACCGTGATGGCGGGATCGGTGAGCGCGATCTTCACCCCGCGGGAGACGCAAAGCTCCACCCACATCTCTTCGAGAAGTGCCCGTCCGTCCTTGGTGATCACGCATTTTCCGCGTGAAGAATAAGCGCCGAAACGATTCTGCATAGCGTTTCTGTTTCCTTTCCGGTTTGGTTTGGATGTCGTTTGTTTTCAGTTGCCGATTGCCCGGCACTTTGGTACGCGGTGTCACAGCCGCCGCCCGAGCGAGTTTGCCTGCGTGTTCAGGTACCGGGGCGCGGCGTGGCGCTCTCCGGCATTCCTTCGTAAACGGGAATGAGGAAGCGGTAATTCTCCTCCGTTGCTCCCGCCGTGGCAAAAGCGCGGGCAAGCGTGCGCCCTTCGGCATACGCGGCGACGATGTTCTGCGCGTGCTGTCCCCAGAAATTGCGGGACTTGCCCGTTGCCGTGACGCTCCGCACGTCCACGTTGAATTTGAGCAGATACGGGGTGTCCTGATGGTTGGTGACAAACCGGTCGGCGAGCACGGCGGCTCCGCCGGCAATGGACTTTTCAAGCGTGTCCCAGACGATGCCGTCCCGTCCCTTCATGGCGTAATTCACGGCGTTCCGCAGAATCTCCTCCGCGCCGTTTCCGGACGCGCCGATGTTGAAGAAGTTGTAGTAACCGTCCAGATTCGATTCGTCCCTCCCGGAATACCTGGAGATTACGGTTCCGCAGGTGCCGAGCGCGGTCGGGGAACCGATGGCGCCGTGCTCCATTCTGCCGCGAACGGCAAGATATGCCGCGCTGATGCCGTACTGCGCGCCCACGCGGGTGAACAGCGCCGTGTAGGTTTCGTCCGTGCCGGGAAGTGTCCCGTCCATAAAGGTCCCATGGAGCACCGCTCTGACGGTTTCTTCCGTAGCAGGACAGGAGACGTCAAAGAACTGGAAAATATCCGTTTCGTTGAAGAAGTTGCGGGGATCCATGTAGTACGCGACCGCGTCGCGCGATGCGGCACGGTAGCCGGAATCGTAGATGGTGGTGTCGTCCTCGCGGAACATGGCGGCGTACAGCTTGTCGTTCGGGACAAGGTTGTTGTTCGGCGCGTAGACCTCCATGTCAAGCACATAGTTCCAGGTGTATCTTGCGCAGAGTCCCGTCACGTCCAGCGGGACAAATTCCCATGTGGGGTGCGCCTGCAGAAGGCGCGAAAGGGGCAGGGCATAGCTGTCCGGGAATCCGGCAGACAAAAGCGACCGGTATTCCTTGCTTTCGCGGATTTCTGTTTCGGTTTCCGTCCCGGTTTCGGAGCCGGTTTCGGAATCTGTTTCCGGATCGGTTTCGGGATCGGTTTCAGAATCGGTGTCAGAGCCGGAAACTGTTTCGAATCCGGTCTCGGAATCGGGTTCTGTTTCGAGCCCGGTCTCGGAATCGGGATCTGTTTCAGAGGCAGTCTCCGTTTCGGTTCCCGGGTGATCCGGCTTCGGAACGTCAGGGTGGGAGGGGAAACGCCACGCAAACAACAGGATCAGGATACTGAGGATCAGACTGATGAGCTTCTGCATATCGGCTCCTTTCCGCGATGCTTCGCGGTGATACGTAATGAATTTATTTTACCATAGTTTCCACCCGAAATCAAGTGCCGCGTACATTTCCCGCTTGGCTATCTCACCAAAAAACAGGAGTTTTATTGTGAAGATATGACAAATTGGAAAAATCCCGCGGGGAAGCCCTTGCAAAGATTTCCTGTGAGTGATATAATGATTACGACTGAAAATCAGAAGATTTTTGAGGTTTGTATGTGGAAGATTAATTTTGATTACAAGAAGGATCAGTGGTACGGCAGACTCATGATCGAGTTCCCGTTTGAGGACCGTACCGCATGGATCGTGTTTCCCGATGAGGACAAGGCGACCGACCGGATCGCCATGAAAATGGAGTACTGGGGCGCGTTCCCGGCGACCGAGCAGCGTCTTGTGGATGAGGGGTATTTTCTCGTGTTTCTCACCAACAAGAACCGTTGGGGACAGGATGTCGATCATGACGCGAAGGTGCGCTTCATCGACTTCATGAACCGTGAGTTCGGCACCCGCAAGAAGATTGTCTGCGTCGGCATGAGCTGCGGCGGATTTCATTCCGTCAATTTCGTGTCCCGTCACCCGGACTACGTGTCCGCTCTGTACCTGGACGCGCCGCTGCTCAATATGCTTTCCTACCCGATGGGCTACGGTGTCGGCACCCAGCATCTTTACGTCTTTGATGAGGAGATCGCGCCGGCATACGGCTTCACGCTCTCTGACCTCATCAATTACCGGGATATGCCCTATGACCGCATCCACACGCTGGTGGAAAACCGCATCCCCGTCGCCATGACGGCAGGGGACAGCGACAAGACCGTGCCTTACGTGGAAAACGGCAGGTACATTGAAGAGGCGTACCGGGGGACGGATATCCCGTTCTTCCTTACCATCGTCCCCGGCAGAGACCATCACCCCCACGGGCTGGAGGATCCCGCGCCCGTGATCGAATTTATCCGGAAGTACGCGCTCTGACGCCGCGCCGCGGAACAAAACGGAAATACGCGCCGGGCGGACAGGGAAGCCCCCGAAGGCTCCGCGCATATTGATAAAAAGAAAGTGCAAAACATATTTTTGGAGGGAATATCAATGGCAGAAAACAGAATGATCGGCGATTATCCGGTAATCGGTATCCGCCCCATCATCGACGGCAGACGCGGACCCATGAGACTGCGCGAGAGCCTCGAGGATCAGGTCATGGCAATGGCGGAAGCCGCAAAGAAGCTCTTTGAAGAGAACCTGACCTATTCGAACGGCGAGCCGGTCAAGGTCATCCTTGCCGACACGTCCATCGGACGCGTGCCCGAATCCGCAGCCTGCGCGGAGAAGTTCCGCAAGGCGGGCGTTTCCATCACGCTGTCCGTCACCCCCTGCTGGTGCTACGGCTCCGAGACCATGGACATGGATCCCATGACCATCAAGGGCGTCTGGGGCTTCAACGGTACCGAGCGTCCCGGCGCGGTCTATCTTGCGTCGGTCCTTGCAACCCATGCACAGAAGGGTCTTCCCGCATTCGGCATCTACGGACATGAGGTGCAGGATCGCGACGACGTGACCAAGATTCCGGACGATGTCAAGGAAAAACTGCTCCGCTTCGGCAGAGCCGCAGTCGCGGTCGCTACCATGCGCGGCAAGTCCTATCTCCAGATCGGCTCCGTGACCATGGGCATCGGCGGCTCCATCATGGATCAGGCATTCATGGAGGAGTACCTCGGTATGCGCGTGGAATCGGTGGACGAGGTGGAAATCCTCCGCCGTATGGAAGAGGGCATCTACAACCACGAGGATTACGAAAAGGCACTTGCGTGGACCAAGGAACACTGCAAGGAAGGCAGGGACGATAACCCCGAATCCGTGGAATTCCTCGGAGAGACCCGCCGCATCCGCTTCACCAAGGAAGAGAAGGAGAAGCAGTGGGAGTTCACCGTCAAGATGTACTGCATCATCAAGGACCTGATCGCGGGCAACAAGAATCTTCCCGCAGGCTTTGAGGAAGAGACGGTCGGGCACAACGCCATTGCGGCAGGCTTCCAGGGTCAGAGACAGTGGACCGACCACTGGCCGAACTGCGATTATCCCGAAGCTCTGCTCAACTCCACCTTTGATTTCACCGGCGCACGCGAGCCGATGACCTTTGCAACCGAAAACGATATTCTGAACGGTCTCGGTATGCTCTTTATGAGACTGCTGACCAACCGCGCGCAGATCTTTGCGGATGTGCGTACCTTCTGGTCGCCCGAAGCGACCAAGCGCGTCACCGGTTACGACCTGGAGGGTAAGGCGAAGGAGAACGGCGGTATCATCCACCTGCTCAACTCCGGCGCGGCTTGCCTGGACGCCTGCGGCGAATGCACCGATGAGAACGGCAATGCCGTCATGAAGAAGTGGTACGAGGTCACCGACGAGGACATTAAGAAGATGACCGATGCGACCGTCTGGTGCGAAGCCGGCTTTGATAACTTCCGCGGCGGCGGATTCTCCAGTCACTTTGTCACCCGTGCCGAAATGCCCGCAACCATGATCCGTCTGAATCTCGTCAAGGGACTCGGACCGGTGCTTCAGATCGCAGAAGGCTGGACGGTCAAACTGCCCGACGAGGTGACCGATACCCTGATGGAGCGCACCAACCCGACCTGGCCCTGCACCTGGTTCACGCCTCGCTGCGACGGCAAGGAGGGCAGCCCCTTCAAGTCCGCGTATGACGTGATGAACAACTGGGGCGCCAACCACGGTGCCATCAGCTACGGTCATGTCGGTGCCGACCTGATTACGCTCTGCTCCATGCTCCGCATCCCGGTCTGCATGCACAACGTGCCCGAGAGCGAGATCTTCCGTCCTGCCGCATGGAATGCATTCGGCATGGATAAGGAGGGCGCGGATTTCCGTGCCTGCGACACTTACGGTCCCCTGTACAAGAATATGCGCGGCTGATCGGAGGAACTGACATGTTAAAAGGAATTCCGAAGATCCTGTCCCCCGAGCTTCTGAAGGTTCTTTGCGAAATGGGTCACAGCGACCGCCTCGTCATCGGCGACGGCAACTTCCCGGCAGAGACCATGGGCAAAAACGGCATCGTCATCCGCATGGACGGACACGGCGTGCCGGAGATTCTTGACGCAATTCTTCAGGTTTTCCCGCTCGATACCTACGTGGAACACCCGGTCAACCTCATGGAGGTTATGAAGGGAGACACGGTGGAAACGCCGATCTGGAAGACCTACGAGGAGATTGTCGCAAAGCACGACCCGCGCGGAGCCAAAGCGATCGGACAGATCGAACGCTTCAAGTTCTATGATGATACCAAGACCGCGTTCTGCGTCATCGCGACGAGCGAAGCGGCGCTTTACGCGAACATCATGCTCCAGAAGGGCGTTGTGGTGGACTGATCCGCCGCAAAACCCGAAAAGAGACGCGCCCGACCCCCACATGGGGGTCGGGCGCGTTTTTATATGGCGCTCACCTGTAATACACGTAATGCACCGTCACGGTGCGAACGGCACCGCCGTGCTCTGCGTCGGGGCCCGTCAGCACCACACCGTCGCCGGAAAGCAGATCCCACGCCTGAAGCTCTTCGGCGCGGCAACGGAATACCACGTCCGCGGAGGAAAAGACAATTACCTCGCCGTCCCGGAAGGAAACGGCGCCGCCCTTGCCGATTACCGCATCATTGTCGTTCTTTCGCTCTGTGACATACTTGATTGCGTGCCCGTTCAGCTCCTTCGCCTTGGCGAGGCGATAGCGCGGGCTGTCCGGATCCTTGGAACGGAACAGGTTTTTAAACATAAAACCGACTCCTTACAAGAAAACGCTTTGCCGCTTCGTATTCGTCGCGGAGCGCCTTTGCTTCTTCCGATTCTTTGTCGAAGTGCTTTTTTTTCACTGCACGGAGCATGATGTTCTTGGGCGTTTCCTCCGGGTCGATCAGCTCCAGCGCTGCCACCGCGTATCCTTCGGATTCCAGCAGCTTCAGACGGAGTGCGTCGGTTGCCGCGTCGCAGAATTTCTGGCGGAGCATGGAGTGCTCGGCGATGAAGGAAAGCTCGGGGCATTGCAGCGTGTGGTTGAGTTCATGGTGACAGCAGGGCGTGGACAGAATGACTTCCGCCCCCCACGCCACTGCTTTGGCAAGCACGAGATCGGTCGCCGTGTCGCAGGCGTGCAGGGAAACAACCAGATGCACGTGTTCTTCCGCATCGTATTTCCCGATATCGCCGTGCCGGAACGTCAGTCCGTCAAAGTGCAGTTTTTCTGCTACGTCGTTGCAGTATGCGATGACATCCGGCTTGAGATCGACGCCCGTCATGCGGACCTCGCGTCCTCTGATGTGCGCGAAATAGTGGTAGACCGCGAAGGAGAGATAGCTTTTGCCGCAGCAGAGGTCGCAGATGCGGAGCGTGCCGTCTTCCGGTAACTTGTCCTCCACGTCGCGGAGCAGTTCGAGGAAACGGTTGATCTGACGGAATTTCGCCTGCTTTTTGTCGTATACCCGTCCGTTTTTGTCGGAGACACCGAGCAGCTTCAGAAACGGCTCGTCGCCCGTAAGGATGCGCGCCTTCTGCCGGTCGTTCCCGTCATAGGAAAGGGAAGATGTCACTCCCGCACGGAGCGCCTTTTCCAGCGCGTCGCCGTGAAGCAGTGTTTCGGTGCCGGATTTTGAGCGCTTGCGCTCGCAGTTTCCCGCGGTCGTGAGAAGATTGGCTTCGCCAAAACCGGAAACAATCTCCGCGATCCGCTCTTCGCTGCTTCCGTCCATCGGGATGTTTTCGTGGGTTGCCTTGTTGTCGGAAAGGAAGGTTTCCGCCTGTAAAACCTGCTTTTTACCGATGACTTTGGGCGTGATGACCGTGCGGACGACCGACTTGTCATCGGGCTTGGACAGCACGGCTTTTTTCAGCGTTTGTTTTGCGGCGGCAAGCAGAACGAGCGATGCAAAGCGCCCGGTCGGCGTGCCGGCGGGGGCGGTCGGCGCGGTTTTGCCGCAGGGCACGGAGCCGGTTGCGGGGACGGGATTTTCTTTGCCCTGTCCGATCATTTCTGCCTTGTACCCATTGTGCTCCGGGGCATCCGGAAGGATTCCTGCCGGTGCTGCGGGGAACACGGTCTGCTCTGTTTTTTTCGTCATTGGTCAGACTCTCCGTTTCCGGAATCCTGATCAGACGCCGGCTTTTTGCGGAAGGACAGTTTGGATTCCTCCCCCCGGCGCAGACGCTGAATGTTTCCGCGGTGCATGAAGATGACGAGTGCGGCAATGAGAATCGCCATGATGGTGCCGATCCCGACCGACTGCATCCGGACGGCTGCTACCGCCGCGGTACATGCGCCCTTTTCAAGATTCTGATTGATGACCCATGTTTCGATCCGGTTGTAGAGAAGCGGATAGATCAGCATGCACATGACCGAACCGAGCGAGACATATTTGGTAAAGGCGATGATGAGGATGAAAATGAGGAACAGAATTCCCGCCGTCGGAGGGCTGGAAATGAGAATGACCACACCGGTGGAGGCAACGCCCTTGCCGCCCTTGAAGTGGAAATACAGCGGAAAGACGTGACCGAGAATGACGAAAAGTCCCGCGATGACCTTGCTGCCGCCCGCTACGAAAAACGGGAGGCAGAGATACCCGATGAACACACCGAGCGCCGCCTTTGCCATGTCGCAGAGGATGGTAATCAGTCCCGCCTTCTTGCCGTAGGTGCGGAGCATATTGGTGCCGCCGGCGTTGCCGCTTCCGTATTCACGGACATCGTGGTGATACATCTTTTCGGAAAAGATGATGGCAAAGTTCAGGCTGCCGATCAGGTAGGGAACAATGATGGAAAGGAGAATTCCCAAAATCGAGATGGCAAACCATCCGAAACTGCCTTCGGCGAAGTTTTCAAGTAATTTCAAGAACAGCATGGACAGCGTCTCCTTGTGGTATCAGCAGAGTTCGATCAGTTCCTTGGGGCTGTGCGTGAAATCGTACAGACTGCCGTCGGGAAGCACGGTTGCCATGTCTTCAATGCGGCAGCCGTATTTGCCGGAGAGGTAGATGCCCGGTTCAAAGGTGACCACGTGACCCGGTTCCAGAACCGATGCCTCGTCCGCTCTTGCGGAAAGTCTCGGCGACTCGTGAATGAACATTCCGACGCCGTGACCGAGACTGTGCCCGAAGGTGCCGGCATACCCCGCGCCGTCGATGATGTTCCGTGCGACGGAATCCAGGTAGCGACAGCCGATACCCGCGTGCGCCGCTTCAATGGCGGAGAGCTGTGCGTGCTTCACGGTCTCATAGAGCCGTTTCATCTCCGCGTCCGCCTTGCCGATGACGACAGTACGCGTCATATCCGAGCAGTAGCCGTCCACGCGTGCGCCGAAGTCCATGGTGAGGAACCCCTTTTCCAGCTTGACGGGGCGCGGAACGCCGTGGGGCATGGAGGAAGCGGTTCCGGAAACGGCAATGGTCTCAAATGCCGTTCCCTCGGAGCCCATGGAACGCATGAAGAATTCCAGCTCCAGAGCCACGTCCAGTTCGGTGCGGTCGGGGTTGATGTAGCCGAGAATGTGGGTGAATGCCGCGTCGGTGATCGCCTGCGCGCGCTTCATGATCTCAATTTCGCCCTCGTCCTTGCGCATCCGGAGCGCAACGATCTCGCGCGACGCGCCGGGGACCAGCGTGACGGGCAGTTTCCCGAAGGCTTCCCGGAACGCGTCAAGTCCCGCAACGGAAAGCTCCTCTTCTTCAATTGCAACGACCGCTTTGCCGAGGGGCGCGAGAAGCTCCGCGAGGCACTCCGTCATGGAGCCCTCCGGCATGAGGATCTCAAACTCTTCTTTGTTGACCTTTGCGTTTGCTGCCTCAATGTAGCGGAAATCGGTAATCAGATACGCCTTGCTCTGAAGCACCAGAACGTATCCGTCGGTGTAGTTGAAGCCGGAGAGATACCGCTGATTGAGCTCGGATGTGACGAGCACCGCGTCAAAACCGACCTTTTTCATAACGTCCTGTAAACGGGACAGATGAGAAGTGACCATCATAGTATATAAATACCTTAGCCTTTCCTGGTGGATTTTCTGTTTATGAAGATTCCGGAGACGTGCCCGTTCCGGAAAAACGCCTGACCGACCGGGGAATACAAACCCGGCGCTTTCTTTGACAGACCGCGGCAGGGGTGCGCGGTACAGAAGCGTCAGCCCCGTGCGGCAAGCCACATCTCTTTCATGGCAAGCGCGTCCTCCGCCTGTGTTCCGGCGGATTCCGAAATGATACGGGGGGACACGCCTTCCTTGACGATCGCCTCGGCGAGCGGCTCGAATTCGGGACCGTACACCGTGTCTGCGAAGGTCAGGTGGCACTTTTCGCCGCCGTCGGAAAATTCGATTTTCGAGAAGTGGCAGTGCAGATGCTCTGCAACCCCGTCTCCGAGCGCCGTGCCGATGCGGTCGAACACGCGGCGGTAGCTGTCGGAATCGGGGAACAGTCCGCCGTGCTCGCGGGCATTCATGTGTCCGAAGTCCACGACGGGGACAAAGCGCGGGCTGACGCGGCATTGTCCGATGACCTCGTCCAGTGTGCCGAGCTGATTGATTTTGCCCATGGTTTCAATCCCGAGGCGGATGTCCGCGTATTTGTCGCCGATGGACTCCAGCAGTTTCTCAAGCGTGTCGCAGGACAGGCGCATGGCTTCCTCACGGGAGATTTTGCCCGCGCTGCCGCTGTGAATGACGATGGTGTCCGCGCCGAGCAGGGTTGCCGCGTCGAGCGACTTGGTGATATAATCAATGCTCTTGAGCCGTTTCTCCGGATCGGTGCCGGACAGGGAAATGAAATAGGGCGTGTGGAAGGACATGAGAATTCCCTCGGCGCGCGCCGCTTCGCCGATCGCCGAAAGGACTTCCGGCTTTGCGGTGATTCCGCGCCCCGCCTCGTATTCGTAGGCGTCCAGTCCTTTGCTTTTCAGCCACGCGGGGGCTTCCGCGGTGGATTTGTGTCCCTCGCGGGCAAACAGCTCGCCGTTCCCGCCGGGACCGAATGTCGGATGATCGGGGAAAATCATAATGTATCACCTTGCTTTCGCCGTGGCGAAAGTGTCCTTTCTTTCGGGGGTACCGGACTCTCGCCGGGTTGCCCGGGCGGGGCGCCCTGTTATCTGCGGACGGGTTCTTGAAAACGATGTTTTGCCCGGCTTCGGAAGCTGCCTGCCGTCCTCTGACCGACCGTCAGCTGTTCTTTCCGACGATTGCCTTCTGCCAGTCTTCCCGGTAAATATCCGGATAGCGGAACTCCGGGTGTTTTTTCATGTATGCGCGGTTGAAGGGACGCTCCAGAAACCGCTTGAAGCGGAAGAACGCATCGGTACGGTCCTTGATGGGCGGCACGATAAGGGTGCGTGCACCCGCACGCTTGCCGGCGAGCGCGTCGGTGAGAAGCTGATCGCCGAGTACCGCGGTTTCCTCCGGTGTGACACCGAGTTCGCGCATGGCAAGCAGCAGTTTTTTCTTCTTCGGCTTTCCGCACTCGGTAAAGAAGGGAAGCCCGATCTTCCGATTAAAACGCTCCACGCGCGGCGCGTGGTTGTTTGAGAGGATCGCCATGCGGATCCCTGCCTTTTGCATATCTGAAAACCAGTCCAGGTTTTTCTCGTCCGGCTCGGGCTGCTCATAGGGCGCCAGCGTGTTGTCAATGTCGATGAGCAGGGCGCGGATGCCAATAGAGGAGAGAAACGCGGGCGTCACCTCGCGGTAGGAATAAAACATATAATCCGGGACCAGCCGTGACACGCGCACACCTCCTTTATGTCTTTTCTGCCGAAAAGGCAGATTTGCATACGAATACATCTAATCATATCACAAAAGGGGCGGCAATATCAAGTATTTTGTGTGAAAAAGCCAAATTTGCGTTCTCCGAAAAAAATATTCGGAATTCTCTTGACAAAAATCTTTGGGTATGCTATGATAGTAAAGCGGTTTTCAAGACGCATATGCGAGTGTAGTTCAATGGTAGAATTCCAGCCTTCCAAGCTGGCCGCGTGGGTTCGATTCCCATCACTCGCTCCAATACGTGCCTTTAGCTCAGTTGGATAGAGCAACTGCCTTCTAAGCAGTAGGTCGAGGGTTCGAATCCCCCAAGGCACGCCACTGTTTTCTTTATATGGTGGGATTAGCGCAGTTGGTTAGCGCGCCAGGTTGTGGCCCTGGAGGTCATGGGTTCAATTCCCATATCTCACCCCAGTCAAAAATCCGAGGTAAAAACCTCGGATTTTTGTGTTGCGTGCACAATTTGAGTACCGCGTTTATGTATAATCTGAACAATTCCGCCGGTGAATTTCACTCGAAAAAGAAGGCTTTCAAATTTTTGTTCCTGATTTTGTTCCCGATTGAACCCACGAGTGAACCCTCATTTTGCGCCGTTTTTTGCCTCTGTTTTGGCACCCGATTCCGGGGAGAAACCGGCAGCGCTCCCGGTCGCTTTGCGGGGGAATCACCCCTGTGCCCGTCGGACGTCCGCAAGGTGCTTGCGGAACCCCTCGACTACCGGGGCGGGGGAGAGGATCCGCATTTTGCCGCCGAAGCCGAACACCCACGAATAGAACTGCGAGCTGACCATCACGCGCTGATGAATTTCAAAGGAATTCTGCTTTTTGATGATCGTCAGATCTTCGCCGAAACGGTCGATCACCACGCCGATGAGACTGTTGTCGCAGTCAAGCGTTACGATCTCCTGCCTTCCGCCGAACATTCCGAACACCTCGCGGGAGTAGAGCGCCATGTCGAAATCGTCGAACAGCTCCTTCCCCTCGCGCGGGGTATCCGTCACGGTGATCCGCAGCATTTTGTCCACCCGGTAGTGGTGGATCATTTTTTTCATGTGGTCATAGGCGACGAGGTAATAATTCTCATTGTCCCATGTGAGTGCAAAGGGACTGACCGTGTACAGCGCTCCGCCGTGCCGGAGAATCTTTTCCTTGTCCGTGTTCCATTCAAAGTACTGAAAGGTGACCGCGCGGTTGGAGGAAATGGCGCGGTGGAGGTTGTCTACATTATAATACACCTGTTCGTTGTCGGTCTTGACCCGCCCCGTGACAAACACCTGCCGGTCAAGCTGACGCGCCTCGTAAGTACTGGTGAATGACGCAATTTTTGCGATCAGCTCGGTACTTTTTTTCTTTGTGATGAATTTGGAGGACTGTACCGCGTCCACGAGCAACTTAAGCTCGGGGAGCTGGAAGGTACGCTCCGCGATGTAGTACCCGCCGTCCTTGCCGCCGCGCCGCTCCACGGGGATTCCGAAGGTGCGGAGCGCCTCCATGTCGTCGTACAGGCTCTTGCGCTCCGCGCTGATCCCGAGCGAGGCGAGCGACTCCTGAATTTCGGCAAGCGTCAGAACGTGCGCGTCGTCGGTACGTTCCTCCAGCATCCGCATGAGGTAGAGGATCTTCAGCTTCTGGTTGGTGGATTTCGGCATCATTCGTCACTCCTTTCCGTTCCTCTTCATTTTAACACACTTTTTTCCGAAAGTAAAGAGAATTGACCGTTTTATCGGACATATCTCCGGGTATACTGTATCCGTAACCAAAAGAAAAGAACGGAAAGAAAAGGAGTAAGCGGTATGGTAAACAAAAAAGCGGTACGGAGGAAAAATAAGAAGATTTTGCTGATTGCACTGTCGGTACTCGGACTGGCGGTTGCGGCAAACCTGGTCGCCGTCGGGTACGGAGTGTCTTTCGGTGCGGGGCTTTTGCTCGTCATCACGGTCGGACTGCTGACGCTCTGCGTAATCGGCGGGGTGCGCCGGAAGGAGGTGGCATACAATGAGAAATGATCTCATCTACATATGCTCCCCCTATTCCGGGAACACCGAAGCCAACACGCTCCGCGCAAGAGAATACTGCCGTGCGGCGATGGAGGAGGGCTTTTTGCCCGTTGCTCCGCACCTGTATTTTCCGCAGTTTCTGGACGACGGGCTTCCCGAAGAGCGGGAAACGGGTCTTCGTATCTGCGAGCGTCTGCTTTGCCGTTGCCGGGAGGTCTGGGTGTTCGGCGGGCGGATTTCGGCGGGGATGAAGCGGGAGATGGCGTGTGCCGAGGCAAACGGCATTCCTGTCCGCTATTTCAACGATGTGAGCAGCGTCCACCCGCGCCTGGACGGGTGCCGGGCAATCTGAGCCTTTATCCGGGGAGGCGGCAAAAAGGGACTGAAATCGGTCCCTTTTTCTTTTTTGAAAATATTTCAAATACCTCTTGACACACAATACTATGCGTAATATAATATTATGCGTCAGGGGGTGACCTCATGGATGTACAACTCAAGCGCGGCATTCTGGATGTCTGTGTGCTCGCGGCGCTTCTGCAGGGAGAGTCCTACGGATACCAGATCGTTCAGGACCTTGCAGGGCACGGGATTGAGATCTCGGAATCCACGCTGTATCCGATCCTTCGTCGGCTGGAGTCGGCGGGATGCCTCTCGGAGGACAGCCGCGCGCACAACGGCAGGCTCCGCAAGTATTACCGGATGACGGACGCCGGCAGGGAAAGAATCAACGGCTTCCTCGAAGAATGGAAAACGGTCATGAATGTCTATACTTTTATTGAAACGGAGATGGGAAGCCATGAAGCAGATGAATAAGCGGGAGTTTTCGGACGCGCTCCGACGTGAGCTGAACGGGTACCCGACAGAAGAAGTCGAGCGGTCGGTTTCGTTTTATGAGGAAATGATCGATGACCGCGTGGAAAACGGAATGACGGAGGAAGCGGCGGTCGTGTCGCTCGGCTCCGTGGAAGAGATTGCAAAGAAAATCCGGGAGGAGATGCCGATCACGGCGATCGTCCGGAGCCGGGTGCAGAATACCTATGAAAAGCAGAAGAAAAAGACAGGCGGATCGGCGCTTCCGTGGATCCTCCTTGCCGTGGTGCTCAGCCCGGTCTGGATCCCGCTTGCGATTACTGTGCTTGCTGTCTGGTTTGCGATTCTCGTTGCGGCGGTTGCTATTGTTGTTGCCGTATTCTGTACCGTGGTCGGATTACTGTTTGCCGCGGGGGCTTGCCTTGTCGCTCTCATCATGGCGGCGGGGACGGTCGGTCCCGGCGGGACCCTGTTCGGGGTAGGCTCGGTGCTGGTCTGCATCGGTTTGTCCATTCTTTTGTTCTGGGCGGCGATCGGAATCGGGAAAGCCCTGTATACAGGCATCCGCGCCCTGTTCCGTGCCATCAAGCGCGGGCTGTCGCGCAAATGACGGGGAAATGCGGTTCTATGATATGACAGAAAGGGAGAAAATACTATGAAAAAAGCATTGTGTATCTGTCTCATCATTGCGGCAGTTCTGCTGGTCGCGGGTGGGGTGTGTATGACGGTCGGATTCTTCCGGAACGGCGGATTTCCGTCGCTGTCCGGAAAAGAGTTTGAGGAGAAAACATTGACCTTCCCCAAAGAAACCAAAGAGATCCGGACAGATCTCGGGGTTCAGGACATCCTTGTCCGGCCGGGCGAGGACGATGAGATCCGCGTCCGTTGGTTCGAGGCAGAGAACGAACCGCTGCACGTTGCCTCCTCGGACGGGGTCGTGTCGGTCACCAATCCGGAAAAGAACGGGTTTCATTTCTTTTGGGATTGGTTCTGGTATAAGGAAAAGAAACTGCTTGTGACCATTGAGCTTCCGGCAGAGTTTGCGGGTAGCCTGACGCTTGTTACCGATATCGGCAACATTGAAGTGCTGGCTGTGCAGGTTCCCGGCGGGGGACTGACGGTCCGGGTATCGACCGGCTCGGTAAAGATCGCGGATTGTGCATTTGCGTCGGCGGAAATCCGGGCGACGACCGGCGGAACGGAACTGGAAAACGTGACCGTCGGCGCGAGGGAGGGAACGACCGGTTCTCTCCGGATTGCGGCGGAGACCGGGGTGATCTTATGCCGGAACGTCGCGGCAAAAGACACGGAACTTTCCGCGTCCACCGGCAAAACGGAAACGGAGAACCTCAGCTGTACCGCGTTTTCCTCCGTGACCTCGACCGGAGAACAGTCGCATACCCGCCTTACGGCGTCGGGAGACGCGGAGATCCGGGTAACGACCGGAGTCGTGGAGACGGACACCCTGACCGCCGGCGGCGCGCTCCGCGTCACCTCCACGACGGGGTCGCAGTCGCTTCATGGCATCCGCGCGGGCGTGTCGATCTGGCTGGAGGCAACGACCGGCAGCATCCGCGGCTCGCTCCGCGGAACGGAAAATTACTATGCAAAAGACTGTTCCTCCGGGACCGGCAATGTGCGTCTGCCGCAGTTTGCAGCAGGGGGAACGGTTCCCCTGACCGCCCGTACCACAACCGGCAGCATCCGGCTGGATGCCGCAGACTGACGGGAATGGAACCTCATCGCCCGTAGAACCGGAACGGTGTTACCGATGTCCCCGCGGAGGCGAGGGATTTTGACCGTCCGCGGAAATCGGGCAGTGTGACCGGCGGCTGCACTTGCGTCCTGAGATCACGGACGACTGCCCCCGACAATTGCCGGCGGTATTCTGCCCGAGTGCCCGAAAAAAACGGGGAACCGGGCTCCCTCAATCGAAAAAAGAGCCGTCCCCGCGGGCGGCTCTTTCCGTTCGGACCGGATCCGGGTTCCGGAGAGCCCTTTCGCGGGTGCCGCAAAAATATTTTTCAAATTTCGGAAAAAAGTCTGGGAAATTCCGCCGGGATATGGTATACTATATTCAGTTGCCGGAAAACGGGGAAGTACCCCCGCCGGCGTTACACGGCGCGTGTCCGGGAAGCGGTGCGCGCGGATTTCGGAGGCGGATATGAAACGGATCATTTCGGGTATTCTGGCGATCGCCATGTGTCTTCTTTCCCTGCTTGCGTTGACCTTTTGCGCGCCAAAGGACAAGCCGCTCACGCTCGGTGCGGGACAGATGGTCAACGGGATTCTGAAGGTCGGCGGGTACGCCTCCCCCGACTGCCTTGCCGTCAAGGGCGACGGTGTGTGGGAGCGCCAGTTTGACGCGTATTACGGGATTTCGCCCGATCTCGTCTCGGACGGCGCACTCGCGTATGCGTCCGGGCTTTCCGCCGATGAGATCTCCTGCCTTGTCGCAAAGGACGCAAAGGACGTGGCGACTCTGGAAAAGGCGCTCACCGATCACGTGGACCGTGAGTATCAGAATTACGTCAAATACGACGCGCACGAGGCAAGCAAACTGAAAAGCGCAAAAACGGCTACATACGGCAGGTATGTGTTTCTCATTGTCTCCGACGATGTGTCGGAGATGCTGGAAACGCTGAAAAAGCTCGTCAAGGATCCCGCGACGGTACCCGCATACACCCCTGTGACCGACACCGGATCGGACCAGCCGACTGAAACCGAAACGGCGGTAAGCGGTTACGACTACTCAAAGCCTGTTCCGGAAAACAAAAAGGCGGAGCTTGCCGCATGGGAAGCGGGAACGCTTTTTATCGGCGACTCCCGGCTGTATGGTCTGACCTACTACCTCGGACTCGATCTCTATCGCTCCTACGCGTTTGAGAGCCTCAGCATCAACGGCATCGAAACCAAGAAGCTCGTCAAGGGGGACGGCGGCGACATCACCATCGCCGAGGCGGTGAAAAAGAACAACGGATTTACCCGTTGCTATCTCATGTTCGGCATCAACGAGCTGAGCTGGGCGAACTCCGAGAGCTTCCGCAATTATTACCGCGCCCTGATCGACACGGTGCGTGCGGCGAACCCCGACGCGGAGATTTACCTGATGGCGGTCTATCCCGTGGAGGAAGCCGCCGTGAAGAATTACAAGGACGTGTTCACCAACGCAAACGTCCGTGCGGTCAACAAGACGCTCCTCGATCTTGCCGAAGAAAAGCAAGTCTATTACCTTGACAGCTTTGAGGCGCTGGAGGAAAACGGCGGGCTTCCGTCAGGGTCTACCAACGACGGCATTCATGTCGGCAAGGGACTTTGCCGGCAATTCCTCAATTATATTTTGTCGCATACCGTAAAACACTGATCGGAATACGCGAAGGGAAGTGATGTACTATCGTATTCAGCAGTCTGTTGTTCCTTTGCGTATTTCTGCCTGCGGTGCTGATCCTTTATTACCTCTGTCCGAGAAAGTTCCGCAATCTATTGCTCCTTGCCGTCAGCCTTTTGTTTTACGCGTGGGGCGAGCCGGTCTATATTCTGCTCATGCTCTTCACCATCGCGGTGGACTATGCGTCGGGGCTTCTCATTGATTTATTCAAAAGACGGGAAAAGCAGGGGCTTGCCCGGGCGACCCTCATTGTGACGGTCGTCATCAATCTCGGGCTGCTCGGTTTCTTCAAGTACACGGATTTTCTGATCGGTGCCATTGATTCCCTGACAGGGCTTGGACTGGGACTGCTCCGCATCGCTCTGCCGATCGGAATTTCCTTCTACACCTTCCAGACGCTTTCCTATACGATCGACGTCTATTGGGGCAATGTCCGTGTGCAGAAGAATCCCATTGATTTTGCCATGTTCGTGACTTTCTTCCCTCAGCTCATCGCGGGACCGATCGTCCGCTACTCTGACATTGAAAACGAGCTTTCCGGAAGAAAAGAGAACCCCGAACAGTTCGTCCACGGCGTGTTCCGCTTCCTGGTGGGGCTTGGCAAAAAAGTGATTCTTGCCGACCGCATCGGTGCGGTGTTTGAAGCAATTTCAAAGTACGACGCGGGAGAGCTTACCACTGTCATGGCGTGGACGGGTGCGCTTGCCTTCATGTTCCAGATCTATTTTGACTTTTCCGGTTATTCGGATATGGCGATCGGCATGGGGCAGATGTTTGGCTTTACCTTCCCCGAAAACTTCGATTACCCGTATGAAGCAACCAGCATCACGGATTTCTGGCGGCGCTGGCACATGACGCTCTCCGGCTGGTTCCGCGAATACCTGTATATCCCGCTCGGCGGTAACCGCAAAGGGAAGGCGCGGCAGATCCTCAATCTGTTCATCGTCTGGGCGCTGACGGGACTCTGGCACGGCGCTGACTGGAATTTTCTCCTCTGGGGGCTGTATTTCTTCTTCATTCTGTTCCTTGAGAAGACCTTCCTGCTTAAATTGCTTGACAAATGCCCGAAGTTTGTCCGACATCTCTACTCTCTCTTGCTGATTCTGTTCGGCTGGGTGATTTTCTCGGTTTCCGATTTGTCCGGGATGGGTGCGTGGTTTGCCGCAATGTTCGGCTTCGGCGCGGGCTTCTCTTCGGGAATGTCGTGGTACTATCTTGTGACAAGGTTGCCACTGTTCGTCCTGCTGGCGATCGGCTCGACGCATTATCCGGCAAAATTCGCGGAATGGCTTGCGGATCGCATGAAACTGTCCGGAAATGCAAAGGTGATCGTCCGCGCTGTCTTTTCCTTCGCGCTTCTTTTCCCCTCTGTGATGCTCCTCGTGTCGGACAGTTACAGCCCGTTCCTGTATTTCCGGTTTTAAGGGGGTGACGAAGATATGGATGAAAAGCAAAAAATGCCGAAAAAAGACGAAAACGCCCCCGCCATGGGAAACAAGCCTTTGTCAAACCGGACCGGACGAATTTATCTGTGCGTCGCCGTCCTGTTTGTCTTGGTGCTCACCGTCATGGGAACACTCATTTTCGCGCTCCCGCACAAAACGTATTCCGAAAACGAAAACAGGGAACTGAAGCAGTTTCCCGCTCCCAAATGGAGCACCATCCTCTCCGGCGAATGGCAGGGAAAGCTTGCTGATTTCCTGACCGATCAGTTTCCGGGGCGGGACTATCTGACCGCCGCATCGTCCGCTGTCCTCCGCGGGGCGGGCATCCGAGATATTTCCGGCGCGTTTGTCGGGAAAGACGGATACTACTTTGAAATGACCACCGAACAGGCGTTTGACCGGGAGCGGTTCCGCATGAATCTGCTGTCGATCGAGCGGTTTGCCAAGGCGTACCCGGAGATCGACGTGACGGTTCTGCTCGCGCCCGATGCAGGTGTGATCCTGCCAGAAAAGCTGCCGACGTTTGCCGAGATGTACGATGCGGACAAGAGCTACCGCACGGCGGAAGAGCTTCTTCCGGATGCGACCGTCATTGATCTGCGCGACGCCCTGATCGGCGCCAAGAACGAGGGTCAGCTTTACTACCGTACCGATCACCACTGGACGACGCTCGGCGCGTACTACGCCTACCGTGCCTACATGATCTCGCGGGGAGAGACGCCCGACAGCTACGAGTCTTTTTCTCCCGAAACCGTCACAGAGGAGTTCCTCGGAACGCTTTATTCCAAGGTGCTCGACGCGTCAACGACTCCGGATCCCATTGAGATCATCCGCCTGCCCGATACACTGACGGTAACGGAAAACGGCGGGGAGGCATCGGTCTATCACATGGACGCGCTGGAAAAGAAGGACAAATATACGGTGTTCTTCGGCGGTAACCCGGGCAAGGTCGTCATCCGCAATTCCGCGGTGAAGAACGGCAAGACCCTGCTTGTCTTCAAGGATTCCTTCGCAAACAGTATGGTCCCGTTCCTCACGGGCGAGTACGAGAAGATCGTGATGATCGACCTGCGTTACTTCCGCCCGACGGGGAAGGAGGATCCCGTCACGGCGCTGATGCGTGACGAGGGCGTGACCGAGGTGCTGTTCCTCTATCAGCTTTCCGGCTTTTCCACCTTCGATAAACTGATATCCGCGCTGAAGGAGAGCCGTTGAATTTCAAACAAAACTCCGGGACGACCGCATGCGACCGTCCCGGAGTTTTGTATTCGGTTTTGTTTTCCCGTTCGCCCCGCCGCCGGATCCCCGCTTCGCGGGTGCCCGCCGGCAGGCGGGGCGGTATTGTTCCTTTGCGACTGGCGACTTCCGCCCGCACCACGGGCACTTTGTTTCAAAGATTTCAAGCCCTCGCGCAAATTTCCGTGCCGGATCGCGGACTTCCGCCGCCTGTCGCCCCGCCGCCGGATCCCCGCTCCGCGGGTGCCCCGCCGGCAGGCGGGGCTTCCGTTTATTTTCCCGGTTCCGCGATCTCCGCCGGAAGCGGCTCCTCCGGCACCTTGGTGACAGGAAGTATCACCCGAAACGTCGAACCCTCGCCGGGCCTGGAATCCACTTCGATCTTCCCGCCGCACAGGTCCAGGATCCGTGCGACCAGCGTCAGCCCGATGCCGTTTCCTTCGGAGGCGTGCGAGCGGTCGCCCTGATAAAACTTGTCGAAAATGTGGGCGCGTACCTCGTCCGTCATGCCGCAACCCGTGTCGGTCACCGTGACGGTGATAAATTCCGGCGTCGTCCGGAGCCGGACGCTGACACTCCCGCCGCGCGGGGTAAACTTGATCGCGTTTCCGAGCAGATTGATCCACACGCGGGACAGCATCTCCTCGTCAAAATAGTATTTCGCCTCGTCCAGCTCCACGTCGAGCTGAATCTCCTTGCGCTCCCAGTCGCGTTCCAGAAGCAGAATGCACTCACGGATCTGCTCGTCAAGAAAGAATTCGGTCTTTCCCGTCACGATCTGCTGATTCTCCAGCTTGGTCAGAAGCAGAACGTTGGTCGCCATCTTGGCAAGCCGGTCGGATTCCTGTACAATAATGTTCAGGTATTCCTTCTCCTGCTCCGGAGTCAGCCCGCCTGCCTGCAACTGCTTTGCAAAACCGCGTACCGAAACGATCGGCGTCTTGAATTCATGGGAGAAATTGTTGATGAAATCGTTGCGGAACATTTCAATGCCGTCCAGCTCCTTTGCCATTTGATTGAAGCTGCGCGTCAGCTCCGCCACCTCGCCGTTCCATTCCTCGCTCGGTTCCTCAATACGTACCGAAAAGTTGCCCTTGGCAATCTCCTCCGTGCCGTATTTCAGCTCGCGGAGCGGCTGGAGGAACTTCTTGCTGAGCAGCGCCGACAGACAGGTTCCGACGATAATACTGGACAGAAGTACGGCAATGACCGGTGCCGCCGGATCGAGCAGCAGGTGAAAGGACCCGGTCCCCCTCAGCGTCAGAATCAGAAACGCGGAAAACAGTCCCGCCGTCAGAAACAGAAACAGCACAAACAAAATCAGATTGATCCGGAGACTGCCGAGGTGAGAATGCTTTTTGCCGCACTCTTTCGCGTTGTTTTTAGCTTCTCTGTCCGCTTTGTCGCTTTTTTTCATGCAAGCGCCACCGCCTTGTATCCGAGTCCGCGCACGGTGATGATCTGAAAATCTGTGCTGTCGCGGAAACGCTCGCGCACGCGGGAAATGTGAACGTCCACCGTGCGCTCGTCGCTTTCGCTGTCCATGTCCCAGATCTCATCCATCAGCTGGCGGCGGGTAAAGATTTTGTTCTGATAGGATAAGAGCTTGAACAAAAGAAGAAATTCCTTTTGCGGAAGCTCCTGCGTTTTGTCTTCGGTCTTCACGGTGAAGGAATCATAAAGAAGCGTGGTCTTGCCGACCGTCAGCTTGCGCTCGTTGGCAATGCGTGCCCGGCGGAGCAGGGCGGCAATCCGGAGCACCATTTCTTCCTCGTCCACAGGCTTGACCATGTAATCGTCTGTGCCTGCGATGAAGCCCCGGTGCTTGTCCGCGGGAGCTTCCTTTGCCGTGACCATGAGGATCGGCAGATTGCACCCGCAGCTGCGGAGCGTGCTTGTGAATTCATAGCCGTCCATCCGCGGCATCATCACGTCAAGCACGATCAGGTCAATGTGGTGCTTGTCCAGCGCTTCAAGCGCTTCCAGACCGTCTGCGGCGGTCGAGACCTCGTAATCGTGCCTTGTCAGGACGGCGGACATGAGTTTTCTCGTATTGGGGTCGTCTTCGACCACAAGAATCTGAAACATAGATCGGTTTCCTCCGTTTCTGCTTCGGTTTACTGCTCCTATTATATCTGAACTCCGTGAACTAAATGTTAACGGTCGGAAGGAGGTAGCCTCCGTAAAAAAACATACATCGGGCAGGAACAATTCCGGGACTGTATCGTCAGAAAGTATGGAATGACAGGATCGTTCCGTATGTAAGCCCCGGAGAGCCCGGCTGTATCATCCACAAGAAAAGGAGATTGACTATGAAAAAACTGCTGATTTCGGTATCCTGTATCTGGCTTGCCCTCCTGCTTTGCCTCGGGCTTGCTTCCTGTACGCTTCAGGTTCACGCAGAGAACCTTGCCGAAGGGTACAGCCGGCAGACGGACGACGCGGGAGCGGTCACAGAGGACGGATCGCGCGCCCTCATCGACTATTCCTTTGACCTTTTCCGCAAGACGGGCGGGGAACACCTGAATGCCGGGAAGAACGAGCTTTTGTCGCCTCTGTCTGCCGCGGCGGTGCTTGCCATGATTGCAAACGGCGCGGAGGGAGAGACGCTTGCCCAGCTTGAAACGCTGCTCGGCGCCGACCGTGACGCGCTCAACCGGTATTACTACGCCTTTTTCGGCGGGCTTTCCTCCACGGACAAATGCAAGGTGACCTATGCGGATTCCGTCTGGTTCCGCGAGGGACAGATCAATGTCCGCCCGGAATTTTTGCAGGCGAACGCCGATTGGTTCGGTGCAGACGCCTATGCCGCTCCTTTCGATGCGTCCACCGTGAAGGATATCAATACCTGGGTGAAAAAGAACACGGACGGCATGATCGACTCGATCCTCGATCGCATTGACGCGGATTCGGTCATGTATCTCATCAATACGCTGGTGTTCGACGCAAAGTGGGAAACGCTGTACGAAAAGAACCAGATTTCGGACGGGGAATTCACCTCTTCTGACGGCATCCGGCGGACGGTGACCTATCTTTCCTCCACCGAAAACAAATACCTGTCCGGCGACGGCTTTGTCGGCTTTGCCAAGAATTACGACGGCGGGAAATACAGCTTCTGCGCCCTGCTCCCCGACGAGGGGACGGAGATCGGAGAGTTTGTTTCGTCGCTTTCGGGAGAAAAATTCCTTGATGCATGGCAGGGGAAGACCTCGGAGAGCGTTCTTGTCCGTCTGCCGGAGTTCAGATTTGAAGGCGGCGGGGAACTGAACGACGCGCTGAAATCCCTCGGTGTGACCGACCTGTTTGCGCCGGGCATCGCGGATCTTTCCGGAATCAACACGGCGGGCGGACTGTATTGTGCAAAGATTGCGCAGAAGACGGTCATTGATGTCAGCCGCAACGGGACCAAAGCGGCGGCGGTCACGTGGGGAGGTATAAAAGAACAGGGCGCACCGATGGGACAGCACGAGGTGTACCTCACCCGTCCCTTTGTGTTCGCAATTGTGGACAACGCGACAGGCGTGCCGCTCTTCCTCGGCGCGGTGACCCGGCTCGGATAACATGAAATCTCAAAACGAGCGCCGCCCTTGCGGGCGGCGCTCGTTTTACAATTCATTTTCCCCGCTTTTCATGGATCATCCTGCGGAGCGCGTCCAGCGCACGGTCCAGTCCGCCCACCTCGTCGATGATCCCGTATTCCACCGCCTGCTTGCCCTCAAGGATCGACCCCACGTCGGTCGCCAGCTCGTCCGGGCGCATCATCAGCTCTTCAATCACGCGCCGGTCGGCGTGCGAATGGTCGCAGATGAAGCCGACAATGCGCTTCTGCATTTCCCCGAAATAGCGGAAGGTCTGCGGAACGCCGACGACCAGTCCGTTGATCCGGACAGGGTGCAGGGTCATGGTCGCCGACGGCACGATGAAGGAACGCCTTGCCGCCGTTGCGAGCGGTACCCCGATGGAATGTCCTCCGCCGAGTACAAGGGATACCGTCGGCTTGGTCATGGAGGCGATCATCTCCGAGAGCGCAAGTCCCGCTTCCACGTCGCCGCCCATGGTGTTGAGCACGATGAGTACCCCCTCGGTTGCGTCGTCCTCCTCCAGTGCGACGAGCAGCGGAATGAGGTGCTCGTATTTGGTCGCCTTCTGGGTGTCGCCGAGCGGAAAGTGCCCCTCGATCTGCCCGATCACCGACAGGCAGTAGATGGACTCCCGCGCATTTTTCGCGGCGACACTGCCCGTTTTCTCGATCTCTTCCAGCCGTGTGTTCCCGGGGGCGTCTCCCCGGTCGTTTCCGCCGCTTCCGCCGGTTGTACCGTTCCCGCCGGTTGTACCGCTTCCGTCATTCGTGTCGTTTGAGTTGTTTGCACCGCTTCCGCCGTTTTGCCCGCTTATCCCGTAACCGTTCCGTGTGTCAGACATTCTCTCGCCCTCCGCTCTCCGGCACTCCGCCGTTTGTTGGTCTCTTCACGATTATTGCCGAAAAAAATATCTTCCATGCGGAAAAAACATAAAATCGGCATTTACAAACCGAAAAGTTTGTGATATAATCAATTTATGAATGCCCGGAAAGCAGACGCTCTTCCGGCTTTCCGATGTCTGCGGATTCCCCGGTGCCTGTTTCCGGCACGGTGGTCCGCAGGCGGAATGATGTGCGGGTGACCGCAGGAGAATCTGAAAACAGATAGAAAGAGGCTTTCGTTATGGAAAACAAGGTTCTTGTCGAAACTTCCGCAAGACACATTCATCTGACCGCCGAAGCCGTCGAAGCATTGTACGGCAAGGGCGCAAAGCTGGAAGTGAGGAAGATGCTCAGCCAGCCCGGTCAGTTTGCCAGCGCAAACGAGAAGATCAAGCTGGTCGGTCCCAAGGGTGAGATGCTCGTCAGCGTTCTGGGTCCGGAACGCAAGGCAAATCAGGTCGAGCTGTCCTATTCCGACGCGCGTGCGCTCGGTCTTCGCGACGTTCCCGTCCGTGAGAGCGGCGACGTTGCCGGTACGCCCGGTCTGCACCTCGTCGGACCCGCAGGCGAGCTTGATATCGCCGAGGGCGTTATCATCGCAAAGAGACATATCCACATGACCCCTGCCGACGCGGAAGCATTCGGCGTTACCAACGGCGAGATCGTCAAGGTGAAGCTCGACACCGAGCGCCCCCTGATTTTCGACGGTGTGGTCATCCGTGTCAGCCCCAGTTATGCGCTCGCAATGCACATCGACACCGATGAGTGCAACGCGGCATCCGCATTCGGCACCGTTTACGGTGAGATCGTGAAGTAAAGCATATGAAGATTTTGTTTCAGGGCGACGGCTCCTCCGACGATCCCGGCCGATTGTGCCCCGGTGCGACCGGGGAAGAAACGACCGACTGCCACGATCTGGGGGAAGGGTATCCGAGATATGCCGCGGTGATGTTCACCGATACATACCCGGATACGGAATTTACATTTTATCGGGATACCGCAAACGGCGACGTGCCGGATCTTGTCTGCTTCATGCCCGATTTTTCGGGCGGGGAGAGCGACGAGGCATACGAAGCCGCTCTTGCCGGGCGTCTGTCTCTTTTCGGGGACAACGAAAAGACGCGCGTGCTTCTGTTTGAACCTTTCCTTGCGGGAGAGGATCATCCGGAAAAGCGCGACTTTATCGACGGCAGAATCGCCGCGACCAGAAGCGCCGCCGCACAGCGTGCGGACGTACTGGTTCCGCTGGACGGACTGTTTGCCGCCGCGAGAATCGCACATCCCGACATTGTCTACGCGGACGAGAACGGGCTGACGCCGGAGGGGCTTTGTTTCCTCGGCGAATGCTGCCTGCGCGCCGCGGCTCCCATCGTGGAAGCGTATCTTAAGAATCAGGAAACCACCTGAACCAAGCCGGGGACGGGATACCGGTCAAGTCGTCCCGCGCCTGCCGGCACCGGCGGGATCCGGCATGAGCCGGAATTCATATTCGTCAAATAATTCCAAAGGAGATAAAAACATGAGCAAAGTCAGCGAATGCCCCTATGCAATGAGTTCTGAAGTTCAGAACGAATGCAAGGTTCAAAAGGGCTGCGATCACGGTCCTGCTCCCATTCCCGAAGAGGGCAAGTGGATCCAGGCAAAACAGATTACGGATATTTCCGCATATACCCACGGTGTGGGCTGGTGCGCACCTCAGCAGGGCGCCTGCAAGCTCTCGCTCAATGTCAAAAACGGCGTGATCGAGGAAGCGCTCGTGGAGACCATCGGCTGCTCCGGCATGACCCATTCCGCGGCAATGGCTGCGGAGATCCTGCCCGGCAAGACCATTCTGGAAGCGCTCAACACCGACCTTGTCTGCGACGCGATCAATACCGCAATGCGTGAATTGTTCCTCCAGATCGTCTACGGCAGAAGCCAGTCCGCGTTCTCCGAAAACGGACTTGTCATCGGCGCAGGCCTTGAGGACCTCGGCAAGGGAACCCGTTCTATGGTCGGCACTATGTACGGCACCAAGGAAAAGGGTGTCCGTTACCTCGAAATGACCGAGGGCTACTGCACGAGAATGGCGCTCGATGACAATAACGAAGTCATCGGCTACGAGTTTGTTTCCCTCGGCAAGATGACCGACTTCATCAAGAAGGGCATGGAGCCGAACGAAGCATATGAGAAATCCAAGGGCACTTACGGACGCTTCAAACCGGAAGACGGCGCCGTCAAGTACATCGACCCCCGCAAGGAATGATGAAGGAGGGTGTGAAAAATGGCACAGTTTGAAGGTTATGAAAGACGCGAGGCGAAGATCCTCGGCGTTCTGAAGGAATACGGAATCAACTCGATCGACGAGTGCAAGGAGATCTGCGACAAGTACGGCATTGATCCCTACACCACGGTTCAGGAAACCCAGCCGATCTGCTTTGAGAACGCGAAGTGGGCGTACACCGTCGGCTCCGCAATCGCACTGAAGGAGGCGGAAAAGACGGGCGACAAGTCCGCAGCAACCGCTGCCGCAAATATCGGTATCGGACTCCAGAGCTTCTGCATTCCCGGCTCCGTTGCGGAAAACCGCAAGGTGGGTCTCGGTCACGGCAACCTCGGCAAGATGCTTCTCTCCGAGGAAACCGATTGCTTCTGCTTCCTCGCAGGTCACGAGTCCTTCGCGGCTGCTGAGGGTGCAATCAAGATCGCGCTCAACGCGAACAAGGTCCGTAAGAACCCCCTGCGCGTCATTCTGAACGGTCTCGGCAAGGACGCGGCTTACATCATCTCCCGTATCAACGGCTTTACCTACTGCAAGACCGTGTTCGATCCGTACACGGAAACCGTCAAGGTCGTCGAGGAGAAGGCATTCTCCAAGGGACCCCGTGCCGCAGTCAAGTGCTACGGCGCAGACAACGTTCCAGAAGGCGTTGCGATTATGCAGCTTGAGAAGGTCGGCGTTTCCATCACCGGTAACTCCACCAACCCGACCAGATTCCAGCATCCCGTTGCCGGCACCTACAAGAAGTGGTGCATCGAGAACGGCAAGAAGTACTTCTCCGTGGCATCGGGCGGCGGCACGGGCAGAACCCTGCACCCCGATAACATGGCAGCAGGTCCTTCCTCCTACGGCATGACCGATACCATGGGCAGAATGCATTCCGACGCACAGTTCGCAGGTTCCTCCTCGGTTCCCGCGCACGTCGAAATGATGGGCCTCATCGGCATGGGCAACAACCCGATGGTCGGTGCGACCGTCGCCTGCGCTGTCGCTGTCGCGGAAGCGCTGAAGTAATAAAAAACAAGAAGAAAACCGGCTCCGGGCATTTGCCCGGAGCCGGTTTTTGAAGATAACGGAGATTTTCTTCGATTTTCGCCGGATTCCGCAAAATATCTCATGGATGATATTGACAATTGCCCCGATCCGGTATAAAATGGAATTATGAATCCAAACGGAATAAAGGAGCTTCAATGATATGAAAAACATCTTCAAACGGGTTCTTCTGATCGCCGTCGGCGTTCTTTTGGTCTGCGTTCTGTCCTCCTGTGCTCTCTCAAAACTTTTCGAGCCGAAGGATGCGGATGCGCTGATCAAAAAAATCGACAAGACCATGGATCAGTATTCTTCTTATGAATCCGACATGGATTTTGAAGCCAAGATCGGAAGCGGTCCTGCGTTGACCAAGGTTTATCTGTTCACCAAAAACGTGGTCATCAATGATAAAAACGAAGCGTATTACTTTTATCAGAAGATGGAAACCACGGCAGCGCTCGTGGATGCATCCGGCGAAGAAAAAGTAGTTTCGGAGGGAGAAGATCTCATTGCATTTGATCGCGGAAACGCGTTTTACATGAGCCAAAAAGACGACAAAACCGTCAGGCTGTATTCGGAATCGACCAAAAACGACTTTGGTGCGTATCTGGAAAAATCCGGCGGCAATCTGGATACTGATGTGTTGTTTGGCGGTTGCTCCAAAAAACAAATGACACATGAAAAGGACGGCACCTGGACACTGAAGCTCGGAGAGTATTCGAAGGAATCCATGAATAAAATCTGGGAATCCCTTGGACTTGACGCGGTCTCGGAGCTGACAGAGAGCAGTAACCTTTCCCTGAAGATTAAGGCGGATAAGGAATACCGCATGACTTCCTGTGAAATGCACCTCGTGATTTCCGGAAAAGAAGACAACGAATCAGATTACGATTCCATTCTGGAAGGGACGTTTACCTTTGGCTCTTTCGGTGAGGCAAAGCGCGTGGAAAATGAACTTTCCACCGACGCGTACACCAAGGTGGACAATGCCCTGATCCTTCCCGACGCGGTCAGACAGCTGAGTGGCTGGTGCAATCTGAAAAACGGGGAATTCAGCATGGTATCCAGTCAGAATGTGAAATATCCGGGTTCCGAGGTCTCGGTCACCGTGACCGATGAAATCAAATTTTCAACAAGCAAAGAAGACGGGTTCAACTATTCTATCAAGGAACATTCTACCGATGCAAGTACCCCGGACATTACGCTGAAATATTCCGGTGGTACCCTGTATACCCCCAAGCCGGCTCACAGATGAACAGACAAAGTATGGATGAAAGCCAGGCAAAACAGTCAATCCGGAAAGTATTGGGGACCGTTTCCGTGGACCCGGTCTTTGTCACCTCGATCGAAGACAATGGCAACGGCGTGTACGAGATCCGCGCGGACGGGGCTCTGGACGAACAGTATAAGGGCGTGTATAAGGAGTGCACCTATGTCGTCCGTCTGACCTTCCGCGACGATAAACTTGTTGCCACTGCCAGTGAGATCACGCTGGTCGGCAATAACGGAACGAAGATCGTGACACGGACTGAACTGACGCAAAAGAACTGATTCGAAACTGACAAAGCCGGACGGCTGACGCTTTCGCGTCAGCCGTCCGGCTTTGAAGTAACATTTTTTCTGCGGCGGTTAACCGATATACCCGGAAAGCCGCGGAAACGCATCAAGGCAGTTGTTGAAGAAGATGTTCTCCCACTGCTCGGGCGGGAAGATCAGCCGCACCGTTTCCTCGTATTCCGTAATCTGCGGCATATGAAGCGGCGGGCAGAAGTCGGTTCCGAAGAGAATTCTGCTCCCGGCATCCGGAAACGCATCGATCGCTTCCTTGAGCCGTCTGGCTTCCGTGTCCACGTCCGCGACCGTGCCTTCCTCATAGATCCCGCAGAAGTCGGTGAACACGTTTTGATGTGTTGTCACGACACGGAGGCATTCGTGGAAGCGTGGATCGTTCATATGCGCCAGAATGAAGTGGCAGTCCGGATACTTTTCCGCCGCGACCGCAACGTATTCCGCGTCGGAGCCGGACTGGTCATTGTCGGAAGGCAGTTCGGCGGCACCGATGCCGGTATGGAAGATGACAGCGAGACGGTGGCGCGCGGCAAATTCATAAATGGGGAAGAGCGCGGGATCCGAAGCGCGCCCCTTCTGATAGGTCAGATAGATCTTGATACCGACGATTCTGAGTGCCGTCAGGTTTTCTTCAATCCATGCAAATTGGGGCGCGAGCGGCAGGGTAATGTCCACTCCGGCACACAGAAAAAGCCGGTCGTCCGCCTTTACGGTCTCCTCACAGACATCCTCCGGGGAACGCAGGCGGTCGATGAACTGCATGACGATGGCATAGCCGTCGGTAACGGAAAAATATCTGTTCCGAAGGGCTTGATTATAAATATGGGTATGGCAATCGATTTTTTGGGGACAGGCTGTTTTGCTCGCCATTTCTGCCGCCTCTCTTTCCGTAATACTTACCCGTTCAGCCGGGAAGCAAAAAACGCAAACCGCACCGTCCCATAAACGGGCGGTGCGGGGAAGCCCGGATCTCCGATTCCCGGATCAACACACGGAAATGCCGTGCACGATTCAGAGCGGCGAAGGGATCGAGGCAAGTGCAATGATAAGATTGATGATTCCCAATCCGACACCGACACAGAAACCGATCAGCGCCATTTTTCCGTAAGCCTTTGCGGAAACGGGCTTGGTGCTTTGATTGACACAGAACAGAATCAGACCGACGATCGGGAAGAAGAAACAAAGAACCTTGAGCCCGCCTGACGGGACGTCGGAGGTTTGGGAAGCGGAAGAGTAGTCCGCACTCTCGCTTCTCATTCCGGAAAAGGAATCTCCGCCGGGAGTAAGCTGCGCTCCGCAGTTGGGGCAGAAATTCGTGGAATCGTCAACGCGAGAACCGCAATTCGGACAATATGCCATATGGATTCCCCCTTTTGATTTTGATACCGTTTCACCGGCTCGCAATTATGATAACACATATTTTCCGTAAAATCAAGGGGTGGTGTGCCAAAAACAACTTTCTCGACAGATTACGTGCACATTCGTCCCGCTTGTGCATATTATGATAACGGGGAAACCCCAATGATCTGAATGGAGGATATATCTGATATGAATAACTGTCTTTGTAACCTGCTCGACAACAATTGCATCTGGCTCATCATCCTTGCGCTGATTTTCTTCAGCTGCTGCAACGGCTGATCTTTCGGGCAAATACCCTTTTTCCGTCCCCCGGCAATCCCTGCCGGGGGACGGTTGTACGCGGACAAAGCGGCAAACGCGAAGGAGAGGAGCGGCTATTAGGGGGATGACAAACGCAAAACAGAGAGTGGTTGTACGCGGGAACGCGAAACAGGTATCGGAGCCGCGGCACAGATCCCCCTGTGCGAACCGATATGCCGCGCAATCGGACAAGCTGAAATTGAATATTTATTCCAACCTGGATGAATATTTATGTACAATTGCACAGAATTGATAGCCAAACCTCATTGATTTCTGTTTCTTGCCGATGAAAACCATCTTTTTTTGGAAAACCTATTGAAAATATATTCAGAATGATGTATACTGTATTCAGAAAATCAATTACCGACGCGGAGAAAGGGTAACCGACATGGATAAGAAAGAAATCAAGAAAATCGTACTCGCCTATTCGGGAGGACTGGATACCTCCATCATCATCCCGTGGCTGAAGGAAAATTACAACAATCCGGAGATCATCGCGGTTTCCGGAAATGTCGGACAGGCGGACGAGCTGGAGGGACTGGAAGAGAAGGCGCTGAAGACCGGCGCGTCCAAGCTGTACATTGAGGATCTGACCGATGAATTCGTCAACGAGTGCATCATTCCCTGCGTCAAGGCGGGCGCGAAATACGAGGAATATATGCTCGGCACCTCGCTGGCGCGTCCCGTGATTGCAAAGCGGCTCGCGGAGATCGCCCTCAGAGAGGGCGCCGATGCCATCTGCCACGGTTGTACCGGAAAGGGCAATGACCAGGTGCGGTTTGAACTCACCATCAAGGCGTTCGCGCCCGATATGAAGATTATCGCGCCGTGGCGGGAGTGGTCCATCAAGTCACGCGAGGAAGAGATTGAATACGCCGAGGCGCATAACGTCCCGCTCAAGATCAACCGCGAGACCAACTATTCCAAGGACAAGAATCTCTGGCACCTGTCCCATGAGGGACTGGATCTGGAGGACGCGGGCAACGAGCCGCTCTATGAGAAGCCCGGCTTCCTTGAAATGGGTGTGTCCCCGATCGACGCGCCGGACGAAGCAACCTATGTGACGCTGGACTTTGAAGCGGGCGTTCCCGTTGCCATCGACGGCGAAAAGATGAGCGCGAAGAACATCATTCTGAAGCTCAACGAGCTGGGCGGCAGGAACGGCATCGGTCTTCTGGACATCGTGGAGAACCGTCTTGTCGGCATGAAGTGCCGCGGCGTGTATGAAACGCCCGGCGGAGCGATCCTGTATTTCGCTCATAATTATCTGGAGACCCTGTGCCTTGACAAGATGACGGCACACGAAAAGGAACGCCTTGCCGTAACCTTTGCGGAACTGACCTACAACGGGCAGTGGTACACCCCTCTGCGCGAGGCGTTGTCCGCGTTTGTTGACAAAACGCAGGAGCATGTTACGGGAAAGGTTCGGATCAAGCTGTATAAGGGCAATATGATCAAGGCGGGCGCGTGGAGCGACTGGTCGCTGTATTCCGAGGAAATCGCAACCTTCGGAGAGGATCATGTCTACGATCAGAAGGACGCCGCCGGCTTCATCAATCTTTACGGTCTGCCGATCAAGGTGCAGGCTCAGATTGCGGCAAAGAACGCGAAGAACAAGCAGTAATCCCGGCGACCGGGAGACGAAGACGCAGGAATGCGAAGTCTCCGAAGGACGCTTTGCATGAGACATATCGGGCGGAGCCGCTGATTTCCTTCCGCATCGGCGGGAGAAAGCTGACTTTGCGCAGTGAGTCGAAAATACAAAACCCGGATGCTTCCGGGTTTTGTCGTTCCGAGGGAGAGCGGAGGGTTTTCGCCGGAAGAGGGAAACGCAGAAAAAAGTTGACCGGCGTCCGGCTTACTCCCGGATGGGCGGCAAAAAACAACGGAGTAACAGATATGAAGATCTTTATTGACGGCAGTGCCGGAACGACGGGACTGCGGATCCACGAGCGGCTCGGCAAGAGAAGTGACCTTTCACTGATCACTCTCGGTGAGGCGGAGCGCAAGGACGCGTCCGCCCGCCGGGAGGCGCTGAACCGGGCGGATGTGGTGTTTCTTTGCCTGCCGGACGACGCGGCAAGGGAAGCGGTCTCCATGGTGGAGAATCCGGATACGGTCATTCTCGATACCTCTACGGCGCATCGAACGGCGGACGGCTGGGCATACGGTTTTCCCGAGCTGTCGGCGGCACACCGGGAACGCGTCACGCATTCGCGGCGCATCGCGGTACCCGGCTGCCATGCCAGCGGATTCATCGCGCTGGTTTACCCGCTTGTCGAAGCGGGGATCCTTGCGCCCTCCGTTCCGCTTTCCTGCTTCAGCCTTACCGGATACAGCGGCGGCGGAAAGAAAATGATCGCCGCGTATGAGTCCTCCGACCGGGACCCGCTTCTCGGTGCGCCGAGAATCTACGGGCTGTCGCAGGTACATAAGCATCTGCCCGAAATGAAGGCGGTGACGGGACTGGATGCGCCGCCCGTATTCTGCCCGACCGTTGCGGATTTTTACTCCGGAATGCTTGTGACCGTTCCGCTGTCCGCGTCCCTGCTTGCCCCCGGCAAAACGGCGGATGACGTAAGAGCGGCGCTCTCTGCGAAATACCGGGGAGAGATCGTCCGGTATTGCGAGGACGCGGACGAAACGGGATTTTTGTCCGCCGCGGCGCTTTCCGGGAAGGATTCCATGGAGATTTCCGTATTCGGAAACGACGAGCGTATCCTGCTCGCGGCAAGATATGACAATCTTGGCAAGGGCGCATCGGGAGCGGCGGTGGAATGCCTTAACCTTTTGCTCGGTGCCGGGGAAACGACGGGGCTTGTGCTGTAAAACGTTACGCTCCGGTTCCGGTTTCCCGCAGCTTCTGAAAAATCGGCTCGTGCCGTGTGACACCGGACCGTCCGGAGAAGAAACGGTCCGAAAACAAACAAGGAGAGATCAATTCATGAATATCATTGAAGGCGGCGTCTGCGCCGCAAAAGGGTTTACGGCAAACGGGATCCATGCGGGAATCCGCAAGAACAAGGAAAAACGCGACCTGTCGCTCATTCTGAGCGAATGCCGTGCGCACGCTGCCGCTGTTTATACGACCAACCTTGTCAAGGGCGCACCGCTGACGGTGACGAAAAAGCACCTGTCCGACGGCTTTGCACAGGCGGTCATCTGCAACAGCGGCAACGCCAACACCTGCAACGCAAACGGCGTTGAGGTCGCCGAGGAAATGAGCGCTCTTGCCGCAAAGCAACTCGGAATCGACCCGTCCGACGTCGTGGTGGCGTCCACCGGCGTCATCGGTCAGCCGCTTGACATCACGCCCATCCGGGACGGAATTCCCGCGCTGGTCGCGGGGCTGGGCAAGGACAACAGCGGACTTGCCGCCGAGGGCATCATGACGACGGATACCAAGAAAAAGGAGATCGCCGTCAGCTTCACCGTGGGCGGCAAGGAATGCCGCATCGGCGGGATCGCAAAGGGCTCCGGCATGATCCACCCCAACATGGCGACCATGCTGGTGTTTCTCACGACCGACTGCGCAATTTCCGCGGAACTGCTCTCCCGTGCGCTTTCCTCCGACGTGCAGAATACCTTCAACATGGTCAGCGTGGACGGCGATACCTCCACCAACGATATGGTGACGATTCTTGCCAACGGGATGGCGGGGAACCCCGAGATCACCGGCGAGGGAGAGGATTTTTCCGAATTCATGAAGGCGCTCAACACCGTGACGGTGTACCTCTGCCGCAGGATTGCGGGAGACGGCGAAGGCGCGACCAAGCTGCTGGAATGCCGCGTGGACGGCGCGTGCAGTGAGGCAAACGCGAAGGCGGTCGCCAAATCCGTCATCTGCTCGTCGCTCACCAAGGCGGCGATGTTCGGCGCCGACGCCAACTGGGGGCGCGTGCTTTGCGCCATCGGTTACAGCGGGGTGCTCGTGGACGTTTCCCGCGTGGATGTCAGTTTTTCTTCTGCAAAGGGAGAGATTCTCGTCTGTAAAAACGGCGCGGGCGTGGAATTTTCCGAGGAAAAGGCAAAGGAGATTCTTCTGGAAAGTGAGATCTCCATTCTGATCTCGCTCCACATGGGAGAAGCGACCGCCACGGCGTGGGGGTGTGATCTGACCTACGATTACGTCCGCATCAACGGCGACTACCGCACCTGACGTGCCGCCGGGTTCCGTCCTGCCGCAGGAAGAAATCGGGGCTGCAACGAGACAGAGCAAGAAAAGAGGAAACATGATGGACATTACCAATGCACAGCGCGCCAAAATACTGGTCGAAGCGCTTCCGTATATTCAGAATTACACCGGCAAGATCATTGTCATCAAATACGGCGGGAACGCCATGGTCAGCGAAGAACTCAAGAACCAGGTGATGGAGGACATCGTACTTCTGTCGCTGGTCGGGGTCAAGGTCGTGCTGGTGCACGGCGGCGGTCCGGAGATCACCGATCTGCTGTCCAAGATCGGCAAGAAGAGCGAATTCGTGGACGGACTCCGCGTGACCGACAAGGAGACGGCGGACGTGGTGCAGATGGTGCTTGCGGGCAAGGTCAACAAGAGCCTTGTCAACCTGATTGGGGTCAAGGGCGGCTCGGCAATGGGCATTTCCGGTATCGACGATCACCTCATCGAAGCCGAGTCCAAGGACGAGCGGCTCGGGTACGTCGGACAGATCACCTCGGTCAATGTCCGCCCCGTGATGGATCTTCTGGAGCACGGATACATCCCCGTCATTTCCACCGTTGCCTGCGACAGAGAGGGAAATGTATACAACATCAACGCCGACACCGCGGCGGCATATATCGCGGGAGCGATGCGCGCGGAAAGTCTCATCACCATGACGGACATCGCGGGGATCTTACGCGACCGGGATGACCCTTCGTCGCTCATCCCCTGCATCGACCTTGCCGAAGCGGATCAACTGTTTTGTGACAAGGTGATCTCCGGCGGCATGATCCCCAAGGTGGAATGCTGTATCGAGGCAATTCACCGCGGCGTCAGAAAGGTCGTCATCATGGACGGACGCGTGCCGCACGCGATCCTGATCGAAACGCTGACCGACGAGGGCGCCGGCACGATGGTCGTGGAGGATAAGAACAATGGACATTTTTGAGCGGGATGCGGAATACATCGCCCACACCTATGCGCGGTTTCCCCTGGAGATCGTCGGCGGTAAGGGGTCGCTTGTGTACGGCGCGGACGGAAAAGAATACATCGACATGGGCGCGGGGATCGCGGTCAATACCTTCGGTATTGCGGACGACGAATGGACCCGGGCGGTAACGGAGCAGCTCGGCAGGTTCCAGCACACCTCCAATCTCTATTATTCCGAGCCGTGCGTGCGGCTTGCGGAGGCGCTGTGCGGGCGGACCGGTATGAAGCGGGTGTTCTTCTCGAATTCCGGAGCCGAGGCAAATGAGTGCGCCATCAAGGCGGCGCGCAAGTACGCCCACGACAAAAAGGGCGCGGACTGCTACTATATTCTGACGCTCCGCAACAGCTTCCACGGCAGGACGCTTACCACGCTTGCGGCAACGGGACAGGACGTGTTCCACAAGGACTATCTGCCGCTTACACCGGGCTTTGTTTATGCCGATGCGAACGACCTTTCCTCTGTCCGGGCGGCGGTGAAGGAGTATCCCGTCGCGGCGATCCTGTTTGAGGCGGTGCAGGGTGAGGGCGGCGTTCTGCCCCTCACTGCGGAGTTTGCGCGGGGACTCTCCGACATTGCCGGGGAGGAGGACATTCTGCTCATCGCCGACGAGGTACAGATCGGCAACGGCAGAAGCGGGATGCTTTACGGCTACATGAATTTCGGAATTACCCCCGACATTGTGACCACCGCCAAGGGAATCGGCGGCGGTCTTCCCATCGGTGTGACCATGCTCGGTGAGAAGGTCAAAAATATCTTCTCCCCCGGCGACAACGGCTCCACCTTCGGCGGAAACCCTGTTGCCGCGGCGGGAGCGTACAACATTCTGTCAAGACTGGACGACGATTGCCTTGCGGGTGTCAGAGAACGCTCGGCATACATCCGGGAAGAACTGACGGGCGCAAAAGGCATCAATCGCGTAACAGGTATGGGGCTGATGCTCGGTATCGACGCGTCTCGCGGCGCGTCGGCAGTCGTGGCGGGCTGCATGGAGCGCGGTGTTCTGGTGCTCAGGGCAAAGGACAAGGTCCGTCTTCTGCCGGCGCTTAATATCCCGACGGAGCTTCTGAAGCGCGCCGTCGCGGTCATCAAAGAAGTTTGCGGAGGATGCTGACATGAATCTTGAAGGAAGAGATTTTCTCAAGCTGCTCGACTATACCCCGGAGGAAATCGCGGGGCTGATTGACCTTGCGGCACAACTCAAGGCAAAGAAAAAGGCGGGCATTCCTCACAGGCTGTGCGAGGGAAAGAATGTCGCTCTGATTTTCGAGAAGACCAGTACCCGTACCCGGTGCGCCTTTGAGGTCGCTGCACGCGATCTCGGCATGGGAGCGACTTATCTGGACCCCTCCGGTTCGCAGATCGGCAAAAAGGAAAGCATTGCCGACACCGCGCGGGTACTTTCCCGGATGTTTGACGGTATCGAGTACCGCGGATTCGGGCAGAGCATTGTGGAGGAGCTTGCAAAATACGCGACGGTCCCCGTGTGGAACGGACTCACCGACGAGTTTCACCCGACCCAGATTTTAGCGGATTTCCTCACCATCCGGGAGCATTTCGGACGCCTTGCGGGAATCAATTTTGTGTACATGGGCGACGCGAGATACAATATGGGCAACTCGCTCATGGTGGGCTGTGCCAAGATGGGGATGCATTTCACCGCCTGCGCCCCGAAGAAGTATTTCCCCGATCCCGCACTCGTGGAGGAGTGCCGCAGGATTGCCGCGACGACGGGCGCCACGCTGACCTTTGAGACCGACCCCGGGAAAGCCGTGCCGGGCGCGGATGTCCTCTATACCGACATCTGGGTCTCCATGGGCGAGCCGGTGGAGGTCTGGGAGGAGCGCATCCGCGATCTGTCCCCCTATCAGGTCAACTCCGCGTTGATGAAGGCGGCGGGGGAGAATGCCGTATTCATGCACTGCCTGCCGTCCTATCACGATCTGAAGACAAAGATCGGACGCGAAATGGGCGAGCGGTTCGGACGGGACTCGATGGAAGTGACCGACGAAGTGTTCGAGAGCCCCGCCTCCATCGTATTTGACGAGGCGGAAAACCGGATGCACACCATCAAGGCGGTCATGGCGGCAACGCTCGGCGCGTCGCTCTGACGAACAACATATACGAATCAAGCCGTCGGGAGGCACGTACTGACGAGATTTTTTGCGTGTTCCCGGCGGCAGAACTGACTTTCATGGAACCGAGCCGTGTTTTGCGGCACGGCGACGACAGCAAACAGTATGACAGTGTGACAGGAGAACCTATGAAAAAACGTTATCTGGTATTGGCGGACGGAAGCATCTTTCCCGGCGAGGCGTTCGGCGCGGACGTATCCGCAATCGGCGAGGCGGTCTTCACCACGGGAATGTGCGGATACCTCGAAACCCTGACCGACCCCAGCTATTACGGGCAGATCGTGCTCCAGACCTTTCCTCTCATCGGCAACTATGGCGTGATCCCGGAGGATTTTGAAGGGAAGTGCCATGTGCGGGGTTATGTGGTACGCGAGGTATGCGGCACGCCGTCCAATTTCCGTTCCCGCGGAACGCTGGATGCGTTTCTCCGGGAAAACGGTGTTCCCGGCATTTCCGGCGTGGATACCCGCGAAATCACAAGAAAACTCCGCGAGTGCGGCGTGATGAACGCGTATCTCACCGACGAGGACCCGACGGGCAAGCCGGTCCCTCCGGAGGTACTTTCCTATACCGTACACGACGCGGTGAAGAGTGTGAGTGCGGATGCGGTCAGGGAATATCCCGCCGTGGGAACGGAAAAGTACCATGTCGTTCTCATGGATTTCGGTGCGAAGAAAAACATTGTCCGCGAGCTTTGCCGCCGCGGTTGCCGTGTGACGGCGGTTCCGGGTAACACTTCATCCGAAGCGGTGCTGGCGCTTGCCCCCGACGGGGTGATGCTTTCCAACGGTCCCGGCGACCCGGCGGAAAATACGGAAATCATCCGGGAGATCGCGGGACTGATCGGGCGCGTCCCCGTGTTCGGCATCTGTCTCGGACATCAGCTTTTTGCGCTGGCGCTCGGCGGAAAGACCGTCAAATTGAAATACGGGCACAGAGGTGTCAATCAGCCCGTCCGCTGCCTTTCGGACGGCAGGACCTATATCACCAGCCAGAACCACGGCTATGCGGTACTGCCGCACACGGTGCCAGTGGGCGAAGAGAGCTTTGTCAACGCAAACGACGGAACGTCCGAGGGAATGGATTACCCGGAGCTGTGCGCCTTCACGGTGCAGTTTCACCCCGAAGCCGCGGCGGGACCGCACGATACGTGCTTTCTGTTCGACCGCTTTATTTCCATGATGGGAGGGAATACCGATGCCGATTGATACATCTGTGAGAAAAACGCTCGTCATCGGCTCCGGTCCCATTGTGATCGGGCAGGCGGCGGAATTCGACTATGCGGGCGCGCAGGCGTGCCGCGTTCTGAAGGAGGCGGGGGTCAATGTCGTCCTCGTCAACTCCAACCCCGCGACCATCATGACCGACCGCGTGATGGCGGACGAAATTTACCTGGAACCGCTCACCGAAGAAACGGTCGGGCGCATCATCGAAAAGGAAAAGCCGGACAGCCTGCTCGCAGGACTCGGCGGGCAGACGGGTCTGACGCTTGCCATGAAGCTCTATGAAAAAGGCTTTCTGCAATCCCACGGCGTGCGCCTGATCGGTACCAACGTGGACGCAATCGAGCGCGCCGAGGACCGGGAACGTTTCAAGGAAACCATGGAGCAGATCGGCGAGCCGGTCATCCCGTCGGACATCGCGGAGGACGTGGAAACGGCGGTACGGGTGGCAGAGCGGATCGGGTATCCCGTTATCATCCGCCCCGCCTATACGCTCGGCGGCGCGGGCGGCGGTGTGGCGTACACCGAAGAGGAACTGCGCATCGCCGCGCATACGGGACTGGAAGCGTCGCCGATCACCCAGATCCTTGTGGAGAAGTACATCTTCGGCTGGAAGGAAATCGAGTTTGAGGTCATGCGCGACGCGATCGGTAACGTCATCGCGGTGTGCAGCATGGAAAACCTTGATCCTGTCGGCATTCATACGGGCGACAGCATTGTGGTTGCACCGACGCTCACGCTTTCCGACAAGGAGTATCAGATGCTCCGCAGTGCATCGCTCAACATCATTACGGCGCTCGGCATCGTCGGCGGGTGCAACTGTCAGTTTGCGCTGAACCCCGACAGCTTTGAATACGCGGTGATCGAGGTCAACCCCCGCGTGTCGCGGTCGTCCGCGCTTGCCAGCAAGGCGACGGGCTATCCGATTGCAAAAATGACGGCGAAAATCGCGCTCGGCTATACGCTGGACGAAATCAGAAACGACATCACGGGCAAGACCTGTGCCTGCTTTGAACCGACGCTTGACTACGTGGTGGTCAAGGTACCCAAGTGGCCCTTTGACAAGTTTGCCGGCGCGAGCCGCAGGTTGGGGACCCAGATGAAGGCGACGGGCGAGGTCATGGCGATTGCGCCGTCCTTTGAAGCGGCGCTCCTCAAGGCGATCCGCGGTGCGGAGATCTCACTGGACACCCTGAACGCCCCGCCGGTCTCGTCCGCACCGCTTACGGAGCGGCTTGCCACACCGGATGACCGCCGGATCTTTACGGTGTTTGAGGCGATCAGAAGCGGGATCAGCGTTGAAGAGATTCACGAAATCACACGTATCGACCGCTGGTTCCTCGAAAAGCTGAAGAAACTCGCCGGGTTTGAAGCGAGCCTTGCCGCCGACGGGCTGACGGATGTTCTGTACGAAAGAGGGAAGCAGCTCGGTTACCCCGACGCGGCGCTGCTGCGGCTTTCCGGCGCGGAGAAGATTCCGTCCCCCCGCCACGCGGTCTACAAAATGGTGGACACCTGCGGCGCGGAATTCGACGCGGAAACGCCGTATTTTTATGCGACCTATGACCGCGTCTGTGAGTCGTGTGCTTTCCCGCGTTCTGGCAAACCCGTCGTTATCGTACTCGGCTCCGGTCCTATCCGGATCGGGCAGGGCATTGAATTCGACTATTCCTCCGTCCATTCGGTCATGACGCTCAAGAAGCTTGGCTACGACGTGGTCATCATCAACAATAACCCGGAGACCGTCTCCACCGACTACGACACGGCGGACCGGCTGTATTTCGAGCCGCTGACCCCGGAGGACGTTATGAACGTCATCCGCGTGGAGCACCCGGTCGGCGTGGTGGTCGCGTTCGGCGGGCAGACGGCAATCAAGCTGACCGGCTACCTCGACAAGGCGGGGATCCCGATCCTCGGCACCTCCGCCGACGGCATCGACCTTGCGGAGGACCGCGAACGCTTTGACGAACTGCTCGAAGGATTCGGCATCCGCCGCCCGAAGGGCATGGGTGTGAGGACATTGGAGGAAGCGCTCGCGGCGGCGGATACGCTCGGCTATCCCGTGCTCCTGCGCCCGTCCTATGTCATCGGCGGGCAGAATATGCAGATCGTACACAACGAACGGGAAGTGCGGCGGTACATGGAGCGTATCCTCGCGGGCGGCATTGAAAACCCCGTGCTGGTCGATCAGTACCTGCCCGGCAAGGAGCTGGAGGTCGACGTGATTTCCGACGGGGAGGACGTGCTCATCCCCGGTATCATGCAGCACATTGAACGCGCGGGCGTACACAGCGGGGATTCCATCGCCGTTTATCCGCCGTACAGCATCAATGACCGCATGATCTCGGTGATCGCGGATTCCTCTAAAAAACTCGCGCTGGCGCTCGGTACCAAGGGACTTGTCAACATCCAGTATCTCATCTACGGCGGCGAGCTTTATGTGATTGAGGTCAATCCCCGCGCGTCGCGTACCGTGCCGTATATCAGCAAGGTGACGGGCGTTCCCATGGTGGATATCGCCTCCCGCGTCATGCTCGGGGAGAAACTGAGCACGATCGGCTGTGGCACGGGACTGTACCCGGTTCCGCCGTACTGTGCGGTCAAGGTACCGGTGTTCTCCTTTGAGAAACTGACCGACGCAAACTCGTATCTGGGACCGGAAATGAAGTCCACTGGCGAGGTGTTGGGAATCGGAAAGGATCTCGGCGAAGCGCTCTTCAAGGGACTGCTTTCCGCCGGTATGATCCTGCCCCCGGCACATAGGGGAGAGAAGGTCGGCTTCTTTGTCAGTGTGGACGAACACGACATGGGCGAGGTGGTCTCGCTTGCCAAGAAGCTGGACGATCTCGGGTTCCTCCTCTTTGCGACCAGGGACACCGCCGCGGCGATCTCGACACTCGGCATCGACGTGACCGTTACGGACGCGATCGGGGACCGGGAAAGCACCTATGCGCTCCTGGAGAGCGGAAGGATCGGATATATCGTTTACACGGGTGCGCTTCAGGATTCGACGCTGGACGATTACATCGCGCTCCATCGCCGCGCACTGCGCCTGTCCATCCCGTGCCTGACCTCGCTCGATACGGCGAACGCGCTCGCGGATATGCTCGCAAGCCGCTATACACCGTACAACACCGAGCTGATCGACATCAACCGGATGCGGGCGGCGCGCGAGAAACTGCACTTCTCCAAAATGCAGGGGTGCGGCGATGACTACATCTTCATCGAAAACTTTGACGGGAGAATCACCTCGCCGGAGTCGCTTTGCGTGAATCTTTGCCGCGCACATTACGGCGTGGGGGCGGACGGGATCGTATTGATTGAAAAATCGGCGGTCGCAGACGCGAAGATGCGGATCTTCAACCGCGACGGAAGCGAAGGAAAAATGGCGGGCAACGCCATCCGGTCGGTCGGCAAGTACCTCTATGACAACGGCTATGTGACCTCCGACTGCCTGACGGTGGAAACGGGAAGCGGTATCCGTAACCTGACGCTATATACGAGCGGCGGCAAGGTCAGCTATGTGACGGTGGACATGGGACGGGTGGAGTTTTCCGCCCGGGCGCTTCCGACCACGCTTGACGGCGACCGGATCATCGACCGCCCGCTTACGGTGGGCGGCAGGGAATACCATGTCACCTGCCTTTCGGTCGGCAACCCGCATTGCGTGGTGTTCTGCGACCGTGTGGATGCTGTGGAGGTCCCCATTGTCGGACCGCTCTTTGAATCGGCGCCCGAATTTCCGGAACGCATCAACACCGAGTTTGTCCGCGTGGTCAATCCGACGACGCTCAGGATGCGCGTCTGGGAGAGAGGCAACGGCGAGACCTGGGCGTGCGGAACCGGTGCCTGCGCCGCGGTCGCGGCGGCAATCGCAAACGGGTATTGCAGGGAGGGAAGCGACGTGACTGTCAAGGTGCGCGGCGGTGATCTGGTCGTCCGCGTGGACGGCGACCGCGTGACGCTCTCGGGCGACACCCACCTCGTCTATGACGGCGTGCTGGAATACTGACGTGCCGTGTGCGAATTTCGGGGAAACCTATTGCGAAAACGCCCCGGATCAGGTATAATATAGGCAGAACGACTGCCGTAAGGAATCAACCCCGGCGTCATGCCGGGGTTTTTCGTAACATCTCCCGCAAGGGTGGGTGCGAAAACGTATCAGAAGAAATCTCCCGCAAGGGCGGGATACCAAGGAGAAGATTTCATGCCGAAAACAGAGAGACAGGCGCACATCCGCAACTTTTCCATCATCGCGCACATCGATCACGGAAAATCCACGCTTGCCGACCGGATCCTGGAAGCGACGCGCACGGTCGAAAAGCGCGAAATGGAGGATCAGGTGCTTGACAATATGGATCTGGAGCGCGAGCGGGGCATCACCATCAAGGCGCGCGCGGTCAAGATCGACTACACCGCCCCCGACGGGGAAAACTATGTGCTCAACCTGATCGACACCCCCGGTCATGTGGACTTCAATTACGAGGTCTCCCGTTCGCTCAACGCCTGTGACGGCGCACTTCTCGTGGTGGACGCGACCCAGGGCGTGGAGGCGCAGACGCTTGCCAACGCGTACCTCGCGGTGGACGCGAATCTGGAGATCGTCCCCGTCATCAACAAGATTGACCTGCCGAGCGCCGACATTGAAGGCTGCCGCAGGGAGATTGAAGATATCATCGGCATTCCCGCGGAAAACTGCCCGGCGGTCTCGGCAAAGACGGGACTCAACATTGAGGACGTGCTTGCCCATATCGTCAGCGACATTCCCGCGCCCGGCGGCGACGAGGACGCGCCGCTCAAGTGCCTTGTTTTTGACTCGTATTATGACAGCTACCTCGGCGTGGTCGTCATGGTGCGCGTGATGGACGGAAAGATCAAAGCGGGCGACAAAATGATGATGATGAGCACCGGTGCCACCTTTGACGTGGTGGAGGTCGGTACCATGGAGCCGTTCGGGCTCCGCAAATGCGACGTGCTGGCGGCTGGCGAGGTCGGATATATCACCGCCTCCATCAAATATATCGGAGACACCCGCGTCGGCGATACCGTCACGCTCGCGACGGATCCGGCGGCGGAGCCGCTTCCCGGCTTCAAGCAGGTGCATCCCATGGTCTACGCAGGTATCTATCCCGCGGACGGCGCGCATTACGGCGACCTCAAGGATGCGATCGAAAAGCTGCAGCTCAACGACGCGGCGCTGACCTTTGACCCGGAAACCTCCGTTGCGCTTGGTTTCGGCTTCCGCTGCGGCTTTCTGGGACTTCTTCACATGGAGATTATCGAGGAGCGTCTGGAGAGAGAATTCAACCTCGACCTTGTGACCACCGCGCCGAGCGTTATTTACAAGATCCGCAAGAGAGACGGCAGTGAAATCTATATCGACAACCCGTCCAATTATCCGACGCCCGACGAAATTGAAACCGCATTTGAACCGATGGTACACGCGAATATCATCACCCCGTCGGAGTATGTCGGCAACCTGATGGATCTTTGCCAGGATCGCCGCGGCGTGTTCCTTGATATGAAGTATCTCGATACCACGCGTGTGGAGCTGCACTACGACCTGCCGCTCAACGAAATCATTTATGACTTCTTTGACGCACTCAAGAGCCGTTCGCGCGGATATGCGTCGCTTGACTATGAATTCAAGGATTATGTACCGAGCAAGCTGGTCAAATTGGACTTCCTTCTCAACGGAGACCAGGTGGACGCGCTGTCCTTCATCGTACATGAGGACAAGGCGTATGCCCGCGCCCGCAGGATCGCGGAACGCCTCAAGGACAACATCCCGCGTCAGCTCTTTGAAGTGCCGATTCAGGCGGCGATCGGCAACCGCGTGATTGCAAGAGAAACCGTCAAGGCAATGCGCAAGGACGTGCTTGCCAAGTGCTACGGCGGCGACATCACAAGAAAGAAGAAGCTGCTCGAAAAGCAGAAGGAAGGCAAAAAGAAGATGCGCCAGCTCGGCTCGGTGCAGGTGTCTCCCGAGGCGTTCATGGCGGTACTCAAGCTGGATGATGACCAGTGAGAAAAGCGTGAAGCGCACGGAGGACGGCGGAACGCTTGCAAAAGGCAGGGGGAAGACCTGCTCCGCGTCCGGGAGGGAAGACAATTCTGCTGTCATCGGTGTTCCGAGTGGAGCGGACGCACCCGCCATTCCCGGCACGCCGGTGCAAACGGCTTCCCCCTGTGTGTCTGAAACTTCCGGCACACCGGAAACTCCCGAAAAAAAGCTCGGGCTGTATCTGCACATCCCGTTCTGTGTCCGCAAATGCAGGTATTGCGATTTCTGTTCGTTCCCCGGTATGGGGACGGACGTGATGGATCTGTATACCAGACGGCTTGCGGAAGAAGTGATCCGCGCGTCCCGTAAGTGCCGCGGGTATATCGTCGATACGGTGTATTTCGGCGGCGGAACCCCCACGCTTCTGCCGTTTCCGCTCTTTTTCCGCGTGATGGAAACGGTCTATCGCTGTTTCCGGGTGGAAAATGACGCGGAAATTACGATGGAGTGTAATCCCGCGACGGCAAACGGGGAATACTTGATGGGGATCCGGAGGGAAGGCGTCAACCGCCTCAGCATCGGACTGCAGAGCGCCGATGACCGGGAGCTTGCCGTTCTCGGCAGAATCCATACCTTCGGGGACTTCCTTACCACCTACGACGCGGCGCGCCGTGCGGGATTCGACAACATCAGCGCCGATCTCATGTTCGGCATCCCGGAACAGACGCGGGAGAGCTTTCGGGACACGCTTCGCCGCGTGACCGCGCTTTATCCCGAGCACCTCTCGGTCTACGGACTGATTTTAGAAGAGGGAACGCCGTTTTACCGCATGCGGGACACGCTCGCCCTGCCCGATGAGGATACCGAGAGCGATATGTACCGGGACGCGGTTGCCTTTCTTCACGAGCGCGGCTACGACCGCTATGAGATCAGCAATTTTTCGCGGCGCGGAAGGGTTTCCAGGCACAATTACCGCTACTGGGACTGCCGGGAATATCTCGGCTTCGGTGTCGCGGCGCATTCGTATTTCGGAGGGGAGCGTGTCTCCCACAGCCGCGATTTTGACGGGTACCTTGCAGGACGCGACATCACAGACGAGCGCGTCACGGTTACGGAAAAGGACGCGCGGGACGAATACGTCATGCTCCGGATGCGTCTTGCCGACGGCGTGGACGAAACGCAATACAGAGCCCGCTTCGGCGAGGACTTCCGCGCCCATTACGGCGTGCGGCTGGAGCCGTACATCCGGGAAGGCTTTGTTTCCGCCGACGGCGGCAGGTACCGTTTCACGGACAGCGGTTTTTACGTCAGCAACGCAATTCTTTCGTCGGTGCTTGATCTGTAAGTGTCGTTTCCCGGCGAAAAACGGGACAGGCGCGATGTACGGCATTTGCAGCAAAGCTATTGACAAATGTGCCCGGATCGTGTACAATATTAGTGTAAAGTTCACACGATCCGCGAGAAAGGACGCTTCCCCCGGGAAGCGATGGTTACCTGAAATGGCAGAAGAAAAGAAAACGGTTGACGCCGCAGAAGAGGAAGAGTCCGCGACCATTACGCTCGTCGATGAGGACGGAACCGAGTTTGAGTTCGACATTCTTGCGTCTTACGAGCAGGACGGCGTGACCTACCTTGCCGTGATTGCGTCGGATGAAGAGATCGGCGACGACGGCGTGGTGGAATACGGCATCATCAAGTCCGCGCTGGACGAAAACGGCGAGGAAATCTTTGTGTCCCTCGACGATGATGACGAAGCATACGACGATATTGCCGACCGCTTTGACGATATTCTGTCCGAAGAGATTGACTACGACGAATGATCTGATTTCCGTTACAGTTTTGCACACGCATTCCTGCCGGGTGCGTGATAATCGGCGAATGTAGACCCACAACACGAAAATGGAGCCCGGAAAAAGCCCGACGCTGTTTTGCAGACCTCCCGATTCCTCCTCGATTGACTTGTCTCGACAGGGAAAACCGGACGCTGGGAGCAGTGAAGCGAAGGACAGGGCGCCGCCTTGCACAAATGCAGGGTTCCGAATTCCCGGTTACACGGCTCGGCGGGGTTACGTAAAATAAATCCCCGCGACATAAAATACAAGAGGCAGAAGCCGTTCCCGGCTTCTGCCTCTTGTATGATGCGCCCCGGTGCCCACGAGGGGCACCGGGGCGCGGATGTTTTGGTGGAATGATCTGTGCACGGGAAAATCGCGGTACCGGCATTGTGGTCGGCATCTCGGATAGCCCCCCGTAAAAGAAGCCTGCACACGGGAAAACCCGCGGTAATTTGCCGTCTGAGCGCCGGGACGGTACCCCGTATTTTATAGCCGGAAAAGACCTGCATCCGCCGGTACCGGAAAGTCATTCCATGCTTCCGCAACTGGCGGGACTCTCTGTCAGCCGTTTTCGGTATTCGCAAACGCCCAAGCGTTTCCGTATCCCTCGGATAACCGGTTTCAGGGATCCGACGGAGCGCGTCAGTAGTGATATTTCTTTCGTTTGGTAATGAGAAACACCCCACAGAGGAGCACCGCCATCGCGTCTGCCGCCACGACAGAGATCCAGATGCCGTCCAATTCGAAGAGAAGCGGCAGGAGAAGAACAGCGCCCACCTGAAATACCAGCGTCCGAAGGAACGAAATGATCGCGGAGGTCAGACCGTCGTTGAGAGCGGTAAAAAATCCGGAGCCGAAGATGGAAAAGCCCATAAAGAAAAACGCGACCGAGAAGATGCGGAAGCCGTGGACCGTCATTTCAAGCAACCCGGGACTGTAACTGACGAAAATGTGCGCGAGCGGGCGGGCAAGCAACTCCGACACACCGAGCATGAGCACACCGCCGACGGCAAGAATCCGCAGGCTTTTTTTGAGCAGGCTTTTCAGTTCGTCGTAGTTTTTTGCGCCGTTGTGAAAACTGATGACGGGAGCCACGCCGATGGAATACCCGATGAACGCCGCGGCAAAGATCATGCTGACATACATCATGACGCCGTAAGCCGCAATGCCGTCCTCTCCGGCGTAGCGGATCAGCTGGTGATTGTACAGCATTCCGACAACGCTCATGGAGACGTTGCTCATGAATTCCGACGAGCCGTTGGTACACGCCTTGAAGATCGCTCTGCCGTCAAATTTCGGTCTTTTCAGCCGGAGAATACTGCTGTTCTTGCGAAAGAAGTAGATGAGCGGTGCACCGCCGCCGACAGTCAGACTGGCTGCGGTTGCGATCGCGGCACCGGCAAGCTTGTATTCTTTCGGCAGGATCGTGACAAGAAGTGCGTCAAGGACCATGTTGGTTACACCGGCGGCAACGATGACAAAAAGTCCGAGCCGGGGTTTTTCCGCAGCAACGAAAAAGCTCTGAAACAGGTATTGCAGAACCTGGAAGGGAAGCGCACACAGAATGATTCTGCCGTACAGAACGCAGTTATCAAGGATTCCCCCCTTGGCACCGAGCAGTGCGGCAATCGGGCGAATGAAGATGAAGCCGAGCACTGCGAACAGCACGCCGAGCAGAAATGTCACGAGAACGAACAGGGAAAAGAGGCGGTTTGCCCGTTCTTTATTACCTTCGCCGAGAATATTGGCGACCAGTGCCGTGCCGCCCGAGCCGAACATGAATCCGACCGTGGCAAGGATCATCAGAAAAGGCATGATGAGGTTGACTGCCTTGAAGGGAACGTCTCCCGCAAAATTGGATACGAAGAATCCGTCCACCACGCCGTAGATCGAAGTGAAAATCATCATGATGACAGGGGGCAGGGTAAACCGGAATAATTTTCGGTAGGTAAAGTGATCTGAAAGCTGGATGCGCATGGATTCCTCCGTCAGAGTGCTTCCGCTTCTTTTCGGAAGCCGGTTACGAATTTTTCAATGAGGTGCAGGTAGCAGTCGGTCTCCTCCGCGCTCCACCCGGCGAACACGCGGACCTCCGCGGCAAACAGCCGCGCGACGGTGTCCCTGACCAGTTCCTCCCCTTTGTCGGTGAGGACGATTTTTTTGGAGCGTCCTTCATAGGGAACGAGGAAAAGCACTCCGTCCGCTTCAAGCGACCGGATGGCGGAATTGACCGTTTGCTTGCTGATTCCGGTTTTTTTGCATACGTCACAAAGCGGGCAGGAGTTGCCGCTGTCATAGATGGTGTACAGGATCCGCGAAACACTGTCGGATATTCCGAGTTTCTGAGACATCGTGTGATAAAGCGCGTCCAGCTCCGAGGTCAGGTAGTTGATCCGGTGGATGGCTTCCGTTGATTTTTGATTCATTTGCACCTCGCAAGTACGAAATCGTACTTAATCAGTATATCCGTTCCTTTGGGAAAAGTCAAGATGCACTTCCGAAAAAGTAAAGAAAAAAACGGCGCTTTACACGCCGTTTTCTCCGGGAAGTCGGAATTACTTACCGACGACAAGATACATCACAACGACCAGCACCGTGAAGATCACGGAAACGATCAGCGTTGCTTTGGAAAGGACCTTGTCCCAGGTATTTGCTTTTGCTTTGCTGAAGAACGTATCAGCACCGCCGGCAATGGCGCCGGAAAGGTTCTTGTCTTTTCCGGACTGCATCAGAACTGCGGCAGTCAGAAAAACGGCAAATACCAATACAATGATTCCAAGTGCGATTTCCATTTCAATATCCTCCGGACCGAAGCGTCAGACGGACCCAAGCGGGCAAAACCGTCTTACGGTCATAACATAGACTGATTATAGCATATTCTTTCTGCGAATGCAAGAGAAAATTTGAAAAAAACGAGAAAAACTTTTTGCCTGTCGAGACCGGAGGTACATTTGAATCGCTTTTTCCGGAAGCCTTGACAAACCGGGAGGAATGTGATACAATCAAAAAGTCTTACGGAGAGGTATCGAAGCGGTCATAACGAGGCGGTCTTGAAAACCGTTTGGGGGCAACCCCACAAGGGTTCGAATCCCTTCCTCTCCGCCAAAAACCATAGCGGCACCAAATGGTGCCGCTATGGTTTTTGGCAGAAATGCCACGATGAGAACCCTCTCAATTTCGCGAAGAGAAATTGATATTTTGCGGCAATTTTCGCGGAAGAAACGACTACGGCGAACACAGCCGCAAAAATGGGTTCAGAATCCCTTCTTTGCCGTTTTGAATTGAGGGATTCGAACGGGGGCGGAACAACGGTCAATCGTTGCTTTCCGCGGCAACTTTCCCATCCCGCATTGACATTCCCGGCGGAATGGGGTATGATGAGGGTAATGTCGATCAGCAATATCCAGCCGTTCCGGCATCCGGCACGGCGGGTGGGGGAGGGTATCATGACTGAAAACAACACATCGGGCACAAAAATGATCGCGCACAGAGGGCTGTCGGGCATAGAACGGGAGAATACCGCCGAGGCGTTCGTGGCGGCGGGGAACCGTCCGTTTTTCGGCGCGGAATGCGATGTGCACGTGACAAGCGACGGGAAATATGTGGTGTTTCACGATGACTGGACCTGCCGCATCTGCGACCGGTCGCTCCTTGTGGAAGAGACGGATTTTGACACGCTCCGTTCGCTCCGTATCCGCGAGAGCGGCGGGGAAGCGTTCAGCGAGACCCTGAAAATCGCCACGCTTGACGAATACCTCCGGATCATGGCGCGGTACCGCAAAACCGCGGTGATCGAGCTGAAGAATCCGATGGAAGAACGCCATATCGGAAAGATCGTTGACATTTGCCGCGGTTTGTACGCTTTGGAGCATATCATTTTCATTTCGTTTGATTTCAACAACCTGATGTCCGTCCGCCGCTTCAGTCCCGGGCAGAAGATCCAGTTCCTTGCGGACAACCTGGGTGCTGTGAACATCGGCGTGCTCCGTGAGAACCGCTGTGATCTGGACATCGCGTGGGGACTTCTCTCGGAAGAGTACATCCGCGAGCTGCACGAAAACGATATCGGGGTCAATTGCTGGACGGTGGACGATCCCGCTTGTGCCGACCGCCTTATCTCGTGGGGCGTGGATTATATCACCTCCAATATTCTGCTTCGCGCTCCTGACGGGAGAGCCGTCAGAGCAGATTCCTGAGAGCAGGGAAGTGCTTTGTCATTCACCTTGCAGCATGAATTGCCGATATGTAAAACTCCCCGCCGCAGGCACCCTGCGGCGGGGAGTTTTTGCGCTTCCGATTTTGGAGCTTCTTTTCGTTCTTTCGCTTTATTTGGTACAGATTCTTCAAAATAATTTGATTTCTCTGAAAAAATTTTTCATATCAAAAATCAGCGGATATATTAATGTAGGAAATCAACAAATACGCTCCCGCGAACCGGTTCCGCTACCCGGATTTTCCTGAAAAGTTCTTGCAAATTCTCCTCGGGTTTGTTACAATAAGGTGAACAACCGGAAATCCGGAGACAGTCATCGACCCAAGAGAAAACAGGGAGGTATACTATGATCGGGAAACCGTTTGACCGTATTTACGCCATGAAGAACATGGCGACCAACAAGGAACGTAAGCTGATTGAAGGACTGGAGGGGATCGAGCCGGACGAGCTTGTGTATATGTCCATCACCGAGCTTGCCTCCCGCCTCAAGGTCGCGGAGGCGACGGTGGTCCGTTTCTGCAAAAAGCTCGGGTACAACGGCTTTCAGGATTTCAAGCTGAGCCTCAGCAAGGAGCTCGGCACGGTCGCAAGAAGCGACATGAGCAGTGTCGTCAAGCGCATTGCTCAGCAGATGACCGACGCGATCACCGAAACGTCGTACAGCCTGCAATACGACAAGTGTCTTGAAATTGCCGGATTTCTGGTCGGGGCAGACAAGATCGGCGCGTTCGGTGTCGGCAACTCCTCGGTGACGGCGATGGAGATCGGCAACGTGCTTGCGCGTATCGGCATCAATGTGACCGTCACGCCCGATCCGCATATGCAGGCAATGATCACAAGCAACATGACCGACCGGGACATCGTGTTCCTCATCAGTGTGTCGGGCAGTACCAAGGACATCATTGACGTGGCGGAGATCGCCAAGGCAAACGGCGTCAAGATCGTGGTCATCACCTGTTACGACCGTTCTCCGCTTGCCAAATTCGGCGATTACGTGCTGTTCTCCACGCGGCGCGAGGCGGCGCACGAGGGCGGCTCCATCTCGACCATCGTGTCCATTTCCTTTATCGTGAACGTCCTTTATAACGCCATTTACGAAACGCTCGGCGACGAGGTGCGCGAGCGCGCGCTCCGGACTGCCGGGGCGGTGGCGAACAAATCCATCTGACGGGGGCAATTGATCTATGCTGATCGGAAAACAAGTGGATCGCCTGACCGCGAAGGTCATGCGGCTCGGAGAAGTGTACCGCCCGTTCCTCATCCGGGAAACGGTTCTGCCGAAGGTCACGGTCACCGAGAACGGTACTGAGCGCGAGATTGCGGCAGGCGACCGCTGGGGCGGGGAATTCTGCGTTGCGCGGTTTTCTTTTTGCGCGGAGGGGATCAAGCCCGGAAAGAGGTACCGCCTGTATGCCGACACGGGTGCCGTGGAGCATCAGGTGGCGGTGAACGGAAAAAGCGTCGGACTGCTCGATTACATCGACCACGCATTTGAACCCGCCTGCCGTATTCATCGGTATCTGTGGTTGGAGGGACTTTCGGACGGTGACGAGGTGACGCTGGACGCGTACTGGTCGCACACCTTCCCCGGCACCATGCCCTATGACAAGCCGTCCACCTTTTCCATGGATGGGCTGTACCCCGACCGGGCGTACCGCGGGATCGGGCTTTGTGTGTTTGACGAGGAGCTTTACTCGTTCCTCGAAAAACTGGAGCTGTTCAATCAGTATTACCGCGAGCAGGAACCGGGCAGCTTCCGGGCGGCAGCAGCGGAGCGGGTATACGAAAAGCTGTTTGCCCTCCTCCCCATGAAGGAAGTCTGCCCGGACGGGGAGACGCTCCGGCAAGCCGCCCTGATTATTGACGGATTCCTCACGGGCGGGGAAGAGAAACCCTATGTCGGCGTCATCGGGCACAGCCATCTGGATACGGCGTGGCTCTGGCCCGTCGCGGAAACCAGACGCAAGCTGCGCCGCACCGTGTCCAACGCGGTGACCCTTCTCGGACGCTACCCGGGGTACAAGTTCTTCCTTTCCACCGTGCTTTATCTCCGTTGGCTGGAGGAGGACGACCCGGAGCTGTTCGAGCGCGTCGGCGAACTGATCCGTGAAGGCAGAATCGAGGCGAACGGCGCGACGTGGGTCGAATGCGACGGCAACCTGACGGGAGCCGAGGCGCTCTGCCGGCAGTTTCTCTTCGGCAAAACCTATCTCAGGGAGAAGTTCGGGTATGAGTCGGACACCTTCTGGCTTCCGGATACCTTCGGGTATTCGGCGGCACTCCCGCAGATTCTCTCGCAGTGCGGGGTGAAGTATTTCCTCACCACCAAACTGAGCTGGAACGATACCAATACCTTCCCCTATGAGACCTTCCTCTGGCTCGGTATCGACGGGTCGGCGGTCCCGGTGCATTTCAATTCCATTCATACATGGGTGGATGAAAAGAGCGTCGGCGACCGGCTCCATGCGGTACACGACAAGCGCGAGAGTGACTGCGTGCTGATGGCATACGGCTTCGGCGACGGCGGCGGCGGACCTTCTGCCGAGATGGTCGAACGTGCGCTGTATACCGAGAAAAATTGCAAATGCGCGACCGTCCGGCATACGACGGTCTCCGATTTCATGAAACGTGCAACGGCGCGCCCGCTCCCGGAATACTCCGGGGAATTGTATCTGGAACTGCACCGCGGTACCTATACCTCGGGGCACGCGCTCAAGCAGAACAACCGGCGCCTGGAGGAAGCCCTGCACGATGCGGAGCTGATCTCCGTGTTCGCGGGAGAGAATCTGAAAAAGGAGACGGACGATCTCTATCGCATCCTGCTTCTCAATCAGTTCCACGACATACTGCCCGGCACCTGCATTGCCGAAGCGACCGATCAGGCGATCCGGGAGCAGACCGCCGCGATCCGGGACGCGAAGGTCCTGATCCGCGGGAGCGGGGAGCAGGAACGCTACTATAACACGCTGTTCTTCCCGCGGAGCGAGTATCTGCCCGCTCCGGCGGGCACGCCCGGCGCCGTGACTTACCCGGGACCCGACGGAACGGAAGAGACGCTTGCGCGGTTTGAATTTGACGCGTACGGGTACGGTGCCCCGTCCCCCGCGGCGGAAAAACTGATCTATGACGGGAACAACGGAAAAATCTCCACGCCATATTATGAGGCGACCGTGAAGGACGGCGTGATCGTGTCACTGGTATTCGGCGGGCGCGAAATCGCCGGAGACGGGCTCGGCATGGTCCGCTTTGCCGAGGATGTTCCGTATATTTACGATAACTGGGACATCGACGCGGATTACACCCTGAAGGAACGCCCTGCGGAATACGCGGGGACCGAAACCGTGCTTGCCACGGACGGGGTGCTGATTCTCCGTGTCTCATGGCGCATCGGGGAGGCTTCCGTTTACCGGACCGACCTTGTGTTCCGCGCGGATTCCCCAGAAATCCTGTTTGATTGTTACATGGATTTTCACGACAAGCACACGCTGGCACGCACGTATTTCGATACCACGCTTTATTCTCCCCATTACCGCGCGGAAACCCAGTTCGGTTATGTGGAGCGCAACAACTACCCCAAGTCGCGGGAGGATTACGCGAAATTTGAGGTTCCCGCGCACAAGTGGACGGATCTTTCCGAGAGAGGAGTGGGACTCTCGCTTCTCTCCGACAGCAAATACGGCGTTTCCTGCCGAAAGAAGACGCTCGGTCTGACGCTCTGCAAGAGCGGCACCCACCCCGACGCGCGGGGCGATGAGGGCGTGAGCCGTTTCCGTTTCGCGCTGCTTCCGCACAAGGGAGCGCTCGGCACGGAGACGGTTCGCGCGGCGTATGCGTTCAACCTGCGACCCGTCCGGACGGCGCGCGAGGGACTCCTCCCCCCGTTCACACTGGAGGGGGGCGCCACGGTGATCCCCGAAACGGTCAAGTACGGCGAGCGGGGCGGCGTGGTCGTCCGGCTCTATGAAAGCCTCGGTGAGAGCGGCACCGTCACACTCCGCACGGACGGGGCACACCGCTTCACCCTCTGCGATATTCTGGAGGACGAGGTGACACAGCTGCCTGCGGGCAGGGAAGCAAGCCTTGTGTTTGCACCGTTTGAGATCAAGACTCTGAAAATCGAATAATCAAGGACAAGGATCTGTTGCATCGGGGATGTGGCAGGTCCTTGTCTGTTTCCGGCGGTTTGCTTTTCCGGACCCCATCCGAAAACAAAATGAAAACCATTTTCAAAATTTTCAGGAAAAATGAAAATACTATTGACAGCAGAATGGAACTACGCTATAATATAAGAACAAAGGGTGAATTTTGGTTTAAGAAAAACAATTGGATGGGGCGAGAAGATGAACAGATTGAACCGTGGCTTAATTGTATCCTGTCAGGCAACCAAAGGGGAGCCGCTTTACGGATATGGGATCATGCACCTGTTTGCAAAGGCGGCAAAAGAAGGCGGGGCTTGCGGTATCCGTGCGCTCTGCGAGGATGTGGAAAGCATCCGGAAGCAAGTGGACCTCCCCATCATCGGACTTGTCAAACAGAATTATTCGGACAGCGAGATCTACATCACGCCGACGAAAAAGGACATAGACCGTCTGCTCCGGGTACCGTGCGACGTGCTCTGCATGGACGCGACCGACCGTCCCCGACCGCAGGGCGAGACGCTCGAAGAGCTTTACGCCTACGCGCGGGCAAACAGCGGCGGCAGGGAACTGATGGCGGACATTTCGACGCTTGAGGAAGCGCTTTACGCGGAGAAACTCGGGTTTGACTATGTTTCCACCACCCTGCGGGGCTACACCAAGGCAACCAAGGGCGCGCCGCTTCCCGACCTTGATTTCATGGCGGAATGTAAAAAGCATCTTCAACACATCCACCTGATCGCGGAGGGCGGGATTTTTGAGGTCTCCCACATGGAACGGGTATCCGAAATCAACCCGTATGCCGTGGTGGTCGGCTCGGCGATCACGCGGCCAAAGGTCATCACCGAGCGGCTGGGCGGAGCGCTCCGGCTGCGCGAGGAAGAGAACATATGAAGGTAATCTACCTCCCGCTTGACGAGCGGCCCTGCAACGCGGCGTTTGCCGCACGGATTGCGGACGGCTCGCTGCTGACGCTCATGACACCGCCGCGGGCGATCCTCGGTAACAAGAAGACGCCCGCAAACGCGGAAGAAATCGAAAAATTCCTTCTTGCGGCGGGAAGGAGCGCCGACGCGTGCGTGCTGTCGCTCGATATGCTGCTTTACGGCGGTATCGTGCCGTCACGGATTCATCATCTGTCCCCGGAAGTGCTGGAAGAAAGACTCGGCACGGTCCGCCGGATGAAAGAAGAGAATCCGGAGCTGAAAATTTTCGCCTTTGCACTCATCATGCGCTGTCCCGCCTATTCCTCCTCCGACGAGGAGCCGGACTACTACGAAACCTGCGGCAGGGAGATTTTTCTTTCGGGGCAGGTGAAACACAAGCGGGAGCTTGGACTCGTTTCTCCCGGGAAGGCGGACGCACTGCTTGCGGAGTACGGGAAGAAGACAAAAGAATTCCTTTCGGATTTTGAGACCCGCCGCCGCGTCAACCGCGGTATGCTGGAAAAGATCCTCACGGAATACAGGGACTGCTTCGAGGTTCTGGTCATCCCGCAGGACGATTCCGCGACCTACGGATATACGACGATGGACCGCGAGTATCTCAAAGGAATCATTGAGAAGAGCGGATACGGGGATGTTCCCATGTATCCCGGTGCCGACGAGGTGGGCATGACGCTCCTTTGCCGTGCGGCGTGCGACCTTTCGGGGCGGCATCCGCGCCTGGCTTGCGTTTATGCCGATGACAGAGCAAAGGACATGACGCCCCTGTACGAAGACCGTCCGGTCGGGAAAACGCTTCCGCTGCTGCTTTCGACGAGCGGTTGCCTCTCCCCCCGCGACGGGGAGAGGGCCGACATCACATTGTACCTGAACTACCCGGCAAACGAGCCGCGGGAGGTCTGGGACGAGCCGTCGGCGGCGTACGGAGAGCGCAACCTTCCTGCGTTCTGCGACCGCATTGCGGCACAGGTCAGGGACGGGAAAACCGCCGCGGTCGCCGATGTGGCGTTCTGCAACGGCGGCGAGGCGGAATTCGTGCGGATGCTTGCCGACCGCATTTCTCTCACCGATCTTTCGTCCTATGCCGGCTGGAATACCTCCTCCAACACCGTCGGAACGGCAGTCTGCCAGGCGGTATTCGCGTGGCTGTTTGGAGCAAGCGACAACCTGCGGCTCTTCACTGCCGAACGTCTTTATGAGGATGTCGGCTATTGCGGACACGTCCGGCGCGCGGTGACGCGTGAGATTGAGCCGATGGGATTCGGATACTTTGACGCAGGTGAAACCGACGGCGTGGTGGCGCACCTCGTGCGTGACCGACTGAATACTTATATGAAAGAAGAATTCCCGGAAATTGCGGATACCTATGAGATCGACCGATGCCGGATGCCGTGGCGGCGGATGTTTGAGGTGGATCTGACACTGAAGCTCCGGACGGAATGACCGCAGCTCCGGTCAGAGCGGGAAAATGAAAAAAAGAGTGCTTTGTTTTGTGCTGGCAGGACTTCTCTTCCTGTCGGCGGGAGGATTCATGAGAATTGGAAAAGTCAGCGCCGCGGCGGACGTCACCCCGCAGGCGACTCAGCAAATACAGGCAAGAGGCGTGTGGCACCGCCCGAACGTCACCGGAACCGAGACCGACCTTGCGGGGATCTGCAACGTGCTGGATACCTTCCGGAAAACCGGGATCAATCTGGTGTTTCTCGAAACCTTCTATCATGGAATGACGGTGTTCCGTTCCTCCATGGTCCCGTATTACACGGGATTTGACAAATTCGATTATTCCCCCTATCCCGATTATCTCACCGCGTTTGTTGCGGAGGCGGGGAAGCGGGGCATTGAGGTCCACGCATGGGTCGAGGACTTCTACATCGGAGTGAATGAAAATTACTTCACACGGAATCTGTCCGACTGGCTGATGCGGACCGCAGACGGCTCCGTCCGGCAGAGCGAGGGGCGCGACTATGGCGGATACCTCTTCCTTGACGCGGCGAACCCCGAGGTCAGAACTTATCTGATCCGCTTCTACGACGAACTGCTCTCGGGGGTGCCGGGAATCGCCGGACTGAATCTTGACTACATCCGCTACCCCGTGTCGAGCCGTTCGGACGATACCGGGTACACGGAGGTCGCCATGAACGGCTTCGCCGGGGCGGAGGGCTTTGCCTTCCCGGACGGCGCGACCTTTGAGGAAAAGGTGAAAACCGTCGCCTCGCACTATAACGAATGGGTCACTTACCGTGCAGAACAGATCACGACCTTTGTCGGCGGTGTGTTTGACATGGTGAAGAGCCGCCACGCGGGCGTGCTGCTCTCTACGGCGGTTTTCCCGGAGCAGGGAAAATCCTTCGGGGACAAGAAGCAGGACTTCACGACCTGGCTCCGCCGCGGATACCTTGATATCATCACGCCGATGGCATATTACGACGATACCACAACGCTGAAAAACGCGCTGACGCAGATGCTCGGAGACCTCGGCGGCTGCTACTGCTACGCGGGCATCTCCCCGACCTTCCATAACCTTTCCGATGAGCAGGTTCTCTCCCAGATAAAGACCTGTGCCGACGCGGGAGCCGACGGATTTGTCTTCTTCGGCTCGCAGTCCATTCTGAATCAACCCGGGTACATCGACCTGCTTGACCGGACTTATTCCGGCGAGGAGACGGCGCTGCTTCCGCACGCGGAATCCAAAGCGCTGTTTGACCTGACGGCTTCCCTCGCGGAAAAGAAGCTGACCGATGCCGGGGAGGATAAGGAAAAGATCGCGGCGCTTCGGACGGAACTCGGAAACATATCCGAGATCGCGGAACGCGGCGATACCGCCTCGGCAGAGGCGGCAAGAAAACAACTCCGTCTCCTTGTCAGATACAACCTTTCCGCTTACGTGTCGGGGGACAACCTTGACACGGTCAGAGAGGATCTGGAGCGCCTGTACCGTTTTACGGAGATCCGCGCGGCAAGGCTCGGCATCAAGTATCCCGCGGGTGGGGACGACGGTAAGGAGACCGAAACCTCTGCGGGCAGTGAAACGGAGTCTTCCGGAAACGGGACAGGTGCAACGGGAGAAGCCGTAACGGAACCGGCAAAACCGTCCGGTAACAGCGGAAAGGAATCCGGGAAACGCTTTTCTCTCATCCCCGTGATTGGCGCGGGGATCGCGGTGGCGGCACTCTTCACGGCAGGAGTTGCATATGCCCTTGCGGCAAAGAAACGCGGTGGGAAGCCGGGCGAAAAAGAATAAGACACTTTGATGTGAAACGCGGATTCCAATGATTTTTCACATACGAAGGAAGGCGCAGATATGAAACAGAAAAACAGACTCCGGGTATGGCTGAGACGGGTGTTGTGCGTACTGATGGTCGCGGCAATGCTCCCCCTCGGCGCCCTGACCGTCTTTGCGGACGGTGAATACAGCCGCGAAATGTCCGTTTCGGACATCACGGTCACGGCAAACGGCAAGACGATCGGAGGGATTTATTCCGACCCGGTCAGCTACTATGAGGAATCCTCCTCCGGATACCTCAACGATTACGAGATCCGGTACAAAAAAGTCGCGGCAACCGATTCGGTCATCTATACCGCATGGTATCCGGATACCACGACGGGACGCACCGGCGAGGGCATCACGGAATATGTCTGTGAGCCGGACGGCGCGGACTTCCGCGTCACCTCGGTCAGCAAAGCGGGGGACGGCAAGACCTATATCCCCGTCGGCGGCTTTGTCCTTTCGGTCAATGAAGCCGCGCACGCGTCGTTCGCCTCGGTCGGCGACCTGCTGAATCTCGGTGGCAACAAGCTCACGATCCCGACCAAGGCGGTCGAGTCCTCTTCGGGCAAGCGTGTCGCGGTGGATCACACCAACGTGACGCGTTCCGGTCCCATGGTCGTCTACTACGATTACCAGTTCGGCGCCAAGACGGGCACCAACGTGTTCGGCACCGAAATGACCTGCGTTTACGATTTTGAAAGCAACACCTTCCGCGTGGAATCCTTCCGCGGCTTCGGAACGGGCGACGCGTCCGGCTCGGAGATCCCCGACAACAGCTTTGTGCTCAGCGCCTACGGTGACGGCTACCGTTCGCTTCTGGTGAAGGGACAGATCTTCAATGTCGGCGACAGCGTCAAGATGGTCGGCTTTGATTTCATCCGCTTCGGCGGGACCGTCCGCGGGGAATACGATTTTATCAACCCGACGCCCGAGGAAAACCCCAAGGGCATGGAGACCGAGTCCACCCCGTTCCCGGCATACCGCGGCGAGAACCAGATCATCATTTACCGTGACGGCTGGAGCTACAACGGCGCATCCGGCACGGGAACCAATGTCTACGGCTTTGAGGCGGCGGTCGATGCCGACGGCGTGGTCGTGGAGCTCGGCGTCAACGTGTCCGCGATTCCCGAGGGCGGCTACGTCATCTCGGGTCACGGCAAGGGAAGGGATTTCATCCGCTCCAACATCGTACTCGGCGCGACGGTGACGCTGGACGAGAGCACCAAGAGCTTCTCGGTTGCCACCACGCTCAACAGTTACTATGAAAACCTGGTCACCTCGGTGAATTCGACCATCACGGTTGCAAAAAACCGTATGCGCCAGCTTTACGACCTCGACACGGACAAACTGAACGGCTATATTTCCGAGGCGCGCGACGCGCTTGCGGAGCTGAAGACGGTCAAGGAGCAGATCGAGACCGGGCTGGAGGGCGCCGGCTGGACGGAGGAAGAACGCCTCAGCCACCTGATGGAATACAACAACTACCAGCTCACGGTGGAGCGCCTGCAAAGAAAGATTCAGTCGTCCTCCGCGGAAAGCAAGCCCGTGTCCGCGCGTGCCGTCTGGCACCGCCCCGTGGAGATGAGCTGGGAAGAGATCGAGAAAAACGTCACGCTCTACGCGAAGATCGGCATCAACACGGTGTTCGTCGAAACGCTCTACAACGGGTATTCGACCTTCCGCTCCTCCTCGTCGGAATTCCCCTATAACCCCAAGCTCTCGGAATCCTACGCCAAGGACGAAACCACCGTTTATCCGGATTACCTCTCCGCGTTTGTTGCGTGCTGCGAGGAAAACGGAATCGAAGTGCACGCGTGGGTGGAGAACTTCTACGTCGGCACCCAGAATGACGTTGATGTGGTGAAGAACCACCCCGACTGGATTCTGTACAACGACGACGGAACCATCTACCAGCGCAACGAGGGCGGCAGTTACATCTTCCTCGATCCTGCCAACAAAGAAGTGCAGGACGCGTTGATTTTCTATTACAAAGACCTGTTTGAAAAGGTCCCCGGCGTCGCCGGACTGAATCTGGACTACATCCGTTACCCCGTGACCGATGCCGCGGAGGATTCCGGATATACGATTGCCGCCATGGAGGCGTTCGCCGCGAAGAAGGGGATGACCTTCTCCGACGCGCAGAAGGCAAGCCGCGAAAAGATGGCGCGCAAGTTCTCCCAGCTCTTTGATTACCGGTACCTCGCCGGCGGTCAGAGAGAAGCGGACGAGAATTACGCCGATTGGGTGGCATTCCGCACCGATATTGTGACGGAGTATGTCCGCCGCATCAAGACGGAAATCAAGGATCAGAAGAAGATACTCCTTTCCACCGCGGTCTTTGCTTCCATCACCGAATCCAAAGAAGCAAAGAAGCAGGACTGGAAGACCTGGTTCGGAAACGGCTGGATCGACATTGCAACGCCGATGGCGTATTACACCGACGCATCGGATGTCCTGACCAACGTCACGGCAATGATTCTGTCCGCAGGCAACATCTGCTACTACTACACGGGACTTGCTTCCTCGTACAGCGGACTTCCCGCATGGCAGAACAAGGAGCAGATCGAGGCGTCCTACCTCGCCGGTGCGAACGGCTACACCATCTTCTGTTCCACCCAGATCATCGGACATGAGGACGTGCAGGAGGTCCTGCTCGCGGGTGTCAACAGCGCCCCCGGCGTCCGCCCGCACGATACGGTGGAAAAGGTCCTTGGCGGTTACTTTGACCGCATCCTCGACCGCGCCGACCGGCTGTACAAACCGGCAGGCGGCATGACCGACGAACAGTATGCGCAGCTCGCGGCAAAATTCGATGAGATCCGCGCCATGCCGACGGACGGGGCAGTGAATCTCTACAAGATCCAATCCGCCGTCAAGGGGTTGTACAGCCTGACCGGAACGCCGTATGCCAAGGGCTACTCCGGGCAGAGAATTTCGGAAAATCTCAAAGAGCTGGTCTCGCTTCTCGATACCCGGATCTCCGTTTCTCTCGTTGAAAACGGTGACTGGAATCCGGAAGAGAACCCGACCCGCCCGACGGTCACCGAGGACGGAATCCGCTACCCCGAAACCGAGACCGAGACCAAGGGAGGCGGCGAAACGGAGACAAACCGCCAGCCGAACCCCGCCGATGAGGCAAATCACCACCGCGTGCTCGTCATCATGCTGATCGTGCTCGGCGCAGCCATCGCCGTCGCGGCAGTGACGGGAGTCGTCATGTTCCGCCTTGCCGGGTCCAAAAAGAAGGACGACCGGGAGTAATTCTTCAATCCGTACCCCAGACTTCGGAAAAAGTCAAAACGATATAATTTTTAGGAGGAAACTATGAAAAGAACGAAACTGCTCATCGGACTGCTTCTCGCTCTCGTTCTTGTCCTGTCGGTCACGCTGATGGCGTGCGCGGGCGGCGACAAGGGCACCGAAACGGGAACATCCAAGCCGTCGGAATCCGTTACCGAGAAGCCGACGACAAAGCCGTCGGAATCCGATACGGATGAACCGGCACCGGGACTTAAAATCACCGTAACCCCCGGCGAGATGGAAATCTATGCGGGCGAGACGGTTGAACTGCTCTTCGGTGTCACCGTCAACGAAGAGGGCGCGACCCTGATCGTCCTTGACGACGGCGAGTTTGATCCCGACACCCCCGGTACCTACACGATCACCTATCAGGCGACCAAGGGGGAAGAGAAGGTCACCGCTACCCGTACCATTACGGTGCTTGCTCCTCTTTCCGCCATCGGACTTGAGGTCCGCACCAACTATCTCGGCGAGAACAAGTGGCAGGGCAAGATCCTGAGCTTTGCACACGCGCTCTTTACCGAAATCAACGAGAACACCGAGCTTTCCAAGGTGAGCGGCGTGTTCCATAACACCTCGGATCACGACATCGTCCTCTCCGTTGAGGGCGGCTACGGCTGCTCCGCAGTGCTCGACAAGAACGGCGTGGTCGTGGAAGGCCGCGACGGCGCGAACAGCAAACTCATCAATGCATCGAACCCGCTCCGCGCGACTTCGACCGTGACCACCATCAAGGTCGGCGATGAGGATGTTTCGGTTTCCTCCGCATTTGCTCAGAACATGACCATCCCCGCCGGCGGGTATGCGATCGTGGTGCAGGCAAACTATGCCGGCACGACGGCTGATACCGACGGACGCGGATTCATGAACTACAACGTCATCTACTCGGTCGGCAACGTGGTCCGCCTCTTCTGGGTGGACAGCGATGAGACATTGACCCCCTACATCAACCAGAAGCCCACGGTCAGCGGCAACACCAAGATCCTTGTTCCCATGGGCGACACCTCGTTCGACCTTGACACCGCGATCCTTGCGGGCCTTATCGTCAAGGACGACAACGGGACCTTCTCCCCCGACGACGATGTGACCCTTACCGAGATCACGATCGTGGATCGCGGCAGCTTCGACGTCAACGAAGCAGGTACGTATGTGATCCGCCTCAAGGTCTCCGACGGCAAGCTGGAAACCGAGTTTGAGCGCGAGGTCGAGGTCAAGTCGGAGGGCATCGGCGCCGTGACGGTCGGCGACAAGAAAATGAATATCGCACTTGACCGCATTGCAATCGACGAAGAGCTTTCCGGCATCGGAAACTTTGCTTTCATTGTCTTCACACCCGCATTCAACGGCAAGATTGACTTCGCAAACGGCTACGGCGCGGCGTTCGTGGTGGACGCATACGGCGTGATCGTCCGGATCTATGACGGCGCGAACGGAAAGTACTACGACGCAGACAACCCGAACGGTGTGCAGGACGCGAGTAAGTGCACCCCCACGGGCTACATCAACGAAGCATTTGCTTCCAGACAAGACGGCGAGGCCATCATCATCGCCCCCAACTCCACTGCCAACAATGCCGAAGGCGGTTCCCGCAAGTTCCTCCTGAACAATAAGACCGTCGGTGCAACAATGACCGTTCCCGGTGTGGACTTCAAGGCGAAGTCCGCAACCATCACCATCGACGACAAGACCTTCACGGCAGAGGAAGGCAAGTGGCTGTACAACACCGAAATCGAAGCAAAGGACGCCCCCAAGTACGGCATGCTGATCTATGACAAGAGCTTCACCGGAACGGTTGCGATCAACGGCTACGGCGCTGCGATCGTGCTTGACAAGTACGGCGTGCTGGTCAAGATTTACGACGGCGCGAACATGGGCTTCTACACGGCAGACGGCAAGTCCACGGCACCCCTGACCTTCACGGCGGCAAACTATGCAACCGTTGCATTCAATGAACTGCAAGACGGCGAGACCCTGATCATCTTTGCAAACGACGGCGGCGCAAACGCAGGCCGTGCATTCGCGCTCGGTCTCCGCGGTGTCGGCGGCGCAAAGGCATATTGCGGACTGACCGCAACCCTGACGGGAAAGACCTTTGAAGCAAAGCCCGCGAACGACAAGACGCTGACCATCGACGACAAGACCTTCACGGCAGAGGAAGGCAAGTGGCTGTACAACACCGAAATCGAAGCAAAGGACGCTCCCAAGTACGGTATGCTGATCTATGACAAGAGCTTCACCGGAACGGTTGCGATCAACGGCTACGGCGCGGCGATCGTGCTTGACAAGTACGGCGTGCTGGTCAAGATTTACGACGGCGCGAACATGGGCTTCTACACGGCAGACGGCAAGTCCACGGCACCCCTGACCTTCACGGCGGCAAACTATGCAACCGTTGCATTCAATGAACTGCAAGACGGCGAGACCCTGATCATCTTTGCAAACGACGGCGGCGCAAACGCAGGCCGTGCATTCGCGCTCGGTCTCCGCGGTGTCGGCGGCGCAAAGGCATACTGCGGACTGACCGCAACCCTGACGGGCAAGACCTTTGAAGCAAAGCCCGCGAACGACAAGACGCTGACCATCGACGACAAGACCTTCACGGCAGACGAAGGCAAGTGGCTGTACAATACCGAAATCGAAGCAAAGGACGCTCCCAAGTACGGCATGCTGATTTATGACAAGAGCTTCACCGGAACGGTTGCTATCAACGGCTACGGCGCGGCGATCGTGCTTGATAAGTACGGCGTGCTGGTCAAGATTTACGACGGCGCGAACATGGGCTTCTACACGGCAGACGGCAAGTCCACGGCACC
>CAKSZH010000005.1 GCA_934525675.1 uncultured Eubacteriales bacterium
CGCAAGCCCGGTACGGGTTGCGTGAAGATGATAAACGACCACCTCTACGAGGGCAGATTTTCCCCGCGCGTGAACGGCAAACGAATTGCCAAAAATATCTACGCCACCACACGGGAGGAGTGCGAGGAAAAGCTTGCAGAGTTGATAAAAATGATGAAAGCGGAAATCTTGGAGATGAAAAAGCAAGCGAGGAACGCATAATGATAGAGGGCTGACCAAGTTGGTCAGCCCTTAAAAATTGCGGTGCAGTAGGCAAAGGGTGCAGTAGGCAAAGAAAGATATTTTTAATTCTGTCAAGCGAACAAATGATCTAACAAAGCATATCTGAAATCAATTTTACAATATCAAATTCCACTTTAAGAACTATAGATACATATTCGCAATCAAAGTTATTACTTGCCAACGCTTGAATAATTTGAACCACCTTCTTAAAAGTAATCCGACTTAATCTGCGATCTGTCATAATAAAGTTTATAGCTTCAGGAGATAAGTGTATTTTAGGCATAGACGGAATAATTTTGTTAGAATCATTGGAAATCCTCGATGCGTTTGAATCAGCCACTTTTGACATGCGCACATAGTCTTTAAAATACATGGTTTGTCCAAGTAGGGTGTGAACTTTAGTAATGATAATTTTTCCAGATGCTCCACTGGGGATTTCATATGTTTTTTCTGTGTAAAACTTTCCTATAGGTGAACTATATAGTTCTTGGCGATTATTATCCACATCAGAAATGCGTTTAGAAGCTGCTTGCATATCATCCGAAAGAAGAATTTCTGCAACATTTAGGAAACAATTGTAATCTTGGAGCATACGCCATTCCACAGGAATCCAAGTTGTTCCGCGTAACATTCCAAGAAGCCCTCCGGTTATGCACGCAATCGTATCGGTATCTATTCCCACCGTGTAAGCTGCAACTTTAATTCCAAGTAAAGGATTGTTAGCATATTTTGATGTCAAATATAGTGAAGTTAAAACAGCTACATCCCCAGCTCCATTTTCTTTATCAAAACATTTTAATCCAGTTAAAACGGTCTTATCGTTTACTAACAAGCCCTTTTTTATTGAGTTATTAATAAAAGCAAGCTGATCGACCATGTTTTGAACGCATTCATACCAAACTTCCATATAATTATAATCAAGATGGAGATCCTTAGATGTTTCCCATTCCGTTGGGGCAACATATTCACGATACCGTCCCCACACAGGTGAATTCTCGATAATGATATTAATTAGTTCGCCATACTGTAGGATATCCTTTTTTTGCAATATAGTATGCAGGGCAAACGCATAACATGTCGCACCAAGTATTGCGCGAGGATGACCATGGGTAATAATACTGTTGGCAAAAACATCATCCAATAATTGTTCAACATTCTTAGAATTAGCGTGTGCAATCACGTGAGGGAGGATACGCATTGCAGCACCATTACCCCCAGCATTATAATAATCTTTGGCTGAACTGCTCATCCAAGGGAAGTGATGGTCTCTATAATTTTTAGCCGCCCTTTTTATCGCATTTCCTCCACCTCGTTCATATTTTAACCAATACGGTAGTTCCTTAAATGAAAAATATTCCTTCCAACCATACCCAGAGATAATACTACGGGATACCGCTAAAATCATTTGAGTATCGTCGCTATATTCACCAGCCAAAACGGTCTCACTATGACTCCAATAACGACCGCCACTTTTTCTATTCCAATTAATAAAATGACCGTCTCCCATTGACAAATTGTTTTGAACATTTCTAGCTCTAAATTCATAAGGCCATCCTAATGAATCTCCTATAGCAGAGGCAAGCAACGCTCCTGTGCATTTTTCATGTATCGAGGGAATATTACTCACGCTAATTCCTCCTTAACTGTTAATTTGGTTTCTGCTGGCCGTATGCCTGCTCGAATACTGCTACTCCAATTTGGATTTAATACGTCAGGAGCTATATAAATAGGCAAAGGCTTCTTTTCATATGTGCGAATAATTGAATGAACTTGTTGAGCCATGGTCTCATTGCAAACTGCTATTCCACTAAAGAAGCTGTAAGGAATATTATCTCTTATCAATATTTCTGATTGATCATCAGTAGGGCAACACTGCAACATTTTGGGATATCTAACGCGATTCACTATATTTGGCGAGGAATATAAGTCACATATTTTACTTTCGTCACTTAAAATATGAGCCCCACAATGTGTTGCCGCGTTACAGGGACAGAACTTTACATCACGGTAGTTGAGTATATCTAAATCAATATAGATCGTTACCCAATCACGAAAAACGTGATCTGCGTCTCTTTGCTGAGCTCGGCGTAAATACCACGAGTTAGGATATTCAATAGAACAACAAACGTAATCCAATTCGCCATCGTATCGTTCTGGATCTTTCTGATCCTTCACATCCGGTCTAATAGCTGTCGAGGAAACAATGCCATCATCAGAAAGAAGAATATGGGTTAAGTCTTTAAGCTTTGTAAAATGACAAAGTCGAGTAACTCCCCGATTCAAAAGATAATTTAAGCAACTCATAACATAGTTTCTCCGTTGATGATTTGATAATTAGACGATGTAGAGGGGAATAGCCGAGATAGCTGACCATGATAAGACATAAACAAACCATACTTAGATCTTGTAACAGCCACGTACAAAAGTTTCAATTCACTTGCCAAAGCACTTCTTTGATCCGCAGATGAGTTAATAGTTTCAGAATCCGGATAAGCCCCTTCATTAAGAAACGGTATAAAAACATTTTCGAACTCTAATCCTTTGGCTGCATGAAATGTACTTAAATAAACTCCCTTTACAGAAGCAAATCCAGCTTGGTCTTTATCGATGATAGTCGCGTGAACACCTTTTTGAGACAGTTTCATACGCAGCAAGTCAATGGTCGCTCGGTTCCGGCAAATAATAACATTGGACATTGTATCAATGCTGTCTTTTATTTGAGATACAAGCCATATTATTTCACTGATTTCGTTTTTGAATTCAATTAAAACAGGGGCTGGTCCTTCAGCAATATTTTCCGCGGGAGAGATTAAGTCTTCTTTACTATCCCAATAATCGCTGTTTGTAATGTCCTTGGCGAATGCCGAAATGTTGGATGGGTTTCTATAATTTCTATCGAAACGCCAGATTTTATTTTCTCCAACTTGAATACCCGAGTCCCTCCACGAAAGGCGAGAACCGTATATTTGTTGAGCAACATCGCCAAAAAACGAAAAAGATCCTGTTTTAGCAGCAGCTATAGTGAGTGTTTTAATCATCATGGGAGAGAAATCTTGCCCCTCGTCTACAATGATGTGATCATATCTGCGATCATCGGTATCATTAAGTAATTCGTGATATGCATAGTAGGCCAAATCATCCCAGTCATACATATATCCAGCATCAGAACGTAAGCCTTTATATGTTTCAAACACTTCATAAAACCATCTACGGTTCTCACGCTTTATGTTAGCTGACGCTCGACCTATACGCTCTGCAGCTACATAATCTTCAAGAGAGTCAAAACCAAAGTTTTGGATAAATGTTATCTCGTCCAAAAATACAGCACAAGGTCGTTTAAGCGTCGATTCTGTTGGGTTCAAAGCACTAACTTTTTGTAATGCTTTTTCGATATATTGTGCTTTTGATTGCGGTGACAAAATGCCATTATATGGAGGCATTTTCCCACGACTGTTAAGATAACCTCTTGCAAACTTGTGAAAATTTTCTATTGTAAGGTTTCTCTTATGACTCGCTAAAATTCTTTCCATATATTGCACAAGCGCACCGTTGAACGTAACAACAAGAACATTAGGAGAATTGGGCATGTTAGACAACCCTAATGCTCTTAACAAAGCCATTGTTGTTTTTCCGCTGCCTGCTGTACCCAAAACGACAGTGTGCCCATGAGGTGGCAGTGCCAATACTTCCGTTTGCTTGCCTTCGGGATTTATATTACCAAGCATATTTTTCCTCCAATCATTCTATCGTTTTGCTGTTCAAATAGAGAAAAACCGCAGAGATTACCCTGCGGCTTTGATTTGCGGTCAAAACCGCGATTTGTGGTACTCAAATGCCTTATGAATACCGAATTTGGTCGGAGTGGCCGGATTCGAACCGACGGCATCGAAGTCCCAAACTTCGCGCGCTACCAGCTGCGCCACACCCCGATTGGTGAAAATATTCAGTTTTTGGGTCAAATCCGTAAGTGGTCAAATCTGTGGTCAAAAGTTTTTTGCCGAAACACACGGCGGCGGAAAAGCGAGGAAACGCGAGAAAAACGGAGATTTTGCGAGCTTTCGGCGGTCGGCTTATGAGGCGGTCACACGCTCCCAAACTTCGCGCGCTACCAGCTGCGCCACACCCCGGAACAGTATTATTATAAACACCGCCCGGCGGTTTGTCAAGGGTAAATGTGGTGTTGCCCCGGTATTCTTTGAGGCTTGTTGTTTGAGTTGCCGGAAGCGCAAGGGTCGGCTTGCGCGGCGGTTCTTGCCGACTTCCGCTACGCATATAGTACCCTGAAAGGCGATTGACGCAGACGGCTGTCGTCGGTGCGGAGGTGCGAAAAATGGTTTCGGTAAAGGTGAGGGTAAAAGAGGAAAAAGTGACGGACGCTGTTCCCGGGCGGGAAGGAGCGACGGGAGGACGCCCGCCGGTGTTCCCGGATCCTTCCGGCAGCGGGTTGACGTCGACGGAGGCGGAACGCGCGCGGAGAGAACACGGTGCCAACCAACTCAGTGAAAAGAAGCAGGAGAGTTTCCTTAAAAAATTTGTCGGCAATTTCCGCGATCCGGTGATCCGCGTGCTTCTGGTCGCGCTGATCGTCAACCTGTTTCTCATGTTCCGCGGGGCGGACTATCTGGAAACCATCGGTATCGGCGCGGCGGTGTTTCTTGCAACGCTCATTTCCACGCTGTCGGAATACGGGTCGGAAAAGGCGTTCCGGCGGCTGTCCGGGGAAAGCGAAAAGGTACTTTGCAGGGTCCTCCGGGACGGACGGGTGACGCGTCTGCCGATCGCGGACATTGTAGTCGGCGATACGGTTCTGCTCGGTGCGGGTGACCTGATTCCCGCGGACGGATACCTCCTTTCCGGTCGGCTCGGCGTGGATCAGAGCTCCATGACGGGCGAGGGCAGGGAAGCGGAAAAACTTCCGGCTGACGGGCGCGTGCTTTCGCCGTCAGAAAAAAACGCGGTCTTCCGCGGGTGCACGGTACTCACGGGCGAGGGGCGGATGGAGGTCGCCAAAGTCGGCGATGCGACCTTCCTTGGCGGAATTTCAAGGGAGATTCAGCTTGAGACGCGCGAAAGCCCGCTCCGCGTGCGCCTCATCAGACTTGCAAAGCAGATCACGGTACTCGGTTATACGGCGGCGGTGCTGGTCGGACTTGTTTACCTCGTCAATGCGTTTGTGCTGGACAGCGGACTGCGCTCCGATGTGATCCTCATGAAGCTCGCAACGCCGGAATATGTGCTTTCCAACCTGTTCCGTGCGTTCACTCTTGGACTGACCGTGGTGGTCATGGCAGTCCCGGAGGGGCTTCCCATGATGGTTGCAGTGGTGCTTTCCGCGAACATCCGCAAAATGATGCGGGATCAGGTGCTGGTACGCAAGGCGGTCGGAATTGAGGCGGCGGGAAGCATGAACGTGCTGTTCACCGACAAAACGGGTACGCTCACCGAGGGGAAGCTCCGCGTGACGGGGCTTCTTACAGGTGACTGCCGGAATTTGCCGCCCGACGCGTCCGCAGGGGAGGTGTACCGCCTCTTTGCCCTGTCAGCCTTCTGCAACACCTCGGCGGAGCGGGGAGAGGAAAACGGGAAACCGGCGGCTGTCGGCGGGAATACCACCGATCGGGCGCTGCTTTCCGCGGTTCTCGGCGGGGAGTATCCCAAGGGTGTCCGGGTCGGCAACCGCATTCCGTTTGACAGCGACCGCAAGTATTCCGCGGCGGAGATCCACGGGGCATATGAAATGACACTTGTCAAGGGCGCGCCGGAAAAACTGCTTCCCTATGTCCGGCAGTACATCGGGACGGACGGGAAACGGTATCCGTTTCATTCCGGGCGTTTCCGGGAGGAATGCCGATGCATTGCTTCTGCCGGGAAACGGCTGATTGCCATAGCCTGCCGGGACGGGGAGCTTTCCGGAGACGATGATTTCCGGACGCTTTCGCTCATCGCTGTGGCAATCCTCGAGGACCGGGTGCGTCCCGAGGTACCCGGCGCGGTCAGGGAGCTGCGCGGCGCTGGGATCCACACGGTGATGGTGACGGGAGACGGCAAGGATACCGCAATGGCGGTCGCCCGCGCCTGCGGAATTCTTTCGGGGAAAACCGACCTCTGTCTTGACAGCCGCGAGCTTGCCGCGATGTCCGATATGGCGCTCCGGGAAGCGCTCCCGCGGCTTGCCGTTGTTGCGCGCGCCCTGCCGGCGGACAAAAGCCGGCTTGTCCGCATTGCCGGGGAGAACGGTATGGTGGTCGGTATGACGGGTGACGGGATCAACGACGCACCCGCGCTCCGTGCCGCCGATGTGGGCTTTGCCATGGGGGACGGCACTTATGTTGCCAAGGAGGCGGGGGATATCGTCATTCTCGACAACAATCTTGCTTCCATCGTGCGCGCGGTGCTGTACGGCAGGACGATTTTCAAGAGTATCCGCAAATTCATCACGCTCCAGCTCACCATGAACTTCTGCGCGGTCGGCGTTTCCATGCTGGGACCTTTCCTCGGGGTGGATGAACCGGTGACTGTGGTGCAGATGCTCTGGATCAACATGATCATGGATACCCTCGGCGGACTGGCGTTTGCGGGAGAGGCGCCGCTCGCGTCTTACATGAAGGAAAAGCCGAAGCGGCGTGACGAGCCGATTCTCAACCGGTATATGGCGGGGGAAATTATCTGGCTCGGCGGATTTACGGTCGCCATGTGTATGGCGTTTCTGCGGCTTCCTGCCCTCACCTCCCGGTTCCGCGCGTCAAAGGACGGGATCTGCCTGCTGACGGCGTTCTTCGCGCTCTTCATCTTTTCCTCGGTCTTCAACTGCTTCAATGCCCGCACCGACCGGCTCCGGCTTTTTGCGGGACTGGGAAAAAACAAGGTGTTTCTCGGTATCATGGCGGCGATCCTCGCCATTCAGATCGGCTTTGTGTACTTCGGCGGGACAGTCCTCCGCACCGTTCCTCTGACAGGAAAAGAACTTCTTTTGGTGTTTGTTCTGTCGCTCGGCGTTTTCCCGGTGGAGTTTCTCCGGAAGCTGTTCAGACGAATGCGCGGGAGGTCCGACGGGTACTGATGTGCCGGAACAATATTTGCGGATGGTACGTTTCAGATTGCCCGCAAGGGAAAGATTCATTTTCAATAATAATGTAACAATTTTCATTTGCAAGAGCAAATATGAAAAAAATTTGACAAAAATCGGGGAAGCCGCTTGACAATGTCGAAAAAAAGTGATAACATAAAAACAGTTATAGGAGTACGATGTCCCGTTCAATTGAATATCGGCAAAACCGTCGCGAGGCGGTGACGCAAAGCCAAGGGACTTAGAGATTAAGTCAGCCCGGTTGCAATTTTGTACACAAAATTGCAACCTTTTCTTTTTGCCCGGAATCCCGGCAGAATCCGCGGAGGTGCGAGGATGGATCGGATCGATATATATACAACGCGCACGCTGGACAGCGGGGTCAGACCGATTGAAGTGCGCTTTTCGCCGATTTACGACTGTTACTACGGCAGAATGATCGGCTTCCGGGGAAAGACCTGTATCAACAGTATTCTGTACGGTTCGCTGGAGCCGTCCCGTTACCTGTCCGCGCTGGATGCGGAGGGGGACGAAACGGGGCTTTCGCTTGCAAAATACGGCATCCGCCGCACGCTCCGGGACCTTTGTCGCGAGAATGACCTTGCGGGGATTGAATTCGTCACCCTGCAAGTTTCTTCGTCGGTGCTCTTTTGCGAAGGACTGTACGACGCGCTGAAACAAGCCGCAGAGGGGCGCGACATTGCGCTTCTGCGCCGGATTTATCTGGAATTCGGCGAAGAGGTTCTGACGCTCGGCGAGGAGCAGGTCGCACGGGCATTTTCCGATATCCGCGCTGCCGGCTTCCGCGTGGCAATCCGCGGTTACGGCAACCGGTTCTTTCCGATGGGGGAGCTGGTACACCTCACGCCCGACGCAGTATTCCTTGACCGTGAGACCGTGGCACTGCTCGACAGCCGGGAGAGATCGGCGGTGGTTCCGTCGTTTATCCGGTTTGCCGCGAGCCTTGATGTGCGGGTGATCGCAGAGGGTGTTCCGGATGACGGGCACCTAAGAGAGCTCAATTCCGCGGAATGCGCCGCGTTTCTTCCGGATCCCGGGTATCACGGGGCGCTGCTTTGCAGTACGGAAGAAAAGGAACTTGTACCGTGGTTGACCGAGAGGAGGGAAAGCGTCCGTGGCGGAGAATAATAACCGGAACGACCGGGACTTGGGAGGTGCTGCCTCCGGTGAAAAGCATACGTTTTCCTTCCTGCGCAGAAGCGCGGCAGAGGTCAAACGCTACCGCATTTACCGACGCGTGATCCCCGCCGTTTCCGGCACGATTGTCGCGCTCCTCGTCATCGTATATATCATTTCGCTCCTGTTCAGCAAGTACGGCAGCTTCACCGTCAAGATCAACGATCTGAACGACCGGCGCTACGCGCTGTCGCTCTCCGAACACGAGCGGTTCTCAAATCCCGTGTCCCGCCTGAATTCCAAGGCGGTCAAGGACGTGACCAACATCGACGGCAACTCGCTCCCCGGCAACCTCAACGACGAGGACGGCGAACACAACGGGGAAAACTATGTGGCATACACCTTTTATCTGAAGAACACGGGTTCTCTGGAATTCACCTACAACTATCAACTCGTCATCTCCCGCATGACCTCGGGACTTGATTCTGCGGTGCGCGTGCGGATTTATTACACACCGTTTTTCTACACGGCAGAGACGGGCGAGCACATTTATGACGGTTCCTACACCGATTACGCCAAAGCAAAGACGGGCGGCAACGGGGAACCCGAGATCGACCCCGAAAACCGTGTGATGACCAATTTCGTCGGTGCCGGAACGGTTGCCGAGGGAACGGTGAACGGCTTCAAGCCGGGGGACATCTCCAAGATCACCGTGGTAATCTGGATTGAGGGCAACGACCCCGACTGCACGGACGACCTGCTCGGCGGGGAGTTCAAGGTGGACATGGTCATGGAGGTTGCCGGCGCTTCGTAAGCGCGGGAAACCTCTGACAAGCCCGCAGGTACGCAAGCCTGCCGGAAAAACCGAGCCAAACGGGGCTTTCCGGTGTCGCCGAAAAGTGTCTTTCCATTCCCACGCCTTCCGGCAGGGATCGGAAAGCCCCGGGCGGCAGGGAAAATACCGTTATCCATATAGACCCCATCGGAATGACTTCCGTGTTCTGATTCAAGGCATTCTTTTGCCGCATTGGCGCTATGCGGCAATGGAACAAATATATCCAAATCAAACTAAGGAGACAAAAAATGAAGAAGTTCAAAAAGCTGATTCCCGCTCTCTGCATGCTGCTTGTTTCCGCAGTACTGATGGGAACCTCCACCTTTGCATGGTTCTCTATGAACAAGACCGCAACGGTTGACGGTCTGGCAGTCAAGGCAAATGCCGAGTCCATCTACCTGCTTATCAGCAATACCCAGGCTTCCACCACTGCTGAAGCCATCCAGGCAGAGAACGGCGGCAAGGGCTTTACCACCGTTTCCGAAACCGTGGCTAACCCCGAGCTGAAGCCCGCTGCACTTGCAACCAAGGCTACCAAGGCAGACGTGAAGGAGACCACCATCACCGATTACAGCAGTGTGAACAGCTGGTACACCGCTGACGCAATCGACGCTTCCGCTTCCGCTGTAAAAGAAGATTCTGAGAAGAAGCTGACCACGTTCGACGGCTATGTGCTTACCTACACTTACCGCCTGACGCTGGCAAAGGGTTCCACTGCAACCACGAACCTCAAGGTCGGCACCTGCACCTTTGAGGCAGCGGGCGGCAAGACCATCGATGCGGCACGCGTTCTGGTTGTCTGCGGCGAGAACGCCGAGGAATTCAAGCCCGGAACGACCGCCGGTACCAAGACCCTTGCGACCGACATTTCCGACAGCACCGTTGTGGAAGTCAAGGTTTACGTTTACATCGACGGCAACGATACCACCATCTACACCAACAATGTCGAAAACCTCGATCAGGCAAACATCACCCTGACCTTTGTGGTGGACTGATCGCGAAAAAACAGTTTCCGATTTCAGGCATATCCGAAGCGCGCCGGATAACCCGGTTCCCGTGCGGGGAGATTTCCCCGCACGGTCTTGCCGGTTTTACGGGTTCCTTCGGTTCCCCCGCACAATGGGATTCTCACGATAAAACTCTCACGATGAGCGCCACATCGTTTTTTCACTGCAAGACCGGATTACTGCAAATCTTTTGTTAAGGAAATTAAGGGAATGGAAAAAAATCTGAAAGCAAAGAAAACAGTCAATATCGTCATCAATGTGGTTCTGTGGGTGTTTGTCGCGTTCTGCCTGTTTGTCACCATCATTGCGGTGTCCGCAAGCGCGAACGCGAAAAACGTGCCGACGGTCGGCGGGAAGTGCTTTCTCAACGTCCAGTCGGACTCCATGAACGCAAAGAAACCTGACGGCGTGCCCGATAACAAGCCGAGCGGCTTCGGAAAGGGCAATCTGCTCGTCAGCAATTACATCGCCACCAGCGACAGCACCATTGATGCGCTGGAGGTCGGCGACATCATTACCTTTGAATACGACATCGACGGTGACGGAAGAATCTCCAAGGGAGAATACAACACGCACCGTATCACTGAGATCGAAAGAAATACAAACGGCAGAATTGTCAGCGTCAAGACCATGGGCGACAACGTGGAATTCAGCCGCGGACACGAAGAAACGGTCAGACGCGATGCCATCATCGCCGTGTATACCGGCACCAGGGTTGCGGGACTCGGAAGCGTTCTCACCTTCCTCGGGTCGAGACTCGGCTTCGGGCTCTGCATCCTTCTGCCTCTCGTGCTGTTCTTCGTTTACCAGCTCGTGATGTTCATCCGCACCCTGATCTCCGTCAGGAACGACGGCAAGAAGGTCATTACCGTCGCGGATGAGGAACTCATCAAGCAGAAGGCAATCGAGGAATACCTCCGCCGCCAGGCAGAGGAAAACGGCCCGGACAAGGATAAACCGGACGATAAGCCGGACGATGCAACCGACTCATCGGAGACGCCCGACAAACAGTAAAAAGTATCCGTCCGGAGAAGTGCGGTCCCGATGTGCGGGAGTTTGTCTGTTCCCGGCAAACGGGTCCGCCGTTCCGGACGGGCGGTTATCCCGTACATACAACGAACGGTATGCCGCAAAAAAGACATGGAATCCATCGCAGAATTTATGTAAAGGTAGCCGGATATGAACGAATTTTTATACGGGTTTCTGACCTGGTTCAAAGCGTTTTTCGGGAATATGCTGGACGGTCTTCTGATGATCGTCAGGGGCATTGGGCTCGGAATTGCCAAAATATTCAATATGCCGTACTACTTCAAGCTGTGGGCGGATGAACGCGCCAATTTCGGTGTGTTTGACTGGATGTTTTCCATCCTCGCCTTCCTCCTGACGTTTGCGGTCTGGGCAGGACTGATCTTCCTCATTGTACTCGGTATCCGCAAGTATATCCGGTTCCGCCGGACCATCGTCGGCAACGAGGACCTACTTGAAGAGATCGCCGACCTGCACCGCGATGTGCTGGAGCTGACTGCCGACAAGGAACGCATCCTCAGGCTCAAGGTCGCGCAGACCGGTATGACCTACGAACAGATCAAGCAGATGTTTGAAGGCGAATTCGAGGAGATCAAGCCGGAGGAGCCGGATGCCAAGCCGGAGCTTGTGACCGGCAGCCGTTTTGCCCGCCTCTCCGCAGTGGACGAAAAGTACACCTACTACGAGGCGCCCACTTACGACACCTCCATGAATCTGAAGGAGCTTTGCGAAGATTTCCGCAACTATGCCTGCAGCAGCCACGGGCTGTACTATGACATCCGCACCATCCGCCTGATGTTCGCGGGCTTTGCGTCCACCAAGCTGATTATCCTCCAGGGTATCTCCGGTACCGGTAAAACCTCTCTGCCGTATGCAATGGGCAAGTATTTCAAAAACGACGCCACCATCGCGGCGGTTCAGCCGTCCTGGAGAGACCGCAACGAGCTGTTCGGCTATTTCAATGAATTCACCAAGAAATTCAACGAGACCGAGGTGCTCCGTCGCATTTATGAGGCGGGCTACAACGACGACCTCAACCTCGTCATCCTCGATGAGATGAACATCGCGCGCGTGGAATATTACTTCGCCGAAATGCTCTCTATCCTGGAAATGCCGGACCCCGACGAATGGAAGATCGAGCTGGTCGCGTCCCCGTGGGAAAGCGATCCCGCGAAACTGAGGGACGGTGCCCTCAAGATTCCGCAGAATGTCTGGTACGTTGGTACCATCAACAACGATGACTCCACCTTCTCGGTTTCCGACAAAGTGTATGACCGTGCTTGTGTCATCAATCTGGATTCCAAGGGCATTCCGTTCGACGCGCCCGACACCGGCGCAAAGCGGGTCGCCTACTCCTATGTGGAGGGGCTTTACGACAAAGCCAAGGAAGAATTCCCGGTCAGCGGGGAAATGCTCGACAAGATCGAAAAGCTGGATCTTTACGTGATTGAAAAATTCCGCGTGGCGTTCGGTAACCGTATCATGAAGCAGCTGCAGAGCTTCGTGCCGGTCTATATCGCCTGCGGCGGAACCGAAACCGAAGCGATCGACTATATCTTCGTGACCAAGGTGTTCCGCAAGTTTGAAAGCCTCAATCTGTCCCTCATCCGCGATGAAATCCGCGGGCTGATTGCCTTTATGGACGCGCAGTTCGGTAAGGGCAGTATGAAGGAAAGCATTGCGTACCTGCAGCGCCTGCAGAAGATGTACTGATGAATTTCCCCGCGGTATTTGCCGCGGGGAAAAGAAACGGCAGAATGCCGACGGAAAGGAGAGTTTTCCCGTGACGGAAGAACTGAATGAAGAATTGCAGGAAAGTGGGATCTCTCCCGAAGAAAACGGTGGGGAGCGTGCCGGCGGTTGGTTGACACAGCTCCGGTACAACCGTTCGTTCACGGCAAAACTGCTGCTTGCGGAACCGGAAGTCAAGGAGTATTACGCCGCCGTTGCGACGGAGCTTCTGTCCTATGAAAAAGTGCGCTCCCGCACCGGCTGGTCGGGTGTGACATTTACCGCGGGGCGTACCCAGATCGCCAGATGCGCGTTGAGCGGAAAAACGCTCAACCTGTATCTGGCTGTCTCTGCATCCGGAGTATCCGGTGCCAGATACAAGGCACGGGACGTCGGCGCGACGCGCAAGTACGAAAAAACGCCCGCACTGCTTCGAATCCGGAGCGCGGGCGGTGCAAAGAACGCGGTTCGTTGTATCGCGCAGGTTGCAGAGGAGAACGGTCTGATCAAGCGTTCGCCGCTCCCCGATCCCATTTCCCCGAAGGCGTTCCCTGCGGACAGCCTCGGAAACCTGATCACCCGCGGGCTTGTCCGCATCGTGCGCGGAAGGACAACCGGAGAGGGTAATGTCCCGCCGGGCTCCGCAGATGTCCGATCGATCCCCGCCGAATCTGCCTCCCGCCCTGCAACCGATATTTACACGGATACAAGGGACAGCGCACGGGAGCTCCTTTCGCGCTATACGACCTACGGCACCATCCGCGACGCGCTGACCTCCGGGGACGCGAGCGTCCGGGTGACGGAAAAGAAAATGCTCCGCGCCATTGACGAGGGATGGGTGACGCGGGTGGAGGACAGCCTTTTTGCCCTGGACGAGCTGATCCGCCGTCCGTCAAGGTACATCGCCGAGACGGAGGAGATCCTCCCGATGGAACTGACCAAGAAGATCTCCGGCAGATCCGTCGTGCACCTCTCCCAGCATACCGACTACATTGCGAGTGTGGACGGTGACGAGATCACGCCCTCCAAACTGCTCAACGTCTTCCGTGAGGATTCTATCCTTACCTATGAGAACAAGTTCCTCAACACCCTATTGTCAAGGCTTTATCTGTTTGTCTCCCGCCGCTACCGCACCGCCCTGCGGGAGGGCGTGGACGAGCGGGTGGACTGTCTGGAATTTTCGGATCGGTTCTATCACGGCGACGTGCGCGGAAAACTGCACGTCAGCCTGGAAGTGTCCGAAAAATGCGCGGACGGCAAGGACGTGAAAAACGGGCTGTTCGGCACGGGACTGTGGAAGCGCGTGGAACGTCTCAACGGCATTGTGACAGAATACATGGAATCGGATTTTGTACGCGAGATGGGGCGCAATTTCGTACGCCCGCCGATCTTGCGCACCAACGCGATTCTCAAAAACAAATACTTCCGCGATTGCCTTGACCTCTGGAATTTCCTTGAAGGGTATGACGAAAGCGGAGTCGGCATCACGGTCGAGGAGACCGTCAAAACGCCCGATGATTCCTACGTCGGGGAACTGTTTGACAACGCGGCGATGCAGTACCTTTTGTTTTGCCGCCACACGCGCGGGGAGTATGCCGATGACCGGGCAATTGCCGCTTACCGCACGCCCCTCATGACCCCGCGTATCCGGGTCGAGGAAGAGCCGGAGGCGTACACCGCGTCGGATTTTGATACGACGGAAACGGCGGCAAAGGACGCGGACGACGCGGATCTTGTGCTTGCCGTCCGGGTTGCGCTCCGTGCGGCGGAATTCTATGACAGAGACCATGACCTGCCCGACGGGGACGGAGAGAGTGCCGTTGAGATCCGCTACGAAAAGGATTTCAACGCGCGTATCCGCCTTGCCGACGATAAAATCAAGGAATATTTCGTTACGGTTTCCAATTCGCTTCTTTCGCTTCGCGGTGTAAAGCTGCGCATCAGCCGTTCGTATTGTACTTTTTATGTGGGCAGAACGCTTCTTGCTCGGCTTGCCGTCAAGGGAAAAACGCTGTACTTCTATGCGGCGCTTGATCCGGAGACCCTTCCGCCCGCCTACTTTGCCCGCGACGCAAAAGAGGTCCGGAGGTATGCCGCAACGCCCGCGCTTCTGCGCGTCCGGAGCGACCGCTGGCTGAAGTACGCCCTGCAGCTGACCGAACAGCTTGCGGACAGATACGAGCTTTCCGCCGATGACCCGCCGAAGACGGTGCTCCGGACGGAGGAATTCGCCCTCCTGTCCTTTGAAGAGCTGATGGAAAAGGGCTGGATCCGCCGGGTGGAGGTACTCCGCTCTGCGGGTGCTTCCCGCAAGGAGACCGACGCGGAGGGCACGGAGGACGGGCTTCCCCTTCCTTTGGAGGATACCGCGACCGGAGGAGACGGGGCTGTGCGCGACGGACAGCCGGCGGTTCCTGGAACTTCTGTTATCGCGGGCGACTCCGAAGTCCGGGTCCCTGTTACGCAGATTCCGGAGAGAAGAGACGACGCGGTATCTCCCGTCCCCTCGCCGGAGGTGCTGACCTCCGTGCGTGTGCTGACCAAAGAGGAGGAGAGGGCGGAACTTGCCCGCCGGTCTTCCGGAGCGGCGGAACATAAGGATACCGGAGCGGAGAATGCCGACACGGCTTTCTATGACCGGTTCCGGTCTTCTGATAACGGTTCCGGCAGCGGTACCGATTCGTCCCGCTCTGCGGATTTCTTTGAAGCCCCCGCCACCGTTCCAGGTTCCGACCCGAGAACGGACAAGGCAGAGGAACGGACAGCCGAAGAGAAAGAAAAGAACGACCGCCTGCTCTCCGATATCCGCTACCCCGGCGCGATGGATTACAGCCGTCCGACGGGAAAGGGCATTGACGACAGCAGCGGATTCATCAAAGACAGCGAAGAGAACGTCGGGGATTTTGAGGTCCCCGAAAAGAAGAGTTTCTTCGGCAGGCTGTTCGGCAAGAAAAAAGAACAGAACCGGAAGAAGTAACCCACGGGAGGTTTTCCTGCAAGGCACACCGCAGTATGTGCTGCAGAAGAACAGGGGATGATCGCAGTTTTACGGGAAGGAGCGCTTCTTGACCGAAGCCACTGGAAACCTATGAGTAAAGCCGGAAGATCCGGGAAAGTCGGGAAGATCCTTTCACAGTGTATTTTTTACATCGCGCTCGTCCTGATCGTGCTGATTGCCGTTTTCCTCTTCGTGAGAGGCAAAAAACAGGAGCCGACGTTTGTTTTCGGACGCAGCTTTCTGTGGGTGGAAACGGGTAGCATGAGCCCGACCATTGAAGAAAAAAGTTATATCCTCGTGGAGCGCTCCGACGGGACGGGGCTTCAGGTGGGCGACGTCATCGTGTTTGTCTGCCGGGATGCGTCCCAGCCTGTGTACGGCAGTCTCATCACCCACCGGATCACGGAGGTTACCGACAGGGGCTACCGCACAAAGGGGGATAACGTCCTGTCCACGGAGGACCCGTGGACGGTCGCGCCGGGCGACGTGGTCGCCGTGTATCGGCGGGGGCTTGGTTTTCTCACCGTGATTGCCAGAGTGTTTTCCTCACCGGTGGGACTGATTCTGATTGCGGTGCTGTTCTTCGGACTCTGCGGATTTCTGTATATCCCGTCCATGGTGAAGACCTACCGCGAGGAAGAACAGAAGGAAAAGGACGAGGAACTTGCGCGGCGTGTTGCCGAGGAGGTAGCGCGCATGGAGCGGGAGAACGGGAAAACCGCGGTGCATGACGGCGGAGAACCCGGCAATCCGGCGGACGGAGCGTCCGGACAGACGCCGGACGACATTCCGTCTGAGCGACCGAAGGATCCGCCCGCAGGAAACGGGGAAGAGCCTCCGAGGTCCTGAAATATTCCAGAGAACATCGAAGGGAGTGACCGGAAACGGTATGAAGCACTGGATCACAAAATATTGGAAACCGGTCATTTTCACGACCGCGTTTCTGATCTGCATTTCGTTTTTTGTTAATCTGCTTGCCATCGGCAGCAGTTACAGCGACGGCGTGGACGCGCAGGCAGCCGAGCGGGCGTATAACTACGCGCTCGAGCAGTCGCTCCGCATCCGCGACCAGTACGACGCGCTCAAAACCACCACGGAGTGGTACGCCACTGAGCTGGGGCTTTGCGCAGACGGCGCGGAGACCGTTGGGTACCTGCAAACGATCCGGCTCGACCTGCATGAAAAGAATCCGGATTTCAGAGATATTTTTTACTTCCGCGACGGCGTGCTTTATGACCTGAATGACCGGGCGGTGACCGGATATCCCGCGCTGACCGAGCTTGGCAGTGCGGAGGGGAGCGCGGTATCCCGCGTTTTCCAGTATGAAAATCTTCTCATGTCCTTCGGCGTTTCCGCACCGGTGGAGGGGGGGAGCATCGACCGGCTGGTGCTTCTCTTTGACCGCATCGCGGTCTCGCTCGACAATTTCATGTACCACACGCAGCAGGACGGTTCCCGCGGACTGATCGACAGTGTTTCCTCGGCGGAATTTCTGCTTTTCTGCAAGTCCGACGGCGTGATTCTGGAACGTCAGGTCAATTCGGAAGAGTATTTCAGCCCCGGCAACGAGTCGGTCAAAAGCGGCATTCTCAAGCAGCTGTTCCAGAGCGGCACGGAATACGATGAGGTCCTCTCCTCCACTGCGGGGGAGAGCATCCGCACCTTTCCCATCCGCACAGACACGGGGAGATTTGTGCTGACGGTCACCTCCTTCGGAGCCGGCAACGGCGGCGGATTCCTGCTCGGGCTTTACAACATGGAAAACCTGTACGGAAGCGGCCACAGCCTCATGGATTCCATGTGGGGGACGCTGGTGCTGCTCGGCGTGATTCTTCTGCTCTTTGCCGTTATGTTTGTGACCGATCAGATCCGCGTCAACCGCAAGATCAGCAGACTGACCACCATGAACGAGGAGCTGGACTGCCTCACGCAGAACGGCTTTGAGTCGGTTGCAAGGGATCTGATCGACGCCAACCGCACCTCCCGGTATGCCATCGTTATGATGCAGGTGAACAACTTCGGCTACATTGCCGAAAAGTTCGGGGAAACGCAGAGCAAGGAAACGCTGAAGTATCTGCGCGGTATCTGCCAGAAAGCCATGATTCTTGCGGAAACCTATGCGTATATGAGGGACGGCAAATTCCTGCTTCTCTTGCATTACAAAGACCGGAAGGCGCTCGTGGAACGTCTCAACGGACTTTACTGGCAGGCGGCGCAATACCGCATTCAGCCAGACAGCGAATACAAGATCAACCTGACTTACAGCATTTACGAACTGGAGCAGGGCGAGGAATCGGAACCCGTCCACCGCATAATCGACAAGGCGCTGATGGTGGAAGCCAATTCCTCGGTTCAGCGGGGAACCGTGTCCTTCAGCTTCTACGGAGACATGCTCCGCGAGAATTACCTGCGCCGGGCGGAGATTGAAGGCAGAATGCAGAATGCACTCGAAAGCAACGAGTTTCATCTGTTCTATCAACCCAAATACAACCTGAAAAAAGGAACACTCGACGGAAGCGAGATTCTTGTCCGTTGGTTTGACGAAAAGATCGACCATTACCGCCAGCCGGGCGAATTCATCCCGGTTTTTGAGGAAAACGGCTTTATTAACAAGCTCGACCGCTTTGTGTTCTACCGTGCGTGCGAAAACATCGCCGGGCGGATCCGCGAAAAGCAGACCGCGTACCCCGTGTCGGTTAACGTCTCCCGCGTGACGGCGATCCAGCCGGATTTCCTGGACTATTATATCCGCATCAAGAACAAATTCGGAATCCGGGACGGCTTTGTGACGCTCGAATTCACTGAGAGCTTCGCGTATGAGAACTATGAATATCTGGCGGAGATCATTGAAAAGCTGCATGCTGCCGGATTCCTCTGCTCGCTCGACGACTTCGGCACCGGCTACTCCTCCTTCAGCGTCCTCAAAACGCTGGATATGGATGAGATCAAGATCGACAAATCCTTCCTTGACAAGGGCGACCGCCCGGAACGCGACCGCATCCTTCTGGAGAGCATCATCGACATGATTCAGAAGCTCGGCATCAAGATTACCCAGGAGGGCGTGGAAACGAAAGAAGAGTTTTCCATGCTTGAAGGAATGGGTTGCGACGTGGTACAGGGTTACTATTTCGCAAAGCCGATGAAGTACGTGGACTACCGCGAATTTGTGCAGATGAATTTCGGCAAGTAAATGGTTGTTCTTGCAATAAAACGGAAATAATGTTACAATTATGATCGGAGAGAAAACAATCCGGTCATAGCGGCGACATCCGGAGACAACCGGTCTTTCCGAACAGAATTGTCGTTTCGCGGATTGCGGAAAGAGAGGCGTCATGACAGGCGTCTCCAAGGAGGAAAATGGATAACATTACCAGAATGACCATGCAGCAGGCACAAGAGGAACTGCAGGTTCTGTCCCGCGTGTTTACCTGCGCTCGCCTGCTCGATGAAAACAGCATCCCGGTGGAGGATTCCACCTTCACAAGGACAGGCGAACCATGTCATTGCTTTGATATCTGGAAGAGGAAACACCGGTGCGAAAACTGCACCACCGCGAAGGCGTTCGCGGAAAAGAAGGACAAGACCAAGCTGGAGATTTCCGACAACGCGGTTTTTCAGGTGACATCCAGATATCTGGAGATCGACGGAAAGCCCTACGTGATGGAGCTGGTCCGCGAATTTGACAATGACCTGCTTGCCGATTTCGGCGGAAGGACAAAGCTCGCCGCCATGCTGAACGATTATTACGGAAAGATCTATCAGGATGTGCTGACCGGTTGCAATAACCGTCGGTTTTATGAGGAACGGCTGAAAAACGCCTCCATCCGTGCGGGCGTTGCCCTGCTTGACATTGACGATTTCAAGCTGTACAACGATGTGTACGGTCATGCCGCCGGCGACGAGGTTCTCCGGGCAGTGGCGAAGGAAATCAGGAAATGTATCCGCGCCACGGACAAGCTGATCCGGTTCGGCGGAGACGAATTTCTGATCGTTACGCCCGGCGTGGATTCCGCGGTGTTTTCCAATGTGCTGTACAACATCCGCTCCTGCATCAACAATGTCACCGTCAAGGGCTTCTCGGGCATCCGGCTGACCGTCAGTATCGGCGGGGTGTGCTCCGGGACGGAGCTGATAAACAAGCTGGCTGAGCAGGCAGACGCGCTGATGTACCGCGCAAAGCAGGAAAAGAACACCATTGTGACCGACCGGGATATTGACGCGGATACCGCGAAGGAACGCCCCAACATTCTCATTGTGGATGATTCCGAGCTCAACCGCGAGATCCTTGCATCTATCCTCGGGAATGAGTTCAACATCATCGAGGCGGACAGCGGCGAGACGTGTATCGCGTGCCTCAGAAATTACGGCACCCGCCTGTCCGCGGTGCTTCTTGACATCGTCATGCCGGGCATCAGCGGGTTTGACGTGCTTTCTTACATGAACGCCAACCGGCTCATTGAAGAGATTCCCGTCATCACCATCACGGGCGACGAGTCCGATCAGTCCATCCGGCGTGCGTATGAGCTGGGTGTTTCCGATTACATCGGTCGCCCGTTCGACGTCAAGGTGGTTTACCGCCGGGTGGTCAACACCATCCAGCTGTATTCCAAGCAGCGCCGGCTCATCAAGCGTGTGACGGAGCAGGTGCGGGAAAAGGAAGACGATTCCCGAATCATGGTGGGCATCCTCAGCCAGATCGTGGAATTCCGGAACGGCGAGCGCGGCAGACATGTCATCATGATCCGTGAGCTTACCCGCAAGATTCTGGAGCGGCTGGCGCTCAAAACCGACCGGTATCATCTGAACGCAAGAGACATCGACCTCATCTCCAATGCCTCGGCGCTTCATGACATCGGTAAAATCGCCATTGACAAAAGTATTCTCAACAAGCCCGGCAAACTCACGCCGGAGGAGCTTGAGTTGGTAAAGAGCCACACCGTCATCGGTGCGGATATGCTCTGGGATCTGGAGGAGTACCGCAACGAGCCGCTCGTCAGGTACGCATGGCAGATCTGTCGCTACCACCACGAACATTACGACGGGTCGGGGTATCCGGAGGGACTGAAGGGCGAAGACATTCCGATCGCCGCGCAGGTCGTTGCTGTGTGTGACGTATATGACGAGTTGGTGAGCAAGCGGGTGTACAAGGATATGTTTTCGCACGAAAAGGCAATGCAGATCATCTGCGGGGAGAAAAAAGAAGCCTTCAATCCCATTCTTCTCGAATGCCTGCAGGAAATGTCCGATGAACTGATCGAAATGTACATACCGGAGCATACCGGCGGAGGTGCCGAATGAAACTTGCGAGAAAGAATCTGATCTGTATTGTCGCAATGATGCTTGTCTGTGCCCTTCTGCTGCCGCTTTCTGCCTGCAGTGAGGCAGGAAAACAGCCGGCGGATCCGGACGAGGCTCTCCCGGAGATCATTATCGGCTGTGACGAATACGAGCCGTATGTCTGCTTTGATGACAACGGCGGCTTTACCGGACTTGACGTGACACTGGCGACCGAGGCATTCCGTCGCATGGGGTACCGGGTAAAATTTGTCAGTATCACCTGGAGTGAAAAAGATCTGCTCCTTGAAAAGGGAGAGGTGGACTGCCTTTGGGGCTGTTTCTCCATGAACGGAAGGGAAGATCGCTACCGGTGGGCGGGACCGTATCTGAACAGCCGTCAGGTGGTTGCGGTGCCTGCCGGAAGCGGTATCCGGACTCTTGCGGATCTCGCGGGCAAGCAGATCGCCGTGCAGGCGACCACCAAGCCGGATGAGTTGTTTTCAGCGGGCGGCAATGGACGGATCCCGGAAATCGGGAAACTGTATTGCTTTACGAGTATTGATAATGTATTCGCCGCGCTCCGCAAGGGCTATGTGGATGCGATTGCGGGACATGAGGCAGCCATCCGTACCCGCCTTGCGGAACAGCAGATCGATGAGGGATACATCATCCTTGACGAAAGTCTGCTTGACGTACAGCTCGGCGTGGCGTTCAGCCGTAACAGTGATGGCACCATGGCGGCGGAGCTGACCCGGACGCTTGCCGGGATGGTTCAGGACGGTTTTACGGAAAAGGTGCTCGGAGCTTACGGCTTTGATATTGAGAAGACGCTGACGGGGGTAGTGGGATATGATTCGGAACAATAAGGAATTCCGGCGTATTCAGTATTGCCTGATCTCGTCGCTTGTGCTGATCGGAATCCTGGCGGGATCCATTTGTTATTCGGTTTTTGCTTCACAGGATAAAAGCGAAGCGCTCCGAAAAATGCGGAATATGACGGAATACATGGAAAAGCAGTGTGTCCGTTATGACGATATTTCGGCGGAGGGACAGACCAAAAGTCTGATTTCCGTTGTGGATAAGACCTACCAGGTGCGAAAGGACATTTCGAAAATGCGCTCTGTCATTGACGAAGCGCTCCTGCGGGAATGTATTGCAGATCAGCGGTTGACCGGCATCATCGTGACCGATAACGCGACCGGTCAGATGTCCTCCTATTGCGCGGACGGGCTTGGGACAGAGGACTGGGCGCCGGTTCTGGCGCGGCTGTCCTCCGTTTCCGGAAACCTGCAGAAGAGCTACGCGGAACGGATGACCGGAACAAACGGATATTGCTACGATTGCGCTGTGATTTCCCGCGAGGATGGGAACGGGGTGGTGTTCTGTTATCTGCGGCAGGACCGTCGGAATGTGGAGGGCACTCCTTTGTCCGTGTCCACGCTTCTGGAGGATTTCAATGTGGTGAATATCACTGTCGTGGTGACAGACAACGGGTATATCATTGCCTCCAACCAAGCAGACTTAAGCGGGCAGTTTTCCGCAGACTCTCCGGTGATCCGGCAGCTCCGGTCCGCTCCGGACAATGGCGGTCTGATCCATGTGAAGGAGGACGGCGTGACCTATTATGCCGTTCGCGGAAATGTCAAAGGATATTATATTTATACGTTTCAAACCGAGGGAGAGGTGCTTGCGGGGTGTTATCTCAAGCTTGCATGTTTCGCGGTAATCTATTTGGTCTTTGCCGGAATCGCGCTCCTTGTGTTCTTTGCCGTCGTGCGCTCCAAGGAACGGGAACAGGAAAAACAGGAGGCAGAATACCACGAAGAGGTCGACCGGCTTGCAAAAGAGGCGGTCCGGGCGAATCAGGCGAAAACGGATTTCCTGCGCAGGATGAGCCACGATATCCGCACACCGATCAACGGCATTCAGGGAATTGTCCGGATCGCGGAGCATTGCGCGGATGACCCGGAAAAGCAGAAGGAATGCCGCAAGAAGGTGCTGGATGCCTCGAATTATCTTCTGGAATTGGTCAACGATATTCTGGACATGAACAAGCTGGATTCCGGGGAGCTTGTCTGGAAGGATGAGTTCTTCCTTCTTCCGGAGCTTCTGGACAGCGTGGTGTCCTTGACGAAATATCAGGCGGCAGAACACGGGATCACCCTGCATTTCACCGACAGCGGGATCCGCAATACGCGGCTGTTCGGCGGTGCGGTTCCCCTCAAGCGCATTTGTCTCAACCTCATCAGCAACGCCGTCAAATATAACAAGCCGAACGGCACCGTGGACTTTACGGCAAGGCAGGTGTCTTATGACCGGGATTCCGGGAAAACGCTGATTGAATTTGTCTGCGCGGATACCGGTATCGGCATGAGCGAAGAATTCCAGAAGAAAATGTATGAACCGTTCGTCCAGGAGGATGTTTCGTATCATTCCACGCTCGGCGGGACCGGATTGGGTCTTGCGATCGTCCGGAGGCTTGTGGACCGGATGGGCGGAGAGATCAGTGCGGTAAGTGAAAAGAACAAGGGGACGACGTTCACGGTACGGCTTCCGTTCCTGACGGAAGCGGTTCCGCCGGAGGAAAATCCGAAAGAAACTCCGTCTTATTCCGTAAACCCGGAGCATATTCCGGACGGCACGAAGGTCCTTCTGACGGAGGACAACGAGCTGAATATGGAAATCGCGGAATTCATGCTGAAAACGGCAGGTGTCGAGGTGCTCAAAGCCTTCAACGGCAAAGAGGCAGTGGAGGTTTTCTCGCGCTCTGAGCCGGGCGAGATCCGCCTGATTCTGATGGATGTTATGATGCCGGAGATGGACGGAATCGAGGCGACGCGGAAGATCCGTGCGTTGGACCGCCCGGATGCCGCCACCGTTCCGATCATTGCCATGACGGCGAATGCGTATGCGGATGATGTGGAGAGGGTGCTTTCCGCCGGGATGAATGCACACGTGCCGAAGCCGGTGGACCCCGGCAAGCTACTCCGCCTGATCTCGGAATATCTTTCCGATGGTCCCGCCTGAGCAGACAGACTGATTGATAAAATTGATAACATAAAGAGGCAGAAATGAGTATTCAGGAGTTTTACAAAACGATCGGTTCGGATTATTACGAAGTGGAAAAACGTCTTGGCGGCGGGAAGATGGTGACCTATTTTGTCTCCAAATTCGCAAAAGACAAAACGTTTGACCTTCTTGCTTCGTCCTATCGGGAAAATAACGCGGAGGGAGCCTTCCGGGCGTCGCATACCCTCAAGGGAATTTGCAGCAACCTCGGCTTCGGCAGATTGTATGAAGTCTCTGCGGCACTGACCGAAGCGCTTCGCGGCGGTTCCATGGAGGGCAGTGACAAGTTCTATGGAGAAGTGGTGCGGGAGTATGACCTGCTCATTGGTGCCCTCCGCGAACTCACAACGGACTGAACGGAGCCGGAGGAGCATAAAAAAGTGCCGGAAAGAATTTTCCCGGCTTTGGATGTTTTTTAGTTGAAGGGGAGTTGAAAAACTCAATTTGAGTTTTTCAACTCCCCATTTTTATGTTTCCGGAACAGAGGCTTGCACCCGGGACGAGGGCGTTGTCCCCGGAACAGAGGGGCTTTCACCCGGAACAGAGACTTTAAATGCCCGGAACGAGGGTGTTGTCCCCGGATTGTTTCAAGGTCCCGGCGGTTATATGGTGCCCCGTTGCCCCGGGGATCATTCCCACTCCACCGTTGCCGGGGGCTTGCCCGTCACGTCGTAGAGAATCATGTCGATTTTGTCCCGGAGAAGTTCGTTTGCGCGGATGCGGCTGACGATGTTTGAAAGTGCGTCGGCGGGGAAGTCCACACCCGGAACCGCAGACTGCGCGGTCATGAAGTCGTTGGTGACAACGGCACGGACGGCGATGGATACGCGTCCCGTATCCGCTCCCTTGACAACCGGCACGAGCACCGCGAAGCACTGTGCGATCTTTGTTTTCTTGCCGGGAGCCATGGGCTTCATCAGCTCGCTTGTGACGATGTCATCCGCCTCGCGGAGCAGCTCTGCGCTTTCGTGGCAGATGCGGCTGCGGACGCTGACAAGCTCGCCTTCATTCTCGCCGCCGTCGATGACATACGCGGTGCGGTTGACGAAGTTCAGGTGATTCGGGATGGCGCGCGCGACCTCCTTGAGATCCGCCCAATCCACGTTCAGACGGTCGCCCGACAGAATGGCAAGCGAGCGGTAGGAGCGGTTGTCGCCCTGCACGCCCACGGAACGGACGGGAGCAATATGCGCTTCATATTTGCAGCCGGTTTCTTCAAGGAAGGTGCAGAGCGCCTTTTCCTGTTCTGCGTCCGCGTGGTTGCCGCCGTCGGTGCAGAGGATGCGGACACCGAGTCCGGGTCCGGGGAAGGGCTGACGGGAAGCGATCGCTTCGTCCAGTCCGAGCATCCGCGCCACGCGGCGTACCTCGTCCTTGTGCCAGTCCCAGTTGGTTTCGATGACGTGCCCCTTGTCGCGCAGTTTGCGGATGACGCCGACGTCGTTGTGGTGGGTCTTGATCTTGTGCGCGTAACCGGAAACGTCGGGGTTGCCGGATTCGATCAGATCGGGGCGGAGTGTTCCCTGCGCTAAGAACGCGGTATCAAAGTCGAGGTCCAGCTTCTTTGCCGCCTCTTCGGTCACGACGAAGAACATATGTCCGATGATGGCGCGCTTGTCTTCGGGCGCGCAGGTTTCGGACAGCTCGTCGTATTCCTTCCCGTCGATGGTGAGCTTTGTGTGGAAGAACGCGTCCTCCGCGTTGATGCGCTGCATCTGGGTCAGCCCCAGCTCTGCGAGGTTGGAGCAGATGAGGTCGGATTCGTTCTTGCGCATGAGACCGTGGTCGATGTGAATGGCGAAGACCTGCTCGGGCTTCAGCGCCTTGACAAGCAGTGCGGCGGTCACGGCGGAATCCACGCCGCCGGACACAAGGACGACGACCTTCCCGTCGCCGACGCGGCGGCGGATCATGTTGACGGAGGTCGTGATGCGGTCCTCAAGGGCGTAAACCTCCTTGAATCCGCAGATGCCGCGGACGAAATTGTTCAGCATTTCCACACCGTGAACGGTGGGATCGACTTCGGGATGGAACTGCACGCCGACGATCTTCTTGTCGGGGTTCCAGACGCCCGCGCAGACATTTCCCGTCTTTGCGACCAGGCGGAAGCCCTCGGGCATGACGCTGACGGCGTCTCCGTGGCTCATCAGGACCGGCTCCTTTTCGGAAAGCCCCTTGAAGAGCGGGCAGGAGGGGTCAATGTCGATCTCGGTCTGACCGTACTCGGTCTTGACCTCGGGGGCGACCACGCCGCCGAACTGCTCCACGATGAGCTGCATGCCGTAGCAGATGCCGAGCATCGGGATGCCGAGGTCGAAGATGGCTTTGTCATATTCCGGCGCGCCGGATTCCCAGACACTGGAGGGACCGCCGGAGAAAATGATGGCGCCGTAGTCGCGGAGCTTGTCCGCCGCCACGCCCATCGGGAAGATGTCGGTGTAAACGCCCGCCTCGCGGATCTTCCGGTCAATCACCTTGGTGTACTGACCGCCGCAGTCGAGGATTGCAAGTTTTTCTGTCATGAATGATCTCCTTGCCAAGCACAAAAATTATCAATTCACATTATAACAGAAACCTTCCCGGATTGCAAGTGGTTTCCCCAAAGCAACCGACAGTTTTGTATAACATTCGCGGTCATACCGGAGTGAAGTTTTCATATATTGAAGAGAAAACACCCTTGGTATGGGGAACGGACTTGGAGGAGACCCGAATGGAACCGATAAAAATACTGGCAGTGATCGGGACACGACCGGAAGCGGTCAAGCTGTGTCCTTTGGTAAAGGAGTTGAAGAAGCGCCGTGCCTTCCGCACGCGGGTACTTGCGACGGGACAGCACGGGCGGATGTGTGCCGATGTGCTCCGGACGTTCGGCGTGCGACCCGACCGGAGCTTCAGTTCGATGCGCATCGGCAGTACGCCGGACGCGACGGCAGGGGTAATTTTAACGGAAATGGGGCGAATCCTCGGCGTGGAAGAACCTGATCTTGTCATCGTTCAGGGAGACACCACGACCGCATTTGCGGCGGCGCTCTGCGCGTTTTACAGGAAGATTCCCGTGGCGCATGTGGAGGCGGGGCTTCGCACCTATGATATGCTGTCGCCGTTTCCCGAGGAATGGCACAGGCGGGCAGTCGGGCTTCTCTCAACGTATCATTTTGCACCGACGGCAAGCGCCGCCCTGCACCTCCGGACCGAGGGCGTGGACGCGTCAAAGATCTATACGGTCGGAAACACGGTGACCGACGCGCTCGTTCTGACCGCCGGGCGGGGGTATGACAGCCCCCTGACCGAGCGGCTTGCGGGCAAACGGCTGGTGCTTGCTTCATTCCACCGGCGGGAAAACGCGGAACACATTACCGTCATGCTCGGCGCGCTCCGCGACGCGGTCGGGAAATACCGGGAGGACACCTATCTTCTGTGCGAGGCGCACCCCAACCCGGAGATGGGCAGGGCAGTTGCGGCGGCATTGGATTCCTGCCCCTTTGCCGGGATCGCACAGCCGCTCCCGGTGGAGGAATATCACGCGCTTCTGTCCCATGCGTACTTCTGTGTGACCGACAGCGGCGGGATTCAGGAGGAAGCGGCGTTCCTCGGTATTCCCACGCTGATTGCAAGGGAATCGACCGAGCGCCCCGAGGGCATCGGGTGCGGGGTGCTCCGGCTTTGCGGAACCGACGGGGCTGTCATCGGCGCCGTGGCGGAACAGCTTCTTTCCGACGCATCCGCGCGGGCACGTATGGCGGTACGTACCGACGTGTACGGAGACGGACACGTGTCGGAGCGCATTGCCGGAATTCTGGAGGACGTACTGGGCGTATCCGGGGATTGATTCCCCGACAGGCAGAACAGCTTGCAGAAGCAGCCGCCGGATACGAAGGCTGCCCGGCAGGCGCAAGCGGATTTTGAAGACAACCGAAAGAATCCCCCGTCAGAAGTAACATTCTGTCGGGGGATTTTCTGTATTTCAAAATTGTATTTGCCGTTACTTTGCACGGTACCGGTAGCCGACTCCGCGGACGGATTCGATCAGCCGCATCCCGAGAACCTTTTCGGTCTTGCGACGCAGGCGACAGATATAGGTTTCGGTCATGTTGCTCTCGTGACTGCCGAGCAGAGCGTCCAGCTCCCCTTTGGGAACGACCTCGCCGTTTGCCGCAAGAAGCCTGCCGAGAAGTGCGAATTCCCGATAGCTGAGCGATACCGAATACTCGCCCATCACCGCGCGCATATGCAGAGGATCCAGTGTCAGCGCCGGATGAGCGATCCGGTGAGAAATCACATTTCCCTCGGGAAGAGAGACCCGGCTCTCCGGGAACAGACGGTAAAGCTCCTCCCGCAGTCGTTTGACCGGGAAGGGACGATGGAAGATCAAACAGCAACCGGATTTAACTTCCTCCGGGAGTACGTCGGGATCGACGGAAAAACCGATGGTCTGCGCGGCGGGGGACGGTACCGGACGGATCCGGTCCAGGTCGATCAGTACGGCGCGCGCGGCACTGACGTGCTCGTCGGCGACGGGAAACACGCAGGCAGGGAAGCCGCAGAAGGTACATTCGTCCGCAAGCATCCTGCCAAACAGTTCATCGGGAGACAGAATCACGATGTCATTCATGGGGTCGTCTCCCACGGGAATGTTCCGGACAGGTAATTTCCTTCTCTGTCCCAGAAGGATTCGTAGATCTGACCGTCCTCCCCGATAAATCCGATGCGCAGGGTGCTGCCCTCCCACACGTATTCTCCGGTAAAGGTCAGACCGTCTGCGGAATACGACACCCGGTCCGACGCAAGCTCGATCCGGTACGCATACTGTCCTTTGGTCAGAGTGAGTCCCGTGAACGTCAGCCCGTCTTTTCTGTCGTCCGTTTTACCGCTTGTGACGGCGGTTGCCATTTCGGGGGCTTCCTCGGGATGAAGTCCGTTGTAATTCGGGTTTCCCTTCACGGAAAAGCTCTCGTGGAAGAACGGCATGGAATCCGGCGCCTGTGCATCGGAGACGCTTTGCTTGCGGTGGGTAATCGTGAGTGCTACGGCGAGCGCTACGGTCCCGATGAGCACGAAGGCTGCCGCCATGGCGACAAGGGCACGGAGACGGCTCCCGAAGCGGACGGAACGCCGCGGCGCCGGTATTTCGGCCGTTGTTTTTCCGGACTGCTCCTTCCGGACAGCTTCCATGATCCGTTCATGCAGATCCGCCGGGACTTCCGGTGCGGCGGCGGAAATATCCTCGCGCAGTTGTTTCTCAAGAAGCCATTCCGCACGGCATTCGGGACACTGCAAAAGGTGAGCGCGTACCGCCCCGGTCATCTCCGGGGGCAACTCTCCGTCCGGATACGCGTCAAGCAGTTTTCTCGTTTCCTTGCAATTCATTGCGGACATCATCTGCGGCTCCTTTCTCTTTTCTGTGTTACTGTTTTATCCGACGCGCAGGGCGGGGGAAAGTTCCCCGTCAGCGGATATTTCTTTCGGTGAGCAGAGCTTTGAGTGCCTGTCGCGCCCGGAACAGGCGGCTTTTGACCGTGCCGTCGGTCAGCCCTAAAATGTCTGCGATCTCTTCGTAGGAACGCCCCTCCATGTCGCGGAGCGTCAGGATAACGCGGTGATCCCCGGCAAGATCGGCGATTGCCTGTCTTACACCCGCGATGCGTTCTTTTTGCGCATAACTCTTTGCGGGGTCGGAGTACGGATCGGGGTCTGCGATCTCCGCCTGCCGGTCCTCTCCGTCCTCTGTTTCAAGGGTCATGGAATCCGCCGGGCGGTTTTTCCTGCGCCGGAGCTCGTCAAGCGCGGTGTTTTTAGCTATGGTCAGAACGTAAGTGGAGACCGACGCATCGCCGCGGAAGGTACCGAGCGTCCGGAAGAGCTTCAGGAAGGTTTCCTGCGAAACATCCTCCGCGTCCTCCCGGTTGCCGACGATCGCAAAGGCGAGGCGATAGACCGGCTTTTCCAACTCCGTCACGATCCGGGAGAACGCGTCCCCGTCGCCGTCGGCGGCGCGGTGCAGCCAGTCGAGCAGTATTTCATTGTCGGACATAGGCGCGCGTCTCCTTTCTGTTTCGTTCGGGTAAGGCAGTGCCGGGGAACCGGATGCCGTCAGGGATTCCGGAGTGTGATGTTCTCTTTTGCCGGGGACCGCTTTCGGGTATCGGCGGTCAGTTCTCCCGGTACAAAGGGGCGATCGCGCGCGTCAGATCGTCAAAGGTCACCGCCGCCATGATCGCGGCGCGGACCGCCGCGCCGCCGTACATCCCCTTGGTGTACCACGCGAGGTACTTCCGCGCTTCGGGCACGCCGACCTTTTCTCCCTTGTCCCCGACGATGCGGGAAACATGGAGAAGCGCCGTGTCAAGCCGTTCTGTTTTGGTCGGGGGCGCGTAAGGCTTTCCCTCAAGCGCCGCAACGATTTCCGCGAACAGCCACGGATTTCCGAGAGCGCCGCGACCGACCATCACCCCGTCGCATCCGGTCTCCCGGAGCATACGAAGCGCGTCGTCCGCCGCGAAAATGTCGCCGTTTCCGATGACGGGAATACGGACGGCACGCTTTACGTCGGCGATCACCTCCGGGAGAATCCCCGGCGCGTATCCGTCCGCACGGGTCCGCGCGTGTACCGTGACGGCGGCGGCTCCCGCGTCCTCTGCAATCTTTGCGACCTCGGCGGCGTTGATGTGCTGCCTGTCCCACCCCGCGCGGATTTTGACGGTGACGGGAATCTTCACCGCGTCCGCAACGGCGCGGACAATGCGCCCGACCAGCGGCGGATCCTTCATGAGGGCACTGCCCTCGCCGTTTCCCGCAACCTTGGGGACGGGACAGCCCATATTGATGTCAATGGCGGACGGCGGCACGGTCGCGGTACAGCCGACGTAGGCGCAGGTTTCAATGAGCCTTGCCGCCTCGGCAAGATATTCCGCCTCACTGCCGAACAGCTGGACCGCGTGGGGAAGCTCGTCCTCCCGGACGGACGCGAGCGGCGCGGTACGGGAGAAGGAAGCATCCCGTTTCTTCGTACGCATCTCATAACAGATTGCCTTGGCGGAAACCATTTCGCTGACGGTCATCTCCGCGCCCGCTTCCCGGCAGACCTGCCGGTAGGCGCGGTCGCTGACGCCTGCCATCGGCGCTGCGAGAAGCCCGTGTTTCAGTTGAATGTTTCCGATGGTCATGTGCTCCTCCGCCTGCGGGACCCGTGCGCCCCGAATTTCACACAACATTATACCACGCCCGTCCAGCCCTGTCAATCGCACAATCGGGATAAGGCAAATCTTAAATTCCACTTGATTCCGCAGAGGAAATGGTGTATAATGGTAATCAATATGAGATACCGGGGAGGAAAACACCGTGACCGACGATCTGAAGGCTTTATTTACCGACGCGGTTTCCGATGCCGATCTGCACGGAAACGAAATTCCGTCGATCAATCTGTACCTTGATCAGATTATCAGCCTGATCGCGGACTGCAACGCAAAAGGTGCGGAGCGTTACCGCGACCGGGTGCTGACCAAGACCATGATCAACAACTATTCCAAGGAGGGGCTGATCAAGCCGATCAAGGGCAAGAAGTATACCCGCGAGCAGGTGCTTCAGATGCTGTATATCTATGCACTCAAGGGAACTCTGTCCATCGGGGAGATCAAGCGCCTTTTGTATGGCGTGTACGCGGCGGAGGAGAACTTCGACGGGAATGCGCTCGAAGCGTGCTACGAGCAGTTTCTTGCCATCAAGCAGTCCAACCGGGAAGAGTGCGTGGATGCGCTTGAGCGTCTGATGGCGACCAATGCGCTCGACCCCGCAAAAGAGCCGGATTATTTCCTGACGGTGCTCGGCGCGGTGTCCCTGTCTGCTTATTTCCGGTCGATTGCCGAGGCAATGCTGGAGGCAAGGTATCCCGACCCCGACGCAAAACCGGAGAAGCCGGAGAAGCATCCGAAGGAGCAAAAGGAGCCGAAGACCGCAAAGAAAGACAAAAACCGCGGAAATCAGGAGAAAGATACAAACGGCGCCGCGGACGCGGCGTCAAAAACGGAGGAAGAAAAACATGATTAAGGGAAATATCAGGGACGCATCACTTTACGAAAATCTGTACCCCGGCTTCGCGGAAGCGTTCCGGACACTGCGGGAATACACCAATGAAACGGCGCTCGGCAAGCACGTCATCGACGGGGATCGCCTGTATGCCAACGTCCAGCGGTATGAAAGCAAGTCACCCGCGGATGCGAAATTCGAAAATCATCACAAGTACATCGATGTGCAGTACATGATCTGCGGTCGGGAGAAAATCCGCGTGACCGTCCCGGACGGGCTGACGTTGACCGACCCCTACAACGAAGGCGGCGACTGCGAGTTGTTCGCCATGACAGAGAATTATACCGAGCTGGATATGCGCACGGGGGATTTTGCCATCCTGTTTCCCGGCGAGCCTCACGCGCCCGGTATCCGCTATGACGGAGAAAACGCAGAGACGGTCGGCAAGGTCGTCGTCAAGGTTCTTTTGAAATGATGGGAGAGACGCCCATCGGGGAGATTTCCACGCAGGCGCTCGCTTATCTCGGCGACTGCGTGATCGAATTGTACGTCCGCACCCATCTGGTGAGGGAAAAGGGGCTGTCCACCTCGGCGCACCTCAATACGGCGGCGCTCGGATACGTCCGCGCACCCATGCAGGCGCGGGCGATGGAACGCATTCTGCCGCTTCTTGACGAAGAGGAAACCGGGGTATTCCGGCGCGGCAGAAACATCGGGCATACCAATACGCCGAAGAGTGCGACCGTGGCGGAATACCGCAGTGCAACGGGCATGGAGGTGCTCTTCGGGTGGCTGTACCTCATGGAACGGCATGACCGCGCGGATGAATTGTTCCGTGCGGCTTACGGGTTGGAGGAAACATGAAGCGCTTTTTCATGAGAGCCGGAACCGCTTTTCTGCTTGCGGCAGTGCTTTTATCCGGGGTATCCTGCGGGGTACACCGGGGAGGAGCGGAAACCGGCACGGGAAACTATGCGGGTGCTTCCGGAACGGAATCAAAGGATTCTTCGTTCCCCGAAACGACACACCGCGCGTATGCCTATACTTCGTTTGACCGCGCCGAACGAGGGGAGACCGTGTCGGTGACGCTATCCGGGTGCAATCCCGGCGAGAGGGCAGTCTGCCGTATGAAGACTGCCTCCGGCTGGTCGAATGCCAAGGGTCTGGGGCTCGGTACGGCGGACAAAAACGGAAGAATCACATGGGTATGGCGCATCAGCGCCGGCGTCAAAACGGGCGACGGGTTCCGGGTCTACCTCATCAGCGAGGACGGCGGTCTGATCGCGGACTTTCCGTTCCGGGTGGTTGACGGGCAGGAATCCGGCGCCGGAACGGAGACGGAGCAGCCGTCGGAAACAGGGACCGGGGCAAGAACAGAAACAGGAACAGAAACAGCATCAGGAAGAAAAACGGAAACGGAAGCAGGGACGGAGACTGTCCGTGACTCCGTTACCTATCGCCAAGAGGCGCTTCCCGGCGGTATGACGGTGACTGTGTTTGATGAGGCGGAACGCGGCGCGACCGTGACGCTTCGCCTGACCGGAGCGATTCCCGGTGCGACATACACCTGCCGGATGCTGTGCAAATCCGGTGCGTCCTCCGCCGCGGGGCTCGGGCAATCCGCTGCGGATGCAAACGGAATCGTCACATGGACGTGGCGGATCGGCTCGCGTCTGTCCACCTCGTATCAGCCGACAGTGGAGGTAACGGGAAAGGGAATTGACGGCACGTTCCGCTTCCGTTTTACGGTGCTTCCCAAGCCGGAGTAAATTTCGTATCGGGCGTTCCGGAACGACAATATCGCATCGCGGACGACATCAAAACCTGAAATTACAGCAGAAATAAGGAGAAAATCATGGCAAATCCGATTGTGAAAATCAAAGTGAAGAATTTCGGCGAGATGACCGCCGAGCTGTACCCCGACAAGGCGCCGAAAACCGTGGAAAATTTCCTCGGGCTGGTGAAGGACGGCTTTTATGAGGGGCTCGTTTTCCACCGCGTCATCAGCGGCTTCATGATCCAGGGCGGGGGCATGAACGAGAATCTGGAGTCAAAGCACGCAAAGAGCATCAAGGGCGAATTCCGCGCAAACGGATTTATGGAGAATGACCTGCACCACGCGCGCGGCGTGCTTTCCATGGCGCGTACCTCCGATCCGGACTCCGCGTCGTCCCAGTTCTTCATCATGCACGCGGACGCGGGGTATCTCGATTCCCAGTACGCGGGTTTCGGCAAGCTGACCGACGGCTATGACGTGCTTGATAAGATCGCGTCCGTCAGAACGGGCAGCCACGGCTGGTATGACGACGTGCCGAAGGACGCGGTCGTCATTGAAAAGATGGAGATCGTTTCGGAATAAGGCGCGCACAGACCGTCACCGACGGTGCGTCAGGCTGTTCCGTATCACAAAACAGGCGTTGCCGCCGGCAACGCCTGTTTTGTTGTGTGATATAAAATACCTTACGCCCGGTACACTTCGCCGAGCTTTTCCCAGAGATCCTGCTCGATCAGCCAGCAGCCGTAGCCGGTGGGATGGGGCTGGTATCTGCCGTGTCCGTGGTGCCCGGGACAGTCGGTCACGGCGGCAAAATCGTAGTACGCACAGCCGTATTTGTCGGCGAGCAGGGGAATGTGCGCGTTGACCGTTTCCCATGTGGCGAGCTTTTGCGCGTCGTAGTCAAAGTCAAACGCGGGGACACCGAAGAGAATGACCTGTTTTCCCGCTTCGCGGAGCGGTTTGACGATCGCTTCCAGAGAAGCAAGCACCTCGTCCGCACTGTCGCCCGCGAGATGCTTCCCGCAAGCGCCGGAGTTGATGTCGTTGACGCCGAAGCTGACGTTTACCGCGTCGTATTCCATCGCTTTTTTCATCCACGACTTGTGGTACGCCGCGTCCGAGGCGCGGGCGAAGCCCAGACCGATATTCCAGACGGCATAGTCCTCCCCGAGGCGGAAGGCAAGTCTGCCCGCCCAGTGGTCGCACGCGTCGATCGGGGTCTCACAGCCCTCTGTGATGGAGTCGCCGAGAAACGCGATGCGTTTCTTTACCTTGCGGTCACAGCCGAGCAGATCCGGTTTGGGACAGCGGTCGTCGGAAATCCAGCCGTCCGCGGTCAGCCGCTTGGCGGTCACCATGCTGTCTCCCGTAAACGGAATCCCGTTGCCCTCAATCGTCCATTCCCAGAGCAGGTACCCGCCTTCCTTCACACTCAGCGCGACCTCGTCGCTCCAGAAGGTTTCGTCTGGCGCGACGGCTTTTTCCTTTTCTCCGTCAAAAAGCACCTCTGCGGATTGTTCCCATTCGGTGTCGGGCACGGGGCAGGCGCCGACGCGTGCGGAGAGAATCTTCCAGTTTCCGCCGGGGCGGTCGGGATACGCCACCTCGCCGTCATTCATGGTGGAATTGACCGTGTTGGTGAAATAGAACCGCCAGCGGAAGCTGCCCGGGACCGCCACGCGGAACCACGCACGATAGGTTTCCCGGATCGGTTTTTCCTCTAAGAGAAGATTGTTGTGAGAGGTGCCGGTCGGTGTGTTGGATACGTATTTTTCAAAAAAATTCCGGTTCATACTTCGTGCCCTTCCTTGTCGATAATTCGTTTGGAGAGGACTTTTCCGTCCTTCCAGCGGCAGTCTACCGTGTATCCGCCGCGGGCGCGGAAGCCCCGGAATTCACCCTCCGTCCACGACGGCGGCAGAGCGGGGAGCAGGTCGATCTTTCCCCCGTGGCTCTGAAGCAGGCTCTCCGCGATGGCGGCGCAGATGCCGAAATTCCCGTCAATCTGGAACGGCGGGTGCGCGTCCAGCAGATTCGGGTAGATGGAGCGGCGGTACATGGTGTCGATGCAGTCCTCCACACCGCGCCCGTCAAGGAATCTTGCCCTTAAGCAGGCAATCCACGCGTTGGACCAACCCGTGTGCCCGCCGCCGTTTGCAAGGCGGTATTCCAGCGACTTCTTTGCCGCCTCGAATTCGGGCGAGCCCGGCAGAGCGCTCTCGCCGGGATAGACGCAGTAGAGATGGGAAATGTGGCGGTGCCCCGGCTCGCATTCCTCAAATTCTTCATTGTATTCCAGCAACCGCCCGTCGGAGCCGACCGTGAGCGGCTTGACCTTTTCTGCCGCGTCGCGGTATTTCTTTGCGTCAAGCCCCAGCGCTTCGCACGCCTCGGCGGTGAAGGTGAAGAGCTCTTTTGCAATGGTCAGGTCGATTGCGCTGCCCTTTGCCACCGCGACCGCTTCGCCGTCAAAGAGGAAACTGTTTTCGGGCGATGCGGAGGGCGAGGTGGTCAGGTACCCGTCCTCCCCGACCATCCAGTCAAAGAGAAAATCGCACGCGCCGCAGAGAATCGGGAGGTTCTTTTCAAGGAATTTCTTGTCCCCGGTAAACGCGTAATGCTCCCGGATGTGGCGGCAGAGCCAGAAGCCCGCCATGGGGAAGAAGCCCCAGCAGGGGTTGTCGGTCGCCTCGTTGTGGAACCGCCAGAGGTCGGTGTTGTGCCATGCGTTCCAGCCGCGGAGTCCGAAGTTGTTACCCTTTTCGGAAAAGTCGCGGAGCAGGTCAAAGAGGGGAAGCTCGCACTCGGGAAGCGCACAGACCCCCGCGTGCCAGTAGTTCATTTCGGTGTTGATGTTGGTCGTGTAGTTGCACTGCCACGGCGGGCATACCATGTCATTCCAGATTCCCTGGAGGTTTGCCGGCTGTGTCCCCTCGCGCGAGGAGGAGATGAGCAGATACCTTGCGTAATCAAAGAGCAGCTCCGCAAGCTGCGTGTCGCCCTCCGGATGGGCAAGGCGCTCGTCGGTCGGCTTTCCGTTGTCCTTGCCGAGCGTCAGGCGGACGCGGCGGAAGAGTGCATGGTAATCGGTCAGATGACGGGCTTTGAGTTGATCAAACCCGAGTGTGACCGCCTCCGAAAGTACCCGGTCGTTGACCGCGCGGAAATCTTTTCCCTCCGAGGTCGGCATTCTGTCGTAGCCGGCAAAGGAGGAGGCGATGGAGAGGTATACGGTCAGTTCGGTCACGTTTTCCGCTCTCACCGATGCGCCGAGCGAGCGCACCCACGCGCCCTCGTTGGCTTTCACTGCGGCGCGGATCTCGTAGGAGATATGTTCGCCGCCGTCGTACTCCACGGCGGGGTCAAAGAAGAAGGGATGCACCGAGGTCGGACATTCGCCGAAGAGGTGGAGCGTTCCGTCCGCGTCGGCGCTGACGGTATGTAAGAGATCAGAGGAAAGCGAGAGCCGGAAGCTCTGCTTCTCCGACGTGCGCACGCGGTATACGATGACGTTGCCCGGATGGGAGGCAAAGACCTCCTTTTCAAATTTCACGCCGCCGATCTCATAGGCACAGCGGAGGCACGCGTCGTCAAGATCCAGCTCGCGGGTATAATGCTCTGCGGTCTTTGACTGCTTGCACAATTCGATCTCCAGATTTCCCGCAGGGACATACGCCTCGGAGCAAAGCCCCCACATCATGCCGGAGGTAGCCTTCTGTGCGCCGACGTAGTCGCGCGCGTCGAGCAGTTCCCGGATGCGTGCGAGGGTCTCCTTATCGTGAACGCGGGTCTCCTGCTCCTTCCGCGGGCGCCCCGACCAGAGTGTGTCCTCGTTCAGCTGCATCCGGTCGAAAACGGTTCCGGAGAAGCACATGGCGCCGAGCCTGCCGTTGCCGACGGGAAGCGCCTGATTCCAGTTTTCCGCGGGAGCGCGGTACCAGAGTTTTTTCATAGATTGTTTTGTCCTTTCGGTACGTTTGCGTGAGAATTCTGCGGATTGATCCACGCCCATTATACCATATCCCGCGCCGCCGGTCAACGCACCGGGCGTTTTTTGTTTTGCAAATCGTACACCGCCGGATCACGCGGGCAGGAAAGACGGTCCCCGCACGGAAAACCGTTCGCGCGAAAACGACCGTCTTCTCCATCGTTTTTCCGTCTTTTTCGTTTCTTTCGGATAGCCGGAGGCGGGATACGGAATTTCCGGTCGCCGGATGTCGTACTGTTTTTATTGACAAAAAGGAAAATAATGGTAATCTTGAGTTGGGAGCCGGTATTTCTCCGGTTACGCGACAGTGGGACAAGCCGTGATAAAATCTCCGGAACGACGGTACCGGCAAAAGAAGCAAAAAACGGAGGAAGAGAACATGAAAGCCATACATACCTGGATTGCCGCGATGATCATTCTGTGCCTGACGGCATTCGCACTTTTAATTCTGACCTCCTCCTGCGCGACCAGAACGCAGGAGCCACTCCCGGACATCGGAGCGGGTACGGCAGGGGAAGGAACGGTTGCGTCGGACGATCCGGAACAACCGCCAAAGGAAAGTGTAACGGAGCCGGTCGGGGACGACGGGGAATCCGGGAAAACAAACGAGAGCGGAACGGAGAACATCGGGGAATCCGGAACGGAAAAGGCGACCGAGCGTGCGACGGAGCGCGTGACCGAGACGGAAACGGAAAAGCCCAGACCGCAGAACAGCCTCAGGTACAAGGAGAACCCGGACGGCAGTCTTACGGTGGTCGGGATCGGGGAATACAGGGATGCCTGCGTCATGATTCCGGAAACGGCGGACGGGAAGCGTGTCACGGCGATCGCAGCCTCCGCGTTTTACGGCTGTACGTCGATCAGCGCGGTACAGATCCCGGCAACGGTACAGAAGATCGGCGACCTTGCGTTTGCCGGGTGCCAGAATCTGACTTACATATCGGTCAGCGAGGGCAATCAGTTTTACTGCGACGAGAGCGGGGTGCTGTATTCTGCGGACAAGAGCACGCTGATCCTGTACCCGCCTGCGCGGGGCGGGGAATCGGTCACCATCGGAGCACAACTGAAGCGGGTCAGCGCGATGGCGTTTTACGGCTGCCGCTATCTGCGGGTGGTACACTTTGAGGGAACCGCGGCGGAGTGGGAGCGGGTCATCATTGCCTCCGGGAATTACAGCCTGATCTCGGCGGCGATTTCGACGAAGCAACTGGAAAAGAAGAACGGGGAGTGAGGGAACGCCAAAGCGGCGGCACACCTGTGGTTTTCGGCATCAATCCGAAAATCGGCGGAGACTTGATTCTCTTCCGATTATGTGATAGAATGGAAACGAACGGAACAAAATGTTCTGCCGCTGCGAAGCAGAATCATCCGGAAGTCTCCGGTACTGTATCCGCACCGCAACCCGCGTTTCGCCCCTCGCGGCACGACGTGGGAGATGATTCCGGAAGCACCGTCGGCTTGCCGGAAGAGGAGGATGCCCGCATGAAAAAAACAATTTGTCTTTTCTTGATGCTGGTATGTTGCGCTTGTCTGCTCGTCGCCTGTGATCCCGGTACACGCTCGATTGACCGGGTAGAACTCGATCGGGTCGTCAGCGTTGAACTGATCCGGTATGACAACCCGGCACAGAAAGAATTCATTTCGTGGATACCGGACCAATTCCGGGAGCTGGCGCCGTTTGCCCCCTCCAACGCCACGGTGCTGGAGACCCTGCCGGCGGATAAGATTCCGGATTTTCTGGACGCGTTTTCAAAGACCGATATTCTCAACAAGTATTACGCGTACAATTCCCCGAAGGATATCTGCCTGCGCCTCTCTTACGAAAACGGCGATTTTCTCATCATCTGGGCAAATTACAAGGACGGCAGGTATGCGGGCTACATCGGAGAGTATTCTGCAGCCGGGGATGTCCTGACATTCTGGGGATCCTTCAGCTCGCTGGAATACTATGAAAATCTGGTAGATCGCTTTTTTGAAACCGACCTGACTTAAACACAGCCCCCGGCAGGGTTTTCAGTCTGCCGGGGGCTTTTTTGTTTTTGCTTTTTCAGTATACGCCCCCGCCGGTCTTTTCGACGTAATCGGCGAGCAGGTAGTCCTGCAGCATCCGGAGCGTATCCGGCGCCTTTCCGCCGACGGGCTTTCCGTCCAGCTCCGAGGCGGAGATACAGAGCGAACCGGCGGCGGTGAGGATCACCTCGTCCGCGGCCTCCAGTTCCGCAAGTGTGTAGTTGCGTTCCTCCACGGGGATCCCAAAGTGGTGGCAGGCTTCGATGAGATGCTTTCTGGCAACACCCGCAAGAATCAGATTGTCGCGGGGATGCGTGATGAGCTTTCCGCCCTTCAGCATGGAAATGTTGGAGTGCGCGGTCTCGGTTACGATGTCACCGCGGTGGAAGACGCATTCGTCCACGCCTGCGGCAACCGCCTTCTGCATGGCAAGCACGTTCGGAATCAGGTTGAGCGATTTGATGTTGCAGTGGAAGAACCGCGTGTCTTCGGTGGAAATGAGGCGGTTCTTGCGGTACAATTCACGCAGGCGGCAGGGGCGGAGCATGATCCAGATGTTTGCTCTCTCTCCCGCAAACGCGTGGGTACGGATCGCCGTACCGCGCGACACCTGCCAGTAAACAAACTGTTCGCCGTCGTCCACCTTGCGGACCAGCTCCCGGATCAGCGCCGCAAGCTCCTCGCGGCTCATGGGAATTCCGATCCCGAGCAGGGCGGCGCTGTCAAAGAAGCGGTCGATATGTTCTTCCAGTGCGTAAACGATATGATTGCGGCTGTATGCGGCGTCATAGACACCGTCGCCGAAATAGCAGGCGCGGTCCAGCATGGGAACGGTCATTTCCTCAAGGGGACCGATCTTTCCGTTGTAATACCCCAGATTTTTCATCGGATATGTCCTTTCTTAAAATTCGGTCATTGCGCTACCGGTTGTCCGGGAAAGCGCGGCGGACACGACGGAGCCCTCAACCCTCAGCATACGCAGAGAACGGGGGGATGGTGTCCTCAGTAAATGCGTTTCATGGAATAAACCTTGGCTGAGGTGACCGTGACGTCCCCGCCGGTGGGGGAGAAGACCAGGCGGTCGCTTTCCTCAAGGGTCGGGTAGGCGGTGCTGAACATGACCTCGCCGCCGAGAAAGACCTCCACGGTGCAGTGGTCAATGAGAATGCGCACGGACAATTTGCCGTCCTGAGAACCCCAGCACTGGATGGATTCGGGGGCTTTGCCCATATGAAGCGGATCCAGAGAGGAGCGGGAGGAATCGATGGTCAGATACGCGCGGTCGCGCCACGAACCGTGACGCTCGGTAAAGCGGATGGCGGTGGTTTCTTTTCCGGAGTGGAACACGTCCAGTCCGAAGCCCGCGGCGCCGCCGAGGTCGATCTCCAATTGAATGTCCAGTGCCCGTCCGCGTGCGGGAAGCTCAAATTCGCCGCCGCGCTCCACCTTGAAATTCCCGTCGTACAGAAGCGCCTCGTGCAACTCGTCATACGCGGGAAGCGGCTCGACGACCGGCTGGTTGAACATGCCGATGGTCACGTGATATACCATGGTGAACATTCCGTCGCGCGGGTATGCGGGATCGGCGTGACGTCCCTCGGAGCAGTTGAGAATGAGATATGCGCCGCCGTTCCCGTCGCTTATGGCGCTCGGCGCATGAAAGGTTCCGCAGCCGGGCGCTTCCATGGAGAGCTGGAGATGGTGATGGGGGCGGAACTTGTGGGTTGCCTTGTCGTAAATACCGGAGAGAATGTGGGGACCCGATTCATGGCTGAAGTGGAAGAAGAGGTACTGCCCGTCGCGGCAGGGGATGAAATAGGGGCAGGCGCCGTCCTCCCCGATAATCAGGTAGGGATTGTCGTCCATGAATTTCCCCGTCCAGACCCAATGTTCCAGGTCCTGCGAGAAGAACTGCTGTTCTGCCATGCGGGGACCGGACGGCGTGTTTTCGGTGACGCCGGAGAGCGCGAAATAGCCCTCCTCCTCGTGCCGCAGATACGGGTCGAAGATGCGGTATGGCGCGCCGTCCACCGGCTTCAGTACCGCGTCGCCCGTCAGCTTCTCCCAGTTGAGCAGAAGCGGATCATGGGACACGGCGACGAAATTGCCGCGCCCGGGACCGTGGTACATGGCGATGGCGCGGTCCTTTTCCACGAGCACGTTGCCGCTGTACACCGCGTCCTCGGGATCGGGATAGATCGCGGTCGGGAGGTCCTCCCAATGGATCAGGTCGGTCGAAACGGCGTGTCCCCAGTGCTGGCGCGGATCCTCCGGGGGATACTCCTGATAGAACAGGTGATATTTCCCCTTCCAGCGGCAGAACCCGTTCGGGTCGTTGATTTTGCCGTCCGGCGCGCAGAAATGATAGGCGGGGGTGAAGGGGTGGTTGCGGATTTTATCGCGGTACGCCCGGAAACGGGCGAGCTGTTCGCTTTGGCGGAGCGCCTTGGTCTGTCCGGCTTTGTCCTCGGGCCAGACGACGAAGGGCAGTCTGGATTTATTCTTTCCCATGTCGGCGGTTTACTCCCTTATGTATTTGGCTACCTGCCGTCGGTCGTTCCCGGTGCCGGGACGGCACTGCATCTCTTCCGGGCCGGACGGGCAGGCGGGTCTTTGATCTTACAGAATCATTATAGCATGGCTTCCCGAAAGGAGCAACGGGTATTTTGCTTTTTGTGAAAATTTTCGTCGGAAAAGCCGCCGCGCGTGCGCGCGGCGGCAGGTTTCTGTCGGTTTATTTACACTTGCGGTGCAGATAGTCAATGATGATGTCCGCGCAGTCCTCATAGGAAACGCTCGCGGTATTGACACAGAGGTCGTAATTCTCCGCACTGCTCCAGGTCTGGTCGGTATAGTAGCGGTAATAGCTGGCGCGCTCGTTGTCCAGGCGCTGGATTTCCGCCCACGCTTCTTTTCTGGTCAGCCCGCTGCGCTTCATCAGATGTTCGACGCAGTGCGCCTCATCCGAGGTTACGAATACCCGGACGACATTCGGGAAATCGCGGAGAATGTAGTCCGCGCATCTGCCGATGACAATGTATGACTCGCTTTCCGCGAGCTTGCGGAGTACCTTTGCCTGATAATCGAACAGGTCGTGATCCGCGGTGAAGTCCGGGGCAGGGGAAGGAGACCTTCCGTCATATACTTCCTTGGAGATCTTGAAGAGCAGCCCGTTGCGGATGCGTTCGTCCGCCCGCTCAAACAGTTCCTCGTTGATCCCGCTCATATCCGACGCCATCCGGAGCAGTTCCCGTCCGTAGACCGGAATCCCCAGCTTTTCGGACAGCAAGTTTCCGATGCTGGTACCGCCCGCGCCGCAAAGGCGGCTGATGGTGATTACAAAATGTCCGTTTGCAACATTCATGGCAACCTCTCCTTTGTATGAGTTACGCTTATTCTATCATATCTGACGGCATAAATCAAGCCCCGAAAACAAAAAACGGGCATCGCCGGAAGAGGGAAATCTCTCCGGGAGCCCGGAAAAGCGGGAAGGACAGCTTGCGAGCCGGGAGGCAGGGGGCAGACGCGGGCGCCGGAAATCTGCTGACCCTGCGAGCGGCAAAGCACCGTGCCTGCCCGGAGACCCGCCGAAACCTGCGTGCGACAAAGCGTGCAAAGTGCTGTACCGATCCGGAAAACCGGCAGGAATCCGACGGGCGTTTCAAGCGCTCCCGGAGTACCGTATGCCCCGGAAATCTCAGCCGAATCTGCCGGTTACGTAGTCCAGCGTGCGCTTGTCGGTCGGGCGGTTGAACACATCTTCTGTCGTGCCGAATTCCGCGATCTCACCGAGTAAGAAGAACGCGGTCTTGTCGGAGATACGCGCCGCCTGCTGCATATTGTGGGTCACCATGACGATGGTGTAGTTTTTCTTGAGCTCCACGGCAAGCTCTTCGATCCGCGCGGTGGAAATGGGGTCAAGCGCGGAGGTCGGCTCGTCCATGAGCAGTACCTCCGGACGGACGGCAAGTGCGCGGGCAATGCAGAGCCGCTGTTGCTGTCCGCCGGAAAGTCCCAGCGCGTTCTTGCGGAGCCGGTCTCTCAGCTCGTCCCAGATCGCCGCCTGCTTAAGCGAGGTCTCCACGATCTCGTCAAGCTGCGCCCGCGACCGTACTCCGTGGGTACGGGGACCGAACGCCACGTTGTCGTATACGCTCATGGGGAAGGGGTTGGGCTTCTGGAACACCATGCCCACGCGGCGGCGGAGCACCGTCGGGTCCATGTCGCGGTAGATGTCCTTGCCGTCCAGCAGGACGTCGCCCTCGATCCGGCAGCCCTCCACCAGATCGTTCATGCGGTTGAGCGTGCGGAGCAGGGTGGACTTGCCGCAGCCGGAGGGACCGATGAGCGCGGTGATCTCGCGCTCGCAGATCGGCAGGCTGACGTTTTTCAGCGCCTTGAAATCGCCGTACCAGAGGTTCAGATTGCGGACCTCCATTTTGGACGTTTTTTGTGTCAGATCAGTTGCCATAATGCTTTACCAGCTTTCTTGATACGAAGTCCGAGAGCGCGTTGATGAGGACAACCATGACAAGCAGGACGACCATGGTTGCATACGCCTCGTTCGTGTAAAGCCCCTCGTTCCACAGGCTGTACAGATGCACCGCGAGCGTGCGGGCGGAGTTCATGGGATTGCCCGTGAAGTTCCCTGCCGTTCCCGACGTGAAGATGAGGGCGGCGGTTTCCCCGGCAACACGGCCGGTAGCGAGGATCACGCCGGAGAGAATACCGGGCATTGCCGCGGGAAGGATGACGCGGAAGACGGTTCGGACCTTTCCCGCGCCAAGTCCGAAGCTCGCTTCTCTGAAAGAATCCGGGACGGCGAGGATGGCTTCCTCCGTCGTGCGGATGATGATGGGGAGCACCATGACCGTCATGGTCAGAATGCCCGCCAGCATGGAGTAGCTCCAGTGCAGGGTGATGACGAACACGATGAAGCCGAACAGGCCGTACACGATGGAGGGGATGCCCTGGAGCGTTTCGGTGGTCATGCGGATGACCTTGACCAGCTTGGAGCCGCGCTTTGCGTATTCGGTCAGATACACCGCCGCGCCGACGCCGAGCGGCACCGCGAGGAGAAGGGTCAGCGCGATGACCTCGAGCGTGTTGAAGATGGCGGGCAGCATGGAGACGTTTTCACTGTTGAATTCAAGGGAAAAGAGCGAAGGCTTGAGGTTCGGAATCCCCTTGATCAGAATGAATCCGACGAGCAGCAGGAAGAAGGCGGCAACCAGCGCGCCGGAGAGCCAGACAAGTCCGCGCAGGATACAGGAGCCGGTGTGGCGGTGCTTTTTTGCCATTTTTTCGCCCGCCTGTCCGATTGCGACGGCGGTGAAATTTTCGGGTTTCTGAACAGAACCGGTCATGATGGATTAACGCTCCTTTCGTTTGACAAGGGAAAAGCAGAGGTTGATGAAGAGGATCAGCACGAACAGCACGATTCCGATGCCGATGAGCACGCCGCGGTGCAACCCGCCCGCGTAGCCCATTTCCAGAACGATGCTGGAGGTCAGGGTGCGCACGCCGGAGAGAACGCCGGTCGGGAACAGCGTCTGGTTGCCCGCGACCATGACGACCGCCATGGTTTCGCCGATCGCACGCCCGACGCCGAGGATGACGGCGGCAAGCGTACCGGATTTTGCGGCGGGCAGAATGACCGAAAAGACCGAGCGTTCGGGGGTCGCCCCGAGTGCGAGCGCACCCTCGTTATAGGTTTCCGGGACCGCGCGGAGCGCGGATTCGGTGACCATGATGATGGTCGGCAGGATCATGAAGCCGAGCAGGATCGACGCGGTGAGGATGCCCTTACCGGTACCGTCGGTCAGGTTCTGGATGAGCGGGACGAGAAATTTCAGCCCGAAGAAGCCGTACACGACGGAGGGAATGCCGGCAAGCAGTTCCACGGCGGGGCGCAGGACGCGGTAGATGCCTTTGGGGCAGAAGCGCGCGAGGAACACCGCCGCGAACAGTCCCAGCGGAACGCCGACGATCATGGCACCTGTGGTCACGCAGATACTGCCGGCGATCATAGGCAGGATTCCGTAGGAATCGGCGGACGGACGCCAGACCCTGCCGCCGAGAAATTGAAAGAACCCGACCTCGCGGATGGAAGGAATTCCGTTATAGAGCAGGAAGAACAGGATCATAGCGACACACAGAATGGACACGCACGCGCAAACGAGGAACACAGCCCTCATGGCTTTTTCCCGGATGGCTTTTGCTTGCATAAGTAAAACTCCTTTCGGACCGATACCGGCGGGCGGTTCTTTCGGAAGGATTGCGTCCGTCGGGGACTGCCGTTTCCCGGGTACCGCTTTTCTGCGGTCACACGCCCGGAACGGCGGTACTTTTTTGAAGATTACCAAAGAGGAACGGAGGATTCCCGCCGTCCCTCTTGTTATCGGTTATTTGCTGAGGTCGGACCAGTCGGTCAGGTTGCCGAGGAAGATGTCTTTGATCTGTGCCGCGGTCAGGTTTGAGACGCTGTTGTTCTTGTTGACGATGACAGCGATGCCGTCCTGCGCGATGGTCTGGGACTTCAGAACCTTGAGCTCGGAATCCTTGAGAGCGCGGGAGGACATGCCGATGTCGCATGCACCCTCGGTTGCGGAGGTAATGCCCGCACCGGAACCGGATTCCTGGATTTCCACGCTGACGTTCGGGTTGATCTTCTTGTACGCGTCGGCGATCTTCATCATGATGGGAGAGACCGAGGTGGAGCCTGCCAGCGTGACCTTGCCGGAGAGCCCGTCCTTCTTGGTGTAAGCGGGAGCGCTTTCGTTCACGGCGATGTATCCGCCCTTTGCGATGATGCCCTGACCCTCTGCGCTTTCAATGTAGGAAATGAAATCCTTTGCGAGGTCGGTGAGCTTGCCTTCCTGATAGCAGATGTTGAAGGGACGCTGGACCTTGTAGGAGCCGTTCTTGATGTTTTCGACCGTCGGAGCCACGCCGTCCACGGACAGCGCCTTGACGGTGGAACCGAGTGAGCCGAGCGAGATGAAACCGATCGCGTTTTTACTGCCTTCCACCGTGGTGATCATGACTGCGGTGGAGGAGGTGGATTCTGCATTCTGGGTGATTGCGTCTTTCTTGTTTGCATCGACGATGCCGAGCAGCTCGGTGAATGCGCTTCTGGTACCGGAGCCTTCCTCACGGGTGATGACCTGAATCTTCTGGCTCTGCTTCCCGCCGTCATCCGTCTTCCCGCAGGAGGCAAAGACGGCAAGCGCGCAGACCAGCGCAAGTGCGACTGCAAGTATTTTCTTCATGGTTTTCATAAATTGGGTTCCTTTCCGGCGGTGACATTCGCCGGATCCTTTCTCTTTTCTTTCGGGTACACCCGTATCATACAGGGCGTGGGTTAAATCCGAAATCCCGTTTTGGTTAAAAGTTTGTAAAACGGATTCCGGAAAAACAAAAAACTGCCGACCGGATACCCGGTCGGCAGTTCTGACTGTTCTTTATCATCCCGGAAAACGCATTAGAGCGCGTACTTGTGTTTGTATTCCTGATAGTGCTGCGTGAAATCCTCGCCGCCCGCCTTGACGGCGTCGAGGTAACGGTGCATATCCAGCGCGTCATGCTCGGCAATTTCAATGACACAGCCTGCGATGTTGGAGCAGTGGTCCGAGACGCGCTCGAAATTGGTGAGCAGGTCGGAGAGTACAAAGCCGTGCTCGATGGTGCATTCGCTCTTCTTGAGCCGGAGAATGTGGTTGAGCTTGATCTGATCGCGCAGTCCGTCCACCACCTGTTCGAGCGGTTCGACGAGGGAGGCGGCGTGCAGGTCGTTCTTGACGAACGAGTCGGTCGCCAGCGTCAGGATCTCGGTGATTGCATCGATCATGACCGAGATTTCCCGCTTTGCTTCTGCGGAGAAGGTTAGCTTCTTGTCCCGCATTTCCTCAGCGGATTCCACAATGTTCACCGCATGGTCAGAGATGCGCTCAAAATCGCCGATGAGGTGGAGCAGCTTGGTAATCTCGTGGCTGTCGCTCTCGTCCATACTGCGGGCGGACAGCTTGACCAGATAGGTGCCGACGGTATCCTCCAACTCATCCGCCTGTTCTTCCATCGTCCGGACTGCCTCCGCTTCCTCCGCACGGTATTCCGAAAGGAGCTTCATGGAGCGGAGGAGGGCATCGCGGGAAAGGTTCGCCATCTTCCGTGTGACCTCCTCTGCGCGTTCCACTGCAATGGCAGGGGTGTCAAGCAGGCGTTCGTCCAGCAGGTTGACCTCCTCCCGCCCCTTTCTTTCCGGTACCGAAACCGTTGCGAGCTTTACAAGCTGACGGGAGAAGGGTGCGATGAGCAGGACGGACAGGAGCTTGAAGACGGTGTGTACGAAGGCGACGCCCCACATGTCGATTGCCTGCGAAACGAAGGGAAAATGAAAGATGCTGTTGCAGATATAAAACGAGGACAGCCAGAACACAACGCCGATGATATTGAAATAAAGATGTACGAGCGCGGCACGCTTGCCGTTCTTGTTGGCACCGACCGATGAGATCAGCGCCGTGACGCAGGTGCCGATGTTCTGTCCCATGATGATCGGAATCGCCGCGCCGTAGGTGATTGCGCCCGTCACGGTCAGCGATTGCAGGATACCGACCGACGCGGAGGAGGACTGGACGATCGCTGTCAGAATGAGGCCCGCCAGAACGCCGAGAATGGGATTTTCAAACATGGTAAGGATCGAGCGGAAAGCCTCGCTGTCCCGGAGCCCGGAGACCGCGCCGCCCATCAGATCCATGCCGACCATGAGAATGGAGAAGCCGAGCAGAATCACGCCGATGTCCTTTTTTCTGCCGCGTTTCACAAACATGACAAGGCAGATGCCGATGAGGGCAAGGACCGGCATCCAGGAGGACGGCTTGAGCCACTGCAGCGCGGCGGAGACCGATGCGCCGCCATCCAGTCCGGACATTGCCGTCAGCCACGAGGTGACCGCGGTGCCGACATTGGCGCCCATGATGACCCCGACCGCCTGCAGGAGCGTCATGGTACCGGAGTTGACAAAGCCGACGACCATGACGGTGGTCGCCGAGGAGGACTGGATCACCGCTGTTACGCCAAGTCCCAGAAGAAATCCCTTGAAGGGAGTGGAGGTCATTTTTCCGAGAATGACTTTGAGACGGCTTCCCGCGCTCTTTTTGAGGGCGTCACCCATCAGCTCCATGCCGTAAAGAAACAGGGCAAGCCCGCACAAAAGGGTCAGTACGTCAAATACACTCATTGCGTTTCCTCTCTTCCGTATGTGGGATGCCGGGAAGGGCACGGCGGTATGTCGCCGGTGTGCTCCCTGCGGCATAGCCCCCGCCGGAATTATTGTTCTCATGTAAAAAACGGGTTACGGATTTCATATGGATTTAGTATAACTTCCTTATGTTAAATCCAAAAGCGGCGCTGTGTTAAATCGACGTTAAACGCGCTGGGGAATCACGTTCCGGGGAAAAATGACGGAATTGCGCAATGTTCTTCTGCGTTGCTTGATTTTTTATGCGGATTACGGTATCATAAAGGCAGAACCCGGAAGGAGGAGAATCCGATGCTGAACGAAAATATCAGAGCCATGAGAAAAGCAAAGGGACTTACGCAGGAGGAGCTTGCCGTCCGCCTCTCGGTGGTGCGGCAGACCGTTTCCAAATGGGAGCAGGGCTTGTCCGTGCCGGATGCCGACCTGCTGCTTCGCCTGTCGGAGGTACTGGGAACGCCGGTCGGTACCCTGCTCGGGGAAACGGTTGACCCGCCCGCGGCGGAGGAACTTCAGAAAATTTCGGAGAAGCTGGAGACGATCAATTGGCAACTGGCGCGGCAAAAGGAGACGAAAAGGAAAACGCTTCATATTCTGATGCTCTCGCTTGCCGCATTGACCGCCGTTCTGTTTCTGATTCTGGCGGCGCTCGGCAGCCCCTATCTTTCGTGGGACCTGTCCGACCCGGAAACTGCCGTTCTCGGCACGGCGTACCATGTCTTTGAATACCTCTTTGTCCGGACCGCACCGTTTCTTCTCTGCGCTTTTGTCGCCGGAGCAATTCTGACGCGGAAACGGAACGCCTGAGTAGCGCCCCGGAAGAAATTTCTCAAGAGGAAGCAGCGGGCGGGGAAGTTCCCGGGGCGGTAAGGCTCGGCGGACGTGAGCGGGAAGTTTTTCACCGGAGAGAGCCACGGACAGGAAGCTGCCCGCAAACCGCCGCGCCGGCCATCAGCCGCTCCGCGTTTCAGATTCCGCAAGACGAGAAAAACAGAAGCGTCGCCCGAAGGCGGCGCTTCTGTTTTGTGAATCGGGGAAGCTTTCCCCTGATTATTCCTCTGTCGGTGGGAAGGTCAGGAAAATCTCCGTCCCCTTGCCAGATTCACTGTTCATGGTGACGGTTGCCTTGTGGAACGCCGCGCCGTGCTTGACGATGGAAAGCCCCAGTCCGGTTCCGCCGATCTCCTTGGAGTGGCTCTTGTCCACGCGGTAGAAGCGCTCAAACACGCGGCTCTGCTGATCCTTCGGAATACCGATGCCGTCATCTGCAACCGAGACGACCGCGCGTCCGTTTTCCTCCGCAACGCGGATGCGGACATTTCCGCCCTCGTGGTTGTACTTGATTCCGTTATCAACCAGGTTGTAGATCATTTCCTCCAGGATCTGGCGGTTGCCGCGGATGCTCGTGTGCTCACCCGTCAGCTCCAGGTTTACCTTGTGGGACGTGGCGACCATATCGAGCCGTTCCTCGGTCTCCTTGGCAATCTCGTAAAGGTCCTGCGGGCATTCGTCATAGGGGATCTCCCCGCCGTCAAGCTGGGAGAGCTTGATGATGTCGCCGACCAGCACGATCAGCCGCCGGGCTTCCTTATAAATGTTGTCCGCAAAATGCCGGGTATCTTCTGCGTCGGTCATGCCGCTGCGGATCAGCTCCGCAAACCCGGAGATGGAGGTGAGCGGCGTTTTCAGCTCGTGGGAGACATTGGAGGTGAATTCTCTCCGGAGCGTTTCGCGCTCCTCCTTCTCGGTCTCATCGAGGATGACCAGCACCGCGCCGACGACCTCGCCGTTTTCCTTGACCGGCGTCGCTAAGATGTTGTAGCAACGCCCGCCGCGGCGGAAGGAATCGTAGCCGTTCTCGCCCGACAGCGCGAGTCTCACCGCTTCGCGGAAGGTGTCTCTGCCGTCGAGGAGCAGGATACTCTTCGGAGGCTTGCCCTCCACGCCGAACATGGAGAGCGCGCACTGATTGGAGGAAAGGATCTCCGTTGCTGCATCGATGATGATCATGCCCTCCGACATATTTTCCGTGATGGCGTTGAACTCGGTCTGCTTGACCTTCAGTTCCTCCATCTGCTTTTTGATACTGCGGTTCTGCGCGGTGAGGCGGCGGATGATGGGCGCCATTTCCTCATAAACCTGCGCGTTTTCGGGGTGGTCGAGATCGATCTCGTTGATCGGGCGGACGATGCTCTTGGAAAGCCTTGACGCAAGCACGCCCGCTAAGATCATGGCGGCGACCAGCACCACGAGAATGGGCTGTACCGTGCTCATGACGATGACCCACGCGGAATACTGCTTCTCCGAAACACGGATGACGTTTCCGTCCTTGACTCTTAGCGCGTAGTAGGTGGTTTTTTCGGACATGGTGCCGGAGTATCTGGTGGCAATGCCGACGCCGTTTTCACTCTCCAGCGCTTCCCTGATCTCTTCGCGGTCGCGGTGATTTTCCATGCTTGCGGCGTCCGCCTTGCTGTCATAAAGAACCGAGCCGTCCGACGCGACCCATGTGATACGGACATCGGTCTTTTCTCCGATGCCCGAAAGGTATTCCATTCCGCCGCTTTCCACGCCTGCGGCGACATACTGCGCCTGCTTGGAGAGCGCATCCTTCAATTCGCCTGTGTAATAATTGAAGGTCACTGCGAACACGATGACGACACACAGGAGCAGAACGCTGCCCGTTACAATGAAAATACTGCGGAAGATCTTGCCTGTCATACGTTTCCTCCGATCTTGTAGCCGACCCCGCGTACCGTTTCGATTACGCCGGCGGCATCCCCCAGCTTCTGGCGGAGCGTGCGGATATGTACGTCCACCGTGCGGTTTTCCCCGTCGAATTCGTATCCCCAGACGTCCCGGAGGATCTGATCGCGGTTCAGTACCGCTCCGCGGTGAGCAAACAGAAAGCACAGGAGTTCAAATTCCTTGTAGGTAAGGGTGACCTCTTTGCCCGCTACCGTGACAGTGTGACTGACGGTGGAAACGGTCAGGTCGCCCGCCGTGTAAACGATCCCTTCGGTTTCCGGTTGGGACTTTCGTCCCGCGCGGCGGAGGACCGCCTTGACTCTGGCGACCAGCTCCATCACGCCGAAGGGCTTGGTGATGTAATCGTCGGCTCCCTGATCGAGCGCCGTAACCTTGTCGAATTCGGTTCCCTTGGCTGTCAGCATGATGACGGGGATGCCTTTTGTTCGTTCGCTCGCCCGCAGTTTCCCGAGAACCGACAGCCCGTCCTCTTCGGGAAGCATGACGTCCAGAAGGATCAGATCGGGGATCCCGCGCTCCAGTTCCGCAAAGAAAGCGGAAGGACGTTCAAAGCCCTTCGCCGGCGTTCCGGTCTTCGAGAGAGAATAGCATACCAGCTCGCGGATGCTCGCGTCGTCCTCCAGCAAATAAATCATGCCGCTACCTCCTTTTTCTCTGTCCGTTACAGTAGCTGTTGCCCGTTGATCTCCAGACGGAAGGTCAGTCCCAGCTTTTCCGCAGCCTTGCGGCAGAGAATCATTCTGCCGAGAAAGATTTCAAAATAATCCATGACCGAGCTGATTTTGGTGTCGATGCGGAGCGTCAGAAGAATCTGCTTCTGCTCTTCCATGATGGTCAGTTCGGATGCCTCGACCGAGTAGTTGACGCGGTCGTGAATATCAAAGGTGGAGAAGTCTTCGTTGCGGACGCGGCTGCGCCGGACGTCGGATTTGTCGGCGAGGATCAACGCGGCGGAAACCGGGTTGACCGGGGTGCCGTTGCCCTCATCGTGGTTGCCGATCGCAGTCACGATGGTCGCAATGTCCTCCGCGGGGACACCGAGATTGTCAAGGATACGGAATGCCATGACCGCCCCGCTCTGGGAATGCTCCTCGCGGTTGACGAGGTTCCCGATGTCATGGAGATACCCGGCAATCTTTGCGACCTCAATGGTGTGCGCATCAAAGCCGAGCGTGGAAAGAATGTACGCCGCCGTTTCCGAGACCTTGGTGACGTGCGCGAAGCTGTGTTCCGTGTAGCCGAGCGATTTCAGCGATTCGTCCGCCCGCGTGATGTAGGTGCGGATCGCTTCATTTTTCCGGAGTTCCTCATAAGAAATCATGCCGTTTTCTCCTTTGTTCCGCTTTATTGTAACCCGTGATTGTTAAATGTGTAATCCGCGGATTGTTAAATCTGCGTAAAGACGCAGGGGACGCTGTGTAAAACCGGAGGTTGCCTTCAGTTTGATTGTAGCACAGTTTTCCGGACTTGGCAAGCCCGGAATCGCACGGGGGCGGACCACCTCCGCCCGTGCGATCCCGTTAAATGCTTTCCGTTCCCCAAAATTTTTCCCAAACCGTTATTATCTATTGTTTTTTTTGCCGCATCGTGATACAATGATTTGTAAATAAATGTTTATTTTTGAATGGAGATATAGCTGTGGCACAATTCAATGAGGAAAAACACGATGCCAGAAAGGCAGAGATGATGCAGAAATGCTTTGCCTGTTATGCGGAGAACGGACTTACGGGGACGGGCGTAAAGGCGCTTGCCGAAGCCTGCGGATGTACGCCCGCGAGTTTTTATCTTTATTTTGATAATCTGGATGATCTGATTATTCAGTCCACAGCCTACTGCATGGCAAAGGTGGAGGACGACTTTATGTCGAGGGCGCCGGCTGACCGCACCGAACTGATGCGCTTCATTGATGAAACCCCGTACTGGACGGCAGAGAAGCACGGCAAGAAATACCGGCTGATGTATCAGGTCTATACCCACCCGAAATACATTGAGCACGGCAAACGGTTCTTTGAGGGCGTGAACCGGCGCTATACCGAATACGCCAAGAGTCTGGAATCCAAGCTTGGCATTCCGAGCGAGGTGCTGACGCCGTTTATTTTTATTCTCGTCCGCGCAAGCGTCCACTACGCCATGTTTGAGGATGAATACTATCTGAAGAGTCAGCTTGAGGTCCTGAAGCAAAGCATCGGAATGTTCATGCAGAAGTATCAGAACAGAGCAGAGTGAGCCGGGGATTGCCCCGCGTCCCCGCCCCGTACGGTATCCTCTCATCTGCGGCAGGCAGATGCAAAAGAAAAATTTTTATTCCGGAAAGGACAGATACTATGAATATCAATAAAATCTGCGACGGCGAAAAGCTGTCGATTGCATTGTCGGGGCGTCTGGATACGACAACGGCGCCAAAACTTGAAGCGGCACTGAAGCAGTCGGTGGACGGGATCAAAGATCTGGTTTTCGATTTTTCGGACGTGGAGTACATTTCTTCCGCGGGACTCCGCGTGCTTCTGGCAGCGCAGAAGGTCATGAACCGGCAGGGAAGAATGAAACTCGTCGGAGTCAATGCGGACGTTATGGAGATTTTTGAAATCACCGGTTTTTCCGACATCCTGACCATCGAGTAAACGCGGAAGATGAAGACTTCTCTCTGGCTTTTCCCCGTGTCGCTGTGCCCCGTGGCACTGTCGGCGGCTGTGTATCTGGCGGATCGGACAAAAGCCGTGCGCAGGTTGCCGTATGCCGCAAAAACAGATTCTGATCGGAATTCTGTTCGGCGGGCTGGCGATTCCGACTCGTCGGAAGGGGTTATATACACTGCTCCGGATGACGCAAATGGACCGGCGACGCCCCGCAGTTTGACGATATTACGATGCTCTGCCTGAAATATAACGGAGGTGATACGGAATGAAAGAACTGACGCTTGCCGCAACGATTGAAAATATCGAAAAAGTGACCGATTTCGTCAATGCGCAATTAGAGGAGATCGACTGCCCGATGAAGGCACAGATGCAGATCGACATTGCGATCGACGAACTTTTCGGCAATATCGCCCATTATGCGTACAATCCGGAGACCGGTCCCGCAACGGTGCGCGTTGAGGTGACGGAGGAACCGATCTCCGTGATTATCACCTTTATTGACCACGGTGTCCCCTACGATCCGCTGAAGCAGGAAGATCCGGACATCTCGCTGTCTGCCGAGGAACGCAGTATCGGCGGACTCGGGGTCTTCATGGTCAAAAAGACCATGGATGAAATTTCTTACGAATACAGGGACGGAAAGAATATTCTTCGCATCAGAAAGAAAATGTGAGCGTTTCCTTTTCAATCAATTTTCAGCGAGGTATAACATGAACAGCCAGATCTTTCGGAAGAAAAGCATGGATAAAATATCGTCTCCGAGCAGATGAACGATTACATCCGCGTCGCAAATCCAAGCGTGTGGATGATCCTTATCGCCGTGATCGTACTTCTTGCCGGGGTATGCGTCTGGGGGATGTTCGGGCGTCTTGACACCCGGATTCAGACGGGCGGAGTATGCACGGACGGAAAGCTCGTCTGCTACATCGGCGAAGCGGATTTTAAGAAGGTGGAGGTCGGTATGACGGTGGCGGTCGGTGACAAAGAGTATACCGTCTCGTCCGTTGCGTTCTTGTAAGCATGCTTGATGAGCTTTTCAGCCTTTCCTTCGATACCGATGGACTGAAGGTTATGGAACTCATTGTATGCAAGAGCATACTTCATACCGTCGCCTCGAACGATCTCGGTCATGTTGTCAAAGGTGTCGTAAGCGTAGGAGACATGCGCAAGCTCGGTGCCATCTGCCTTCTTGCTGGTGACCTTAGTGGTTCTGCCGGAGTCATCATACTCGTAGGCAGTCTTGTTACCAAGTCTGTCGGTTACTTCCTCGTTACGGGAGGTGTCGCCGTCAACCGTGTAGGTGGTCTTGTGACCGCGAGCATCGGTTTCTTCAACGAGGTTATTACCTGCATCATCACCTGCCTTACAGTCATCGTCGGCATTAAACTTGAAGGAGCGGTAGATCGTACCGAAGTCACCGTCGGTGAAGGTGGTCTCGGTCAGAGCGTTACCGAACTTATCCTTTGCTTCGTTGAAGGTAGGAGTAGTATCGGTTGCTTCCGCTGCCGCATCATCCGAGGTTCCCGTGCTTTCCACTACGAAATCCGATGCGGAGAGATAGGTCTCAAGGCTGTTGCGAACGAGCTGAACGTCGTCGAAGTAAACGGTGCCGCTGTTGTAGCCGTAGTCACAGTATACGCGGATATACTGAATGGTTCTGTACTTGCTCTTGGAGAACTGAACAGAAGCGAACTGCCATTCCTCAGTGCAAGGCGAGAAGTCAGCGGTAAATTCCTCGGTTCCGTATTCACGGTAGGTGGTATCGTAGTACTTGATCACCGCACGGAGTCTGAAACGAGGTGTATTTGCCACGTCCTCTCTGTCGTGGCCCGGAAGTCCGTAGCCCTTTGCCCAACCGGAGAGCGTGAAGGTCTCGCGAGTGGAACGTGTGGTACGAACGGCAGGGGTCTGGTATGCGTATCTATCGGAGGAAACTGCGCCGTTCATACAGAGCGACTTGCTCATATTGAAGCAGGTTTCTGTGGTAGAATATACACCGTCCGAGCAAGTCCAACCGGAGGTACCGCGCTCAAAGTTGCCGTTTTCAAGCGTATTGTATGCGTTAGCATAAGGATTGTTTTCAAGCTGTGCCGCGTCTGCGTAGATCGTACCCTTGCCGTTTACAAGAATCTGTACCTGTACGCTCTGTGCTGTGTCAAGCTCGAAGGGAACGATGAGACGGGTATACTCGCTGTCCGTCTTTACGAGATGCTCGCTGACACCGAGAACGTTACCGGAGGTATCGGTTACACGGATAAATGCGCCCGCATCAGTTCCGCTGAATGCGGAAAGCACGCGTAGATATGTGGAGAATGCATACTGTCCCTTGGGAAGAGAATTCGTTACCTGATATACACCGTTCTCGCCACAGTCAGCGTTATACGACTGCATACGGAGCACCTTCTTGCCGAACTTGGCATAGGGCTCATACGCATAGTTGCTGATGTAGATATCACCGCAGTTACCGGGCATCTCAGACCAAGCGGAAAGCGACTCAAAATTATGACCGGTCAGGAGGTTGTTGATATTGCTTACAATACCTGCGCCGCCGTCACCCGAGTGCGGATTGATACCGCTTTCCTCACCGTCGCCGCCAACCTTGCCGGTATCGGTGGAGTACACGTACTCGCTGACGATATTGCCTTCATCATCGAAGGTATAGGTGGTCGTGATCACATTGCTCGCAGTCTCGCCCTCGTCCGCATCCTTCTGCTCGGTAGTTGTTACGAGAGTTCTGGCGGATGCAACCGTGTAATCGTAGGAAGTCGTCGCACCGACGCTGTCATCCGAGCCGTATTCGGTAATACCGGTCAGGCGGTCGCCGCTGAAGGCTTATGCGACCCGGTAGACCGTCGTTCCGTTTTCATCCAGGAGCGTGACGCTTGCGGGTCTGCCCAACGAGTAAGCAAGCACTGCCCGTTTGCCGTCGGGGTACAAAGTCCCGATTGTATCCAATGATCCGGCGGTACAAATGGTATATTTGCCGGTTCTTGTCGCGGTAAACCTGAACCACTGTTCTGCGCCGGGACAACTGATGGATCCGCTTGTATTGCTTTCGTCGGAAATTTCTTTCGCATTTGCCAAACTTGAGTTGGTAGGACCGGTACAACACGAACTTGTTACGGATGCTGTAACGGATGTGACAGAAACTCCACTATCCTGCGCCTGTTCCTCCGCGATAGCCGTAGCTATGTTATCTGTCTTTGCGGTAGAAGCACTTACATGATCAGCCATAAATGCAACAATATGTGCGGATCGTGTTGTCTCATCGTCGGTTGGTACGGTAGATACTTCGTCATTCTGCTGATCCTTTTCTGCCTCTTCCGCAAGGAAGGGGGTGATTCCCTCGTCGGTTTTCACTCGTTCAACACAGTCAAGCTGCTTGATAAATGCAAGCTGTGTCATGTTCATTCGTGTGGATAAAGTATCACATTCTTCATGATCACCCCCCACGATAGCTCCTGCGGTCTCCAATATCGACAGCAGGTATTCTTTTTGATTTGCATCGTATTGAAGATAAAAAAGAAATTTTTCCTCTTCAATCGTTGCTTGCGCAATTTGAGCTGCTTCTTCAAGCTGCTCGGTTTCGGGTGCAAGGTAAAGATCATCGACACCCATATTTTCATTTTTTATGACAAAAAATCCTTTCTTTTAAAACTATTTTGCAGCTGCAAGTGTATGATACGATTGAACTCTGACAACGAGTGTCGTGGTAAAAAAAGAAAAACCGGTTTAACAGATTTGTGTCAAACCGATCCAACGAAAAAAACTCCACACGTGGCGGAATTCCGAAGAATTCTTTCAAGTGCGGAGCGGTGGCTCTTTTTGATGAATGCTGAATCTATGATCTTTCCGAAGGTTGATTGCTATTTGTTTCAAATGCGCTGTCCGACGGTAACGCTATTACTTCTGAAAAAAGATAACTCTGTTCCCAAAACGCGACAGCAAAGAACAAAATCCAAAACAATGATAACTCTAACCCCACCCTCAATTGTGTATCTGATATGGCAGGCAGGATGCTGTCAATACCCGATCTCACCTTACAAAAAGATATGACATTGACAATACAAAACAAAAATGGTATAATATATATAAATATCAAAAATCGGAGGATCTATCTGTATGAAGAAACATATATCTGTGCTTGGGATGCTTGTTTTTACATCATTTGCTTTATCCGTCCTGTTCCCGATTGGTCTGACTGCGTGCGATCATATCGGAAACGATCGTAATGAGAACGGAACGAGTAAGCAGATGGAAACTGCCGATCTGCACTCCGATAAAGAGTACACCCCGGAAGAATTGGAAACAATTTTGAATCCGAGTTTTTCCTCTTCGCCGTTTTTCAACGTTGTGGAGGGAGAGGATCCATTGTCGGTCGATGTGATGAGAGACGCTGTTCACGATCTTCCTGACGACAAATACGAAACGTATCCTGATTTGCACACCGTCCCGCTCACTGCAACGCTTTATAAAGGGGATGAGGTCATTTCGATCGATCTGAATGATTCGAGATTGATACGTATGATGAATCTATATAATAATTCGGTTTATTATCGCCAATATGCCTATACGCAAGGATTGTTGAATATCAATTATCTTGAAGAAGTCCTGAACGAAGAGTTCAGATTGGTGCTTACTTTCCGTACAAAGAACAACGATTCGATCAGATATGACACAAATATACAGGCATATGATACAATGATAATTACCAATCAAGGCTTTGTATTGATTGGTCACAATTTGCCCGGATATGAAGGTCAAGAAGATAAATACCCCTTCCAAGCGATTGAGCATACTCCACTCTTCAATCATTATTGTTGGCTTGATTTGTTTGGATTTTAAGCGTCAGTTTCATCGTAGCTTCCCTCACGGCCTTTTGAACTGTGGGGGAAGCTTTTTCAATGATATCGGAGAAAGGAAATGACAATTTCAACCTGTGGCATCATTTATATAATTCATAAATGTTGTATGCAGTTTGCATAGTTAATGTTACGTCATATATGGGTGCTTGTATGATGCCGTTTTTATAAACTTTCCAAGTAGGGTTGCTATTAGTTCCCCTAAAAGATGTTGAACCACCGGACACAATATCGGTATTGGCGATTACAATTCCATTGGGATTTATTCTTTTGCTTAACCAATACGCTACATTATCACTTTCTGTCCCGCCTGCGGTTTCGCAAGCGGTCATCATGATGAAATGTATTGCAGTGTTAACAGGAAGATCAGATATATTGTTTTTTGATACAATAATGGGTGTTGAACCTATTCCATGATCGTATAGCCCCGTTGGACTGCCGTGTGTGTGTATAATGATACATTCTCCGGCCTCCTTCCAACAAGTCTCAAATGACGATGAATTTGTAGGGGTTTTTACAACATAACTTTCCTGATGATCAAACTCCGCAGCCATGTCTCTTCCCATGGTTTCAGAAGATTCAATCCAAGCACTTGGTGAACAACTGAAAACAGTAACTTTTGGGGATACATACACCGTACACTCATCCCGTTTACCATTCTCGTTCCAATCCTGCGCGTAAAGTTTCGCAGAACCGATTCCTGTTGCTCTGACATGAATGTATCTGTCTCCGTCATCATCCCAACCATAAGAGCATTCCAATACATCACTGTACAGCTCCCACCACCAAATCATCTGCTCATCAGCGTCGGAAGGATTGATGGAGACAGAAAGACCGGGAATTCGCCGAGCACCATTATATCCCTTGTAGGTGTAATTGGGTGTGATCGGCAATTCGTACAATACACCGGTCTCCAGAGTTATCGTATCTTTATGAATGGTTACGTAGTCAGCAAATACTCTTTCCGTAACACATAGGGTATAGTTGCCGGTATCATTCCCATGGACACGAACTTTGACATAATAAGTTGCTCCGGCGGTAAGGTTTTGGATGATACGGAAGTTGATTTTTCCGCAAGGAGCATAGTCGTCTACCTCTGTGATCAGATCGCCGCAGCAATCGTACAGAGTACCGATTGTATCCAATGATCCGGTGGTATAAATGGTATATTTGCCGGTTCTTGTCGCGGTAAACCTGAACCACTGTTCTGCGCCGGGACAACTGATGGATCCGCTTGTATTGCTTTCGTCGGAAATTTCTTTCGCATTTGCCAAACTTGAGTTGGTAGGACCGGTACAACACGAACTTGTTACGGATGCTGTAACGGATGTGACAGAAACTCCACTATCCTGCGCCTGTTCCTCCGCGATAGCCGTAGCTATGTTATCTGTCTTTGCGGTAGAAGCACTTACATGATCAGCCATAAATGCAACAATATGTGCGGATCGTGTTGTCTCATCGTCGGTTGGTACGGTAGATACTTCGTCATTCTGCTGATCCTTTTCTGCCTCTTCCGCAAGGAAGGGGGTGATTCCCTCGTCGGTTTTCACTCGTTCAACACAGTCAAGCTGCTTGATAAATGCAAGCTGTGTCATGTTCATTCGTGTGGATAAAGTATCACATTCTTCATGATCACCCCCCACGATAGCTCCTGCGGTCTCCAATATCGACAGCAGGTATTCTTTTTGATTTGCATCGTATTGAAGATAAAAAAGAAATTTTTCCTCTTCAATCGTTGCTTGCGCAATTTGAGCTGCTTCTTCAAGCTGCTCGGTTTCGGGTGCAAGGTAAAGATCATCGACACCCATATTTTCATTTTTCATGATAATAAATCCTTTCTTTTGAATTTTGTCATATTTTGCAGCTGCAAGTGTATGATACGATTGAACTCTGACAACGAGTGTCATGGTTAACTTTCTTTTTTGAAAATTTTAGAACGGTTCATAGTTGCAAGTCGAGTGCTCGCAATTGCAGACGCCGCCGATCCAATGCTGACACGACATACAAATGTCATCATAATAGAGATCGTCGTACATATAGTCTTCAAAATATTCGCCCGGGTGTTCATCCCTTGGATCGAAAGTAGGGGACTGCTACTGTTCCACAATTGAGCTCGGTACTGTCGGGGTGGCTTTGATGTTTTCGTCCTTTTCTTTTGCCTCCTTTTTGTTTGATATAGATTGTTGTGCTTTTTGGAAAGCTAACGATAATTGATTTCGAGAATTTGAGGTGCGAAGTAGTTATCTCCGGTGGCAATTACAGAAAAACCTGCGTTCTTCTTTTTTGCTTTCAAAATAAATCCTTCACCTCTTTGAAGGCGTCCTTGCTTGTCTGCAAGCACGGGCATCAAATTCAAATCAATGTAATGATCAGTAATCTGAGATTCGTTAAAGGTAGATGCTTCAGCAATCTTGTTGTCCCACGTAGAGCCAAAGCTGCAGAAACGAGCGGCAACCTTGGATGAGGTTAATTCAACGGCTCCCGTGTTAAGTTTGGGAAGATGGAGAATCGCGCGAAGTATCTTTTTGTCATTCAACTCCGACAACGTTGTAAAGTCGGGTCTGGAGTATAACCATTGTTCTCCAAACTCCTTTGTGCTTCCGATGAAACCAATACTGCCAAAAGCATTGTTGACCTTTGCGTTTTTGCTTTCTACGGTCGTGTCTTGAAATAGCTTAGGCTCGTATAGATTGGCTTCGATCAATACGGATTTGCCAAATGAAGAACATGAAATAACGGAAACCGTGTAGTTACGGTCTGTTATCTTTTGATAAGAAATTTTAGCGGGAGCAATGATATTTCCGTTTGCATCTGACGTACCGATACAAGAAAATGACACAAATGGGCGGAATCGCTCGCTCATCAACGCAAAGTTTTTATCGTTTGCTCTTACCTCCAAAAAGGGTTTGCTTATTTCTACGGAAAAAGTACATCCTATCCCGTCGTTACAGAAGCTACGAAGTGCGATTCCGTTAACCGTAGGATAAAGCCGCTTATTTGTGTACATGATTTCAGTTTCTGATATGCGAGAAATTTGCTCAGAAAGAGAAATAACACAAGAGCCCTCTGAGTTTTCCATCCGGACACTGCTTCCAATGGTTATATTCGCATTGCTTCCGGTTGTATAAGCAACGCCGCCTTTCGAGTGGAATTTCATATCAACGGTTTTTCTCGTTCGGCTGTTGTAAATAGGTGAAGAAAAGTAATATGCGGTTTTAGTTCCGTTCTGTTCGATCGCAACAAGACGGTAACGATTGCTATTTTTATAGTCAATTACCAGTGGTGAACCTTTTCTTAATGTGAAGATTTCTCCAAGAATAGAATTCATTTAATTGTCTCCTTTCATGTTTTTTACAGCTGCAGATACAGTATAAATGTTAACCATGACAGCTAACGTCATAGTTAACAGATTATGCAATAAAGTTTTTTGAGGATCGACACCAAAAAATAAATACTCCGTGGTTCATTCACTTGAAGTACCTCGGAGTATTTATTTTTACAAATTACGCGAGCTTATTTAAGAAGGGTGGTTTTTTGTCGTATGCCGTAAATCCGCTGCTTAAATTACAATACCGAACTTGTTTTTTAATAGATATTAGGATTTTCATAAAAAACGGGCTACCGAAGTAGCCCGAAAATAATATGCTTATTATTTTTTTCAATTGGGTGTATGAATATTGCTTCCAATAGTCCATTATTGATCACAGCTATGGTATCAATCGCAAAGCGATACCCTGTTCTCAAAAAATCTTTATTTCCAAAACAAAACCAATGTGCCATGATAAATCATTTGTTTGATGGGGAAAAATAATTAAGTCAAGCAACTCACATGTACAGTTATCAGATGAACAGATTAATAAAAAATACATTGAAGGAGATATACGCATTGTAACAGAACAAGGAAGATATCCTCTGGAAACCGTATACAAAATGTTTTCTGATAAAAAGAAATATAACGATAGAATTGTTTACCAAAGAGAGTATACTCATCATCGGAGCAGGCCCCACGGGAATCTGCACGCTCCTTTGCGTGATGCTGAAGAATCCCAAGCGCATTATCATGTGCGAGAAGGACGAAAACCGTATCAAGTTTGTGAATGAGTATTATCCCGATGTGCTGACGGTTACGCCCGAAGAATGCCTTGATTTTGTGCGCGAGAACTGTGATCACGGCGGCGCAGATGTTGTGCTTGAGGTTGCCGGAGCAGAGAACACCTTCGAGCTTGCGTGGCAGTGTGCTCGCCCGAATGCGATCGTCACGGTGGTGGCGCTTCACGATAAGGCGCAGACCTTGCCTCTGCCCGATAAGTACGGCAAAAATCTGACCTTCAAGACCGGCGGCGTTGACGGTTGCGATTGCGAGGAAACATTGAAGCTCATCGCCGAGGGAAAACTCGACACCGAGCCACTGATCACGCATACCTATCCGCTCTCGAAGATCGACGAGGCGTACGAGCTGTTTGAAAATAAACGCGACGGCGTTATTAAGATCGCGGTTGAGTGTTAAAAGTCCTTTTAATTGGACAGAGAATGTGGTATAATTAACTATAAGTTCGAAACGGAGGTGTGAATAGATGCTATTTGCAGTGGATTATAATGACAATCGAGTACATATTGATGAAACACATAGCAACCAAGAATATTATTGCCCCTATTGTGGCGCACCTCTGACTACCAAAAAGGGAGAAATTCGACAGCATCATTTTGCTCATAAGCAAAACCACCTGTGTTCTGATACTTGGGAGCGTAGCCATAGCTACGATATATCTCCTTGGCACAATGACTGGCAATCGCTTTTCCCAAAAGAAAATCAAGAAGTAAAACTTTCGCTGGGAGATACTAAGCATCGTGCTGATGTTATGATTGACCGTACGGTTATTGAATTTCAGCACAGCATTATGCCCGTGAAGGCTTTCGATGATAGAAACAATTTCTATTTCAATTTAGGAAACAAAGTTATATGGCTGTTTGATTTATCTGATCTATTAGAAGATCAACTGTTTTACAAAGAAACAGGCAACGGTTTAGAGTTCCATTGGCGCAATCCTAAAAAGGCTTTCAATAATTACGATATTCAAAGTGGTTGTATAGATTTATTCTTTCAGTTAAAATCAGAACCCAATGTAGGTATTGTGAGAGTTACCGATGTGTCTGCAAATGGTTTTGAATGTTTTTACACATCTCAATTCATTGACAAAGACGATTTTCTGACCTATGTTGGTTTAAAAGACGGACATTGCTTACCTCCGTGCAGGGAAGACATCGAGAATAACGAACAATATTGTGCATTCAAGGAGAAGTATGATATCTGTCTAAATAAGCAACAAGAGCGTGCATTACTTGCGGTTGAGGGCTCGAATTTATTGTTGGCAGTTCCCGGTTCGGGAAAAACTACGGTGTTAGTAGAACGCTTGGGGCATATGGTAATCAACAAAAATATTCCACCGCAAAGCATTCTTGCTATTACATATAATACTGCCGCAACAGAGGAAATGAAGAGCAGATTTTCAGCTCAATTCGGTGAGCAATATGGAAAGCAAATTGATTTCCGCACCATAAATAGCTTGGCTCTTAAGGTGTATTCGGATTATTGCCGTAAAACCAATAGACCGCAAAGAAAATTGATTCAAGATGACGAAAGACGTCGTTTGCTTGGAGAGGTGTTTAAGCAGCATAGTGGTGAGTATGCGGCGGAAAATGATATTCTTGAACTTTCTTCTGCTATCACATACATCAAAAATATGATGCTTACGGATGAGCAAATATGTGAGATCGAGTCTGAATATCCGCATTTAAATGCAATGTATGAATCTTATCAGAAGTCACTGAAAGATAACTGCCAGATGGATTTTGACGATCAAATGGTATTTGCTCTTTGGATATTGCAAAAGGATGATAAAATCATCTCTGCACTAAGAGCGCGGTATAAGTACATTTGCGTAGATGAAGCCCAGGATACATCAAAGATCCAGCATGAAATTATTAAGCTTCTTGCCCAGGGTAACAATCTTTTTATGGTGGGTGACGAAGACCAAAGCATTTACGGTTTCCGGGCGGCTTACCCTAAAGCCTTGTTGAATTTTAGATATGATTATCTGAATCCGTACATCTTGCGTATGGAACGCAATTACAGGTCTACAGCCCAAATTGTTGAAAAAGCGCAATCATTTATTTCTCAAAATAAGGGACGATATGAGAAGAACATGATTGCCGAACGCGGTGATGGAGAAGCGGTTTCTTTAGAGCAAGTAGAATCCAGAGAAATCCAATATATGCGTTTGCTCGATATTGCAAAGACTGCAGACAGAGAAACGGCATTTTTGTATCGAGACAATGAAAGCTCAGTTGTTCTTATTGACCTATTCTTGAGGAATGGTGTTCCTTTCAGATTGAGAAAGCCCGAAATGAACTTTTTCGGTAATCGTGTAGTAAAGGATATTGTAGCATATCTTTCTCTTGCATTGAATGAGAATGACACAACTTCATTTTCTCAAATATGTAATAAGGGTATCATATATTTGAAGAGCCAACAGAAGGATTATGCTATTAAGAATTGCAAATATAAACGCATATCTGTTTACGATGCTGTTGAAGGTCAGATGCAATATCTCAAAGAACGCCAAAGAGATAGGGCTGACGATTTCAGAAGTGTAATGTCCAGAGTGGGCAAATCTAAAGCCTCGGATGCTATTTCTATTTTATTGAATAGTGGCTATGAGGATTATTTGAGAAAGAATCATCTTGATGGTGGTAAAATTGAAATTCTGTCAATACTCTCCAAGCAAGAACCGGACATTCAAAGATTCTTGGATAGACTCGTGGAGTTGGAAAGACTGATTCAAAAGGGGTTTTATTCCAAAGCAAACAATGCGGTGATTCTTTCAACTATCCATTCGAGCAAGGGCTTGGAATATGACAGTGTTTATATGGTCGATGTGTACGATGGACGTTTCCCGTCATCAAGGCCAAATATCTTTAGTCGATCTAAAGATAACGCCGATGGTGAACAAGAAGAACGCCGACTGTTCTATGTTGGAATCACGCGAGCTAAAAACAAATTGAGCTTATTTGGCATAAAGGGAAGAGAAAGCACCTTTATAGATCAACTTTTCCCAGAGCAAAAAATGGCGTTAGAACAAGAGGAAGAGGAAAAACGAAGACGTGCCCATGAAGTCCAAGAGCAAAGGCGCATTGAGAGTATGCGTAGACGCGCTGAGCAAGGACGTATAGCACAAGAACAGTATCTTATAAGGCAAGACGAATTGAGAAAAGAGCGTGAGAAAGCTCTTGAATTAGAGCGGGAGCGTCAAAAATAAATTGCTGAAATGCATTATGCTAATCCTTCAACGCTCAACCAAAAAATCGTGGGCTGCTTGAATGAGTGCCGAAAAAAATATTTCGAAACCAAAGACAAGAAATACTGGTGGCAGATGATCCAACTCTTGCCGAGTTCCTATAATCAAAGACGCACCGTTCAGTTTAACTATGCTGTTGCGCTCAACATTTACAATGCACGCAAAACTCACAAGCTTGATGAGTGGCACAGCTTATGCGATGAAATTAAAAAGCTGCTTTACTTTGAGAAAATTTGTTTGGAGGATTGAATATGACACATTTTATTTTGTGTAGCGGCAGGGCACGCCACGGCAAGGATACCTCCGCAGAAATTATGAAGGAAAATCTCGAGAGCAAAGGATATTCGGTTCTTATTACGCATTACGCAGACCTTCTCAAATTCATCTGTAAGAATTTCTTCGGCTGGAATGGAGAGAAGAATGAAGCCGGCAGAACGCTCTTGCAGCAGGTGGGGACTGATTGTTCAGAGAACAAAATCCGGATTACTGGGTCGATTTCGTATCATGACGCTTGAATAGTGTCATGGATGGAATCAAACACGGGTTTGATATTGCTGTGATCTTGTTTGCCGGATTAGAAGGGAAGAGAAACGAACCCGTCGCCTCGGATGAGGCGGCGGGTAATTTTTGTAGCTGGTTGAATAACAATGTCGATTTGCAACAGCACCGCCACTAAACTTTTTCTAAACCCAATGAGTCCCAGCTTTTTTAGATGTTTTCAACGATAAGGTCTGCATTTTGAAAATCTCTCCAATTTGCTCCTTAATGTCTCGAAACTGCCTAATTTTCAAGGTACGGGGATCTACATATTTCAGCAAACAGACCATATTTCTTTGCTATTGATTCGATCTTATCAAACTCAATATTTGTCCCCATATAAGTATAATAATCATAGCCAAAATGAATATATGTTGATTCCGTAATCAATTTTGCCCAACATTCCTCTCGCAAACATTGTCGTATGAAAACAAAAATTTCTTCTCCCATTAGATATTGATTGTTTTTCCATTCAGCTTTTTTTCTGAGTTCTAAATCAATTATTTGCATTTGATGAATAAACAAATCTGCAAGAATATTTCGATAGAAATTTACGTAGGAATTTTCGGTTTTTAAATATTCATTCATTGTTAAAATATTGTTTTCGAATAATTGGCCAATGTCGGAAATGCTGGTCCATTCATTTTTTGTATATATCCCATTTTTTCTAAAAATCGGGTTATATTTAGTAATTCTATAGTGATTCATTTCCCAACCCGCCTCAAAAATATGTCATACGTTCCAGAGCGAGTCCTCTTTGAAAACAAATTCTCAATAGAAGAAGCCGCTTTCCATATACCTCCGTTATGTGCGTCAGCATCTGCTGTAATATAGCGTAATTCCAAAGGGGCTTTTGAATTTACAAAAATTGCTTTTCCGTGAGATGTTTGCCCATTAACTTTAGAATACCCCATCTTTTGGGCTGTCGCCGTTGCCTCTGAATTAGACATTCCGCACGAATTATGCACCAGCACCGGCTTGTCACCGACATAATAAGTATGGAAATCCGCAACTTCGAAGTTATATGTCGTCTCCGGGCTTTCCAGCAGTTCGTGCTGTACCTGTTCTACGACAACATACTCCCCGTTTAGCATGACGAGAATGTCGCCCGCGCGGAGGTTGATGGCGGATGTCCAGCCCTTGACGGGGGAGTAGAACGGGTGGTTCGGCGTGCAGGTGATTTTTTCGCCGTTCACCGTTACATGAACCCATTCCTCGGTTTCATTCCGGAAGATCTGAACCACTTCTTTGAGTTCCGTCTCGCCCGTCTCTTCGTTGGTTGCCCAAACCAGATCTCCGGGCTGGATTTCCTCAATCGGTACTAATCCATCTTGGGCTGCAACAGGAGTTCCCGCCACAAAACAGATGTCGAAGGTGCCTCCGCCTGACAAATATGCCGCACCAAAAGATGTTACGGCAAGGGCAATATTCTTGACAGTCTCATAGGTGTCTTCTCCCCACGCATCCCGAATTACATTCGTTCCGGTGAGTGATTCTACCACTTCCGAAGCCCCGATTGCCGCAGTGCAGAGTGCTGCCGAAGTTACCGCCGTTGCGGCTATCGCTCCCGCAAGACACAACGTAGCCGTTCCCGCTGTCAGAATTGTCGCAGCAGCAACACCGACCCCAAACGCTACCAGCAATGCTCCTTTTACGAAGATGTTCCAGTCCGGCCATTCTCCCGTCGGATCGGTATACATGACAGGGTTGTTCTCGCAGTAAGCAAACAGGTTATAGCCGAGCAACCCACCATTCAGTTGCCCATCCGCATTGATAAACCGACCCGTATACGCGTCGTAGTATCTGGATTGGAGATAGTACAGATTTGTTTCCGTATCCAGATAATACCCTCTGTACCGGAACGGGTTCATTGTGCCGATGCCGTTGGTATTCGTCAGGACGGTGCAGTTGCCCCCCGACGAAGTCGGATCGCGTCAGTAGCAGTAGCTTGCAACTTTGGTGCCGCTTGCGTTGTAGATTGCGATGATCCCCCCGCCGCCTCATATGAGGCGGCGGGTATAATTTTGTCATGAAAATTTGTGTCGGGTCGTCATTTTTGTGACAACAGACTCCGATTCTTGCGGTTAGAAATGTACGTTTCCATACCTGAATGTTAAGTAAAAAATGAGAATCAGGACCACGACGGAGACCGCCAACATGATACGGTATTTCTTATTGTTTCGCTCTTGCATTTTTGTGATACTGGGATCATGATGGTTTGAGATGTGTCCCGTGATTTTAGGTCCTTCCAACGTAGTCCTTTCCGTGATGTACTTCTGACACACTTCATACAATTCATAAGAAAAAGGAAAAGTCAAAGTACGTTTGTCATAGAATAATCCCCAGACTACACCGGGATAGTACGCTCGGAGCTCCAGATAATCCGGGTTTTCCGACAGACAGATGTAATTCTCCTTGGTCGGCGTAAGACCACATACGGAGTATTTTTTGATGTCCTCCCAATGCAGTTCCCGTTTTATTTTCCCTTTGCGGGAAACCACTCGGATTCCGGAGGCGTCTGCTTGAATTCTTCCAAAGCCCAAATCCATATGAAACCATGCCAACCCGGCTATGAACCCAAAATTCAAAAACAACCAAAGGGGAATTAGCATAACATTCCACAGCCATCCGGTAACACAAAATGCATAAATTATCATTCCGAGTATCAGCGTGTTTGCGAATACAGCTCCACAGATTATAGCCAAAGCCGGAAATACTTGACCAAATGAAAATTTGTATTTCATATTCAATTCGCATACACGGGAACCGCGGTAACTCCCGGGTTCTTTAACCTTTCATTTTGTTGTTTGATTGCCTCTTGTATGCAGTGAACACCAAATTGTATCGTTGAAGAAATCATATCATACATTGTGGTGTTTACAATTGTTTCGATCTTTCCGCCTCCCGGAACAATCAGGGATATTGTGGAAATTAACGAACATTCTACACCAGACTGAACGGCTCTCGGCAAATCTACAGTAATTTCTTTTCCTTGAAAAGCGTCAGATGCTACTTGAGTTAATTCATCCACTACAATTCCGGTTGCAAAATTAGTTATGGCAACGAATACTGCTGCCGAACTGACTGAGGTAACAAGCCCCGTTGCGATATCTTCTGCTACGCATCCCGTAATTGCTCCACTGATGAGTCCAATTGCTGCAGATTCCAGAACACTTTCCCACATATTACTGCCGGTCACCAGTGCATTTAAGGCTCCATATGCGGCACCAACCACTGCGCCGCAAGCAGCTCCGGCTATCGCACCAAACCACCCGTTTCCGTTCGGGTCAGTCCGCATCACCGGATTATTCTCACAATATGCGAACATATTGTTGCCGAGCAAACCGCCGTTCAGCTGTCCATCCGCATTGATGAATCGTCCTACATAGGAATCATAATATCTGGACTGGAGGTAGTACAGATTGGTTTCCGTATCGAGGTAATACCCTCTGTACCGGAACGGATTCATTGTGCCGATGCCGTTGGTATTCGTCAGGACGGTGCAGTTGCCCCAGGCGTCATAGCAATAGGAGGCGACTTTAGTGCCGCTGTCGTTGTACACCGCGACAATGTTTCCAAAGAGGTCTTTCTCGAAGAAATACCGGTCAAACACCCCTTCACCGTAAGTATTCTTTCGGTAACACATTCCGACAGGACTGCCGGATTCGTCGTAGAGGTAAACCAGATAGTTGTTGCCCCATGTCTCCGCGACGATTCGCCCGCCGTCAAGGGTATAAGTGTGCGTCACACCATCCACCGTTTTGGTGGTGCGGATTCCGTCGGCGTTGTAGGTGAAGGAAAGTGTCTTTCCGTTCGCCGTTGCCGTCGCGAGCTGTCTGCCGTTCTTCCACGTGAAGGTGTACGCCGTTCTGCCGTAATAGGTCAAGGGGTTTCCGATCGCGTCATAGGTGATCGTGTGCCCCTTGTACGACGTCAGGAGGTCGCCCCACGAGACATCGGTATACTGATAGACATTGGTGTAGACCGGTGTCTTACCGGACAGACTGTCACCTTCGTTAATCGTCAGTTGGTATGCTTCCTTATACAGGATATTGCCTGCCTTGTCGTAGGTGTAATAGTAGGTATAGTTCTTCTCGCGGTTGTCCTCGCGGACCAGTTGTCCGAGGTCGTCGTAGGTGTAGCGGACGAGCACATAGTTTCCGCCGTTGGTGATTTTGGTAATGTTCCCGTTTATGTCATAGGTGTATTTCCATTCGGAGGTCGTGGTTCCGTTCACCTGATTGTTGACGGAGCCGACATAGTCCGTGGCATAATCCGTGCCGTCAAGGTAGGTGTAGTGGGAATTCAGGCGGAACGAAGGGTCGTCCAAAGAAACGTATTTATAGCCGATCCGGTTGAATGCATCCCTGATATACTCAATTTGCAGGGGGGAATTGGTGCTCCCTGGGAAATTGACCTTGACAGAGGAAAGTACATTTTTTGAATCGTTATAGATATATTCATACTGAAAAGACCCCGTTGTCGTACTTCCATCCGATTTTACATAGTTCAGGTAATATTGTTCAAATTTGAGCCTGGACTGCGTGTCGTAACTATACGCTTTCCGATTCAGAATCTGATTCGTTTCCGAGTCCACTTCATAGTAGCCCATCAGGCGCTGATTCTGATTGTACAGATACTGATAGGTACTACCTGAGAAACTGTCCCGGCTTTCCGCCAGATTTCCGTTCTTGTCGTAGCGGTAAGTGACGGTTCCGGACTGAGTTCCATTACCTGAAGTGTAGCATATTTGAGAAACTCTGTCAAGGTTGTCGTAGGTATATGTGACAGTCGTTCCGTTCCCGTAGGTCATGCTGGACAGCTTCCCGTCGTTTTCCCGGTAGGTGTATCCGACCAGCTTGCGGTTTCCGGCAGAGATTTCCGACGGATTGTCAAACGGATCATAGGAAAACGTGTATGTGGTACTTTCGGTTGTGATGGTACTGAGGTTTCCGGCAACGTAGGTATATGTTACTTCCGAAAGGTCGGTCGGATTCACGATTCCCGTGCCGGAGGCAGTAAACTGCGCGGTCTGGGCGCCGGTCATCCTGCCGAACAGATCATAGGAATACACGGTTGCCGTAGAATCGGGATTGACGGAAGCGGTGACCTGTCCGGTCGCTTCGTCGTAGAAGTAACGATGAACCTGTCCGGTACCGAGATCATTTTCCGCAACCAACAGTCCGAACAAGCGGGAAGAGGGGTCCTTGTTGTACGTGTAGCAGATCGTTTTAGTCGGCTTTATCAGGTTTCCGTTACTGTCTTTCGATGCTGCCGCCGAAGTCCGTTGCAACAACCCGTAACCGTCCCATACGGATTTTTCTGTATACAATTGGGTAAACTGAGCCGATCCGCTGACCTTGCTGACCGTTTTGCCCGTCTGGCGACGGTTGTCATCATATGTATAGACCGTTCTGTCTCCGTAGTTTGATGAAACCGTTTCGACATCCCCGTCACCTGTGTATGTGTAGGTGAGTGTTTTCTCGGCGGTGGTAGCGGTTTTTACTCGCCCGTTATCATCATACTCGTATTTTGTTGTAACGGAAAAATCGCCGCTTTGGTCAAGACCTACAAAGATATTGTCGAAACAGACTTCGTCGTACTGATAGTCATATTCGCAGGAGATGGTGATTTCCATCAGCTTGGAACCGGATTCCAATTGAAACTCTCCGCTGACATACAACCACTGTCCGTTAATTTTCGGAAAATCTACCGGAATATCTTTTGTTTTATCGATATACGTATATGATTCACTTGAATTTTCGGAGTAGACTCGTTCTTTGTATTTGACGTGCAGGTTCAGCCGGAAGCTGCTGAAGAATTTGATTTTATTGCTACTTGCGTTCTCATAACTCATTCCGGTCATTTGTGAAACCGCTTTGGCAAAACCGGAGAAGAAAATGGTTGCGTTTGTGTCAAGTGTCTTTGATCCGGAAAAGACCGTCTGCGAGAAGAAACGTTTTTCGCCCGGTTCGCCGACGAGGATCATTCTTTCCTGATCAAGTGCTTCCGCGCCAAGCCTTGTGTAGCAGTAATCCGGGTTATAGTCCCAGAAATCCGCAAGCGTATAGCCGTGGCTGGGATCGCCTGTGACGGCAAAGCCGGCGAAGTTTACCAGGTTGACAGGTGAGATGCCGATTTCACGAGCCAGCATTACGTCGTCCAGATAGACGGTCTGTGCCGTCGATGTGTCAGAAGAAACATGGATCCGGATGTCAACCATTCCCGATCCCCTGATGGTAAAGGTCAGGGAGCCGCGTATATATTGCCCGATCGTCCCTTCGGGAACCGGAACCGTTCCGGTCAATTGGGAATCGGCAGTTGTTGCGGGGCCGGGGAGTACTTCCATTCTCACGGCTGCATTTCCCGACGGAATATTCGCCATCAGGGACAACGTATAAGTGCCCGATTCCAGGTACAGCTTCTGAGACAGAAGCTTTTCTCCCTTGCCGGTCAACGAAATTTTCGCAGAATTTGCTCCGCTGTAAGAGTGATTATTAGCGGAAGAAACCCCGGAAGTCGGATACGACCAATACTGTAAGCCCTTTTCAAAGCTGCCGTTCATGAGCATGTTGACAGCATTAAAATTGGCGGTGCTGACGGATTCCGGCTTGTTCTGCTTTTTTAAGTTGTCGGTTGCGTCGGCATATGTGCCGCTTGCCGCGCCGTAGATCTGTTTGCGGGAAAGATCGGTGGCATAGGAGGATACACACCTGCCGTAGGAGTCAAACGAATGGCAGGTCAGCAGGTCGTCCGACGTACCGTATACATCATCCTTACCGCTGCTTCTCGCTTCCGAATAGTGATCCTGATAGGTGAATCCGCAGGTCTGCCCCGCTTTTTCCGTGCCGGAATACTCCGTCACTTGTGTCACATGCCCGGAGGTCCATGTATATCGGATCTGATATTGCGTCAGCCCGTCCTTTGCCGAGATCAGATGTCCGTCGGAGTCATACTGATACTCCGAAAGACTTGTCGCGCTCTGACCCGCGCCTGAATGCCGGTAAAGGACACCGGTCAGGTAGTTTCCGGTGTAGTTGAAGGTGTAGCTTGTTTTTGCCACGGGATCATAGATACTACTCAGCCGGTTTGACGAATATGACAGAGTGAAGCAGACAACACTCTGCTCCTCACCGATATATTGCTTACGGACTTGCGTGATTTTGCCGGCAGAATCGCAGTCAAACCACAATTGGTTGCCGCTGGTGTCCGTGATTTTTGTCAGTACATATCCGCCTAATGTAATTCGGGAAAAGGTTCGGACAGTACCATCCGCGCTTTTTATTTCCAGACTGTCATTACCGGTGGTACAAAGTTCGGCTCCAAGACCGTCCTCGTCACAATAAAAGTCATCCGAATCTTCGGCAAAAGTGTGTCTGACACCGTTCCCGTCACGCCAATGATATAAATACTGTGTCTCACCGTTTGTGAGCGTAATCTCTGTTTTCAGCACGGTTTCATTTGCGTTTAACCGGAAACCGTACCCAAAAAAGCCTCTCGAATAGGGAACCATTGATTCTTCTCCGGCTGCTACATACGAATACGGAATTCCGGCAAATTCAGTGTCATACACAAAGGACAGCGTATAGTTCAGCAGATTTTCTCCGGTGGACAGCATCGGGATCAGGAAAGTCAGACCTCCGGTCATCCGGTTGACATACCCGGTCCCCGCCATCCCGGCGGACTGACTTGCATAGCTCCAATAATCCGCTACACCGGCGATACAACGGTAACGAATCTTCAGTCTCGGCTTTGTTTCCCCTGTTGTAATATCCGGAGAGGCAAAACACAAACTGCCTGTTGCGGTGGATTCGTCCACCTGAGAGAGGGCGAACCCAAACATATCGCCCCCATCCTGCCAGTGCTGCACGATTTCGGTGACGTCCCAAGAATATATAGCGTTCTTTTTGTTGACCCGGCAAAAATCCACGGGAGAATCGGCAAGAGTACCTTTCTTATCCGTGTTGTGAGTTTGGTAATTCATCCCCCTGTCCCAGCCGGAAAGAACTTCATAAATACCCACATAACTATTGTTCTGAGATCCCGACGAGCTCGCTTCCTGCAAGCATAACGCGGAGAAGGTTGCGTCAGTGATGTACGCGTTTGCCGGTATCTGTAAAGATGTATATTCGTCAGTAGGTTTCCAGTATGAAATTTCACCGGAGCCAACATATAAATGCTCGGATGAGTGGAAAGAGCTTGTTTGGAGGTGTTTGCTGATACTGACTGAGGTTGCTCGTCCGGAAATTGGGGTGTACACCGCCGGGTCAACCGTCACCGGATAAGCGCGATCCGGCGAATTCACGTAGTCCTTCGGCAGGTGTACCGTCAGGGTCAGAGTGTTCCCGCTTCCCGTCAGCGTATAATAGGCACCGTCCGCTACTGCACCCGCATTGTCATAGACATACGGGGCGGGAATATAGTACACGGTATCGCCGTCCGTGTTCAGAAGGGAAACGGAGCCGTCTTCGTTCAACAAAGCAGTCAGATTGTTCAGTTTCATCCGGAAGGAGTATTCGCAGATCCCGCTCGGCTCCTTGACGATCAGATTCTCCTTGACCGCCCCGGCGCTTGTGATATATTCCAGATCCACTCCGTCAAGGATGTTTTCATACCGCATCGTGGAGGAAAGCCGTCCGAGGTCGGTCAGCTTGTTGATCGGATCCGGATCATCTTCGGAAGCGTTCGGAACGACCGTTCCGTCAGTCCCTTTGATCGCACCGACTAAGGAAAAAGTCAGTTTGGCATTACCGTTATGCAGGGTAAACAGGTTTTCGTTACCGGTGATTTTTTTGGCAAATTTGATTCTTGCATCGGTAGTGGAATACTCTCCGCCGATCAAAGAAAGACGGCTGTCGATCTCCTGCCACTGACCTTCGTCATCCAGGTAATGTACCGGGGACGCATAGGTGACTGCGAGATAACTGCCGTCTTGTAGATGTATGTGTTTGACATTTTCCTCACGCAAAGAAGTCTCCTCGTAAATTTCTCCGGGGAGAATATTCGTCGGATTTTCTGATTCAACTGTTTCCTGGTTTTCCTCGCCGGGTACTGTTGTGTCCTCCATGGCAAACGCATAGAGCGGCAAAGTCATGACTGCAAGTATTACTGCAAGTACTACGGAAAGCAATCGGATGCTTTTGTTGAACATTTCTGATCCTTTCTTTAATGTTTTGATGCCCGGTATCGCAAAATCTGCGGATACGGGCGGGTGAATCATGTTGCGAGGGAAATAGTTTAAATAATTATTTGCGCCAATACTGACAAAAACCTCCGTTCATACCAAGTATATACCTGCTATGCATAAATGTCAATATATGACTGGTAAATTTTGAATTAAAGATTGCATATGGGAAAGATCTTAAAAAGGCGATGAAAAATTCAAATATCCACGTTCGTAAAACAGCAGAAAAATTAGCCTCCCAACTCAAAAGAGAAGGGAGGCTATTTTTTATTTACGTTAAATGCTCAAGCGATAGACGGTGTGTAACTAAAAAAGACGACTACGTATTATCAGATATACGCCGAGAGGCACATCATCCCTTATTTTGAGCCGTTGCGGCTGTCTCTGCGTGATTTAAAGCCTAAACATATCCAAGAATACTATCAGCACAAATACACGTCAGGAAGGCTGGATAATAAACCGGGAGGGCTGTCGATTCCGTCAATTAAAAAACATGGTATTGTCATCAAGGAAGTTCTTGACGATGCCGTGTTGGAAGAGCTGATTGTTCGCAACCCGGCAGTCGGTGTGAAACTTCCTGCGAAGAACCTTTCCATGCGGGAAGAAGTTTTTTTGACATCAGAAACCGCAAACGAAGTGCTGAAGGCATTCGATGGGCATCCTCTGCAGGCGCTTGTGTACACAACGTTGTATTATGGTCTGAGGCGCTCGGAAGTTTTGGGGCTGCGGTGGAATACGATTGACTTTGAAAAAAATACTCTTACAATCAACCACACCGTGGTCAAAAACCGAACGATCGTTGAAAAAGACACGGTAAAAACACAGAGCAGTTATCACACGTATGTTCTGATTGATGACGTGAAAAAAGTGCTTCTGCAGGAACGTGACCGGCGGAGGGAACGTATGAAGGAGCTCGGGAGGCAATACAAAAAGTCGGACTATGTTTTTACGTGGGAAGACGGCACGCTGTATCGTCCCGATTACATCACGCGGTCGTTCCGGCGGGTACTCAAAAAGCATAATCTCCCCCAAATGCGTTTTCATGATCTTCGCCATAGCACTGCAAGTATTCTGTACGATAAAGGCTGGGACTTGAAGGATATCCAGAGCTGGCTGCGGCATTCCAGCATCGACGTGACAAGTGACATTTACACGCACATCACCGAGGATCGTAAGGCCAGAATGGCAGAAGATCTTAACTCGACTTTCAGAATCGGCTGAACGATTTTTGCAGAAAAGTGCCAAATAATTGTCGTAAGTTTTGGAACTCCGGTGGTAGAAAGTTTGTATCCCGTCGATGAGATGGGCGTAATAATGCTCCAATGTTAAGGGAGTTCTCTAATTTCCGTATAGGGAACCAAACAAGTCGCATACCTGATTTTATATATTGGTCAGATGAATGAGTTCAGTTGTGTAACCTAAATTAGATAAAGGAGAAGGCGTTATGCTAACCGTAAACAAAACTACTAATTGGTTAACGGGAGAATTTACGAAAGAAGAGTTAAAAATCGATAAAACATTGGCGCTGATTGCAGCTGAACTCCGATTTAAAAGAATTAATCTGGGGCTGAATCAAAAAGAATTTGCGAAAAGGCTGGGAGTTTCACAAGAATTGGTTTCCAGATGGGAAAGTGGAACGTACAATTTTACTATAACTACGCTCATGAAAATTTGTGATAACTTGGGTCTTTTGTTCGAACCTCAAATGAATCAAATTGATGTTAAAGAACAAGTCTAATATTCTTTTGGCGATCATCTTGAGAAAGGAGACACATATGCATTATATATTCTGGTTTTCAAATCGACCCCGTAGCCCCACAAACGGAGATATTGCACAAGAATTTTGCCTTACCGAAACGCCTTGCGCAAGGGTCAAAAAATAGGTGTTTTGATGCGGATTGAAAATCATTTTGGAGAAAATCCGGCAAAACACGTATCCGGAGAAAAACCTAAATACTGCCTTGCAAAACGTGTTGTCTAAAACGGTGAGTTGATGCAATTCGTAGAGGAATTCGTAGAAGATTCGTAGAAGTCAAATCGCAAAAATTTTGAGTTGCTCTTTCCTTTGTGCAAAATAGTGCAAAAAGCAAAGAATAAGCTCCAAATCATAATGCAAAATGCACTAAAATTTGAAGCTTTTTGGTCTGAGTGACACGACTTGAACGTGCGGCCTCTACCACCCCAAGGTAGCGCGCTACCAACTGCGCCACACCCAGATGTCTTACGACCTTGATATTTTAGCACACTGCGCATCCATTGTCAATACCTTTCCAAGAAATTTTTCGGAAAATCACGGAAGCCAGAAATACTGGGGCATAAAAATTCTCATTTTTTTGTAAAAATCCCTTGACAAAAAGATTCCGGTATGCTAATATATACGGGTACGCGAAAAGCGTGCGATATGCGCCCATAGCTCAGCGGATAGAGTGCCCGGCTACGAACCGGTAGGTCGAGGGTTCGAACCCCCCTGGGCGCGCCAAAAATCCTGCACATTTGTGCAGGATTTTTATTTTGCGTTCTGCCGGGACAGGGAGCCTTGCCCGTCGGTCCGGGTTCTCCGGGCTTCTGCCGGAGTATGACCGTTTATATTTGCACATCAGATAGTCAGGGCTTCCGTCGTCTCCCGGTCAGGGGATGTCGGAAGCCTTGTGATTTTCCGAGATCCGTTCGCCGGGCGCGGGCAATGGTTTTTTACGGATCTGCAGTCACGGCAGAAATTCTTTGCGTTCCGGTACACGCAGGCGCGTTATGATATGGGTCACCACGGGGGCGCCGTGTGGAAACCAGCATCTCCGCTACACGGATCGAATCGATTCGCCTTGCCGGGAAATCGGACACGAGCCGCGTTGCTGTCATGGGCACGGGTAGTGTCGTGAGGCACGATGCCGCGTGTTGCGGTATCCGTCCTTTCGACGTCCTGCCGGGCGGGACAGAGCGGGTAGGCAATCCCGGATGCGGCTCCGGTTTGCACCATCAGTATTTTACGAACCCGAACCCCGGATGAAGAATATCAAATATCAAAACAAACAGAATAAACAGCATAATGCCCACAAGGCACCAGAACAGCCGCACAATCCATTCGTCCTTTTTCTTCAACGCGTTTTTGTAGAAGTTTATCATGTCCTCGTAGTATTTTTCATAGGAGAAATTTTCGTCCGACGGCGGTGCGGATGAGGCGGAAACGTCCCGTTCCGGAACAGCTGGCTGTTTGTTTCCCGGTACAGACGAAGCGTCTGACCCGTCAGCCGTAGCCGGTGCGGTCCCGGTGTTTTTGCCCGGATTTCCCGCTGTTTTGGCGGTGTTTTCTTCATTCAGAAAATCGGCGACGGAACCGCCCATCGCCCGCGCCATGGAGACGACCGTGGCGATTGTGGGATTGGGCGTTTTGCCGGAGAAAATCCTTGCGACGGTACTTTCCGGAATGTTGCTTTTCTCAGCGATCTGCTGATTGGTCATGTGTGATTTTTCTTTCAATTGCTTCAGCTTTTCTATCATCTGATTTCACCTTCTTAAATCCGTATTCCAAGCGTAATTTTATCCCGTAACGCCCCGGACCCCGGCTTCGGGCCGATCGGAAACATCAGCCCGGATGACAATAGACAGTACAAAAAGCAAATTCGGTTGAAAAAAGCCAAAAATGATACGTTTTTTCGGAAGCCATACGAAAATTCGGTTTCCCAATCGCAAAGTTGGGGGACCGATTTGCAAACTTGCGTATTGAAACCCGGTTGGTCGCATGCTATCATGAATTTGCCGGAAACGAAATGCGGGAGATAAAATTGGGTCTTTGTCAATGGAACATTGAAAAGAAAATCATGGTTACAGTATATACCTGATTTCTCGAAATGTAAATATTTTTTACTGAATAGGATATTTTATCCTATATCAGGGACGCACTTCATTTTCGCGCAATGGTACACAAGGAGGGTAGAACAGAGGCTCTATGGTAAAAAGTACGCGAAATTTTTCATGACAAAATATCGAAAGGCGGAAAACAGAATGACGTACACCTACTGTATGAGAAAAGACAAAGTACATGATGAGAGACAGAACGAACACACGACTTACGGAATCGCAGCGATCGATTCCGACGGGGAAACAGTCCTGAGTTTTCCGGACGTATTTTTTGACCGGAAAAGAGCGGAGCGTTTTGTACGGATATGCAATGAGGGTGGTTTATCTTCCGTCCACCTCCCGGATGTGCTGGAGGACGCGCTTGTCGAATGAGGAGCAGGAGGCTTTTCAAAGAGGAGCCGCTTCCGGGAGGTGCGAAGTCTTGAACAGCCGGTCGGAAACGAATTGCTTCCCGATATTACAAAATATAACAAAACATGATATCATACAGCTGTACAACTTCTTATCTCATATATGTTTGCCACCGCAAGCGGCATTTCATCGAGAAGCGGAGTTCTCGCCCGCTTTTCATTGGGACACACGGTGTTGCAAAAATTTAAATGCAGAGTGCGAAGACTGTACAAGGAAGCACTATGAGAAAAAGGCTATCCGGACTGAAATCGCTCAATTGGCGACTATGGATTTCCCTTTGCGCTCTTGCTTTAATTCCCGCGGTCTATCAGACGGTTAAAACCTTCCTGATATCCGCCGGCGGACAAGCCGGTGTATTTGACATCATCGGGCAGATGGAGTGATTTGACCTGATGAACGAAACCTTGCAGGCGTTTCTGATTGTGCCGCTGTGTTCTTTTGTGATGGCGGAGAGCTGGAGGAGCGACAGCCAGTTCCCCGCATGCTTCGCGATCTCCGCTTTCACGTCATCCGGCGCGGCAACTTTTTCGTTTTCCGCCGTTTCCGTCACAATCCCGTTTTTCTCCGGCGACCGGATCACGTCGCAAAGGCTTTCCGGTGAGCTGCAATCCTTTTGATGGGACTTACCCAAAACAGACTAGGTTCTCCTTATGCACCCCGTTTCTGACCGGCAGAAATGTTCCGGCTTTGGTATGTGGCCCGGTCAGCCGTTTTTTTAAATAAATTTCTCAGTGTAAACAGGTGATTGCGCTGTACCTCGGACAGATCGGATTCGTTTGCAGAGCCCGCTTCAAAAAGCGGAATGTGCTCGTGCGATGCAAAGCGTTCTTCTTCGCTCGACGGATCCCGGCAATCCAGATCAATTGCAAGGTAACACTCATCCGAGATGTCGCTTTTGTTTACGGGATGTGGCAACGCTTCGACAACAGCGTACCCGCTCCGATACCGGACGACCCCGCCCACCCGAAACAGGACCGGAAGGTTACAGCATTCCATAAATGGGAAGGACGGTGCGCTGTCGGGACGATGAGCGTCATATATACGCTGTGTGGCTTTGGAAACGTTTCCATGCCACCGGATGTCGTGAATGGCGGTTTTCAATAGCTTCCTTTCATACGGATTTGTGGTGATTGCCGCCAATTCTGCAAGCAGAGCGATCTGCTGTTTCCCGGAGGCGTTTTCGCAGATGACCGTTGCCGCCTGCATGACAGCCCAGTCCGGAGCGTGCTCTGACAGGTAGTTTCTCACCGCCGCGGACGGGATGAGAGAAATGATTTTGTTTGTGATTTTGTCGTCCATATGTTCCTAACTCCTTTGCGGCAGATCAGATTACGGTTGTTTATGACAGGGATTCTTGTTTGCTCCGCCGGTACCGTTTCCGGGTGTCTTCGGGACGTACCCGCACAGGAGGCACTTTCCCGGAAGATACCGGGATAGCCGGGAATTGCGGGCGCTTGCGTGTCGGACTGACGTGTCCCGGGTACCGCCGTTCATCCTCCGTGTTCCTCCAGCCAGCGCATTGCCGTATAGGCATAGACTGCGCTGCCGATGTCCAGTGCGTCGTTGTCGAATTTCACCATTGGGTGGTGTTGGGGGTAAGCGTATCCCTTTTCGGGCTGACCTGCCGCGAGCGCCAGCATGATGGAGGGAACCTTTTCACTGACGTAGGCAAAATCCTCGGAGCCTGCCGATCCTGAAGCTCCGCCGTTCGCGCTCAGCTCTGCTACGGAAAAAGCCCTGCCCGCGCCAAGCAGCTCCCTGACATAGCGATAGGTATCCTCGGACAGTGCCTTGTCGTTGCGAAGCGTGGGGCAACCGCTGCCGAAGGTCACCTCCGCTTCCGCGCGGAATGCTTTGGCGATCCCCGCGGCGATGTCCGTCAAGCGTTCCTTGACCTTTTTCCGCACCCCTTCATCGAAGGTGCGCAGGCTTCCGCCCATGACCGCCTCATCGGGAATGGCGTTTGCCGCTGTCCCCGCGTGAAGGGTACCGATTGTCAGCACTGCACGGTCATTCATCGCAAGCTCGCGCGTCCGGATTTCTTCCAGAGCAATGAGAATATGCGCCGCCGCGGTCAAGGGGTCAACGCCCATGTTCGGCATGGAGCCGTGACAGCCCTTTCCCCTGACGCGGATCTCGAAATAATCCGCCGCCGGGGCGCTGACGCCGGGATCCGAAACGATCACCGTACCCGGTGCAAACGGCATTCCCGCCATCACATGGATCATCAGGGCGGCATCCACCCGCGGATTTTCCAGCACGCCCGCGCGGATCATGTCACGCGAGCCTTCAAAGATTTCTTCCGCGGGCTGAAACATGAGCTTGACCGTGCCGGGGAACTCGTCCTCATGCTTTTTCAGAAGCCTTGCCGCGCCGAGCAGCATCGCCGTGTGCATGTCGTGCCCGCAGGCGTGCATACAGCCGTTCTCCGAGGCAAACTCCACGCCGGACTGCTCCCGGATCGGCAGGGCGTCCATGTCCGCGCGGAGCAGAAACACTCTGCCCGGTTTCTTTCCTCCGGCAAGAGCGGTAATGCCCGCCCTGCCGCAGGATTCCGGTGTGTAGCCCATGCCGAGAAGCTCGGATTTGACATAAGCCAGCGTATTCTCCAGCGCAAATCCGGTCTCCGCATGCGCGTGCAGGTATTTTCGCTTTTCAGTGAGCGCCTCTTTCATCTCCGCCGCTTCACGCAGCAGTGTTTCTTTTGTCATCGGTATCACTCCTCCCGGTTCCGCCTGTCGACGACGGAACCCGTTTTGCTCTGTTTCTGAATTCAGTATTCCCGGAATGACCGAAGGTATTTCCGTAAATTCTCCGGGACATGGCGGGTGCGGCGCCATTCTTCGGGGTACCCCCGCCGGATTGCACCGTTTTCTTCATATTGATAAACGCTTTGGGACTGTCCCACCCTTGCGGCGGGACAGTCCCAAAGTCGATCAGTATGCTTTTTTTTGTGCTTCTTCCTCCCGCCTGACAAACGGGATCAGATCTTCCCGGAGGAATCCGAGCGCGCGGTTTCTCATCGCCTCGCCCCAGCGGTCTCCCTTGAGCATACTTGCGCAGGCACGGAACCAGGCAAGCGGGCGGAGCCATTTTGCGTCGGGGCAGATTCCTTCCGCTTCTTCAATCGTATCGCATCCGAAATAGCCGCGGAAGAATTTGTTCCAAATCTCGGTCACTTCCTCGGTCGGCATCTTGTAAAAGGCGTAATACTCCTCGGCGGGCGCGGCGTATACCATGGAGAACAGAATCCGGGAAATGTCAAACATCGGGGTTCCCGTGGACAATTCGCCCATATCGATCAGGCAGCATTCGCCGTCCTGCACCATAATGTTGTTGACGTTCAGGTCGCCGTGAATGCAGGTGTCCTTCTCAGGTACAAGATCCAGAAAACGGTGCAGCATGGCGCGCTCCCCGTCCGTGATTCCCGTGATGTTTTCAATGTCCGCGCGGTTGATGTCCTTGAAGGACGGAATCTCCGGGTCGTGCGTATGGATCGCGTGCACCTTTTTGCAGGTATCGACGTACATCGCCACATATTCGTCCAGCTTTGTACGGTCGGCGCGGATGAGCTCTCCCAGCGTTTTGGAGCGGATCAGCTCGTACACAACGCCCCGTCTGCCATTTGCCTCCACAATATCGTAAGAAATCGCGGTCGGAATCCCCATGACAAACGCTTTTTTGGAAAGCGCCTTTTCGTGCTCGATAAATGCGGGATCGGTGTTTCCGTAATACAGTTTGATGATGGTTTCGTCATCGATACGGTAGCACTCGCCGCACGCGCCGCGACCGATTACCTCGCATCCGTCCACGCTGATTTTCCGGCATGCGGGCGTGATTTCCATGATTTCCGAGAAACCCGTCATGTCAAACACATCCATCACTTCGCTGTTTGCGCCCGTAATGCGGAACGGCTTTCCTCCGCACCGCTTTTTCAGGCTGAGAATGACGCGCAGTCCCGCACTGGATATGTATTCAAGCCCCGAGACGTCAAGCACGACCTCTTCCGCCTCTCCCGGCAGTGCCGAAAGCATCCCGCCGAAGTCTGCGGCATTGGCGGAATTGACGATTCCCTTGACGGAAGCGATCGCTTTTTCTTTCTGAATGTCAATGGTTACCTGCATGGTTTTCTCTCCTTTTACAAAATACCGTTTCCACGGTTTCCGTCAGTTCCTTATACATCGGAAGGTCGGAAAGCTGCGCGAGCGCTTCCGCACAGCCGCGGTACAGCCATTCCTGCTCTTCTTTGCCGCGCTTGAATCTGGCAAAGACCGCTGTCTCGCCCTCCCGTTCCAGATCCTCGCTGATATCGCGGAGATTGGACAATTTGTCGGCGCAAACGAGCATGGCGCATTGCCTGTCGCATCCCGCAAGCGCGCGCAGATCCTCCTGCTTCCGCTCTTTCCAGGAAAGCGACTTGTTCTCCGTATCAAACAGAACCAGCCGCAGAACTTCCTTACCGAACTGTTTCTCCAACACCTCCGGCAGGACCCCGCCGTCCTCAATGGCATCGTGCAGAAGTCCTGCGCAAATCAGGCTGTCATCCGCCCCGTTTTTTGCAAGTTCGATCGCCACGGAGAACGGGTGCGTAAGATACGGTTTTCCGTCCTTGCGTGTCTGCTCCGCGTGTGCCCGCATGGCGAGCAGGAACGCGCGATTTATCATATCTGCCATCTTAAAATACCACCGTACCTGTTCTGTTTATTTGCCGGTTGCCAAAAAGGCTCCGCTCTCATTATAACACAGGAAAGTGCCGGAGCGCAACACTTAACGGTATTTTTTTGGTTCCCCTGTCCGGAGGACGCTGACCGGCTCACGCAGCAGGGTCACACGATTTCCTTCAGGTTATTCAGAAACGGCAGCAGTGCGCTCTGGCCTGCGTCCAATGTAAAATTCAGTTTCTGCGTCATCGGATCGTCATACAGTTCTCCGGAGATCGTAAGGTGCCCGGCTTTATCAAGGGACAGAGAAAAATGACTGCCGTAGTACAGGACGCGGAGTGTGGCTGTATCGCGTCTGAATCCGTACAACTCTTCGAACTGCGTCAGGAAGGTGTGAAGCTCCGCTACGGAAAATTCACAGTTTGCGGTTCCCGAGAACATCCCGGACTGCACCCGCACATCAAAAAACAGGCTCTTTGTAATCAGGGGAGCGTCGCGGTAAACATCGGTGTATGTAAAGGTCAAACAGCCGTTTCCGGATCGCAATTCGGCGGGTATATGTTCCGTGGCGGTACCTCCGTTTTTCGTTTTGTGAGAAAATCTCCGGTTGCCGATGAGATATTATACCATAAATTCCGATCGAAAAAAATCCTTTTCGGCAGGGTTTCCCCGAAAATATTCCCCAATCTACTGCTTTTTCTTGAAACCGGTGAGTTTTGTGGTATACTGAAAGAGAAAACGGTTCTTTGTGCCAAAGATGCCGGAGTCACGTACCGAAAAGGAGCAACGCCATGGAAAACGTCATTACTTATGAAAATCTTTCCTCCTTCGCCTATTCCAACGACAAAAAATGCAAACAGCCGATCCGCGGGATCGTGGTCGAGTTTTTCGGGCTTGGGTGCCAGGAAATGTTTGAGTCGCACTGGCGCGGCGACCGTTTTGCCGAGGAAGGGATTCTCTTCGTGTTCCCCTACAACAACCCGTGGAACTGGATGAACCGTCAGGCGGTGGAGATGACCGACCGGATTCTTGACGTGCTGTTTTCCGTATACGGTCTGGATTCCGCAACGCCCGTGGTCGCGTCGGGCGGAAGCATGGGCGGGCAGGGGGCGCTGGTCTACACCCGGTACGCGAAGCGCACGCCGGTCGTCTGTGTCGCAAACTGTCCGGTCTGCGACATGGTGTACCACTATTCCGAGCGACCCGATCTGCCGCGCACGCTGTACAGTGCCCTGTATCACGAGGAGGGGACCATGGAGGATGCGCTCCGGCGGATTTCCCCCCTGCACCTTGTCGGCGAAATGCCGGATATCCCCTATCGCATTTTCCACTGCGAGGAGGATCAGTGCGTCAATCTCCACAGCCATTCCGAAAAATTTGTCGATGCCATGAAACGAAAAGGCGCCGACATTTCGCTTGTACGCGTGCCGGGCAGGGGACACTGCGACCTCGGCGACGAGGTGTTTGAGGAGTATCTGCGCTGCATGGAGCGGGCGATCCTGCGCTGACGGTCGGAAATACCGAAAAAGGACTGCCTGCCGGCAGTCCTTTTTGTGCGTCATGTTTCAGAGCGCCTCTTTTGTCATTTCTCTTCCGCAGGTGATGGTCAGGTTTCCGTTGCGGCAGCGCAGATCGTCCAGAAATTTCTTGGGGATCCGGTCATCCCGGAGGGTGACGCGGTATTCCAGTTCGTAGAGCGTGCCCATGTTGCAGGTCTTCACCCGGACGAGCGAGTGCTTCCGGGTATACTTTTCAAACAGGTCGTCGAACAGCCCGTCGTAGTCGAGGTTTTCCGGGATGGTGATCTTAAGGAGGCGTTCTCTTGCGTCCCGTTCCCCGACGCGGAGTGTGGTGAGCAGTACCAGCACTGCGGAAACCAACACGAACGCGATGGCGGCAAGCGCGACATACCCCATACCGGTGGCAAGCCCGATCGCCATGGCAAGGAACAGGGAGCCGATCTCCCGCGCGTTGCCCGGAGCTGAGCGGAAGCGCACTAAGCTGAACGCGCCCGCCACGGCGACTCCGGTGCCGAGGTTCCCGTTGACCAGCATGATAATCAGCTGAACGATCACCGGCAGGATGGCAAGTGTCACAAGAAAGCCTTTGGTGGATTCGGAGCGGTACCACGCCACGGCGGCAACGCCGACACCGAGGATCAGCGATACGCCCGTACAGATGAAAAACGAGAGAAGAGTCAGTTCGCTACCGGTGATGGAATCAAGCACAGAGAAACGCCTCCTTTTTGATGTTCGGATTTTTTGCGGGCAGGATTTCCTGCTGGTAGAACGTCCCGTATTTGGAAAAGGACGTCCCGAAAATTTTTGCCTTTGAAAGCAGGGAGCTGAGCCACAGAGGACAGACGCCGGGGAGTTTGATTTCCATTAAGATGCGGTCGGCGGGGAGAATCGGGGTGCCGTAATCGCCCGCGGTCAGGAAAACATTTTCCGATCGCCCCCTGAGGCAAGAGTCAAATGTGATGCGAAGTTCCGGGTCATGGGTCCCTGCATACGCTTCGCGGTCATAGCCGATGAACGCCTTGGGAGTGGTATGATAGAAGGACTGGAACCAGCCGATCTCCCGCCCGATCTGCCCGAACGCCCCGTCCGGGTACCTGCCGGAGAGGAACGGCTCCACCTCGTCGGCTCGGAGGGTGATCCGGCGCTTGTAGACCACGCCGCAGTATTTTTTCTTCAGTTCCGCAAATACCGTGCCGTCCTTTGCGGGGACCGCGTAGCTGCGGATCCGCAGTTTCTCCTTGTAGACCGGCTTTTCGAGCGATTCCCGGATCAGGAGAAAGTCGTCGGTGTCGTAGTAGGTATTGAGAATGGTGTATTTCCCGTATTCGTCCGCCGTCAGGTAAGGACGCATTTCTCCGAGAAGGAGGTCCTTTTCGGCGGGAGTCAGAAGATACTTTTTTTCATAACGTTCAAAACAGTTCCGTATCGCTTGTGCCATGGTTGTTTCCTCCTTGATGTCCCTTATCATACCGGAGTAACCTAAAAACAACCTAAAGCGGAACCGGGTCTTTTTCCGCGTGGGTTTCTTGCGTCCGGAATATTTGCAGGGAATTTCCATTGACAAAGATATATTCAGATAGTATAATTGATATGATTATCATATGACGGAATATGTTTTGGCGGCTCCTGCCGCCGGGGAAGGGACAGAATTCAGTCAGAAAACCGGGAGACGATGAGATGCAAATGACAGACAGAGAGACAGCCGCAAAAGAGGCGACCCGGCGGATCCGCGGGGCTTATAACCGCGTCTTCAAGCGGGGGATCGACCTGATCCTTTCTTTTTGGGGGATTGTACTGCTTTCGTGGCTTTACCTGATCCTCATGATCGCGATCAAGGTGGATTCGCGGGGACCGGTCTTTTTCCGGCAGAAGCGGGTCGGCAGAAAAAAGAACGGGGAGATCGCGTATTTCTCCATTCTCAAATTCCGCACCATGCGGACGGATACGCCGCACGACATGCCGACGCATATGCTTGCCGACCCCGACCGCTACATAACGAAGGTCGGAAAATTTCTCCGGAAAACCAGCCTTGACGAGCTTCCGCAGATCTTCAATATTTTTGTGGGGCAGATGGCGATCATCGGACCGCGCCCCGCGCTCTGGAACCAGACCGACCTGATCGACGAGCGGGAAAAGTACCTTGCCAACGACGTGCGCCCCGGACTGACCGGGTGGGCGCAGATCAACGGACGGGACGAATTGGAGATTCCCGACAAAGCGCGTCTTGACGGCGAATATGTGGAACGGATGAGCTTTTCGTTTGACGTGAAGTGCTTCTTCGGGACCATTGCCTCGGTGCTCTGTCACGACGGCGTCGTGGAGGGTGGTACGGGCGAGATGCACCGCGAGGAACAGGAGAAAAAACAGGAAGCGGAAAAAGAGAAGGCGGCAAAGTAAATGAAAAAGATACTGATTACCGGAGCCGGCAGCTACATCGGCACCTCTTTTGAAGTATATGCAAAGGCGAGGGAAAAGGACTGGCAGATCGACACCTTGGATATGCTGGACGGCTCGTGGCGCGGGCGGAGCTTTGCCGGGTACGACGCAGTGTTTCATGTCGCGGGGATCGCGCACCAGAAGGAAACTGCGGAAAACGCGCATCTGTATTATGAAATCAACAGCGATCTTGCAATAGAAGTCGCGAAAAAAGCCAAGGCAGACGGCGTCGGGCAGTTTGTGTTTCTCAGTTCCATGAGTATTTACGGGCGCGAGACGGGGATTATTACCAAAGAAACGTCCCCCGCTCCCGTCACAAATTACGGGAAATCCAAATTGCAGGCGGAGGAGGGTATTCTGCCGCTTGCAGACGAATCTTTTACGGTCACGGTACTGCGGCCGCCGATGGTGTACGGAGACGGATGCCGGGGCAACTACAATGCAATCATCCGGATCGTGGAACGGTTTCCTGTATTCCCGCGTGTGAACAACCGCCGCAGTATGATTCATGTGGATAATCTGTCCTCGTTTGTCCTGATGATACTGCGCGAGCGGCTTGGCGGGGTGTATTTCCCGCAGGACCGGACCTATCGGAACACCACGGAAATTGCCCGTGAAATTGCCCGCAAAATGGGGAAAAAGGTCTATATGAGTTACCTGCTCGGCTTTTGCGTGCTTTGCCTCAAGCCGTTTTCGGGAACGGTGAGAAAGGCATTCGGTTCGCTGGTTTACCGCGATACGGAGGATTTTGATTTCCGTTACTGCACGGAGGCGCCAAAGCAATGAAACTGACAATGATGGCGGGGTATTTTTATCCCGAACAGAGCGCGGACACCCACCTGAATTACGACATGGCGCTGGAGTTGTCGAAAAGAGGATTTGATGTGACCGTTGTCGTTCCGTTCCCGTCGCGCGGACTGACGTCGGAGGAACAGAAAAAGTATCTTGACAAGACCGACGAGCGCGTTTCGGAGCATCTGCGGATTCTCCGTGTCGGCAAACCGACGGCATATACCGATTCCTTTGCCAGAAAGGCTTGGAATCTGTTTTCCGAGTCGCGCAATCTGTACCGCGTGGCAAAAAAGATTCCGACCGACGTTTATCTTGTGGTCAGCACGCCGCCGTTTCTCGGATACGCTGTGCCGAAACTCGCACGTCGGGCAAAGGTTGTCTACAAGTTGCAGGACGTGTTCCCCGACAGTCTGATTCACTCCAAAGGGTTGACGGAATCTCATCCGCTGATCCGGATTCTGCGGAGGAAGGAGAGAAACGTATACCGCTTTGCGGATCGGATTCTTGCCTGTTCGGACGATGTGAAAAAAACACTGCTCTCCCGCGCTGTTCCCGAAGAGAAAATCCGGGTGGTGTACGACTGGATTGACGACAAAACCTGTACGCCGATTCCTCCGGAAGAGAATTATCTTTTTGACCGTTTCGGAATTAACCGGGGCGTGTTCAACGTGTATTACGCGGGGAACATCGGTTATTTGCAGAATGTGGAGACGATGGTTGCCGCGGCGGAACGTCTGAAAAACGAAAACATTTTCTTCACGATTATCGGCGACGGCGCAAAAAAACAGAAAATCTTACAGATGATTGAAGAAAAGCAGTTGCACAACATTGCCGTTTATCCGCTCCAGAGTGTGGACAAAGTATCGCAGGTGTACAGCATCGGGAACGTCGGAATTGTGACGCTCAAGCCTGAGATTGCCAGGTACGCACTCCCGTCCAAAACATGGAGTATTCTTTCTGCGGGGCGCATGGTGATCTGTGAAATCGATACGGATACCGAGCTTGCTTCCCTGATCCGGGAACGGAACCTCGGCGTTGTTGTTGCGCCCGGAGACGATCGCGCAATGGCAGAGGCAATCCTCGCTGCAAGCCGTGCCGGAGAGGATACTGCGGAAAAGGGCAGAAACGGAAGACGTTTTATTGAAAACGAACTGAATATCGACGTTGCAATGAATTTCATTGAAGACTGTATACTGGAATGTGGGGGGAAGAAAAAATGAGTCTGTTTACGGGAAAAACACTTTTGATTACCGGCGGTACCGGCAGTTTCGGAAACGCCGTGCTGAACGGATTCCTGGATTCCGACATCGGAGAGATCCGCGTCTTTTCAAGAGACGAAAAGAAGCAGGACGACATGCGCCACGAGTTTCAGGCGAAGATGCCTGAGGTCGCCGGCAAGGTCAAGTTTTTCATCGGCGACGTGCGTGACCTCGCCTCGGTGAAGAACGCCATGCACGGTGTGGATTATATTTTCCATGCGGCGGCGCTCAAGCAGGTACCCTCCTGCGAATTCTTCCCTCTGGAGGCGGTCAAGACCAACGTGCTCGGTACCGATAACGTGCTGACCGCCGCGATCGACGAGGGCGTGAAGACCGTCATCTGCCTGTCCACCGACAAGGCGGCGTATCCCGTCAACGCGATGGGTACCTCCAAGGCAATGATGGAAAAGGTCATTGTCGCAAAGTCGCGGACGACAAACAAGACCAAAATCTGCTGCACCCGTTACGGAAACGTCATGTGTTCCCGCGGATCGGTCATCCCGCTCTGGATCAGCCAGATCCGCGAAGGAAATCCCATCACCATCACCGAGCCGAGCATGACGCGCTTCATCATGTCGCTGGAAGAAGCGGTGGGACTGGTGCTGTTTGCATTCGAGCACGGTGTCGGCGGCGATATTTTCGTGCAGAAGGCGCCCGCCTGCACCATTGAAACGCTCGCAAAGGCGGTCACGGAACTGTTCCATCCCGGTCACGAAATCCGTGTCATCGGTATCCGTCACGGCGAAAAGATGTACGAAACGCTGCTTACCAACGAGGAATGCGCGCAGGCAATCGATCTCGGTAACTTCTACCGTGTCCCCGCCGACAAGCGCGACCTCAACTATGATAAGTATTTCATCCACGGCGATACCGAACGGAATCTTCTGACCGAATTCAACTCCAACAACACCGCGCTTCTCGGCGTGGAAGAGGTCAAGGAAAAGCTGATGTCGCTCTCCTATATCCGCGAAGAACTTGCCGCGGACGGACGTCTTTGAGGTCCCGGATATGAAATTTCTTGTATTCGGCGCCGGCGGCATGGCGGGGCACACCATCAGCATTTATCTTTCGGAGAGAGGACACGATGTCACGGGCTTTGCACTCACAGAGCTTCCGTTTGGGAAGACCGTCGCGGGCGACGCGACGGACACGGAGTCGGTGAAAAAGCTCGTCCGCGAGGGTGGGTTTGACGTGGTCATCAACGCCATCGGCATCCTCAACAAAAGCGCGGAGGAACATCCCGCGGCGGCGGTCTTCCTCAACTCCTATTTTCCGCATTTTCTTGCGGAGATCACCAAGGACCTTGACACGTTCGTCATTCACATGAGCACCGACTGCGTGTTTTCCGGCAAGGCGGGGCATTACACCGAGGATTCCTTCCGCGACGGCGAGACCTTCTACGACCGCACCAAGGCGCTCGGCGAATTGGTTGACGGCAAGAATCTGACCTTCCGCAACTCGATCGTGGGTCCCGACATCAACGAAGGGGGCATCGGGTTGTTCAACTGGTTCATGAAGCAGACGGGAGAAATCCGCGGTTTCACGAAAGCCATGTGGACGGGTATGACAACGCTCCAGCTTGCCAAGATGATGGAAAAGGCGGCAACGGTCCACGCGACGGGGCTTTACAACATGGTGCCCGACCACGCGATCAGCAAATACGATCTGCTCGGACTGTTCAATCGCTATTTCCGGGACGGAAAGGTCGGAATCGAGCCGTATGACGGATTTGTGTGCGACAAGACGCTGGTGCGTACCCGCTTCGATTTTCCGGAAACCGTGCCCGATTACGAGGTCATGGTACGCGAGATGGCGGACTGGGTCAGGGCGCACAGGGAACTTTATCCCCACTACAATTTCTGAGAACGGAGAGGCAACGACAATGCACAAACTCAAACTGATGACGGTGGTCGGCACGCGTCCGGAGATCATCAAGATGTCCGCGATCATCAAGAAGTGCGACACTTATTTCGATCAGGTGCTGGTACATACCGGGCAGAATTACGACTATGAGCTGAACAAAATTTTCTTTGACGACCTCGGACTCCGCGCGCCGGATCATTACCTCGGCGTGGTGGGTGAGAACCTCGGGGAGACGATGGGAAATGTCATTTCCAAGTCGTACGCGCTCATGCAGGAAGTGAAGCCCGACGCCCTGATCGTGCTCGGCGACACCAACTCCTGCCTGTGCGTTATTTCCGCAAAGCGCCTGAAGATTCCGGTGTTCCACATGGAGGCGGGCAACCGCTGCAAGGATGAAAACCTCCCCGAGGAGGTCATCCGCCGCATTGTGGACGTGACGAGCGATATCAATCTCTGCTATTCCGAGCACGCCCGCCGTTACATTCTCGACAGCGGTGTCAAGCCGGAATACACCTTTGCGGTCGGCTCTCCCATGGCGGAGGTGCTGGCTGAATACGAGGATAAAATTGAGGAGAGCCGGGTGCTGGAGAACCTCGGGCTCACCGCGGGGAAGTACATTCTTTTGTCGGCGCATCGCGAGGAAAACATCGACAACGAGCAGAATTTCCTCTCGCTCATGAACGCCGTCAACGCGATGGCGGAAACCTACGATATGCCGATCCTGTATTCCTGTCATCCGCGGTCGAAGAAGTTCATCGAAGCGCGCGGTTTCGTGTTCGACAAGCGGGTCAACCGCCAAAAGCCGCTCGGATTTTTTGACTACAACAAGCTCCAGAAGAACGCCTTCTGCGTGGTGTCCGACAGCGGCACCATCCCGGAGGAAGCGGCGTATTTCGGGTTTCCCGCAGTGTCGGTGAGAACCAGTACCGAGCGTCCCGAGGCAATGGACAAGGGCGTGTTCACGATCGGAAGCATCACGACGGAGCAGGTGCTCGGGGCAGTCGATCTCGCGGTGGAAATGCACAAAAACGGCGACCTCGGCGAAGCCGTCCCCGCCTATACCGACAGAAACGTCAGCACCAAGGTGGTCAAGATTATTCAGTCCTACACGGGCATTGTCAACAAAATGATTTGGAGAAAGTGATTTGAAGATAGCGATCGTTGACGTGGCGGCAGAGAGCAGCGGCGCCGCCTCGGTTCTCTTTGACTTTGTGGAGGCTCTCGGCAAAAGCCCTCTGGCACAGAAGCACGAATGGCTGGTCCTGACCGGTTTGATCTCCGTCCCGGAATGCGGACATATCCGGAATATCCGGGTGCCGGAGGTCAAAAAGTCGCGCATGAAACGGCTTCTGTGGGAAAGGCGGGAGTTCCCGCGGCTGATGGAGAAAGAGAGCGTGGACGTTGTTGTCTCGCTTCAGAACAAGGCGCTCCCGAAGGGGAAATGGCGGCAGGTGGTGTATTTCCACAATATGCTGCTTCTCTCAAAGGCTTCCCGCTTCTCGCTCTTCAAAAAGGAGGAACGTCCCTACGCGATCTATACTCATCTGATCGGGCCCCTGACGCGGAACAGCTGGAAACACGCGTCGCTTTTCGCGGTGCAGACCCATGCGGCGGCTGACACTATCGGGAAGTACCTTCCGAAGGGCGCAAAGGTTCTGGTGCTTCCGCCCGCGATCAAGCCGTATCCCGTCGGGAACGAGGCGTGGGATGAAGTCGGGGGACTGATCTATCCCGCCGCGCCGATCCCGTTCAAACGGCAGGACGCGCTGGTCAGCCGGGTGCAGATGCCCCGTGGCAGGCAATTGCTTCTTACCATGACGGGACATGAGAACGGGTACGCGGAACGCGTGAGAGCGCTTGCAGACGGGAAAGAGGGTATCCGCTTTACCGGATATCTGCCGCGCGAAGAGATTCTCTCGGGCTATGACCGCGGGACATACGGGCTGATCGTGGTGTCCGAAATCGAGTCTTACCCCATTCCGTTTGCGGAAGCGATGCAGGCGGGCGCGCCGATCGTCGCGGCGGATTATTCCTATGCAAGGGAAGTGCTGGGCGACTATGAAAACGCATTTTTTGTCCGTCAGGATCTCGGTGACCTGAACGACGGAATAGCCCGTGCGCTTGTCGCAAAGCGGTGCGCGCCGAAGCTGCCTGCGGGCGGCTCATGGGAGGACTTTATTGTGGGAATCCTTGAGGTCGGCGGGGCGGAGTGAGCGGCCCCGGGTGACTGCGGTGCACTGTCCGAACCGGAGAAATTCCGGATAGAACCGATCAATACAAAAACGGTGTTCCGCCGGCGGTTTTTCCCCGGCTGCGGAGCCGTAAAATACAAAACACCGCGGGACTCTTTCGGGAGCCCCGCGGTTTTTATTTATTCAACCGTCTGTCGGTTTTTCTTTTCGGAAATCTTTTCAAGAATCCGGTCGAGCAGCTTCCCGCCGAAGAACAGTACCGCGAACCCGATGACAAGACCGAGCAGTGCGGCGGCAAGTACATCGGAGGGGAAGTGAACAAACAGGTACAGCCGGGAAAGCGCGATGAGTACGGCGGCAGGAATCGCAAAGAAGCCGAAGCGCCGGTCGGAGCCGGTCAGAATCGTGGCGGCGATGACCGAGGACAGCGTGTGCCCCGACGGAAATGAAAAATCTTTGGGAACGGAAACCAGCATCCGCACGGCGGTGTCGATCCAGCAGGGGCGCGCACGCGCGACCAGATTCTTGAGAGCGACATTTCCGATGAGGACCCCGGCAAGAAGCCCCGCGAGGAGGAGTATGCCTGTCCGGCGGTATTTCTTTTGGAAGAGCAGGACGGCGGCTATCAGGAGCCAGATCAGTCCCGCATTCCCGAGGAACGTGATCCTGGGCATAAGAAAATCGAGAAACGCGCAGCGGAAGGTATTTTGAATCCAATAAAGGATGGAAAAATCAATCCGTGTAATCCATTCTGTCATGGGAGGAGCCTCCGTATCTTTGTGTGCTTGGTTGACCGTTGTGTGTGAAGCTCTCTGCCGTCAGACCTATACAAGCATCAGAAGTGTGCCGGCAACGATCAGGATCAGACCGACGAGCGCCTTGCGGGTGAGCTTTTCTTTGAATACGAAATAGGAGAACGCGATGGTGACGAGAATGCTCAGTTTGTCGATCGGAACGACCACGCTGGCAAGTCCGTCGCGGAGCGCCTTGTAATAGCAGAGCCACGAGCCGCCGGTCGCAAGTCCCGACAGGCAGATGAAGCCGAGCTCCTTCCCCGGTATGCGGCGTACCTCATTTGCTTTTCCCGTGACGAACACCATCATCCACGACATGACGAGCACCACCGCGGTGCGGATCATGGTGCCGAGGTTGGATTCCACGCCGGAAATGCCGATTTTCCCGAGAATGGAGGTCAGTGCGGCGAACACCGCCGACAGGATCGCGTAAAGAAGCCAGGACCGTTTGATTTCCTTTTCCCCGTCGGTCTGTTTCTTTTCGATCATCAGAAAGGTTCCGGCGCCGATCAGAACAACGCAGATGCCCTTCAGCCAGGAGATCGGCTCTCCGAGCACCGGAAAGGCGAGCAGAATGGTCAGAATGGTGCTGGATTTGTCGATCGGAACGACCTTGTTGACGTCTCCTGCGCCGAGAGCGCGGAAATAGCAAAGCCAGGACGCGCCGGTTGCAAGCCCGGAGAGGACGAGGAAGACCCAGGTTTTCGGGGAGATCGACGTAATTCCGTCAAGCGAACCGACGAGAAGCACCATGACAAAGGACATGAGAAGCACGACAATCGTGCGGATTGCCGTTGCCACGGTGGAATCGGTCTTTTTGATTCCGCATTTTGCGAGAATGGAGGTGGCGCCCGCAAACAGCGCCGAACCGGCTGCATAGAATACCCACATGGTTATCTGCCTTCGTCAGTTTTCTTTGAGCAGATGCGGGAATCCCGCACGGCTCTCGGTTTCAAAGCCCGGATACCGGGTCAGAAAACGCCGTGAGGATACGACGGCTTTCCTGCCTCGTGCGCACCCCGGCGATCTTCCGCTTGACGGCGTTCATGCCATCCGTTTCTTTGTATGATATCCGTCAGATAGATGTATCTGCAACCATTATAGCACCGGAAACAAGCCTGTCAAGGGGCGGAAAGGAAAATCGGCAGGGCGTCCGCGTGCGGGTAGCATGGCGGCTCCGGTGTCCGGCAAGGCGGGGATCTCATTTGCCGCCGTGAGCGCACGGAACGCCGGAAGCGGACTGCTGTTTGTCAGTACGATATTTTCCGTGCGGGAACGGCACTCTCCGGAAAAACAAAAACAGACACGTTTTTTCACAATCTGTCCGCCGGATCCGGTACGTAAAAAGAAGCCGGGCGCAGCCAGCACCCGGCTTCCGTAGGTTTTTTACAGCCCTCCGACGATATCCGACATGGAGTAAAGTCCGGCGGGCTTGCCAACGAGAAATTCCGCCGCGCGGAGCGCACCGGTGGCAAACACTTCGCGGGAGGTTGCACTGTGCGAAAGGGTAATGACCTCGTCCTTTCCGGCAAAGATCACCTCGTGCTCTCCTACGATGTTGCCGCCGCGCACCGAATGGATTCCGATTTCCCCGGGGTCACGTTCCTTTCTCTCGGTATGGCGGTCGTAAACGTACTCTCTGGCGCCGCCCCCGGACACCGCGGAAATCGCGTCCGCGATCATAAGCGCAGTTCCGCTCGGCGCATCCAGTTTGTGCTTGTGGTGCTTCTCGATGATTTCCACGTCAAACCCTTCGCCGAGCGCAAGCTCCGCCTTTTTGCAGAGCTCGATGAGCAGATTGACCCCGAGCGACATATTGCGGGAGAAAAAGACCGGAATGTGTTTTGCCGCGTCGCGCAGCAACATGGTTTCCCCGTCCGTCTGCCCGGTCGTGGCAATGACCGCGGGGGTACCGCTTCTGACGGCATACGCAAGCAGCCCTGCGAGTGCGGAGTGGTGGGAAAAGTCCACGATCACGTCCGCCTTTCCGGGGAATTCCGCGGGGGTGGTGTAGACGGGAAACTCGCTCGCGGCGCCAGGGGCGGACACATCGATTCCGGCGATCACGCCGAACCTTCCGCAGGATTCTGCGGCGGCTTCCGTGACGGCGCGTCCCATTCTGCCGCCGCAGCCGCAAAGTAAAATCTGTATCATTTCAGGTACTTCCTTTACATTATAATATGGTTACCCGGCGCTGCCTGCCGGGAATTTCCGGGAGCCGGGGATCGGTAGGAGTGTGCGCTTAGGTACGCCGTGATTCCGATGTAGGGCGGAGCACGCCCCGGCTTGCCCGATGTCGTTCTGCGGCTTCCGGATGCCGGTGAGAGTTACGCGCCCCGGTTTGCCGGCGGTGCGTCAGATCAGCCCGTACTGACGGAGAACACCCTGGAGCATTTCGTGGTTTCCGTCCTCCATCTCGCAAAGCGGCAGACGGATTTCAGGAGCACACAGCCCCATCAGTGCGCTTGCCGCCTTGACGGGGATCGGATTGACCTCGCAGAACAGCGCGTTGATGAGCTTCAGGTATGCAAGCTGGAGCGCCGCCGCGTCGGCGGTTTTCCCGTCCAGCATGAGACGGCACATCCGGTGGGTCATTTCAGGCAGCAGCCCGGATACCACCGAGATCACGCCCTTGCCGCCGAGGGACATGATGGGAACGATCTGGTCGTCGTTGCCGGAATAAACGTCGAGGTCGTCCCCGCATTCGGCGAGGATTCCCGCGATGGCTGACAGGTTACCGGACGCTTCCTTGACGGCGACGATCTGTTCGTGCTTTGCAAGCTCCCGGTAAACTGGCAGGGTAATGTTGCACCCCGTGCGGGAGGGCACGTTGTAGAGGATACAGGGCTTGGTCGCCGCATCGGCAGTGGCAAGAAAGCTCCGGATCAGTCCCTTCGGCGTTGCCTTATTGTAGTACGGTGTGACGAGAAGCAGGGCATCGCACCCGATCTCGCATGCATATTTCGACAACTCGATCCCGTAGGCAGTATCATTGGAGCCGGTTCCTGCAATAACGGGCACTCTTCCTGCTACGGTTTCCACCGCGAACCGCAGAACCTCCTTATGTTCCTCGTCGGTCAGTGTGGATCCTTCTCCGGTCGTTCCCGCGATGACGAGCGCGTCAATCCCACCCGCAATCTGGAATTCAATCAGATTTTTCATCGCACCGAAGTCAATCCCTCCGTCCCGGAACGGCGTAATGAGCGCGGTCGCCGCGCCTTCAAATACAGTCGGTTTGTTTTTACTCATGTTGTTTTCCCCCTCGGCGTTTGCCGCAAAAATTTCGGAAAAATAAAAAAACCGGTTGAAAACCAGCTGTAATTGTACTATAATAAACGGGATGTCACCCGTTATCAGACATTACAGATAGCTCTCCATCATGACCGGGAACCCCGGCCGGGTGATGACAGTCATGCGGTTATGCGCCGCAGGACCAGCATTTCCGCCGCCGAGCGGAAACACTTCGGCGTTACAGCCTCGCGCGGAACTCTCAGACGGTTTCGGCAACCTTGAGAACCGGCGGTACTGCGACGCGCCTCTATCAGCAGTATATGTTCGGGCGGTTTTACCCGTCCGTCTTCATCATAACACAGAACCCGCGCGCTGTCAAGCATTTTCGGAGAGAAGTGCGGAGAGAATCCCCGCCGTCGTGCGGGGAACGGAAAGGAACTCCATGGAGCAAATGAACAGAGAGACGGAAGCCGGGACAGTCATTGTCAACAACCTGCCCGGGACCGACCTGAAAACTTCCGATTTTTATTATGATCTTCCCGAGGAGCTGATCGCACAGCATCCGGCAGAGCCGCGGGACTCCTCGCGCCTTCTGCACGTGCGCCGATCGGATGGGCTGATCGAACATAAGCACTTTTACGATATCATTGATTATCTGAACCCCGGCGATACGCTGGTCATCAACGATTCCAAGGTCATTCCGGCGCGGCTGTACGGTCACGCGGAGGGAAGACCGGACGCAAAGACAGAGCTGCTTCTGCTCCGTTCCCGCGAGCTGGACACCTGGGAGACGCTGGTCAAGCCGGGCAAACGTGCGCGGCTGGGTGCACGCATGGTATTCGGCGACGGGATGCTCGTGGGCGAAGTCGTCCGAGTGTGCGAGGACGGCAACCGCTATATCCGTTTTTCCTACGATCATGACAAATACGATAACATCTATGAAATTCTGCACGAGATCGGTCTGATGCCTCTTCCGCCGTACATCCGGGCGCAATTGGAGGACAACGACCGTTATCAGACGGTATACGCCCGCGAGGAAGGCTCCGCCGCGGCGCCGACCGCGGGGCTGCACTTTACAAAGGAGCTGCTTGACCGGATCCGGGCAAAGGGCGTGGCGGTTGTCCCCGTGATGCTCCATGTCGGGCTCGGCACTTTCCGTCCGGTCAAGGAGGATACCGTTGCGGAGCATAAGATGCACACCGAGTACTTCTCGGTGTCGGCGGAGAGTGCACGGATAATCAACGAGCGTAAGGCGGCGGGCGGCAGACTCATCTGCGTCGGCACGACCTCCTGCCGGACGATTGAATCGGTCGCGACGGAGGACGGGCAGGTGCGTGCCATGTCCGGCGAAACGGGAATCTTTATTTATCCCGGCTACCGCTTCAAGGCAGTGGACGCGCTCATTACCAATTTCCACCTGCCGGAAAGCACGCTGCTCATGCTGGTCTCCGCGTTTTATTCGAGAGAGAAAATGCTGGAGATCTACCGGCTGGCGGTAAAAGAGAAATACCGCTTCTTTTCCTTCGGCGATGCGATGTTTATCGAATAAGCGGCGCGATGCGGCGTGTATTTCCCGTCTGCTTTGTTGCCGCAGGACTCAGCGCCGTCCGGAGGACGGCTCCGGTGCGCCTTCCCCCGCTTGCTTCGGAAATGAATATCCGGTAAGGTCCGTATGATTCGGATTGCGCGATATTATTGTTATGAAATATTGATCTCCCGACCGTCATCCTGAAGAGACGGTCGGGAGATTTTCTGAAAACAGCGCGGCAATCGGGCAGGAGGGAAGCCCGTACCGTGAACGGATTGCTTTCACGATCGGAAAAATCGCCGCGCAGCGTATTATTTTGTATCAGTTGCCTGTTTCCTCGTCGAAGAATTCTTCTGCCGGATCTGTAACGGTCGGCTTTCGTCTTATGATACCGACCAGAAATACAATCAGGCGAATTGTCACAATCGCGGGGAACAGGATCAGGGCAATTTTGAAAACGGCTCCGCGGGACAGAACGAACGAGAGAATCACGGCGTTGAGTGCCGTCCCGGCGGCACCGATGAATAATGTTGCTCCGACCGTTTTCATAGCCCCGATGAAGCCGGTGCACTCGTCCGAACGCTTTATTTTACAGATGATAAACAAAAGAAGGGACTGAATCAGTACCGCCAGCAGACCGAGCGGAACCATTTGTGTCAGGCTGAACAGAAACACAAACGAAGCCAGTGCATTGCCGCTCGAAAACAACTCCCCGAAAAAGCGATTCAGTTGCTCCGAAATCCGGCTGTCTGTCATTTCGCGTGAGGTGATCGGTCCGTCGTCAACCTTGTTCATATAACCGGCGAAGTCCACGTTGACGTTTCCGTCGGTCACGAATGCACACATGGCGATGTCGTCAAACAGCATGACGTATCTCTTGTCGGGTGCGTTTTTTTCAAGGTCCATGTAGTATGTTCTCAGGGTCGGAGCTTTTCCATAGGCATCTTTTCCGGACAGCGTCGGGTATTTCGCTTCAAAATACAGAACATAGATTTCGTTGGCGTACTCCACCGAGGTTTTTTTGCCTTCCTCATACTCACGTTCCAGTGCAGCATAGTTTGCAGCAAGCTCTTTGTCAGAGTCCGTGGCAGCCGCTGCGGAGAAATTTTCAAGGTAAGCTCTGTAATCGGAAAGACCTGCCGCAACGTCGAGTGCCTGTCCGCTGTAAACGATACTGCATTCGGATTTTTCTCTCTGTTCTTCGCTTAACGCGACATACTCGTCATACGGTATTTCCTTCCCGTCCGCATCTTTGCAGAGGACTGAAAAATCATCGAAGGTCGTTTCTTTCGGACGGGTATCCACAATGAGACGGTAGGATCCGTCCGTTCTGTCAAAGGTGTTCAGGTGATCCGCACCGTTGTCAAATTCAGCACACAGTCTGCCGTCCGAAACGGTCAGATATACACCGGATTCATTGTCCTTCCCGAGAGAAGCGTCCAGAAAACGGTGAAAGTCCGTTGCATCGGAAAGATGCCTTCCGAACGAGGCGATATAGCCGACTGAAAGTCCGGACCAGATTAAGAGAAAGGACAGAATCAGACTGAGAACCGTATTCCAGAAGGAGCGGGAGGAGGCTTCTCCGAGCAAATCGTCCGAGAAGAATCCGCCAAGGTAAAACTTCAACCATTTATTCATACAGCACCACCGTTTTCAAGATCCCCCGTACCACCCAAGGGGGCAGTACCGGGACACAGGTTTATTTTCTTTTTTATGAACAATTCAACCGCACAAGCGGTGTCCGGGCTGTACAACCGGGAATTCTTTCCGACGATCGCAGCCCGGGTTGCCCGCTGATCCGTACTCAGTACCGCGAGAATTGTTCTTCGTCCGGCAGATTGATTTCGATTTTTGCGCTCAGGCGGATATCCGTACTGCCGGCACCCACCAAAATGGAATACATGCCGTTTTCCACGTAAAATCTTCCGAGGGCAGGGCTGAAGTACGCAAAATCGCGGTCGGACAGATCAAACGCAAACTCCTGCCGTCCTCCGGCGCAGATGAATTTCTTCCCGAATGCAGCCAATTCCTTTTTGGGGCGGGTGACCATGCCTGCGTGGGGGGCAACATATACCTGGACGATCTCGCTTGCGTCCCGGGTACCGGTGTTGCGGACGGTGAAGGTGACGTGTACATCTGTCTCCGAGCGCTTTTCGACCCGCAGGTCCTCATAGGAAAACTGCGTATAGGAAAGCCCGTGCCCGAACGGAAAGGCGGGAACGATACCGTTCTGTTCGTAATACCTGTAACCGACGAAGCACCCTTCCGGATACCGTTCCGTGTAACCGTTGCCGCGAGCGGTACCCGTTGCCGTATCGGAAAGGGAAGCGGGGAAGGTTTCCGCAAGCTTGCCGGACGGCGAAACTTCGCCGGACAGAAGCATTGCAGCCGCCTCATTGACGCCTTCACCGCCGTACCCCATGTACAGGATCGCTTTTACTTTGTCCGAAAACGCCGAGACATCCACAGCCGAACCGGCATACAGGACGACTACGGTGTTTTCGTTTGCGTTTGCCACGTCGAGAATCAGATCTTCCATAATCGGATTGAGACGAATGGAGAAACGGTCGGTTTCTTCTTTTTCGGTCAGCCAGGTGTTGCCGACACAAACAACGGCACAGTCGCTTTTTGCGGCAAGATCTGCCGCACAATGTAATCCGAACGGGGTAGGCATATGATAACGGATCATGTAGCCGAGCGCATATTCGGTCCGGTATCCTTTTTCATCAAGGCAGGCGCAAAGGGATTTCGGAGGTTCCGCACAGGTTACCCGCGACGATCCGCCGCCTTCGATTTCGGGATTTTCCGCGAATCCGCCGATTACGGCGATCTTTTGATTTTTTTCAAGCGGAAGTATGCCGTCGTTTTTCAGAAGCACAGCGCTTTGCGCCGCCGCGGATACCGCAAGCGCGTGTTTTTCCTCCCGGCTGAGAACTGCTTTGCGCAGGGGCTTTGCCGCTTCGTACCGATCGGCAAGGGCGCGCAGTCTGCCGGTACTTGCTTCCACATCGGAGTCGGTGATAAGCCCCTTTTCGTACCAGTCGGAGAGCTGAGTTTCAAATTTTTCGTTATACGGCATTGCCAGATCAATGCCGGCAAGCAACGATTTGGCACGGTGTCTGACCGCGCCCCAGTCAGACACGATCAATCCGTCAAAGCCGAGCTCCCGACGGAGAATGTCGCAAAGAAGGTGCTTGTTTTCCGATGCGTAAATACCGTTGACGGGATTGTAACTGCACATGACCGTCCAGGGTTTTGCCCGAAGGGCGATTTCAAACGCGCGGCAATAGGTTTCCCTGAGCGTGCGTTCATCCATCTCACTGCTTTGGAAGAAACGGTCGTATTCGCGGTTGTTGGCGGCAAAGTGCTTGAGGGAGGTGCCGATGCCCTTGCTCTGCACACCTTCTATATACGCCTTTGCCAGATTGCCGGCAAGTACTCCGTCCTCGGAAAAGTATTCAAAGTTTCTTCCGCACAGGGGAGTGCGCTTGAGATTGACTCCGGGACCGAGAATCACGGCGACGTTTTCTCTGATACAATCCTCGGCAATTGCCTGTCCCACGCGGTATACAAGCTCTTCGTCAAAGGAATTGCCGAGCGCCGACAGCGTCGGATAGCAGACCGATGGCTTTGAGATCTGTTCGCCGTCCCGTTCTTCCGTTACATAGCGCAGTCCGTGCGGTCCGTCGGACATCCGAAGCGACGGAAGCTCCTCTGACCCGGCACTTGACCAGTTGTCCCTGCCGGTCAGCAGGGGAAAATAATTCCGGATTTTTTTATCGTTTGATTTCGTCATAAATACTGTTATACACTCCTGCCGTCCAACCGAGCATTTCCGTCTCGGTGTATTCATTGACCGTTGCTTTTCCGCCGTGAACGGCGTCATATTTTTCCCACAGTTTGCCCGTTGCGGCGAAGCTCTCTTCCACCGCCGACAGGTATTTGTTTCCGATGCGAACGCTGTCTTCATGCAGCCCCAGCTTCTCAAGTGCGCGGTATACGAACCAGACAAGCGGCGCCCACATATTGGGATACCCCCATTGAGGAGCAAAGCCGTCGGATGTTTTCTCACAGGCGGCGATGCCGTGCGGGTATTCCAGTTTTTCAACGATGCGTAAGAGCATCTCCTTGTCCGTTGACAGCCCCACCGCAAACGGAAGTGCGCACGCGGCGGAGGTAACCCCGGAAAATCCTTTGCCCGGCATCGCGTCGGTCAGCTTTTCTCCGTCGAAACAGTAACGGTACATCCGTTCCTTCCGCGCGTCTGCGGCTTCACGGTAAAAGTCCCGCTTACACGGCACATATTCTGCGAGTAAATTTTCATAATGATATAAAATGCTGTTAAGATCTACCGGAGCAAAGTCCGTACAGTGAAAGTCAAATCTGGGGGAGAAATCCCATCCGGACTCGCATTCCGCCAGAATGTTGTTTCCGAGTGTTTCTCTGTCAACGCCTGTAAATTTGCGGGACAGGCGTTTTTCCGCTTCGTCTGCCATAGATTGTTTTGTCGCTTTGTCGGCAGAATTGCCGTATCGGTTCAGCCCCGACGGCAATGTGCGCCGGCTCGTCCAGAATCCGTATTCGCGTTCCATGGCATCAATGAGGGTGTGTCTTTGCTCTTCGGTAGTGTGGGGCAGGATATCATGAACCATGACTCCGAACAGAGGTGGTTGCGAGCGGTTCAGCATCCCCGTCACCGCCGCATTCGGCATGAATCCGTACTGCCCGATGAGATAAGCCATATTCAGAACATTGTGCAGGGCGTCCCCGTACTTGCCGTCAGAAATCAGTCCCTTGTTGATGAAGCAGGTGTCCCAGTAATAAAACTCGTCGAAAATACCCTCCGCACACGGCGAATTGTAGGAATAGGGCAGAGCAATCCCGTCTTTCCGGTGTCCCTTTGTCCTGAGACTTCTGTCCCAGCTTTCCCGAATGTACTCCCGTACTGTCACTGTATTGTCCTCCGTTTACAGAATGGGCGGACCTAACAGATGTTATGCCCGCCCGGAATCATTTATTGGGTCAAATCAGGGAGACGTCGAGAACTTCAATTTCGAACGTCTGTCCCGCCGTTGCATACTTGTTGAGGAAAAGCATGACCGAACCGTAGGACGAGGCAAGCTTGTCGCTCTCCACGTCGATTGTCAGCTCAGCGACGCCGTCCATGAACACCAGGTCTTCACCGTAAACGGAGCCGTTTGCACCGTCCACCTGGAAACGGACCTTTTCAAGGTCCCCGCTGACGAGGCGCAGCTTGATGTGCAGTTTGGTCGCATCAATGGTTGCCGTGTCGAAATTGAAGAGGAAGGTGCTCCACTCGTCGCTTGCCGCCGCGGTGAAGGTAAGGCTGATGCTGCCGTCTTCCTTTTCCGTTGCGGTGTAAAAGTCCTTGGTTGCATTCCACTGGTTGTTGCCGGTGGACGTGATTTTGTTGAAAGCGGTCGGTTCCTCTCCGGTGCCGCCGGCAATGGTAAAGGTAAATTCGGTCCAGTCGGATACACCGGCACTGTTCTTGCTTCTGATTTTTGCGGTATGTTCGCCCGCCGCAAAGGCATTTTCCTCGGTGGGCTTGTATGCGCGGTACATGACGGGAGCATCGCCGGCGGGACGGGTACGCGCACTGAGATCCGCAATCATCTTGCCGTCAACCTCCAGCTCATATTCAGTTGCCGCAAGCACTCTGTCCCAATATACCACGCCGTCTTTGACTTCTGCATTCGCAGGAGCCGCAGGAGCGGTCTTTTCCCCTTCAATCATTGCAATTTTTGTGAACCGGATGACCGTCTCGCCGAGGGTATCATCCGTGGTTCCGTCGAGAGGGCAGGGGTTGTTGAGTTCCAGATAAATTGCCTTCCAGCTGCCTTCGCCGTCCAGGTCCAGATCGGTCGTGTTCACTCTGATCGTGTTCTTTCCGGCTTTGGTTTCGAAGCGTTCGTACTGCTTGAAGCTGCTCTCTCCGCCGAATTCAAACTGCATGACGGGCAGACTTCCCTTGACGATTTCAAACTCCAATTCAAACGCCGTAGGATTCAGCGTGCAATCGTACCAGAGAACCAGACTCGTCCACGTGTTTTTCATCTTGCTTCTGTCATAGCTGATCGTGAATGCGTTTTCGTCCGAGTTGTCGATCACATAGTTGATCTCGCCGTTATAGGTATTGTTTTCAATCTTGTTGATACCGGAAACGACCTTGTTGCTCAGATGATAACCGGTAACCGTGACCGTGCATTCCGCCTGGTATTTGCCGTCCGCGGTGCTGACGGTCACCTTGCAGGTGCCGGCGTTCACGCCGGTTACCTTTCCGTTTGCGTCAACCGTTGCGACTGCCTGATTGCTTGATTCCCATTTCACTTCGGTTGCGCCGGTTGCCGTAAGCTGTTCGCTGGCATCGGCATCAAGGCTCAGGGTATCTTTGTCGAGCTTGACCGAGGTTGATGTGGGGGTAGACGGTTTCTTGGTTTCTTCCGGCTTATTCCCGGAACAGCCGACGGTAAACACCGTGGCGACCAAAACGAGCAGCGCGACCGCTACCAACCAGAACTTGTTCTTTCTCATCATTGACTTTCTCCTTTTTGTTTATATTCTGACCTTCCGATACCGGAAAGCCGGGGTTCAGTGGTCAAACGGGAAATCGCTGAAGATTTCCTCATAGAGGTCCGCGGGAACATTGGTCATATACAGACGCTTCCAGTCTTTTGTGATTGTACGGAACTGACCGACGCACACATCCTTGTTGCTGTTCCAGTCCGGCGTCCAGGAGAGCCCTTTTTCGCGCCACCAGTCGGCACCGATGTTTGCGACATATTTTGCATCATCCATGTCCGAGGGTTGAGATGCGTCCCAGACGCACAACCGGATGTCCATTTCGGACAGAATATACAGCGTATCTCCGTTGATTACACTGCCGTCCGGATTCAGCAATCCTGCCTCCACGAGGTCGATCTGACTGCCGAACGGGTGGTAATTGTAACCGAGCGTTCCGTAATCCAGTTTGATCCTGGTGCGTTTTTCGCTCTCATAATTGATGAAATTGGACCGAAAATCTTTGTGTGAATCTCCGGAGAAGTTTTCGTCGTAAAACGCTCCCTTGGGATTTGCGTGTTCCAGCAAAACCCATCCGGTTGTACGTGTGTATGCCCACAATTTCATATTCTGAAATTCTATGCCGGTGTTGGAAACGGGTTTCTGATCCTGCTGCAGATAAATGGTGGACCAGATGCCGATACCCTTCCAGCCGAGCGGTTTCATGCCGTTCCCGGACCCTGCCCGGGGAGCATACTTCCAGTCGTTCGTATCCGCACAGGCGGGAATCGCCTCGTGGTAAGGAGCCTCGACCGAGTATTTCGGGGAATAGAGCAGGTCCCCGTTTACAATTTTTTTCTGACAGAGTGACTCAAAGCTCTCCGTACTGCCCTCCGGGAAAACGACACTTCCCGCATCAATACCGTCGGCAACGAATGCGTCTTCTTTTGCCGTCAGGTATACCGCTTTTCCTGTTTCAAACCCTGTCTGTGCCATTTTCTGTACTGCTTTCATTGCTGAATTATAGTTTTTTGCCACCCCGCCCGCGATCACGCCGATTGTTTCGGCGCTTTTGGATTCCGCGGCAGCCAGTTTCAGGTTGATGTCACCGTACAATACAGCCATACTTGCCTGTTTTGCCGCATCAATGCCGCCAAGACTGCTGCGTCCGCTCCGGTCGAACAGAATGCTGACATTTTCCTCCGCAAGCGTTTTTACATAGTCTGCCGCTTTCACGACATTGGTTGCCTCTTCCATGTAACGCACATGTACTTTTTTGTTTTCAACGCCCTGCAGGAAGCCGTACAGAATCCTGTTGTCAAAGTGGTTGTGCCAGACTGAAAGGTATCCGACATCCCCGGCGCCCGAGGCTGCTGCCAGTTTTCCGCTGAGATAACCGTATTCCTCCGGCTGGAATTCCAAAGCGCAGACATTGGCGGGGATTTCCGTCAGCGAAGCATCGACCACGATGAAGTTCATCCCTCTGAAGCTTTTGATATAATCCGCGAGACCGTTGTACGCTTCCCGACCGACGATAACAACGATCTCCGCGCCGCTTTGATTCAATGCTTCCTCAACTGTCGCCTGATAATTTGTTGCGTTCTTGCCGAGTTCGACTGTGTGAAACCCGCATTTTGCCTCTTGGATGGCAGCATGGTAAACACTGCCGCCGAATTCATCCCGGCTGTCGCCCGCATAACAGAGAAGCACTTTGCCATCCGTGCCGGAAACGGTTGCTCCGGTGCAGGCAATGAGACTGCCAAGGGACATTGAAAGAAGCAAAACGATCGCAAGTATTCTTGTCAGTTTCATTGTTTATCCTTTCACGCTTCCGACGGTGATTCCCTTAACGAAGAAACGCTGCAAGAAGGGGAATACCAGAGCAATCGGCAGAATTCCCAGGAAAATCTGCGCCGATTGCAGGTTTTTACCGCCGATGTTTTTGAGTGCTTCCAGCTGGTCCGGCGTCAGGGTAAATCCGGACTGCTTGGTCGGGTCGCTGGAAACGATCATGGTATACAGGTAGGACTGGAGCGGATACTTACCCGGGTCGTTCATAAACATGATTCCGTCAAACCAGCTGTTCCACTGACCGATTGCCGTAAACAGTACGATTGTGGCGATAGACGGCATGGCAAGCGGAATATAAATCTTGAACAGAATTGAGAATTGTCCTGCGCCGTCGATCAGAGCCGCTTCCTCGATTTCCTTCGGGATGCCGCGGAAAAAATTCATCATCATGAGGACGAACCACACGTCGCAGGCTCCCGGCAGAACGTACACGAGGAAACTGTTGAGCAGTCCCAATTGTTTGTACAGGAAATAGGTTGCAAACAACCCGCCGCCGAAAAACATGGTGATGAGGAAGAACCACGTGAAACCGGTTCTTCCCTTGAACCGCCCATCCGTTTTGGAAAGCGGGTACGCCGTCATGACGATCACAACGAGAGAGAGCGCTGTTCCGATCACGGTCCTCAGTACACTGATGCCGAGCGCCGTGAAAAACTCTTTTTTCTGTGCCAGATATTCATACGCCTGCAAGGTAAAACCCTGCGGGATCAGGAATACCTCTCCCTTGCTCGTGAATTCGTCGGCGGAAAAAGACACGGCGAGCAAATGCACAAACGGAAATATACACATCAATGCAAGCAGTGCCAGAATCGTATAGTTCACGATCTCAAAGGCAATGCGGCTTCTGGATTTTTTGATTTTCATGTTGCCTCCGGTCTTCGTATCAGAAAATACGGTAATCAAACTTCTTATAGGCAAAGAAATAGGCTCCGCCCATCAGAATGATCGTTACGAACGATTTGGCAAGGTTGACCGCACTTGCGACGTCCACCTGGCGGTCGCCAAACATACCGAGACGATAAACAAAGGTATCAATGATGTCGCCGCCTTCGTACACCATCGGGTTATACATGACGAGCACCTGGTCAAATCCGCCGTTGAGAAGCCCTCCGATGGAGAGCGTCATGACCAGGATAACGACGGGAGCGATACTCGGCAGCATGACGTGAACAATCTGTTGAAAACGATTGCCGCCGTCAATCTCCGTAGCTTCGAACAGTGTTTCGTCAACCCCCATGATTGCCGCAAGGAAGATGACCATATTGTAGCCCATCCCCTTCCACACATCGGAGAGGATAATCAGCGTCCGGAACCAGTTGTTATCAAGGAAGAACAGAATACGCGTGCCGCCAATCTTTTCGATGATGGTATTGACGATTCCTCCATAAGAGAACATTTCAAGCAGAATGCTTCCGAGAATGACCCAGCTGAGGAAAAACGGTAAGAAAAAGGAGGTCTGAACGAATCTGGAAAACCATCTTTTTCCGACTTCGTTGATGAGAATCGCCAGAAGAAGGGGAACAAGAATTCCGAGAATGATTTTGATTCCGGAAATCAGAAGGGTGTTGAACACGGACTGCCAGAATTTCTCCATTTTGAAAACGTAGATGAAGTTACCGAAGCCGTGATCGCTCGCCCATGCCTGACCAAAGAAGGTACCCTTATAAATGTTGAAATCCTGGAATGCCATGACGATTCCGAACATGGAACCGTATTTGAAAATCAGTGTCAGAATAATGCCCGGCAACAGCATGGCCCACCAAATCCATTGCGTTTTGACAAAACTTTTGAATTTGGACGGGGTACGCTGTTTTACAATTGCTGTTTCTTCCATATCAGTTACCTTGCCTGCTTTGCGTACCAGTCGTTGATTTCCGCGGTAACCTCGTCTCCGCCGATTCTTTTCCAGGAGGAAACAAACGAATCCCACGTCGAATCAATGTCTTTTTCACCCATGATTACTTTCAGATAATACTCTTCCACTTCCTGTGCCATGATTGCGCCCTTGCTTGACATTGCCGGAGTGGAAATCCCGTAGAATTCATCATATACCACTCGTTTTTCCACATCGTATACGTTGACGATCTGTGCCCAGGCACCGTCTTTGTTGACGCGCGTTGCAATGTTCATGAACATATTTTCTTGGTACTTGGTGGCGAAGGAATCTTCTTTCCAGATAAGATACTCGGGGTATGCATCCCACAGTTTTTTCATGTGGGCTGTCCAGTTTTCGGGAGCGGGACCCTCTGCTTTCGGGTCGATTTCCAGCTGCTTGTTGATTTCAATGAACTGTTCGTTGATGTCGTAGGGATCATAGAACTGCGTGGGGCACCAGCTCCAGACATAACCGTTTTCGGCAGCGGCTTCCGGCTTCCCGTCAAGCTCAATATACATATTGATCATCTTGAACAGTGCCTCCGGGTTTTTGCACTTTTTATTGACAACATAATAGAATTCGACCTGCTGGCGATCAACGACTACATTCTGTCCGTCTGCAAGCGGTATTTCGGCTGCAACCCAGTTATCTCCGTTGCCGACTGCCGTGCCCAAAGGATACTCGAACTGCCACCAGGGACCAATCACAACGCCGCATTTGCCGCCAAGAACATCTGCCTGAACGGCGTCCACCGTAGAAGCGGCAACATCCTTGGTCAGGATGCCTTCTTTGTACAACTTGTTCAGCCAGCGGAGAGCAGTCTTGCTGTTTTCCGAGATTTCGTCGGCATGAAGCTGACCGTCGGAGCCGAGCAGCCAGGAATACGGGCTTGCCCCGAACATTTTCATATAATTATCAATGGAAAAGTACGAGCCGGCCACTTTATTGCTCATGGCAAGACCGCAGGTCGCACCTTTTTTGTCCTTGAATGCTTTCAGTACCGTGTACAGTTCTTCGGGATTGGTCGGGACCGAAAGGTGAAGCTCGTCCAGCCAATCCTTGCGGATGTACATCACCGGAACACCTCTGCGGTTGTCGGAGTACTGCGGCACGGCATAAATGCTGCCATTCTCGTCAGTCAGCCGCTTGATGACTTCGGGATCACGGTTCAGAAATGTCTTCACGTCATCCGAGGCATACTCGTAAGCCGTTTTCAGATCTTTGAGCATTCCGGCTTCCTTGAGAGCAGCGTAGTCGCTTGCCGTTACCTTGAAAATATCCGGCAGCTCGTTGGCGAGCATGGAGAGGCTGAGTTTTTCGCTGTACTGCGTCGGGGGAACCTTCCATAAATAGGTGAACTCAATATTCAGCTTTTCTTTCATCAATCTGATGAATGCCTGGTTGTCGGGAGTGACGCTTTGCGGCACACGGCTGTCATTGTGTGCCTGATACTCCATTACACCGGTGATTTTGACGGTTTCCTCATATTTTCCGAACGGGTCACGAGTCGGATCGTCATAGTCCGGTCCGCTGTCACCACGGACTCCGCCACAGGCAGTCAGCCCCACGACTGACAGAACAGCTAATACGGCACAACATATCCTGATGAACTTGAATTTCGGCATTTTTCTTCCTCCTTGACAAATACCGGTCACAACGACCGATTTTTTTACCGTGAATGCGGCAGGCCAGCGAATTTTCACGATTTTACATATTTATTTTACAATATGTGTGCACCTTGTTCAATATTTGATTTTTTACATTCTCTTGATTTGTTTGCTTTTATGAAAAAGGAGCCTTCCGAAAAAGGCTCCCTGTGTGCATCGGTATCATTCGTCCTGCTCTCGTCTGCTTCTGCGGAATGTGCCCGGCGAACAGCCGTTGCATTTGGCAAACGCCATGCCGAACTGTGTGGAATTACTGAATCCGCATCTGGCGGCGATATCCTGAACAAACCCGTCCGTCTCAATCAGCAGTTTTTTTGCAAGCTCCATACGTTTGCCCAGAATATACGTGTGAAGAGTACTGCCCATAACCATCTTGAATTTACGGGAAAGATATGCCGGGTTGTAATACACCGCGGAGGCAAGGGAAACCAAGGACAGATCTTCGTTCAGGTGTTTGTCGATATAGTCAGCGATGCCGGCGATCACCTCGTCATCACAGCCGTCCTGCTGCGGAACGGCTTTTGTTGTGTTGAGAAAATACAGAACATTGAATCTGGTTCCGCCCGTTTGGGATAAACTGCGGAAGCGACTGTCGGCAGGAACGGAAGAAGGCGGGTCAAATACAAACGTACTGTAATCGCCGGTTTGTTCATACAGATCCTGCTGTAACCGTTTGGCTCGTTCCTCGATTACGCTGACACTTTCATCGCTGTCAATCGCGGCAAGTATTTCTTTTCCGTTTGCAGTGACGGCTACCTCTCCCGCAAACGTGTTCCGCACGATTTCGGGGAGTCCGTCGCTTACGGACGGGAGCCGGATCAAAAGGAAAACCGAGTTCCCGTAAACTTCTTTGCCGTCGGAAACCGCCTGCCGCAATTTTAAGTCCCCGAGTTGTTCGGACAACTCCCGGTTCAACTGCCGTTCGCGGAGCAGGTCGGCATTCTTTTTGCGTTCCGCCTCAATTGCTGTCATTTTTTCTTTGACCGTCCGGAGCAGAACATCATCGTTTTCCAGCTTCAGCACATAAGAAACGTCCGGCAGCTTCATGGCTTCATACGCGTAGGAAAAGTCACTGTGCCCGGTCAGAAATACGATTTTCAGTTCCGGATAGGACCGGAGCAGATCCCGGCAAAGTGACAAGCCGTTCTGCCTCGGCATATTGATATCGCAAACGACAATATCCAGATAATGAGTACCGGCAAATTTCTTTGCTTCCTGTGCACTGTAGCACACTGCTATTTCAACATCGGCATCCAGTTCTCCGAGCGTGTATGCGATGCCGTCTGCAATGTTATGCTCGTCGTCAATGACCAGAATCGTCATGAGACGGGTCCTCCTCTCCCTGAATCTTCAGATGAATTGTGACGCGCAGTCCGCCGATCCCGCTGCGGTCGACCTCCAGCTTTCCGTGCCCGTTGGCATAGTGTTCCAGTCTGCGGCTGACATTGACAAGTCCGGAGGTCTCGGCAGCATCCGACAGACTGGCGGAGATTGCCCGGAGCCGGTCGTCGGCAATTTCTCCGTTGTCTTCCAATGTTATAATGAGCTCTTCTCCGATGCTCTTGTATTCTACACGGAAAATACCGTCTTCCTTGTCGGAAAAAGCATATTTGTACGCGTTTTCTGCAATCGGTTGCAGGCACAGCTTCGGAATCGGCAGATCGCGGAACTGATCGGGAAGCGGCTGTACCTGTACGTTGACCCTGTCGCCGAAACGCATTTGCTGAATCCGGAGATAGTTCTGCAGATTTTCCGCCTCGTCCTTAAGCGTGACAATCGGTGCGGCGTTTCTTGTGATGTATAAGAACAGCTTTGACAGGTTTTCTGTCATCAGTGCCACGCTTTCCATATCGCCCATTTTACAGAAACTCCGGATATTTGCAAAACAGTTGTACAGAAAATGCGGATTGATCTGCGCCTGAAGTGCTTTGAATTCACTTTCGGTACGCATGACTCTCTGACGGTAGTTTTCCTCAATGTAACCGGAGACGGAAGAGGTCATATAATTGAATCCGTCGTACACGTACTGAAAGTCCGAAGAAATTCTGTCGTTCAGCCGTACATCGAAGTTGCCTTTACTGACCTCATTCATCGCGTTCAGCAGTTTTGCATAAGGTTTGTTGAAGAAGCGAAGGAAAATGACAAACAGTACAAACGCCGTCAGGCAAAGCAGAACGCACGCCACAATAAAAAAGATGGTGTAAAGCGGAAGGTTCGTGTCAACCGACGACACTTCAAAGAAAGAGTACAGCGGGATCGCGCCGAGAATTTCCGTGTGATAGATGACCCTTCCTTTTTCCAGAATCGGCTTGTCCATTGGTTCGCGGGAAAACACTCCCGCGAGTTCCTTTTCATTGTCGGTACAAACGATACCAAGCCGGTTGTTATCGGAGTGTGGCATGGTACGGACCTGCGGCATGGCGGTCAAAGACAGACTCTTCGTAATATAGTCTGTGCTGAGCTGCATTACCAGTACGGCATTGTCCTGTGTCGACAGGGACAGAGAAATCAGAATGGATTGCCCGTTGTTTTTGATATTTCCGTCGTAGGTCGGGGAATATCTGTGTGCGGCGATTTCCGCATCCAGTAATTGCCTGCGCGTGTCATCACCGACAAATGTGTACATGGTATGATAAGACAGATCTTCTTCGGGAGCAATCCATAAAGCACAGGAATCCAGGATGTCATAGTAGGACGTGAGAGACAGAAGCTCCTCCATGGTTTTGTTGATTGCCTCATTGCGGGCATAGGAATCGGACTGAATCTTATCATAGTAATAGGACTTCAGACGGACGACTGTTTCGTCCTGCATCAGCGAGAATCCCGCGCGTGAAACGCTCTTGATATCGTTTACCAGGGCTTCAATCAATCCGTCATAGCTGTCTTCCACGAGTTGTCTGGTGCGGCGGTTTGCCGTTTCATTTGTGAAGACCAGATTTGCCGTAGCCAGACCGACAAAGAGGACGACGATGAGCGTTTCTACCAGTGCGAAGATCGTTACCGATCGGATTCGCTTCGGCTTGCTTGCTTTGTTCTTCATAAATCCCCGTTCAAAAAAGAAATACTCTTTATTCAAAAACAGTATATCACCGTCGCAGGGAATCGTCAATACCCGTCTTGGAGAGAAAGAGCGACGGGGTCTTCCCGCGAAACTATACGCTCGGAAATACACCCAGGATAATATTTAGGAAGTAAAACCGGTGGCGGGGAAGGGCGGGACAGGCGTTCTTCGTGTTTTTATACGGCCGGTTACTCTGAATTTATGAATAATATTTAATAATTATACATTTGCATACAAAAACGGGCGCTGTGCAAATTTATCTCGAAAAGTACCGAAAATCCGGCACGATGTCACATTTTTATAGGACAATATGATATTTTTGCAGGAATACTTGCAAAAATCAGCCCCGGATTTGCCGAAAATGAAAGGCTCCCTTCATTTTTTGCAGGCTTTTTGAGGAAAAAACAGCGTCCGGGGTGAATATTTAGTAGGAATATTTATAAAATTTTCGTTTTCCTGTTGCAATTTGAGAGAAATAGTTGTATAATGATTACTTGTAAAATGCGCATTTTGTTTGAACCGCGGTTGGGAGCGCGGCGAAGCAATGCCGAAAGGCGGATTTCGCCGGAAGGAGAGGTTGAAACGGTTTTCTGAAATGAAAAAGAAAATAGGATTGATTGTGACGGTCTGTCTGCTTGCACTGCTCGCGTTGGCGAGCTGTTCGGACAGCACCCGGAATTATGACGACCGTGCCAAGGTCATCTTCGATCTGCAGGGCGGTCAGTACCAGAACAGCGAACGGGCGATTACATATTATTATGCGTTTGCGCCCGGAACCAAGAATCTGATCAGCGATCCCGAAACACTGTCCGGTAAAAAGGTGGAGCGCACCGGTTACCGGCTTGCGGGGTGGTACACCGGTACCGTCGAAGCGGACGGCTCCGTGACCCTCGGCGAGAAATGGGATTTTGACGTCAACAAGGTCGGCGACGACGGCGTGACGCTGTACGCCAAGTGGGAAAAGAACGTCCGCTTTACGTATGAGGTCTGCTACCGCGACGCGGACGGCAACATCCAGGTGCTCGGTACCTATGAGGTGGATGCGGACGAGGGATTCGACGATTCCCGTAACTACGCCGCAAAGCGTCTGGGATACACCTCGATCGGTGTGTACCGCGATGCCGACGGAACGATTGTGGACGAGAGCTACAAGCACCCCGGCGGAACGACCGACGTTGCGGTTCAGGTATTCCCGGAATACATTGAAGGCGAATACAGCATTGTCCGTACCGCAAATGACCTTGCAAAAGCAAAGAACAAAAACATCTATCTGATGAACGACATCGATTTCGGCGGAAAGACCTTCGGCGGGTTCGGCGATTATAAGGGCGTGATCGAGGGCAACGGCTACGCGATCCGCAACTTCGTCCTGACCTATGCCAAAGACAAGAGCGCCATGGTGAACGATCCTGATCTCGGGGAAGGAAATCTTCTCTGCATCAGCCTGTTCGATTCCCTCAAGGGCGCAACCGTCCGGAATATTTCCTTTACGGATTTCACGGTTGACATCAGCACCGGATTCAACGCCACGCAGCAGATCTTGTTTGCTCCGCTTGCCATGAAGTTGTCTTCCTCCGTGCTTGAAAATGTGACGGTCTCCCTGTCCTACACCGTCGGTGAACTTCCCAAAGACTTCGACCCCTCCGAAAACCTCATCCTTGTAACTGACAGATCTTATTTCTACGCCCCCGATGGTGATACCTCTACCGTGAACGTGGAACTGACTGTGACCAAAGACTCTGAATAACGCGCGGCAAGAATGACCAACGATCTTGCAATCTGAATTTCGATAGGAGATATAACATGAAAAAGAAGATTCTCAAGAGTGTTCTTTCGATCACTCTCGCCGCACTGATGCTGGTGAGTCTCTGCTTCTGCGGCAAAACGCCGAGCGGCGACGACCCGACCAAAAAGGGATATAATAATGAAACCGATCCGCTCGTGTTCTCGACGCAGGAAGTCGACAAGGTGTTCAATCCCTTCTTCTCGACCTCCGCGACCGACGGCAACGTGGTCGGCATGACCCAGATTTCCATGCTCGGCAATGACAAGAACGGCAAAGTCGCTTACGGCGATAACGAATCCGTCGTTGTCAAGGATCTGGCGACCATCACGACCGGTACGCCCGACGTTGACCAGACCACGACGTATTATTTCGTTCTGAAGAACAATGTGCGTTTCTCCAACGGTTCCTATCTGACCATGAAGGACGTGCTCTTCAACCTGTACGTTTACCTGGATCCCGCATACACCGGTTCCAGCACCATTTACTCCACCGATATCGTCGGTCTGGCGGCTTACCGTACCCAGAGCCAGGACGAAAAGGAACAGGAGAGTTTCAAGCTCCAGTTCCAGCTCGTCGCTTCCTCCCGTATCAGCGCACTGGTCGATGCGGCGGAAGAGATCCTCGACAAGGACAACAGCCTCAGCGCAGATCAGTTCCGCACCCAGCTGGAAGCATACACCAACCGCGCAGAGCGTTACAAGAACGTCATCAAGGACTACGACAAGGCGCTCGAGCTGTTCCGCAAGGAGCTGGAGAGCGACTACAGCAACTCGCTTGACTCCTACGATACCATCACTTTTGCCGACAACGACGGCAACGTTTACAAGAATCTTCTGACCACCGACGTGGAAGCATTCCTTTATAATGAAGGCTACATCAAGTGGAACAAGAAGAACGCGGTTCTCGAATACAACTGCGGCAAGGCAGAAACCGTCAAGACCTGGACGAAGGAATATGCGATCAACTGGGTCTATGAAGCAAAGATTCCGGATTCCATCGGCGAGATCGTTACCTACTGGGTGACCGCTACCGAGCTTTCCACCTACCTCACCAACGAGGCAATGGAAGAGTACTTCAAGGACGGCGACCGCAAGTTCAAGAACATTTCCGGTATCCAGTTCATCAACCGCAAGGAATCCGTCACGGTTAACGGTGTCACTTACGACGTTCCTACCTACCGCGCTGACGGTTCCGTCGAAAGCGGCAACGAAGTCCTTGCAATCACCATCAACAATGTTGACCCCAAGGCAATCTGGAACTTCTCCTTCGCAGTCGCTCCGATGTACTATTACTCGGACGAGGAGCACATCAAGGCATTTGACTATGAGTCCAACTTCGGCGTGGAATATTCTTCCCAGACCTTCATGAACAACGTCGTCAAGAACCCCGACAAGATCGGTGTTCCGGTCGGCGCAGGCCCTTACGCCGCAAGTAAGTCCACCGGCGGTATCGACAATGTCTCCGCAGGCGATTTCTACAACCTCGGTATCATCTACTACGAGAGAAACCCCTACTACGTCATGGGCCCCGCTGTCATCAACAAGGTCCGTTTCCAGGTGGTTTCCGCAAACCAGATGCTCAACTCGCTCTATACCGGTGAAATCGATTTCGCAGAACCCAACGCAAAGCCCGAGACCATCACCGAGCTGGACGGCAAGAAGTCGGACGGCATCGCAAACAAGTCCGTTACCACCTCCGGTTACGGCTATATCGGCATCAACGCCGGCAAGGTGCCGGATATGAAGGTCCGTCAGGCAATCATGCACAGCATCAACACCCAGGACTGCGTGGACTACTACAAGACCACGGCAAAGGCAATTTACCGTTCGATGTCTCTCTCCAGCTGGGCATATCCGGCCGGCGCTACCGCTTACTATCCTTACATCGGCGGCAAGGTGCCGGAAGACCTTACGGTTGTCAACCCCGATTATGCGGATTTCTGCCGGAAGAAGGGCAAATCCGCCGGTGACACCTTTACGACGGAGGAGCAGCAGGAATTCATCCGCGGACTGGTTGAGGACGCAGGATACACGCTCAACGGCGACGGCGTTTACCAGAAGGGCACCTCGGTTCTGAAGTACACCTTCACGATCGCAGGCGAAGAGACCGACCATCCCGCATGGAATGCTCTTTACCGCGCAGGCAACTTCCTCAACACGGTCGGCTTCCAGATCAACACGACGACCGATGCGAACGCACTCAAGAAGCTGTCTACCGGTGACCTGACTGTCTGGGCAGCTGCATGGGGCTCCACCATCGACCCGGATATGTACCAGGTCTACCACATCGACTCCACCGCAACCTCGACCTGGAACTGGGGCTACCGCCAGATCAAGCTCAACGCGGGCGGCAAATATGACGAAGAGCTTGCACTCATCAATGAACTTTCCGAGCTGATCGACGAAGGCAGAAGCACCAACGACGAAAAGAAGCGCGCGAGAATCTACTCCGAGGCGCTTGACATCGTCATGCAGCTTGCAATCGAACTTCCGACCTATCAGAGAGACGACCTGTTTGCTTACAACATCAACAAGATCGACGCGTCTACCCTGACGCCGGACAGCGATCTGTCCCCCTACAAGGGCTTGACCAGCGATCTCTACAAAGTGTCGCTTAACAAGGAGCGGTAATACGCATCCGATTCCGACTGCCGCCGAGGGCGGCAGTCGGAAAATCCACTCAGCAGTTCGGAGAAGATATGTTTAAGTATATAATCAAGCGGCTTCTCATCTCCATCCTGATCCTGTTCGGGGTTTCCCTGATTATCTACACGCTTGTGCGGATGATGCCAAACGACTACATTGACAAGAAGTTTGCAACACAGATCAGCACCGGAGCTGTCAAGCAGGCGGATGTTGACCGCTTCAAGAAGCTCTACGGTCTGGCGACCCCGGACGCGTATCTTCATGTTGACATAGACGGATACGGACGCTTTACGGCGGACACCAAGGAGACGACATACCAGACCTATCATGGCACGGAAGGGACCGATCCCTCGGCATGGTATTCCTGGTATGCGTTGTCTTTTGATTCCGCAGACGGTAAAATGCGCCTGAATCTGAATTACGACGAATTGAAATCCACGCAGACGTTTGACATTTTCGAGGTTGAAACCTCGGAGACCAAAAACGCTGACGGAAAAGCCGAGACCACGGAAAAGCTGACCAAGTTGGCAAGCGGTGTGTACACCATCGACACGGTGCTGAACGGTCGGGACATTGCCGGAATTTCCCTCACTTTCAGCGGGGAATCCTCACCCAGAACCGCCGACATCAGCTATGCGCAGGCAACCGGCTGGCAGAAGTTCCAGTCGGTCGTGCACGGCTATCTGACGTGGGTCAACAACATGCTGCACGGCGACCTCGGCAACTCTTTCAAATATGACAAGCCCGTGGCGAAGGTCATCGGCGAGAACATGTGGATCTCTTTTGCCATTGCTGCAATTGCAACGGTGCTTCAGTTCCTCATCGCCATCCCGCTCGGCATTTCGAGCGCGACGCACCAGTATTCGGTGCGCGACTATACGGTCACCATTTTCACGATGATCGGTCTGTCGCTTCCGACCTACTTCTTCGCGGCGATCGTCATCAAGCTGTTCGCGGTTGACCTTGGCTGGCTTCCTGTCAACGGTCTTCTGTACGCGAGCAAGGACTACGGAACCGATTTTCTCGGTGTAATGGAGAAGTTCGGCGATATTGCACGCCACCTGGTGCTGCCGATTGCGGTCAGCGTTCTTCTGTCCATCGGCGGTCTGATGCGCTACACGCGTACCAATACCCTGGAGGTGCTCAACGCCGATTACATCCGTACCGCGCGTGCAAAAGGACTTTCCGAGCATACGGTCATCTACAAGCACGCATTCCGTAACACCATGATCCCTCTGGCAACTCTGCTTGCCGGCATCCTGCCGTCTCTCTTCGGCGGTATGATGATTACGGAGCAGGTATTCGGTATCGACGGTATCGGTCGTCTTGCATATCAGGCGCTCAAGGACGGCGACGTGCCGTTTGTCATGGGCTACAATATGTTCCTGGCGATTCTGACCATCATCGGAACGCTCTTCTCGGATATCATGTACTCGGTGGTTGACCCGCGGGTCAAGCTGGGTAAGTAAGGAGGCAAAGCGAATGGATGACAAGCATACCCCGTCCTCCCTCGAAAACATGGAGAACATCACAAACGCCGAGTCTCTGAACAAAATGGATTCCCTCGCGGAAGAGGCTGCCGAAAGCGAAGCGGTAGCCGCCGCAGAAGCCAAGGCGGGGATCCCCGGCGAGGAGCCGGAGGCGGTTCGCTCCGAGGCGGAAGCCGAAGAGGTTGCGGACGCCGAAGCACAGGCTGAAACCGAGACCTATCAGGAGATGAGCCCGATGCGGCTGATCCTCCGCAGATTTTTCCGTTCCAAGCTGTCTATTGTCGGCATTGTCATGATCGTGTTCCTGTTCCTCTTTTCCTTCTTAGGCCCGGTGGTGTATTCCACCTACGGCGAGGAAACACAGGACGAAAGCTCGGTCGTGACGCCCATCTACAAGACCTTTGAAGTCACCGACTCCGAGGGCAACAAGGTAGAGGTTGTGGAGGAAGTGCAGAGCGTGACCAAGCTCAACTCCTACGCCTCTCCCAGTAAGGAACACCCGCTTGGCACCGACGACAAGGGCATGGACGTCCTCGTCCGTCTGATGTACGGCGGCAGAATCTCGCTTACCATCGGTTTTATCGTCGTCATTCTGGAAACGCTGCTCGGCGTGATCCTTGGCGGTATTTCCGGTTATTTCGGCGGCTGGGTCGATCAGGTCATCATGCGTATCGTGGATATTTTCAACTGTATTCCGACCCTGCCGTTGCTCCTGATTGCATCCGCCGTGATCGATTCGTGGAACGTACCCGCGGATCAGCGTATTTTCATTCTGATGGCATTCATCACGATCTTCAGCTGGAGCGGTGTCGCAAGACTCGTCCGCGGACAGATCCTTTTCCTGCGTGAGCAGGAGTACATTACCGCAACCGAGGTCATGGGTCTTTCTTCCTTCCGGAAGATCTTCCATCACCTCATTCCGAACGTCATGCCGCAGCTCATCGTTTCGATGACGCTGGGACTCGGCAGCGTCATCCTGTATGAATCCACCCTGAGTTATCTCGGACTCGGTGTCCAGCTCCCGAAGGCGGCATGGGGTACCATGATCGCAACGGCGAACGATCCTCAGGTGCTCAGCTATCACCTCAATATGTGGCTTCCCGCCGGTATCATGATCGTGATTGCAGTGCTCGGATTCAACTTCATCGGCGACGGTCTGCGTGACGCGATGGACCCGAAGGCGAGAAAGTAAGGGGAATATGATGAAGAAGAAAAAGAATAATTCGGATTATATTTCGCTGAAGGACAGCCGGGAGATCATTCGCTACAATGTCAAGCAGATGAAGTATTACGAGGCACAGAAGCGGCGCAAGAAGCTCCCCGAGGAGTACACGGTGCCGATGCATGACCCAGATAATATCATTGAGATCGACGGACTCAAGACGGTGTTCTTCACGGACAACGGCACGGTCATGTCGGTCAACGGCGTTTCCTTTGACATCCCGAAAAACAAGATCGTCGGTGTGGTCGGCGAATCCGGCTGCGGCAAGAGCGTGACCTCGCTCTCCATCATGCAGCTGGTGCAGGCTCCCCAGGGTCAGGTGGTGGACGGTCAGATCCGTTTCAACTCCGGCGACCTCGGCGCGGACAAAAACGGCAATCCTCTCGGCTACAACATTGTCAACATGCCTACCAAGGAGCTGTACAAGATCCGCGGTAAGGACATTACGATGATCTTCCAGGAACCCATGACCTCGCTCAACCCGGTGTTCACCATCGGCTATCAGCTTGACGAGGTTTCCTTCCTGCACACGCCGGAGTTGACCAAGGAACAGGTCAAGGCGTACAGCATCGAGATGCTCCGCAAGGTCGGTATCTCCATGCCGGAGCACACCTATGAATCCTATCCGCACGAGCTGTCCGGCGGTATGCGGCAGAGAGTCATGATCGCCATGGCGCTTGCCGGCAAGCCCAAGCTCATCATTGCGGACGAACCCACCACGGCGCTTGACGTGACCATTCAGGCACAGATCCTCGAGCTTCTCCGCGACCTGCAGAGAAAAGAGGGCTGCTCCATCATGCTCATCACCCATGACCTCGGCGTCATTGCGGAGATGGCAGACGAAGTCGTCGTCATGTATGCCGGGCGCGTGATTGAAAAGGGAACCGCACAGGATATATTCCATAATCCTCTGCATCCCTACACCATCGGTCTGCAGAAGAGCAAGCCGATGATCAATTCCAATGTCAACGAGCCGCTCTACTCCATCCCCGGTCAGGTGCCGAACCCCATCAACCTGCCCGACCACTGCTACTTCAAGGGCAGATGCGAGAAGTGCATCGGCAAATGTAAGGGACCCTATCCGTGCGGCGTTCAGGTTTCGGACACCCACTGGGTCGCCTGCTACCTCTACGAGTGACGGAAAGGAGGAATCATCATGGCAGAAGAAATCAAAAACAAACCGGATGCCGAAGAAATCCTCCGGGTCGAGCATCTGAAGAAGTACTTCCCGATTGAGAAGAACCTTTTCGGCAAGACGACAGCCTATCTTCGTGCGGTGGACGACGTCAGCTTCACGGTGAAGCGCGGAACGACCATCGGTATCGTGGGCGAGTCGGGCTGCGGTAAGACCACGCTCGGCAGAACCATCCTCCGTCTTTACGACGTGGACGGCGGCAAGATCTATTTCAAGGGCAACGATATTACCAACCTGTCCCGCGGACAGATGCAGAAATACCGCACCCAGATCCAGCTGGTATTCCAGGACCCGTATTCCAGCCTTCCTCCCCGTATGACGGTGGGCAACATCATCGCCGAGGCGGTGAAGGTCCATCACATCGTACCGGCGGCGGAGGTCTATGAATACGTGCTCGACATCATGCAGAAGTGTGGGCTTCGTCCCCAGTTCTACGACCGTTACCCGCACGAGTTTTCCGGCGGTCAGCGGCAGAGAATCTGCATTGCCCGTGCGCTTGCCGTCAAGCCGGAACTGATCATCTGCGACGAGCCTGTTTCGGCGCTGGACGTGTCCATTCAGGCGCAGATTATCAACCTGCTCAAGGAACTCCAGAACAACATGGGCTTCACCTATCTCTTCATTTCGCACGATCTGTCTGTCGTCAAGTACATCACGGACCAGATCCTTGTCATGTACCTCGGCAATATGATGGAGCTCGGCAAGACGGAGGAGATTTTCGCAAATCCCCTGCATCCTTACACGCAGGCGCTGTTTTCCGCAGTGCCGGTTCCGGATCCGGATGTCAAGATGAACCGGATCATCCTGAATGGAGACATTCCGTCTCCCGCGAACCCGCCCAAGGGATGCAAATTCCACACCAGATGCGCAAAGTGCATGAAGGTGTGCGAATGTGTTGACCCGAAATACATCGAGGTTGCTCCCGGGCACCATGTTGCCTGCCATCTTTACGACAAAGAGGCAATGGAGCATCCCGAGACATTGATAGAACAGACAGCCAAGACGGAAACGCCGGCGCATTGACAGCCGTGCCGGCAGAAATTCGGAGGACGTGCCCGGCGTCCGGCAAAGCCCCTCGCCGGACACATCCGCATGAGTGATATGAAAAAGAAAAATAAAGTTCGCAAAGCCCCTTATATCGATGACGGACATACCATTTACGATATGTCCGGACTGACCGATCAGAGAAAAGAATCGGATCCCGAAAACAACGTTCGGCTAAGCAGAAAAGAGAAGTGGGCGGCAACGCGCGCCGCTTTTCGGGTATATCTGCCGGGTCTCGTGGCGATTTTACTCGGGTTCGGATTGACCATGCTGCTCATCTGGTTCTGGCTTTGCAAATAAGTAAAAGGAGAATTCCCGTGCAAAAGAAACTGTTATCTCTTTTGGCAATCGTTTTGTTGCTGTCACTTTTGCTGTCCACCGTTCTGACCTCCTGCGCGTCGGTTGCGGACCTCATCCCTTCCGTGACGGGCGGCGGAACCTCCGATGGCAGTCAGTCCGGTAGCGGAACGAATACCAACCCGCAGCAACTCCAGATCTTCAACACAGGGCTGAAGCTCTCTCAGGAACAGTCCCTGTCGAGGATCAAGGCGGAATACTTAAAGGAAAACGGCGGTTACAAGGACGACGACGTGGTTGTCGCTATTGTATCTCTGTCTTCTCCCGCCCTGATTGATGTCTATCTGGAAAATGAGAGAATTTCCTCCCGGATGAGCCTTGCAGAATATGCCGCTTCCTCCGAGGGACAGACCAGAATCGCACAGCTGACCGACGAGCAGGATGCCCTGATCGCCGAACTGCGGGAAAAGGGTCTGATCGATAAGGTAGAAAATACATACACGACGATCCTCAACGGCGTTGCGGTTTCCACGAAGTACGGTAACTTCAAGAAGCTCAGTGCCGAGAAGAACGTCTCGAAGACGATCCTGTCGGATACCTTCAACCGCCCGCAGTCCGTCAAGAGTTCTGACGCATCTGCCATTGTGAATGCGGTTGATATTTACCCGACCGGTATTTTTGATTCCAGCAGTGTCAGCTTCACCGGCAAAGGAACGGCTGTCGCCGTGCTTGACTCCGGCTTTGACTGCGATCACACGGTGTTCTCCACCATGCCCTCCGGCGATGTGCTCATCACCCCGCAGGACGTGGCAAAGATCCTCGGTGCCTCCGTCGCGGATAAGCTCGCCGGCGGTGTTGAACTTGCGGACGTGTACGTCAACAAGAAGATCCCGTTCGCGTTTGACTACGCGGACAAGGACACCGACGTTTACCCCTATGACTCCGAGCACGGCACGCACGTGTCCGGCATCATCGGCGGTAAGGACGATACCATCACCGGTGTTGCGGTGGATACCCAGCTGGTGCTCATGAAGGTGTTCCCCGACCTCGATTCGGGCGGCAGTTCCGAGGATATTCTTGCGGCTCTGGAAGACGCAGTGCTTCTCGGCGTGGATGCCATCAATATGTCCCTCGGTTCCTCCTGCGGCTTTGCCCGCGAATCCGACGCGGATGCAACCAATGCCATCTACGACAAGATCAACGCAAGCGGCATCAGCCTTGTGACCGCCGGCAGTAACAGTTACAGTTCCGCATTCGGCGGCGCGCAGGGCAGCACCGGTAAGGTGACCAACCCCGATACCGGTACGGTCGGTTCTCCTTCCACCTATGATTCCGCACTTTCCGTTGCTTCCATCAGCGGCGTAAAGAGCCGTTACCTCATCGGCAACGGTTCTCAGGTCGTGTTCTTCAACGAATCCAACTCCATCTCCGGCGACGCGAACAACTTCTACGATGAACTGCGCGACGCACTGAAGAAGCTCGGCGAGACCGACCAGGATGCGCAGAAGAAATACGACGATCTCATGGCGGGAAAGAGCATTGAGATCGAATACGTGACCGTCCCCGGCGTCGGTATGCGTGCAAACTATACCGGACTTGACGTCAAGGGCAAGATCGTTCTTGTCCGCCGCGGCGACAATACGTTTGAAGACAAGGCTTTCCAGGCAAAGAGTGCAGGTGCGCTTGCCTGCATCATCTACAACAACATCGAGGGTGACATCCTCATGTCGATGGGTAAATCCGACCACATTCCGACCATTTCCATCTCCAAGGAATCCGGCTCGCAGCTGGCGGAAAAGGAGTCCGGCACCCTCTCCCTCAACTACTCCCAGCAGGCAGGACCGTTTATGTCCGACTTCTCCAGCTGGGGACCCACTCCGAGCCTCGGACTCAAGCCGGAGATCACCGCGCACGGCGGTGAGATTCTCTCCGCAATCCCCGGCGGCGGATACGACAAGCTGAGCGGTACCTCCATGGCAAGTCCGAATATGTGCGGCATTGTGGTGCTCATCCGTCAGTATCTGAAGGAAAAGTATCCGGATTACTCCATGAAGCAGATCTCCGTCATGTGCAACCAGATGCTCATGTCCACGGCGACCATTGTGCAGAACAAAGAGGGCAATCCGTACTCTCCCCGGAAGCAGGGCGCGGGCCTTGCCAGCCTCTTCAATGTGGTCAACACCGGCGCATACCTGACGGTGGACGGCATTGACCGCACCAAGCTGGAGCTCGGCGACGACGCAAAGCGTACCGGCGTGTACGAAATGAGCTTCAATATCTGCAATATCTCCGACAAGGATCTGACTTACAAGCTCGGTCTGATCGGTATGACCGAGACGGTTTCCACCTCCGATGAGACCTTCGTCGCGGAGAAGGACCAGATCCTCGGCGGCACCTTCACGGCAACCGTGACGGGTGACGGCTCCTACGACGGTACCAATGTGACGGTCAAGGCGGGCAAGAGCGTTGCCGTCAAGCTGGTTTACACCCTGTCCGACGCAGACAAGCAGATGATCGACAAGCTCTTCCCCTATGGTATGTACGTCGAGGGCTTTGTGACCCTTGAGTCGACCGAAGAGAAGGGCATTGACCTGAACATCCCGTTCCTCGCGTTCTACGGCGACTGGACGGAAGCTCCGATGTTCGACAAGACCTACTACGAGGTGGACAAGGAAGCGAAGGACGACTCCATCGACGAAGAGGACAAACTCAAAGCCGATTACTACGCAACCACCCCCTACGGTTCTTACTATCACAACTACATCATCCCGCTCGGCACCTACCTCTACGACGTGGACGCGAGCGCGTATGACAAGATTCCCGCATCGACCGATCATATCGCAATTTCCGATTCGCTCGGCACGGTGGACGGCTTCTCCGCTGTCTATGCGGGTCTGCTCCGCAACGCCAAAACCATGACGTATACCATCACCGACAAGGTGACGGGCGAGGTCATGAAGGAACTGGTCGTGGAAAATGCGCACAAGGCATATTCCAACGGCGGTAAGCCGATCCCGGGATATGAATACCTGCGCTGGAAGACCACCGATCTCGGACTGGTCAACAACCGCCAGTATACCTTTACCATGACCGGTACGCTGGACTACGGCGACGGCGGTGTGAACACCAACAAGCGCAATTCCTTCAGCTTTGACTTCTGCGTGGACAACGAAGCGCCCGTACTCAAGAGCGTTTCCTATGAAAAGGTCTACGACAAGTCCCAGAAGAAGGACCGTTACTACCTGACGATGGTGGTCTACGACAACCACTATGTCCAGTCCATCACGCCGATCGCATTCAACTCGACCTCTTCTTATTCCTTCCTCTCCGAACACCCGATTCCGGTTTACGGAGAACGCGGGTCGGATGCAACCGTCCGCTTTGAAATCACCGATTATCTCGACAAGCTGTATGCAGACGGTCTTGTGACCAGCGCGCTTGCCTTCTCCATCGACGACTACGCGCTCAACTCCAACATTTTCATCTGCCAGCTTCCCGGCACCAAGGGCGATTTCTCCTTCACCAAGGACGGAACCCCGGACGGCGAGACGCTGAACATCCTGACCATTTACGAGGATGAGGTCGTTGACCTGACCCGTTACCTCGCTACCTCCGACAAGACGGTGGACGAGGCGAAGGATTACCTCAAGTACCTGAGCTGGACTTCCTCCAATGAAAAGGTTGCACAGGTGAAAGAGGGCGAGGTCCGCGGCATGGCACCCGGACGCGCAACCATTACCGTAGAAGAAGCGGTGGAACTCAAGCAGGCGGTGATTCTCGTTAACGTCAAGGCACGTCCTGATTCGGAGAACGATACGGAAGCGTCGGGAGTTTCGGAGCAATCCGCCGGGCCGGGAGGAGGTTCCTATTCGCTCTTGTCCATAGCGGATATGGCACAGAAGACGGATTCCGCATCCGGCGCGACGATTTCTTCCATCCGGTTTGATTATTTCAACACCCTGTTCGCGTATTCCCGTTCGTCCGAGACGAGCGAGATCGGCGATACGGGTGATCGCACTTACGTTTCCGCTCTTTCCGGCGGAGGTGTTGCGCTGTACCCCGGTGAAAAGATTCAGCTCTTTTATAAGATCGATCCCTGGTACGTTTCCGACAAGTACGAGGTCACTTTCTCCTCAGACAACGAGGAGAGCGTGATTGTCGATCAGGACGGCGTGATGACCGCGCTCAAGAAGGGCAGTGCCAATATCACCGCCCGTGTCGCAGGTTCCAACCTTATGGCGTATATCCGCGTGACGGTCAAGAGCGAATTTGTCATTGATGAAAGCCGGACGCTTGTGGCATACAAGGGACTTGGCGGCGACGTGGTGATTCCGGATGACGAGGGTATCCTTTACATCGGCGCCTACGCGTTCTGTCTTTACGATACCGACAAGTCGATCGAGTTGCCGGATGACGACAACGACGCAAACAAGATCCCGAAGAGTAACACTACGGTTACCTCCGTTACGATTCCCGCCGGTGTGAAGGAGATTCGCAAGTACGCGTTCTACAACTGCACCGGACTCAAAACCGTGATTCTGCCCGATTCGGTCAAGATCATCCGTGAGTATGCCTTCAATAAGGATGAAAAGCTGACCGAAATCGACCTGTCCCATGTGGAACTGGTCGGCGCATATGCGTTCAGCGGATGCAAGTCGCTCGAAAACGTGGATTTTTCAAAGGTCTACGCGATCGGTGTCCGCGCATTTGAAAACTGCTCCTCCCTGACCTACGCAAACCTGTCCAAGCTCCGTAACGCGGGCGCGTATGCGTTCAGAGGCTGCACCAACCTGGCGGAAGTCACCTTTGCGGAGAAAACCAAGCTCGCCGAGGGAATGTTTGCAAGAAGCGGACTGGTCACTGTCGATTTGTACACGACAATGGACATCCCGAAGTACTGCTTCTCCCAGTGTGACAGACTGACGACCGTCAACATTTATCAGAATATTCACGAAGTCGGCTTCGGCGCGTTCTGCGAAAGCGACGTGCTGACCTCCGTCAACTTCAAGGGGACGGTCGATGTCATTGCCGAGCAGGCATTCTACGACTGTAACGGGCTTGTCTCCGTTACGCTTCCAGATTGCCCCGTTTCGCTCAGTAATTACAGTTTCTTTGACTGCGACAAGCTCACGACCGTGACGCTCGGCAAAAACACCGAACTGACGGCTGTGAACGGCAGTGTCTTTGAGAAGACTTCGCTTTCCGACGTGGTCGTTCCCGCCGGAAACAGCAACTACCGCATGACAGGGAATTACCTGACGAACGCTTCCGGTGACACGATCCTTCTCGGTATGATCGGTAAACTGAACGGCGATCTGGTGATCGACGGAAATGTCCGGACCATCGGTTCCGGTGCATTCGCCGGCGCGAAGATCACCTCGCTGACCGTTACCAATCCCGCGACCGTGATCTCGGATTACGCATTTTCGAGATGCACGTCGCTTACAGAGGTCAATCTCCCCGCGAATATGACCGGTACCATCGGTGACAGCGCATTCCGCCGCACCACTGCTCTCCGGACCGTGAACGGTCTTGAGTCGGTCAAGTCGGTCGGATCTTACGCATTTGCCGACAGCGGTCTTACCTCTGTTACGATCGGCGAAAACGCAGAATACGGCGAGGGCGCGTTCTTCCAGTCCAAGCTGGTTTCCGCAATGATCGGCAAAAACAGCCGGTTCGGACTCGGCGCATTCCAGAAGTGCTCTTACCTGACGACGGTCAACATGCCCGCGGAGGGCGGCGTTCACTTCGGCAGATCCTGCTTTGAAGGCGACGTCAGCCTGTCCGATATCGATCTCCGTTTTGTGGATGAAACCATCGAAGCGCAGACCTTCTACGGCTGCACCAAGCTGACGACGGCAAATCTGCAGAATGTGAAGTACATCGGTGATTACGCCTTTGCAGACTGCGCGGCGCTGAGCACCGTGTTGGTTCCGAAGGTCGTTTCCATCGGCGAGGGCGCATTTGCCCGCTACGCGAAGGATGCAAGCGCTCCGATTTTCAGCCGTATTGAACTGCCCGATACCCTGACTACCATGGGTGACGGCGCGTTCTCCGGCTGCGAAGGACTGCTTGAGATTACGCTTCCCGCATCCCTGACGGATTACGGCGACTATCTGTTCGCATACTGCACCAACCTTGCAAAGGTGACGCTTCCCGCGAACATGACCCGCATCGGAACCTACTCGTTCGCAGGCTGCACGGCACTTGTCGCCATCAATCTGCAGAATGTGAAGTACATCGGTGACTACGCGTTCACCTCCTGCAAGGCGCTGACCAACCTCAATCTCGGCGCCGCGACCCCCGGTGTGAACCTGCCCGAGGCGGAGACCATCGGACTCGGTGCTTTCGCGGATACCGCGGTTGCCGGTGCGATGTCCGCTCCCAAACTGACCAAGGTCGGCGATTACGCATTCCAGAATGCAGGTCTTACCTCTGTGGATGCTCCCAATCTGACCACCATCGGCAGAGCGGCGTTCCAGATGAACAAGAGCCTCACCGAATTCACCTTCAATCCCGAAATCACCAAGATCGGCATGCTTGCCTTCCAGGGTTGCACGTCTCTTCGCAGCTTCTATGCGACCGTTGACGGTCAGAAACTCGCAACCTACACCACGGACGACGGCTACCTGAACCTCTATGACGGCGTGCTCTATACGAGAATGGACTCCGGCAGACTGCAGCTTTCCTCTGTGCCCGGCGGCATGGAAAAGGAAACGCTCATGGTTGTGGAAGGTACTTATCGGATCGAGCGTTACGCCGGCAACGACAACACCCACATCAAAAAGATCATTCTTCCGAGCACCCTCAAGCTGATCGGAAACTACGCGTTCTACGGGTACACCTCGCTTGAGACGGTGGAATTCCGTTCGTTTGCGGCGCCTGCCTGGGAGAATGAATACGACAAGGAAGCAAAGCTGACCGAAAAGGATCCCGGCTATGCGCTTCTCCACGACCAGTTCGGTCTGTTCGGTCTGGAGCTCTGCTACTTCAACTTCATTGGTCTGCTTGGCAAGAACGAGCCGATCAAGATGATCCTTCCTTCCAACTCCGATGCGACCGGTTATGATGCGCTGAATTATCTTGTGATGTTCGGCAAGGTCTCCGACGCAGAACGCAGCGACTACGTGGCAATGGATAAGACCCTGTCCGATTTCATTGACCTCGCGGAAAAGGTCGGAAAGATCGACAAGGTTACACTCGGCGATGAAACGCTCATCAATGAGGCGGTGACCGCGATGAACGCGCTCAAGCAGAAGGGGACCGACTTCGGTTACACCGAAGAGGAATGGCAGAAGATGCTGAAGGACGTGACGGACGCAAAGGCGGTGCTCACCGCGCTGAAGCTCGCGAACGCAAGTCAGGCGGCACGTGATCTGCAGGAGAAGGTCAATGCGCTTCCCGATACCTACTCCCGTGACTGCCGCGCGGCAATGGCAGAGATTGAAAAACTGCTTGCGGCACTTCCTGCAAGTGAACGTTCGGTTCTGACGCTGACCAAGTACAACGCATTGCTCGGCGCATACCGTGCCGACCTGGAAAGCGGCGATACCGAAACCGAAACTTCCACTTCCACTGAGACCGAGACCTCCGGGAATCCCGGAAACACGGATCCGGGGAAGAACACCAATGTCCTGCTGATCGTCCTGATTGCCTGCGGTGCGGCGGTTCTGATTGCCGCAGCCGTTTGTGTGGTTTATGTCATGAAAAAGAAGAAAGGCGGTAGCACGAAATAATGAAAAAGTTCCTTGCTTTGACGCTTGCGCTTGTAATGCTGTGCTCGGTTCTTGCCTCCTGCGGAGGCAAGCCGTCCACAGAGACCTCGACGGAACCATCGACTTCGCGCGAGACGCTTGCGGCTCCGCAAAACGTCCGGATCTCCGAGAGCGGGCTGATTACCTGGGATGCCGTGGAACACGCGACATCCTACACGGTGACAATCGGTTCCACAGTCAAAACGGTAACTGAAACTTCTTATCAGGTCACAAATCTGGATGTCGACTTCCGGTATTCCGTCGTGGCAAATGCGGAGAATTATCAAAGCTCCGCATCCTCCGCGGAGGGCGTTTATATCGTGAAGCGCACCCCGCCCGATGATGAGGCGAAGTATCAGGTCGCCATCTCCAAGTCTTCCGCCTCCCTCCGTTCCGGTCACAGCATTCAGTTGACCGCGACGGTCACGGGATGTGACGACCAGACGGTGCTCTGGTCCATCGAGGAAGGCGAAGAATATGCCACCATTGACCCGATTTCCGGTCTTCTGACCGCGAAATCCGAAATGACCGGCGCGCCGGTCGTCAAGGTGGTGGCAACCAGCCTTCAGGACGAAAAGTCCAAGGGCAGCATTGTTCTTACGGTGGAAACCAAGCCCGGGCTGACCCAGGCAATGCTGGATGAGATTGCGTCGTTTTCCTCCATCGGCTTTGACGGATACGTCGGGATCAGCCTGTACAACTTCGGCGTGTACGACGATCTGGTGAAGACCACTTCCATCACGCTCAAGACCGCCATGAACGGGACCAACTGGTATGCCAAGTATACCAACGGTACCACCGGAGTGGAGGGCGACCTGTTCTACCGTAACTGTGACGGCATTGCCAATCAGGTCGGCGTCAGCTTTCTCAACGATGAGGAATACTTCCCGATGCTCGCCGACGACGGAACGCCGGTATCCTGGAAGGATTCCGGGTTTTACAACAACTTCGTCGGACTGAAGGTTTCCGATTTCCGGTTCAACGAGGAAACCTGGCAGTATGAGTACGTCGGAAGCGACGAAACGCTGGCAAAGCGCATGGTCGCGTCCGCAAACCCCTACGATTTTGTCCCCACGAACTTCGCACTCATCATCAATGAGGGCGAGATCATGGGTATCTACTCCAAGAGCGAGCCGGATTACACGGTCGTCAGCGGTTACAAGGCGATCATGGAACTGATTACCTACGTCAACCACGGCGAAACGGTCGAGGTTCCCACCATCGGCAAGTATCCGCACGACGATATCCACGACCCGCTCAATGAGGCGATTGCCAACATGCGCGCCCTTACGAGCTATACGTTGGATTTCACGCAGATCGTTGCAACCCGGTATACCCAGGGGTATGCGACAAGCGGTTTCGTGGAAACCGTTACCCCTGACAATTGCTTCTTCGATCCGTTCACCTCTTCCTATGATGTGTCCGGCAACGAGGTGCGTTCGTTCAGCGGTTCGCCTTACGCATACCACCTGATTGAGAACGGGTTCTACAACACGCTCAACTGGAACGCGGCGACGGAACAGTATGACGCGACCCGCGCCTACCGTGCGGATTTCGCGGAAGCCAAGCCTTCCTTCGCGTTTGCGGGCGAGATTTTCAACAAGTACACGAGAAATGACGACGGCAGCATCACCTATTATGTTGATACCGTGATGTGCCCCGTTGCCTCCACCTTCTATCACGGTGTCGGAAACGACATTCAGCTGTACGGTATGTTCGCGACCGAGGGACGTATTTCCGCCGACACCACCTTTACGCCTTACGTTAAGGTGCAGGACGGATACATCACCGAGGCTTGCTTCTACTTCTACATCGGTGAGATTTACGGCGTGGTGGAAATCAAATACAGCGATTTCAACTCTGCTGAGCTTCCCGTTTCTGTGGAAGAACAGCTTGGTGCAACTCCCGCAAGACAGCTTCCCACGGCATGGGAGCAGCTGACCATCCAGGTGACCGGAGATTTCTCCTCCACCGGGAAAGAGGAAGAGCAGAATGCGCTGACTTACCTGACCACGCTGTTCGGAAGCGAAGAGATGGCACGGAAGGTCCCGTTCCTCGGAAATGTGCTGGGAGATACCTACGGGTTCGGCATGAGTACGACGCACCTGATCGCGGGTGAGTCGTCGCCCCACTCGGCAGTCGTCTTCTATTACGACGTGCCTCTCGACGCGGATTACACGATCGATTCTTCTCTTAATAAAATCACTGCATATCTGATCTCCCTCGGCTTTGAGGCAGACGCAAACGGTGTCTATCACAAGGACGGTGTCGCGGTACAGCCCGTGGACAGCGACCTGGACCTGACTGTTTACGTCTGGAAAACGGCGGTCTGACAGATACCGGGCTCCTTTCCCGGCTTCTGTGATCTTCAACTGCGTAATTCCCGGAAGACGCCCGAGGCGGCTTGCAATCACCGCCGGTCGTCCTCCGGATTTACCCATACGGCATTGACCCATATACCCCGTAAATCTATTTTGAAAGGACGAAACTCTATGAAATCATCCAAAGCGATCTGCAAAGTAATCACCTGCCTCCTGGTGGTTGCAATGCTGCTCGGTATGTTCGCTTCCTGCGGCGGCAAGACGACGGAGACCGGGACCGAAAAGCCCTCGGAATCCTCCACGGAAACCCCGACGGAAGCCGACACCGAAACGGATACGTCCGCTCCCTCCGAATCCGGTACAATCAACATTGCCTGTGACAAGTCCCAGCTCAAGCTGGGTGAGAGTGCTACGCTCACCGTTACGGTAACGGGCGCTTCCGACTCCGGGTACGAGTTTACCGTTGATTCCGACCTGATTACCGTTGACGAAACAAACGACACAGTAACGGTCGTCAAGGAACCGACCATCGACACGGTTGTCCATATCACCGCAACGCTGAAGGCAGATAAAAATGTCAAGGCAACCAAAACCTTTATCGTCAAGGCTCCCGTCAAAGAGGGACAGGTCGGCGAACTGACGTCCGATATGCTGGTGGCACTCGGTAACGCGAGCATCACGGTAAACGGTGTCCTGACCGACTTCTACCACGATTACACGGATTCCAGAAACAGCACCGAAAAGAAGTACGACTTCTCCGTCTGGATGAACGAGGGCTCCTGGGCAAGCTCCTGGAACATCCAGTCCGGCTCCGGCAGCAAGAACAAGCTGACCACCTTCTATCAGCGCGGCAGCGTTGACGGTCTGACCGACCAGAACGGTAACACCGGTCACGCACTGGAACAGCTGTTCATCAACCTGCACAACGAAGTGGACTCCAAGACGGTGAAGGATTACCTGAGCATTCCCGCGATCTGGGAAGCACAGCACCTCTGGAACCATCTCGGCAGCCTCGACATCAACAAGTTTACTTATGACGCAGAGCACGGTTACTACAAGTACACGATCGACCCGACCAACGTGGACGACATGTACCTGATGACCTACCTTTCCTACTCCCTGACCCCCCTGCTTTCCGATACGCTCATGAACCTGTATCTGGTCGTTGAGGACGGCAAGATCACCAAGCTGGTCGGTCAGACCGAGGTCCTGCTTTACGGCGACAACACAAAAGAAGACCCTGAGGGTGACAGCTACACCACCATCGAGGTAACCTTCTCCGACATCGGAACGACTGAGGTTTCCAAGCCAAAGACTTACGATGCACCGGAATATGCAGAGCTTCTCAGGATGGCTCTTGAGAACATGAAGGGTGCGCTCAACTACACCTTCAGTGCAGTGGAGACCACGACCTACGCGCCTTCCGGCGACAGCGGCGACTACGACATCGAATCCGTCAGCGCAAGCAAGCCGATTTACGCGCTCCTCGCGCTCTCGTCCTTTGCGCCGAAGACCTCCGCAACCGGTACCGAGGGCTGGATCGGTCAGGTGACCGAGAACGCCATCCTCATTGCCGACACCATGAAGTACACCTATTCCATGGACGGCAAGAATTACAGAACCGATTACTACGGCTACAAGAGCAACGGCGACGGCAGCTACGATCAGTTCCAGTGGACCAACGATGACGGCGGACATATGTACGGCACCAAGAAGGTCAATTCCGAACTGAGCACGTTGCTTCCCTCGTTTGATTTCTCCGCGAATCTGTTCCGCTTTGAATATGTCAAGCGGAATGATGACGATGTGAGAATTTATTACTTCACGCTTCGTGAAACCGCAATCACCCGTGACATCGCGCTCCAGTCCTCCTTGCACGACAATGCGCCCAACGCCGAGGCATCCGGCTCCCAGCCGCTGACCATCGCGGTGGACGAAAACGGCAACCTGGTTTCTGTGACCTTCCCCTATGATATTTCCGGTATCTACATGGGATATGTGACTACCACCTATTCTAAGATCGGCACGACGAAACTCGATGAAAACCTCTTCGACGGGTACGTGCAGAGAGTCATGAAGACCGACTGGAGCCAGTACGATGTGAAGTACTACCATCCGAATCACACCTCGCTCACTCCCGCTGAGGAGGCGACCGCCGATGTGGTGCTTCGCAACATCTTCGGAGACAGCTACAAGGATCTTCCCGCACCCGACGCACTGCTTGAGGTGTTCGGCGATAACCTGAACGGTCCGTTCTTCGACTGGAAGGAGATCGGCACGGATGCGGACGGTAACCCGATCTACACGGATTACCTGACCATTAACACGACGAGCCAGAACTATGACGAGAACAAGCAGATCACCGATTACGAGGAAATCATTTCGGCGATCAAGGGAGCGCTTGTCAACAAGTACGGCTTTGAAATTTCCGCGGCAAACACGGATATGACCGGCGGGGAATCCGGCAGAAGCAACCGCTACATTACCTTCATCAAGGGCGATGTGCAGATCGTGATCGAAAACAACTTCACGAAGTACTTCTGGATTTACATTTACGAAACCGGCGCATGGTCGCTGAGCCGTTGATGCGGACCTGATCCGACAAGAGGCACGGCGGGGAATTTCTTCCACGCCGTGCCGGAATTACCGACAGACCAAATACTGCAAGAAAGAATGAGGTAACAAAATGAAAAAGCATCCGGTACTTACAACAGTGCTCCTTTTGCTGACCGTTCTTTTGCTTGCGGGTTGCGGAACCGGAGGTGCCGGGACCGGCACCTCTGCGTCCGTTACAGAGACTACTGAGGGAAATACCGAACCTGCAACCACCGTGACATTTGTCACGGTGGTTGCGTTGCAAGAAGCGGTAAACGTGGATATCTCGGAACTTGAGACCTACGATTTTACCGCGCTGTTTCAGATTACGGTGAATGGAGACAGCATTCCGGTGGATCCCGCATATCTTGAGACCCGCCGGGACGGAAACAATGAGAATGTCCTGTTTGTCACCTGTTCTTATGAGGGCAAGCGGGCAACGGTGACGGTATATGTCGCCAGACCCACCTATTCCGTTGTATGCTCTGCCGCGGAGGTGACTGTCAGGCAGTCCGAAGTCGCGGAGTACGATTTTCTGTCTTTGTTCACGGTGATCCTGAACGGAAAAGCGGTGGAGGTCACACAGGAAATGATTACCTCCGATGTGTGCGACACCCCGGGGGATTACACCTTCACCGTCTGCTACGGCGACGCAGCGGCGACCCTGACGGTTCATGTGACTCCCGATCATGTGATTGAAGCCATCCCGAGCTACCGCAATCTTGCGCTGACGCTCCGGGAATTCGCGGAATTCGACCTGAAGGATCTGTTCTCTCTCTACGTGGACGGCGTCGCCGTTCCCGTGACCGATGACATGCTGGATACCTCGCTTGTGAGCGACGTGAAGGAGGGCGGAGAATACCGCGTGACGCTCCGGTACAGCGTAGGTAAAAATTCCTGCGAGGTACAGGCGGCCTTCCGCATTATTGCGGAGGAGAAGGCGGTGCTTTCCGCGAAGAATGTCATCACCTATCCCGGTGCGCAGTCGCTGGATCTGACCACGCTCTTCACCATCACCAAGAACGGCGTGAACATCCCGGTGGATCGGAACATGATCGAAGGTACCGTGGACTACAAGAGGGAAGGAATCTATCAGATCACCCTGACCTATGAGGGTGAGACCGTCACGGCAACCGTGGAGATCCGCAACGGTGTCGTCATTCAGTTTGCCACCTCCGATCTCATCAGACTGCAGAAGGGAACCAATCCCCTGACCTACGCGTTTGACTCGGATTTCGAGGTCATGATAAACGGACTTCGTTTTACGGACATTCCCATGTCCGCGTTTGACCTGTCCGGTGTGGATTTTGATACGCCAGGTATCTATCCGGTGACCCTGACCATCAAGTATAACGACAAGAAGCTGTCCGGTATTTCCGGTAGCTTCACCTTTACGGAATACAAGGCGACCATCTGGTATCAGGTGGTGAAGAACACCTATTCCGTAAGCCTCGGTGCCGAGAACGTGGTCCTTCCGCGCGGAACGGAAAAGTACAATGTCTATCAGAACCTGACGGTCATCATCAACGGTCGCCGTCAGACCCTGACGGAGAATCCGGCTTATGTCGATTCCATCAGCTGTTATGTGAAGACCCTGTCGGATCCCCTTGATTTCACGAGCGCCGCGCGGCAGACCGTGCGGATCGCGGTCTACCCCGACGGTCCCGACGGAGACGCAGTGATCGTGGAATACACGGTCCGTGTGGATGCGGGCGTGGAGGTCACGGCGACGGGAACCGCAATTTTCGCGGGGCGCCCCCTGCATATTCTCGATCTCTTCACCATCACGGCGGACGGGAAAAACGTTCCCGTGACCAACGATATGATCTCCGGCAAGGTGGACACCTTCCGCCCCGGCGTTTATACCGTGACCGTCGAATACCTCGGCATGACCGCTTCGGCACAGGTTGTTGTCTTTGACGACAGCCTCGCGGGAACCTACCGCACGGGGCTGATTACCATCGACTCCATGCCGGATCTGGAAACCGACACCGAGGAAGATACCTGGGGCTCCGATTACGGCGACGAGGAGGGCGGCTCCTACTCTGCCGCCACACCCCCGACCCGCCTGACGGATATGATTATCAACGAGGACGGCAGCATTGTTGTCGGCGGCGATGCGGCGACGATCGTTGCCGGGGTTGATGAGCACACGATGACCATCCGCCTGCGCAACAACCTGTATACGGTGTACGTGCGGAACGGGATTGCGGTTCTGATTCCCGACAATTCGCTCAAGATGCAGTATACCGAGTCCAAACGGCCGCTGATTTACTTCCATGAAGCACAGTGGAAGATTGCCGACACCATGACCGTAAATTCGACAAGCAGTCACGTTTTGCAGAATTCCATTACCGCATACAGTTACGACATATTCTGCATAAATTCGCTTGACAACTTGCAAAAAATGTGGTATACTCTGAAAATAAATCTGGTAGAAAAAACCTCTTCCGATACGATTTACAATGTGTCCTGGGGCGAGGTGGCATTCGCCGAGGACTTCGGAAAGAAGACGGGAGAGACCTCCTATCTGATTTTTGACGGAGAGAAAACCACCTTTACCATGCTGACGAATTCTGTCGGCAAGGTCTATCGGGCAAGCAACGACGAAAAACAATTCGCAAATCTGACCCTGTTCGGTACGGTGGACGGAAAGCCCGCAGTGCTCACCACCAACAAATACGAGCATTTCACGCTGACGGTGGACGGTAAGGTCGTATTCACCGCGAATTCTTCACTTTCGCAACTTGCAAACGGCGGCGTCAATTACGAGACCGGCGAGGTGTTCCTTTACAGCTTTGATGAAAAGGAACAGAAGCCGTATTCCTATAAATTCATCATCGACAAGGTGGCGGGAACCTTTTCGTACGTGCCGAGAGATACGCTCTTCGGCAAATATGTTTCCGGCTCCATGTACGTATTCCTTGACGGTTACGGAACCGGCGTCATCAGCTTTGACACGTCGTCCTATTACACCACGCTCCTAACCTATACCGAGGAGGACGGCGAGGTTTCCGTCCGCTACCGCAACACCTCCCCGTCCTTTACACACGGGGACGGCGCGGAATTCTATATTGCTCCTCTCCTCAATGTGCTGACGGTCAAGCGCGCGGACGACGCGTCCCTTGACGGGCGGGAATTCGTCAACAGCGTCATTACCGACGGCGCCGTGATCCGGATCTCTTCGCTTGTGCTCGGTGCGGGCGAGGGTAGGAATGAGCTTTTGTCGAAGATCTCCATCCTGACGAAGGACGGGGAACTGACGGGCAGCGCTAAATCCGATTGCGTTTCCACCTCTGCCGTGAAATTCACGGTTGCGGGGTTCTATCAGTTTACGGTTACCGTCACGGTCGGCGGCGAGACGGTCACGCGGTACTACGCGGTGCAGATACTCGGCGCGGATTATGACGGAAGCCGGTTGCTCGGAAACTATACCGGCATTGTGTCGGGCAGTAACTATCTTTCCATTGACCGGTTCGGTCGGGTCTCTCTGTCAGTCGGTGACACCGTTTTCCGGGGATTGGTCACCTCCATGACGGAGGATACCGTCTACGCCCGTGTGTACGACGCAAACCGTTCTGCCGTTACCGTCCGGGCAACTGACCGGTCGGACGGACTCCTTGAGGTGCAGGGAAGCGGAGCCGTCGGCTTCCATGACCTGTATACCGTTGGGACGGTGCGTTCCGCGGGGCTTGTGACCAAGGAGAAGGTAACGACCGTTCTCCGCGCGGTAACGGTCGGGAACGAAACCATGCTTTTCCTGTCTTCTTCGGCTTCGTCCGCAGGCGTTCAGGTCGGCGCGGTTTCCCTGAACGGGCTTTCCTTCACGCAGAACGGGGTGATCCTCCGCCTTGCCAAAGAGGACGGAACCGAGGTCTGCCTCAGGGTCACGGCGTGGGGCAATCTGTCGGCGGGGCTTGCCTTTGCCGATGCCGTCCGCGGGACCTATACCTCGGAGGGTAACCCCGAGTTGTTCCTTGACGGCTTCGGAAACGCGACGCTTGACGGCGTGACGGTTCCCTATACCGTTACCGACGGAATCGTGTTCGTGACCGTTTCCGGTACGGTCCGCGCGTTCCGCACGGACAGAACTGCCGGGACCTATACGGAACTTTCCTATGTCGCGGGAAATGCCATGCTTGCAGGCAAGGCCCTCTCCGCTTCCTATACATTTACCTGCAGCGGCTATTCTTACAGCGCGGATACCCGGTTCGTCTTCGGCACGAACGGCAGAGTGACGGTGTATACCACCTCTTCCGATCATGACGGGGAATGCGAGGAGGATGTGTATCTTCCCGCGTTCGGCAGTAAGACCGGCGTGAGCGGCACCTATTCCGTCACGGGAGACCGGGTGACCGTAACGGTCGGCGGCGAAACATTTGTTTTCCGCATTCCCAATGTGGTCAGTGTGTCGCGTATGATCTGCGAATCCACCACGTTGTCTTCCGGGGAACAGGGATATTTCCGCACCGGCGAGACCTTTTATTCCGACGAGACGTAAGTTCTTCCATATCTACATTTCCATTCTGTTTCATTTGAACGCATATGAGGAGGAAAGCCATGAAAAAAAGTAAGCCCGTTGTACTTCTTCTGCTGATACTGGCGGTGAGTGCGGTGCTCCTTTCCTGCAACGGAAAGCCCGGTGAGACCGAGCACACGCATACGCCCGGCGCCTATCAGCTGACCGAGGAACCGACCGGCTCCAAAACCGGTACGGCGTCGACAACCTGCGGTACCTGCGGTGAAACCTATACCGTAACCGTTCCCGCACTGACCGACGCGTCGGTCTGGTTGGAAAAGACGGTTCCCGCAACCCATAAAGCTGCCGGTTCCGCGACCTACACTTCCGTGTACGGCACGGTGACGGTGGCACTTCCCGTTCTGCCGCACGAGTTCGGTGCATGGACGATGGACAAGGAGCCGACCGAAACCGAGAACGGTTCCGCTACCCGCTCCTGCGAGTGCGGCGAGACCGAAAACGCGACGGTTCCTGTGCTGACCGACACAACGGTCTGGACGAAAACGACGGTTCCCGCAACGCATAAAGAAACCGGTTCCGTGACCTATACCTCGGAGTACGGCACGGTAACAGTAGTGCTTCCCGTCATCCCGCACACTTTCGGCGACTGGACGATGACCGTTATCGCCACCAGGACCGAGACCGGTACGGCAACCCGTACCTGCGGGTGCGGCGAGACCGAAACCGTGACGGTGCCTGTTCTGACCGACACTTCCGTCTGGACGGTGCTGACGGTCGATGCGACCCACGCAACGCCCGGCAAGGAGACCTATACCTCGGTGTACGGAATCGTGACGGTCGATATTCCCATGATTTTACATACTTTCGGCGACTGGACGCTGACGGTGGCACCGACCGGAACCGAAACCGGTTCCGCAACCCACACCTGTGTCTGCGGCGCGACCGAAACCGTAACGGTTCCCGTTCTGACCGACACCTCGGTCTGGACGGCGGAAACCGTGCCGGCAACCCATAAAGAAACCGGTTCCGTGACCTACACCTCGGTGTACGGTACGGTGACCGTGACGCTTCCCGTGATTCCCCATGAATTCGGTGACTGGACGCTTTCGGTCGTTCCGACCGTCAACGAACCCGGTTCGGCAACCCGTACCTGTGCGTGCGGCGAGACCGAAACGGCAACGGTCCCCGCGCTGACCGACGGGACTGTCTGGGCGTCCGAGGTCATTGAGACGCACGGCGAATACAGCCAGCTGGTCAGATATACCTCGGTGTACGGCACCGTAACGGTCGAGGTGTTCCTGGACGGTCACGATTACGGCGACTGGGAGCTGACCGAGAATCCGACCGAGGACCAAACCGGCAAGGCGATCCGGCACTGCAAGGACTGCGAGCACATCTGGGAGATCGAGGTTCCGGCACTCAGTGATACCTCGGTCTGGACCGTGGAGCGCGTGGAGGCAACCTACACCGAAGCGGGCAGCGCGACCTACACCTCGGTATACGGCAGCTTTACCGTTGAAATTCCCAAACTGACGCTCCCCTACGTCGGAAAAACGTATGCGGACTATGAACTGAACGCATCGGTCTACTTCCGTACCGGCTCTCTTCTGACGGTCGGCGAGAACGGTTCCGGCAACGCGTCGTCCTACCCGTTCCGCGACGTCACCTCGTTTGAACTGACCGATCCCGCAACCGGGAAGCTCCGCGTGACCATCACGAGCGGCATTTCCGTGGAGTATGTCGGGTATGTCAACCCCGTGACTGGGACCATTGTGGTATTCTCCGGCAAGGACGACATTTATCTCTGGGTCGTTGCGGACAGCCGGCAGGATCAGGGCAGCGTGGTCAACTCGCTCTGGGAGAACGGGAACAGAACCGTTTCCTATACCGTCGGCGGCGAGACCGAGAATATTTTTGTCCGCGACGGGGTCGTGTATTTCAACGTGACCTTTGCCGACGCGGAAGGCAATCCGATCGGCGCGCAGGATTGCAATACCGCCGAAAAACTCTACATCCGCACGGCATCCGGCGAACAGATCGCCGCATACGGCTATGACGGAAAGACGCTCCACGAGCTGGACGGTCTTGAAGGAACCTATCGGAACGGCGACGAAACGCTGACCCTTTCCGGTTACGGAACCCTGACCTATGGCGGGTTTGACGGGACCTACGCGCTTCTGGACGACGGCGTGACGCTTGCGGTCTTTACCCATGACGGGGACGGCAGGATCAACGCGTACTATGAAGTGACGCTTGATGGAGATACCTTTACTGCGGAGAAGCCGATGGTGACCGTGTCGTTTGACGCGGGCGCATATGCCACGGTGGAACCGGTACAGGTGAACCGCAATGTGCCCTTTGCGCTCCCTGTCCTGACCTCGGATGATATGCTCCTCGGTGGCTGGATATATGGGGAAACCAATGTCGGTCTTACCTTCACTCCCGTCGGGGATGCCACTCTGACGGCTGTCTGGGCAAAAAAGGTCACCATCCGCCTGATCGGCGTACCGGACGGAGACGATACCGAACTGATCCTTGCTGCCGGCGCTCGCCTTGGCGACAAGCTCCCGGAATATGACCGCGACCCGAGCGGACACTACAGGTTCAACGGCTGGTACGTGGACATGAACGGCAACGGGATTCTTGATGCGGAGGACGAACCGCTCAACGAGGACGTGATTCTGTCCGAAGAGGATTCCGGCGCGACGCTCATTGCCTCGTGGGAAGCCGTCAAGGAATATGTCGGCACCTACTACGGCGCGGAATTCTGGCAGCAGTACGGCTCCAGCTCGCAGAAGTATTATCTGACGATCAACGAAGACGGCAGCATGAGCTCCAACATGGAGACCGGCGGCAGGGTCAGGCTGGACGGCGGTACCGTCATCGCTTATGATCCCGCCACCCAGACGGTGACCTGGAGAAGCGCGGACGGTAAGCAGAACGTGTTCTTCTTCGATCCGGATTCCGGTGTCATCGCGGGAATCGTGTATCAGTACATTGACCGCGGATTCTTCATTCTTTCCTCCGCCCTGACCGAGGACGAATGGGAGCCGGAGGTACACACCGGCGTGCTTGCCGATCCGATTGTGACGGCAAACGACAAGAAGGGGTATTACGCGCATTTCGTGACGATCAGAACCAAGAACGGCACCGAGACGCTGTTCCTCTATGACAATCATATTTACAGCGGCGTGACCCTTGGGACTGCGGACGGCGACGAGCTGGACGTGAAGCAGATCCGGGACGCAAAGACGATCGTGGTTTACGGTGCGGACGGGAAGACGGTCCTGTTCTCCGCGGGTACGACGGCGGTGAATCTCGGTAAAGCATCCGCCGACGATATGGTAGCGCTTGACCGGTATTACGGTGTCTACAGAAACGGGTCCGAGATCCTGAAGCTCGACGGTGTCGGCGGGTTCACCTACGGCGACCGCACCGGTACCTATCGGCTGGAAGCCGGTGTTTCCTATGACCTCGGCGCATTCACCTCCGACGGCAAGACCTATTTCAGATTTGCGCTTGACACGGAAGAGAAGACCTTCTCGGCAACCACGCCGACTGCCGTGATCTGGTTTGAGACCGCATACGGCACGAAGCCGAAGACGATCATTACCAATATGAATATCGCGGTCGCTCTGGACATGACGCTTACGGACGCGACCCACACCTTCCGCGGCTGGTATGTCCGCGGCGATGCCTCAAAGACGCTGGTGGACGCAAACTTCGCTCCTACCGGAGACGTGACGCTGGTCGCACTTTGGGATACCACCTATACTGTGACGCTTGTCCGCAACAACGGAAGCGCGGATGAGGTGCTCTCCTTCGGAGAAGGGGACCTTCTGACGATTGACTCGCCCAGATACAGAGGCTATCAGTTCCTCGGCTGGTACACGACATCGTCCTTTGCGGAGGGATCCGAGTGGACCTCCGGGGTCGAACGCATCCATGCCAATGTGACGCTCTACGCAAAGTGGGGGCCCGCACCGGCATATGCGCATATCTATCTGCCCATTGAATTCTTCGGTGAAAACGAAAACGGCGGTGTTCACAATGGTTCCGCACAGAACGGATACATGTTTGAGATCGACCCCGACGGAACCGGTTCCAAACTCGGCGAAAAGTGGATGTTCCCGTTCCCCTATGGTCTGACCGTAAAGAATTACGATCCTGTGAGCGGCTCCTTCCTCATTTACAGCGCGGAGTGGTATACGCCTTCCTCCGGCGGAGACAGCGGCTGGTACGACGACGGCGACGAAGGCTGGGGCGAGACCGAGTCGGAGACCGATGCGGAGCCCGTCCTGCGTGAAAAGTTCGTGTATGTCCGTGTGGATACGGCAACCGGCGTCCTGTTCCTCGTCAGAAGCAATGCGGACACGGCAACGGATCCGAAGCTTACCAATCTGAACAAGTATGACGTCTTCCTGATGGTTCCTCTTACGGAGGGCGCCGAGTCCGCATCGGACTGCACCTCTTCCGGTTCTTACTGGAACTCCGGACTGACCCGTGCAATGTCCTACACTTACGGCGGCAAGACCTACAATGCGTTCCTTTACAACGGCGAGATTTACTTCGGCGTGCGTTTTGCGGATATGATGGGCAACGAACTGACAGCCGACCGGTGTTCGACCGCTCCGACGCTGTACGTTTATGACCGCGACGGAAAACTCATTACCTCCTGCGGTTATAACGGAACGACAATGGTTCCGTTTGACGGCATGGAAGGAACCTATACCGGCGAAGGAACGATCCTTCTCAACGGCGTTTCCACCATTGAAATGGGCGATTTCACCGGCGTATACCGGAAGGCTCCTGCCGGCTCCGCGTACACCCTTGACGTTTACATGAATGAAAACGGAAAGATCGTTTACTACCGTGTGACGCTGGACCGCAGCACCATGACCTTCACCAAGGAAAGCCCCACCGTCCGCATCACCTTTGAATCGGAGTACGGGGATGTGCCGTTCCCGACAGATGTCAACCCGAATGTTACATTCCCGCTTGACATGAGCCTGAACGACACGGATCACGTGTTCCGCGGCTGGTATGTGAAGGGCGACGAGACGATGACTCCCGTCGGTTCCGAATTCACTCCCACCGAGGATACAACGCTGGTCGCCATCTGGAAAAAGAAGGTGACCCTGACGGTTGTCTACGGCAACGGACTGGAAAACGGTGTCTTTGAGTACGGCGAAAACGAAGTTGCCGATCCTACGGTGATCTGGTTTGCAAACGGACAGTACTTCCTGACGTGGCAGATCAAGGCGGGACCGTTCCTTCGGACGTATGTCCCGGGACCCCTCACCTCGGATACCACCATTCAGGCAAAGTGGACGACGGAAAAGCCGCTTGAGATCACCAACGATTCCAAGTTCCCCTATCTCACGGAGTGGCGGGAGGACGGGTCGTTCTTCCTTAAGTCCACCAATCAGGGACAGCCGGATACGCATTCCGGCGCGACGATCAAGTTCACGCGCAGTGTGACCATGACCGTGTCCTGGACGGTTTCGAGCGAAAAGGGCTTTGATAAGTTTTCCCTGTATATCAACGGAGAAATCGTGGGCGAGCAGATGTCCGGCGAGGTCAGCGGTTCCCTTACCGTTACTTTCAATGCAGGGGATACCATTTATCTGTCCTATTCCAAGGATAATCTGACCGACGCGCTCGACGACACCGTGACGCTCACCCTGTCGTTCGACTGATTCCCGATTTGAGAGTTTGCCGCATGGGATCAGCAGAGCCGGTCCGGCTTGCTTTTCCATGCGGAAACGCGCGGAGCGCGATGCTCCGCACGGATTTCCGATTCCCGCCGCCCGAAAAAAGATTCGGGTGGTTTTCCCGGGATTGTCTGCCGCCCGGCGGCAGGCTCCTCCCCCGCGCCTCTGCGTCGGCGTACCGTGAGTGCGCCGACACCGCTCCCGGTGCCCGGTGAGCTTTTCCCTGAGAGGGTGGCGGGGAATTCATTCTTCAGCCCGTACCCGAAACCCGTGCCCGCGAATCGCACTTCGCGGAGCCGGCGCCTCGGTTACTGACATTTTAATTTTATTGAGGAAAGGAAACAAACAGATGAAGAAAAGAACTTCATTGAGAGTTTTGCTGTTGCTGACTCTCACCGTACTGGCGGCAGTAATGGCGCTGACTGTGTTTGCACAGGCAGAGATTGCAGCCGATACGGCTCCGGAAGACGGTTTTGTGACCGTCGATGACGCCCTCTATTATTATGAAGGCGGCAAACGAGTGACCGGTTGGTTCCAGGTGGAGGGCGTACAGTATTACGCATCGAGCCTGACCGGAAAGGTCATCAATTATGACAAGAAGATCGGCGGCAAAATGTATCTCTGGAACGAGACGACCGGTCTGAAGCTTGCGAACGGCTTTGTCACCGTTGACGCAGGCACGATCTGCTACGAAAACGGCTACCAGGTAATCGGTTGGAGACATACCGACGGCTCCGGACCTGTGGTTGATGAAAAGGGTATCTCCGAGCAGTACTCCACGAGCCCGAACAACCTTTACTACTTCCTGTCCACGACCGGGTACATGGTCACGGACAGCACCTACAAGCTTGGCGGCTTCACCCGTGAGTTCAACGATGACCACACGGTGAAACCCCTGAACGGACTTCAGAACCGCTACGGCGAGCTGTACTACTACGTGGACGGCGTGATCCAGACCGGCTGGCACACGATCGACGGCAACACCTACTACTTCCGCGCAAGCGATGCGGTGTACGGCCGTGCGGCAACCAAGTGGATGTACATCGGTGACAAGCTGTACTACTTCCTGGCGTCGAACTCCTCCTCCGGCGCGCCCTACTCGCTGAAGACGAGCGGAGCGATCGGCGGCATCACCTACAACTACGCGGAGGACGGACAGATCGTTTACGACGGGTTCATCAACACGGACTACGCGAACGCGTCGAACAGTAACACTGCGGCGTATATCAATAAGAAGAACGGGACGACCCGGTACCTGATCGACGGCACGACGCAGTACGCATGGCAGTACGTGGACGGCACGTGGTACTACTTCTTCGCGAAGGGATCCGCGAACGGTTCCGGCTACATGTGTGTGGAATCCCGCACCATCGGCGGTGTGAAGTATGAATTCACTTCCGAAGGCGCCTGCACCTCCAGAACCGATAAGCCGGTGTCGATTCAGTTGTTTAATCTTGCGGACGGATCGATGACCTGGGTGTACCTCAAGGCGGGAACCTCCCTCTTTGAATCCCTTGCGCCTTACATGAAGGATGCAAGCGGTCAGCTTCTGTTCAAGGAATGGTATTTCGATGCGGACATTGACGGTGTGATCGGTGCGGACGATTTCGCTGTGACGGACGACGTTGAAGTAACCGAAGAGCTGAATCAAGTCCGCCTCATTGCGACATGGACTCCCGCTTATGCCGGCACGTATTACGGCAGCGAGATCTGGGGCGCTGCAACGATTGGCGGTTCTTACTATGATCTTACCATCGGTACTGACGGCACCATCACCTCGACCAAGCTCTCCAAGATCAACGGTGCGAAGGTTACCTCCTATCATCCCGCAACCAAGGAGATCTTCTGGGAGAAGGGAAGCAGCAAGGGCGTTTTCTACTTTGACGCGGAGAACGGAATCATTGCAGGTATTTATTCTACCTACATGGGCACCGACCTCTATGTGCTGACGAGTGCGAATACGACGGGCAGCTACAAGCCGTCGGCTTACCTGTCTCTCTATGCGGCTCCCGTTGTGACCTCTGCCTCTTCCAAGGGCTATTACGTGAAACTGGTGACGGTCAATACCAAGAACGGTACCATGAACGTCATGCTCTATGAGAACGCGATCTATCCGGATGTAACCATTACGACCGGCGCCGGCAAGGCGGTTTCCATTTCCGATCTGAAGAATGAAAAGACCGCTGTGATCCGCGACGCAAACGGCAAGGTGATCTTTGCAACCGGTACTTCTTCCGCGAACTTCGGAACCGGTTACTCTTCTTCCACCTCCGTGGATCTTGACGCTTACTACGGCACCTATACGAATGGCGATCTGACCCTCGGCCTTGACGGTGTCGGCGGATTCATCTTTGGCGATCTGACCGGTACTTACACGGTGAACGAAAACGGCGGATATACGTTTGACGCGTACACCGACGGCAATTCCGCATACTATCATTTCACGGTGGATACCGCGGCGAAGACCTTCACCGCTGTGAAGCCAACCGTAAAGATTACCTTTGAGTCCGATTACGGCACGGTTCCCGCTGAGGCGGACGCAAACCTCAATGTTCCGTTTGCTCTGGACACCACGCTGACCGACGCAGGTCACTTCTTCCGTGGCTGGTACGTCAAGGGTGACGCGTCCATGACGCTTGTTCCCACCGATTACGTTCCCACCGAGGCGGTGACGCTGGTTGCAAAGTGGGATGTCAAGTACACCTTTACGATCAACTTCAATGACGGCGGCGCAGACCGCGTTGAGGCACACGGCGAAGGCGACCTCCTCACGGTTGAAAACGCAAAGAAGTCCGGCGAACGCTTCCTCGGCTGGTATACCACTTCCGATTTCCAGGAAGGCACCGAGTTTGTTTCCGGCACCGTGAAGATTGCGGCAAATGTCACCATTTACGCAAAGTTCGGCCCTGCTCCGGCATATGCAAAGACCTATCTGCCGATCAATTTCTACGGCAGAGAAACCAATGGCGACGTGCGTACCGGTACACCGAGCCCGTCCGATATCTTCACGATCGATCCCGACGGCATCGGTTCCAGTAATTCCTGGCTGTATCCGTTCTCTTACGGTCTCAAAGTTGCTTACTACAACGCCGAGACCAATGAACTTGTATTCCTCAGTGAAAACGAAACCAATCACAGATATACCTATGTTGTGATGGATCCCGCAACCGGTATTCTGCTTCTTGACAGAAGCTATGCTTCGAGTGTGGAAGCGGCAATTGCAAAGGGATTCTCCAATGATGTGTACCTGATGGTTCCTCTTGACGGTGAGTATGATGCAAGCGCATTCACGACCGCAGGTTCTTACTGGAATTCCGGTCTGACCCGTGCAATGTCCTATACCCTTGCGGGCAACACCTACAATGTGTTCGTGGACGACAGCAAGGTATACTTCAATGTGACCTTCACCGACATGGACAGCAATGCACTGACCGCTGACACCTGTCTCGGCGCAACCACCCTGTATGTCCATGCGGCTGACGGTTCCGTCGTCGCACAGTACGGCTACAACGGGACCACGATGGTCGCTCTTGACGGTAAGCAGGGTACTTACCTCGGCGAGACCGATGTTACCGTAACCCTGAACGGTATCAGCACGGTCACCATCGGCGATTACACCGGTACCTACACCGCGGCTGCGGCGGGTGCTGGTTACGACTACGACGTTTACATGGACGAGAACGGCACGACGGTTTACTATCAGTTGACAATTGATGTTGACGCGAAGACCTACACGATTGTCAAGCCGATGGTTGACATTACGTTTGTCACCGACCACGGCACGGTACCCGCAGTTGCAAATGTCAACGCAAACGTTGCTACTGCGCTCCCGGCTCTCACCGATGACGCATACATTCTGCGTGGCTGGTATGTGTTGGGCGACGAGACCCAGACGCTGGTTCCCATGAACTATGTGGCAACCGGGTCCGTAACTCTGGTTGCGAAGTGGGATGAGAAGGTCACTCTGACGGTTGTTGTCGGCAACGGCTATGAAAATCTTGTTTTCGAGTACGGTGTCGGTGACAAGGTATCTCTGACCAAGCCCTCTGCGGCAAACGGCCTCTCCTTCAACTACTGGTCCACCGATGAGGCGGGTGCTTCCAGGTACACGCCCGGCACGATCACCGAAAACATGACCATTTACGGACAGTGGATGGCATCCGTGCCTTACGCAGGCAGCTACATCGGCGGCAACCTTTACGGTCAGAGCGGCTACGGCAGCGGCAGTCTCGGCGGCACCAAACTGACGGTGGATGCAGAGGGTAACACCTCCGGAAACAGAACCGGCAAGATCGCAGATGCAGAGAACGGAGCCCTGTCCTTCACTTACGGTTCCGCAAGCGAAACCTATGCTTACTTCGACTCTGAGAGCGGAATTCTGATCTACAATTACAGCGCGGTTATTACCGGCATGAAGGCGGACTTCTATTTCATGGTCCGTGTGGAAGACGGCGAGACGCTCAGGTTTACAAAAGAAAACGATATGTCCGTCTGGAACTCCGGTATGTCCAGACTGGTCAGATTCACGGTCGGTGACAGAACTGTCGTTGCATTTGTTGCAAATGACAAGGTCGTTACCGTCGGTAGCATTGAAGGCGTTGACGATCTGACGGCTGTAGGCAAGATGACTTCTCTTACCTCCGGTGCGGCAATCTACGACACCAACGGCAACGTGATCGGTCATGTCGGTCAGTGATCCCGCAAGGGTTCTGACTGATTCCGGTAAGCAATTCAATTCATGCGTCCCCCTCCGGGTTTCCGGAGGGGGATTTGTTGTTCCCGGAACTGATGGTTAGGGCGGTGGGAGCGGGGCGAATATGGGGGCACTGGGGAAAGCGATGTCTGTATGGGGGATTGCTTTTCCGCGGAGGGGTGCCCGCCGCCGCGCTCGCGCAGTTTTACGCGCTCGCGGGCGGATCCCCCTCCTTACTTTCCCGTCCCCGGTAACTTCCCGGGAAACGGGGGGCAAGCCGGGGGAAGGGGATCCGACGGCGAAGCGGCGGGGGATGTCGCCGCGAGCCTGTCGGCGGGCACCCTTCCCACGGCGACGGGCGGATTTTTACACGGTTGCCGGGGTTCTTCGCGACGGGTTTTCCAATCGGATACCTTGATTTTTTGCGGCGGCTGTGTTATAATAAAATATCAATCCGCCGGGCGGATCCTGCTTTGCGGGAGCCGCCGGATTTCAGGAAAACCGGTACCCGCCGGACAAGAGAGGAGGAGCCGCGATGCACAATGACCACATTCCTTCCGCACCCACGGGCGGGGAAGAACCGAAATGCGGACAACCTCCCCGGGAACCGTCTGACGAGATACCCTCCGGCTCCGGAAAGCCCCGCGTGGTCGCTGTCGTCGGCGCGACGGCAAGCGGAAAGACCGCGCTTGCGGTCAGCCTTTGTAAGCGTTTCGGCGGCGAGGTGATCTCCTTTGATTCCATGCAGATCTACCGCGGAATGCCTGTCGGTACCGCGCAACCGACCGGGGCGGAAACGGAGGGCGTGCCGCATCATCTGATCGGCTTTCTTTCCCCCGACGTGCCGTTTTCCTGCGCGGAATATGTACCGCTTGCCAAAGAAAAGATCCGCGAGGTGCTCTCCCGCGGAAAACTCCCCGTGCTTTGCGGGGGAACCGGACTGTATCTGGACAGTCTGCTCCGCGGCGGAAGCTTTGAGGAAACCGGAAATGACCCGGATTACCGGGAGAAACTGACCGCACTCGCGCAAACGCACGGCGCGGACTATCTGCACGACCTGCTTCGGGCAGTGGACCCCGAAAGTGCCGACGCAATCCACAAGAATAATCAAAAGCGTGTCATCCGCGCTTTGGAAATTTACCACGCGACCGGGAGAACCAAAAGCGAGCTGGACAGGGCGTCGCGGGAGCACGGCTCCGATTATGATGCGACCGTTCTCGGTATCCGCTATGCCGACCGGGAGCTTTTGTACCGCCGGATCGACGAACGGGTTGACCGGATGCTTGCAGACGGACTCATCGACGAAGCAAGGAAACTCCGGGACGCAGGTGTTTTCCGGGTCAACTCCACGGCAGCACAGGCGATCGGTTACAAAGAACTGTTCGGCTACCTTGACGGGACGGATACGCTTGCCGACGCGGCGGAGACCCTGAAACGGGCAACGCGCCGGTACGCCAAGCGGCAGATCACCTGGTTTTCCGCCAACCCGGATGTACATTGGGTAACGGCGGACGAAGACGGCAGAGTGCGACCTGTTTGCGGAATTGTGTCCGACGCGGAGCGCATCCTTACTGACGCGGGGGTTGCGCCGCCTGTCAGGTAAAGTATCAAGAAAATCAAAGCGTAATGAATTAAATGGGAGGTGGAACCATGCAGAAACTTCGGCCGAGACAGATCGTTCTGTCTGTTGTCGCGGTGCTGGCTCTGCTTGCCCTGACGGGGTACACGCTGCTCCAATGCGGCGCGTTCAATTCCAAGGCGCTCCTTTCCACCGCCTATGCGTCCGACGTGACGCTGGACGACCTGCTCTCGGCAACGGGGTATGTGTTCCGCGACGAGACCGTGATCACGGCGGATGTTCCGTCCGTTTCGGACAGCGCGGTCGCGTCGGGAGAAAAGGTCGCGGCAGGAAGCCTTGTGACCCGCCTGTACGCCGCGGCGGATGCCAAAGACAGGCAGGCAAGGCTGTCTGCAATCGACGAATCCATTGCGTTCCTCACACGCCTTGGCGACACGGACGGGCTGAAGCTTTCCGACGCAGACGATCTCAGGCGGCTAATGTATAACGCGTATCTTGATGCCGTGTATGCTTCCGGAACCGGCAACGCGGAACAAGCCGCGGCGGCTGCGCGGGAAATGTTGGTACAGCTGTCGCGCTACGACAAGCTGATCGGAAAAGCGACCGGAACCGACGAAGTGTTGACTTCGCTCCGCGCGGAGCGGAAGGCGTTGCTTGACGGCAGGGAAACGGCATATTACACCTCCGAGGCAGGCTATTTTTATGATGTGTCGGCGGTGGACGGCTATGAATCGGTGTTTGCGGCGAGCGGACTTACGGACCGGAGCGCGGACGAAATTCTGAAGCTGACGAAAGCCTCCCCGGTATCATCCTCCAACGCGGCGGGCAAACTGGTGAAGGGAATCAATTGGTATCTTGTACTTCCGGTTTCCTCCGGGACTGCGGAAACATTCAAAAAGAATCAGCGGTATTTTCTCACGCTCAGCCTTCCGGACGGAGGAACAGCGGAGGTCCCGATGATTCTGGAAGACACGAAAGACGCGTCGGACGGGTCTGCGGTCCTGCTTTTCTCCTGTAACCGTATGTCGGAAAAACTGATCGCCTGCCGGCAGGTCGAGGTGTCGCTCGTAACCGGATCGGTCTCCGGGTACCGCGTTCCGAACGACGCCCTGACCGAGCACGACGGCGTGACGGGGGTGTACATTCTCGATGAGAGCACGGTGCGTTTCCGCCGTGTCACGGTGCTGGCACGGAGAGAGGGCTTTTCCGTTGTCGCCGCGCGGGATACCTCCATGGAGGACTACAAAGAATATCTGAACAAAAACGACCGGCTCATTCTGGACGGAAAGGACTTATACGATGGAAAACAGTACGGCTGATTACACTTATATTGACCGCAATCTTGCCCGCGTGAGAGAACGGATTGCCGTTGCGTGCCGGGAAGCGGGGCGGGACCCGTCCGAGGTCACGCTGCTTGCCGCGGTCAAGTATGCCGATGCGGATGAGGTCAATCATCTTCTGTCGCTCGGCGTGACGGATATCGGAGAAAACCGCGTGCAGCAGCTTCTTGATCGCTATGACAAGCTGGAGCACAAGGAGGACACGCGTGTGCATTTCATCGGCACGCTTCAGACCAACAAGGTCAAATACCTCATGGGAAAGGTGTCCATGATCCATTCGCTGGATTCCCTGAAGCTCGCCGCCGAGATTGACCGGCAGTCAAAAAAGCACGGGATCGTGACGGATGTGCTTGTGGAGATCAATTCGGGACATGAGGAGTCCAAAAGCGGTGTCGCGCCGGAGGAGGCGGAGGCACTCTGCCGGGCGCTTCCGGACTATCCGAATCTGCACCTTGCCGGTTTTATGACCATGGCACCCAAGTGTACGGCATCGGAGGAGTATCGCAAATATTTCCGCGAAACTTTTGCGCTTTGCCTTGACATTTGGTCGAAAAGGCTTCATAATAAAATGAGACCCGTTATGTCCATGGGGATGAGCGACAGCTTTGAGGAAGCGATCCTTGAGGGTGCGACGATCGTCCGCGTGGGGCGCGGGCTTTTCGTGAAAGATACGGAAACATGTTGAAAAGAATTTCTGGTACATAAACGGAGGAAACACATATGAATTTCTGGAAGAAGATCACCAAGACCGCGGACGAGCCCGCCGAGGACGAGGGCTACAACGGCTACGGCTACGATGAGGACGACGGCGTCGTCGGTGTTCCGGATTACGGAGACGAGGATCACGCAGGCAAAACGGTGCCTGCTTCCAACATCCAGACCCCTGCCGATAAGGTGTCGCTCAAGCTGGTTCAGCCCAAGTCGCACACCGAGGCGACCAAGGTCGCGGACAAGCTGATGAGCGGTTGTATTGTCGTGCTTGATATCGGGGAATTGCAGCGCGATTCCAAAGAATCCGTGCTCCGCCTGCTGGACTTCATTGCGGGCGTGATTTACGTGCTCAACGGACAGATGATCCGTACCAACAAGACGACCATTGTGCTGGCGCCGAACGGTGTGGATATCAGCGGCTTTGAAGCCGACGCGGAAAACGCACAGTAAAGATTTCTGACAGGAATGACGGCGAGCGGGATGCGGCGGAGGATCTCTGCCGCACCGCTGTCGTGTTATGCCCCCGGTACAGTGCCGGGATCCGGTTTTTCTGAACGGGGACGTCGGCGATACCATGCCGCCGGGACTGCGACTGAAAAAAGAAAACGGAAAGATAGCGGAAAGGAGAAGGGCGGATGCTTGTAAAGGTACTTTCGTATTTTGTGTTTTACCTGCTTGACGCGATCATGCTTGCCATGTTCCTTCGCGCGCTTCTTTCCTGGTTTCCGCTGAAAGAAGGCAACCCCATCGTCGGGTTTCTTTCCATGGTGACCGAGCCGTTCATTCTGCCGCTCCGCAGCCTGTTCTATAAAATGAACTGGTTTCAGCAGACGCCGCTCGACGTGGCGTATATCGGCACCTATCTTGTGATCGTCCTTTTGAACTCACTTTTGCAGATGCTGCTCTGAGGCGATGGAGCAAAGAGACAAACAGGTCTTGTATGACCGGGCGGAGGATATGCTTCGCAGGACGGCGCGGGGTGAGGTCACAAGAAGCCGTTTTCTGTCGCCCGCCGAGGCGCACGCGCTTTCTGCCTACCTCTTACGCGGCGGGCACACGAAGGATTGTTTTTTCTATGGCGGGTACCCGGAGGCGGAGCGGACGCGATTGTTTCTTCTTCCCGGTTACCTGACCGATTTTCTGGGGGCGGATACCGAGAGAGACTTCTCTTTTGAGGAGCCGGAGGAAGACGAGCATACCGCAGAGGGTTACCCCGTCGGGTTGATCGACAGCTACACGGACGGGGCAGTTACCGAGTCGATAACTGCTTTGTATGTGAAGGGAAGCGGATACCGCGACCTTTCCCACCGGGATTATCTCGGCTCGATCCTGTCGCTCGGCGTGGAGCGCGACGTGCTCGGCGACATTGTGCCGGACAGCGGGTTTTCCGCCGTGGTGATCTGCGACGGCAAGATCGCACCGTTTCTCCGGGAGAATCTGAAGCGCGTTGCGAACGACGCGGTGAAGGTCACGCCGTATGTGATTCCGAAAGGCTTTGCGGGGAACCGCAAGACTCTGCCGGTTGTGGATACGGTTGCGTCGGAGCGGCTCGACTGTGTGGTCGCCGCACTGACGAATTCCTCGCGCGAGGCGGCGCAGACCCTGATACGGAGCGGGCTTTGTGAGGTGGATTTTGAAACCGAAGAGAAGCCGGACAGACTGCTCGCGGCACCGTGCCAGATTTCGGTGCGCGGATACGGCAGGTTCCGCTTGTGCGCCTTTGACGGAGAGACCAAAAAGGGTCGGTTGCGCATGAAGGCGGAAAAGTTTGTGTGATGATTTCCCGAAAAACTACGGGCGGGATGATGAAAGCTGTGTGGAAACGGCTTCCGGAGTGACCGCCTGAATATGGAACGGAGAGCCGCGGGCGGAAGCGGTTTTACCGGATAGATTCCCGCAGATTGCGATTCCGCGATTGAACAGTGATATGACCAAAGGAGACATAAAACCATGGCAAAAGATTATACGGGTACCCTGAATCTGCCGAGCACCGACTTCCCGATGCGGGCGAACCTTCCGGGGAGAGAACCCGAAACGCTGAAATACTGGGATTCCATCGGGCTGTACCGCCTGATGCAGGAAAGCGCGGCGGAGAAGCCGCAGTTCCTCCTTCACGACGGACCTCCCTTTTCCAACGGCAACATCCACATGGGCACGGCGATGAACAAGATCTTAAAGGATTTCATCAACAAGTCCAAGGCGATGACCGGCTACCGTGTGGCGTATGTTCCCGGCTGGGACAACCACGGCATGCCCATTGAATCCGCAATCATCAAGCAGTCCAAGCTGGACAGAAAGAAAATGTCCATTCCGGAGTTCCGCACCAAGTGCCACGAATTCGCGGAAAACTTCGTGAACATCCAGAAGGGACAGTTCATCCGTCTCGGCGTGACCGGCGACTGGGAACATCCCTATCTCACCATGGACCCGAAGTTTGAGGCAAAGGAAGTCCGCGTGTTCGGTGAAATGTTCAGGAAGGGATACATCTACAAGGGACTCAAGCCCGTGTACTGGTGCCCGAAGGACGAGACCGCGCTTGCCGAAGCGGAGATTGAATATCAGACCGATAAGTGTACCTCCATCTACGTCAAGTTCCGCGTGAAGGATGACGCGGGTAAGCTCGGCGGGATGGATCTCTCCAAGACCTACTTCATCATCTGGACGACCACGACCTGGACCCTCCCCGGCAACCTTGCCATTGCGCTCAATCCCGATGAGGAATATGTCGTCGCACACGCGTCGAACGGCGAGAATTACATCGTTGCCGACGCATTGCTGGCAAAGACCATGCAGATGGGCGGCATCGATTCCTACGAGGTCGTGAAGACCATGACCGGTAAGGAATTTGAATTCATGAAGGCACAGCATCCCTTCCTTGACCGCGAGAGCATCGTGGTCAATGCGGACTATGTCACCATGGATTCCGGTACCGGCTGTGTCCATACCGCGCCCGGCTTCGGTGCGGACGACTACCAGACCTGCAGAAGATACAACATCGACATTATCGTTCCCGTGGACGACCGCGGGTATCAGACATCGGACGCCGGAAAATTCGCGGGAATGTACTACGCGGATTCCAATGCGGCGATCCTTGCCGATATGACAGAGAGCGGAGCGCTGTTCGCGTCCGAGGAAATCGAACACGAATACCCGCACTGCTGGAGATGCAAGAGCCCGATCATCTTCCGCGCAACGCCGCAGTGGTTCTGCTCGGTGGACGCGTTCAAGGAGGAGGCGTGCCGCGCCTGCGAGAATGTGACCTGGATGCCCGAATGGGGCGGAGACCGCATGAAGCAGATGATCCGCGAGAGAGCCGACTGGTGCATTTCCCGTCAGCGTCACTGGGGACTTCCGATCCCCGTGTTCTACTGCGCGGACTGCGGCGGCAAGCCGGTCTGCACAGAAGAGACCATCGATCACATCTCGAAGCTGTTTGCAGAGAAGGGCTCCAACTGCTGGTTTGAGTCCGACGCGAAGGACCTGCTTCCCGACGGATTTGCCTGCCCGTTCTGCGGCGGCAAGACCTTTACCAAGGAAGCGAACACACTGGACGGCTGGTTCGACTCCGGTTCCTCGCATTTCGCGGTCCTCGAAGAGAGAGAAGGGCTGAAGTGGCCCGCCGATCTGTATCTGGAGGGTGCCGATCAGTACCGCGGATGGTTCCAGTCCTCGCTCCTGACTGCGGTCGGTGCGAAGGGCGAGGGCGCGCCTTACCGCGCGGTCCTGACCCACGGCTGGACGGTGGACGGCGAGGGACGTGCCATGCACAAGTCGCTCGGCAATGTCATCAACCCCGACGACATGGTCAAGAAGTACGGCGCCGATCTGGTGCGCCTCTGGGTCGCGTCCTCGGATTACCGCGTGGATGTCCGCGTGTCGGACAACATCTTCCGCCAGCTTTCCGAGACCTACCGTAAAATCCGCAACACCGCCCGCATCATCATGGCGGACCTTGCGGACTTCAACCCCGATACCGACTGCGTGCCGCTTGACCGTCTGCACGAGATCGACAAGTGGGTCCTCTCCCGCTTCAACGATCTGACGCGCGAGGCAAGAGAAGCGTATGACCGCTATGAATTCCATGTGGTCTACCACAACCTCGTGAACTTCTGCACGGTCGATCTGTCCAAGCTGTATATCGACATCACCAAGGATCGTCTGTACGTCGAAAAGAAGGACGGAGAAGCGAGAAGAAGCGCTCAGACCGCCATGTTCATGGTGCTGGACGGCATGGTCCGTCTGCTTGCTCCCCTGATTGCGTTCACCGCCGAGGAGATCTGGCAGGCAATGCCGCACAGGGCGGGCGATCGCCGCGAGAGCGTATTCCTCAACGATATGCCCGCGTTTGACGAGGCACTCACGTTCGCCGATGTCACCGCCAAGTGGGATCATCTGTTCTCGCTCCGCGACGACGTCATGAAGGCGCTGGAGCTTGCCCGTAACGACAAGAAGATCGGCAAGTCGCTTGACGCAAAGGTGACGGTGTATACGACCGACGACGACAAGTATCACGCACTTGAAGACCTCGAAGAGGAGCTTTCCACCGTGTTCATCGTTTCGGGTGCGAAGGTGGTCAAGGGAGAAGCTCCCGCCGACGCGTTCCGCGAAACGGTTTCCGGCATTGCCGTACTGGTGGAAAACGCCGACGGTATCCGCTGCGACCGTTGCTGGACCTTTACAACCGATACGGTATCCGACGGAGAAGGTCATATCTGCGCGCGCTGCAAGAGAATCATTGAAGGCTGAACGCCTTTTGGGGGAGCCTCGGCTCCCCCTTTCCGCTTGATTTCCCCGGAATAAAGGAGAATGTATGTTATATCTGATTGTTGCCCTGATCGCGGCGTTCGCGGTCGTGTCCGACCAGGTGACCAAATTTCTTGTCGTGAAGTTTCTCTCTCCGGAGGGGACCTCCATTGACGTGATCCCCGGCGTCTACCGCTTTACCTACGTCCGCAACGGAAACGGCATGATGGGACTGTTCAACGAAAACCGGTGGGTGTTCGTGGTGCTGTCGCTCCTTGTGGTCGCGGCGATCGCCGTCTATTTCTGGAAAGCCCGTCCCAAGAATCGCCTGCTTTGCGTGTCGCTCGGCATGATTCTCGGCGGAGGACTCGGAAACATGATCGACCGCATTTTCCACGCGGACGGCAGGGTCGTGGATTTCATTGATTTCTGCGCGTTCCCCAAGGTCTGGAAGTATATTTTCAATGTCGCGGATATTTTCGTGACGATCGGCACCGCGCTTCTGATGATCTTCCTGATCGTGGATACGGTGCGGGAATATAAAAAAGAAAAGGTGAAGCAAGCCGCCGGAGGGGAAGCCTGTGCCGCCCCTGCTTCCGGCGTGTCCGACGGATGCGATGATTCCGCGGATTCCAAAGGGCAGAATGACGCGGGTTCCCCGGATGAGAAAAACAGCGCGAACGGCGGCACGGATTCCGCGGACAATGCAACCGGCGCGGACGGCGCGGATTCTGCGGACAACGCAACCGGCGCGGACAAATCGGATCACGCATGAAGGATAACGGGTATCCCGGAATGCCGGAGTTGTCGCCTGCCGATACCGACGCGGAAGAAGCCACCGATCTTGTAACGGTTGACGGCGCGGCGGCGGGGGGGCGCATCGACACCTTTCTTGCCTCGTCGCTCGGCGTTTCGCGCTCCGCCGCCGCAAGGTGGATTGAGGACGGCTGTGTACTTGTCGGCGGCGTGCCGGTCGCCAAACGTTACGCTGTCCGGGAAGGGGATACGGTGGAGGTGTTCCGCCCCGATCCCGCCCCGTCCGAGGCAATTCCGGAGAATATTCCGCTTGACATTGTGTACGAGGATGAGGACGTCATCGTCATCAACAAGCCGTCCGGCATGGTGGTGCATCCCGCGGCGGGGAATCCGTCGGGGACGCTGGTCAACGCGCTTCTGTATCATTGCGGCGCATCGCTTTCCGGCGTCGGCGGAGTGATCCGCCCGGGAATCGTGCACCGCATCGACAAGGATACCTCGGGGCTGCTCGTCTGCGCCAAGAACGATGCGGCACACATCGCGCTGTCGGAGCAGTTGAAGACCCACACGGTCAGCCGCGTGTACTACGCCATCGCGGTGGGGAACTTCAAAGAGGACAGCTTCACGGTCGATCTGCCGATCGGCAGAAATCCGACCGACCGCAAGAAAATGGCAGTATACCGCGCGGGGGTACGCGACGGTGTCCGCGTGCGCGACGCGGTGACTCATGTAACGGTGACGGAACGGTTCGACGGTTTTTCTTTTGTCCGGTGCGAACTGGAGACGGGGAGAACGCATCAGATCCGGGTACACCTGTCGTCCGTCGGTCACCCGCTCCTCGGTGACCCGCTCTACGGGGGTGACCGGACTGCGTTCGGCACCCGCCACAAAGCCCTCATCCACGGGCAGTGCCTGCACGCGGGGGAGCTTCGGTTCCGGCATCCGCGCACGGGAGAAGAGGTGCATTTTACCTGCCCGCTTCCTGCGGATATGCAGGCACTTCTCGAAATTCTCCGGAAGACCGCTACGTGATGTGACACTTCTGCGGAAACCGGTTCGATTTTCCGGAATCTGCCGGAAATCCGGGAGCTTTCTTGACAGCGCATGAATTATGTGTTACAATAAAGTGAATCGGTATTTCGGACGGAGGGATTTATCATGAAAGAGCGTAAATTCAGTTTCAGCCTGATTGCATTGATCCTTGGAGGCGCCTGCCTGGTATTCGGGCTTATCGGGCTTTTGCTCGGCAATGACCCGCAGGTAACGCCGCTTGTGCTGGTTGCAGGCGCGATCTGTCTCATTTATGCCTTTACCCACCGGATGCCGCTCGGCAGAATCGTGGCAGGGATCGGTGTCGTCGGCTGTGTGGTTGCCGTCGTGTTTGACCTCGCGGTCTGGGGACGCAACCTGCACACGTGGACTTTCCTTGCCCTGTGCGTTTCCATGGCAGTCTATCTGCTCTTTGAAATTTTCCTCCGCGACAGACTGGCAAAACAGCCCGTCCCGGAAGCAAAGCCGGCGCCCGCAAAGCCGGAGCCGCCGACGGGGTACTATGTCATCCGCAAAACCTCAGACGGGGCGTACATATTCAACCTGCACGCGGCAAATCACGAGGAGATCTGCGTTTCCCGCAGATACCCCACCCCGGAAGAATGCCGGAGCGCGATCGACGTGTTCCGCAGGACCTCCGACGGTGCGCCGCTGGATGACGCGACCCGCCTTGACACCGACCGCCTGACCGGAAAGCGTTACGAAATGTACCGCGGCGAAGGACAGGAGTTCATTTTCCGCCTCAAGGATGAGGACGGGAATATCCTGATCGGTTCACAGGGCTACAAGACCAAGGAAAGCTGCCGCCGCGGCTCCCAGAGCGTGCAGAAGAACGCCACGACACGTAAGGTGGTCGAGCAGCTCGGAGACGAGGACGTGTTTACCCCGGATGATTTCTATGAAAAGCTGTTCATCGACAACGCGCGTGAAACGCTGGAAAAAGAAATTGCCGTTGTCCGTGAGGAAGCGGAGCGTAAGATGGCAGAGATCGCTACGCACCCGACGGAAACCTTCGAGGATGTCGCAGGTGGCGTGGAAGCCGTCGGTATCGTGTTCCCCGAACGCGACCGCGTATATTTCTACGGTCCTGCCGGGCATCAGTTCCGGGTCGGCGACATTGTGTTGGTGCCGACGCAGACCAACGACCGCATGGTTGCCGTGACGGTGCCGAATGTGCATCTGCCGGAAGAGCGGATCGTCCGTCCGTTCAAGAACATCATCGAAGTGGTCACGCAGTCGGGTTCTCGGAACGACTGAACAGGAATACATTTGCCGCAGGTACACCCTTTTTCTGTGTACCTGCGGCGTTTTTCGTCCGGGAATGGACAGATTTACGGAAATATGCTACAATAATATTACATTGCGGCGGCTGTGCCGCGACGATCGGACGATATTGAGAAAGAAGGGAGGCGACGACGTGCAGAAGAATCGCTTGACCGCGCTGACAGAAAGACTGACCCGGGGGACTCTGCCGGTTCTGGTGGCTCGCGGAATACTCCTTGCGGCGGTGGTGCTTGTCTGCGTGTTTATTTTTCTCAATTCCGCGGCGACCGCCGAGGAGTCGGGCGGGGAAAGCCTCGCCGTTACCAAGGTGCTCGCGGAAATCGCGGTGAAGGATTATACGCATCTACCCCCGGAGGAGCAGGCGGAGGTGCTGAACGGCATGCATGCATATGTCCGTACCGCCGCACATTTTTCGGAATATGCCCTGCTCGGATTTCTGGTCATGCTGCTTGTGTTGTCCTTTGATGCGGATTTCCGACCGGCATTTTCCCGCCATTGGGTAAGGTATCCGGTGGCATTCGGCTTTTGCGTTCTGTACGCGGCTGGGGATGAATTTCATCAGTTGTTCGTGGACGGGCGGGTCGCCGACGTGGCGGATGTCCTGACCGATTCCGCCGGGGCACTGTTCGGATGTGCGGTGGCGCTTGCCCTCGGCGTTCTGATTTCTGTGATCTGCCGAAGACGGGCGGTACGTCGGTTTTCCTGACCGGATTTTCGGATCTTTTCCTGCGGCTTGCCGGGCAAGGTTGACTTTTCTTTGTAAACATGATAAAATATATCTACTACAATAGGGAGATTATGGCATACGGAGGGTTAAAAAATGAAACGTTCCAGGTTGCTTGCGGTGTTGCTGCCGCTGATGACATTGATCGCCTGTGCGCTTTTTCTGACGGTCAGCACGTCGGCGGAGGTGACTGTCCGCGTGTCTGACGGTGTGATGACGGTCAGCGGAAGCGGCGAGATGACGGACGCGGTGAGTGCGCCCGCGAAAGCAGATGAGATCACTTCTGTCGTCATTGAGGACGGCGTGACATCCGTCGGTGCTTACGCGTTTGCGGAATGTTACAATCTGACCTCCGTGACCATTGCCCCCTCCGTGCAGAAGATCGGCGCGCACGCGTTTGACGGCTGTGAATCGCTTGTCTCGTTTGCCCTGCCTGCGGCGGTACACACCATCGGCGTCAACGCGTTCTTCGGATGCCACGCGCTGACGGAAGTTACTTTCGGAGAAGGGCTTGTGACGGTTGACGCGTATGCGTTTTCCTTCTGTTCTTCCCTGACGGCGGTTACCCTGCCCGACGGCGTGAAGACAGTGGGAAACTATGCGTTTGCGTACTGCACGTCGCTTTCCGCCGCTTCGCTTCCTGCGGGGACGCAGGTCGGTACCGGTGCCTTTTCCTCCTGCGCAGACGGCTTTATCCTGACAAGACGGGATGGCGGCGACAATCCGGATCCTTCCACGGGATTCCGGACGATCGACGGCAAGCTGTACTACTATGAAAAGGGCAAGGTGAAGACCGGCTGGTTCGTGGTGGACGGCAAGACCTACTACGGTTCCTCGGCAACGGGCGTCTGCGTCAACTATGACAAGGTGCTCGGCGGCAAGCAGTACTTCTGGAACGACGAAACGGGTCTGGTACTCGCGAACGGCTTCTACGAAGTCACCGGCGGCACGGTCTGCTACCAGAACGGTTACCAGGTGATCGGCTGGAGACATACCGACGGCTCCGGGCCTGTGGTTGATGAAAAGGGAATCTCCGAGCAGTACTCCTCGAGTCCGAACAACCTCTACTACTTCCTGTCCACGACCGGCTTCATGGTCACGAGCAGCACCTACAAGCTCGGCGGCTTCACCCGTGAGTTCAATAACGACCACACGGTAAAGCCTCTGAACGGGCTTCAGAACCGGTACGGCGAACTGTACTACTACGTGGACGGCGTGATCCAGACCGGCTGGCACACGATCGACGGCAACACCTACTACTTCCGCGCAAG